>NZ_JAFBFC010000004.1 GCF_016909075.1 Priestia iocasae
CACTAAAGATGAAAAAAAGTTTTAAAAAACCGATTCATCCCCCACCTACTTACTGTGTTCCTTGAGGTGGGGGTCTTCTCGGTAAGAATGATAAAAAAGTGGGTGATCGGATTGAAAAGATGAGACTCAATAAAGAAAGTGAAGTATACAGGAATAATATATTTTAAAAGAGATTACCTTGTCAAAACAATTAAAGCTTGAGTTGTTTCATAAGTCATCGCAAATAAAAAGAGGCTGCCGCAATAAAACATCCCTTGCTTGTCTATCAATGTATAGGCAAGCAAGGGATGTTTCGATTTTAGTAAAAATGGGATGCTTTTACCTTTTTAGACTAAGCCCCACGGTTATGTTAGTTTAAAACAATTTCTTTTACGCGTCCTACTTGTCCATCTTGCAGTCGAACTTTAATACCATGTGGATGAAAACTAGCATTTGTTAAGATATCTTTTACAATACCATTTGTTAGCTTGCCTGATCGTTGATCTTGTTTTAAAACAATATTGACTTCAAGGCCAGGCTTAATGTTCTGGCGAGATTGTCCGCTCATTTATACACCCATTCGTTTTCGTTGATTATTTGTTTTCTTTGTTTGCTGACTTTTTAACTGTTGAGTTGATTTAACGAGGCCATGCTGATTACTAGCTTGATTTTGTTGTTTGCTTGCTAATTTTTGCTTCATGGCTTCTTGCAGACTAATTTTTTTCTTTTCAGTAGACATATGTGAATCTCCTTTTTCAATCAATATCTTTCATTATAAGCGAAGGAGGTAAGGATGCATACATTTTCTCAAAGAAAAAAGAATGTCGTGTCTTGTAGGTGTCTAAAAAGTGCTTGATTAGGAATGATGAAAAGGAATGAGAGTGTTGGTACATAAATCAATAAAAGTAGGAAAGGTTCATGGTAACGCGAAAAGTATAATGGAAAGATGGATTATTTATTAAAAGCGGTCCTTTCAGTAAATATTTATTATATTTAATTTAAATCTTATCGTGTACTAGGTGAATGAAAGTGACAAGTGTGTATGAGTATACATATTTTAATAGAAGGGAGGGACAAGTAATATGAAAAGAATTTATCTTGATGCAGGTCATGGAGGAAATGATTCAGGAGCCGTGGGTAATGGATTAGCAGAAAAAGATTTGACATTAAAGATTCAACAATATGTGATTGCCTATTTAAATGAAGTCTATAGTGAATTTATAATTAATACGACACGTACGACTGATACGTTTCTATCCTTGAGTGAGCGAGCGAATCGAGCAAATGCGTGGAATGCAGATGTCTTTTTGTCTATGCATGTGAATGCAGGGGGAGGTACGGGTTACGAGGATTATATTTTTTCAAATGCAAGTGCTACAACTGTCAATCTTCAAAATGTGCTACACAACCAAGTTACGACCGTTTTAACAACATATAACCATGTCAATCGTGGTCAAAAACGAGCGAACTTTGCGGTCCTTCGCCAAACATCGATGCCCGCGATTTTAACAGAAATCGCGTTTATTGATACAGTTAAAGATTCCAACCTTTTAAAAAATGAGCTGTTTTTAAAAGAAATGGGAGAAGCATATGCACGAGGCGTAGCACAATTCGTAGGATTGCCAGTAAAAACTCCACCACCACCTCCAGAAGATAACCGTCTCTATCGGTTAACAACGGGTGCGTTTGCAAACGCTAAAGACTTTTCAAGAGGAATTGAACAACTACGCTCTGATTATAATTGGATTATTTATGAAAAAGCAGATAGTACGGATTTAAATCCCACATATCGAATGATAACCGGAACATTTGTCGGGAAAGCGAACGCAGAGCGATTTGCCGAAGAACTTCGTCAAAAGTATGGTTGGACTATTTATGTGAATGAAGCATAAATAAAAGAAAAAGACGAGCATGATTTGCTCGTCTTTTTCTTTTATTTTGTAAGAAACTTTATGCAAACAGGATATGGAACAGTGATGTCTTGTTCAACCAATTCTAGCTTGCCTGTTTCTTTGTCTCTTTTAAAGAGCACAAGGTTGTGTGATTCTTGATTGGAAGCAATAAGAAATTCTTCTGTTGGATCAAGTACAAAGTCACGAGGCCAATCGCCTTCAGTTGATGTGCGATCGACAAATGTAAGTTCACCAGTATCTTGATTAACGCTAAAAATAGCGATGCTATCATGCCCGCGATTTCCAGCATATACAAATTGACCATCAGAAGAAATGTGAATAGCACTGCCTTGATTGTTTTCAGTAAAGTCACTTGGAATGGTTAAAATCGACTGAAGTTCCGTGAAGCTACCGTCGTCTTCGTTGTATGATAGTGCAATCACTTCTGAACTTAACTCTGTCATAATGTAAGCAAATTTTCCGTTCGGGTGAAACACTAAATGTCTCGGTCCACTTCCAGGCGTTGTCAAGAGTGTATTTGCTTCTGTTAATGTACCATCTTCATTTACTTTGTATGTAATAACTTTGTCAATGCCAAGATCAACTACAGCTACATAGCGCTCATCTGGTGTAAAGTCGGCATAATGAACGTGTGGCTTTTCTTGACGGTCCTTATTTGGCCCGCTACCTGTATGTTCAATCACAGAAGCAGCAGCGTTTAACGTGCCATCTTCATTGACGACATAAGACTCAACTGTTCCTTTATGATAATTCGATGTTACCACCAGACTTTGTGAACGATTAACACTTACGTGACAAGGATTAGCGCCTTCTGTAAGCTGCTTGTTTCGTTCAGTTAGTTCGCCTGTTTTACTGTTAATAGAATAAGCAGAAACCCCGCCTAATTCACCATCTTTTGCGACAGCATAAAGTGTGTTATTTGCTTCGTTTACAGTTACATATGTAGGGTTTTCAACGGTTGCTGCAAGCTTTACATCGCTAATCTTCTTTAACGTAGTATCAAGTGTAAACGTGTAAATTCCTTTGCTCTCACCTTTTGTATACGTTCCAACATAGCCGATAAATGATTGATTTGTTGTCATAATCTCAAGCTCCTTTCATGACCATATTATAGCATATATGCATAAGAAGTTAGAAAGTAGAAGCGATATGAGTATTTAAAAGCGTAAGTTAATAGTAAGAATGAGATAAAGGTTCAAGTGAAGATAGTAGATGATTTAGAGCGAGCATTATCATTCAGTAATCAATATATTTTAAAAGGGAACTAGCCATTTTAGATTCATAAAAAAAGAGTAGTTGGTCATTAATGACCAACTACTCTTTTTACTTAACCACGTTTTTTTAATGCTTCTGTTAACGAAGGAACAACTTGTTTTTTACGTGATACAACACCTTTTAAAAGCGCTGTTTTATTTTCTAGTTTAACATTAAATGCATCTTCTACAGCGTCCAATTGGTTACCAATTGCTAAAGCCACTGAGTCATTTTCTAAAATGTCTGTTACAACAAGAACAAATAAATCGAGTCCTTTTGCTTCGACAACGCTAGAAATAGTCTCTTCAAGCTCAACTTGACGTGCAAGAACGTCGTTTGTGTCAACTGTATTTACTTGAGCGATTTCTACTTTGAAGCTACCCATATCGAATTCTTTTGCATCTAATGAGATAAGCTGCTCAATTGTTTTATCGCTTAGGTCTGCGCCTGCTTTTAACATATCTAGTCCGTAAGCTTCTGCATCCACACCAGCAATTTCCGCTAACTCACGAGCAGCGATGATGTCTTCTTCAGTGCAAGTAGGTGATTTGAATAATAATGAATCAGAAATAATCGCTGATAGCATAAGGCCTGCAACCTCTTTTTTAATCGCTACACCGTTTTCTTTGTACATTTTATTTAAAATAGTAGCTGTACAACCTACTGGTTCAGCACGGTAGTATAGGGGATCACTCGTTTCAAAATTTGCAATGCGGTGGTGATCAATTACTTCTAATACACGAACAAGGTTAATGTCATTTGCACTTTGTTGACGTTCGTTATGGTCAACTAAGATAACGCTGTTTACTTCACTTGCAACTTCTGTTACTAGGCGTGGAGCCTCAGCATTAAAGTAGTTTAAAGCAAATTGTGTTTCACCGTTAATTTCTCCTAAACGAATAGGTTCCACATTCATACCTAATTCTGTTTTTAAATCAGCATAAGCAATTGCAGAGCAAATTGTGTCTGTGTCAGGGTTTTTGTGTCCAAAAATAAATACTTTTTCCATTCTTCTACTCCTTTAACAATGTGTATTAGGTTTTGTTATCCCGTCTTGACGGGCAGAAGTGATCTCACTTTATGTAAGGATGAGTAAATAAGCTCTCAATACTTCTGTATTGTATCAAATTTTTTTTTAATTTGACAGATTTTCTGAAAGTACAGCAAGATTTCTTCGTTAATATGATTGAAAATCCTCTCATAGAAGCTTTACTTCATTCAAATATCATTCTACTATATATGTTTAAAGCTAAAAAATAGAGGAGGTGATCATGTGAAAAAAGCTGCGATTTTAATCAGTTTAGTAATTGCTTGTTTTGTACCTACCCTTGTAGACAAGTCAATTGACGATGCATTTGTTCAAATCGTAGCAATGGATTATCAATACAAAGTTGATGCAATGATAACGCCTTCTGTTCAACCTTTAACGGTTGAAAAAAAGATAGATAAAGAGTCTATTAAACAAAAAGTAGCAAATGCTTCACAAACCTTGATAAAAAATGACCTCTGTATAGAACTAGCGTTTGTGAGTATAGAAAATAGATATTTACTTCCTATTCAGCATAGCTCCAATTATTTGTAGCAGTTAATCAAACTAGTTATGACGAGGATGCAAAATAAAATAGGAAGAAATAGAGGATTATTTATGTGGGAAATCATAGTAGCGTTTATTTTAGGAATTGTTGAAGGGTTAACAGAGTTTGCTCCTGTTTCATCGACTGGACATATGATTATTGTCGATGACTTACTATTACAGTCACACAAGCTATTTTCACAAGAGGTAGCCAATACGTTTAAAATTGTCATTCAGTTAGGATCTATTCTTGCGGTAGTTGTTTTATTTAAGAATCGTTTTATTGATTTACTCGATTTGAAAAAAGAAAAACATGCGAGTAAACGATTAAAGCTCACCCACATTTTTGTTGGACTACTTCCAGCTGCCATACTAGGATTATTATTTGAAGACTATATTGATGAGCATTTGTTTTCCATTCACACCGTATTAATTGGATTAGTCGCAGGTGCAGTTCTCATGCTCTTAGCAGACTGGTTGCAGCCAAAAGTGACCAAAATAGAAGTGGTTGATCAAATTGGATACAAACAAGCTTTTTTAGTAGGTTTGTTTCAATGTATTGCGTTGTGGCCAGGGTTTTCTCGTTCAGGTTCAACAATTTCTGGAGGGGTCTTACTAGGGATGAGTCATCGTGCAGCGGCAGATTTCACCTTCATTATGGCTGTTCCAATTATGTTAGGAGCTAGTGGGTTATCGCTTTTAAAAAATTGGAGCTATTTTACAATGGATGTTCTTCCATTTTTTATAGTGGGTTTTATCAGCGCATTTCTTTTTGCCTTTGTGTCTATTCGCTTTTTCTTAAAGCTCATTAATCGAATTAAGCTTGTTCCATTTGCGCTTTATCGGATTATACTTGCAGTAATTATTTACTTAATCATTTTCTGAATGTGAAGGAAGTCTGATGAGTTGATGACTTGAGTATGCATAAATAGTCATTTGTTTAAAAAGATTGAGGGTGAAAAAAGGAGTTTTTTATGTGGATGTCTAATCTTATGAAGTGACAAATAGATAGAAGATGTGGTATGTTGACATCTCTACATAAAAAATTAAAGGAAAAGGAGTTTTGAATATGAACAAAACAGAATTAGTAAATGCAGTAGCTGAAAAGTCTGAATTAAGTAAAAAGGATGCAGCAAAAGCAGTTGATGCTTTATTAGACACAATCTCAACTACATTAGCAGCAGAAGACAAAATTCAGCTTGTTGGATTTGGTACATTTGAAGTACGTGAGCGTGCAGCTCGTACAGGACGCAATCCACAAACAGGTGAAGAAATGCAAATTGCAGCTTCTAAAGTACCAGCATTCAAAGCAGGTAAGGAATTAAAAGAAGCGGTTAAGTAATAAAACACAAAAATGCCTGTCGCTCTAGAGCGACAGGCATTTTTGTGTTTTCGTGATTAAATACAGTCATAACTTTGAATACTAATAGTAAAACCTGAAAGTGAAGTGAGTATGATGGGGATTTATGTTTTGTGTCCAGGATGTGACGGAAAGAAACAATGTAAAAAAGGCTGGGGGCTGTTTAGCAGAAAATTAAAGTGTGAACAGTGCCAAGGAACAGGGAAAACGGAATATTTAGGGCGATTGTGAAAAATGTAACGTGTCATCAAGAAATAAAGCACAAGACCATGTCGACTTATTTCATCGAGAAGATCTTGTGCTTGTAATCACAGCTTCCTTACAATGTTAATACTTGTGGAGATTCATTACTTTTGTTCATTAAACGAATGGCAGACGGGTGGATTTCGAGAACAATATAGTCAGAATCGTTTGGACCGTCAAACCATCTGCTGAAGCTTTCTTGCCAAATCTGTTGCTTCAAATTATCATCCTCTTTAATAATGACTTTACCTTCTACTTCAATGTATGAATCCCGAAATCCTTCTCCATTGTAACCTAATAGGATATGCACATAAGGGTTTTGTTCAATTTCTTCTGCTTTATATTGAAAATTCAGTAGATGGTTGGTTTAAGCGATTAGAGTAGGACAGAATCAATTATGTAAAACGCACGGAAGACACCAATGAAAAATATATGATGAACTTGATTTGAAAATTGCCATTTTTATAAAAAAAGAAGGGAAGAGAAATGGTCAATAACTACCATAAACAATAATTTGCAAAATGTCTTTGAATTACAATCATTTCCTAAGAATGAAGTAAGTTCAGAACAACATGTAGTCAACTTAAATGAAATAAAGGATCAAATCACCAATTAACTAAGAAAAGCATTTGAGGAAATTTCTCTATAGATAACGTAATTAATATTACTTAACAAGGACTTAGATAATTCTTTAATAAGAACTGTCACAAAACGTTGATAAAGTAACAATAGGTTGAATAGCATGAGTAGTTATCATGTTATTGGTCAAGGAAGGACCAATAACATATATCATTTATTGCAGCATAATAAACAGCAAGTAGTCTACTAATAAGCGGAGTTCCTAGTCTATGTTTTTGAGCAAAATGAAAATGTTTTTTTATATTCATTGAACCTATCAACTGTCATATACAGTACCGGAATTTAACCAAACAAGGAAAATTGCGTATAACTTCATTTGTTAAGTTTTTATAATCTGTATAATGCAATTATTTGAGCATAAATTAATAAAGACAAAAAACATCTTACTCCCGTGGATTTCTTTTTCCTACGTTGTTGAGAATGCTGAGATTATTTTCGGCATTTTTTATTTTTTACTAAATATCCTATTATCATAGGTAAACACACAAATCACCCTAATCAAAAGTGAAAATTTAATAAAGAAGGGAATTATGAATTCATGTTTAATTATCCTTATGTATTTTATGATTACTTTTGGCGAAGATATTTCTACGCTTATCATTTTCCTGTAACTGACCAATATAGACAATATGGTGGTTTTGGGGGCTTTCCAGGTACTGGTGGTGGAGGAATACCCGGACTTCCTGGTGGTGGAGGAATACCTGGACTTCCTGGTGGTGGAGGAATACCTGGACTTCCTAGTGGTGGAGGAATACCTGGACTTCCTGGTGGTGGAGGAATACCTGGACTTCCTGGTGGTGGAGGAATACCTGGACTTCCTGGTGGCGGAGGAATACCCGGACTTCCTGGTGGTGGAGGAATACCTGGACTTCCTGGTGGCGGTACTATTCCTGGACTTCCTGGTGGCGGTACTATTCCTGGAGTACCTGGTGGTGATGTTGCTACACAAGATTGTTTTGAGACCCCAACTGGTGAGGTCTTTTGCGGTGGTTCTGGTGGTGGTAGTTCTGGTGATGGCAGTTCTAATGGTGGAGGAATACCTGGACTTCCTGGTGGTGGAGGAATACCTGGACTTCCTGGTGGTGGAGGAATACCTGGACTTCCTGGTGGTGGAGGAATACCCGGACTTCCTGGTGGTGGAGGAATACCCGGACTTCCTGGTGGTGGAGGAATACCTGGACTTCCTGGTGGTGGAGGAATACCTGGACTTCCTGGTGGCGGAGGAATACCTGGACTTCCTGGTGGTGGTATCCCTATACCTGATAGTGGTGGATTATCTGGAGCACAGGGTTCAGTTAGTTGGCCTTCAATACCTCCAGTGACTGAGTGGCAATGGCCTTCAACATCAGGTTGGCCTACTCTTCCTTCAGGAAAATATCCTCCTGAAACAATTCCGGATATTACGCCATCACCACCTCCTCCAGGGAGTACGTCACAGTATAAAAAAAATAACATCGTAATTGGACTAATAAGTGGTCGAGGAGAATCAGGAAATTCTTCTATGCTAGATTTTAAACTTTTTTTACAGGATTATTTAAAGGATAGGGTAAATCCAACACATATATTTTATACAGAATGGAATTCTGGTCAAGTAAGTAATCCTTTTGTAGAGCCAGATACAAATACTCACCTTAATATAGTTAACAGAATTTCAACCACTCCTTGTTACCAGGCTTTTATTGGTTTCAGCTACGGAGGTTGGGCAGTTAGCAAATTATCGGCAGCATTATCGGGTCGTGGTCGTAAACCTGATTTTATCGCGTTAATAGATCCAGTTTTTGGCCCATCTAATAATTTGCAAAATGTTAATCGCCCATTTGGAAAAGTAAAAAGGAGTTATTATCAAAAATATGCGATAGATGAAATAGACGTATGTTTACAGACAAGAATCCCTTGCAGTAATACAAATAATGGTATTAGTTGTGGTAATAATAATATCCCTGGAGTAGAGCATATTCATGTGGAACATAGGAGAGATTGGGATGGTAACCGAGTACGACAACATTGTTCGATTAAAGGAAGGGTACCAATAAGGTCTACGCATGAAAATTTACCTTGGAACAATTGGGTATGGAGGCAAATTGCTGAAAAATTAGTTCAAGATATTGATAACATTCAATGCCCTGAAGAGTTAATACAACCACCGGATTGATCTGAATTGGTTAACCCATTAAATAGAACATCTAATTCTAGGATATACTCAATTGAGCCTAATCACATACTTTGAAAGGTAATATTTAACATAGAAGGGATTTCAAATTAGATGTTTAATTATCCTTCATACCATACACCATACTTTGGACCTGGGCAAGTTCTAATCCCTGTTAAATCTCAATTAGGACTTGGTATCCCTAAACCTAAACCACCCTTAGTAGAACCAATGTGGGGACCACCTACATGTCCTAATACACCGATACCTAAACAACCATCTACACCGACAGTTGCTACAATTCCTGTACCTGGATCGGGAAGTAATAATACTACTAATTTTCCTTCCCATCCTATTCCAGGAACTATTTTGATTCCTAGTTCACCTTGACAACCGACTATAGTTCCGAGTACACCATTTTATCCTGGAGCTGTACCCCTAGCTATAGTTATCCTACAGTTGTAAGCCTCTGGGAATCCGGACAGTAGTAAAGGTGGAATAAAATCAAATTGAGTCGATTGTATGCTGGCTTTTTTTAACCTTCTATATAAATTATTTAAATATTTCATACAATTATTAATGCAATTAGGTTCATTAAGGGGTCCACCTTCTACATAGCAAAAAACGGCAAGTACCCGGGTTGATTTCCTGCGTTACCCAATAAGGAAGACAGATAACCGAAAGGACCACCTTTTGGCTATTTGTCGTGGAAAGATTTATAAGCGCAAAACATATCTTAGGTTGGAGTATGGAATTTTCCTTTGTTTACATAACTAATAACTAAGGCTACAATGACACATGAAAAATGTACTGACAAAACCATCTCACAGATAGACGTATTAAACTAATCAAAAAATAGGATCAAGTAAGCTCCAAAAATCTACGTAACAAGTTTGTTCAGATTTCAAAATTTCTTCCTTCACCTTTTGATAGATACAATATTTTAAAGTATTATAATAAAAAGCCAAGAATAATCTCGGCTTTTGTGTAGAATAGCATTCACGCGAAGGATTTAGAGAAATTTGTTATATAATTTTATTATTTGTAAAGAGTATTTGTTCTAAAAGTAAAAAACTCTTTGTTTAACATTCAACATAAAGAATATTGTTCGTTGCAATATTACCTATCCCAAATTTAGGGAAGAACTGTATTATTGTAGTGTTAAAGAAATTAGTTTGTACAATGATACCTACACGAACTCGAAGATTAAATGGATTTGTACCTGTTATCATGACTGACCAACGTAATTGGCAGAATGGAAGTCTCCATCGAAAACGATAATCTTCATCTCTTCCACCATATCCTCCATACCCGTTCAAGCCACCATTAAGACCACCATATCCTCCATACCCGTTCAAGCTACCATTAAGACCACCATATCCTCCATACCCGTTCAAGCCACCATTAAGACCACCATATCCTCCATACCCGTTCAAGCCACCATTAAGACCACCATTAAACCCACCTTGTTGTTGCAATGCTTGTGATGCCAATTGTTGGACTAAACCTGGATTAGATAATAATTGCTGATATCGTTGCCTTACTCTTGGGGGTGGAGAAAAACTAGATAATTGGCTAGTTAGTTGAGTAGGATATGCAGCGTAAGATTGTGGTGCATCCAAACTACCTAAGCTTCCTAAATCTACGTCTCCTAATAAACTAGGTAACACAGATCCTAAACTTCCTAAACTTCCTCCTAATCCTCCTAAATCCATTCCTCCTTGTGATCCACCATATTGTCTCATTGGTTCAGGCCATGAATAATACATTTCATACATTTTTATAAACACTCCTTTATTTTACATACCAAACGGGCTCTTTCATTAATTTTTACACTTCCTTTGCATGATATGTGTCTATGTTTTTCCATGTATAGGCAAATGACTTAAAGAGAAAAGCCTATTGATAGTTATTTTCCATTTTTTAAATGATTTTCAGCTCTTTTATTAATGGATACTAACATTCAATCTGAAATCTCAACTGGTTCAAACCTAATATTAATTTATTGCATACAAAAAGGCTGCTATTGTAAGCAACCTATTATATAAAAGTATGAAACAATTATTTAATTATATTGACTAACAACTGATACAAACATAAAGAACTAGTAGTTTAGTTGCTGATAGCCTTATATCTAAGATAATCTGACAAACCCGAATAGAATGACCATAGTTTACATGGTACTTTGGTTTTGATTCCTCATAAGATTACTAAGGTCTGGCCTATTTGTCTTCCTAAACTTAATCCTTTATCATTATCTACTTTAAAATGTACGCCAGCGTACAAACCAGATTGTACACTTTCTTCTACTAAAAAATAAAACCTTACCTTGGACTAATAAAGTTCGTAAAGCTAGCTCCTCTAGTAAATGACTTGGTATAGTTTAATTCCCCTACCATTCCAGTTATTCCAACCGTTTGGAGATATTGGTCTTGGTCCTGGTGGTGGCCAAGGCCAATGTGTGCCTGGCCCAACCGGTTGTGCAATAGGCATTGTAAGTGTGCCCAACAATCCTAGACCATAAGGGGTCAGAATTGACTGTGCTGGATAATAATTCGGAAAATATTAATCATTCAAAAATTACCTCTCCTTTTAACTATCAATAATAATATCTCCCTAAGTGATCTTCCTCAACGCTATTGTTGCAATAACTAGTAAGTGATTTGACCACCCCATCCGACGTTTATCTGATGTGAAATAAGCAGTAAGCAATAGTCCGATAAAGTAATTTCAATATGTTTATCTATGGGAAATTTTTTAATCTTAGAGTCATATTTATCATTTATGATATGTACCTAGTTTTTACAAGTATAGTTAGATACCTATTGTGAGAAGCCTAAATTACATTTTTTCGGGCTTTTTTGAATGTTACCAAACGCGAATAAATAACATTGATCCCACATATAAAGGTTCTTAGAGGAATAGGTTATGGTACCTAAGGTAAATTGGACACTAATCCAAACCCAATTTATTGGCCGTATGAAAATATACAATATATCAAACTTTTTAGGGAATTAAGCGATTGCACCGCAGAGTACGTTTCCTGAGCGGAACTAAATCGTTGAAATTCCCAATGGCGAAGCAAGGTCAGAGGATTTTCCCCTCTGTCATCCACCGTCTAGCCGGTTAAGAGATTTAGTATTAGTTCGGCACATGTATTACCGTTATTAATAAAAGGATATTTTTGGAGGTCATGTATCATGTTTGAAGTTGAGCTGGATATTTATTCTGGGATGCCTAATCCTAAATGGATTTTGTCTAAGGCTGAAGAGAAGGAACTGCGCGATCGAATAACTTCAGAGTCAACACAAGTTTCTCCGGTTCATACACCTGAGGAGGAGTTTGACCTAGGCTATCGTGGATTGATTGTCCGAGATATTAAATGGAACAGGATCAGTCGGGGATTGAAAAGTATATTCCCTAGAGAGTTCCGTGTTGGGAGTAAAATGGCAAAGCAATTCTCCACTGCTGAGTGGCTTTTAAAAACATCAGAAAAGAAATGCAGTAAAGTAACGGACAAACTGCGTGAAGTAGCTGCAAAAGGTGTCGTATTAGCATCATCGTCTCGTGAGGTTGTTACATCAGCTACATATAGTAACGAAGGTAGTAAAGTCTCCCGAGCCACAGAGTGGGAAACATGCCAATATAATTTCTTTGCTGACAATACAGATGTTTTTAATTTGAATTCTAATATCATTCACAATAATTGCT
Source organism: Priestia iocasae (assembly GCF_016909075.1). Classification (GTDB taxonomy): domain Bacteria; phylum Bacillota; class Bacilli; order Bacillales; family Bacillaceae_H; genus Priestia; species Priestia iocasae. The sequence continues at coordinate 12,822 of NZ_JAFBFC010000004.1, forward strand.
ATGCCTTTGCCAGTAACCATCTAGGTGGTGGTCGCTATGCTCATCCTGGACTACACGGAGGTCGTCCAGCAAAAGAAAATACTTGCAGTGAAGTGATTGCTGGTCTACACGCCGATGGTTGGAATCATTATTGTTCGCCGAACTCATCGGACGTATTGATTATTGCCTGTGTGATTTGGCCAGGAGAAGATTTTCACTTCTATCGGCTTGTCTCAGATGGGCCAAGTTGGCAATGGGCTCACAAACAAGGAAGTACAAAAGCTTCTTACAGAGATAATTGTCAAAAGAGAATTGAACATGATATTACACCCAAAAACTGTTGCAGAGGACATTACACGGATTTCTGTGGTTATTTCTATCAGAATGGACCAAAGGTAACTGTAAAATCATATTAATATAGACTGACTTAAGAACATGGAACTATCTTACTTTCCTTGTGGGGGATATTGATTCAATTATCAATGCCTAACTGCGGACACGCAAGTAACGGCAGAAGGAGACAAAGTCATGTTAGAAAGAGTTGAAGTTGAACTAGATATCTTTTCTGGTAATCCTAACCCAACATGGATGTTGTCAGATGCAGAGGGGGTTCTTTTTTTGAAAAGACTCGCTATGCTACCCAAATCCTCAATTAAAGAATTATCTACAAATCTCGGTTATCGAGGCTTCATAGTTCGAGTGACCAATAGAATGGTAAATATTCTTGTTCGAATTCAAAATGGAACGGTACAATTTTCACAAGATGACACCAATGTCTATTACAACGATCAAAACCGATATTTGGAACAATGGTTATTGAACTCTGGTAAACACTACCTAAAAAGCGACCTCTTTAAAATAATTGGGAGTGAATTTCCTAGGAACTTTTGAATTTACTCGTTTCCCTTTTAAGGAATTCAATCTTGTAATGATTAGAATTATAATCGAGTGGATGGCCTCGGACAAACAAATTAATAAATAAATTATGGGGCAGTAACAAACTTAATCAATAATAAAAATCTGAATAAGATTAGGTTTGATCTGTATTTCTACTATTTGGTTACATAGTTTTCCTCTTAATAAATAATAAATTCACCTGCCGCAGTCGCTGATATTTCCATTTTTCAAGCTTCAATAGGTGTGGGTATAGTGCCAGAACCAGGTAGTTTTGCTACGGGCAACTGCAGTGAATTATTAAAAGGTCTCATAGTAAAACCTGAAAGTGAAGTGAGTATGATGGGGATTTATGTTTTGTGTCCAGGATGTGACGGAAAGAAACAATGTAAAAAAGGCTGGAGGCTGTTTAGCAGAAAATTAAAGTGTGAACAGTGCCAAGGAACAGGGAAAACGGAATATTTAGGGCGATTGTGAAAAAATGTAACGTGTCATCAAGAAATAAAGCACAAGACCATGTCGACTTATTTCATCGAGAAGATCTTGTGCTTGTAATCACAGCTTCCTTACAATGTTAATACTTGTGGAGATTCATTACTTTTGTTCATTAAACGAATGGCAGACGGGTGGATTTCGAGAACAATATAGTCAGAATCGTTTGGACCGTCAAACCATCTGCTGAAACTTTCTTGCCAAATCTGTTGCTTCAAATTATCATCCTCTTTCATAACTGCTTTACCTTCTACTTCAATGTACGAATCCCCAAATCCTTCTCCGTTGTAACCTAATAGGATATGCACATAAGGGTTTTGTTCAATTTCTTCTGCTTTATGTGTTTCTTTACTTGTTGGCGTATAGAGAGTTAACTCATCATTGAAAAATGTCATGTAGCGTGAATGAGGTTTATTTTGAATAACAGTTGCTAGTGTTCCAATCTGGTTCTGTTCAAGAACGGATAGAATACTTTCTTTTAGTTGTTGTTCGTTCATGAATCCACACTCCTTCTTTTATATGTTACTAGGTGTATACCTTTTTTGCTGAAGGGTTAAACGGCAAAAAATTAAGAAGAGGAATATTTTGTATACGAATAATGAAGAGGCACATACTAATGGACACAAACTAGTTTAGTGGTGATGAGGATGAATGATGTAGGACAAAACGTACTAACAACAAGACAAGTGTTTTTATTATTAATTTTATCTACCGGCCTCATTAATCATGTAATGATTATTCCGAACTTATTGTATGCAGCAGGTCGTGATGCATGGGTTAGTGTTTTATTTACGCTACCGGCATACTTTCTCTTTCTGTACATTCTTCTATTTATTATTAAATATGTAAAACATCAACATATATATGAGTGGTGTAAATTTCATTTTGGAAAGGTATTTGCGACGATTTATATTCTACCGATTTTTTTATTTTTATTTCTAAATACAGCCGTTACGCTTAAAGATACAACACTTTGGCTTAATACGTATTTTTTAGCAGAATCTCCGCCAATAGTAGGTATTCTGCTTCTAAGCTTTGTTAGCTTCATTGGTTCGTTTCTAGGTATTAAAATATTAGCTATTGTAGCTGGTATCATTCTGCCAACCGTCGTACTTTTAGGCTTTTTGATTATGGGAGTGAATACCACTGAAAAAAATCCAAGCTTGTTATTACCTTTATTTGAAAACGGATATCAGCCATCTTTAAACGGCATCGTATATGTATCTGCTGGGCTACTTGAAATATTTTTAGTGATTTTGCTTTTACCTTATATTAAAACGCCAATTCGTTATAAGCACTTGTTCATTTTAGGGGTCATTTTAGTAGGTTTAATTTTAGGTCCATTGTCAGCTGCTATTATGGAGTACGGTCCTATTGAAGCATCTAATTTACGTTATCCTGCTTATGAGCAGTGGAGGCTCTTAAGAGTCGGGGAATACATTTCAAATATGGACTTCTTTGCTCTTTATCAGTGGATGAGCGGAGCTTTTATTCGAATCAGCTTATTTATGTATCTACTTCAAACATTAGTATGGAAGAAGCGTAAATGGTTGTTATTTATAGGGGGGTACGTACTTTTAATTGCCACTTCCATGATTCCGGCTGATTACTTTGCGTTTAATACATTTTTATATACATACTATTTCAAGGGTATGACCTTTTTTTTATTAGGATTAACGGTTCTTACTTTATGTCTAGCTTTCATTGTGAAAAAAAGGAGTAATCAACATGAAAAAAAGACCTCTTAAGAAGTTAGGCTCATATAAGAAAGAAACACAAGAGGCTGACGTTCAGCAAGGTACGAATCACAATGAGCAATCATTAAAAAAATCACCAGAGAATAAGTTAGCTTTTTTAGAGTCAATATTCAAAAAAAGTGATGATATCATTGTTCAACCATATGAATGTCCAATTGACAGTATTCACGATCTTCATTTTGTATATTGCGAGCCTCTCGTAGATTTAAAATATATTGATCAATATATTTTACCAAGATTTTTGGATGTACATATCGAGGAGGAACATTTAGAGGAAGAGATGGCTGAGCTATTTAAATTAGAAAGTCTTACAGACGCTTCAAAAGAAACCGTTGTAAACAAAATATTTGAGGGTCATTTATTAGTTGTTATGAATGAAAAGCATTTGTTTGCGGTGAACATTGAAAATATTTTAAAGAGATCTCCTGAAGAAACATCGAATGAAACATCGATTCGAGGAGCACGAGATGGATTTGTTGAGGATGTTTCAATTAACATTTCCCTTGTACGAAGACGCTTGAAAAGTGCTTCATTAATTGTTGAAAGATATGTAGTTGGTAAGCGTAGTAATACGAACATGGCGCTCTTATACATTGAAGATATTATTGATCCGGAAATTGTAAAAGATGTTCAACAGAGAATTAGTAACCTCGATATTGATATTGTTGAAAGTAGCCATCATATTGAAACGCTATTATCCGATCATCCTCTTTCGCTTTTTCCACTTTTTCATTATACAGGAAGACCTGATCAAGCAATTGAATGCCTCAATCAAGGAAGGTTTATGTTAATTATTGATGGAAGTCCAACGGTTAGTATAGCACCTACTAATTTGGCTTTATTAATGAAGTCACCAGAGGATTCACATAATTTGTATGCATTTGTTTCATTCGAGCGTGTTCTACGGTTAATTGCTTTGTTTGTCACAACGTTGTTGCCTGGAGTTTGGATTGCTTTATCTGCGTATAATATTGAGCAAATTCCTATTTTGCTTATTGCGACAATTGGTGTTTCTAGGTTTGGGTTGCCTGTTTCAGCTCCTCTTGAGATGTTTATTATCTTGTTTTTATTTGAGCTGTTTAATGAAGCGGGATTACGTTTGCCAAAAGCTGTAGGTCAAACTGTAGCTGTTTTAGGAGGATTAATTGTAGGAGATGCCGCTATTCGTGCGGGGCTAACATCACCAACCATGCTTGTAGTAGGAGCAATTACGTTCATTTCAGGCTTTACATTGTCTAACCAATCATTAAGCTCAAGCATATCTGTTTTGCGGTTTGCCATTTTAATAGTAAGTACATTTTTAGGGTTATTCGGTGTTGTGATCGGATTTTTTCTTACAACGCTTTATTTGTCGTATTTAACATCGTTTCGTATGCCTTATTTATCCTCTCTTGCGCCTTTAAAAGGAAGAGAAATTATATCAGCTTTTTTGAAGAAACCATGGGTAAAACATCGACGTCGAACAAGTATAACGAGTCCTTCTGATTCAACAAGGAAGGAGAAGTAATGTGAAAAAAAATCTTAATAGTAATAATCAGCATGTTCTTACTTACAGGGTGTGTGAATTTAAAGAATATTCAAGAATTAACTTATGTGTTATGCATTGGTGTTGATTATGATGAAGAAACCGACGAGTATATTGTCTACTTGCAAGCTGTAAACTTTTTAAATGTTGCAAAACAAGAAGGAGGGCGAGAGCCTAAAGAAGTGCCACCGTGGATTGCTGTTGAGAGAGGGCAGACCATTAATTTAGCCATTGAAAAATTGTATCAAGTATCTCAACCAGCCTTGTTTTTTGGACATCAACGGACATTTTTGTTTTCAGATACTGTTATAAAGAAAAAAATGAATGAGGTCATGAGAGATTTAGGAAGAAATAAATCTGTTCGGCACACGGTTTACTTATATGGAACGGATCAACCTATAAAAGACATCTTAAACGTGCAAGCGTTATTTTTTTATCCACCTATTTACAATATTTTACTCTACCCAGTAGAGGTAGCAGGAGATACGCCATTAATTAAACCAATTCGATTAAGAGAGTTTACCTCTCGTTATTTTGAACCTGTTGGTGGAATTGGGATACCTGCTTTAACAATTGATAAGAAAAGCTGGGAAACGGGAGACAAAAAATATGACACATTAAAAATAAAAGGAGGTTATTTTTTTAGAAGTAAGGAGTTTAGAGGTTATTTATCTAGAAAAGACGTCACGGGCTTAAAATGGACAAATCCATCTCCTAATTATAATACAATGTCGATTAAAGAGGATGGTCAAGCGGTCATTACGTTCCGTATTAATGCTCCTTCTATCAAGGTGAAATTAAACAAAAAGGAAGGCAAGCCAACATTTACACTAAAGGGAAAAGCAGATGTTGAAATTATGGAAAAAGTAAAAGATTTACCTTATAAAAAAATGAAACAGATGTTAGACAAAGAGTTAAGAAATGACATTGAGCGTACCTTTGAGAAGGGGATGGAAAAGAAAATTGATATTTATGAACTAGGAGAGAAGTGGTTTCGCTATCATTTAAACGATTATCAGCAATATAAAAAGGAATATGGAAACGAATTTTATTTAGATAGAGAATCCATTACTGATATTAAAATGGACGTTCGTATCATTCATACAAATAGTTACAAATATAAGTACAAATAAAGACAAGATACACATAAGGGGTAATCTTGTCTTTATTAAAAGTTCTTTTTAAAAAATTATATCTTTTGGTTGAAGGAAAATGAAATATGGTTAATAGGATAGGCCTATTCTGAAGAAAAACGCATGGTTAATAATATTCAAAATTCAAAATATTGTTGAAATAAATCATCTTCTTCCTTATTTTAGAAAATGTAGGGATATATTTCAAGGAGGAGATGCAATGAAAAAAGGATTACGCACAGGGGTTGCAATTACTCTCAGTTTGTTGTTATTTTTTACGATGCTTCCATTATATGGACAAGCGAAAAAACCAACGTTTGATTATGGAAATTACAGTGAAGTGGATGTTGGAAAAGATGGGATGGTCGCCACTGCACATCCGTTAGCTTCTGAAATTGGAGCGGGTGTTCTTCGCAAAGGTGGAAACGCTATTGACGCTGCAGTTGCCATTCAATTTGCATTGAACGTGGTTGAGCCAATGATGTCGGGCATTGGTGGTGGTGGATTTATGATGGTGTACGATGGGGAAACAAAAGATACGACCATTATCAATAGTCGTGAAAGAGCACCTGAAGGGGCTACACCAGACATGTTTGTAGGAGAGAATGGTAAAGCAATTCCATTTGCGACTCGCTCAACACATGGAACGGCTGTAGGAGTCCCAGGAACACTAAAAGGTTTGGAACAAGCACTCGATATATGGGGGACACGTTCGATGAAACAACTCATTACTCCAGCTATTCTACTAGCACAGAGAGGGTTCCCTATTGATCCTGTATTAGCAAAAGCGATTGAAGATAATCGTGAAAAATTAATGAAGTCAGCAGGGAAAGATATCTTCCTTAAGAACGGTGAACCTTTAAAAGAAGGTGAATTATTAACACAAAAAGAGTTAGCAAAAACATTTAGATTAATTCGAGCAAAAGGTACAGATGTATTTTATAAGGGAGAAGTAGGAACAGCCATTGCAGAGACTGTGCAAGATTTTGGTGGATCGATGGAAATAAACGATTTGAAAAAGTATGATGTGACAATCGATGAACCAATTTGGGGCGATTATAAAGGGTATCAAATTGCGAGTATGCCTCCACCGAGCTCAGGTGGTGTGTTTTTATTGCAAATGTTAAAGATACTAGACGACTTTCATTTATCTCAATATGACCGCCAATCATGGGAAACGTATCACTTACTTGCTGAAACCATGCATCTAGCGTACGCAGACCGTGCTTCATATGCAGGAGATCCAGAATTTGTTAATGTTCCATTAAAAGGATTGTTACACCCTAGTTATATTAAAGAGCGACAATCACTTATTTCCCTTGATAAGGTAAATTATACACCAAAAGCGGGAGATCCATGGAAATATGAACAAGAACAGGCTGATTACCACGTTGTTGAACAAAAAGATGACAAGCAAATTGGTGAAACAACACACTTCACTGTAACCGACCGATGGGGCAACGTTGTTTCTTATACAACAACGATTGAACAAGTATTTGGAACAGGTATTGTTGTACCTGGATATGGCATTGTGTTAAATAATGAGTTAACAGACTTTGATGCCCTTCCTGGCGGTGCAAATGAGGTGCAGCCCAATAAGCGTCCGTTAAGTAGTATGACACCAACAATTGTATTTGAAGATGACAAGCCGGTATTAACGGTTGGTTCACCAGGAGGAACGACCATTATTACGTCTGTTCTTCAAACAATTTTAAATACGTTTGAATATGAGATGGAGTTAAAAGCAGCCGTCGAAGAGCCACGTATTTATACGAATACACTAAGCTCGTATCGTTGGGAAGCAGGAATGCCAACGGATGTAATAGATAAGTTAAATGGGATGGGGCATCGATTTGGAACAGTACCCGTCGATATCGGAAATGTTCAAAGTATTTTAATAGATTATGAAAATGGAATGTTTAAAGGAGTCGCTGATTCTAGCCGGAGTGGAGCGGCTATAGGTGTGGACATAAGGAGGAAGTAGCCAAAGCAACCAGTGACTCAGCTGGCAATTCGCTGTTTTAGCTTATGAAAGATGTAAAAGAATGAAGGGGTACACAATTCACGTTCATCTACCAGAAAACATATAGTAAATTAACATTCAAAGAAACGGAGGATGAGAAATGCCTGTTTCCGTTATTTTTAATCAAATAAACGTGATTAGTATGTCTTCAAACTCAATTATTGCTTCGGGGCAAAACAGCCAGCCTGATTGGAATGCTCAAGGGAAAATGAATTCAGGAAATGGAAATTATGTGAGCTCTGTTATATTAGGATGCACAAATATTGTAAATGATCAAGATGTGTGTGATATGCCAATTGCTCAGCCAGACTTTATCAATCCACAACCAGTTTCTCAAATATAGAGGAACATGGATGTATGAAAAAGCTTAGTATTGAATTTGACAATATTACAATTTCATCCATGTCTGGGAATGCGGGTGTGTTCACGGGAAGAAATGCACAATCGAATTGGCAAGTGAATTTAAAAAGTAATAGTGGATTAGGGAAAATGGTAGGCTATCAAAATATTGCTTCTCACAATGTTAATATCGTCAATGATAACGATGTGATTGATTCAGATTTCTCTCAAGATAATCTTCAATATAATCAGCCAGTTTCCCAAAGTTAATCGTTTAAAGAGTGACCATCTTTTTAAGATGGTTTTTTCTTTTGTGTACGGCAACGTAACGAAGAGGAAATAGGGGCATACTTTTGTAGAAAATTAAATATCTATAATACAACAGTAGATTTATAAGTGTGAGGTGTTATGTGTAGATGGCAACCATTCACTACAAATCAATTAAGGTGAATACCATTCAAAACAGCTCGGGTTTATTTTATGGAATAAATGTTCAATATCAATGGTATCATCAAGGACGTCATTCAGAAGGTTTTGGAAGGATCAACGGTCATTCGAATAAAATAGTTAATAATACCTCAGTAGCAAAAACAGGAGAGAAAAAGTAAGTTTAAAGGGCTATAAGCTGTGTCAAAAGGATAATAAAGTGAACCATTTGACACAGCCTCAATCAATATTGAGTAGTTAATTCTGTTTGAATTTCGCTTTAGTGTCTTCATTCACATCGTCATGAAGGACAAGGTGTTTATTAGAAGATAACACATTATGATTACCACATACGATACCGAAGCCAGAATAACTACCGTTAATGGTTGTTTTCCAATTAAATTGATGATTAATTCCCACGAAAATTCCTGCATTATCTTCCACAACATGTACGGTCATGTCTTCAAAGAGGATTTGCGGGGAACGTAGATTTATTTTCATAGTGGCACCCCTTTCATACACATTATGATATGTATTAAGTAGTAGTAAGTGCTAAAACAAATAGGGGATGAAGTGCATGGACATGGATGAAACTCGAATGATGGATATTCTTCGACGAATTGAGAGAAGGTTAACGAGCTTAGAGAAACAGCTAAATGAATGTTCTCAACAGAATAAACAGCCCTCCTATTATTTAGACATACAACATATTGAGACATTGAACATCGAAGAACTCTCCTATCATTTAGATACGATTGATATAGATGAACTTAGTGGAACGTTGAACATAGGCGATACCTTTTCTGGAAAAAATGCCAGTTCTCAACCGTTTGATAAGAAACATAAGCAAGTAAGAAAAAGGCAATCTTTTAATAGCAAAAAGAACGGAAAGCACCACTATAAAAGTAAAGCAACTGATACAGAGATTACAGTGAAAATCAATGGAAAGAGTGTTCCTTATAAGCTAGAGAGTAAAGCAGAGTTGGATCAACAAGAGAAGAAAAAAAGGAGTCAAATGATTCATAATCAGACACCATCTCTGTCTTCAACTTTTACAATTGGGGATATTCATATTGGGACTGTTGAAGATGCTTCGGCGGTTAATTTCGGTAATAACTTTCCAACAGGCTTCAGAAGTAACAAAAAGCATAACCAAGGGTTTGGTAACATTTATGGGGATGAAAATAATATTCATGACATTATGTCTAAGATGCAAGAAACCGACGTTGTTGAAGTGGTGAATGAACATCAAGGTGAGAAATATCCAGAATGGTTAAACATGCTAATAGAAGAACAAGTTAAAGAGGAAGATGAAAAGGATGATGACGAATGACGTCATCTTTTTTATTTTCAATAATAATATTATGTAAACTTAAAAGATTGAAATAAAAAACTCCATTCAACTAAAAAGGAGTTTGTAATATAGACATCCCGCTCTGTCGTAACCCGAAGTGTCTTAATCACCCAGATCGACTAGGTGGGTGTTCGCACAGCCGGTTTTAACGTCCCACTAAGGAGCGGGCATGTTATCTGCAGCTTGATATTGAACTCCCGATTAACACTCAAAGGTTTAAGACAACATGAGTATACGGGCATCGCAGGTATGTCATATATGTATACATTCTCTCATAAACGAGAGAATGATGAGTAGTTTGTTGAAAGGAACGTTTCCCATTGGCAAGAGAGAATGTCTTCTCTAAATATTGAAAGGAAGGATACACCCTTACTTTCTGTATTTACACTATACATGATAGATGCTAGTAAATGCAATGGTAGATTATAACTAGTTATAAAAAAATAAACGAAAAGAGATACAATATTTATCAATTCATTACTTCATTTTTCCTGTATACAAATAACCAAATAATCTATATAATCTTCCTGTTCATGAAATTTTTGTTTATTTTATCAAAAGGAGAAAAGAGATTAGTGGTCAAAGAAAAGCTGATAGAAAAAGAGCTTGTGTATCCTTATGAAAGACGCTATTTTGCACTCGTACTTGTATTAAGTATTTTAACCTACGTTGGTTTAGGTATATCAATCGTTGGAATCTTCATTGTTGCAGCAATGATTTTCTTATCATTATTTATTCATGGCTTGATGATTGGCTATATTCGGACAAATGCCGTTCGATTGAATGAGAGGCAATTTCCTAAAGTATATGAAAAAACAAAACAACTCTGCAGTGAAATGGGATTACAACAAGTACCTGATGTATATGTTATGCAATCAGGTGGAGCGTTAAATGCATTTGCAACTAGATTTTTTGGGCGTAATATGGTTGTATTGTATGCAGAAATTTTTGAGCTTATCGAACAAGGCGATGAGGACGAACTGTCGTTTGTGATTGCACATGAGCTAGCTCATATTAAAAGAAATCATATTTCAAAATCACTATTCATTTTGCCTACGATGTGGCTTCCTGGTATAGGTGAGATGTATTTACGTGCTTGTGAATATACATGTGACCGCTACGCGGCATATTACACAAACAATGCTGAAAGTGCGAAAAATGGATTAACCGTTTTAAGTGTTGGTAAATTGCTATATAAGCACGTAAACAGAGATGAATTTCTAAAACAAGCACAGGAGGAGAAGGGGTTCTTTGCTTGGTTTAGTGAGTTTTTGTCAACACACCCTCCATTACCAAAACGAATTCATGAGGTTGGCGTGTTCATGGGTGAAACCGGAGATGTAATCTTAGAAACAAAGCGATCAAAGAAAGTGTGGTTGTTTGTTCCTATAATTCTTCTATTGTTTGGCGGATGTATAGCTGGCATGGTTTATTCAATGAACTATTTCTTTGACAAGACCATAGGTGAATTTGAAGAGAGTGTTTATGGAGAACCTTCACCATTCACTCAAGCGATTATTACAGATGACATTGATGAGTTACAAAGGTTAATTGAAGAAGGTTATGCGGTCGATGACATAGACGATCAAGGATATACGTCCTTACATTGGGCTGCCAAGTCTGATAACATAGAGGCAGCTGCGTTACTATTAAATGAAGGTGTAAATGTCGATATAGAAGATGGTGACATGTTTATAACCCCTCTTATGAGTGCAGCTGAGTTAGGAAACTCGAAAATGATGTCATTTTTAATTGAACAAGGTGCAGACGTTGAGTATGAAGACAGCGATGGTTATACGGCATTAACTCATGCGGTTTATAGTGATAATGTAGAGGCTGTTCGCGTATTAATAGAAGCAGGAGCTAATCCAAATGCGTCTGATTATTACGCGAGTACCCCACTTATGAAGGCAGTTGAAAATGGAAACGCAGAAATTACAACTTTATTAAAACAAGCAGCAAAGAAAGGAAAGTGATTAGAATGGATGGAGTTGTACAACCAGCAGGTTTTTGGATTCGTTTAGGCGCCAATTTATTAGATCTTCTCATCATTGGATTGCCGTTATCAATTATTGGATTTGTTATTTCGGGAAGTATCGAAGAGGGACATTGGTCTACTAATCTTGTTAGTACGCTATATTACTTACTAGTACCAATTTTTTGGATGGGGTATACGGTTGGAAAACGCATTTGTGGCGTTCGTATTGTAAAAGTAAATGGCAACAAACTTGGATTTGGTACAATGTTATTACGTGCAATAGTAGCAGGACTTATTTATGGAATTACATTAGGAATTGGTCTTATTGTTAGTGCATTTATGGTTGCGCTTCGAGATGATAAGCGTTCAATTCATGATATGATTGCTGGCACATATGTAACGCATGCAAAGCCTGGTGCGGAAAAATCAGTTGAATTGTAAGTATAAAGAGAGAGTGAATTATTCACCCTCTCTTTTTTGTTGATTGGGCATTGAGGCTAATAAAATAAGAAACCCGATTAGTGGAAGGAGAGCCAAGGCATTTCTTGGGTGATGATACTTATGGTTGAAAACATGATAAGAGAGCCAAGTGAGTACAAAAAAGTCGACCGTCATAATGCTAATAAATTGTGAAGAAAAGAAAGCTTGTTGATAAGCCGAGAAAGAACCGGTAAATAAACCAAATCCATAAAGGAAAATAACGAGGATAAGCAGAACAATAATAATGATACGAGATGTCTTGACAGTGAAAAGACGGTTTGGTGTTCGAGTGGTCTTCTCAGTCTTGAGTCCTTGATACACAAAGTAAGGTAGCAAAGCAAAGGCTCCTAAGAAAAAAGAAAGAAAAACAAAGGGCAAAGCCCGCAGTTTGTTGTCATCTTGTGGTAAGATAAGAAAGGCAAATAAGAAAGGATATAGACCTAAAAAAGAAAAGATCATTAAAATGAGTGGATCTACTTGCTCAAATTGACCACGTAGTAAGAGGTGAAATTGTTCATCTTCAAGAATGCTCTCTCCAGGTGCAAGAAAAAACGCATAAATAAGCAAACCAATCCAAATGACAAACATCGTCATTATCAACTCCTCTTTTTTGTTCATCGTATCATACATCATGTCAATGTGCTCTTCCTAGTGTGCGATAACGAACAAAGCCGTTCAAATAATGAAACGAAATAGAGATGAAAGGGGCAAAACATTGAGGTTAAATGTGAAAACACTTATTAGAATGAGCATGGTCAGTGTATGTTTAATGATAACAGCTTGTTCAACGAATAACGTGTCAGAGCCTGAGCCAGATGAAAAGCCAGAACTAGTTAAGCAAAAAGAAAGTGAAGTCATAGAAGTTGAAACATCTGTTTCTTTTCCTTTTGAGCAAGTAACATTGCCTACTACGATGGAAGAATTAATGAGCTATCCTAAAGGAACCTATTCACATCTTCAAAAAGATCAAGTAGAAGAGATTACAAATGCGGTAGCGGACATGCCTGTGCTAACTGAAGAACAAGTCAGTAATGAAGCATTTGTTAGAGCTTATGCTGACGAAGTAGCGTCTCGTTTTCAAAAGCAATATACAGGTCCAGAAGAAGTTGTTCAAAAATGGAAAGAACTAGCTTTTGGAACAGACAATGTAGAAGATGAACGTTATCAGTTTAAACAAAACATGAACATTTATCTACTTATGTATACTGAGAAAGATTTAGAAGAAGAGCAGGCGCGTAAGCAGTTGAAGGAAGAAATTCAGCCTTTCTTAACGTCCTTACCGCCAAGCGTAAATGTTGGCTTTCGCATCTATAGTCGCGTTCCTTCTAATGAAGAAACTTCTTGTGAGTATAGAGAAGCTTTGTACGATATAAAACCTTATGACGAGGAACGATTTGAACAAGCTTTAAATACAACAAAGACTAATGAGCACATATCAATGAAAGCAAGTATTCAGGAGGTTTATCATGATTTTCAAGCATTTGACGACGCTTCCTATACAAACATTTTACATGTATTCAGTGATGAAGCTGATGGATGTTTAACGAAACCTTCTCTAGTAGCGGAAGATGTACAATCTTTTACGATAAAGCCGATTGTTCATATCATTGAAATGGAAGAGAGTGCTCGTTTAAAGCTGCTAGCTGATACGTTAGACGGGTCGTATACAATTATTGATGACGATCAATTATCTGAAGAGTTTAATCGTACAAAAGAGCTCATTAGAAAATGGCAAGATCGGCATTTAGGAAAAGAACAGGCGATGAAGAGTGAATACGCAGAGCGTAGCAATTATATTTTAGATTGGCGTCTAGAATGGCATGACTTGTTACAAGAACAGCTGTTGGTAACAAGAAAGGCATTTGAAGTGCTTGAACAAGAAAATAAAATAACACTTTCAACGTACTTACAAATGGTGAATTTGAATCGAGACTATATTTCTGCTCTTTATAAGCTTCGTGATGAGGCTATCAATCATTTATTTAGTGTAAAAGATGAGAGATACGAAGAAGCAGAAAAGGTCATCGAAGAAACATATAACGTAACAATTACACCAACTGAAGAATCATAGATGTCAGAGGTAACGGATAAAAGTGATAATAGGCTGTGTCAAATAGAGCGTCTTTGCTCCTTTTGATGCAGCCTTTTTCTTACGGTGCTTGATAACTAATGGAAATTTGTAGTACGAGAGGTTCATCGAGTGATTCGTTTATATAGCAATGTGGTTGATTGGCATGAAATTTAATTGTTTCGGATGGGTGAATGAGATAGCTTGTTTCACCAATTTTCATAAGCAGGCGGCCAGATAAAACAGTTACGTACTCATATACGCCTGTTGAGTGAGAGTCAGCTTCATACATACTATCCTGTCTAATGACTGCTCGATACATCTCAAGAGAACGTGCATTATATAATTGGAAAGTCGGCTCTACTGTAAACACTTCATGCTCATCTGTTAACTTCATTGAATCGTTTACACGAGAAATCTCCACTTCATGTTCAATATGTAACAACGCAGCAAAAGGAACGGCTAGGCCGCTGGCGATTTTCCAGAGAACGGTTACTGTCGGGTTTCCTTCTCCTCGTTCAATTTGCCCAATTGTTAGTTTGCTAACTCCGACATGATCTGCTAATTCCTCACGACTAAATCCTTTTTCTGTACGTAATAATTTGATTTTTTCTCCAATTTGCTTAGCGTATTGCTTCAAATCTTGCTCCATCTTTATTCCCCTTTCATTAGTTGAAAAATTCTAAATATATATTTTATTATACAAAATATATATTATAATAGGTTGAAGATATAAAAAATATCATTTATTTTTACATCAAAATCAGTTTAGGGGAATTTTTTAGAATGGATAGAAAAAGATGTAAGTAGTGTTACGGTTACATAATGAACGTATACGTAGCTAGAAAGGGAGATCGTGATGGAAACTAGCCGTGAAGAAGTAGTGTTGATAAGGCCAAAGTCACATCCGTTTGTGAAAGGAGTGGCAGCAGCAGTCCCTATTATGATTGGATATTTACCAATTGGTATTACGTTTGGGCTGTTAGCAAAGCAAGCTGGGTTGACTCTTTATGAACTGACAGCCATGAGTGCGTTTGTGTTTGCCGGTGCAAGTCAGTTTATGGCCGCCAATATGATTGCAGTAGGTATTGGAGTGGTTGAGATTATTGTGGCAACGTTTATTTTAAATTTTCGTCACTTTATTATGAGCTTATCATTAATGAATGCATTAAAAGTGATACCATTTCAGTTTAAGCTATCCATGTCGTTCGGTTTAACAGATGAGACATTCGCGTTGTCATCCATGAATGCAGAGAAGGCCAATGAAGAAAAAAGTCACTTTTTTTATGGGGGACTGATTCTAGCTTCTTATTTGACATGGGTGTTTGGGTCTTTTCTTGGTGGACTTGTAGGAGAATTTATTCCCCAAGCGTTAAGTCAAAGTATGACGATCGCTTTATATGTCATGTTTATTGCACTTCTTGTACCTTCCGTAAAAAAAGAATGGCGCTTTGGCATCATTGCATTCATTAGTATGATTTTTAATTATGGGTTTAGTCAATTCTTAACTAGTGGATGGTCAATTGTACTAGCTACGTTACTTGGTGGTTGTAGTGGCATCTTTTTAATGAGAGGTGAAGAGAAATGATGTGGATATTAATTATTGGTATGGGAATAGCAACATTGCTTCCCCGTATCATCCCTGTATTCATTGTTGATCGATTATCGATGCCTGCGTGGTTGGATAAGTGGTTGTCAGCTATTCCTTATGCAGCGCTCGGTGCGCTTATTTTTCCTGGGGTGTTGACCGTTTACCCAGATCGACCTCATATTGGTTTTCTTGGTGCCATTACTGCCGTACTATTATCATCATTGGGCTTAAATATCTTTCTCATTTTATTTGGTTCCATTGGTGTGGTGTTCGGCCTTTCATTTTTGTAGAGACAGTTGAAGTAGTATCAAGAATTATTAAATGCAAAAAGTCACTCACCCATCCATAAATTTTGCTGAATTTTACGGGGAAGAGGTGTAATGGGCTGAGTTAAAATGAGATGCTTTTTAGCTCTTTTAACTCAGACTTTTTTTGTGTATAATAATATCTATTAAAAATATGTTCTAAATAAAAACAATACATAGAATGAAGTAGCCAGTAAAAGGGTATTCATTTAAATAGGATTTATGGTATGCTCGATTAATTAGTGAGCGTATCACTTGTTTAAAAGTGTCAAACTTTGGGACAATAAAGACAATAATAACTTGCAGGGGGTTTAAAGATGGAAAACGAAGCAAATAAGCCAGTACCAAGCAAAGAGTCACCAAATGCTTCAAAAGTAAAAGAAGGCGATACGATTCAATTAAAAACAGGTGAACTAAAAGGGAAAAAAGGAACGGTTATTATTGTTCGTGAAAATTCCGTGATTGTAGACGTAGGAAAAAGTGAAGAAACAGGCGAACCAAGAAAAACCGTCATTAATCACCGCAATTACAAAATTATTAAGTGATAAAAAACGTGTAAGAGTGCCGACAGTAAAGCGTCCGGCACTCTTGTTATTATGTGGCATCATTTTTGTGAATCAATGAGCTTTCTTGTACAATAGAATAAGTAGTAAATGTAGAAAGGGTTTTGTGTATGTCGTTTAATTTAACATTACCAAAAGAAATTGAAGCGTTACTTCAAAATAGAAAAGGAACATTTTTAAATGAGGATTCCTACTTAATCGGCCAAAGCGGGTATACACCGTCTGAAGATGCCATTTTAGTGGATGCCATTATTGCGCTATCATTAGGCAAAAATGTCCTGTTAAAAGGTCCAACTGGGTCAGGAAAGACGAAGCTTGCAGAAACATTATCAAGTATTTTTTCGCAGCCTATGCATAGTGTCAACTGCTCCGTTGACTTAGATGCGGAAGCATTACTTGGCTTTAAAACCATTTCAGAGCGTGATGGAAAGACAAGCATTGAGTTTGTAGAAGGTCCTGTCATTCAAGCAATGAAAAAAGGTCATCTTCTTTATATTGATGAAATCAATATGGCAAAACCAGAAACACTACCCATCTTAAATGGTGTACTTGATTATCGTAAAATGATTACGAATCCATTTACAGGTGAAGTCATTAAAGGAAAAGATACATTTGGGGTAGTGGCTGCCATTAATGAAGGCTATGTTGGAACGGTGCCGTTAAACGAAGCTTTAAAAAACCGTTTCGTTGTAATTGATGTGCCTTATATTCAAGGAGATAGCCTAAAGCAAGTACTATTATCACAATCGGCATTAAAAGATGAAAAACTACTAGACAAATTTGTGACGCTATCATCGGATTTAATTACGCAAGTTCGCAGCGGTCATGTTTCAGAAGAAGCAGCTTCTATCCGCGCTCTTATTGATACATGTGATTTAGCGCTTTACTTACCGCCAATTCGTGCGATTCAGCGTGGAATTATTGAAAAGCTAGAAGATGAAAGGGAAAAAGCAGCCATTCAAAACATTGCAGAAACGCTGTTTGAGTGAGGTTTTGAACCATGAGGTTTATTAAATTTAACGATAAAAACATTGATTCTTTTTTATATATGGAGCTAGCAGATTTAACGACGACGTTAACAAAGAATGATAATGTGAAGGTAGAGTATCGAGTATCTTCTTATTATGATCCATTGAATCAAATTATTTATTTAAGTCACTTTTGGGATAATCGTCCACGACAAGACATGATTCATGGACTAAAAAGTGACTTGTTTTTACGAAGTATTGGAAGTTATAAGCATTGCGACTTTAAAGAGGTTGATCGCTACATTAAGCAAATTCGAAAAATGTCTTTCTCTAGCTTAGCAAAACAGCTGTTTATGCTATTTGAAGACACTCGTTTAGAGGAGCTTTGTAAAAAAGAACGTCCTGGTACAAAGAAAGTGTTTGCAACTCGTCGTGATTTGTATCGTAAATATTTTGCTACACAACTGAATACAAACATTGTTAAAAGTGTACAAACAGATGCCTTATTTAACGGGGTATACTTGCTTTTAACGTCTGATAATCCGTTTGAAGAAGTGCCCCATATTAATGAGTCAATTGACCTTGCAATGCCGTTTATTCGTAACAAGCTAACGAAGGTGTATGAAGCAAAAACAACAAAAGATATCGCGAAAATTTGTTTAGAACTGATGGATGTATTTGATGACATTTTAGAACAAGATATGTTGAATACGTATTTTCTTCTTCCAGAATTAAATTATGAAGAGATGGATCAAGGCTTAACGTTTGATGATTTAAAACGTAAATCGAAGTTAAGCAACGATGATATTTTAAAACATGAAAAAGACGGAGAAGAAGATCTTCATGAAGAGAAAATGGAGATGTGGCATCGTGAAACGAGTAAGCCAACACAAAGCTTTTTACAATTTGATATGGAACAAGGATCTAAAACAGACTTGCTTGGTGAAGGTGTACGTGAAGGAGACGATGGTGATCAAGCGTTAGGAATTGTACAAGGCTCCGCCCAAAAGACGTCTCGCAATGATTATTCCCAAATGGAAGCGATGGAAAATAAGCAAAACGCGCATGAAGGCGGAGAAGACAACGAGTATGGAAAAGAAAACAAATTTGCTTATCCAATATTTAAAGATGCACGCATTCCAAGTGTGAATGAGCAACGGGCGTATGAGGAAAACAAAAAGTTAATTGCGTCTTATCAAAAAAAACTAAAGCAAATGATTCAAAAAACGCTTGAGCATAAGAAGAACCTTCCACGTAACGAACTTCATATGGGAAGGTTGAGTAAGAAGCTTTTAAAGCTGTGGATCGATGATAATCCACGAATGTTTTATAAAAAAGATCAAGAATCTCCACAAATTGATGCGGTATTTTCACTGTTAGTTGATTGTTCTGCCTCGATGTATGACAAAATGGATGAAACAAAGCTAGGGATTACATTGTTTCACGAAGCGCTTAAGTCTGTCATGGTTCCACATCAAATTGTTGGGTTTTGGGAAGATACAAATGATGCGACAGAAACGAGTCAGCCTAACTATTTAAATACAGTGATTGATTTTCAGTCTTCCTTGAGACGAAAAAGCGGTGCTGAAATTATGCAATTAGAGCCTGAAGAAGATAATCGCGATGGATTTGCTATTCGTCATATGACACGTCGCTTATTAAAACGTAGTGAAAAACAAAAGTTTTTACTTGTATTTTCAGATGGTGAACCTGCAGCAATGGGGTATGAGCAAAATGGAATTGTTGATACACATGAAGCAGTATTAGAAGCGCGTAAGCACAACATTGAAGTCATTAACGTTTTCTTATCAAATGGTGAAATTGAAGAAGCACAGCAAAGAACCATTCAAAATATTTATGGTAAGTTCAGTATTCTCGTTCCCAATATTGAAGAGCTGCCAGATGTATTATTCCCGCTTCTTCGTAAGTTGCTACAAAAAAGTATTTAGCCTTTAAGAGAGTAGATGTCTACTCTCTTTTTGTGTTAATTAGTCTGAAAATTTTGTATAATGAAGAGAGAGAGATGTTGAGGGGGAAATGTGATGGAGATGTACAAAGAGTTTCCGACATTAGAAACGAAAAGATTGCGAATGCGTAAGTTAACGATGGAAGATGCAAAAGATATTTTTTTATATGGGTCAGATAATCAAGTGACTCGATATGTAACGTGGGATACACATGAAAACATTGAAGAGAGTGAGAAGTTTGTACAATATGCGCTTGCTCAATATGAAAAAAAGCAACTAGCACCTTGGGGGATTGAGCGAAAAGAAGATGGAAAAATGATAGGGACCATTGATTTCGTTTCATGGAACAAAAAGCATGGTTCAGCAGAGGTAGGATACGCTATTTCAAGAGAATATTGGGGACATGGCTATGTGCCAGAGGCGCTACAAACTTTATTAGAACTAGGTTTTAATGAAATGGAACTTGTTCGTATCTCGGCTCGCTGTTTAAAGGAAAACGAACAGTCGAAGCGAGTGCTAGAAAAAGTAGGAATGGCTTATGAAGGACTTATTCGTAAAGGCATGCATTTAAAGGGAGAATACAGAGATCTTTGTATGTATGCCATTTTAAAAGAAGAGTACGTACAAGCAAAACGTGGTTGTTTAACCGTTCATTAATTAAAGTGGGCTTATAAAGTTGAAATAGGTGAGAAAGAAAGTGACGACAAATAAAAAAGAGGATGAAATGCAACATCCCTTACCCACTCATTTTACAACGTCTTATGAGAAAGGAATGTTGCAGACTGATTCAAATGGAGCGACTCATGTTCTGTTGGATTCAGTCTTTTTTTTGTGCAGATAATGAGCAAATGTGAGCATTGGAAAAATATCGTTATAGCTATGATAGTAGATGTAATACTGCCCAGGTAAGCCAATACCAGTTGGGTAATGAAGCTGCCTTTTTGGGAGATCATGGGCTTTTAATAAAAATTTCATCCCTCGTGTGATGACTTCATCCTCTTTGCGGCAAACGGAAATGAGCGCATCTAGTGCCCATGCAGTTTGAGAGGGAGTACTAAAGGTCAGAGGTTTATAGGTTTTAACAGCTGCGCTTTCGCAAGACTCTCCCCAGCCACCGTCTTCGTGCTGAATTTGTTTAAGCCACTGAACGGCTTTTGCTAGTTGAGGGTGAGAGCGTTCCACTCCAACTGCACGTAGGCCTGTTACGGCAGCCCACGTTCCATAGATATAACAAACGCCCCATCTACCGTACCAACTTCCGTTTCGGTGTTGTTGAGATAAAAGCCATTTAACAGCTGCTTGAATGGATGGATGATGCTGCTTCATCCCTGCATACTTCCCTACATATTCAAGCACTCTACCAGTTAGGTCAGGAGTAGGAGGATCTGTAGCGGCATCTTGTGCATTTTCAAGCGGAATATACGTAAAAAGCGGGTTGTCGGTGTTTTTTTCAAATGCCGCAAATCCACCACTTTGATTTTGCATCGATAAAAGCCAAGTGGTTCCACGCTGCCAAGCTGCTCGAACGCTCTCATCAATCGCTGCTTTGCGAGAAAGGGCGCGTAATGCAGCAGACGTATCATCTAAATCAGGGTTTATTGTATTAATGTGAGAGAACCCCCATCCTCCAGGGGAAACGCCTGGATTATGAATGTGCCAATCTCCTCTTTTTGTATGCTGCTTTTTTAGTAAATACCGAAGTGATTTCTGAATCATCTCATCGTCACTTGAAACGCCCGCTTCTTGTAAAGCATAACTTAAAAGTGCAGTATCCCAAACAGTTGATGTTGAGTTTTCTAAGTGATAAAATTCGTTTGTTTTTGTCACCAAAGACTCCAGACCTGAGATGGCAGATTGAATAACAGGACTGTTCTTTTGATAGTTTAAGGCGAGTAACGCATAAATCATAAAAAATGTAGCGCTTGCATAACTGTTCAATGTCCCGTCTTTTTCAATTCGTTCTAGTATATATCGTTCAGCCTCACGATAGCCAAGGCCTTGAATATAAGAAGGGAAGGTTGCAAGCTTTTTTAGTTCGTTTGTCAAAAAGGAAGAAACAGACCGATATTCGTCATACCAGGTGTCATGCAAATCTCGGTTCGGTGATGAAAATAAATGACGAATATCAGGTGTGCTTTTTGACTTAATGCTCATTTTTTTATTTGCTGCAATCATCATGGGAGCAAAGTGAATACGAGCGTACGTGCTTAATTCATAAAAGTTCAATGGAGTGTAGGTTGGTAGTAATAAAAGAGAAAGAGGTACATAAAAAAACCGTGGCCATGGATAAAGACCATGAACAGCAAGCATCCACTTTGTCATAAAATGTGTCTTTTCTAAACCTCCATGATGCAAAATGAAGCGCTCCGCTTTACGCAATAAGCGATCGTCTCTCTTTACATGGCCAGAAAACAGAAGCGCTGTATATGCTTGAACCGTTGCAGATAAATTGCCTGCTTTTTCATCTTCATATAGCTTCCATACACCGTCAGCCGTTTGCATGTATAAAATTCGTTCAACAAGTTGTTTAATGAGCGCTTCGTTCTCTATATCTAAAGCCCGTAATGTCATAATCATAAAAGCGTCTGTCATTACGCTACCTTCAAACATAAAACGCCAAGAGCCATCTGAATGTTGATGAGTGCGCAATGCATCTATGCGCTTTAAAAGGTTTGCTTTTATTTCATTTTCCATTTATCTTCACCTCACAATGGTATTACTTTATTCATCCAAAAGAGAGGGTATGTTTAAAGTTGCAAAAGTATAAAAACCTCATGCACAATGTAGAAAAAGGTAACGGAGGGAAGGAACGTGCAACAAATTGAAGTACAAGTCATTCAAGGAACAGGAACATATAGAGAATTGGGAAATAAACAAGGGCGCGTTCATCGTGATTCGAAGTTAGCAGATAATCATAAAGTTAGACGAAAACGATCAATGCGGAACTACAAAGTGAATGTACAAAAAGCAAAAGAGTATTACGAGCGATTTGCTCCGCATTTGTGGGAAGAATTAGAAGGATTAGCTGAAGGATTGGACTGGTCGATGGAAGATGTGGCTCACGAGTACAGTGGCTATCAACAACACTGGAAAAAGTCAGGATGCTCTGCCCTTATGCAACATGGTTATTACGCTCGGAATTATGATTATCATCCAAAAACATATGAAGGACGCTTTCTTATTTGGAAGCCAACATCAGCGTATGCAAGTATTGGTTTTGCAACACGAATGATTGGGCGAATTGATGGAATGAATGAAAAGGGGCTTGTCGTTGGCTATCATTTTGTAAATCGACGAAGAGAAGTGGATGGATTTATTTGTTGTACCATTGCTCGCTTTCTTTTAGACACGTGTGCGACAACGGACGAGGCTATTACCTTATTAGAAAAGATTCCGCACCGACATGCTTTTAATTATTCCATTTATGATTCAAATGGACATGCAGCCATTGTAGAAGCGTCTGGGCGAGGTATTTTTGTAAAAAGAGGAGAAGGTATGAGTTGTACGAATCATTTCGATGGGTTACGAGATGAAAATCGTCATCATCTTCTAGAATCGAAAGAAAGATTAGCTCATTTAGAAGAACACGCAACAGATACATTAACAGCTCTTGATGCATTTACATTATTTAATTCATCAGAACGTCCTATTTTTAAAAGTGATTATCACAACTCGGCTGGAACCATTCATACGGCTGTTTATATTCCAAACGAGCTAAAAGTCATCGTTGGAATTGGAGGGAATGCGAAACCACTTATTTTCTCATTTGGAGACTGGTTAAAAGGAATGCCTGTGCATATTACAAAAATAAAAGGAAACATTGAGACAACCGAAGTTTTTCCTTTTAAATAGGAGCCACACAATGTGGGTTAGCCCTCAACATTTCTTGCCTTTAACCTTTAGTCAAATTAAATAAGAGAGGATCGATTAAACCACTTTTTAAAATTGTACTGCCTTTTGGGACATTCTTAATATCTACCTGTGATATTGTCAAATAGTTCTGAACATGTTACGGTTAATAGGTACGTGTAATTTTATAGAAAGAAAGTGATAGTCATGAGAGGTAGAGGGATTTCTTTATTTATACCTGGGTTTTTATTTTTCTTAACGATTATACTTTTTATCGTTATGCTAACAGGCTTTTATTTAGATTCAGATATTTTAAGAAAAATATGGGTTATTATTATGACCATTACGCCTATTATTGGCTTTATTACTGCAATTAAAGCACGCAGAGGGAAATATAAACCTTGGCTTATTATCGGGCATATAGCTTTAATTTTCACCGTGTCTGTTCTTGGTGTATTAGCAATTGTCGGATAGTAAAAATGCTCAGCTTTTTAAGAGCTGAGCATTTTTACTGTTTATTTATACAAAAGATAGAAATAGAGATAAAAATATGAAATTTAATAGGTTAAAAGAATGGGTTATAATGGATAATGAAAGCTTGTTATTAAGTACGGATGACCTATTTAATAGAAAGTTTTCTCATGGTACTATTTTCTAGATAGATGAGGCAGTCGTTTTGTTGTCTATTCTATATAATAGTTGAGCTACCAAATTAGGGGGTTTTGCAATGTTTAAAAACAAGTTGAAAAAATTAGTTGCAACAACAGCAGCTGCTTTGGTTGTAGCTAGCTCAGCGCTTCCATTTAGCGCAAGTGCACAATCCGTATTCAGTGATGTACCTACAAACCATCCACACTATGAGGCAATTGAATTCCTTACTGATGTAGAAATCATTACAGGCTATGAGGATGGGACGTTTAAGCCAAACAATCACATTACTCGTGGTCAAACAGCAAAAATGATTTCACGTTTCTACTATGTGGATGAAGAACCAAGTATGCAAGTATTTAAAGACTTACCTGTTACCTATTCAGACAAAGAATTAGTAGTAGCAGCAAACTTAATGCACGAAATGAGTGTCATGACAGGAGCGAACGGATATTTTATGCCATTTAAAAACATTACGCGTCAGCAAATGGCAAAAGTATTAGTAGAAGAATTTGGTCTTGACTATGTCGAGGGAGCTCAAACAAACATTAAAGACTTAGATAAGGCGTTTCCAGAATTCCAAGATTATATTGAAATTTTGGCACAAAACGAAGTAACGGTTGTATCAGAATTTAAGCCGACAGAACCGGTATCACGTGCTCAATTCGCAAGTTTTGTTTATCGTGCACTTTTAGCACAAGACTTTGAAAACTAAGAATAAATATAAAAGGCATGACCACTAGTTGGTCATGCCTTTTGTTAATCATTCGATAACTTATCACGGTTAGCTGCAAGAGGTGGTTGTTCAAGCCAACCTTTTCTTATGCTTAGATTGGCTCCGTCAAGGGAAAACTTGGCTGTTTCTACAATAAGGCGAGCGAAAGCTAAAGAAATATCTTTTCTTGCAATTTGTGACACTGCTGTTCCATAATTGGCTAAACCACTGGCAGCGGCAAGCCCTGTATGATAGTGCATAAGCTTTTCTGAAAAAGGCGCTATGCGTGATTCCGTTACCTCCGGGTCCCAAAGCTGTGGAGAAGGCAAGTCTTCATCTGTTAGCATATTGATAAATAATTCAATGTGATTGTGAGCAATTTTACGGCCACGTACTAAGTATTCACGTAAATCATTTGAAGTTGCAGCTTGGCTAAAAGCAATCATAATAGATTTTCCAAGCATATTCGTATCTAAATTTATGTATATTTCCTTAATTTCTTGAGCAGAAATAGGGCGTTTAGGTCCTCGGAGTTTGCCTAAGAAGTCCTTGCTGTCAACAAATTGAACTTGAGTAGGAATTGGAATGCTAGGTGTCCGAATAACAATGCCTTTTTCTAAAAGAGCTTCCATGGCACTGTTAAATACGTTTGCATACTCATTTATGTTTTGTAGAAGAAACATCCGAATATCTCGTCTGTGTGAAGCAAATAATCCGTTTGAGTAGTTAATCATAGATGCTCGGCTCATTTCTTTTAAGTAGAACAAATAAAACTTATCAGAAAACATTCTTGGTGCATCTAGAAAGACATCGGAATCGTTAAATCCTTGAGGTGTTTTCATACCTTCTGCTTCAAAAAGATGTTGATAAGTTTGAATGCGTTTTTGGATATATTCGTTATTAAGCTGTAATATTTTTTTTGCATCACGATCTTCTACATTGTGAAGAAAGCTTTTCATTACGCAAGATAAAAGGGTTTCCCCAATATAGCCAGACCATAATGAGCCAACTTCTCCTGATGTTAATGTAACGATGCGTCCATCTGTATTCAACTCATACACCTCTTATTTTTTAATAATGATAGTATAAATAGTTTGTGAACAAGATATGCATGAGGAAGAGATGGATAAAATCCATAATAAAAAAGCTGATTCAGTAAAATCAGCTTTTTAGATACTATGTTAAATAAAAGTTAATAAAGTACCGCCAATTGCACCAGTTAATACGATGACCCAAGGTGGCAGTTTCCAATAGACGAGCATACTAAACAAAATTGCCGCAAATGCAAAATCAATGGGTGCTAGAATGGAGCTCGTCCAAATGGGATGATAGAAAGCAGAGATTAAAATGCCAACAACCGCTGCATTTACACCCATTAATGCACCTTGAACTTTAGGATTACGACGAAGTGAATCCCAAAATGGTAGTGTTCCAAGGATGAGTAAGAATGCAGGTAAGAAGATTGCAGCGGTTGCTAGTAATCCACCTTGCCATCCATTGATGACAGCGCCAATATAAGCGGCAAATGTAAATAATGGACCAGGAACAGCTTGAGCCGCCCCATAACCTGCTAAAAATGCTTCATCACTTAGCCAGCCTGTTGGCACAAATTCACGTTCTAATAGCGGAAGAACAACGTGTCCACCACCAAATACTAGCGATCCTGAACGATAAAAGCTATCGAACATCGCAATCCACTCTGATGATGTCAACTCTCGTAAGATAGGAAGTAAGACAAGTAAACCAAAAAATAAAGCTAAACAAGCAAGTCCAAATGTACGAGAAATAGGAAA
Organism: Priestia iocasae; assembly: GCF_016909075.1. Classification (GTDB taxonomy): domain Bacteria; phylum Bacillota; class Bacilli; order Bacillales; family Bacillaceae_H; genus Priestia; species Priestia iocasae. Next base: position 39,669 of record NZ_JAFBFC010000004.1, read on the forward strand.
CGATAAGCGTGAATCATCCATATTTGTTTGATTCCTGTAAATCAAGTACCCAATGATACCTGATAATAAAATAACCCCAACTTGTGTAAAAGCAGTTTGCAATAATAGCGTGACAACTAAAGCGAATAATACAATGGCCTTTCGTTGTAAATCTGGTGCTAATTTTTGAGCCATACCAAGAATGGCGTGCGCTACGACTGCAACGGCTACAATTTTTAATCCTTGAATCCAACCTACTTCTCCAGCGTTTAATCCTTGGAGTATTAGAGCGAAGATGATGAGTGCGATGACCGATGGTAATGTAAAACCGATAAATGCTAGAATGCCTCCTATTATCCCTCCGCGTATTACACCAACACCTATGCCAACCTGGCTACTAGCTGGCCCAGGCAAAAATTGACATAAAGCAACTAAATCAGCATAGCTTTTTTCATCGAGCCATTTACGTCTGCGAACATATTCTTCATGAAAATAACCTAAGTGAGCGACCGGACCACCAAAGGAGGTGAGTCCAAGACGTGTTGAGATAAATAAGATTTCTAGTAACGAGCGAAAGTCTGTCTTCGTGTTTTTTTCAGCCATAATAAACTCCTTTCTACTTAATCTTTAATTTCTTTGAATAATTCATACGCTTTGTTGCGAGCTTCAACGAGTACAAGGCTACCTTTTTTAGTAGTGGAATAATATTTCCTTATTTTTCCATCTACATTTTTATCTTCACGGGTCAATAGTCCATCTTTCTCCATGGAATGAAAAATAGGATAAAGTGTGCCGGGACTAATGTTGTAGCCATGCTCTTGAAGTTCTTCAAGCATCCATGAGCCAAATACAGGGTGCTCTTTAGCATGATGCAAAATGTGAATTTGGATAAAACCTAAAAATAACTTTCGTAATACTTTATCTTCCAAGGTGGCCACCTCCTAATTTCGATAATCGATTTCGGATTCCGATATCGAAAAACATAGCAATTGTAACATTGATTAATTTCTATATTCAAGAGTTAAGATGTATCTTTACATAAGTTTAATAATTAGGAAAATGCCGAATTACTATGCTTGTTTTTAGCCTTTTTTGTATCGATTATAAAATGCTGTAGATAAGAATCTATCTTTTGCTATAAAATAGTTCAATTATTCATCGTGTAAAGAAAGTTATAGAAAGTAAAAGAATGATACAATAGACAGAAATGTAAGATGAAAAGAAACTTTGTAAAGGAGAGAACGAAATGTTTGAAAAAGATGTATATATGTCTGAAGTGGAACAAAAGTACATAACAAGACGAATACATCCTCTTCACACGGACGTTGTAATCTTAAATTATACCGAGCACGTGACCTATGAGAAGCGTTGGAATGATGTAACCCTTGCATGTAGAGGATTAATTCTTAATGAAAAGACAGGAGAAATTGTAGCAAGGCCATTTCCGAAGTTTTTTAATTATGGTGAATTACCTGAGTATGAAGAGGGTATTCCGTTTCATGAAGTTCCTGAATTTACAGTGAAACACGACGGTTCGTTAGGAATTAGTTACAAAGTAAATGGAAAAATTCATTGGGCAACCCGAGGGTCATTTGAGTCAGAGCAAGCAAAAGTCGCACAGCATATTTGGGAAAGCAAATATGCTACTGTTCAAATACCAGATGAATTAACTTTACTTGTTGAAATTATCGATCCCCGTACGAAAGTAGTGGTGAATTACAATGGATTATCGGACTTAGTTATTATTGGTGCTATTCATCGGTTTACAGGATATGATTATTCGTATGAAGAGCTTTTACTACTTGGTAAAAAGCTTGGAATGACAGTTACCGAACAAGTGAAGTTAACGATTGAAGAGGCGGTAAAGTTAAAGAGTGAAATAACCCATAACAGTGAAGGTTGGGTATTAAGGTGGCCAAATGGAAAGCGCTTAAAAGTAAAAGGTGATCACTACTTAGATATTCATAAAATAGCGTATGGATTATCTTCTAAAATGAAAGCGGAACATTGGAAAAACAACAACATGGAAGCACTGCTAATTAAAATGCCAGAAGAATTTCGGGAAGAGTTAGAGCAGTTTCAAGCGGTTTTAAACATTGAACTTCAAAAGCTGAATGAAACAATTGTATCTTGGTTAAGAAAAGCAAATGAAACAGCAAATAATCGAAAAGATGTTGCGACCTATGTAGTGTCAGAAGTTCCAAAAGACATTCGCTATTTACTTTTTAAAGCGTATGATAACAAATTGAGTGACAATGATTTACGTGAACATATTTATAGGCGATATGGAGAGTTTGTTTCAATTTAACGAAAAGGAATGACTAGTGTGGGCACATTTATCATGCTTATAGGCTTACCAGGAAGCGGGAAATCGACATTTGCGGTGACATTAGCGGAAGTCCACAATGCGATTATTCTTTCGTCTGATGCCATTCGAGAGGAACTATTTCAAAAGATGGATCATCAAGAAGACAATAACCTGATTTTTGAGACGATGAACAAGCGAGCCAATCACTTAATCGGAAATGGGGAAAACGTAATTTATGATGCAACAAATGTGGGGCGTAAAAAGCGTAGACATCTCATTCAACATGTGATTAAAGCAAACGAAAAGATTGCCTATTATGTAAATGAACATATTTCTACAACAAAAGTACGAAATGCACAGAGAAATCGAAAAGTAGGAGAATTTGTCATTGAGCGAATGTATAAATCACTTCAAGTCCCTGTTTTAAACGAAGGATGGCACAAAATTCGATTCACAACACCTACTTTTACAAGTGTAGTAGATTCACGAAACATTTTAGAAAAACTTATGTTAGGAGAGGTAGATCACGATACTCTTTTCACAGAACTAGCTCGGATTATTCCTGACTTTCAAGGTATTTATGACTTGCCACAAGATTCGTCTTATCATAGCTTTTCTGTTAGTCGTCACACGTATTATGTATATGAAAAGGTGAAAGAAGATACTAAAAATGAAGATATGATACTGTTGTGGACAGCGCTTTTTCATGACCTTGGGAAGGCATTTTGTAAATCGTTTTGCAATTATAAAGGCGAGAAGACAAGGTATGCCAATTTCATTGGCCATGAGCATGTATCGGCGCAACTCGCTGCGTATTGGTTGTTTGCTTTAGGCTATGATGAGGCGTTTATAAAAGATGTGGTAACGCTCGTTCAATTTCATATGGTGCCGACGCAAGCAAGTGAGAAGAAGCTGAAAGAAGTGGAATGGTTAATTGGATCATCTCTTTTTCAAAAGTTAATGCTCCTTCATGAAGCTGATATGCAGGCTAAATAATCGTTTTTAAGATTTTTGTTGACAAATAAGTAGAATTGTCATAGAATTCAGATATACAGTTGAATCGGTTCCCTAAAGGGGAGTAGCTTTTACAGTAATGTCGTCATTTCAGAGTGATTACACTCTCGGCGTTACTGGCAACGTCAAGTTGTTAGCCAGACCTTTACCTAATTGGGTAAAGGTCTTTTCTATGTTTAGACCTTTACCATAGATGGTGAAGGTCTTTTTTCTTTATTCTTCATCAAATGATTAGGAAGTGAACCAGATACAATTTGATGAGAGGGGAAACGAGAAGATGAAAAAGAATTTTTTACAATTAGTCAAAGAGAATAAAGAAGCGATATTACTAGATAAAAAGAAGCTAGAACAAATTGAAAGAAGAATAGATGAAAAATATATTTACTTAACTGAAACATATAACGACAACAAGAAGCATAAGTATTCAAGTCATTAATTCATTAAATTTTAACAGGAGGATGTACATTGATTTTAAGAAAATACATGTCCCTTTTAGGGGTTGGATCTGCACGAATTGACTTACTATTACCAAAAACAACATATAAAACAGGTGAAACGATTTATGGTCATTTTGATATTAAAGGAGGGACTGTTGAACAGCATATTAAACGTATCGATTGCGATTTAGTTAAAGTAAATCATCATACAGGAGCGGAAGAAATTATTGATACAACAAGCATTTTGACATCGACTTATATTTATCCAGAACAATGTAGCAAGCTTTCATTTACCTTTCAGCTACCGTCTGTAATGGAACCTTCAACAAAGGAATTTTCTTATCAATTTAAAACAAAACTGACATTTTCAAAGGGTATAGAGAGTAAGGATATGGACCTCATTCGAATTGCTAAATAGAAGAGAATGAAGAGGCCGAAACGTCTTTCTCTTATGGAAGATGCTGCTTTGATATGAAGATAACACTAGAAAACTCTTGTAAATACTTTAGTATTAAAAGGTAGTTTTGAAGGGAAAGATTGAATAGTTAAAAGCCCTTATCTCTAAACTTCAGTAAAATCAGTAGATAGATGGATAAGGGCTATAGATACTATGAAAGAATTTTTTTAATTTTAGTTAATGTAGAGATAGCGTTTTTTTGTTATCAATCCCAAAATCCACCGTCGGAATGAATGATTTGACCGGTAATCCATTTGGCTTCATCACTGACTAGAAAGGCGACAAGACGAGCAGCATCTTCTGGTAAGCCAATTCGTCCCATTGGAAACTTTGGTTTAAGAAAAGATTGAATCTCATTAGTCATCCATCCAGAATCAGTCGGACCAGGATCAACAGCATTGACAGTAATATGGTGACGAGCTAATTCAACAGCGAGTGAACGTGTAAAAGCAGAAATGGCACCCTTTGTTGTAATGTACGCTAAGTTACCAGGTTCTGGGCTTTTATCTTGACCTGACACAAAGTTGACAATTCGACCACCATTAGACTGTACTCGTTTTGCAAATTCCACCGTCAGCATACATGTTCCTGTTACATTCACTGCACAATGGTCTTGCATGATTTTTGTCGTTAGCTGCTCATATCCAACTTCCACACAATGAGTCGCATTATTGATTAAAATGAATGGGATTCCTAGTGTTCTTTCTACTTCATCTAAAAGAAGGGCAGGAGCGTTAGGGTGTGTTAAATCAAGTTCCATATGTTCAGCTTCTACTCCATATTGTCGCAGTTCTTTGCATAGTGTGTGAGGCCAGTATGAAGCAGCATCTTCATAGCCTGTAGCTTCGTCATAGTGAGATAAATGTGTAAAGAAAATGTGAATGCCGCTTTTTGCTAACTCTCTACAAATTGCTGTTCCAATACCTTTTGAACGACTTGCGCCCGTAATAACAGCGATTTTTTGATTCGTCATCTATAAATTCCTCCTAAATAAAGGAGCGATCATTGTACATGTATAGAGATGTAATTGACACAAAAAAGCGGATACCGCAAAAAGTATCCGCTTGGTCTTTAATAACATGAACCATGCGTTCCTTTGTATGGTATAAATGGACATACCTATCCCGTGTTTGTACAAGTAGGTAGTATCAACTTAATGAACCATTACAAAGTATTCCACATGTAGAATCTAGATTCCCCTTCCATGACATCTCCACTTTCACTATACCAAACCATAATTTGGATAATCAATAGAAATTTACTCATGATGTGCTAAAAGCTGCAAAGTACGCTGTCCTTTAGTGGTGAGTGAGAATCCAACTCGTTCTTTTTGGATTAGCTGCCATTCTTGTAGTTGTGAAAACAAGTTCAGCAAGTATTTCTGTTTCATTTGCTTCAGCATACTATAAGCGGTTAACTGGTCATATTGTTTACGGCGAAGGGTGCTTGAGAGTTGGCCGCTTAAAATAGCGATATACGTTTGTTGTGTTTCGGTTGCTCCGATTTCTTTCACGAGTTGCAGAAGAGAATGCAAGTCAACAGGAGAGAAATCTATGCGCCCGACTTTTAAAGAGTTGGTGAAGAATGCTTGTTTTGTTTCTTCAAGTGTATCTGTCGCTTCTTTCACCGATTCATGTAACTTCTTAATCAATTTTTCTTCTTGTAGATAAACATTAAACGTGTACAGCTCATTCATCATCGATATGTCATCAAGGTGCCATTCAGCAAACCAAGGTAATGACATAGATTCACTAGGCCAATCGGGAATCGAGCTGCGCTTAACTTTAAAAAGAAAATGTAAAAAAGGATCGTCCATCGTTGAGCGTGAATGGATCATATAGTCATTTATCTCACTGTAGATGTCTTTGAGTTGAGTGAGTAACGGCTGTTGTTTCGCTAAAATCTGTTTCCATTCTTGAAGCAAATAAAGCTTATCAACAACATGAGGGTTATCTTTCATTATATCTGTGAATTGTCTTCTTGTTGTATGAAGTCGTTTACTCGTAAGTATAACGTTATAATCGTCTTTTAATGTAACAATATCATCAGCTACATGATAAGTCATTTCAACCCCACACTTATCACAAAGTATGCGCATTGTTTCTTCATTTTCATTAAGATCAATTGTCATTTCGTGAGGGCAAGCAAATAATCCCTGCTCAAACACATTGAGTGACATCGATCGAAAGGGTCGCATAATAATCTCAATGCGACTACGCCAAAAAGCGATTTGATCGGGATTTTTCATTAAAAATAGAAGTGGGGATGTTTTTGCTGCCTCAATCGCTACAATGTCATCTCTGTTTTTATGATAAAGAGCTACAATTGGGTGTTCGTGAAATCGCTTATTAACATGACCAAGCCAATCTCGTCGTGTTGTATCATGGATGCGTGCACAAAACATATAGCTTTTTATCACTTGTTTTATATACGTTTCAAGCTGTTCTTTTGTCATGGTAACGAAGGAATTTGTATAAAATTCATTTGAATGAATAGGAATTCCTTTTTGTTCACTAAAAGTGCGCCATAAAAAGGCATCTGCTTTCCAAAGATATGGATACACTTCTTCTTGTTTTGTAATAGGAACAGGAAGGCCACCTTTTGTTTCATCATATAAAAAAGCTTGAAGTAATTGAATATCATCTTCGACATACTCGGACAATGCTACTTCAACAGCTTTATTTAATCGAGTTAATACACCTTTTGTATGGTCATTCGCTAGAGAACGAACGGACTTATTTTTACGACCGAGCGGAAGAAAGGTAAGCGATGGATAAGATTCAATGTCAATTAAAAGTTTTTTCGGTACTGCCATTACAGAGACTCCTTTCATGTACTTCGTATTGTACGCCTCCTGTACGAAAGAACAAAATTTGAATGTGCTGCTACCGTTGGCAATACCCGTGTGATGAACGTATTCAAAAAGAAAAAAGGGACGTTCCAAAAGGAGCAAAAAGCACCTCATTTGAAACATCCCCTTTATTATCTCTTTCTTATTTATCACTTATAAGATAAGTAGAGCTTGATTTTGAGTTCAAATTCTTATTCTGCTCAGCGACACGTTTGCGGACGATCGTCATAACAAACAGAGACATTAGAAATTCAGAAACAGGAACCGCAAGCCAAATGCCTTTTACACCAAGGAATATCGGTAAAATAAGAAGAGCTAACACAGGCAATACAATGCCACGCACGATTGTCATCCAAATGGACGGGCGAGCTTCGCCAATCGACTGATAGTACGTCATGTAGACGAAATTTACGCCTGTAAATAAATATCCAATAAAGAACAGATGAATTCCTTCTGATGCAAGAGCTGACAGCTTTACTGAATGATCTCCGAAAAGAGAAACGAGCGAAGTAGTAAAAATAAATCCGATTATAATAAAAAAGGCACCTAGCACAAACGATGTTTTCTCAGCGATGGAAATCGTTTGTTGAATTCGATCTTTTTCCTTTGCCCCGTGATAATAGCTAATAAGAGGCTGAATGGATGAACCGATGCCAATGAAAGCTAAAAACATAAAGGCATGTAAGTAGTTCACGATTGAAAATGCCGATAGGCCAAGAGTACCCATATAATACCCCATGGCAAGATTGTAACCTAACACGAAAACAATCATACCCATTTCGGATAAAAAGCTTGGAAACCCAATGGAGGCCGTTTGCTTTGCAAGCTTTTTATCAAATGAAAAAGATACAAAAGCAAGAGTCGATTGTTTACGGAAAAAATGTGTAGCAAGAACAAGTAAGCCAATAAAGGCTGCGATAATTGTAGCAAGCGCTGCTCCTTTAACACCTAAATCGAATACAAAAATCATGAAATAATTTAAGATAATATTCACAATTGATGTAACAACGAGTGAAATCATGGCTAAGTTTGGATTTCCATCATTTCGCACAAAGACACTTAGTACATTTTCAAGTGCCATAAAAAGGCCAAATAGAAGTAGCACATTCATATAATCTTTTACATATGGCATGGTATCAGCATTAGCCCCAAGTAGTTGAGCTAGAGAGTCTTGGAATAGAAGGCCAGTAATTGAAACAAGGCTGACAATTAGCAGCACAAGTACAAAAGAATGAGTGAAAATTTGTTTTGCTTTTTCTGAATTTTCACGTCCCATTTCCATTGAAAACAAAGCCCCACCACCAATCCCAATTAGGAGTGAAAGGGAAATAATAATGGAGAAGATAGGTGTCGTTAAATTAACCGCTGCAAGGGCAACCGAACCAATGCCGTTTCCGACGAAAATGCCATCAATGACCACATTAATAGACATAAGCATCATTCCAATAAGTGTAGGAATTAAATAACGAAAAAAGGTAGTACGCACTGATTGGTGTTGTATGTTAGAGTCACTCATAAAACATCCTCCTGAAATCTGATTCTGCTCATATCATAAACCTTCATGTTACATGAAGGTCAAGAAAAGAATATTATTCAACTAAAATTTGAACAGAAGTGACATAATGTTCAGCATTACCTACAGCTGTTTCATCAATCATGCTAATTTCAAATCCATCACCGACAATTTTTTTGCCAGCTTGATCAATCACCTTAAATAATTTTTCGTATGTTTCAGGAAGAGATTCATATGGACCGATATGAGCGAGGCATGCATACGTCCCTTCTGGTAAAAAAACAGTGGGTGCCGTTTCATCTTCTAAAAGAGAAAAAACACCTGAATATTGAATATTGTTTGCTAGGAGATGTTCTTTTGCAACCAGCATACCAATATCACCGGTAAAAAACCCAGGGTGCTCTGCTGGTAATGTTCGACCAAGCTCACGGATGTATAAATCAAGGAAGCTAAGGTCAAACTCCTTTTCTCTATAAATGATGGTAATGGGACGCTTATCAAATTGTTTAAACACGACTTCATTTGCATGATAGTAGTGTTCACCCTCTTCAATAACACTAATTTTTTGCTGTAGCTTTCTTTCTGCTCGTTGTAGTTCTTTTATTTCTTGTTGTAATGTCGTTAATTTCATTTTAAATAGCTGTCTTGTATGATAAGTTGTTCTGTCACTCATATGAGCTTGAATATCTTTTACGCTAAAGCCAATTCTTCGTAAAAAGCGAATCGTATCTAAGACAACAAATTGTTCAATGGAGTAGTAGCGATATTGATTGTCATGATTTTTATAATTTGGTTTAAATAAATTAATCTCATCATAATACCGTAAAGTAGCTTGTGAGATAGAAAACATTTTAGCCATTTCCCCAATTTTAAAATAACGTTTCATGAAGACCCCAACCTTTTATACATTCTTTTACGTACAAAGTGTACCATGATTCCAAAGAAAGAATGCGAATGATGAAAGTTATTTTGTAAAGCTTTTCATTTAATGAAGGAATTTAAAGGGTATAACTCGTATTATAAGGATGGGGGATATTAGCATATTTTGGGACTTGATGCCGAACGTATTCATAAATAGTTGTATGACAGTCTAGCAAAAAGCGAGGCGAGAAAGGTGTGTGGAAACACTTGAGTGACTCATTTACTGTACATATGTATGAAGGCAAAAAGTACATGCTTTACGTACCTAGCAATTATGAAAGAGACAAGAAGTTGCCGCTTATGGTCATGCTTCACGGATGTACACAAAATGCAGACGATTTTGCGACAGGAACAAATATGAATGTTGTCGCAGAAGAGAATCAGTTTATTGTATTGTATCCAGAACAGCATTTATCTGCTAATCCAAATAAATGCTGGAACTGGTTTGATAAACATCACCAAAAGCGGGGAGTAGGAGAGCCAGCGCTTATTGCTGGAATGGTAAAAGAAGTAAAGAGAGTGTACGCAATTGACGAAAATCGTGTCTACGTAGCTGGCCTTTCAGCAGGAGGAGCGATGAGCATTGTATTAGGTGTAACATATCCAGATGTGTTTTCAGGCATAGGAGTGGGAGCTGGCTTAGAATACAAGGCAGCGACAAGTGTTACACAAGCGCTTGCCGCCATGATGAAAGGTGGCCCAGATCCCGTCGCGCAGGGGATAAAGGCTTATGAAGCAATGGGAGAATTTAAAAAAGCGATGCCGATTATTATCTTTCAAGGTAGTTCAGATACAGTCGTGGCACCTATTAATAGTGACCAAGTGATTACACAGTGGGCAACAACAAATGACTTAGTTGAAAATGGAAAAATAGACGGATGGATTCATGATAAAGAAGTTGAAATAATTCATGGAGAAGTACCTTTCGGGAAAAACTACACAGCGTACAAATATAAGAGTGAAGATGGAACTGTTCTACTGGAAAAATATATCATCGAAGAGATGGGGCATGCCTGGTCAGGTGGAAAAGAAGAAGGTACATATACAGATCCAACAGGTATTGATGCAAGTCGCATGATGTGGGAGTTTTTTGACAAAATACATGATTGATTGATCTTTATCATTTTTCTTACGATAATGAAGCATTAATAGTAAAATAACATGTAGGTTTGTGAACATAATTGTAGGAGGAATGGTTATTTTACAGTCACGTATAGTTGAAAATGTAATTGGAGCTATTGTTATAATCATTGGTTTACTATCTGTTTTTTTAGGTAGAGACCCGTATTTTTATTTTATTTATTTGGTACTAGGCGTTTATTTTACAATACGCACGTTTTTTCCAAATGATCGTAATAAAGTGTATCGCTATTTATTTCCAGTGATTGCGGTTTCGATGTTTTATTTAAGCTATTCTCACTTGTTTTAAAAATAGGATGTGTCAAAAGAGCCCCACTTGACGCATCCTATTTTTTATTTTAGCAAGAGTTAAACGTGTAATGGGACAAAAACGGGATACGAATGGTCAATTAATGGGATAAAAGGTAGAAGAAATAGTGATAAAAACCTGAATATTTTCACTTCTGTAGAAAGATGCACAGGGTTAACGGCTGAAACGAGTAGAAAAAGTGAGTATGATCGCTACCTGAAGAAAAGTTGGCACGGTATTTGCATGTTAAAAAAGAGAACACGCTTTATTAAAAAGAGGGGGAACGAGCATGAAACGAAAACCAAGCTTTTTACAAGCCATTACTCCAATTATAGCGATGCTTTTATTATTGGGGATCGGATATGGAGTATTTCACTTAAAGGCTGAACCACTTCTCATCATTGCAGCAATTGTTGCAGCGATAATCGGAAAACAATTAGGGGTAAGTTGGGAAGAGATGCAGAATGGTATTGTTGAGAAAACGACAAAAGCGATGCCAGCTATTTTAATTTTAATTACGGTTGGAATTTTGATTGGAACATGGATGGCATCTGGAACCATTCCAATGATGATCTACTATGGCATTAAGCTAATTGAACCAAGCTATTTAATCATTACAGCCTTTATCGTAACGGCTATTATTTCAACATTTACAGGTACATCGTGGGGCTCAGCAGGTACAATTGGGGTGGCAGTTATGGGCATTGCGATTGCACAAGGGGTTTCACTACCCATTACGGCAGGAGCGGTTGTTGCAGGTGCTTATTTTGGGGATAAGTTGTCTCCATTATCAGATACAACAAACTTAGCGCCAGCAGCCGCAGGAAGCAATCTATATGAACATATTAAGCATATGCTTTATACATCTGTACCGGCTGCGGTAGTCGGAATGATTGTGTACTTTTTTGCAGGAAACATAGCACAGGAAGGCTCAGCTTCTAATCCAGAAAAGTTAGAGATAATGATGTCGACATTAACGACTATGTTTGATTGGCATGTGCTTCTTCTCATTCCGGTCATTATTGTACTTGCAGGATCTATTTTAAAGTATCCGACGATTCCAGTTATGTTGATCTCGTGTATCACCGCTATTTTATTAGCTGTGTTTCTTCAAGGAATTTCTCTTGAAAATGCGTTTATCTCAACGGTACAAGGATTTAACGTAAGCATGGCAGCGAGTGCTGGACTTGATCCTACAACAATATCAGAAGATGTACAGCGATTATTGAATCGTGGTGGTATGAATGCGATGATGGGGACAACACTTATTGCGTTTTGTGCTTTTGCATTTGCAGGAATTATAAGTAAAATTGGTTGCTTAGAAGTCGTATTAGGAAAAATCAATGAAAAAGCTAAAACAACAGGAAGCCTTGTACTAGCAACGGTTTTATCATGCATCACGATGGCGGTTACAACAGGAAGCTCATACTTATCTATTCTCATTCCAGGCGAGCTATTTAAAAAGGTATATGAAGAGCGAGGGCTTCATCCGAAAAACTTATCTCGAACATTAGAAGATTCTGGAACGGTTGTTGTACCAATTGTACCTTGGTCAATGGCAGGAGTGTACATGTCGAGTACATTAGGGGTACCGGTTCTTGAATACTTGCCATGGGCAGTGATGTGTTACGTCGGATTTATCTTTGCGATTATTTTTGGTTATACAGGCTTTTCAATCGAAAAAATCAATGGTTCGTTAACAAAACATGCGGAGAAGCAAGAAGCAGACATGAAGCTTTAAACAGTAGGAGGGGTATGATGTTTACACTTATTAAGCAAACCGAGCTATATGCACCAACCTATATAGGGAAAAAAGATGTGCTATTAACGGGTGAGCGTATCGTCAAAATAGATGATGATATTACGATCACCGGTGTTGACGTTTCAATTGTGGACGGTCGTAACACGTATTGTGTACCAGGGCTCATTGATCGTCATGTTCACATTACAGGTGGCGGTGGGGAAGGTGGCTTTTCAACGAGTACACCTGAAGTACAGTTAAGCTCCCTCGTGCAAAATGGTATTACAACTGTTGTTGGATTACTAGGGACAAATGATTTAGCAAGAAGTGCAAAAAGCTTGTTAGCGAAAGCAAAATCTCTAAAAGAAGAAGGAATGAATGCGTATGCATTAACGGGAGGATATGGTTATCCACCGACCACCATTACAGGTGAAATAAGAGATGATATTTTATTTATTGATGAAGTGCTAGGCTTAAAGTTAGCGATTGAAGATCATCGCTCTTCTTATGTAACAACGGAAGAGTTAAAACGAATGGCGGCACATGTGAGAGTAGCATCTATGCTTGCTAAAAAGCCAGGGTTTATTCATTTACACATGGGAAATGGAAAAGGCTTATATGAATCCATTTATCAAGTTTTAGAAGAGACGGATTTACCGATTCAGTTATTTAGCCCAACGCATATCAACCGAAATGAACGGTTGTTAGAGGCATCTGTAGAGTTTGCAAAAAGAGGCGGTTTAATTGATGTAACATCTAACATAAATCTCGTAAAAGAAAACGAAGTATATACACCAGCGAAAGCGATCTCCTATTTGCTTGAGCGCGGTGTGGATTTGAACAAGATTACAGTCAGCTCTGATGCAAATGGAAGTTTACCAGTTTTCAATGAAGAAGGACAATTAACGGGGCTAGGTGTAGCTGGATTCGAACCGAATATAGAGACGTTAAAAGAACTCGTTCATCAAGAAGGACTACCTTTAGAAAAAGCCCTCTTACCTTTTACCGTTAACCCGGCTAAGGGATTAGGTTTATATCCAAATCGAGGTCAACTTCACGAAAAGGCGTATGCCGATCTCGTTCTTTTAGATAGCGAGTTTGCTATTCGTGATGTTTTTATTAATGGAACGGCATTTATGCAAAATGGTCAACTCCTTCGAAAAGGAACATTTGAACATTCAATGGTCGTTCAATCTCTCATCTAAGAGAGTCATTGACACTTCTTCATTACCTCTCTCATAATAGGAAATAGAACCGTATTTTTGGAAGGTGAAAAGAGTGGAAAAGGTGAACGAGTTAATCGTCATTTCACTAGGAGAGAATACGCTTCATAGTGTGCTCGAGCAAGTGAAACGATACATTGGAAATCAAGTGAAAATTAGAGGATACTCCATTGAAAAGGGACTTCATGAACAGTTTGATGATCAAGTTGTGTTGATTACAGGCGATATCGTCTTTCAGTATAGTTCAAAGCACATTCAAGGTGCAAAAAAAGTTATGATTGCAAGGCGAGCATTGAGTTATGAAAAAATCAATCAAGTTTTCTCATTAAAAGAGCAAACCAATGTATTATTAGTCAATGATACGGAGGAAAGTTGCTTTGAAGCGATTGAACAGCTGAAAAGTCATGGCTTTCAATCGCTAAACTTTTTTCCGTATTATCCAGGCATTGACTCTTTTGTAGAATGCAACGTGGCAGTAACACCAGGAGAAGCACATCTAACTCCAAAAGGAATGGAGCACGTTATTGATATCGGAAATCGTCAAGTCGATATTACAACGATTACCGAAATTATGTTTGAATTTGGTTTACTGCAAGACTCAGGGGTTCTTGCATCTTCAGAGTTTGTTAGAGATGTAATTGAGTTAACGAGACATTTATGGAAGCTAAATCAAAAGCTAGATGATTCAAATCTATTACTGTCTACAATCTTTGATAAATTTCCGAAAGCGCTGTTATTTTGCGATAAAGATGGGCGTATTACGTACACAAATGAAAAAATGAATTGGATTTTTGAAGGACAGTCACTATTAGGAAATAATGTATTGAAATTAATAGATTCAGAGTTTGATTTGCAGCTAGCTCAAGAGCATGAAGACACCGTCGCTGTTTTAAATGACCATACATATATTGTCTCGGTGGATCCAGTGAAAAAAGAAGGAGACATTCTTTGCTATTTAATGGAGTTTGAAAACTATGACACACTCAAGCAGCTGGATGAAGTCGTTCGAACAAAGATCAATCATCAAAAGTTTGTAGCTCGCTACAGTTTTTCACATCTTTATTCACGTAATCATCAAATGATCCAAATGGTGGAGCTTGCTAAAAAAATGGCAAGGCGTGATTCTACTATTCTCATTCAAGGTGAAAGCGGAACTGGAAAAGAATTATTGGCGCAAGCTATACACAATGAATCATCACGGTCCCATTTACCGTTTGTGGCAGTTAATTTTGCCGCTTTATCTTCTTCTATTTTAGAAAGTGAATTATTTGGCTATGAAGAAGGAGCGTTTACTGGAGCAAAAAAAGGAGGAAAGCGTGGGTTATTTGAGGAGGCGCACAAAGGCACAATTTTTATGGACGAAATTGGCGACGCACCGTTAGATTTGCAAGTAAAGCTACTTAGAGTGCTGCAAGAAGGAGTGGTTCGCCGCGTTGGTGGAAATGAACAAGTCCCGATCGATGTGCGTATTATCGCTGCAACAAATTTGAATTTGGAAGAAAAAGTGAGGGAAGGTTCGTTCCGAGAAGATTTATATTATCGACTAAATGTTCTTCCGCTTGATACCGTGCCACTCAGAAAGCGTCAGGAAGATATTTTACCACTCATGCAATACTATTTAACACACCTTTCCGGAGAAGAGATTTATCATGTGCATGAATACATGGAAAACAAAACCATCGATTTTTTTCTTTCTCATCCATGGCCAGGAAATGTTCGAGAGTTAGTAAACGTTGTCGAATATATGGTGAATGTAAAAGCGCCAAGAAAAAAGATTGCACTAGTTGACTTACCTTCTTATATCTTAAAGGAAGGAAATTTAATGAAGAAAGAGCATGTGAAACAGAAGACTTGCTCTGAAGAAAAGGAAGTTCTACTCGTTATTGACGAAACATTCGGAATTGGGCGTCGTAAAATTGTCCAGGAGCTTTTAAATAGGGGGATAAAAGTAGGAGAAGGCAAAGTGAAGAGAATTCTTGAACAGCTAAGAGAAAAACAATTGATTGAAGTAAACAAAGGAGTAAGAGGCTGTGTAATAACGGAAGAGGGGAAAGCAGAATTAAAGAAGGTGTTCGTAACATAATCCCACATTTTACAGACAAGCAGGTGAACAAACATGTATGAACAAATAAAAGATATGACGATGGCCGCTCAAATTGAAACGGTTACGCGTAAATTAATTGAAATAAATAGTATTAATGGAACCAAAGGAGAAGTCGAACTTGCTAATTTTATCAAAGAGACGCTGCTCACATTTCCTTATTTCCAGAAAAACCCTTCGTATGTATGGGAGCAGTTGGTCCCTAATGATTCTATTGGTAGAAAGAATGTGTTTGCGTTTGTGAAGGGCTTTTCATCTTCTGAAAAAACAGTTGTGTACCACGCACATATTGACACAGTAGGTGTTCAAGATTTTGGTAGTCTACAGCCTTATGCATTTGACTCAGACGCGTTAGAAGCCTATTTCAAACAATATGAGTATGATCAAGATGTAAAACAAGATGCTCATTCTGGAGACTGGTTATTTGGTAGAGGGTCTGTTGATATGCAAAGTGGGATTGCTGTTCATTTAGTAAATGTATTGCATTTTACGCAAAATATCGGTCAACTTCCTGGAAATTTATTGTTTATGGCGAATCCGGATGAAGAAAGTCAGCATAAAGGGGTTATTGCATCGTTAACGGAATTAAAACGACTTCAAGTAGAGAAACAGCTAGATTATATTGTCGCCATTAATACAGATTTTATTACACCGTTATATGATGGAGATACAAAGCGATATATTTATACTGGAGCAGCAGGGAAGTTACTGCCAAGCTTCTATATTTATGGACGAGAAACACATGTTGGAGATACGCTATCGGGCATTGATCCCACTTACATTTCATCCGAAATTAACCGTAGAATCAATAACAATATTGAGTTAGCTGAAAATATTCCTGGAGAACTTATCCTTCCGCCGTCTTGTCTTTATCAAAAAGATGAAAAAGATGTTTATAATGTACAAACAGCTAAAAGAAGCTTTTTATATTTTAATTACTTTATTTATGAATCCACTGCTAAAGAAGTCATGGAAAAGTTGAAACAAGTAGCAGTCGTTGCTTGTCAGGAAGTCGAAGCAAACTTAGCTTCTAATTATCAAGAATTTAGTAAACGGACAGGTTTACCACCAAAACGTTATTCGTGGAGCGTGGAGGTAACAAGCTTGGCAGAATTTATTGAGGAGCTTACACAGAAAGGCATCGATGTAGACAACGTAATGAAAGAAGTCATTTTAGAAAATGAAGGGCTAGAAGTGAGAGAACTTTCATTTAAAATGGTTGAGGCACTGCAACAGTTAGATCCAGATAAAAAGCCAAGAGTCATTATCTTTTATGCACCTCCTTATCTTCCGCACAATTATTTGAATGAACATCATGAGCGTGATTGGAACTTAGCTCGTATTGTGAAAGAATCCATGAAGTTTATCGCACAAGAAACAGGAGAGCAATTTGAATTAAAACGCTTTTTCCCTTATTTAGCAGATGGAAGCTTTTTATCTATTCATGAAACAGATGAGGAAATTGCATCGCTTATCGAAAACTTTCCAGAAATGAGTAGCATCTTTCCACTGCCGATTCGAGAGATGAGAGAGCTAAATATTCCATCTGTTAACATGGGCGTATATGGAAAAGACGGACATAAATGGACAGAGCGTGTTTACAAGCCGTATTCCTTTGACGTCTTACCTCGATTAATCCGCGAGACATCCATTGCGATGTTAGGGGACATTGAGGGGCGAACAAGTGAGACGGGTTGAGCAACAAGAGCCTTACTAAAAGTTTTGATTGACTGTTTGATGTTTAGAAGAGTGTCTCAAAAGGGCGGAATCTCCCTTTTTTGAGACACTCTTTTTTCATTATGCAGATGTTTTAGCAGATTGCTGAACAGTTGTTCCAGGTTTTAAAACAGAGCTTACTAAAATGATAAAACTTCCTGCTGCAATACTAACTAACATGACCATTGAACCATTCCAGTTCACTGCTTGATGAAAGAAGAAAAGCTCACGTAGTCCTTCTACCATAAAGCGCATCGGTAACCATGAATATACCCAATCTTTGTAAAACGGTGACATAAATTCCGGTGCCATAGACAGTAAGGGTGCTCCGAAAAAGAGAATAAGTACGAACAGTGGAATACCACGAATCCCCATCCATGAGAGCACAGCTGAAATCATCAGAAAAAAGCTAAAGGAAGCAACGGATAAGAAGAGAGCCGTATCAACGAAAGAAGGGATGTTTACACCTAGTAAATCGATAATGGACGTTAATCCGAATCCAGCGAATAAAGCGAGAACAGCGCCCATAAATGTTTGTGCAAGTCGAGCGATTAAAGCATCACGTCGAGTTGTCCATGAAAGCTTCTTTATTGAGAAAAAGAGTAGTACAGATCCAGCGATACTTGCCATCCAAATTGGCTGAAATAGGGCAACCGGTGCATTTCCGTTCATTGTATTCGTACCGGTTTCATTCACGTTTGTTACAACTTTTGTAATAGGTGAAGCGAGTACTTTTGCTTGCGTAGTGGTTATGATTCTACCTTGTTGCTCAAAGCCTTGAAGAAGTTGCGCTTGAATCGTTTCATCCATCTTATCTACGACACTGTTCAAAACTTGACCTGCCATGGTGGACGCCATTGTGTTCATTCCTTGGTTAACTATAATGTGTACACTAGCTGGCATCGGATTAGATATTTGAAGTGATGCTTGTTTTTCACTAAAATCCTTTGGGATAACGAGAGCTGCATAGTAGGATTGATTGTCTAATCCTTTTCTAACACTTTCTTCATTTTTTACAGTCGCCCACTTAATTGGTAATTCGTTTTCTTGTTCTTGTTGAATCATTTGTGCAAGTTTTTCTCCCATGTTCATTGTTTGACCATTAGGAAGTGTGACCCCTTCATCTTCATTAACAAAAGCAATCGGTAAATCGGTTGGCTTTGGTTGAATTGACGGTGCTAGCGTAAGAGCAAAGATGAGCACCACGGCTAACACAATGAATGGTGACAAAATAGTTAGTTTGTTTTGAAGTAACTTCAATTGAAATCCTCCTTTGGATTGTCGGACATGTAATGAACAGTATGTTGATTATTGCTCACAATGTAAATTATAATGATTAGTAACAGATGTACAATAATCAATCATAGAAAGAATGTTGGATACTGAACAAATCTACAAATAGTGTTTAATAAAAGGGGCGTATAAGATGACAAATGAAAAAATAGATCGTCGAATTGTTCGAACGAAACGAATGATTCGCGATGCGCTAACAGATTTAATGGAAGAAAAAGGATTTGAAGCTGTTACAGTGCGAGATTTAACGGAAAAAGCAGACATCAATCGTGGTACCTTTTATTTGCATTACCGTGACAAGTTTGACTTACTTGAGCAAAGCGAAGATGAGCTTTTAGCAGAGATACATGAGTTTATAAAAGAAACGACTACTGAAGATATTGTTCAGGCAAATTTGCGCGGCGAACCATTACCATTTATCGTAAAGCTATTTGAATACATTCAAGAAAACAGCAGGTTTATGAAGCTGTTGCTAGGCCCAAATGGAAACCCGGCTTTTCAAGTGAAATTAAAAGAATTTATGAAGCAGAACTTTCTTAGGAAGCTTGGCTCAGTTGCTAACATTGATAGTCGTGTACCGCTTGATTATTTAATGGCCTATGTAACCTCTGCTCATCTTGGTGTTATTCAGCAATGGCTAGCAGAAGAGATGAAGCAACCTCCGAAAGAAATGGCTCTAACACTGGCGACGATTACTTTTTTCGGACCAGGTTTTGCCGCTGGAATACGAAAAAAGTAGGACAGAGAGTGTGTGTTGTGATATTGTTTGAATAGTACTACTATTTAAACAGGGGAGATAGAGGAATGAAACACATTGTTGAAACCACCGATTTTCCACGTACACGCGAGTCCCTTCGAGAGGATTTTATAAACATCGGCCTTAAAAAGGGGATGACGGTTCTTGTTCATACGTCTTTATCATCAATTGGATGGGTGAACGGCGGATCGGTGGCAGTCATTGAAGCTTTAACGGATGTTGTGACAGAAGAAGGAACAATTGTGATGCCATCGCAGTCCACAAATTTATCAGATCCAAGTGAATGGGGTAACCCTCCTGTACCTGAATCATGGTGGGGGACGATTCGCGATACAATGCCTGCTTATGATAAACACTATACACCAACAATAGGAATGGGCAGAGTCGTGGAGACGTTTCGTACGTATCCAGGTGTTGTTCGCAGTGATCATCCGGCGTATTCGTTTGTTGCGTGGGGAAAAGAGAAGAATGCCATTATTAATCATCACTCTCTACATTTTGGGTTAGGTGAACAATCTCCTTTGGGCGTATTAGATAAGCTAGAGGCATTTGTGTTGTTACTTGGAGCTTCTTTTGAGAACACGACTGCTTTTCATTTAGCGGAGTACCGTATTCCTTATCGAACAGAAGTGCAAAAAGAAGCACCCATTATTGAAAACGGCAAACGTGTATGGAAAACATATCGTGAGCTTTCATTTCGAGAAGAGTTGTTTGAAGATATTGGAGCAGATTTTTTACAAGTAGGAGATATGAAAGTGGGAAAAGTCGGTTCTGCGCGTACGTACTTATTTTCTTTTTCAGAAGCGGTACGATATGCTGAAAAATGGCTAACTCGTTATGATAAATAGAAGCTGTGACAAAAGGGGAAAAACGCACCCTATTTGTCACAGCTTGCAATATTCCTTGCCACTAAATTTATTCGTATAAAGGGATAGATTTAGTGGCAAGGGGTGTTACATAAAAGCATTCTTTTCTAGTTAATAAGCCCCTGCAGAATACGTTAAGTCATAGCTGTGTGTATAAATTTCAATTAGCACACCAAAAGGATCTTCGCAATACACCATTTTAAATGGTTTTTCACCTGGATAGTATTCACGAATAGGCATGCGTTGTTTTCCACCGTGTTCAACGATTTTCTTTGCAAGACCTTCAATATCAGGGTCTTGAACGGCGAAGTGGAATACACCTGTTTTCCAATACTCAAAGTTATTTTCAGGCTGTTCACTATTTGGGAATTCAAAAAGCTCGATTCCAACTTTATCTACTGTAGAAAGGTGAGCAATTTTAAAGCTTCCCCATCCTGGTCCGAAAACGTCTGTGCACATCACACCAATTGCACTGTCATCTTCTTTTACTTCTGATGGCTCCATCACAACATACCATCCTAATACTTCTGTATAAAATTGAACGGCTTTTTCAATATCAGGAACTGAAATCCCGATATGAGAAAATGAACGTGGATATACTGCTTGTTTACTCATAAATAAAACCTCCTTGTTTTGTTGACAATGTTATTATAAAAGCAAAAAGAAGTGCTTGTTAAGTAGGCACTTTTGAGTAACCACTTGGCTAATTCTTTTTTATCTTTTACATTTATGTATATAAAAATAAGAGAAATGTTTAAAAAAATGGAGGATAAAACAATGGAGGATAAAACAATGGAGGATAAAACAATGGAGGATAAAACAATGGCTACAAAACAATATAATGTTCCTGTTGAAGCAACTTTAGAAGTCATCGGCGGCAAGTGGAAAGTGGTGATTCTTTGTCATTTAAAAGAAGGAAAAAAGCGATTTGGTGAGCTGCGAAAATTAATACCCGATATTACAAAAAAGATGCTAACCCAGCAGCTTCGTGAATTAGAAGGGCATAATATTATTCATCGAGAGGAATATGATGAAGTACCGCCACGAGTAGAATACTCACTAACAGAAGAAGGAGAGACGCTTCGACAAATTTTAGATCAAATGTGTCATTGGGGTGTCGAGCGAATTGAGCGAGATCATGATTAATGTAAGTCTCTACCTACAAAGATAAAATGAAATCTATGTAAATTTACTATTCAGAACTTTTAGAGTGAAAATAAAAGAAACAAAGCAAAGTACTTTACATACTATATGGGGGTATAGTATGTTTGTGTTAAGGAGTTGATGTGATGTCAATGAATCCAGAGAATGTTGAGCCACAGATGGAAGAGGATGTTTGTTGCTCATCAGAAAGCGGTAGAAAGAGTCACCATTCAGAAAAAGTAAAAAAGAACTTAGTGTCACGTTTGAACCGAGTAGAAGGCCAAATTCGTGGTATTAAAGGCATGATTGAAAAGGATACGTATTGCGATGATGTAATTACACAAATCGCTGCCACGCAATCAGCTTTAAATAGTGTAGCACGTATTTTACTTGAAGGACATTTAAAAGGTTGTGTTGTTGATCGTCTTCAAGAAGGAGATACGGAAGTATTAGATGAATTACTCGTGACGTTTCAAAAGTTAATGAAAAAGTAAAAGGAGATGAGTAAAATGGAAAACGTAACATTACAAGTAAAAGGGATGTCTTGTGGTCATTGTGTGAAAGCAGTTGAAGGTAGCGTTGGAGAATTAAATGGTGTAAAATCCGTAACAGTAAATCTAGAATCAGGTACGGTTGATGTTGCATTTGATTCAACTGCCGTAACTGTGGAGGCGATTAAAGAAACAATCGACGATCAAGGATACGACGTACAATAATCTGATTATAAAAAGCTTAGTCGGTGTTGTAACAAATCGAACGAGTAAGCATAATCATATACTATACTAGGGTATGGTTAGAATAAACGCGTATTAACAAAGCGCGTTTACTTCGGCTGAAAATATACCCCACCATAGTATATTGGAGCGAGGAGTGAAAAGATGAGTCAGAAAAAGGAAACAACTCTCCAAATTTCAGGCATGACCTGTGCAGCGTGTGCGACTCGAATTGAGAAAGGGCTAAAAAAACTAGACGGTGTAGAAGACGCGAATGTCAACTTAGCTCTTGAAAAATCAAACGTAACGTTCGACTCTTCAAAAACTAATGTAGAGGAATTAAAAAAGAAAGTAGAAGCGTTAGGATACGAAGTGGTTACTGAGAAAGCAGATTTCAATGTAACAGGAATGACCTGTGCAGCGTGCGCCAACCGAATTGAAAAGCGTTTAAATAAATTAGACGGTGTGTCGCTTGCAACGGTTAATTTTGCATTAGAGTCCGCTCAAGTGGAGTATAATGAATCAGAAGTTTCTATATTGGATATGAAAGAAGCTATTCAAAAGCTTGGTTTTCAGCTAGAGGAAAAGAAGGATGAAAAAGTTGACCATCGTCAAAAGGAAATTGAAAAGCAAACAGGGAAATTTTTATTTTCTGCTATCTTATCAATTCCATTGCTTTGGGCAATGGTCAGTCACTTTGAATTCACATCTTTTATTTGGCTTCCAGATCTATTTATGAATCCGTGGGTTCAATTGGCGCTTGCCACCCCTGTTCAGTTTGTAATTGGAAGTCAGTTTTACGTTGGTGCGTACAAAGCACTTCGAAATAAAAGTGCCAACATGGATGTATTAGTGGCTCTTGGAACGTCTGCAGCTTATTTTTACAGTCTGTATGTGAGCATTCAATCAATTGGTTCAGGAGCGCAGATGGTTGAGCTATACTTTGAAACGAGCGCCGTTTTAATTACGCTTATTTTATTAGGGAAGTTATTTGAAGCAAAAGCAAAAGGTCGCTCATCTGAAGCAATTAAAAAGCTGATGGGACTACAAGCAAAAACAGCAACAGTTTTGCGAGAGGAAGAAGAAAAGCAAGTACCAATTGAGGACGTCATTGTGGGCGATATCGTGTATGTGAAGCCAGGTGAAAAAGTACCGGTAGACGGTGAGATTGTCGAAGGTCGCTCAGCTCTAGATGAATCAATGATTACAGGTGAAAGCATCCCTGTCGATAAATCAGTAGGTGATGTGGTTATTGGTTCAACGATCAATAAAAATGGATTTTTAAAAGTAAAAGCAACAAAAGTGGGGAAAGAAACCGCACTAGCTCAAATTATTAAAGTAGTCGAAGAAGCACAAGGATCAAAAGCGCCGATTCAGCGTTTAGCAGATGTCATTTCAGGGATTTTTGTCCCAATTGTTATTGGAATTGCCCTTGTTACGTTTCTTGTTTGGTTTTTCTTTGTAAGCCCTGGAGAATTTGCAGAAGCATTAGAGAAGCTAATTGCGGTTCTCGTTATTGCATGTCCATGCGCACTTGGATTAGCTACCCCGACATCAATCATGGCAGGATCTGGTCGTGCAGCCGAGTTTGGAATTTTATTCAAAGGTGGCGAGCACCTTGAAACAACACATCAATTAGATACCATCGTTCTTGATAAAACGGGTACAGTTACAAATGGAAAGCCAATGTTAACAGATGTCATAGTAACGAGTCCTTATGAAGAACAAGAGTTATTAACGTTTGTAGGAGCAGCTGAGCGTAACTCAGAACACCCATTAGCAGAAGCAATTGTTGAAGGAGTAAAAGCACGAGGTATCTCGTTGAGTGAGTCTCAAACATTCGAAGCGATTCCTGGTTACGGCCTTCAAGCAGAAGTCGAGGGTAAGGTCATTCTAATTGGTACACGTCGTCTCATGAGTAAGCACCATGTGGAAGTGAGTCAAGTGCTTTCGCAAATGGAGCAACTAGAAAATCAAGGAAAAACAGCTATGTTAGTAGCGATTGATGGTCAACTAGCAGGTCTCGTAGCCGTTGCTGATACAATCAAAGAAACATCGAAGGCAGCCATTACACGCTTAAAGAAAATGGGTCTAGATGTAGTGATGATGACCGGTGACAATAAGCAAACGGCTGAAGTCATTGCAAAAGAAGTAGGCATTACGCATGTCATTGCAGAAGTCTTACCTGAAGGAAAAGCTGAAGAAGTGAAAAAGCTTCAACGTCAAGGGAAGAAAGTAGCGATGGTTGGTGATGGGATTAATGATGCCCCAGCCCTTGCCACGGCAGACATTGGAATGGCAATGGGAACGGGCACGGATGTAGCCATGGAGGCTGCAGACCTTACACTCATGCGTGGAGATTTAACGAGTGTAGCCGACGCTATTTTTATGAGCAAAATGACGATTCGAAACATTAAACAAAACTTATTTTGGGCGTTTGCTTACAACACATTAGGTATACCGATAGCGGCTCTAGGATTTCTTGCCCCATGGCTTGCAGGAGCTGCGATGGCGTTTAGCTCTGTATCCGTTGTGTTAAATGCATTACGCTTGCAACGAGTGAAGCTTTAAAAAATGGAGGATGTTAAATGAATAAAATCATCGTGATGTGGGGGCTTTCAGCCGTCTTGTTTTTAGCCGCTGTTATTGGTGTTTATACGTTTTATGAGAAAATGAATGGAAACGAAAGTCATCATGCTCATGAAGTAGCAAGTCAAAAAGAAAGTGAAGTTGATCATCAGCATGGAAAAGATGAGCATGAGGATCATTCAGCACATAGTGATAGTGCTAAAAGTGAAGTAACAACAAATGTCACCTATGAAAATGCAATCATTACAATTGAGGTAAAGGACAAAGAAGGCGATACACCTGAACTAGCGCTATCACATGAGAAAATGATGCACCTTATCATTGTAAGTAGTGATTTGAATCATTACTATCATGTACACCCTGAGAGACATGCAAATGGTCTATATACAAAAGAATTTCATCTGCCAAATGGTGCTTATAAAGTCTTTGTAGATATAAAACCAAAAAATATTGCCTACCATGTAAGTCCTGTTGAACTTCATATAGGTGATGAGCAGCATCATCACGAAAGCAATCAGTTAACACCAGATCAAGAGTTAAAGAAAACGGTTGATGGAAAAGAAGTGGAACTAACAACAACACCTTTACAAGCAGGAGAGCCTGTCACGCTTACATTTGATACGAAAGAAGCCACACCTGAACCATATTTAGGTGCACTTGGTCACGTTGTTATTTTAGATGAAACAGGTGAAAAATTTTTACATGTTCATCCAACATCAAAAGATCAAACCGTCTTTGAAACAACGTTTGCCGAGCCGGGGTTGTATAAAGTATGGGGTGAATTTCAATTTGATGGTAACGTACATGTTTATCCATTTGTCATTGAAGTTAAATGATTAAAAAGAATCAGAGTCCTGGACTCTGGTTCTTTTTTTACACATGTTCAATAATCTTACTCATCTTCATTCCATTGTTTTATAAAAAAACGTACAAGTAATGCATCATGGTAAGCTACTGACGAAGGTTAGTAGCTTTTTTGTATGTGAATTTTTAGTGAAGATATCATTAAATACTAAAAATAGGAAAAGGTAAGAATAACAAAAGTCAGTCAGGAGGGACGTTCGTTGTCTGGATGGAAAATTCATCGTAAGCATGACAAAAAGCAAAACAAGACAGAACAGGAAAATGAACAAAAAACGAATAGCCAAACAAATGCGATAACTTCTGACGACCTTCAATTAGATGAGCTTCTTAAGCTTTGTAAAAAGTCGGCTGACTTCGTATCGTTTCGTTACTCAGAAGACAACGATTACTACATCCATTACTACAAAAGCATTGTGGATCCAAACATTCTTCATAAATGTATTTTACCTCATTTAAATGGAAAAGAAAGGGGAGGTACATTGTTTGACTTACAATGTGCTCTTCCCATTGATGATACTGAGCTTGTGAACGATGTCAACAAGATAAGTGAGTCTGTTTTGTCAGGTTCCGTGTTGATTCAAGGAAAAGGAAATACGAAAGAAGTGTTGACCATTCCTGCCGCTTCCATTGAAAAGCGAGCTGTTTCACTGCCGGAAGTGGAGTATAGCGTTGTTGGTCCGAAAGAAGCATTTGTTGAATCAATCGATGCAAACCTCAATCTTATTCGAAAAAGACTTCCTATACCTGAATTGATTGTAGAAGAGTTAAAAGTAGGGAGATTAACGAAGACACGTGTTGCGATTATTTACATGGAGAAAATTGCGGATGAAGAAAATGTGAATACCGTCATACAGCGTATAAAAGATTTTGATTACGATAAAATCATTGATAGTTCCATTATTGCTCAGCTCATTTCCGATAATAGTAGCTCACCTTTTCCACAAATGATTGATACAGAGCGTCCAGATCGTGTCGTAGGAGTAGTAACCGAAGGAAAGATTGCGGTTGTTGTAGATGGGTCTCCTCATGTGTTAACAGGTCCAACTCCGCTAGAAGAATTTTTTTCTGCGTTTGAAGACTACTATCTACCTTGGCATTTTGCATCTGCTTTTCGCTTAATTCGTTTGTTTGCCGTGTTTTTCTCAGTTATCTCTACACCACTTTATGTCGCTGTTTTAACGTATCATTACGAGATGATTCCCAAAAATTTATTAAGTCCACTTATTGCTTCGCGAAGTGGAATTCCATTTCCACCGATTATTGAAGCGTGTATTTTGGAATTAACAATTGAGCTATTAAGAGAGGCTGGAGCAAGGCTACCGACAAAAATCGGTCAGACAATCGGTATCGTGGGGGGGATTGTAATTGGAACAGCAGCGGTTCAAGCTGGTTTGACAAGTAACGTGCTACTTATCCTTGTTGCACTTGCTGCACTTGCTTCATTTACAACGCCTGTGTATCAAATGGGTAATGTGATTCGTTTAATTCGCTTTCCATTTCTGTTATTTGCTCAACTTTGGGGCTTGATTGGTGTTACCTTTTGCTTTGCTTTGTTTATTGGTCATATTTTAAAACTAACATCACTAGGGCGTCCATATATTGCCCCAGTGTATCCACTTCGACTTGTGGACTTAAAAGACTCACTTTTTAGACTACCAAATTATCTTCAAAAAAATCGCCCAACTCAAATGAGGTCAGATGTTTCTGAACGGTTTCATTTAGAGTCTCATAAGCGGAAGAATCGTGATATCGAAGACTGAAAGGAGGGCTATTCATGTATCCATTACCAAAAAAAGATAAACAAGTGTCCCCTTATTTAGTATTTTATTTAATTCATACGATGCAAGTTGGGGTTGGTATTTTAGGATTTGAACGTTATATCGCCAAATCGGCTGGACATAGTGCATGGATGGCCGTCATTACTTCAGGATTATCCATTCTCATTTTAATTTGGCTTTCTTATCGGATATTAAACAAAGGAAACAATGACATCGTAGCTATTCAACATGATGTGTTTGGAAAATGGATTGGGGGAGCACTTAGCTTTTTTTTCATTCTCTATTATGCAGCGCTTGTGCTTGTTATTTTACGAACGTATGTCGAAGTCCTTAATGTGTGGATGTTTTCTGATGTGTATTCCTGGGTATTTATCTCTCTCATTCTAATCATTGCGTATTACTATACCGTAGGTGGATTTAGAGTGGTGACAGGCATTAGCTTTTTAGGTGTCATTTATGGATTCCCGCTTTTATTAGTAAAATACTTTCCCATTAAAGAAGGAAATATAGGAAACTTACTTCCACTGTTTGATATTACATTTCCACAGTTATATGAAGCGACAAAAGCAATGACGTTAAATTATTTAGGGTTTGAAGTGTTATTTATGTTTTATCCATTCGTAAAGGACGCCCCTAAATCAGAAAAGTGGGCACATTTCGGCGCATTATTTAGTTTAGCGATTTATTTGCTTGCGATTTTTGTATCGTTTATTTACTTTAGTCAAGAACAGCTGAAAACAACGATTTGGTCAACGCTGACGTTATGGAAGATTGTTGATTTATCAATCATTGAACGATTTGAGTATGTAGGAATTTGCGTTTGGTTTTTCGTTGTTTTACCGAATATTTGTATCGGTTTATGGTGTGCTAGTCGTGGCATGCATCGATTGTTTTCAGTCAGACAAAAAAGTAGCCTTCGAGTAATCTGTGTGCTTCTCTTTGTAGCGGCTATCCTGTTAAATGATCGTCAAAAGATAGATTTAGCAAATGACTGGATGTCCCGCACTGGGTATTATGTTATTTATTTTTACATTCCATTTTTATTTATTATGCAATGGATGATGACAAGGGTGAGAAAACGATGAGGAAAGTAGCAAAGCTTTTCTTGATTATTAGCTTTATCTGCATAACAGGGTGTGTACCCTCAAAAAAAATCTTGGAGGAAATTCAAATTGTCCAAGCGGCAGGATATGATCCTGCTGAAGGGGGAGATGAAAATGCATTACGCGGAACAGCTGGTTCAGCGTATATTCCGCCAGTAGAAGGAGAAATGTCACGTAATATTGTGTTTTCAGCAGTTGGGAATACAAGTAAACAAATTCGACAAAGCATTCAAAGTAAATCTTCAAAGCCTATTGAAATTGGACGAATTGGCATCCTTATTTTTAATGAAGAGCTTGCTAAAAAAGGCGTGATGAACATCATTGATAATTTTCAGCGTGACCCTCATATTGGCCGTGATATTTATCTCGTCGTGTCTGAAGGAAGTGCGTATGATATTCTAAATGCAGATTATTTAGAAGGTGAATCGTCTCCGCAGTATATTACTGATATTGTTCATCAAAATATGGACCGAACCATTCCAAAAGTGGACTTACACCGGTTTCTGTTTCAGCACGAGTCAAAAGGGTTTGATCCATTTATGCCCATTATAAAAAAAGAAAAAGAGCAGATAGCCGTTCAAGGAATTGCCCTATTTAATAGTGACAAGTATGTAGGAAGGATTTCCTTAAAAGATTCTTATATTTTTAAGATGTTGTTTGAGGACATTCGCCAAGGTCAATTGGAAACGAAATGGAAGGACAAGTATGTTAGTATACAAAATTTAGATTCTAATTCTGATTATGAAATACGTAAACAAAATGGACAATATGAAGCGAAGTTTACGATTGAATTAGATGGACGCGTATCAGAAAGTGGTGGTCTTGATTTAACGAAAAAGAAGAATATTGAAAATATTGAAAGGGCGACTGAAAAAGAAATTAAAAAGCAAGTCGAAGCACTACTTGCCAAGTTTAAAAAGCTCAACGTGGATCCACTAGGAATTGGTGACAAAGCAAGACAAAAAGGACTTTACAAAAAAGCATCATGGAACAGTCAATATCAACAATTACCTGTCAAAGTCCATGTTAGCGTAAATGTAGTTCAAGCTGGGATAATGGAGTGAAGCTGGTGATGAGGAACTTTTGTTTTTTATCCAAATATAAAAAGAAAAATTCAGAAATTGATTATGTCTAAAATGAAGTTATAATTTGATCTCTAGTTCATCATCGTAGACTAAATAAAGTAGTGGTTTGTGTTTGTTCTAAACACGAGCCACTACTCAAGAGTTAGAAGCACCGTTGTAAAGCTCCTCATACTGGATTTCCAATCTTTCATACCACTAAATCCAATTAAACCCGTGAAAAAAGAAATGATGGTAACAATTAAAACAATGGTTAGAAGGTGGGCTGCTAATAGATTTTCAATTGAATGGAATATACTTGTGAAACTCACTAATAAGAACAATTCTAAACAAACGAAGGATGCTATGAATGAGTAAAAGTTCATTTTATGTGCCAATCTATTTCACTCCTATTTCAACTATTGATAATAGTCAATCGTTCTTTGACTAACCGACGTATCCTGTTAGATTGAATTGATATGCATACAATTAAATTTTACCATAAATTTGTAAAGAGACAGCAGTCTACGCAATCAAATGCAAAAATTTAGAAAAAAGCTAAAAGCAAATAAGTGAAAGTTTTGTCTTATATTCTAATTCGTCACTTTGTAAAGAAGATAAGGAATATTCTGGTTTTTTGGTATAATGAATCTAAACGATTATTGGTAGAAGTAAAGAGGGAGAGAAGCATGTTGCAATCACTTATTTTTGATATGGATGGGACTCTATTTCAAACAGATAAAATATTAGAATTGTCACTTGAGGATACGTTTAACCACTTACGATCATTACATTTATGGGATACAGATACCCCAATTGATACATACCGTAAAATAATGGGTGTACCTTTACCAAAAGTTTGGGAAGCTTTGTTGCCTAATCATTCAAATGAGGTAAGAGAACAAACGGATGCTTATTTTCTAGAGAGGCTTATTGAAAACATAAGCAGTGGAAAAGGTGCTTTATATCCAAATGTAAAAGAAATATTGACGTACTTAAAAGACAATCATTATTCCATTTACATAGCGAGTAATGGATTAGTCGCATACTTACAAGCAATCGTAAAATATTATCAATTAGATTATTGGGTTACTGAAACGTTTAGTATTCAGCAGATCCAAACCCTTGATAAAGGAGATTTAGTTAAAACAATTATGAAGAAGTATGACATTCGACATGCGGCAGTTGTGGGCGATCGTCTATCTGATATAAACGCAGCAAAAGATAATGGATTAACTGCAATTGGGTGTAATTTTGATTTTGCACAAGAAGAGGAACTTGCTCAAGCTGATTTTGTAATAGATGATTTAATGGAGTTAAAAGCTATAGTACCAAGTATAAAAATAGCATATTGAAGTAAGGTTACTTTAAGAGATATAGTCGCATTGATATAGTTGATAGTTTATGATCCTATAATTGTAAAAAGAGAAAAGGGGATATAACATGCAAAGGGTCTATACCGAGAGATTACTATTGAGAGAATGGAAGGAGACTGATTTTAAAGATTTATATGAGTATGCAAAAAGTGATTTGGTTGGACCAAACGCAGGTTGGAAACCACATCAAGATGAAAATGAAAGCAAAGAAATTATTCAATTGTTTATTGAAAGCAAAGACACCTATGCAATAGAACTATGTTCAGAAAATAAGGTTATCGGCGGAATAGGACTTCATGAGAGAAAGACAGATGAAACTATATCACACTTAAGACAAAAAGAAATTGGGTATGTATTAAATCCAAAATATTGGGGAAGCGGATTTGTTCCTGAAGCGGTAAACGGCTTGCTTAAATTCGGTTTTGAAGAATTAAACTTAGATTTAATTTGGTGCGGACATTATGATTTTAATCATAATTCTAAAAGGGTTAATGAAAAGTGCGGATTTAAATACAGATTTGATAAAAGAGTGGTATTGGATCGATTAGACAGTAAAGAAGTCACTTGTCTTTATTATAATATTTCTAAAACAGAATTTCAGGCTGCTTCGAATATGTAAAAGATTAGAAAATAAGCAGAAATACTTGGTTCAAGAATGCTAAAAGCACTGCGATTTACAGTGCTTTTTCGATTGCTAATTTATAAGAGAGAAAACGTAATTCAATACGTAACTTGTTTTGGTTTTTGTTTGGTTGACTATTAGATAAAACCATCATGAAACGATTAATATGAGCTCTTTTTATAAGAAGAAACTGCAATCTAGTAAAGGCCTTAATAATAACGAGTAAAACCGGGCTAGTAATAGGCCTAGAACCTAGAGGAGAAGGGATTTTCAATGGGAGAAAGAAATACGTGCAAAGTGATTGGAATAGCGGGTGGGTCTGGCAGCGGCAAAACGACGTTCTGTCACGCGTTAGCAACAAGTCTGAAGGGGTTAAGAGTGAGGACGCTATCGACCGATGATTATTTTAAAGAAGTCAAACCAAGCGTACATGCACCATACAATGGAAAGGTATATGCTGATTACGATCATCCGAACTCTGTTGATATGGATAAGCTAAATCAAGATATCTGTTATCTTACTTCGTCTGGAATGGTGGATGTGTTACTTATTGAAGGATTGATGGTTTTATATGTTCAGAAACTAAGAGAAAAGCTGGATTTGAAAGTGTTTGTTGATTGCCCATCTGACGAACGATTGGTCAGGAGACTAAGGCGAGATATGCATGAAGAATCCTTTCGTGATATTTCTTCAGAGTATTTAGATCTTGTTAGACACCGCCATCACGAATTTGTGGAACCGACAAAATGGCATGCTGATATTATCCTAAATGGCTCCAACCCAACCGAAACGTCAATTGCTGTTGTTCGGGAATGGATCTTAAGTCATTTACGTGTATGATGTAGTGATGGGCTTTTCTTATTAATTGAGGGGCTGATAAGAAAAAGGAATGAAAATCCTTTTTATGTTATTTCAACCAAAAAAGAATGGATAAATAAGAGCGAATGTTCTATATTGTTAATAGAAAACGAAGGGGGAGAGTATGATGCGACCTAGTTTAACGAAAGAAATGATGGTAAAAGACTTTACAAACTTTTATTGGTTAAAGGAGGAGCTACAAGCTTTTTGTAGAGAACATGGAATGAGCAGTTCAGGTTCAAAGCTTGAACTTACCAAGAGAATTGAAACATTCCTTACAACTGGAGAACGAACAAAACCTGCTCGTAAATCTAACAATCAAAAACGAGCAGCATTATCTGCAGACTTAAGCCTGGATACTGTTATCACAGAAAATCACCGGTGTAGTCAACAAGCCAGAGCTTTTTTTAACGAAGTCATTGGGCCAACGTTTCATTTTTCTACCTATATTCAGACCTATTTTAAAGAGAATGTTGGAAAAACATACCGTGATGCTGTCGCTGCTTGGTATGAAGAGGAAAAGAGAAAAAAACAACCAACGTATAAAAACGAGATCGCCCCACAATTTGAATACAATCAGTTCATTCGTGACTTCTTTGCAGATCCTAAAAATAAAGGGAAAAGTCGAGCGGTGGCAATTGAATCATGGAACATCATAAAAAATCTACCCGGAAGTAATAAGTACATATCAAAATAACATGAGCCACTCTTTAATACCATCATTTGTATGTGGAATGACAGATACTTACGATAGTTTACGTATGTAAAAATTTACCACTTAGATTTTTTATTGTGTTTATAATCAGCAAGTGCAATAAGAGGGGGGAAGTTTTGTTAGCAACTCAAAAAAATCTAGATAAAAAAGATACTAATGGAAAAGCAGTAGGTTCGTTACTAATAGGCATCCTATACTTTTCTTGGTACATACTAAATGGTTTTTCATATTTTTGTAGCTTTTCTACATCTGCTTTTGAGTTTAAAAACGGTTTTCGCTTTCCAATCACCATCACATCTTTATCTTCAATAGGGTTTGATAAAAAGTGTAGGGTGTAACTCCAAATCTTATAGTCAAAGAGTTTTATAATAAAAAATAGTAGCGTGCAATTCTCCGTTTGCTGACCGAGCATAATTAGGGATTTTACCGGCTTGACAATAACCAATTGAAGAATAAAGAAGATTTGAAGGATCTCCTTCGCGCGTGTCGAGAACAATTAATGTCTTTCCTTCGTATTGAGCACGTTCTTCAGCTTTCTTCATTAGATAGCGACCAATTCCGTTACGTCGATAGTTTGGATGAGTCATTAGTTTGGCAATTTCAACTCGATGACTACCGTTTTGCTTTGTACATAGATGTAACTGGACAGTACCAGCTATTTGGTTGTTGATCTTTGCGACAAACAGAAGAACGTCAGAACGTCCTACACTTCTCCAATAATCATATGCATCCGCTAGTTGTAATCCTGGTAGAAAACCAATTGATGCACCAGCCTCTACGACTTGTATTAACAGCTCAGACAGCTCATCAATGTGTTCTTCAATTGATTGTATTTGTTCAACCTTCACATCACTAATCAATATAATCACCTCAAGGAAATAGTTAGATTATGACTCCTTTTAAACTACCCAACACCTACCATTTTATTAAATGGATTGAAGGAGGGGCCATAAGCGTACCCGCTCGTTATGGATTAGGAAACCCCTGCGGTTAGATAAGTTATTTTACCCTCAATATAACAAAGTTTTCCATATAATAATAGAAAAATAATGAGTTGTGCAAAAAGATGTGGCTAGGTGGATTTGAACTTGAAATGACATTGAAAATTTTCATTTCAAGAGCGAGAAGATATTGGCAGAGATTGTTACATAAAGTGATAGAAAGCTACTCTTAGATGAATAGGACAGGCTCCATGAAACGTAAGATGGTAAGAAGACGAGTTGTTTCATTTGAATTTCAGATAAGCTTCTTGAAAGGAGCTGATTAGGTTGAGGTGGAACAAATATAAGCCTCTTATTATTTTACTGTGTATTTCATTGCTGCTAACGATATTCGTTCATATGCTTCTTCACGTGAGAATCTACATTGTCTATAGCTTAGGGCTAGGGCCATTGCTGATTATGGTGGTGTTTGCTCTCGTCATTGTGACCCTGTATTTAAAAGGATAGGCACATACGGTTTCCTACATAAAAAAGGAGCCAGATGTTAGCTCCTAAATTACATGTAGGTGTTTAGGATGAATGAGAAGGGTTATAAAGCTTATTCTTTATTGCATCTACATCTACACCGCCATCAACTAGCTTTGCTTCGGCTTCTTGTTCAATAAGCGATTTTAATTGCTGCATAATGGGGTCAAACTGGACATGCTTATCCAGTAGGAAGCTCATTTCATGTTCAATCTCTAACCATGTAGAAAGATCAGCCTCATTATGCTGTATTTGAGCTTCTAACTTATCGAGGGCATTGGCAACTTTCGCTTCATAAGTTTCTTTTTGTTCAAACTCAAGCCAGAGCTCGTATAATTCTGTGCCCAATTCACTTCCTAACATATCTCGTATTCTTTCAATTGCTTTCATTTCGTTCGATGCTTTTTGCTCTTTTAATCTTTGGTTATCCAGGGTATCAAAGGCAGGAATATCTCCAGCTTCTGCTTCCACAAGATCATGGATAATGATCATCTTTAGTAATTTTGAGGTATGTATCTTTTGAGTTAAATACGGTTCGATTAATACAGCCATTAACGAAACTCGCCACGTATGCTCTGCCACACTTTCTTGTCTCCCGTTTGATAACCAGCTATGACGCATTTCATGCTTTAGTTTTTCACCGAGTTTAATAACTTCTAGGATTTGCGTTAAATTTGGTTGCATGGTTTCTCCTTTTTGTCGTGCTTTTTGCTTGTTCTTCTTTTATATGAACGTTTCAACATGTACTGTCATCCTATCATAGACTGAATACATGAGGCTAGCTGCTTCATGCCTTGCTCGATGCGCTCTTTACTTTCGTAGGAATACGACAACCTTAAGTACGAAGCATCACGCTCTTCGTAAATAGACCCAGGATTAATGAGTATGCCATTTTTTAAGGCCACGTCAAACAAACGATGTAGTGACAATTCCTTCTGTAAGCGAACCCATACGTAAAATGAGCCTGTCGGAACGCTCCATGTTGCAAAAGATGAGAAGTATGTATCTAATAAGTGAAGAAAATGAGCACGGCGCTCTTTTAGGGAGATTCGTACCCAGTTTACGTGCTCATTGTAATAGTCAGGACTAGATAACCACCTCTCCGCAACTGCTTGGGAGAGAGAGCTTGCTCCGTAATCAACTTGCATTTTTAAATCGGCTAAACGATTAATGACCGTTTCTGGTCCAATAATCCACCCAATTCGAAGCCCCGGACTAACTAACTTTGACAAGCTACCTATATATAAAATGTTTCCAGATTGATCCATCGACTTCATCGTGGGTGGTGGAGGAGTATCAATCCACAATTCACGGTAAACATCATCTTCTACAATGGGCAGTTGAGAAGATTGGCACGCATGTACAATGTTTTGTCGCTGTTCCTCTGTATAAAGAAATCCTGTTGGATTATGAAAGGTTGGAATGGTATAAAATAGACTTGCATTATGTTGTGCCTTTAGCTTTGCTAGGATAGAAGGGTTCTTCGCAATTTGATCAATAGGAACGTTATGCAATTGAACATTGGCTGACTGAAAGGCATTGATTGAAAATACATAAGAAGGTGATTCCGCGAGAATAGAAGCTCGCTGCTTTAAAAGACCGCTTGCAATTAATTGAAATGCTTGAAGGGCACCTGACACAATTAAAACACTTGAAGGAGACGTGTGAATACCAAATGCTTGAACGTGTTTACAAACAGCTTGTCGAAGTTCAAGTGATCCTTTTGGCTCTTCATATCCTAAATGATGAGCTTCTATTTTTAAGTTTGATATAAGGTCGTTCATTGCGCCAATGGGAAGAAGTTCTTTGCCTAATTCACCTGTTCCTAAACGAATGATAGAAGGAGAAAATTCAGCTTCATTGATTTTCTGAATAAGTGGCTTGCTTGGTTTGTATGTACTTTCGATTACATAGCTGTTCCAGTCAATTTCAGATTGAATGACATTCCACGTGTTATTGACGACACGTGTTCCTTTTCCTTGTACACCTTCAATAAGACCTTCAGCCATTAATTCTTCGTATGCTTCCACGACGGTACTTCGGTTTACATCTAACAATTGTGCAAGCTTCCGTTGAGAAGGTAATGTTGTGCCAATTGACCACTCACCAAGCCTAATCTTTTCTTTTAAAAGGTGCTTAATCTGTAAATAAAGTGGTATTTCACTCTTACGATTTAACTGCCACCCTTGCTTCATCGTGTATTCACTCCTTTTTTTCAATGTAGCACACTAAATTGGTTGGTTCAATAACCAACCAATTGGATGGTGACAAAAAAACGAAACGAATTAAAATAGGAAAAGAAAGAGAGGAGGAACATCAAATGAATGGATTTATCCACGGGTTTATACTTGCATTTGGTTTAATCTTACCAATGGGTGTTCAAAACCTATTTATTTTTAATCAAGGTCTTCAGCAACCTACATTTAAAAGAGCCATGCCAGCTGTTTTAACGGCTTCAACTTGTGACACAATTTTAATTGTTGTCTCTGTGTTTTCCCTTCATATTGTGGCTGATTTTTTTGAAAGTGTGCGTTCTATTTTAGTCATCGGTGGAGCGTTGTTTTTACTGTATATGGGTTGGGTAATCTGGCATACACAATCGCCAGTAAGTGGTGATAAAACGCTTTTAACACCTAAAAAACAAATCGTCTTTGCTCTATCCGTGTCGCTTCTCAATCCGCATGCGCTGCTTGATACAATTGGCGTGATTGGCACAAATTCATTGATTTATACAAACGAAAAAATGTTGTTTATGCTTGGTACAATTATGGTGTCGTGGCTGTATTTCTTTCTTTTAGCCTTTGTCGGCCGAGTAATTGGACGACGAGATCCTCATCAACGTTTTCAATGGTTGTTAGCAAGAGGTTCTGCGTTGACAATTTGGGGAATGGCGCTTTACATGGTCTTTTCTTCCATCAGTATGGAATATTCTCTCAGTCTATAATAAAATGATAAGAATAAAAGAAAAGGAGTAGAAATAAATGACAGAATTTTTCGAACAAAACGTTGTATTAGAAAACAATCGAGTTAAGCTCGTGCCATTTTCAGAGGAACATCGAGAAGGATTGCTAGCGATTGCATGTGACGATTCAATTTGGACGTACATGGGGATGACGATGAAAGATGAGAAGGAGCTAGATACATATATTGAGAATACGGTCTCAGAACGCAAAAGTGGGAAGTCTTATCCGTTTGTCATCATTGATAAAGAGACGAATGAGGTAGCGGGAAGTACACGATTCGGAAACATTCACTTCCACAACATGCGCCTTGAAATTGGTTGGACATGGTACGGCAAAAAGTTTCAAGGAACAGGTCTTAATCATGCATGTAAATATGCGCTATTAAGCTATGTGTTTGAAGAAATGACATTCAATCGTGTTCAGTTTAGCGCAGACTTAGAAAACATTCGCTCACAAAAAGCGATTTTAAAACTAGGAGCAACAAAAGAAGGGGTATTTCGTCATAATTATGTAGATGAACATGGCCAAAAGCGGGATGATGTGTATTTTAGTATTGTAGCAGATGAATGGGAGCGTTTGAAGAGAGAGGTTTTTCAGTGAAAAGCTATCTTCCTTGGTTGTGATAGATATGAATGGAGTTTAAAAGAGTATTCATAATAGTTATGAGGAAGAGTGGTCTTACATACTTAGCTTCTTTTTGAATGCGAAAATTTTGTCGAAAATTGTTGGACGATAGAGTGTTGTGCTTACTCCTCTTTATACCCATAATGGATGAGCGGAGGTAGATAACATCATGAAGAAAATCGTATTTATTTTTTTAGTGTTGTTACTTGGATTAGTTGCTTGTAATACGAAAGAAGTTAAAGAAGAAGTAGAGCAAGGTCAAGTAACACAGGAACAAACAAATGAAGAAGCAGAAGAAGCTGCACAAGGTGAGCAAGAAGAATCTAATATAGAAGTTGAAGAAGAACAGATGGCTGAGGATACTGAAGAAACAGAAGAACAACTAAGTGAAGAGTTAGAAGAAAGTGTAGAGCAAGAAACATCAACAATAACGTCCGAACAAGAAGTAAAAGATATTATTGAATATTATGCAATAGGTGAAGCGGACAAACTAGTTAATATTTCGTTTGAAAATAGTGAAATTAAAGCAACAATTGACTTGGCCCAAGATCAGTTATTTTCCCCAAAAGATATAGCTGTTACAAGATACAGTCAGTTGTCAGATGAATTGTTATACCACGATGGCTGGGAGTTACTTACGATTACATACACTAATATAGGTACAATCAGCATGAATCGCACAGAAAAAGAAACGAACGAGTACGGAGATTATTTTCCTACATTAAAAATTGAAGAAAGACTACAATGATAGAAAGCATCCTTTTAAGGGTGCTTTCTTTATACAGAAAAGTTAATCAAACGATAAAAACAGAAATTTATTCGCAAGTTTATTTGATTCTATGATTGGAATCTTATTTTTTACAAGAGAATGAATAACTTAACGCCAATGTACCAACTTCAACTTGAGCGGTTCCACCAATTTTTTCGCAGCCTTCACTCGCCACTCGGATTTCTTTTGTATGAAAGTAGGAAGTGGCGCCGATGTTTCCGGCTACAGAAAGTAGAAGAGTCGTCACGATGATCACAAGTCCTTTTTTAACATTCATACTATGTAAGCACCTCCTTTTTCTTCTACATTCTATTTTACAAGAAAATGGAATAATGTGAAGGGGAGTTATTCAAGTATGGTGTATAACCGTACTTTGACTTAATCTATCATATTTTACGTACGCTCTCGAAATAACTCATATAAAGGGGGAGATAAAAATGAGTACGTCTATTTATCGAAGTGATGGTGGAAAGAAGGTTATTTTAAAACAGTATGAAGTGTACCTTAATACTTTTGATGTACAGGTTGAGCGAGAATACGTGAATACGAGATTTGGTCAAACGCATGTGTTGAAGTTAGGGAAAAAAGATGGTAAGCCTCTTTTTATCTTTCAAGGTGGAAATTGCGTAAATCCAATGACGCTTTCATGGTTTACGTCACTTGCTGATGAGTATTGCATATATGCACCTGACACAATTGGACACCCCGGCTATAGTGAGGAAAGAAGAATATCTGCACAAGATGATAGTTTTGCACAGTGGATTTGTGATTTGTTAGCGCATTTTCAAATTGAGAAATGTGCATTTGTTGGCCCATCTTATGGGGGAGGGATTATTTTAAGGCTCGCGACGTTTGCACCAGAAAAAATAGCATGTGCAGTATTAGTTGCACCAGCTGGCGTTCAGCTAGGTTCCAAAGTGAAAATGATTCAGAAAGTGCTACTTCCTTTGCTCTTTCATAAAGTAGGAAGATCAGACAAGCACTTAAGAAACTTAACAGATGCGATGTCAAACGGACAAATGAAGCAACTAGATCGAAATATTATCGGTCTTATTTTTACCCACGTCGTGCTTGAACAAGACATGCCGAAATTAACAACAAGGGAAGAGCTAACACATTATGAAGCTCCTACTCTTATTGTGACGGGTATGGATGACATCTTCTTTC
Organism: Priestia iocasae; assembly: GCF_016909075.1. Lineage (GTDB taxonomy): Bacteria > Bacillota > Bacilli > Bacillales > Bacillaceae_H > Priestia > Priestia iocasae. Next base: position 80,086 of record NZ_JAFBFC010000004.1, read on the forward strand.
CGCATCATAAGCTAGCGCCACGGGCAACGGAGTTATTTGGTCACTCATTAGAATATAAGCATTATAAAATGGGGCATTTTCCTTCTAACAGTGACATTAATCAACTAAATGCCGATATTCTAACATTTTTACATACACATTATTAATTAAAAATGTGCCCTCTAAGGTAACACAGATTTTTTGTTTGTTCATCTGTCTACCTTAGAGGGCACATCTTTATTCACTTAATCATTTTGATCTAATGGTGATGAGATCCACTTTTTGAGGTGATACGTCGTTAGAAGTTAGGATGTCAACCTCTACTAGTGAAGGAGAGGATGCGGCTTCTTTTGTTGTACAACCTGTTAACCTGTTACCACTACTAGTAAAATTGCAATAACCGCTACATACCACGTTCTCATAGGTGTTACCTTCCTTCTATATTAATGTAGCCAAGCGTTAATACGTTTGACTTTCTGAAAAACAAAACGATCAAGTAAAAAGACAATGACAATGGATAGACCAACAAGCGGCATAAGAACTCCCATTCCTAACATGATAAAAAAGACGACTTTTGTAATCATTTTATCTTTTGCCTTTGGTGGTGCTCCGACTTTTCCTTGTGGTTTGCGGTTACGCCACATAAAAAAAGAGCTAATTGTGATAAAGATGAGTCCTACACAGACAAGTAGTCCGAGAATCTGATTCGCAAGGCCGAATAAGCGACCTTCATGTAAGGCAATTCCCATCGTAATCGCTTTTGCCATGATTCCGTAATCGTCAAAGCGTACGTCCGTTAAAATGGAACCTGAATATTGATCAATGTGTAACGTTGCGTTCTCTCCTGGACGTGTGTGTGAAGTTGCAATTGTGTACACACCTGTTTCACCTTGAGGCATTGAGATCGTATAGGGCTTTTTAATCTGATTCGTTTCAGCGATATGATTTACGTCTTCCAATGAAATCGGTACATATCCCTTTGTGTTTGATGTTGGAACAGATAGATTTTCTGAAGCCCACGGTACATCCTCTGCTACATCTTTCGCTTTTATAACAGATTCTGGTTTTTCTCCAAAATTGAATGCAAATGCAGGATAACCTGTGTTTGTTGAATTTGCCACTTTATTGATTTGTTCTCCCAGGACACCTGACCACGGAAGTCCTGTTGCAATTAACACTAAAATTAATAAAGACAGCCAAAACGCAGGGACTGCATGCATATCACGCCAGAATGTCCGGCCTTTCGCATTAAATCGAGGTAAAATTGTTCCCCAAATCGATGCTTTGTTTCGAGGAAACCAAATATATAAGCCTGTGATTAACAAAATAACCGCCCAGCATGCAGCGAGCTCGACTAAGAGATTGGCAAATGTACCACCTATTAAAAGCTCACTATGAATCTTTTTAAAGATTTGAGTGAATTTTTCTTCATTTTTTAAGGAACCGATCACTTCACCGGTGTAAGGATTCACATAGACTGACAGCATGTCTCCTTTATTCAAAATACTCATTTCTATTGTTCGCTTTGGATCATCATACGTTTTAAATGCTATCACAACAGCTTCAGGATACGCTTCTTTCACTGTAGAAATTTGATTTGCCTGAGATTGTATAGTCGTTCTACTTTCATCGACATAATACAAGTCTTTGTAAAGTGTTGATTCGATTTGTGGTTTAAATAAATACACGGCACCACTGAACGCTAAAATTATGAGAAACGGTGCGAAGATAATGCCGGCATAAAAATGCCAACGCCAAACAGATTGAAAGAGAGAGGTTTTACTTTGTTTCTTTGTCGAACTTGGTTCCTGCTCCAATTTTAAAGCTTCCATTTTGCTTTCTCCTTTATGTATAAATTAGAACGTTTTCAAAAATGAATGGTAATAGAAAGTTGTGAAAAACAAATGAAGCTTTTGAGAAGTTTTAATGAAAGGGGTCATCAAGTAACAATTCGTTATTATTTGTTAGGTTTTTCTTATAAGAAAGAGGTACTAATTGATTGAATGAATCAATCCCTTTGTCAAATTTCAATTAGAATAAACAGGTATATTTTTGTACTCGTAGGTGCTTGTCTCAAACCTTTCTCTCTTAACCTCATATAGTAGAGTAGGAGGGATATTTTGAGTACATTATTAGTTTATCTATTAGAAAGGTCAACAAAAGCTTTAGAAGGTGTTCACCCTTTTGTAGCCTCAAAGGCGATAGAACTTGTCAATCAAGCGTATGCAAATGGTATTAATATTGCAGTAGTAAGTGGATATCGCTCATTTACAGAACAAGCTAAATTGTATGGACAAGGTCGTACAAGTTATCTGTATAACGGTGTGCAATATGGAAATCCAAAATTAAATCGCGTGACCAATGCGCAGCCTGGGTATTCTATGCATAATTACGGCCTAGCTTTTGATATTGCTGTGTTTACAGAAGATCGTAAAGCGATTTGGAGTGGAACAAGCTATGATAAAGTAGGTCGGCTAGGGCAAGCGCTTGGTCTCGAATGGGGAGGTGCGTGGAAAACCTTTGTTGATAAGCCTCACTTTCAATACACGTTTGGACTGCGAACGGCTCAGCTTCGTGCGGGAGTTAAACCACCAGGGTTTGTTCCTGTTAATCAACAAATGCCACCTACGAATGCAGTATTATATCGTCTCACAACTGGCACATTTGCGACGGTTCAAGATGTTACAGCTGCGATGAATCGTGTGAAAAATCAGTTTCAGTGGGTTGTATATAAAACGGAAGAACAAACAGAGTTAGGAACTCGCTATCGACTTGCGACTGGAACATTCGCTGGAAAAGACGATGCCGAAAAAGCGGCTCAAAAGCTTCGTGATAAGTTTGGATGGACTGTCTATGTGAACCTCGCATAAGTAGGTAAAGACTCTATCGGGTGACGATGAGAGTCTTTTTTTATTATAATAAAATAAAAAGGGAAAGGGCGAGAAGGATGGAACGTTTTACAGAAAGAGCACTACATATTATTCAACAAATACCAGAAGGGAAAGTTATGACATATGGTCAAATCGCAGAACTCGCTGGTAGTCCAAGAGGCGCAAGGCAAGTGGTACGAATTCTTCATTCGATGAGTGACAAATACAAGCTCCCATGGCATCGAGTGATCAATGCGAAAGGGGAAATTGCGTTGAAAGATGATGAATTAGTTCAAGTGCAAAAGCTTTCACTTGAGAGTGAAGGAATCGAACTTCTTGATGGTCATAAAGTAGATTTGAAGAAATATCAGGTTTCAACTGATAAATGAAGAAAGAAAGAGTTAAATCCTAAAAAAGCGATTTAGCTCTTTTTTAGTTCGTAAAAGGAAATATGAGGTAAAATGAGCATAAGAGATATAAGGGGGAGAACAAATGATACGACAAGCATACATACATGACCTTGAAGCGATGGTAGAGGTTGATAAACAAGTGATCGGACACGAGGGGAGAAGGAAGGAAATTGAGGAATCTATTAAACATGAGCAATGCTTAATTGCCATAAAAGATCATCAAGTGGCTGGATTTCTTCTATTTCATACTTCTTTTTTTGAGTGTAACTTTATTTCACTTATCATCGTGGCGCCAAATGAGCGACGAAAAGGGTATGCAACAGCGCTTATTCAACAATTCGAGAAAATGGCACCAACGAAGAAAGTATTTTCGTCAACGAACGAATCCAATAAAACAATGCATCAAGTGTTTAGAGAAAACGGCTATGAACGAAGCGGAATTATTGAGAATTTGGATGAAGGAGATCCAGAAATCGTTTATTTTAAACAAGTAGCAGCTAATTGAATCTGCTAGCGGCTTTCTTTGTGATGTTGAATGGATCGTATAGCAACAATGACAAAAAAATGAATCTTTTTCCAAAAAACATCGTATAAAATGTATAGACAAATCCGTGGTTGCTTTTCTGAAAAAGAGAAATGATGATACGATTAAGATGACCATTCGTAAAAAGGCAGGGGGAATGAGTATGGCAAAGACTGTTTGTATAGGGCTAGCCTCTTTTGTGATTATGAGTGCATTATTACTTTTCATTGGAGCTACATGGAACATTAAGTGGCTAATGTTTCAGTTTTACAATGAAACAGCAACAGGATTCGAAGCGGGTGGTTCCGTTTTACCGTTTATCATTGCGATTAGCTTTAGTTATTTCATTGGTCGTTTATATGAAAAGTATGTGGTGAGAATTGATTAAAAAAGCTGTATGGAAAGAGCTAGTGAAATAGACATGGAGAAAAGACCAGTCACAAAAGAATTACTACTGACAAAATTGTGAAAAATGATGTAGTAGAGAAGAGGCGTTTATATGAATAAAAAGCTAAATGTATTTATTTTGGTACTGATTACGTTTAATTTTAGTCGTTATTTTACATACGTTACCATTCAAGGATCTAAAGAGCCGTATGATTTAAGTATGCTTATTTTAAATGGGATTGGCATGATATTAGGTGTGTATGTGGTGTTTTTTAAAGAACATCGCAATAAAAAGTAAGGTGGAATTGAGTCAAAAAAGTACATCATTCACTTTTTCACTTTTACTAGTTAGAACGACTCATTTTCTTCTTTTTTTCTACTGATCTATGGTATTTTTTGTATAATGAAAGTGTTTTTTTGGAAAATGGGAGGAATAAATGGTGGGCTGTCTCGGTTCAATATTTAGAGGTTTACTATTTCTGGTAAGTATACTAGTCGTCATATTTGGTGGCTTCTTTTGTATCATGAATTTTTTTGGTGCTTTATTTTCTGGAGAGTGGTCTAGTTTCTTAACCATTTTCTCTGTTTGGCTTGTGGCGAGTTATGCGCTTGGATGGCTTTTTGAAGGACCATGGAAAAAGGATGATGTAGGAGAGGGTGAAAGCTGTCTTACCTTCTTGCTTTATTTATTAGTTATTGGTGTGTATCGCGTTGTGAATTGGTTTGGTCGATTGGTTTTCAGAATTAAATAATGCAATTTCTAATGACGAAAAAGGCCCTCATCTACTTTGAGAAGAGGGCCTTTTTCTATTCAGACTTTAACATCTCTACAATCGGACGGATTGTAATAACCACCCCTGCAATGACTAGCCATCCGAATGCAACATAGGTCCAGCCAGTAAAGAAGGATAAGCTATATTGATAGCCTGTAAGAAACATAATACCAGGCCAAAGAATGATGAATACCAGTGTTAATCCTAATGCCCAGCGTGTGCACATGATTGCGTCTTTATTTAATTGCTGTTGTGGTTCCATATGGAATAACCTCCTTATTTGTTGACTGAACGTCCATTTCTTCATCAAAACTTTTAAACTTATCTTTTAGCGAATCAAAGTCAAATTCCTGTTTGGCAACGAAGCCGTGACCGATGGAGATGACTCCGCTAATGATAAAAACCGTCACGTTTCCAAAAAGCATCGGCTTCAGCTGACCGAGTGATTCCACGTTAATTTGGTCATACATCACATAAGCGGATGTTAGCCACACCGTTACGCCCCCAATCATTCCGCATAACGCCCCATAAAAAGAACCTTCATTTGTTGCGCGTTTCCACAGTAGGCCAAGTGTTAATGGAATGACTGCTCCACTCACGAAAATCCCCATTGCCATGTACACAAATCCAAGTCCAATTCCAACATAAAAGAGAAGGATTGAAAAGACACCCATTGATAAACCAAATGCAAGCATTACTTTACGTGAGATGCTTAATAACTGTTTACTTGTTGCGTTTGGATTAATCGAGTGGCGATAAATATCGGTAACAATAATGTTTGTCACTGCTGTAAGCTCGGCAGCACCTGTTGAAATGACCGCCATGAACAGCATGACTAAAAACAATACTGAGCCAATGGTGCCGAGTAAATGAGCTGCCATCACCGGAGCGACTGAATCAGGAGATGGCACTGAAATGCCAAGGCCCGCTGCACTTACGCCTAGAAAGGTTGCAATCGCAAATGGAATTGAGAACCAAGCAATCCCTCCGTAAATGTAAGCTTTTGAAGCAGCTTTATCAGTACTTGCAATCGCGCGTTGCCAGTATGATTGATCAACAAACACGGTTCCAAAATTTCCAATAATGTTAATCATGCCGAAAAATAAACCAGGTAATGATGCCATTGTTAACATGTATTGAGATTGAGGTAAGCTCTGTAAGCCTTCATAGATGGTTGTGACACCGAATTTGTAATAAACGGCTACGGCAAAAATGGTGAGAATAACGAAAATCATGACGGTATTGAAGTAGTCTGCAATGAAAGATGCTTTTAAGCCTCCAATCATTGTATAAATGGTGAAAGTGAGTGGAATTAAAAAGGCTGCGACAAAGATGTTCATACCAGTGAGAGAGTTTAAGGCAATTGCACCACCAAGAATAACCATTGATGTCACAATAATGTTTGTCATTAAAGCGAATGCCAGCATGAGCCGGTGATTCTTTTTATCAAAACGTTGTCCGATAAATTCTAAGAAGGTGTGTGCATTTGGTGCTTTTCGTTTTAAATGGATGGCTACAATGGCAAATAGTAATACTTGAATACAGGCTCCTGCTGCATACCAATAAGGTCCGCTAATTCCATACTGATAACCAGTAGAAGAAGACATCATAAGGGTAGCTGCCCATGTCCAAGCGGCGATAATGGAAGCACTTGCTAAACCAACGCCAACACTTCGACCTGCTGTACTAAATTGTTCAGCCGTCATGGCGGATTTTTGCTTGCGTTGCATCACCACGGTAAGAAGTGTAAAGAAAACCCCAAAACTTAGTAGCATAATATAACCGGTACTTGTTGATAACATCTAACTCCTCCATTCTTTAATGTCAGATAACCTTACAATATATGTTATAAAAATTAACATAAACGTACAGTATCATAATTTCAATTTATTGGCAATACTGAAATTTAAATAATGAAGAGTAGGGTTAATAAGTGAAAAGATAGAATAGTGAACGTTGTTTTTAAACTGGAAATGATGCAAAGAACGTTTGTTTAGAAGGGTTTATTAATAATTTGTTCGTTTATTCTGATTGAGCTTTTTAATAAAATTCCATCATTTGGGTAAAAAAATGGTTGAAATAGTTAGAAAATTATATATAATTGGTTACATAACATGTTAGTTTTTATAACATGAAATTGAAGGAGGGCTATCATTTGAAATTAACAGAGGTCGAAAAAGAAAAGTTGTTAATTGTTGTTGCTGGCAACTTAGCGAAAGAACGAAAAGAGCGTGGAGTCTTACTTAATTATCCTGAAGCAATTGCATATATCACATGTTTTGTGATGGAGCGAGCGCGTGATGGGAAAAGTGTGGCGGAAGTGATGGAGCTAGGAAAGCATGTTCTAACAGCTACTGATTTAATGGAAGGTGTACCAGAAATGTTAGATAGCATTCAGGTGGAAGCGACATTCCCAGATGGTGTGAAGCTTGTGACAGTCCACAATCCTATATCTATGGAGGTAAAAGCATGAAACCAGGCGCATTTAAAATCAAAGAAGGATTCATTGAGATTAATAAAGGTAAACAGGCTTGTGAACTAATGATCAAAAATAACGGTTCTCGCTCCATACAAATCGGTTCGCACTTTCACTTTGCCGAAGTGAATCCTGCACTTTCTTTTGATCGTAAAAAAGCAATTGGTATGAGACTTGATATTCCAGCTGGTACCGCTGTTCGCATTGAGCCAGGAGAAGAAAAGACTGTGAGTTTAGTAGAGTTAGGTGGTCGTAAAACGGTGTATGGCTTAAATGGTATGACGGAAGGATTTATTGATGAACGAGGTAAGGAAAAAACGCTCAAACATCTGAAAGAAGCAGGATTGGTAACAGAGGAGGTTTTATCATGAAAATGACAAGACAGCACTACGCAGAGCTTTTTGGCCCAACCGTTGGAGATCAGGTACGCCTTGCTGATACGGATTTATGGATTGAAATTGAAAAAGATTATACCGTATACGGCGAAGAGGTTATCTTTGGTGGGGGTAAAACAATTCGTGATGGCATGGCTCAAAATGGTCGCATCACTGCTAAAACGGGAGCGCTTGACTTAGTCATCACAAACGCTATTGTGATTGATCATACAGGAATCGTAAAAGCAGACATTGGTGTGAAAGACGGAAGAATTGTCGGTGTTGGAAAAAGCGGAAACCCCGATATTATGGATAACGTCGACCCTAACTTAGTCATTGGTGCAGGTACAGAGGTCATTTCAGGTGAAGGGAAGATTATAACGGCGGGTGGAGTTGATACGCATATTCACTTTATTTGTCCGCAGCAAATGGAAGTAGCACTATCCTCTGGTGTGACAACGATGATTGGTGGAGGAACAGGCCCTGCTACGGGTAGTAAAGCAACAACTTGTACGTCTGGTGCTTGGTACATGGCGCGAATGCTTGAAGCAGCAGAAGAATTCCCTGTAAACGTCGGTTTTTTAGGAAAAGGAAATGCATCACATGCGGCTCCATTAATTGAGCAAATTGAAGCGGGAGCGGTTGGCCTAAAGCTTCATGAAGACTGGGGATCTACACCTCGAGCCATTGAAACGTGCATGCAAGTCGTTGAAGATGCTGATATCCAAGTAGCCATTCATACTGATACGTTAAACGAAGCTGGATTTTTAGAAAATACACTTGAAGCGATTGGAGACCGTGTTATTCATACATACCACATCGAAGGTGCAGGTGGTGGGCATGCTCCAGACATTATGAAATTAGCATCTTATTCAAATATTTTACCTTCCTCAACGACCCCGACGATGCCTTACACCACGAATACAATGGAAGAACACTTAGATATGATGATGGTTTGTCATCACCTGGATGCAAACGTGCCAGAAGATGTTGCGTTTAGTCAATCACGCATTCGTGCTGCAACCATTGCAGCGGAAGACATTTTGCACGACATTGGAGCCATTAGTATGATGTCATCTGACTCACAAGCAATGGGGCGTGTTGGTGAAGTCATTATTCGTACATGGCAAACCGCTCATAAAATGAAAATTCAACGCGGTCACTTACCTGGTGAACAAGGAAACGATAACGAACGTGTGAAACGGTATGTGGCAAAGTATACGATTAACCCAGCTATCACACATGGTATTAGCCATGAAGTCGGTTCAATTGAAAAAGGCAAACTTGCAGATCTTGTTTTATGGGATCCCATGTTCTTTGGAGTGAAGCCTGAACTCGTGTTAAAAGGCGGCATGATTGCTCGTGCACAAATGGGTGATCCGAACGCATCCATTCCGACACCAGAGCCGGTGTTTATGCGTAGAATGTACGCATCATACGGCAAAGCTAACCGTTCTACTTCCATTACGTTCATGTCTCAAAAAAGTATTGAACTGGGTGTAGCTGATAAACTGGGCTTATCTAAAATCATTTCACCTGTTCGTAACATTCGAAACTTAAGTAAATTTGATATGAAATTAAACAATGCACTTCCACAAATTGAAGTAAATCCAAAAACGTATCAAGTGTTTGCGGATGGAAAAGAAATCTCTTGTCAGCCAGTGAGCACTGTGCCGCTTGGTCAACGATACTTTTTATTCTAAAAAAATGACCCCCTTCAAAAAAGAAGGGGGTTTTGCTTTGTACAATGGAAGCAGGCGATGTTTATCAATCTATTTGATTACTTCAAGAGCAAAGGTCTTTTTGGATGATGCGGTTCTCTTATGAAATTACAAATTGTACATGCGTTCGTCTTTGAGAAGCTAGTATTTTTGGATAAAAGGTATTCTTTACGAGTGCAAATAAGAAGTGTTGTAGAGGGAACGTTCGCCAACACAAGAATCTACAAACTCATCACCAACACCCATATGATTACCACATCCCCCTAAACGCGTGCACTCGAACGTAAAAGCCTTTGCTAACTCTTTTGAAATTGTTGACTTCCCAACACTGGCTGGACCTGAAATGTGATAAATAGTTGGTGTTGTTTTTCACCTGTTTATTAATGGATGCTTCCATTATAATACATAAATAGGAGATAAGTAGAGGTGTACAAAAACGAGTTAACCTTATAGAGTAAGATAAAAAGGAGTGATAAAAGGTGTCTTGTGTATTTTGTGACATGTCTGCTAAAAAGCGTCTACTAGAAAATGAGCATGCTTTTGCTTTTTATGATAGATACCCCGTACAAAATGGGCATTTACTCATTGTGACTAAAAGACACATTTCTTCTTATTTTGAAGCGTCAACTGGCGAGATGATGGCTATGAATGAATTATTACATAACGGCAAAAAGTTATTAGACGAGCAATATCAACCTGACGGCTACAACATTGGTGTGAATGTCGGAGAATATGGCGGGCAAACGATTATGCACCTGCATATGCATTTGATACCGCGCTACAAAGGAGATATGGAAGATCCTCGTGGGGGGATTCGAAAAGCCATTCCTAACATTGTACCTTATCCATAGAAGGAGGAAATTTTATGCCAACCTACAACAAGCTAGTAAGAGATCATATTCCAGAAATTATTGAACAAACAGGAAAAGCATACAAAACGGTAATTTTAACAGAAGCAGCATACATATTAGAATTAAAAAAGAAAGCACAGGAAGAATTAAAGGAATACCTAGAAAGCCAAAATGATGAAGAAGCGATTGAAGAACTTGCTGACCTCCTTGAAGTTGTTCATGCATTAGCGAAAGTGCATGGTTCCTCAATTGAAAAAATAGAAAGCATTCGTCAAAAGAAAGCGGAAACACGTGGAGGTTTTCAAGATAGAATCTTCTTAATTGATGTGGACGATGAGTAAAGTAGAACTAGTGACGAATCAAGTGGGGCAGCGTATCAAAAATGAAATTGAGCACGCCACGAGCGTTTATATTCTTACATCTTTTGTGATGGATTCCGGAGTCAAATGGCTTTCTCATGAACTTTTAAAAGCGCTAGAGCGAGGGGTAGAAGTGAAAGTGTTAGCGGGTGATTACTTATATGTAACGCAGCCACATGCATTAAAAAGGTTAATCTCGCTTCATCCAAATATTGAAGTGCGTCTTTGGAGAAGTAAAGGGAAATCTTTTCATCCAAAGGCTTACATGTTTGGATCATCTGAAAGAGAAGGTGTATTAATTGTGGGCTCTTCAAATTTATCAGCTTCCGCTCTTTCTCACGGTGTAGAGTGGAGTTTACGAGTGGAAGATACCATGCAAGGTGGGCCTATCAATGAGGCTTATAATGAATTCATTCGTTTGTTTCAACATGATCAAACGATACCGGTTAATACTGAGACCGTTGAGGTGTACGAGCAAGAGCATGAGCTTTATCATCGTAAACATCCATACATAATTAAAGAGTGGACAACCTCTGAAGAAGAAGATCTTATGCTTCCAAATGAAGAAAAAGAAGGCAAGCTTGTTATTCATGAATCACCTGTGCCTTACAATCCAATTATTGAGCCAAGGTTTGCGCAAATTGAAGCCCTTGAATCGTTAAACGAAACGTATAATGAAGAAGGCTACAACAAAGCGATGGTTGTGATGGCAACAGGTCTTGGGAAAACGTATTTAGCTGCCTTTTTCGCAAAGCAATTTAAGAGAGTTCTATTTATTGCACACCGAGAAGAAATCTTGTATCAAGCAAAAACATCTTTTCAGGTCGTTATGCCAGATAAGACGGGCGGAATTTATAGTGGAAAAGTAAAAGAAAGTGAAAACGACTTTGTGTTTGCATCTATTTACACATTAAGCATGGAGCGACACCTTTATCATTTTAAGGAAAATGAGTTTGATTTAATTGTGGTGGATGAATTTCATCATGCAGCGGCGAACACGTATCAAAAAGTAATGAATTATTTTAAACCAGTGTTTTTACTTGGTATTACGGCAACGCCAAATCGAATGGACAACAAAGATGTATATGGGCTATGTGACGGAAATGTGGCGTACAACATGCATTTCATTGAAGCGATACAAAAAGGGTGGTTAGCACCTTTTCATTATTATGGAGTGTATGATGATATTGATTATTCATCTATCACATGGCTTGGTACAAAATACGATCAAGAAGAGTTGTTAGCAGCACAACTACGAGAAGAACATGCAGATTTAATTAGAAAAGCATGGGAAAAGCATAAGCAAACAAAAACTATTGGGTTTTGCTCATCCATTGAGCAAGCGAATTTTCTTTCACAACAGTTTAATAAACATGGCTATCAAACAATTAGTTTACACTCTAAAACGGTAAACATGTCACGCTTGGATGCAATCAAGAAGCTCGAGAATGAAGAAATCGATATTATCTTTACCGTCGACTTATTTAATGAAGGAACGGATATTCCATCAGTTGATACGCTTCTTATGGTGCGACCAACAGAATCGCTTACGGTATTTACACAACAAGTAGGACGAGGATTACGGCTTCATGAAAATAAAGCACATTGTACAATCATTGATTTGATTGGAAACTATCGAAACGCTGATCATAAGTTTTCATTGTTTTATGTTGAAGGTAAGAACAGTAAGAACAAGCCGTCCTCGCTACCTACGATTCCAGCTAACTGTGAGTTCAATCTTGAAACAAAAGCAATTGATTTGTTAGAGCACCTTTCAAAAAAGCGTCATCGTCGTAAAGAACAATTGAAGGAAGCCTATTTAGATTTGAAAAGGGAGATTGGTAGAAGACCTACTTACCAAGAACTACATTTGTATGGAAGAGAACCTGCTACTACATATAAACAGGAATTTAAGTCATATGTTGGTTTCCTATCATGGGCAACTGAATTATCAGAGTTGGAACAAGAAGTCTTTTACCTATATGAATCGTGGCTAGTAGAAGCAGAAAAAACAGGTATGACGAAAAGTTATAAGATGGTTGTGTTAAAAGGAATGTTAGAGCGTGGAAAAGAGTTGTGGCTTACTCCGGTAACTCCGCAAGAACTAGCACCATTCTTTCATGCGTATTTAACAGAAAAGACGTATCGCAAAAAAATTGATTTCTCGGATAAGTCATCAAAGCAACTCTGGAACTATAGTGAAGAGAAGGTAAGTAAGCGCATTGCGGAAATGCCTATGACAAAGTGGAGTGGTTCTTCAAATGGAGTTGTGACATTTAAAGGTAATCAATTTACATTCAATATTGATGTGGAAAATCCGATTCTGAACGAAATCCTTTATGAATGGACTGTACAAATATGTGAGTATCGACTTGCTTCTTACTTTGAGAGGAAAGCAACACCAAACTCCTAATCTAAGAGTTTGGTTTCTTTTTATAAGTAAAAATAACTAGATTTCTCTTCAGTTAATTATAACTTTAGACTCATTTACCTTCTTTTTGTTCACAATTTCGTCACAAACTCTTCTTTTTTAACATGCCATCCGATACATTTAGAGGGGGAGTTTGTTCTACCCGATAAATAGGTAAAGGGGAGAAGTGTGTGAAGCGTTTGTTAATGTTGGTATTTGTTTTATGGTTTGCAATTCCGATTGGAGTACAAGCGGGCAGTATCGGAGGAAAAAATGACCCTTCTGGTATTCCTGGTCAATGGTATCTCGGAGATACTCCTGCTTCGATTGATCCAGCAAAGCCACCAATTGTATTTGTGCATGGGTTTAACAGCTCATCGAAAACTTGGTGGGAAAACAATGATATGTATCAAACCGCTTATCAAAATGGGTATCAAACAGCTTTTATTGATGTGCATCCAGATAAAAATATGTGGACGAATGGTCCATTGCTTTCAACAAAACTTCGTGAGATTTACAACCATTTCGGAGGCAAAAAGCTTGTCGTCGTTGCACATAGTAAAGGCGGTATCGATACACAAAATGCACTCGTCCATCAAGGGGCATATCCATATGTGTCCAACCTCATCACGTTATCTACTCCACATCATGGTTCGCAACTAGCTGATCTTGCCTACAGTAGCTGGACAAGCTGGCTATCAGGCATTCTTGGTAGTAAAAATGATGCAACCTACTCACTTCAAATGGCTTACATGAAAAACTATCGAACTCAAACTGATTCACACGCAAATCTATACCGAAATCCAATTTACACATTTGGTGGTACAAGCTGGGGTGGCTTCGGTTCAGCTCTTTATTGGGGAGGCGTGTATTTAAATTCTTACGGAAAAAATGACGGAGCAGTAACGGTAACAAGCTCTCGCTTACCTTACGCAACAGAAGTACGTGTCAGCAGTTGGGATCATTCTTCTATAAGAGAAGGACGTTCAACGTTCTCATTATTCAAGCCATATTTAACAAGTACACAAGCAGCTTCATTTGTTGCTTCGAGCTTTGCAGAAGCAAGCGCAAGTTTAGATGAAGAAGCAGAAGATAGTAACGAAATTCATCGCGGTGGCCAATTTAAGAAGCAAGCTACACAAACATTTACCATTGAAGACGGTACTCAACAAATCGATGTTGATTGGTTAACTGATCAGAAAATGGATGACGTTCAACTTGTGAGTCCGTCTGGAAAAGTGCACAGCAAGCCTGCTCGGTCAAAAGATGAAGGTATTTTTAAAGGAGCACATCACCATATGTTCCAAGTCGCTTCACCAGAAGCGGGAACATGGAAAGTGGAAGTAAAGCATAAAAAAGCTGCGTACTTAATGAGTGTAAACATCACAAGCGCATTAAATGAAGATGTGCATCTTGAGTCCGTTACTCCATCATCTCTTGAAGTGACGCATACGGAAAATAAGATTCAACAAATTGACGGAGACATTAAAATTACGAAAAACGGCAAAACGATCAACAAACAATTTAAAAACATGAACAAAAAACAAAAAATTGCTGCGTCCTTTACAGAAGAAGGCGTGTACAACATTACCCTTGATGTAAAAGGAACAACGAAAAACGGCAAGTCATTTGAGCGTACACTTGTGAAATCTGTGTATGTAGATCGAAACGGGAAAGTATATAAATAACTAAAGGAAGGTTCTGGGTGTAAGAAGTATTTGACACCTAGAACCTTCCTTTTTTATAGTAAAAGTGTAAAACATATTTGACACCTTTTACAGAAGAAGGATGAAGAAAGATGCATAATCGAATGAAAGAGTAGCGAGAAGTGAAAAGTATTTCGCAAGGAAGCTAGCTGCCTTGTGTGATGTGAGTCGTCAAACGATTAATGCGGTTGAAAACAACAAGTACGATCCCAGTCTGCAATTAGCGTTTGACATCGCAAAGTAACTAGATGTAACGGTTGATGAATTATTTTAAATGAAGGGAAAGAGAAGAAATGAGAGGTAATTATGTACTTTTTCATTAGTTTAGTTATAGCACTTATTGCGTATTTTGTAGATTATCCACTTATATCCATCGGATCTATCTTTATCACGATTTATGGCTTAATCATTTCTATTATTGGGCTTGTTCAAAAGAAAGCGACAGTTCATTTTTCTATACATATAAGTCGTCTCATAGTTAGTAGCAACATTCCAATTCTAAACTATATCTTGTTTTTGCTTACAGGCATCGGATTATGGGAACCAACAGCATACGGGCCGTTTCCAGATAAGTTTTACTGGTTTTTCGGTTTTCAAATAATTTACGTATTAATGCCAGAAGTTCTCAGTAGATTCGTAAATAACCGTAATCACAAGGTTAAAACAGGATGGTCTATCTTTTACCCATGCTTATTTCTTTTAGTGTTTTTTATTTATATCACTCTTTAAACAAGCTAGCACCAGTGTGAAAGACCTTTGTACAAGGTCTTTTATTTTTGTTGAAAGCAAGAAAATCAAGGTGCTCCAGGTGGATAATAATAAGGTGGCATTTTTAACCAACCATGCGCTCTCATTTTTGTTTTGACGTCCATTCCAAACACTGCTTTTTCCGAATGAAATCGCATCCACATTAAGCCGATGTCATTGCGAACGCTTTGGCTAATGTTTGTGGAACACATAACAATATTTGAAGCGACTTTTACTGAAATGAGATTAGCAATTTCAGTATCCGTTGCTTTTACTCCTAAAGGTACAGCATTTGGATCTGACTTTGGCTTATGCTCACTCGTGTCGGGTAGTGAGAGACCTTCTTTCAGCATCAACTCTTTTAACGTTGCCATTTGATGATCGGCAAGCTTTTGTGACTCTTTTAATAACTCAATTAGTACGTTATCAGTCGTTGAATTTAGCGCTGCTTCAACAACTGGAACTTCTTCAGCAAGTGCGGTGTAATAAAGCCAGCATCCCATTGCTTCCCCAATGTGTAGTCGTGGCTTAGGATCATCATCAAATCTTGTTTTTAAATAATCAAAGAATGCCTCAATCTTTTTAGGCATAGTCAAACACCTCGTTCTCTGTAGTCAAACATAGTATTCACAAAAAATGGGTTTATACACGTGTTTTTTACGGATTGATGATTAGCTTGTTGGCTCTCACTCTAACTTTGAAAGATCGGAATAATTGGCTATCTTCCTAATACACTTTAAAGAATTCATGAGTGAGGAGGATGCATATTGACAACAGCAAAAAAGATTTTTGTGGGAAATTATAAAGGTGGCGTTGGGAAAACAACGAGTGTATATCAGCTTGCTTTACATATGATCGAGACGGGAAAAAGGGTGTTACTTATTGACCTCGACCCTCAATGTTCGTTAAGTGAAATTTGCTTGTCACGTATGAATCGAAATCTTGATCATCTACAGCCGAATGAGTGCTTAAATTACATTTATGATGTGTGGGTTCAAACGAAGTCATTTCCCTATGTGCAAATTCAATTTGATGCTCATGCATTGATTAAAACAACGGATGAGGGCGTGTGCTTTATTCCTTCGAATATGTTCTATCCAAGTGGAGGACTCGATGATTTAGCATTAAAATTGCAAGATGATTTTTACGACTTATTACCGCTTCAACAATTCTTTCAATCTACAAAATTAGAAGCAGCATTTGATTATATTTTGTTTGACTGTCCTCCAACGAGCAATATGATGACAAAGGGTGCGTTTCTGTTATCAAATTATTACCTCATTCCATCCATTATTCAAACGGTCAGTTTAAGAGGTATTGTTCATTATATTAAAACGGTTAATACGATTTATGATAAAACGTGTGAAAAGCATTCAAATGCGATGTTAGGAAAGCAATTTTTTGGCGAAAAGCCGAAGCTAGTCGGTATTTTCGAAACGATGAAAAAGGGAAGTGTGAACAATCGAGATGAATTAAATGAGCTCAAGCAAAACTTGAAAAATGCTCACGTTCAAACCGCTTTAAAGGGACGTTATTTGTTTCAAACCATCATAAAAAGCCATGAGCATATCGCACGGAAAACAGCAAACGGAGAAAAGTGTTCAGAGTATGAACCATTAACAAATGAAATTATTGAGTGTGTTGAAGGAACAGAGGCAATTACATTAGCAAGTTTAGGTGATAAGCATGACAACCTATGAACTTGCAAAGCATTTAATGGTGTTAAAAGATGTGTATTCGTCAGTTGGAAAAACAAAGCATAAGCGAGACATTGCACATATATCAAAAATGGTTGATCAATTAACAAGTATGGTTGATCAACCGCTTGATTCATTATTGAAGCGTGCCAATGTAGAAGCAATGACTACGAAAGCAGAGCTCAAAAAGAACTCATTTGAACGTAGCTTAGAATACTTACTGAACAAGCAGTATGACCAATTAAAAGGGACAAAAGTAAAGTATGCTGATCTTCATACGTGTGAAGAAGTAACCGCTTTCTTTAATAACCATACAGACACAGCGATTTTAAAAAAGACGACAATGTTAGATTTAAAGCTTTTGTATAGCCTTCTAACAGACGAAAAGAACGAGTTAAAAGGAAAGAAAAAGGACGACTTAGTAAAGAAGATCCGTCTCAATATTCGCGCAGGCCATAGAGGAGAAGCGTTTTTAAATATGTAGGATGGAAAGGCCGCTTGAGAAAATAATTTAATTTTAAGAACACGAGAAGTATCTAACAAAAACGTTAGCAGAAACTGATGAAACAAAATCAAGTATACGCATCTATAAAGGATGGCTTGGTTTGTGGTAAATGAGTGACATTTACTACAAACTAGTCATCCTTTTACATGTTTCAATCAAACTTCTACTATATGAAAGCGATGAGTCTAAGTGACACCTCTTCATGATTCTAATCTCCCTATAATTTTAATTATATTAAAACAAAAGAACTAGAACAAGTCGTCACATCGGGACTTAAGTGGTATATACAACTATACTGCTAATCCACTAAACTGGAATTGTGTTAATGTTAGAATTTTCAAAATATAAATAAAGGAGGAGAACGATGAAACGTAAATCAATGTTAATTGCGTTAGCGGCTGTCGTGAGTACGTCTGTGTTTGTCCCGCTTGATGCATCCGCGAACGTAGAGGGAAGGAATGTGTTGGCAACAATGGAGATGAATGATGCGAAGAGAACGAGTCATAAAGCTCATCCAGGATTTACGTGGGATCGACCAGGTCCGACGTCTCCAGTGCTCCATCCAGGCTCAGTAAAAGGAGCAGGAATGATGCAGGCAGCCCTTGATGAAATTGATCCGATTCTAGAAAAGATGATTGCTGACAAAGTGATGCCAGGAGCAGTTGCTTTTGTTGCTAGGCGTGGACATGTTGTAAAGCATGATGCATATGGATACGCGTATCGTTATGAAGATGACAAGTTCACCGAGGCAGCAAGTCCCATTTTGATGAAAGAGAATACTATCTTTGATTTAGCTTCGATTAGTAAAATCTTTACAACGACTGCCGCGATGAAATTGTATGAGCAAGGCTATTTCGACCTCGATGATCCAGTCGCCACCTACATTCCGGAGTTTGCACAAAACGGTAAAGAGAAGGTGACGATTCGTCAGCTGATGACTCATACATCAGGATTTACGGCTTGGATTCCTCTTTATTCACAAGGTAAAAGTCGTGAAGACCGCATGCAAATTGTGTTTAAACATCCATTAGCAAACAAACCCGATACGAAATATACATACAGCGATTTAAACATGATTACACTCGGTGCTCTCATTGAACGATTATCAGGTCAACGCTTAGATGAGTTTGTGAAAAAGTACATTACGGACCCACTTGGTATGAAAGATACGATGTATAATCCACCAGCTTCACTTCAGCACCGAGTTGCCGCAACGGAATATCAACCATCCATTAACCGTGGTCTTGTGTGGGGACAAGTGCATGATGAGAATGCATGGTCACTAGATGGGGTTGCAGGGCATGCAGGAGTTTTTTCAACTGCATCAGACTTAGCGAAGTTTGCGCATATGTACGTCAATGATGGCCGTTATGGCAGTAAGAAAATTTTAAAGAAAGAAACGGTCAAACTTCTTGTTGAAAATCAAATTCCTCAATTTCCTGGTAACGATCATGGCTTAGGTTGGGAGTTAGGGCAAGGATGGTTCATGGATGCATTATCAGAAGGATCTACGTTAGGGCATACTGGGTATACAGGAACGTCCATTGTCATTAATAAAAATAACGATACCATTGCCATTCTCTTAACAAATCGTGTGCATCCATCTCGTAGTACGGTAACAACAAACATCGCAAGACGCGCATTCGCACGACAAGTGGCTGACTCCATTCCTGTGAAAATGCCGAATAAAGAAGAGGCTTGGTTTGCTGGATATGGTGACAACATTCAAAAAACCTTAGTTGCACAAGTTGAAGGGGAAGAAATCCTATCCTTTAACACGTGGCATCGCATTGAAAATGGTTCAGACTTTGGCTTTGTAGAAGCATCTGCTGATGGTGAAACATGGACGGCACTTTCAACGTTTACAGGAAGTAGCATTGATTGGCAACAAAAACGCGTAACGGTTCCAAAAGGGTCGACATACATTCGCTTTCGTTATCAAACAGATGCAACGGTCAATGGTCGTGGCTGGTACGTGCAAGATGTCAAGCGTGAACGAAATGGTCAATTGAAAAAAGTCACATTATCAGGAGAAGGATGGACAAAACGTAGCTATTAATTGAAAGGGATGGAGGAATGAAGATGAAGAAGTATATAAGAAAGCTAGCTTTATCTTTCGTTGCGTTTCTACTTGTCGTTACGCAATTATGGACAATGAAGCCTCAAACTGTATCAGCAGAAAGCGCTGTAAAAGATTTAATTCTTGTTGAAAATATTCCACAAGTAGAAAAAGAAGTAACCGATCATTTTGAGCTTCAAGCATTACGTGTCTTTAAAGATGGTCATTTCACCAAAGTAACAAATAACTTAATATGGAAGTCTTCTAATAAAAAGGTTGCAACCGTTGATCAAAGTGGGAAAGTTACGCTTAAAGGAAAGCTAGGTCGCACATTTATTACGGTCAGTGATGGAACGTTTAAAGATCGAATTGCAATTCATCAAAAAGGAAAGAAAGTGGAACCTGTTTTTGTTAAACAAAAGGGTGAGCGCTATGACGTGATTGATCATGCGATTCATCACATGACAATCGAAGAAAAAGTTGGGCAAATGTTAATGCCAGACTTTCGTACGTGGAACGGTAAAAATGTAACAGAGATGCTTCCAGAAATTGAAGCACTTGTGAAGAAATATCATCTTGGTGGTGTCATTTTATTCCGTGAAAACGTTGTCACAACTGAGCAAACGGCGAAGCTTGTATCTCAATATCAAGAAGCGGCTGAAAAACAGGGCTTACTTGTGACAATTGATCAAGAAGGCGGAATTGTGACACGCCTTCAATCTGGCACGGACATGCCTGGAAACATGGCGCTTGGGGCAACTCGTTCAGTTGATATTTCTCGCAACGTCGGTCAAGCGATTGGAGAAGAGCTCGCATCGTTAGGAATTAATGTGAATTTCGCACCGGACATGGATGTAAATAACAATCCAGATAATCCGGTTATCGGTGTTCGATCATTTGGTGAAGACCCAAAGCTTGTCGCAGAGATGGGGGTTGCTTATATTGAAGGACTTCAAAAAGCAGGTGTAGCAGCAACGGCGAAGCACTTCCCAGGTCACGGTGACACGGCAGTGGACTCTCATATCGGATTACCAGAAGTCCCTCATGACATAGAGCGATTAAAGGAAGTGGAGCTTTATCCATTCCAACAAGCGATGAATGCAGGCATTGATGCCATTATGACCGCTCACGTTACATTCCCAAAAATTGATCCTACAAAAGCGATTTCCAAAAAGACGGGTGAAGAAATTGCAGTACCGGCAACTCTTTCCTATAAAGTATTAACAGAATTAATCCGTGATGAAATGGGCTATGAAGGAGTTATTTCAACAGACGCGATGAACATGAAAGCAATTGCTGATCACTTCGGTCCAGTTGATGCAGCAATTCGCGCCGTGCAAGCAGGAACAGACATTGTGTTGATGCCGATTGGGCTAGAAGAGGTTGCTGAAGGTATACTTCAAGCAGTAAAAGATGGTGACATTAGTGAAGAGCGTATCGAGCAATCGGTTGAGCGCCTTTTAACGTTAAAAGTAAATCGAGGTATTTTTAAAGAAGAAACACCTCAGCCAATAGAGGAAAAAGTAGCAAATGCCCTTCAAATTGTTGGGTCACCTTCTCATAAAGCGGTAGAAAAAGAAGCAGCGGAGCGTTCGATTACATTAGTGAAAAACGAAAGCGTACTTCCGCTACATGTATCAAAGGACGACAGTGTGGTAGTTGTTGGTCGTACGAGCCTATCCGACTTAACGGCGGCTGTTAAAACGTATCACCCTAATGCAACAATTTTAGAAGCATCCTCATCGTTTCAATTAACAGACGCACAGATGCAAGTGGTCAAAGACGCAAAAGCAGTTATTGTTGGAACTAGTACATTTAATGTGTCAGGTCGTTCACCAGAACATGCACAAATGAAACTTGTTCATACGCTAGTAGCACAAACCGATGCACCAGTAATCGCGATTGGGATTCGTAATCCGTATGATGTAATGGCCTATCCAAATGTTGATGCGTACCTTGCACAATACGGATTCAGACCAGCAAGCTTTCAAGCAAGTGCTGCAACCATTTTTGGTCAAAACAATCCAAGCGGGAAGCTACCAGTGACGATTCCAGACTTAACAACAAACGTGCTGTATGAATTTGGACATGGTTTAAGCTACTAAAATCGAGGGGGATTTTTTGTGAAGAAATGGCTAATCACGTGTCTAACGGTAATCTTAATTCTTTCTTCGTTATCTGTTGTGCTAGCAGATAATGAGAAAGGACGTGGACATGGCAAGGGGAAAAAGGATAAGAAGTTTGCATTAGGCGTAGAGGTTCTTTTACGTGAAGAAAAAGAGCTCATTAAAGGAAAACGCGTTGGACTCATTACGAATCCAACAGGAGTAGATCAAAACTTAAATAGCATTGTGGACTTGCTTCATAACGATCCAGAGGTGGAGTTGACAGCGCTTTATGGACCAGAACATGGTGTTCGCGGTGATGCACAAGCCGGACAATACGTTGAGTTTTACACAGATGAAAAAACAGGTCTTCCAGTCTATAGTTTATATGGGAAAACGAGAAAGCCAACACCTGAGATGCTGAAGAATATTGATGTTCTCTTATTTGACATTCAAGACGTTGGTGCACGCTTTTACACGTACATTTACACAATGGCGTATGCAATGGAAGCAGCAAAAGAAAATAACATTCCATTCATCGTATTAGATCGTCCTAATCCGCTAAACGGAACGAATGTAGAAGGTCCGGTTTTAGATATGAACTATGCATCCTTTGTTGGGAATTATGCGATTCCGCTTCGTCACGGTATGACTGTTGGGGAGTTAGCGAAGCTGTTTAATACGGAATTTAATATTGGGGTGGATTTAACCGTTGTGGAAATGAACGGCTGGAAACGAAGCATGTACTATGATGACACAAAGCGACCGTTTGTCATGCCATCTCCGAACATGCCAACGCTTGAAACAGCTATTACGTATCCTGGTGCAGCGTTAATTGAAGGAACGAACGTCTCAGAAGGACGAGGAACGACGAAGCCATTTGAACTAATTGGTGCACCGTTCATTAACGCAGATGAGTTAGCAACAAGCTTAAATGAATTGCACTTACCTGGTGTGGCATTTAGAGCGGCTTCGTTTACTCCAACGTTCTCAAAGCACGCAGGTCAGCTGTCTCATGGTATTCAAATTCATATTACGGATCGAAGCAAATACAAGCCAGTTGAAACAGGACTTCAGATCGTGAAAACCATTCACGATCTATATCCAAGTAACTTCGTTTTCCGTGCAGAGAATAGCGCTGGTATTTCATTTTTTGATAATCTAATTGGGAACCGCTGGATACGTGACGGCATTGTGGCCGGTCGTTCAGTTGAAGACATGAAAGCAGAGTGGCAAGTAGAATTAGAAGAATTTAAAAACGTACGAGAGAATTATTTACTTTATTAAAAGTAGTAAAATTCCCTGCCTACTAGATAAAAGGTGGGGAATTTTACTAAAAAAAGAGCTCGTCTCACAACAAGGGCATGGGCTATTGTAGAAAACGCTTACATATTTATAAGTACATCTAAAAAAAGGGGTGTTTTGACATGTTGGGGTTTTTACAGAAAATTGGTAAATCTTTGATGCTACCGATTGCCATTATGCCAGCAGCTGCATTATTACTACGATTAGGGCAAGATGATTTTTTAGGAATTCCGTTTATTTCAGCAGCCGGAAACGCTGTATTTGGACACTTAGCATTACTTTTTGCAATTGGGGTGGCAATAGGCTTTTCAAAAGATGGAAGTGGAGCGGCTGCACTTGCAGGAGCGGTTGGCTACTTTGTCTTAACGGAAGGGGCTGTTGCGATTAATGAATCCATTAACATGGGAGTGTTAGGAGGCATTATCGCCGGGGTTATTGCTGGTCTTTTATATAACCGCTATCATTCTATTAAATTACCAGACTGGCTTGGCTTCTTCGGTGGGAAACGATTTGTTCCCATTATTACGTCTCTTGTCATGTTAGTCCTTGCGTTTGTGTTCGGTTATTTATGGCCATCAGTTCAAGCGTTTATTGATAGTATTGGTGAATGGATTATTGGAGCAGGGGCAACTGGTGTCGGAGTGTTTGGATTCTTAAACCGCCTTTTAATACCGTTAGGCTTACATCATATTTTAAATACACTCGTCTGGTTTGAATTTGGTGAGTTTACGAATGCAGCGGGCGATGTGATTAAAGGAGATTTATGGCGCTTCCTTGCTCAAGATCCATCAGCTGGAATCTTCATGTCAGGCTTCTTCTTAGTCATGATGTTCGGTCTTCCGGCTGCGGCATTTGCGATGATTGCAGCCGCCAAAAAAGAGCGTCGAAAAGCACTAACAGGTGCATTGTTTGGTCTAGCATTGACATCCTTTTTAACCGGAATTACAGAGCCAATCGAGTTTTCATTTATGTTTTTATCACCGGTGTTATACTTCATTCACGCGGTGTTAACCGGAGCGGCCATGTCAATAGCATACGTGCTCGACATTCATCACGGCTTTGGCTTCTCAGCGGGAGCAATCGATTATTTCTTAAACTTTGGTATCGCGCAAAAACCGTTGTTACTAGCAGGGGTTGGTCTCATTTATGCGGCGTTATACTTTGTTATTTTTTACTTCTTAATCATCAAGCTTGACTTAAAAACACCAGGGCGTGAAGATGAGGTAGAAGGAGAGTTTGAAGCTAGCGGTGCATCAAACAGTGACTACACACAATTAGCGAATTCATATGTAGAAGCATTAGGGGGCAGAGATAACCTTGTAGAGATTGACAACTGTGTGACCCGCCTTCGTTTAAAAGTAAAAGATACGAGTATTGTGAACGAAGTGCGTCTTAAACAACTAGGTGCAAAAGGGGTTATGAAGTTAAGTGAAACGGATCTACAAGTAATCGTTGGCACCGACGTCGAATTTTTATCGAATGAACTAAAGAAAAAATAGATTCGTAGATGGCCGATTCCTTTCTTGTGAGGGGGATTGGCTTTTTTTGATATAACTCCAATAATCTCATTATTTGTAGTTTGGAACATGGTAAAGTATAGATATGAACGCGTTACATAGAAACGAGTGAGGAAATTGACAAAGAAATGGCTACTAAGTGTATTTACCCTGATGTTATTAACTGTGGTGGTATGGAGTGAAATGAGTAAAAAAAGAGATGAAGTTGCAACGTGGATATGGGATACGACGCTTATTCAGAGTGAAATGAACGACCTCCTAACATTTATCAATGACGAAAAAATCTCCACAATATATCTTCAATATTCAAATGAGGTCAAAGCTGAAGATTATCAGCAATTTATTTCAGCGATGACTGATCAAGATGTTATTGTATATGCATTAGATGGCTCACCTACTTGGGGAAATGACCGAACAGAAGAGAATGAGTTTTTTACGTGGCTTTCTTCTTATCAGCGTGCAGCTTTGCCAAATGAACGATTTCAAGGTGTTCATATAGATGTAGAGCCTTACTTACAGGATAAGTGGGACGTTCATCAAGATGAGATGATTAAACAGTATCAGCAGGTGGTTCAAAGAGTCGCAGCTAGAAGTGCCGAGATGGACTTGCGATTTGGAGTCGATATGCCATTTTGGTTTGATGAACTAATTTATGAGAATCAGTTTGGTCAGGGAATATTAGCGAAATGGATTTTATCAACCGTCGATGAAGCGACCATTATGGCGTACCGAAATCACGCAGAAGGAGAAGGTGGCATCATTGAACTAAGTGAAAACGAGGTCAAGTGGGCCAACGAAAGGAATAAAAGAATTATCATTGCAGTTGAAACGGTTCCTTTAGAGGAATCTTATACGTCATTTTATAGTAAAGAAAAAGAGGTACTTTATCAGGAACTACGTAAAGTGAAGCAGTTTTATAAACAAGAATCATCGTTTTCAGGAATTGCTGTGCATCATTTAAGTAGTTGGAAAGAGTGGAAGGAACAGTAAAGGAGAGGAAATGTGAACAAATGAGTACAATGAGACATTTACTGCTCTATGAGGCTGTCTTGGGCATTCTCTCTCATGCAAAAAAGTGATAGTATTATGATACTTTAGAAAGCATAGAGGTGATGAAAGATGACGTTGACGGTTTTGCTTTCGCTCATTGTCCTAGCATTTGTGAAAATATTATTAACGTGTCTTCCAAATGATGCGGTGGCATGGATGTTTAAAAAATTTGAAACTCATTCAAAATTAGATGAAGAAAACACAACAGTTACGATTGATTCAAACTTATTAGAAGGTAAAGGCAAAATAGAAGTTCTTGATGCTTTTAACGAAGCGATTTTTATAAAGCAACATTATATCTTTCCAGGAAACGAGCACTTATATTTACAGCCAGACAACGGTGGTACTCCAATTGTTATTGATACGAAGATGGGAAAACGAGATGTAAGGTTGTTTGTTTACAGTTATCATGATTACATTGATGTGGTGAAGCAAGGTAAGAAGAAACTTGTTGCATATCGCCTTGTCTCTAATCGTCTTCAGCAGCATTCTGTAGCAGTAGCTGGGGAAGTTGTTTAAATAATATAAGCCGTGTTAGTTCTACATATCAATTGAGAAGAAGCAACGCTCTAAGCGTTGCTTTATTTTTTTATCATGATGAAAAATGCTATGTCTTCTGTACTGAACTCTGATACGGCTTACAATATTTCTTTTAGAGAAATTCTTACTCATCTTTTTCACCAACAACTAAATCAAATCTCCTGCAATCTATGAGACACTGTCATTCTAAGTAGCTTAAAGTGTAGTGTTAGCTGAAAAATTTCCTTATTTTTATATTCGTTCCTTTATTGTCCACTATTTTCATTGTCTCGTAATAACTTATTAATCAGACTGTAATGAATTATTAAAACTATCTTTAAATTTCCTCTGTAGGCTGAAAGTGTACCAATTAAAAGGAGGATTCAGCTTTGAAAAAACAGCATGGGTTGAACAAGGAAAGCTATGATCAATCAAAAAGAACGTTTTTAAAATACTTTCTAGCAGGTTCTGCAGTCGTTGCATTAGAATCGAGCGGGATTGGAAGGCTGACATCTTTCGTGTCAAAAGCACAAGCGGCTACTGACGTAGAGCCATATAAAGTGGTTCATTCTGTTGGAGATGGATTTCCTCAATCAGTCGCATCAGGTGATCCAACTTCTAGTGGTATGATGCTTTGGACAAGAGTAGATCCTTCAAAAGAAGAAGGATTTTCAAATCAAGAAATTAATAGTGAACTCATTTATTGGTTAGAAAAAACAGATGAGCAAAATGATGAATCGTTGCAAGAAGCAATTGAACAAGGGAAATTTATTATGTTTGAAGTGAGTAAGTCAAGTGACTTCTCATCAGTCGAGGTTCGTGGCTTCACACCAATCTGGAAAGATCATGACAATGTTGTACGAGTGGATTTAGATGGGGCACTTGCTTCGAACGAAACATATTATTATCGCTTTATTACAAAGAACGGATATGCAAGTAAAACAGGCGTATGTAGAACGCTACCTCAAAAAGATAGTGATGTACAATCTGCCAAAATCGGCTATGTTTCATGTCAAGATTACACGAACGGTTATTTTAATGCACTTGGTCATATGGCAGAAGAGGATATGATGTTCTTTTTACATGTAGGAGATTACATTTATGAATCCGTTGGTGATGCAGCTTATCAAGGGAATTTAAAAGACCGACAAATTTCCTTACCAAGCGGACAAAGTAAAGCAATGAAGGTAGAGGATTACCGCAAGCTTTATCAGACGTATCGAGGGGATAAGGATTTACAAAAGCTGCATGAAAAGCACGGTATGGTCGCAACGTGGGATGATCATGAATTTGCGAACGATACGTATTACCCTGCGGTTGCCCCTGATGACAATCCAGAATCAGATCCGGCTCGCAGACTAACTGCAAATCAAGTATGGTTTGAATATATGCCAGCACGTGTACCATATGATGGATCTAAATCATTTGAAGAATCCATTAAAATTTATCGTACGGTTACAATTGGAAAGCTCGCGTCAATCTTCGTAACAGATCAGCGTCTTTATCGAAGTGCACATCCTTGTGGACAAGATACATTAGATCGTTACCTGTCAAGAGGATGTGAAAATAGAACAAGCTCTAACCGCACAATGCTTGGTCAAACGCAAAAAGAATGGTTTATAAATGAATTGAAAAATGCTAGCAATACGTGGAATATTTGGGCTAATGAAGTACAAATTACACAACTGAAAGTGTTAGGGAAATTTTTAAACTTAGATGCGTGGGATGGCTATGCGTATGAGCGAGACTTCATTGCAGAAACAGTCATAAATGAAGGAATTAAAAATTTCATTGCACTTACTGGTGATTTTCATACGTTTGAAGCTTCTTATCTTCAAGAAGAATATAAACCTTTAGGTAAAAAATATGGTGTGGAGCTCATGGTTGGATCCGTTACATCAAGTAACCTTAGAGAAACGCTTCGGAATGCTCTCAATCAAGCACCTGATATATCTGGACCGATTCCGATTGAAGCGGCAGAAGAGCTTGTTTCGGTTTTAAAAGAACGGTTAAGTGATGCTTCTACTATTACAGCAGAGCTTCTGTTTAAGGAACTGCAGCAAATCGTGAAATTAGAGAATCCATGGATTGAACTATTTGACAGCACAGCTCATGGCTATGCACTTTTAGAATTAACAAACACAAAGGCAAAATGGACGGCTTATTCAGTTGATAACATTGAGAAACCACAAGCTTCAAAGTCTTTATTATGGCAATGTGAAATTCCAAACGGTGAAGTGAAATTAAATATTACACAAGGTCAAAGTCTACAAAAAGCATAAAGGGGAGGAAATAACATGCTACAAAACATTGGTGTTCCTGGCTTAATTTTAATCTTAGTCATTACGCTTATTATTTTTGGACCTTCTAAGCTTCCTGAAATTGGCCGTTCATTTGGAGTAACGCTAAAAGAGTTTAAAAAAGGAACAAAAGATTTAATGAATGATGACGAACCAGCTAAGAAGAAAGGTAAGTCAGAAAAAGTAGAAGAAAAAGTTTCCTAGAATAAAAAGGAGCTATCTTGTCTAACAAAATGAGATAGCTTCTTTTGTTAGAAAGGAGGGATTTTCTGTGGATCAAACGTTCTTTTTCCAACATGTAACTGAACTTCGTAAAAGGTTAATGGTTGTACTAGGTGCATATGTCATGTTCCTTATCGTTGGCTTTTTGAATGTTGGAGCTATTTATCGATGGATTATGAAAGAAGCAGACTTGAAGCTAGCCGTGCTGGGTCCATCTGAGATTTTATGGGTTTATTTTATGTTAGCTAGTACTTGTGCACTCGCATGTACGATTCCACTTGCTGCTTATCACCTATGGGCGTTTGTGAAGCCAGCATTAAAAGAGCATGAGCGAAGTGTGACGATGCTTTTTATTCCTTTACTGTTTATCTTATTTGTAACGGGTGTTTTATTTGGTTATTTTGTTGTGTTTCCAAAGGTTTTAGCATTTGTCGTGACTCTTTCAGATGGAATGTTTCAAACGATGTTCACAGCAGAAAAATATTTTCGATTTCTACTACAGCTGACGGTTCCGTTAGGTTTGCTTTTTGAACTACCAGCCATTGTACTATTTTTAACGAAGCTTGGCATTCTTACACCAACAATGATGACGAAATACAGAAAGTTTGTCTACCTAGCTTTAGTTATCTTATCAGCAGTCTTAACACCACCAGACTTTCTTTCTCAACTATTCGTTCTCATTCCTTTATTTCTTCTTTATGAGCTGAGTATTCTATTGTGCACGTGGGTGTATAATCGCGGTAAGCAAAGAAGCTATGCTTGATTCATGAGAAAGAAGGGCTAAGTCAAAATGAGCAAAAGCCTCTTATTTGGACTCAGCCCCGGACATCCCTTGCCTCTAAAATCTAGTGAAAGTAATGGATAGATGCGCAAGGGTTATTGCGTTAAAGAGCTCTTTGTTATTTCTCATGACTTTTGCAACACCTCCTTCTTTAATAGAGGAGTATTGGGTACCGATTCAATATAACGTATAATGAGAAGAACTACCTATTAGGAGAAGAAAGATGAATTGCAACGAAAAAATAAACTTCCATCAGCTCGCTAAACGTATCGATCCAACTAATACTCTCCTCCGTACTTGGCCGTTAAAAGGAGGAGTGTCTGCGGAAGTGACAGCAATGGAAGTAAGGAGAAACAATGGTCAGCTAAAAAAGTTCGTTGCGCGTCGACATAGTAAAGTGGACATAACGAGAAATCCACATGTGGCAGCTGATGAGTATAAGTTGTTGAAGCAGCTTCAATTAGAAGCGCTTCCTGTACCAACCCCTTATTACATTGATGAACAATGTGATTGTTCATCGACACCTGTTATTGTTATTGAATATGTTGAACATGAATCCACCCCCCTCTACAATTCAGACACGGTGTTTCAGTTTGCGACTAATCTAGCACTGATTCATCAAGTAGATTTAAATAAGGTTGATGTCTCATTTCTTCCAAAGAAATCGTCAATCTCTGTGGCTTCACACATTCCAAATGAGCATATCCTAGCAGCCTTATCCTCTTGGACAAGACATAGAGAAAATCAAGAAGTGCTACTTCACGGTGATTTTTGGCCAGGGAACACACTGTGGCGAAATCATCAGCTCGTAGCGGTTATTGATTGGGAAGATGCCGCAATAGGTGATCCCTTATCTGATTTAGCCAACAGTCGGCTAGAACTACTATGGACATTTAGGGAAGAGGGCATGCAAGAATTTACGAATCACTATAAGGTGATGATGCCTCATCTTGATTACGGAAATCTTCCGTATTGGGATTTAGTCGCTGCTGTTGGACCAATGTCAAAGATGAGTGAATGGGGGCTGGACGAAAAAACCGAGCGTAGTATGAAAAGGCTACTAAACTGGTTTGTTCAACAGGCAATGAATAGGATATCTGTTAACTAAAGAGAAGAAAATACCAGTTATTATCCATTTCCCTAAATAGTTGTTGAAGTAAGTAAGAAAACATGTTCAAGGAGCTATTGAAATGAACCTTATCATTGTATTAGGTGGGATTATTTCTTCTGCTTTTGTTCTATATTATCTAGGGAAATCAGGATACGACTGGGGTAGAAACGACCAAAACTAGAGGAACAGCCTCTAGTTTTTTCGTTTATGAATGTCCAATTCCGATCCAGTTCATTAATACAATGCGCCACCCATCTGGATCTTCGATTGTCAGGCCTTTTTCTTCCCAGTACGGGTTTTCGGGTGGGGCGGGTTCATAACCCATTTCTTTTAATCTAGCTGTTAGTAGCTTGATCGTATCTTCATCTGGGATGTAGAAAACAAGTAAGTTGTCTTTTGTAGGAGCGGGACATGGACTTCCGTCTTGATGTTGGGTAAATTCCAGATGGTAGTCTTTGTCGGGCAATCCGATCATCAATCCATCATAGCCATCGTGATTTTGAAAAGATCCGATTTTTTCAAGACCTAACCCTTCACAATAGAACTCTTCAAGCTTTTTTAGCTGATTAGTTGGTCGTGCTATTCGCATTTGGGTAATTTTCATCTTGTTCGGCCATGCTTTCTTCATATGTGTTCCCTCTCTCATTGCGTTAGTTTACTTTCAGTATACAAAACAAGTCATCGAAACATCATCCACCTTACGAATGATGTTTCTCATGCTTTCGTCGTAGAAAGAGTTTAAAAAATGACAGTGTCTTCCAAAAAACATTTGTAATTTTCTTACTAATCATATTATACTAGCCTATATGATAGGTAGACAGCTTAGAAAAGGTAAAGGGGGAGGAGGTTTTGTTATACGTTCGAAAGCAGCTCATTCATGAAATGGTCGCAGATCAAGTAAAGCAATATATTCGCACAAAGGGGCTGCAAAAAGGGGATTGGCTTCCTTCAATGGCAGAGTTAGGAGAGAAATTTGACGTAAGTCGCACAAGCATTCGTGAAGCGTTGCGTCATTTAGAAGCGCTGCATGTGGTTGAAATTGTGAATGGAAGAGGCGTATCTGTGAAAGATGCGGGTGCTCATCACATTCAAACACGTGTCATTATTGAAAGTGAAAAGACGTTTTTACTTGAGCTTTGTGATGTAAGAAGAGGATTAGAAGGACGAGCTGTTGAACTTGCAGCAATGCGAGCAACGAATGAACAGCTTGTGAGAATGGAAGAAAACTTACGTGTCTATGAACGTCTTCGTATACTAAATCAAGATACGGCACAAGCTGACTTGTTGTTTCATCAAACGTTGTATGAAGCGTCTCATAATCCTACGCTGTGTCAAATGATTGAGGCAGTATATGATTCATTTCATGAGTTTTGGCAACAAAATGAAGGCATTCAACAAATTTTTGAAGATACTTATCATCTTCATGAAGAGCTTTTTCACCATGTGAAACAACAGCAACCTGAGAAAGCAAAGCGCTCAGTAGATAAGCTCATTGAAGCGGTAGAATTATCGGTTCAACAGTTGTTTTAATCACGATGGTCGAAAAGGGGTAGATACATATGGCTCAAACAAAAGAGGAAGCAAGAATTGCCAAAAAAGCATTGATTGCGAGTTTGATAGGAAGTTCAATTGAATGGTATGATTACTTTTTATACGGAACGGTCGCAGCGCTTGTGTTCAGTAAGCTATATTTTCCAGCAGAAGATGAGACCGTTGGGTTAATGCTTGCCTATGCATCGTTTGCCATTCCATTTTTTATTCGTCCGCTCGGAGGCGTTATTTTTAGTCACATTGGAGATAAAATTGGCCGAAAAAAGACGCTTGTGATGACCTTATCGTTAATGGGAATTGCGACCGTGCTTATTGGATTGTTACCTTCTTATGAAACAATTGGCATTTGGGCACCAATTTTACTCATTGTACTTCGTTTAATTCAAGGTCTTGGCATTGGCGGAGAATGGGGTGGTGCACTTTTATTAGCGGTTGAATACGCACCAAAGAAAGAAAGAGGGTTTTTCGGAAGTATTCCACAAATGGGTGTCACCATCGGGATGTTACTCGGGACACTCTCCATTTCATTGATGACGCTCTTACCAGACGAAGCCTTTCTTGCATGGGGATGGCGCGTGCCGTTTATTTTAAGTGCTTTATTAGTCTTTCTTGGTTTATGGATTCGAAATGGATTGGATGAAACGCCTGCATTTAAAGAGGCAAAAGAAACAGGTAACATTTCAAAAATGCCATTAGTGGATACCTTTAAGTACCATTGGCGTTCAGTCTTAATTGCTGTTGGCGCAAAAGTAGTAGAAACTGCACCGTTTTATATTTTTTCAACCTTTATCATTTCGTACGCAACAGGTACATTAGGATTTGAAAGAAGTCAGGCGCTCAATGCCGTTACGATTGCAACACTCATTACAACAATCATGATTCCATTTATGGGGAAATGGTCAGATAAAGTGGGGCGTAAACCGCTTTACATTGGTGGAACGATTGCGATGATTTTATATGCATTTCCTTATTTTTACTTATTGTCATTAAATTCTGTATTTTGGTTAACGGTTGCCACCATTATCGGTCTAGGTATTATTTGGGCACCAATTACCGCTATTTTAGGAACGATGTTTTCAGAAATTTTTGCCACAAACGTTCGGTATACAGGTGTAACAGTTGGCTACCAGATTGGAGCGGCGGTTGCAGGTGGAACGGCACCATTAATCGCAACGGCACTATTAAGTACTTACAACAACTCATCTGTACCAGTAGCTATCTATATTATTGCAACAGGTTTGATTTCATTAGTTGCTATTATGTTCACACGTGAGACAAAACACGTTGAAGAGCCGAAAGATCAAACATCAGCTCTATAAAGGGAGTAAAACTATTTCGTAAGTTGTTAAAACGAGAGAAATGGTTTTTTGTAACATCCTTAGCTATCTATTGATAGAACTAGATTTTAGAGATGCGGGGATGTTGGGGGCTGTGTCCGGGTTTTGACACAGCCCCTTTAATTAGGGTTCTTATAAAGGAGTGAAGGCATTGTTACTATTAAATAAACAAATGATTCAAAATCTCTATTCAATGAACGATTGCTTACAAGATGTAGAACAAGCATTTCGATATGGACAGGTAGGAGAAACAGTGGCACCTATCAGATTATCCGTTCCTCATGAAAAGCTAGGTGCCGAAACGCTGTATATGCCATCTTACATTGAGCCGGAAGATTATACAGCCATTAAAATTGTCAGCATCTTTCCGACAAATGCTAAACAAGGGCGTAAGGTTCTTCAAGGAATGATTGTGCTCACCGATGCACAGACTGGTGAGCACGTAGCGATGATGGATGCTAGTTATTTAACCGTTTTACGTACAGGGGCATCAAGTGGTGTAGCGACGAAGTATTTAGCAAAAGAAGATGCAACCGTATGCGCGGTGTTAGGCTGCGGCGCACAGTCTGTCGGGCAAATTCAAGCGGTCATGGCTGTTCGAGAATTAAAACATGTGATTTTGTATAATCGAACAGTGGAAAAGGCGGAAAGCATGAAGCAGACATTACAAGAGCTGTATCCAGATTGGAATGGGACGATTACAATCGAAAAAGACGCAAATGATGCTGTTCGTCAAGCGGATATTGTTATTTGCAGTACGAAATCAACGACCCCCATTTTTAATGGAAGACTAGTTAAAAAAGGCACACATATTAATGCCATTGGTTCTTATCAACCACATATGCAAGAAGTAGATGTTCAAACGCTCTATAATAGTGATAAAATTGTAGTCGATACGTTAGAAGGTGCTCTTCATGAAGCGGGCGATTTTCTTGTTCCAATGAAAAGAGAACAGTGGAATCCTACTTCTATTTATGGAGAAATAGGTGAGATTATAACAAATAAAAAAAATGGTCGAACCTCTCAGGATGAAATTACGCTTTATAAATCGGTCGGTATTGCCTATTTAGATACAATGGTCGCGGCAACGGTTTATAAAAAAGCAATTGAATCAGGTGTAGGCACCACGTTCACTTTTTAACGATTGTTGTTGATGTTTAAAGGAAGCATAAGTAGTGAATGAAACAAAGGTTGTGAAGAAAATGGAAGAGAAGAGAAAGAGAAGGGTCATTCTCTCGTGGAGTGGTGGAAAAGATAGCTGTCTTGCATTATATCATTTACAGCAACAGCATGATGTCGTTTGCTTACTATCCATGGTGTCTGAAAAAGATGAGCGGAGTCATACGCACGGGACTCGATTGCCAATTTTAAAACTGCAAGCGCAAGCGTTAGGTCTTCCAGTTGTATTAATCGATTCGGCCGGTGAGTATGAGCAATCTCTTCAACGGGCGCTTGTTGAGATAAAAGAAGAGTATAACGCGGATGCTGTGGCGTTTGGTAGCTTGTATCAAGAAGAGGATCGTCAGTGGAATGAAGCTGTTTCTTATAAAGCAGGACTTGTGCCATTGTTTCCGTTGTGGACGACACGTGAACAAGCAGATCGTTTGCTAGATGAGTTTATTTCTTTGGAATTTCGGGCTGTTATTTGTCAAGTATCAAATCAGCATTTTGATAAAACATGGGTAGGTCGGATGCTTGGTTGGCGTTTCTTTTACGACATTCAGCAAGCTGGAAAAGACGTAATGGGTGAACTTGGTGAGTATCATTCATTTGTATTAGATGGTCCAAACTTTTTAAAAAGGCTTGACATTACAAAGGCAGAAACGATTCTCAATCAAGGATTGTGGTCACTTGATATTCAAAGTTGTCAATTAGTTGAAAAGACAGGTGCTGTACAGAGCAGATGATGAGTCTGCTGTCTACAGCACCTTTTTTTATTTTGTATGACCCCCAATTTTATGAACACGTGTAGGGGCAATGCTAGAAGAGAGATAGCTAGAGCCTGTTCGGATGCTACCTTTTCCGAGCTTGTCATTTAATTTATCCATAATTTGAAGTAGTTTTTGTCTTTGCGCTTTCCGACGGTCAATTCCTAACGTAAGCTGTTCAGGAGCGAGCCCTGAAACGGATACACGAACTTTACGTACAATCGCGCGAGGATGATGAAATTGATAAAAAAGAGTCATGCATTGATCATAGACATCTTTTGGATCGTTTGTACGTGCATGTGTCAACGATACTTGCCTTGAAAAGCCGTCAAGGGCTGTATGTCTTGAATAAGTGATGGATAAATGGATGGTTTTCGCTTCTATATGACGCCTTCGTAATATTTCACATACTTCATGCGTTAAGTCGTTAATTACTTGTAAAATATCTGTTGGTTCCTTGTAATCGCGTAAAAGCGTTACTCCCCGACCGACTGATTTGATTCCTTCGTTCGGTAAATCGTCGTTAAAGAACCCAAATGCTGTCGGTGGAGGGGCGTGCTTACTATAAAAAACAGGCTGCTTGTCAATGCCCCATGCTTGAAACCAAAGCTGTTCCCCAATGATGCCAAATTCGTTTTTCATGTTTTTTACTTGCGCATGTGCTAAATCTCCTATCGTCAAAATGTTCATGTTTTGTAATCGACGAGTAAGATTTGGCCCAACTCCCCACATGTCTTGAATCGGTAAATGATGAAACAACGTTTCTACTGTTTCGTACCTTGCTTCTGCAATTCCTTGTTCTTTTCCGTATACATCTAACACAAACTTGGCAAGAAACTTGTTGTCGCCAATGCCAATCGTTGCGATTAATCCTGTTTCGTCGTATATGGTTTTCTGAATGCGACGTGATGCTTCCCATGGAGTACCCCATAATTTGTCTGTTCCATCAAGAGTTAGCCAGCTTTCATCGACACTGTATGTATGAATCGCTTCTAGAGGCACAAATCGTTCAAAAATGGTGGTGATATACTTAGATGTTGTTAAATAATGAGCCATTCTTGCTTGAGCGATTATAATGGACGTGTCACAAATATTACGTACTTCAAATAGTCGTGAGCCTGTCTTAATGCCATATAACGTCTTCATGAGCGGAGAAGCAGCTAAGACGACACTTCCATTTCGATTCACATCCCCTACAACAACTAGCTTTGTCGTCAGCGGATCTAACCCTCGCCATACAGCTTCACAGCTTGCGTAAAACGACTTCATATCAATGCAAATCACATCGTGACGCGGTAGGTTGTTGTTCATAGTCATTCTCCTTCTTTATGAATTTTTAAATAGAACCTTTTCATAAACACGTACCTTTAGTATAATGAGAACAAATGTTCGTTTATGCATGTAATGTACCATCATTTTGATGGTATAAAATAGAAAAAAGGGGTTGATGCAATGAAAAATATCCAATTAACTGCAAAAGGAGAGGCAATTCCGATTCATTTATACTTACCGCAGTCGCTTCATGATGAGATTAATCAAATGGCACTTGAATTAGGGTTAACAAAGAACGCCATTGTGACGATGATATTGCTCTCGTTTCTTGAGCAATATGAAGAACATATGAACAATGTGTTTTCGGTGATGAAACAACCAAGCGGAGCGAATCATTCAAGGCTTCAAGTGCGAATTCCTTCGATGATTAAGTATGAGCTAGAAGCAGCCGCTCAAGAACAAAAGCAACCGGTCAACTGGCTTGTTAACTTAGCTCTTCAAACCTTTCTAGATAATTACATAACGAGTGGTAGAAAGTTGTTTTTTGATTTGTTAGATGAAAAATATAGGTAATAGACGATGTTTTGGAAATGAAAAAGCGGGAAAGGTGTTCACTAAGGAAGGAAATGTTAAGCATAAAGTAGAAGTGTAAGAGTGGAATAGACTTACATACTGACATCTTGTAAAGGAGATAGAGATCATGACACACATTCCAATTGCTCTTCAGCTATATACACTACGAAAAGAAACAGAACAAGATTTTATCGGTACACTTGAAAAAGTAGCAGCGCTTGGCTACGAAGGGGTAGAGTTTGCAGGCTACGGTGGATTAGAAGCGAGTGAATTAAAGCGAGTACTTGACCGATTGGAGCTAAAGGCAGTTTCAAGCCATGTTTCTATTGAGGAACTAGAAGAAAACCTTGATCAAGTCATTGAATATCAGCAAGGAATTGGCAGTACATATATTGTTTGTCCATATTTGCCACCAGAGAGACGAACAGAGGATGACTACCGTCAACTAATCAGTTTGTTGAATCATGTTGGGAAACGATGCGCGAATGAAGGGCTTACATTACTGTATCACCACCATGACTTTGAACTTGTTCGTTTTCCAGATGGGCGCACACCGCTTGAAATGATTTTAAACGAAACAAATCCCGAGTGGGTGAAAGCAGAGTTTGATGTGTATTGGCTCACCATCTCAGGTGAACGTCCAGTTGAATGGCTAACAAAATATCAAGGTCGTACGCCGGTGGTTCACCTAAAAGACATGACAGTGGATGACCGCAAAACATTTGCGAAACTCGGAACGGGTGGAGTAGATTTAGACGCCATTGTTCAACAAGGTTCATCCTCAACTATCAAGTGGTGGATTGTTGAACAAGACAAATGTGAGGGTTCAGCCCTTGAGAGTGTAGGGGAAAGTATCCGTTATTTAAAAACATTGCTTGAAAAATGAGAAGTAAGGCAAGCTTAGGAATGAGCTTGTGTTCTTGAGTGTTGTAGACTATAATCACTTGAACTGCACCCTAATTGTTAGACACTATCTAACAATTGGAGGTGCAGTTTTCTATGGTTAGGTTTATGGCAGAAGATAAAAAGTCCTTTTAGAAGAAATAAACTCTAATGATTGTGACTCTTTTTTTTCTTACTTTCTTCCAAACAATCCCTTGGGTCCATCTTCATCACTTCCCATTGTCCGCTTTTATTTCGTTTATATTGAGAAACTAATATATCTGTGTCATTGGTAAGTTGAAAAAAGATAAACTGGTAATCGTGGCCGTCTGTACCTACAATGTCAATTTGCTTGATATAGCCATCTTGCTTTGTTGGAAGCTGTTTTTTGATAAGTTTGCACCATTCTCCATATTCAATGGCGACGACGGCCTCTGCGTTATGCTGCCATAGATGATAAGCGGCACATAAAAAGTCTTCTCCGTATAAATTCAGCTCATGGATTTTATATTGATTTTTTTCTTTTTTGAGATACATATACCCATAGTAATAAGCAAAATACGTTACTTCCTTGTTTGAACCTTCGATCGTTTCGATTTCAATAAAGTAAGGGATTGTACTAGGATGGTTTGGGTCATTGGGGAGCTTGTGTACTTTTAATAAGTTTGTATGACCAACGCCTTTAAATGAATCCAAGTAGGTAGAGTAAGAGATGCGTTGCTGATAGTCGTTTGTGAAGAAATTGTAGGCAAGCGGGTAGGGGATTTTTGCATTACCAACCGATCCACACCCACCGCTTTGTGCTTCTGTTAGGTTTTCTGCTTCACGTAACACGCTAAAATAGTGAACAATTGTTTCTTCAGGTGATCGAAGAAGTGAAGTGGGTACAACAATTTCATCATATGTTTTATCATAGTACGGTTGGAAAAATTGAAAGCTAGTCAGGCGTGTGTTAAGAATGGGAAGGCGAGAAGGGCGGAAATATTGTTCATCCGGCCTATCTTTTAATCCTTCTTCACTTCGATAATCGATTGGAATCGGCTGCTTTTGAAAGGTTGCTCCCATCATAAGAGGGGGATGACGCTTTTTTCGCAATACGCTCATCAATCTCTGAATGACTTTCATTGTTTGTTCCTCCGTTCTGTCTTAAGCTATGACTAACGTATGTGAAAAAAATCAGATTCATTCATGGAAGGGTACTAATGGACGATAAAAAGACTAGAGTCAATAAGAAAGAGAGGAATGTAATGATGAGTGACATTGTAAAAATGCCTAAACCGCCTTATTACGCAGTTATTTTTTCTTCAGAGCGAACGAAAGGGGATCGCGGTTATGGAGCGATGGCTGATAAGATGGTGGAGCTAGCGTCTCAACAAGAGGGCTTTTTAGGCATTGAAAGTGCAAGAGACGAAGGGTTAGGAATTACCGTTTCGTACTGGAAGTCATTAGAAGCCATTCAGCAATGGAAAGAACACGCCGCTCATCTTGTCGCTCAAAGGAGAGGAAAAGAAGAATGGTATACACGCTTTTCATTAAGAGTGTGCAAGGTTGAGAGGCAAAGCTTTTTTGACGTGTCAGAAATGGATGAGAATCATCCGCTTAAATGAGTATTTTTATCAAACGTTTATAATCATCAAGAGTGTTAAGCGATTGCCCAAACCAAAGAAAATGTCTCTCCTATTCACAAAAAGCATGATAAATAATTGTAAGAAGAGACTGATAGATGATGTAATAATCGAATAGCTGCTCATTTTTGTAAATCATGTAAAAGAAACGGAAAGCTTGTTGTATCCTTCTACTTGTCCATTGATAATTTCTACGATTATTATCCTCCTTGTTTTTCTTTTATTATAATAAGATATTTCTATATAAATAGAGGATTTTCTTGCAGAATGACAAGTATCACCCCTTATGTGAATATCTTTTAAAGGAAGCTTGACAAAAGGTAGGGGGAGAAGGTGTGAAAGCGATTGTTCAACCTAAGTACGGCTCAACGGATGTTCTTCAGTTAAAAGAACTAGAAACGCCAACTGTAAAAGACGATGAAGTTCTCGTACGTATTCATGCAGCGTCTATGAATTATGGAAATCTCGCGCTCTTAAAAGGAAAGCCGCTTTTAGCGCGCCTATGGTCTGGACTAGTAAAGCCGAAATATCCAATCCCAGGTGGTGACATTGCAGGTCGTGTGGAAGCAGTCGGTGCACACATAACGCAATTTCAACTAGGTGACGAAGTGTTTGGTGACTTGTCAAGCGATGGATGGGGTGGATTTGCCGAGTATGTCGCTGCTCCTGAACATTCGTTAGTACGAAAGCCTGTTACCGTTTCATTTGAAGAAGCAGCAGCGGTACCGATGGCCGCTGTGACAGCTCTTCAAGCTCTTCGGGATAAAGGGGACATTCAAGCAGGGCAGGATGTGTTAATTTACGGAGCATCTGGAGGCGTTGGAACGTTTGCGGTACAGCTTGCAAAGTCGTTTGGTGCCACTGTAACGGCTGTATGCAGTACAAGACATGTAGACCTTGTTCAATCACTGGGCGCAGACGTTGTCATTGATTATAAAAAAGAAGAGTTTACGAGACAAACGGAGCAGTATGATCTCATTTTAGGAGTAAACGGTTATCAGCCACTTTCTGTTTACAAGCGAGCGTTAAAAAAGAATGGAACGTATGTCATGGTCGGAGGTGGCGGAAAGCAAATTGCAGAAGCGATGATGCTAGGGCCGTGGATGTCGTTGTTTAGTCAAAAGAAGCTAAAACATGTGCTACAAAAGCCAAATCAAAAAGACCTTCTTGTTCTAAAAGATCTTCTTCAGGCAGGTGAAATAAGATCGGTCATTGATTGTACTTTTTCGTTCAGCGAAGTTCCTAACGCATTTGCATACTTTGAACAAGGACATGCGACAGGGAAAGTAGTCATAACAATTTAAAGAGGTTGAGTCGAAAGTGGAAAAGAGTTCCATGTTTGACTCAACCTCCAACATCTCTTACCCACCAACGTTAACTATTATTAACGGACAGACGGGCAAGGGATTCTATAAACTTGTACAGGTTGTTATTCTTAGTCGTTCTCCACTACAAACGACTGATACACGTCAAAATCTTTCTTGCGACACTCAAGAGTTAAAAGCGTCCCATTTTCTTCATAGCTTGTTTCAAAAATCGTTGCTTTTTCATTTAAATAAGAGGTGATATAACCTTTGTCATATGGAATTAACATTTGGCATTTTACGTAATCATCAAAGATGTGTGAAGCAATCGCATCAATGAGTTGATCAATTCCGACTTTCTGTTTTGCAGATAAGTAAATGGCGTTCTCAACTTTTGGCTCGTGTTCGTCCACAAGGTCTACTTTATTGTATGCATACACCATTGGTACGTTTTCAATA
Source organism: Priestia iocasae (assembly GCF_016909075.1). Taxonomy (GTDB): domain Bacteria; phylum Bacillota; class Bacilli; order Bacillales; family Bacillaceae_H; genus Priestia; species Priestia iocasae. The sequence continues at coordinate 121,774 of NZ_JAFBFC010000004.1, forward strand.
CCCATTTGTTTTAACGTGTTGTTCGTAATGTCAATTAACTGCTCATAATGAGGATTGGAATAATCAACAACATGAATGAGTACATCCGCTTCTCTGGCTTCTTCCAGCGTCGAGCGGAATGCTTTAACGAGATGATGCGGAAGCTTGTCAACAAATCCAACGGTATCCGTTAGCAAAAATGACTTTTGATCTGGCAGCGTGATGTTACGTACCGACGTTTCAAGCGTCGCAAACAGCATATCCTTTTCAAATACTTGCTTTTCTTCTTGTGGATGAAACAGATCAACTAACGCATTCATAATCGTTGATTTCCCTGCGTTCGTATAGCCAACTAATGACACAACTGGTACATCATTTTTCTTGCGCTGCTTACGCTGAACGTCACGTTTTGCCACAAACGTTTCTAATTCTCGGTTCAGTGCCGTAATGCGATCTTCTACGCGACGGCGGTTTAATTCTAGCTTCGTCTCACCAGCCCCTTTATTTTGAACACCGGAACCACCACCTTGACGACCTAATGCCTCATGTAGACCTGCTAAGCGAGGAAGCTGGTATTGAAGCTTTGCTACTTCAACCTGTAATTGCGCTTCTTTTGTTTTTGCACGCGTGGCGAAAATGTCTAAAATAAGGGTTGTACGGTCCATTACAGTTGTGTCTAATTCATCGGCTAAATTGCGAAGATGAGAAGGAGCAAGCTCATCGTTACAAATGATAAGATCTGCATCTGTTTCCGCTAAAAGAGCGCGGATTTCTTCAACTTTTCCTTTTCCAACGTACGTTGCTTTATTAATACGATCTAAGTTTTGTGTGAGTTGACCAATGACTTCAATGTCACGTGCGTCGGCTAAATTTGCAAGCTCTTCCATTGAATAGTCAAATCCAGACTGTTTATCTAATTGAACGCCAACTAAAATGGCTCTTTGTTTTTCTTCGATCATTTATGTATCCTCCCATTACGAGTTCTCTACTAGTGGTTTACCCATTTTTCAGCATTTAAAGACAGCAAAAAGAGGAAGATTGGCCTCTCCCTCTAAGTGTACATATAGGGTTTTTTATCATTGATACACTGCTTTTCATGTTTCATCATGAATTAGCAACTCTATCCATTTTTAAAAGCCACCCACATTATATCATACTGTTAGAGCAAGAGGATAGTTCAAGCGTAATGACGTTACGATGGATATCGTCGTTTGTTTTAAGTAGAAAGCTTTCATGTTAAACTATAATTATCAGTATTTACCAAAAAAAGGTTGGCTATGTAACGTAATGAAGAAGCTTCTTTACTCATACTGTCATTTTGGATAGAAAGGAATGAGGCTCATGAAAACAGGAACGAAAATTGGCTTTGTTGTTTCAATCGTCGTTTTAACTCTTTTTCCGGTTATTTTTCTGCTCGTGTCATGGCTAACAGGAGAGTGGCGCTTTTTTTGGTTAAGTTTGGCTCCAACGCTTTCAGCGGGGTTGACTGGCCTTTTGGTTACACTTCAAGTGATGAAAAAAGAAGAAAAGGCATAGATTTCCTAATCAATCACTCACAAACCCCTCACATTTCATCGACCCAATGAGCTCTCAGGTGGACAGCAAGAGCGCGTCGCCATTGCCTGTGCGTTAGTTGGGGAGTTGTCCGCTATTTTAGCGGATGAACCAACGGGAGCGCTCGATCAACAAACAGGTATAGACGTGCTGAATTTTTTTAGTGAACTTCATGAAGAGGGAAAAACGATTGTGATGATTATCCATGATTCTGCGGTAGCAGAGAGAGCGCAGCGGGTCATTCATGTACAGGATGGAAAAGTTATGACATAAAAAGGAAAAAGATACTAAGATATGAATGGAGGGAGGAATGAGTATGCCAACATGTCAACATTGTCAAACGAGATGGACGTGGAAGCAAACGTTCAAAAGGTCATTTGCGTTTTCTCACCAGATGATATGTCCATCTTGTAATCATGTGCAGTATGTCACAAAACGTTCTCGCATAAAAAGCAGTTTCCTCAGCTTCATTCCACCGCTGATTCTATTGCTTACCACGAGTTTGAGTATTCCATTACAAGTGTCGTTCAGCTTGTTGATAGGTGCAGCGCTTGGGATGTTTATCACGTATCCATTCCTGCTGAAGTTATCTAATGAAGAGGAGCCGCTTTGGTAACAATGAAACAGGAGCTTAGTGTCCACACACTGAGCTCCTGTTTTTTTAGCTTGATCTGCATATTCAATCATCATGTTCACATTTTGTGCGTTTACTAAATCCATCACTTGATATGGAGCCCTAGCGAAGAGTTCATGATAATGATGAGAAACAATGGGTGAAAAAGGAAATGGTTCTATTTTTGTATAAAAATGGATGTAGTTCTTTCAATAATAAAAAAAGTAGAACTATTCTCACGAATGAATAGTCATACTTGCGTCAAACGGTCTATTGGAAATTCCGTTCCATCTCACTATTGATATGAAAAGAAAATACAATTACTATTAAACATACTGTATATACAACAGACAGAATAAATAGAAAAGAAAAGTCAGATAACGTGATTCTCCACAAGTCGTACATAAACCGTACGACTTGTTTTTCACTAGACAAGAAGGTTTGGCCATTTTTGGTGCAACTGTCTTGCTAATATAAAGGGCAATAAAAGGGTTTAACAATTTTAGGGGGTCAATATACATGGATTTTATTCAGTTAATTAGCGAGGTGGCAGCCAAAACACAGCTGTCAAAGGCGCGATCAGAGAGTGTTCTTCACGAAATTTTCGAAGCAGTTCTGCGCCGGCTGCAAGAAGGAGAACTTATGCCGGTAACAGAGGGAGCGCTTATTGACATGAACAATCAATCAGCTTCATCCAACATACTTGCTTTTAAAAGAGGAAACCGGATTAATCAACATACATTCATCAATCAGCTTCGTTCAAAAGAACAAATTACAGAAGCAGAAGCAGAGGTTGTTCGCTACATTTTTAACCAAACGAAAACAAAACAAGTCATCATCATTAGTTTAACGGACATTGCCACATACCTAAAGAAAGACATATCTGAAATAGAGAAAATAGCCCACCGTCTAATTGATAAAAACATCCTTCACACACTAAACTACTGCGGACCGATTGAGAATGTTTGTTTAGGGGCTAGGTGGCGGAGGTATTTGTGAGGGTAAATGTCATCGTATGGTAATGAGTTTGTATTTTAAGGTAAAATAGAAAGAAAAAGTTATTTTGTTTTAGTTAGGGGTAGAAAGATGAATGTAACAGAAATTGAAAAAGAGCTCATCGTCAATTCAGAAAAAGGAAACTTATTAAATGAATTAGTTGCGTCTCTTAATGAATGTCAACGTTTTTATTTTAGCGTAGCATTTATTAACTATAGTGGACTGCAGCTTCTTTTAGATGCATTTAAAGCAGCAAAGAATAACGGTGTAAGAGGAAAAATTATTACATCTACTTATTTAAACTTCACTGAGCCGAAAGCCTTAAGGAAAATAAATGAATTCGAAGATATTGATTTGAAAATATTTGTCACGGATAAGGAAGTAGGCTTTCATACAAAAGCATATATTTTTGAAAACGATGATAGTTATAAAGTGATTATCGGATCTTCAAATATCACTCAAAGTGCTCTGAAAAGTAACATCGAGTGGAATGTAAAAGTAATTTCGAAGAATGATGCTCAATTTATCCAGGATGTGCTAAAAGAGTATGATTACCTCTGGAATAGTAGTACGGAAGCAAACGATGAGTTTATTTCCAAATATGAAGAGTTTTTAAGTAAAGTGAAAGCTTACAGCTTTGAAAGTAAGCTTATTTATGAGCATGCTGAATATATTGTACCAAATGTAATGCAAACTCGTGCTATGGAAAACTTAGAAAGATTGCGTGCTTTTGGAGAACAAAGAGCATTAGTCATTGCTGCAACAGGAACTGGTAAAACGTATATGTCAGCATTTGATGTTAGAGCCTATCGACCTAAAAAGTTGTTATTTATTGTTCATCGAGAAGAAATTTTAAAAAAAGCGAAAGAAACGTTTGAGAAGCTTATTGTCAATCAGGGTGTAACATTTGGTTTATTAACAGGAAATCATAAACAAAAAGAATCAGACTACCTGTTTGCGACTATTCAAACACTCTCAAAATATTATCAAGAATTTCGACAAGATGAATTTGAATATATGGTCATTGACGAAGCCCATCATGCAACAAGTCCAAGTTATCAAGAAGTACTTAAGTATTTTCAGCCAAAATTTACACTTGGTATGACGGCTACACCGGAGCGAAGCGATAACCATAACGTATTTGAACTATTTGATAATAACGTTGCACTAGAAGTTCGACTGCATGAGGCGTTAGAAGAAGAGCTTGTTGTACCATTTCATTATTTTGGCATTACTGATATTGAGGGCATTGATTTGAGCGATATTGACATACGAGATGCAGCAGAAATAACAAAGCGATTAAAGGTGAATGAACGTGTTGATTTCATAATTGAGAACATGAATTTCTATGGACATGATGGAGAGATGCGTAAATGCCTGGGCTTTTGTGCCACAGTCGAACATGCAAACTATATGGCGGAAGAGTTTAACAAAAGGGGCTATAAGAGTGCATGTTTAACAGGAAGTGATAAACCTGATCAGCGTTCGGCAGTTATCGCTAGACTTGAAGATGATGCAGATGAGCTAGAATTTATTTTCACAGTTGATATTTTCAATGAAGGTGTCGATATTCCTACAGTTAATACTGTTTTAATGTTAAGACCAACAGAATCACCGATTGTCTTTATTCAACAGCTCGGTCGTGGACTTCGAAAATATGCATCAAAAAGCTTTCTAACTGTACTAGATTTTATCGGTAATCATAATAAAGCATTTCTCATTGCCATTGCATTAAGTGGTAGTCGATATTACGATAAAGAAAGTCTAAAGATTGCAATCGCCACAGGATTTGCAGACATCCCAGGTTGTACACATATTCAGATGGATAAAATCTCACAAGAGAGGATCTTGGCTCAAATCGACAAGGAGAACTTTAACTCTTTAAAATACTTAAAAGAAGAATACGTTGAATTCAAAAAGTTGAATCAAGGTCGGACTCCTTATTATTTAGTAGACTACTTAAAATATGATGGCGCACCTGATCCAATTCGATTTATCGATCGAGATAAAAGTTACTTGCGATTTGTTGCGAACGTTGAAAAGAATGAATATGCACAATCACTACTAAATAATGAAGCATTTGAAGGAGCATTAAAAGAGCTATCAAGTAAGCTCCCCCTTAAAAGAGTATACGAATTTGTTATTTTAAAGTATTTAATAGATAACGATCATATTACTCTTGATGTGGCAAAAAAAGAAATTCTTAAATATGTAAAGCAAATAGATAATGATAGCGTACTTCATACATTTGAATGTCTAAATCAAGACTATTACGATAGTGGTCAAAGAAAAAGTAAACCAAAGCTATGTCAACAGATAAATGGGATATTAACGAAGACAGATTTGTTTGCTAAATTGCTTCAGAATAAAGAGTTTAAAAAGTATATAGAAGATGTTATTACTTATGGTGTAATACGCTACGAAAAAGAATTTAAATCAGAGGACTATGGTACACCTCATTTCAAATTATATGAGCAATATCAGATGACAGATGCAGCTCTCCTGTCAAACTATCGTAAAACGCATACTGCCTTTCGAGGTTCTGGATTGCTCACACATGAAAAAGACTACTTTTTGTTTATCGATTTGCATAAAGAAGAAGACATTAAAGAAAGTATTAACTATCAAGATAAGTTTATTAACGAACAATACTTCCAGTGGCAAACACCGAATAGTACCGCTCAAAGTTCTGAGCGAGGAAAAAATATCATTTTTAATGAAGAAAGAGGTATTCAGCTTCACTTATTCGTACGTAAGTACAAAAAGATTGATGGCAAGACAGAGCCTTACATTTATATTGGAAAAGGAAACACTGTAAAATTTGATGGGGAAAAACCAATCACTGTCAAATTAAAACTTGAACATGAAATTCCAGCTAATCTTTACACTGAATTTACGAAAAAAGTGTAGTTCAATAAAAAGAGCTGCTAAACAAAACTCCCTGAACTCAATGAGAGACAGGGAGTTTTTGCTTATTCATTCATCAACTGCTCCACAGCAGGCACATCGGCTGCTGCCCATTTTAACGAGTTTAAATTTTCTCTCTTCAACCATATTAGCTTTGAATGTTCACTTGCTGTAGGTGTTCCTTTTACTAATCGACACTTAATGGCAATTAAATTAATGATGAACGTATCATATTCATGTGTGTGATCGTTAAATAATTCTTGTGCTTCTACTTTACAAGCAAGCTCCTCTAAAATTTCTCGCTCTAAAGCTGAATAAATATCTTCATCTTTTTCGACCTTCCCACCAGGGAATTCCCACAAATTTGGAAGTGTCATATTAGGAGAGCGAAGCGCGCATAAAATTTCTTCTTGCTCGTTTTCTAAAATTGCTGCGACAACTTTAACGGTTTTTTTCACTGAAATCCAACTCCCATTTCACAATTGGTTGTTATGTATAATCAATGTCACTATATCATAGATGAGATGAAGTAGACCAATTAGGGAATAGATTTATAAAAATGATTCATCTACTTAGTAGTATAATAGAGAACAGAGGATGTTTAAGAAAACAATTATAAAAAGTGGTATAGTTATCATGAAAATGAAGTGTACATAAAACAGAGTAGGTGATTTACGTGGCAACGATGCTAGATACAAAGATTGAAGCGAAGGAAATTTTGTTTAAAGATTTGTTCGGATCGCGTTTTGCATTCAAAATTCCGGGCTATCAGCGTCAATATTCGTGGGAAAAAGATCAACAAGATCAATTATTTGAAGATATTAAAGAAGCAATGAACGATGAAGAGGATAGTTACTTCTTAGGAAGTGTTATCTTACAAGTCATTTCGCAAAAGAGTGACGAAAGTGGTGTTTATGATGTAGTTGATGGACAGCAACGTATCACGACACTTACGATACTTCTAGCGGTTATGCGCGATTTAGTAAGTGTACCAGGGGCAAAGAGAGTACTACAATCAAAAATGTATCAAGAAGCGAACCCATATGAAGACAAACCTGAGACAGTTCGTTTACGCGTGAGAGATCGTGATTATTCATTCTTTAAAAAGCATATTTTAGAAGAGGGCGGAACGTTGCTACAAATGGATAAAAATTTAACTGAGTCGCAACAGCGCATGAAGCAGGCAATTACAATCTTTCAATCAAAATTTTATAATAGTAGTGAACTTAATGAAGAATTACTAGACAAGATGATTCAATTCATTTTAAACCGATGCATGTTTGTTTATGTAAAAACAGGGACCTTCACATCCGCTTTTCGCCTCTTTTCCATTTTAAACGATAGAGGTATGCCTTTAAGTAACGCAGATTTATTAAAAAGTGCAAATCTAGGAGAAATTGCTGATACAGAACTCAATCATTATCAGAACTTGTGGGAAACGATGGAAGAGGAGCTTGGCCGCGAGGAATTAGAGAAGTTACTTGCATTTATTCGTCTTATTTATGTAAAAGAGAAAGCAAAAAAGACCATCCAAGAGGAGTACGAACAAAAGGTGTTCAGCCAACATCCTGGTTTAAAGGGAAAGAAGTTTATTGAGTATGTAAAAGGCTTTTCAGCCATATATACGGATAAAATCTTAAATGCGGAGTTGCGCTCATCCAATACGGAAACGAATGTGCAGTATTATGGTCTGTTAACTTTAATGAGAGATTTTATTCCCACTGCAGATTGGGTACCTGTCTTTATTCATTTCATGAAAACGTTCAATGATGAAGAAGTAGCATACTCATTCTTGCAAGTGCTTGAAAAGAAATTTGTAAGCAGTTGGATAAAAGGAATTACCCCAACCGCAAGAATTACTGAAACAGTGAAAATGATTCAAGTTATTGATCAAGCTCAGTCAGTCGGTGAAGTGTTAAATGACACTATCTTTGATACAACAAAAGATCATGAAGCTGTACAATTTAATATTAATGCCTATGATTTCTATAAAAAGAAGTTTGCGAAATACTTATTGCTTCGTTTAGACATAAGTCTAAGTGAAAATTCGAATATACGAAAAGCATATGCTGGTGTAATTAGTGTAGAGCATATCTTGCCGCAAAATCCACCAAAAGGAAGTAAGTGGGAACAAGGCTTTACCGAAGCAGAAAGAAAAAACTGGACGCATAAACTAGGTAACTTAGTTTTACTTAGCCGCAAAAAGAATTCATCTGCTAATAATCGTGAGTTCCATATCAAACTGGAGCGTTATTTTGCAAACGGAATGACTGACTTTGAACTAACGAAGGAATTAAAAACGTTTCATCAATGGACGGTTGATGAATGTGAAGGACGACATCAGTCTCTTGTTGATAAGTTATTACACCTCTATACATAAGCAAAAGCCGTACCAGTTCTGGTGCGGCTTCTTTTTATACCTATACCATTTTTAGCACACCTTACCTGATAGAATGGTATCTATAAGCTGTTTATTGGAAAAATATACATAGAATAGATTTGGTACTTTTCAACAGTTTTAGCCTTTTTTGTACTATAATGCTTAATGTAACAATTGTAATATTTGTAATGGAATTGAAAGGAGGAAGTGTGTTGAAAGAACATACATTGTTTTTGTTCTTACAAGAGGCTGATGAAGAGTTAGCATCTGTTGGAAGAAGCGTCGATGAACATATCTTTCACGATCCTCATGCGACCTTAATGAAGGGACGCTTGTTTGGTGAAATATTAGCAAAACTCGTGTTTCAACAAGAAAATATTGATGAATATTATCCGATGAAGCATGTAGAACGAATACATAAGCTCGATCGTGATGGTTTGATTGATCATAAAATAAAGGAACGGTTTAATTGGTTACGTGTAAATGGTAACAAGGCAGCACATGAGGCTGATTATGGAACAATTGAGCAATCGTTAACAGCACATCGCTTTGTTTATGACTTAGCGGTATGGTATGTGGAGTCATATGGAAGCTTGGAATTTAGAGCGCCTATGTATGAAATTCCAAAGCCAGCAAAAGGACACTCGGTTAATCAAGATGAATTAAATGAACTTTTAACAAAAACAGTGGAGAAAACATTACAGGAACTTCTAAGTGCTCAGCTAGGAGGCTTAGAAAAAACGCTTCTTGAAAAAATCGGACAAAAAGAAGTGGCAACCACAATAGAAGAGCAAGAGAATGAAGCACCTGAAATAGAAGAGGAAGTACATCATCCAATTGAAGAAAATGAGCCAAGTAGCGATTCTTTTCAACTAGTAGACTACTTACTTAGTCATAATCTTGAGGTGATCGATAAACGTGCGAATAATGGATCTCTTTGGGTTGTTGGAGGCTGGGAACTAAACAAAATTCTTTTTCCGCTAAAAGAGCGTCGTATTTATTTTCGCTTTTCAGAAAAAGGTGGCAAAGCAACAAAAAAGCGTCCGAGCTGGTTTTTAATAGGTGAATATTCTGGTCAATCTTCTACTAGTATTGAGGATCAAAATCAGCAAAGAAAAGAAGAAGAGCAACTAAAATCAGAAGTAAAGACAGAGGTTTCTGTCGAGTCAAAAATAGATAATCAAGTAAAAGAAGTAGACCTTATCATTGAGGAGCAACTAGTTATTCCTGCTAGATTAAGTGAAGTGGAAATGACCATGTTTTCAGCACCAGTGTTACATGAATATGCTCAACAATTTCAGGTTTCGACATTTAAGCAATTATCACTAACAGACTTGCGAAGTGCATATAGGCGTAATAAAGATAGTTTCTCCAAACTTTTACTTCAGCTATGGTTTCTAGGGGTATCATTCCGTGGTGGTCTTTATCAGTTTGTGAAACTTTCTCATGGTCAGTTGGAGATCCTAAGTTTGCCTAAGGAGTCTTCACAACTTTTACCCATTCAACTTCCTGATTACGTAAAAGAGTTATTGAAGGCATTTGGTATCGAAACGATGAAGCAGTTATCGTATGTACCCGCTGCTTCATTGAGATGGTTGCTAGATAAAGAGTATGATACCGTGATTCATCTCGTTCAAGAAGAAACAGATAGTGAGATAAGTGAATCAGTTCATATAGTCCGTTATAAAGGGAAAGCACTTCACATCTCAAAAGATTGGCAACAAAAAATGATTGATCTTGATACGATTCAAGGATGCAATAACCTTGTGACGGGCCTACAAGAAAGATTCGATGTGCGTACATATGGTGATATTCCAGAAAACATTGAGGTTCTTAAAGATCAAATTCCTTATGTGGGAGAAAGGATGCTCGAGAAATTTTTCAATCAATTAGAAGAAGTGTGTGACGCAAAAGTTCAAGAAGCGGATGATAACACTCAAGATATCCAAAAAGGGGAACTTCTTATATTTAATGGTGAACAGTGTGAACTGCCAAAAGCGATTAAAAGCATGACAATCGAAGTAGAAGATTACCCAAGTTGCCCGACAATTGTAGAAAAGCTACACCGTCACGGAATCATGTCTTATGGAGAACTACCAATTGATTTGAATGAATTAAAAAAAATGCCGAGCGTTGGAAATAAAGCGATTGAAAAGTTCTTTACGCATTTAAAGCAAAAAGTGATTCAGGTAGAAGAGCTTGTAAAAGAAGAAGAAGTTCTTCAGCAAATGAATGAGGAAGAACTTTTTCATTATGAATTTACACGCTTTGCAAATCAATTAGCAAACGCTGAAAAAAATCATGCATTTTACGACATGTTCCGATTAGATGACCGGTCTATTATGATTCTAAGACAGCGTTACGAAGGATGGTTACAGGGCAATCGTCCTACACTTGAGGACTTAGGTCAAGTACATGGAGTTACACGTGAACGTATCCGTCAAATTATTAAAAAAGCATCGATTAAACTTTCACAAATTGGCCGTCGGTGGTTTGAGAGATTAGAAAAAGCGTTACAGGAGCATGAAGGTGTGCTCGTCAATACATTCTTGGTAAATGTGTCGTTTACAGATTATATAATCATTGAAACTCTAGAAGAGTTAGATATTCGATTAGAAGTGAATCAAAAAATCATAACGAGTAAAACGCGTCAAGAAATTATAGACGATTTACAAACGATTTCAAAGCATATAGAAGAAAATTATGGTCGCAAGCTCATTCATCAAGATCATTTTAAGGATGTTGTCAATGAGGTGACTTCCTTTGTTCAACTGCCAAAAATATTAGTTGATCATGTGATGGAGGGTGCATTTATTCTTTCAGTAAATGAGCAACATTATTTCTTGGCATCTAGTAAAAAAATTGATATTGCTGCGATGACATTTGAACAATTTCCTGAAGGAATTGAAGTCTATAAAGAATGGCAAAAGCTAAACGAATTAGCAAATGAACTTATTCCAGGACTATTCGTTGGTGAAAGAGATTTTCCAGGCATTTGTAATCGTGATGAATTTGTCGATACGGTTTATTTGTGGGGAAGAGGGCTATATATTCACCAAAAATTTGTGAACCCTCCATTTGAACTTTTAAGGAAGATTCGCGAAAAGATGTTAAGTGATTTAGAAAAGCGTCCTGTATTGAGTATCGGTTCAAGTTATCATAGATTCCAAGAACAACTTGAAGAACAAGGTGTTCCAACGGAGTATGCACTTTATACGCTACTACGGACGTATCATGCAGATGCTTTGTCTTTACCAAAATTTCCGAAAGTGATGAAGGCTGGAGACGACCATAGTATCTTAAATGTGGATATCTTAAAAGACTTTTTGCGAAAACGTGAGCATGCAATAACAATTAAAGAGTTAAAAGAAGAATTTATTCAAAAAAGAGGATGGAAACCATTCACATTAGATGTCACATTGTTTCATTCGAAAGATGTCATTCAAACTGATCTAGGTGTTCATACATTATTAGAACGTTTTAATCATGTAACGGTTGATATATTGTCACCAATCATTCAAACAATTAAAGAGCGATTAAATGATTGGCCGTCTATTCAAATAAAAGGGATTTTCAAAGAACATGAACCTTATTGTAAAGCGAATCGAATTCCAACTCATTATGTACTATATAGTTTGTTAAAAGACCGAGTAGGCGATCAATTTCAGTTTCACCGTTTCCCACATATTGTTCGTTTAGGAGAAGAAGCAGACTCAGTAACGGTCAGATCTTTAATGGAAAACTACTTGCTAGAAATGGGCTGTGAAGTATCAAGAGAAGAAATGTTAGACTGGCTTCAAAATGAAATAGGGGCACGTGAACAAATGTTTGATAGTATGTTGCCTGCTTGTGAGAAGATTTACTACTATACAAGAGGTCAATTTGCCGAGTTTCTACATGAAGATGTACTTGGATGGAACGAAGAAAAAGCGGCGGAGCTCACGCGTTATATCAATGAAGCACTTCAATCTCAATTAGCTAAAAACGGTCAACCATTTATTGTTGTAACGGACTATCTACACGAAGAAATGTTACCATCTTTAGAAATTGATTTGCCATGGACAAGCGACTTATTAATTGATTGCTTAAAGCGAAATGATGAATTTCAACTATTTGGTTCTAAGTCGTATATCATTATGAAAAGTGAAAATGACTTAGGAATTGAGACAAATAGTGACTTCATTACGTACCTTTTAGAAAGTGAATTTGACGGTGCTTGTAAAATAAAAGAGTTTAAAAAGCGACTAGTTGAGGTTTTGTACTCAAAGGAAGGCCGCTTATTACATGAGGTTGAGACATTACTTGATGAAAACAAGGCACCATTTGTTAAAGTCGGGGATGAATACATGTTGAAATCGCTATTAGAAGGAGTGAATGCATAAATGGATCAACAAAGGCAACTCATTGAGCAATTAAATGCCTATATGGTAGATGAAGATGAAGAGACGAAAGCAATCATTCAAAAAACCGTGGAGCTTGTAAGTACAAAAAAGCTCTCGGTGGATTCATTAGCCAAGAAGTTAGAAAGAGAGATTGACAAGCTAGTATAACTGTGCGGAAAAGGAAGTGAAGAGTCATGTTTGTGCGGAAAATTACATTTGAAAATTTTCGTCAGTTTTATGGAGAACAGCAAATTGAATTTGCCCAAGGCGTTAACGACCGAATTGTGACCGTTATTTTAGGTGAAAATGGACGCGGGAAAACGGGGATTTACCGAGGCGTATTGTTCGGACTATATGGTGATCGGGCACTTGAACAAGATTCAGACGGAAAAGAAGACATTATTTTAACAAATATAAAGAAATTAGAAGAAGATGCAAAAGGAGCTCGCCAAGGAGTGACGAGCTCTGTGACGATTGAGCTCGTACATGAAGGTACCGTTTATACGATTAAGCGAACACTACTTGCTTATCAAGAAGAAAGCGGGAAAATTATTGAGCAAATAAAAGAAGTAAGCTTGACTTATAAGGAGCAAGTCATTACAGATAAAGAACAAGTTCAAGCTATGGTTAATGATATGTTAGACGAGCGTGTGAAGAATTACTTCTTTTTTGATGGTGAACGTATTGAACGTTTGACAAGAGCATCTGACCAGCAACGTAAAGAAATTGCAGTAGGTATACGTAACTTGTTAAAAATAGATGAGTTAATTAAATCAGAAAGTGTTCTTCAACAATTAAATAAAAAATTACTATCCGATTTAGAAAAAACATCGACAGGCGATTATAAAAAGAAGTTAAAAGAGCAACTAGTAAACGATGAACAAATTGAACAATTACAATATGTAATGAACGAAGCGAAAGACAAACTAGTTGCACTAGAAACAGAGCTAAAAACAATCGATGCTAAGCTTTCTACATATAAAGAAGATGAGCAATTATTACTACTGCGTAAAAGTAAGGAAGAAATGGTTGAACAAAAGCGGGTAGAATACATGAAGGTTGTAGAGCACCTACAGCAATTTAACCAAGTACTAAGTTTAATAATGGCTAAAGATGCATTATATGTAGTGAAAAGTCAGTTAGAGCATGTAATGGGTACGATGTCTGAAAAAGAAGAAATTGATTTAGCACTTATTCAAAAGCTGCTTCACGATTTAACATGTATTTGTGGTACATCGTTCAATAAAGGCTCAAAAGAATATGCGCAGCTTCAATCACTAGAAAGTCGTGTTGAAAATCGCGTTGCAAAACAAGAACATTATGTTCTTTTAACAGAAATCAATCAATTAATTGGTTACTTAGATGGAAAAGAAGCAGAGCTAGCTCATCGCCTTGAACATGTGCAGGCAAAACAACAAGAAGTAGAGGGACTGGAGCAAGAATTAGAACAGGTTAACAAACGATTAGTTGGTAGTGACAGCAATGAGATTGCACAGCTCAATCAAAAACGTACCTTCACATATGAAGAAAAAGTACACCTCGAACATGCTCTTACATTACATGAATCGGATTTAGATGAGCACAAACAAATGAAAGAGCAAATTGAACTAGCATTGAGAGATTTAAGAGTCAAAAGTGGGGTACATGAAAAACTAGCAAAAAAACAAGAAGCGGTTCAAAAATCGTTAACATGTATGAGTCACATGATTAAAGAGTTTGAAAGAAAAGTAGTAGCAGAGCTTGAACAAGCATGTACAGAAAATCTAGCTAAACTTCTTGATGAAAGCGGTAGAATGAATATCCATTCCGTTCAAGTGAAAAACGATTATTCCATTGAAGTGTTAAATAGTTATGGTCGCTCCTTCTTAGCTAACATTTCACAAGGACAACGACAAGTTCTATCGCTCAGCTTTATTACGGCACTCGCTCAAGTAGCAGGAAATTCTGCAAAGCTTGATCTTCCATTATTTATGGATACACCATTTGGTCGTCTTTCTTCACAGCATGAAGAAAACTTACTATCATTTTTACCTCAAGTCTGTTCACAGTGGGTGCTCTTAGTAACAGATCGTGAATTTGGAGAGAGAGAAAGTGAGCTGTTCTTACAAAACCGCTGTTGGGGAAAATTTTACATGCTAGAAAGTGTTGAACCAGGTGTCACACAAATTATTCAGCGTCCTCCTGGGATTGTTCGCAGTCGTGTATCGCGATCAGGAGGTGTTCAATAATGGAACAATCGAAAACGTCTTTACGTGTTAAAGTGCGAAAAGAGTATTTACCTTTTTACAAAGATGTCATTAAAAAGCACTTGTTTGCTCGTCACAGTGAATTCTTTACGTTATGTGCAAACATAGGCTATAAGTATGGAAAAGTAGATGAGGCGTATCGAGGGATTGAACTTTGTCAAGCTTATACATTTACACCTTATCAGCGAACGGTTTTACAAACATTGATTTACAAAGATAAAAAGAAAATCGTTGATGAAGTTACAATGTTTGAAGAAGCAGAGCAATATGCTGATGCAGGCTTTCGTTATTTAGTACAACATGTCATTGCAGACGTTGTTACACAAGTAAACGACGGGGAGTACACACTTTCCTTAGGTGAAGAACAAGAGCTTCAACTTTTACTAGCCGAGTTTGTTCAAAAAGAAATGGCAAGTGTGCCATTTTAAGCAACATGTAGTTATACAACAAAAAATTATAGTTACTTCAACCGCTCTCTCAAAGAGCGGTTTTTTCATTCCAACAAAAAAACCATTCCAACCACTCTACAAGAATGATAGAATAAAAGAAAAATGTAAACTTTTATTTATTTTTAGTTAACAAAAGGAGGCTATCATGACAATGGAATCGACTATCTCTAAACAATCCTTACATATGCCTAACTTTGATCCGACAGCAGCAATGTTTCTTGAAAATCCATATCTCTTTTATGAGGCGTTGCGACGAGTGAATCCTGTTCAATGGGTATCATCGATGAGCCATCAAGGGTGGTTTGTGACGGGATATGACGAAGTGATTTCGATTTTACGTGACCAGCGCTTTCAAACGCGTGTTCCGATCTCACAATCTTCGCCAAACGAAATGTTGTTAAAAATCTTTAACAACACACTTTTGTATCAAAACCCACCCCATCACACACGACTTCGTTCCCTCGTTGGTAGAGTGTTTACGTCGCGTGTGATAAATGATTTTCGTCCTTACATACAAGAAACCATCGATTATTTACTAGACTCTGTGCAAGATAGAGGAGAGATGGATATTATGTCAGATTTGGCATTTCCGCTTCCGAGTATCATCATTGCACGTATGCTTGGAGTGCCAACTGAAGACCGCGATCAATTTCGCGACTGGTCGAATACACTCATTCAAACGATTGATCTAGCACGGCCGGATGAAGCGATGGAACTTGGAAATCAAGCGGTAATGGAGCTTGTTGGGTACTTTAAGAAGCTAATTGCCAAACGTCGAGAAAAGCCAACGAACGATTTAATTAGCAAACTAGTTGTAGAGGGAGAGAGTGGAGATAAGCTAACTGATGATGAATTAGTTGCGACTTGTATTCTGATGCTCATTGCAGGTCACGAGACGACGGTGAATTTAATTAGCAACACGATGCTTTCACTTTTAAACCATCCAAATGAGCTAGAGAAATTACAACAAGATTCTACTCTCATCAAATCAACGATTGAAGAAGTACTTCGCTATGATGGTCCGACACAAATGACAGCTCGCACCGCAGCGGAAGAGGTTAAGATCGGTGGCCAGCGCATTGAAAAAGGTCAACATGTCTATCTTTTACTTGGAGCAGCTAATCGAGATCCAGTTAAATTCCCAAGCCCGAATACATTTGATATTACCCGTTCGCCAAATCAGCATATTGCATTTGGTAACGGCATTCATTTTTGTTTAGGTGCCGCACTTGCTCGGCTAGAAGCCCAAATGGCAGTGGGAGCATTAGTAAAACGATTTTCAACTATCCAATTAAAAACAGCGCAACCAGAGTGGCGACCCTTAATTGGGTTTCGAGCGTTAAAGGAGTTAAAGGTTGCATATAATTCTTATAAAGATTAAATGTACAAGAGTAGTATAGAAAGTAGACATAGATTACCATGATGAAGTTTATAACAGAATCTCTATATGTCCGAATGTATAATAAAAAGGACGGACAATTAGTAAGGTATATTACAAACAATTAGAACATTAATTACTAATAACGCTCATCTTTATAGGTAAAGAGCAAATAATTCAAAAGTTGATGAATATCTTTTGGATTATTTGCTCTTTATTTTGTTTATTAAACAATAAATTCAGAAAATAACAAAAATATATTTACAAAAAAGGAAAATATTGATAAAGTTACTGCAATCGATTACTGTAATCGATTGCAGTAACTTATAAGAGGAGGAACACAAGTTGAGGACAAGGATGACACTAATACTTTTTGTCGTAATTAGCCTATTAGTAGGGTGTACTTCAAATGAAAGCTCATCGAGTGAAAAAGATGTTACGTTAACATGGTTAGTAAGAAGTGATCCAGTTGTTATGAAATGGCATGAAAAAATGATTGAAGAGTTTGAAAAAGAAAATAAAAATATAAAGGTTAAGTTACAAGTAATTCCAACAGAAGAGTACGATCAGCGAGTTCAGACAATGATTGCAAGTGGAAATATACCAGATGTTTGGTCGTCAAACTGGGGGATAGCAGGATTTGCTACATATCATTCATTAGGGGCATTATTAGATTTATCGCCTTTTGTTAAAAGTGATCCTAATGTAACGGATGGTATTAAAAGCGAATTACTAGATTTATATACAGTAGATGGAAAATTATATGGTATTCCGATGCAAAGTATAGGAAGCTTTCTTTTCTATAATAAAGAATTGTTTGACAAAGAGGGTGTTGAATACCCACCAGTTGACTGGGACGATAAATCGTGGGATTGGGATAAATTTATTAAAGTAGCTTCTGAATTAACGGAAAATTCTGGCGATGTATCAAATCAGACATTTGGTGTTATGAATAATTTAAGTGCAAATAGGCAGACTTGGTTATTTGGAGGGGACTTCTTTAATGAGAAAGCTTATAAAACTGGAGAAGTAGGTGAGCCAGAAATCCTTACTAATCCTTTAAATCAGAAAGCCATTCAAGCGAATGTTGATTTAATTCACAAGTATAAAGTCTCACCTAATCCTTCTCAGGTTGAAGCTGTTTCAGCTTTAGGAGACCCATTTATGTCAGGAAGAGTTGCAATGACATTTACAGGAGGGTGGGGGTTATGGACATATCAACCAGCCGAATTTGAGTGGGGAGTAGCTGCTCTTCCTTACAATGAAGGTAGAAAGGTACCTCTATATGTTGATCCATGGAATATTAGCGCAAAAACAAAATATCCAGAAGAAGCTTGGAAGTTTGTGAAGTTTATTACAGATCCACAAGGAGGAGCGAAGTCCTTTATGGAGACTACTTCAGCACCACCAGCGCAAATAGAATTAGAGGATGAGTGGTATGCAATGATGTCAAAAAAATTAAACATTCCAACAGAAGATCTACAAAAACTAAATGATGGAGTGAGTAAGTATGGACGAGGTGCAGATAATCACTTAATTACTAAATTTTCTACGATTCGAACAACTATGGATCAAACAATGACCTCTGTATATAGTGGTAAAAAAACCGTTGAAGAAGGGTTAAAGGAATTTGATAAAAATCTGCGATCGTTAGATTTAAATTAATTGTAACACGGTTTTTATAGTGTGTTAACGAGTACTCAATAATACAAATTATTCATACTAGAGGAGAGAAACAACTTCTCTTCCCTAGTATGAAAAGATTTTTAAATGTGGAGGTGAAATCGTGAAGAATGAAAATCTTAGCTACGTCAAACTTGAAAATAAAAAGAATATTAAAGTGAAATATCCGAAAGGGATAGCAAGAAGAAGAGAAGAGAGAGCATTTTGGATCTTTGTGTCACCTTGGATTATTGGATTTGTATTATTTACAGGTGGTCCCATTCTTGCATCTTTATTTTTAAGCTTCACGAACTATGATGTATTGACCACCCCTACATTTGCTGGTTTAGATAACTATGTAAAACTTTTTGGAGATAATTTATTTTATCAATCACTAAAAGTGACAGTTTATTATGTAATTCTTTCAGTTCCATTTACTATTATTTTAGGATTAGGATTAGCGATACTACTAAATCAGAAAATTAGAGGGCAAGCATTCTTTCGAACAATGTTCTATGCTCCATCTGTCGTTTCAGGAGTATCTATTGCCTTTTTATGGTCTTGGTTATTAAACCCTGATTTTGGAGTTGTTAACTCTTTATTATCCTCAATTGGAATTCAAGGACCTGGTTGGTTTACAGATGCAAGTACTGTTATCCCATCTATGGTACTGATGCAACTTACATCTATCGGTAGTACAATGATTATTTTTTTAGCTAGTTTGCAAACATTACCTGATGAATTATATGAAGCAGCTTCTATAGATGGAGCCAATCATCTAACGAAGTTCTTTAAAATTACAATTCCTCTTATTTCACCAGTAATTTTATTTAATACTATCATTACGGTTATTGCGTCTTTCCAAGTGTTTACACAAGCATATGTTATCACAAAGGGTGGGCCAGACTGGATGTCATACTTCTATGTTTACTTCTTATTTGATACAGCGTTTTCACAATTTCGTATGGGATATGCTTCAGCACAAGCTTGGATATTATTTATTATTATCTTAGGACTTACATTATTATCTTTATGGATTTCAAAAAAGTATGTTCACTATGAATATGATAATAAGTAAGAAAGGAGACGAAAGATAGAGTGACTAATAAAGCAAAATATTCTTTTCAAAGGTATAGTTTCATAAGGAAAATAACAATTTATAGTTCTTTAATCTTAGGATTACTTATGTTCTTGTTTCCATTAATTTGGATGGTATCTACTTCTTTAAAAACAACTGGATCAGTGCAAAAAATTCCACAAACATGGATTCCATCACCTGTAGAATGGATAAATTACGTCAAGATCTTCACAGATTTTCCATTATTAACTTACGTATGGAATACTTCATGGTACACAGGATTATCAGTTATCATTACAGCCTTTGCTTCATCATTTATTGCTTTTGGCTTTGCTAGATTGAAAGCAAGAGGTAGTACGATTTTATTTGCAATCGTATTGAGCACAATGATGCTTCCGCCTCAAGTAACAATGATTCCGCAATATTTATTATTTAATAAATTAGGCTGGACAGACTCATATTCACCATTAATTATTCCTTCGGTAGGAGGAAGTGCCTTCTTAATATTTTTACTAAGGCAGTTCTATATGGGTATTCCTCGTAGTTTAGATGAGGCTGTGAGAATGGATGGTGGAGGGTATTTTACTATTTATTTTAAAATTATTTTACCTTTATCTGTTCCTGCGCTTGCGACTGCTGGAGTTATGGAGTTTATGTATCGATGGAATGATCTAATGGGTCCATTAATTTATATAAATTCTCCTGAAAAGTATCCGCTTTCTCTGGGGTTAGCAAACTTAACAGCTGCATACGGTGCAACACCCTGGAATTTATTAATGGCAGCTTCTGTTGTTGCAATTACACCACCACTGCTTCTTTTCTTTTTTGCTCAAAAGTATTTTATTCAAGGAATCGTAGTCAGTGGTTCAAAGGGTTAACTAATAAGGAGGGATAGTATGTGTAAAGTAAAGGTGGCTATCATTGGTTGTGGAGCTATATCTAGATTTCGTCATATACCAGAATATATTCAGAACAAGAATGTAGAGATTATTGCTTATTGTGACACAACAATTGAAAGAGCAGAAGCTTACGCTTTAGAATATGGTGGTAGATTCTACAAGGACTATAAAGAGATGATAGACTCTGAACCTTCTCTACAAGCAGTTAGTGTTTGTACACCTAATAGCACTCATGCAGAAATGACTATTTATGCTCTTAATAGAGGTATCCATGTGTTGTGTGAAAAACCAATGGCTGCGACAGTAAAAGAAGCACAACAGATGATTGAAGCTGCTAAAAGTAATAACAGAATATTAATGATTGGACATAATCAGCGTTTAATGGCACCACATGTGAAAGTTAAAGAATTACTAGTCAATGGTAATCTAGGTAAGGTGTTGACTTTTCGTACTACATTTGGTCATCCTGGTCCTGAAACATGGAGCGTGGATGGTAAAGAAAGTTGGTTTTTTCGTAAAGAAGAAGCTGTAATGGGTGCATTGGGCGATCTAGGTGTTCATAAAGTAGATCTTATCAGGTGGTTATTAGAAGAAGAAATCATTGAAGTATCTGCCATGATTGATACATTAGATAAAACATTCTCAAATGTAGAAGATCATGCTAACTGTTTATATAAAACAGAAAGTGGAGTTACTGGCACGATGGTAGCAAGCTGGATATTTAAAAAGGGTGAAGATAATTCTACGATCCTATATTGTGAGAATGGCACTATCGAAGTTGGAACACATCAGGAATATCAAGTTATTGTAAGGCTAATAAATGGAGAGATTCAAAAGTATCAGGTAGGAGCTATTGCAACCAATGATAAAGGAGGGCAAAGAGATAGTAGAGTTATTGAAGAGTTTATAAAGAGTATTCTAAACAATATGTCTCCTTTAATTACAGGAGAAGAAGGTATGAAATCATTAAATGTTATTTTACATTCAATAAAGGCGGCTAATGAGAAGAGAACTGTTTCAATCCTTTCTCCGTCAAATGTCACATCTAAATAAATGAAATGCAAAGGGTGGTAATGATGAGTTTATTAAGTATTCAACTTTATTCAGTAAAAGAAGCAGCAAATAAAGACTTTCTAGGAACTGTTCAAAGAGTAGGGGAAATGGGCTATGACGCAGTCCAATTTGCTGGGTTCTTTAATACTAACTCTAATGATTTAAGAAGAGTACTAGACAATCAGAATTTAAAGTGTGGAGGAAGTCATGTATTATTTGACACTATTGAGAGTAGTGAGCTATTAAAAAAAGAGATTGAATATAATCAAGTTATTGGCAATAATCTAATTATATGTGCGGCATTACCAGCTCAAATGCGTGATTCAGAAGAAGGTTATAAGCGGGCAGCAGAGCAACTAAATAAGGCGGGGGAGCTGTGTAAAGAACAAGGTTTACAGTTAGGATATCATAACCACTCTTTTGAGTTTGTTAAAATAAAGGATACAACGGGTTTTGAGTTGCTTTACAATGAAACTTCTTCTGAATTATTGAAGATGGAATTAGACTGCTATTGGGTCAAGAATGCTGGTTATGATCCTATTGATTTTATTAATCGATATACGGATCGTTGTATATCTTTACATATAAAAGATATAAAGAAGCTTAATGATCAACATATCAGTGTAGAAATAGGGGAAGGAGAGTTGAATTTAAGCTCTATCCTTTTAAGTGCATCGAAACAACAAGTAAAATACCTTACTGTTGAGCAAGAACATTTTATATTAGATCCAATGGTTAGCGCAGAGAAAAACATTAAAAGTTTACGACACTTAGTAAGTAACAAGTTAAATAAGTAGGTGATAGAAAATCAAAACAGAGGAGTATACACTCCTCTGTTTTGATTCTCTATCTTGCCTTTATTAAATGAGCAACAGAATGAATCTTCTTGTGGAAAATTTGATAAATAATATAAGAAGATAGGCTAAATATGATGATAAATGTAATTGGAGAATAATAAAGGATAATAATTGTTAAAAATAGAATAAATACGATAAAAATAGTACTTGGAAAAAAACTAATCATCATAAACAGGGCATTTTTAAGAGAGTTTGTTATTCTATAGTTATAAGTCACTAAAATAGGAAAAAGATAAACACTGATACTTATAAAGAAAAAGTAAAATAATAGTGATATAAATAAGAAAAATGAAGAGTAAGGAAGTATCTTTGTCATTGATAGATATATATTAAAGGAACCGATTAATAAAGCCGTATTCCATATTAGTCCTATTAAAAAATATTGTTTACAGTATTTTTTGAAACTAATAAAAAACTGCTTTAATGAAAAGTCGTTTTTGTCGTGTATTTTATTCTTTATGACGTAAAACATTGCCATCGTGGATGGAAACAAAGTAATTATTGGAAGTGAAAAAAATAACCATAAAAGATTTAAAAAAAGTAAATTTGAAAATGACTCAAGTATTTTATACAATTTTGAATTTAAAATAGTCATAATATTCCTCGTTTTTTACTTTATTCTATCATGATATGGAAATGGTAGGAAGATTTTGTCGGTGAATTATTATATAAAGGAGATTGTGTATGCCTACCCTTCAAGATGTGGCAAATTTAGCTAATGTGTCTACTGCAACAGTTTCAAGAGTTTTAACTGGACAAACTGTTCATACAGAGAATAAAGAGAAAGTAGAAAAAGCAATTAAAGAATTAAATTATAAACCTAATACGGTTGCTAGAAATCTAAGAAGAAAAAAGTCGAACTTAATTATTGCGTTAATGCCAGATGTTAAACATCAATTTTACTCTGAAATTATTCGGGGAATAGAAGAGGAAGCATTGAAAGCCGGGTATAATGTATTAATTGGAAGTAACACTTTTGAAAGTGATCAGGAATTGAGACATTTTGAGTTATTAGAGGGCAGTCAAGCAGATGGTATAATTGTTGGTACGTCTCAAGTTAAACAAGAGTTGTTAGAAGAGGTTAGTAAGAGAAAGCCAGTTGTATTAGTAAACGGACATTTAACAGGTAGTAATATTCCATCTATTTCGATTGACAATGAACGAGCTTCTTATGTTATGACAAAGCACTTACTTCAACTTCAACATAAAAGAATTGCGCATGTAATGGGCCCTAGTAATACAATGTTAGCAAGAGAGAGGTTAAAAGGTTATAAAAGAGCATTAAGAGAAGCAGGGGTAGAATTTGACAAAGAATTGGTATATGAAGGTGATTACTTTTTCCATTCTGGCTATGAAATAGGGAAGAGAATCTTAACAGTACAAGAAACCGTGGATGCTATTTACTCTACAAGTGATGAAATGGCTATTGGAATTATAAGGGCTCTAACAGAGAAGCAAATTAAGATTCCTCAGGAGATTTCCCTCGTGGGTTTTGATGATATTACAATATCTAAATATTCTTATCCATCCTTGACAACTATTCACCATCCAAGATATGAGATGGGTAAAAAATCTTTTAATTTATTACTAAAATTATTAAATAATAAAAAGATAGGAAAGAAGCACATTTTTTTAGAGGAGGACTTGGTTGTTAGAGAATCTTGTGGAGCAGCACAGTCAACCTAACTTTGCAATATATATGAATTGCTAAAAAGGGGCCTTATTTGCATTCCTTGCCCGATTAGAAGCACAACTAGCTGTCAGCTCATTAATAAAGAGATTTTTACATATTGAATTAAAGACAACCACCCCACAATGGCGACCCTTAATTGGGTTTCGGGCGTTAATAGAGTTAAAGGTTTCGTTTTAACGGTCAAAAAGGAAAAAGCGTTGAACTGAAATAGCTCCAACGCTTTTTTTAATCATCTTTCCATTCAAATACGAATTCTTGATCATTTCCAGATGCACTTACCATCGGTTTCAACGTTATTCTCCATACGTCTTCTGCATGATCATATTCAATGTGTTTCACACCGATTACATCTTGTTGATTCACTTGCTTACTTGCTAATAATTGCCTAAGAGCTTCTTCTTGAGTGAAAGTAGCCCCTTTAGGTTTTTCTACCTTTATAACCTCGACTTTTGCAGCACTTCCTTGAGCAGGAAACGATTCAGCAATTGGTCCGTCAATCCACAAGTGAACGTATTGCCCGATGTCCACTTTGTTAAAGGCATTGGATAGCCAAATGGCATTGTCATGATCTTCGCTTCCATTTACAACAAGAATGCGATGATTGTCTTTTTTCATCACATAGCCTTCAAGAGTGGCAGGACCACTACAGCCACTTAAATAGACAAATAGTAAAAGAATGAGTTTTTTCAACATGTTCGACTCCTTGAACAGCTTGTTTTGCGTAGTACATTTCTTGTTTTAGAGTGATTTCTTTTCCTTTTCCTTCAAGAGAAAAATCTCTCTTACAAACGTCCCAATGACGATGGAAGGAACAATAATCCCAATAAGCGTTAAAATTTTGACAAACATAAAGGGTGAAAAGAGAAGAACAAAGGAATTTGAAAGGACAATAAGTGCGAAGATGACGCATGATGGTAATGAGGTAGCGAGGAGTTGCTTCTCTTTTATGTTTCATAAATCCACCTCCTGTTAATGATTTCCTTCTAATCGTACTATAAATAAAAACAGATAGTAAGTTCTTATTCTCACTATCTGTTACATATTAACGATATTCAGAACCGCCACCCCAAAGCTCACGGCCTCCAGTATGTCCTGTGTTATGATGAATGTCTTCTTTCACCAATTGGAGACGACCTGGCTCTTCGTGGTGATGCCACGTATAACCTTCAGGTGTGTGACCTTGTGATAATTGTTGCAACTCATACGTCGTTAAATTCAATTCAGAAGCGAGAGAAGGGTCTTGTTGGATCATGTCATACAGTTCGTGATTGGCGTATGAAAAGTGAACCGCATCACTTCGTAAATAAAAGTCTTCTGGAATTTGAACTTCTGCAACGGGTTCAAAGACAGGAAACGTACCTATTTGAGTCTCTCCATTTGGTAGCTCAATGGTTCTTTCCACAAATGGCACACCAGTTTCAGGATGAACGTCACCTGTTAAATGGTCGTTTCTTGTGTCAATTTCTTCTGCTTCTGCAACGTCTGCTCCGTCGACAAAATCAACTACACCAACCGCAAGAGTAGATACAGCAGCTACTTTTCCGATGTTTTTCATACCTTGAAGTGTACGCTCTTTGTCACCTGTTTTTAATCCTTCATATGTCGTGCCTGCACTTTTAACTGTATATGTAACGGTTTGGCCAAGCCCTTTTAAAGTGCGTCCTGTTGAATCTTTTAAGTCGCTTAATCCTTCGTTCATGATTGTATCATCTTTTTTAATTGCTCCGTACGTTCCTTTCACTGCGCCATCGACAAATTGTCCAGCGTTATCAAGCGCAATTTTGGATGCTTGCTTAATGCCATCTCCAACTTCTTCAACCCAAGGAGAGCTTACACCTTTCCCTACAAGTTTTACACCCTCACCAATTACCGTTCCCGTGACGGTTCCAACACCTTTTCCAATTGAACGAAATAATCCCATCTTCTTTTGCTCCTTTTATTAATAGTCCATTTTACCTATATGAGGTATTGTACTATAAACTAGTATTTTTTGGAATGTGTGGCTGATAAAATAGTAGAGTAAAAGGAGGAGATAACATGAAAGATGCACGCTACCCAATTGGTTTGTTTCAACAAGAAGATGTAACCGATGAAAAGATAGAAAGATGGATGAAAGAAATCGAAGAACTGCCTAAAAACCTTCGCGAAGTAGTAGAGGGATTAAAGGATGAGCAGCTTGATACACCTTATCGAGAAGGTGGTTGGACGGTACGCCAAGTGATTCATCATGTAGCGGATAGTCATATGAATTCGTATATTCGCTTTAAATTAGCGCTCACTGAAAACAATCCAACAATTAAACCATACGAAGAAGCGGAATGGGCAAAGCTTGGTGATTCAACGTTACCAATAGAGGTTTCCTTGTCCTTGGTAGAAGGAATTCATACGAGGTGGGGAATGATTTTAAAAGGTTTAAGTGAACAAGAAAGAAATCGTTCCTTTTATCATCCGGAATCAGGAGTGATGACATTAGAGACTGCCATAAATATGTATGCATGGCATGGCAATCACCATGTGGCTCATATTCAGGCGTTGCGTGAAAAAGTAGGGTGGTAGATGCAGGAAAATATGGTATACTAATAAAGTCTGAAAATTCATGATTTAAAGGAGGCGTTCATTTATGAAAAACACTCAAGCTTTAACCAAACAAAACGACAAGGGGAACGCTCCTAACTAGAGAAAAGTTCCCCAACGAATGAGAGGGGAAAAAAGGATGAAACAATCTGTAAAACTAGTAGAAGTAAACGAAGAGAATTGGTATGACTGTTGTCAGTTAACCGTATCGAGTGAACAAGCATCTTATATTGAGTCGAACGCAATCTCTATTGCGCAATCTAAATTTGAACCGACTTTGAAACCATATGCCATTTATTTCGAAGAAAAAGTAGTTGGATTTCTCATGTATAATTCTGTACTAGAAGAGCTTGATGGCTACTGGGTTTATCGTATTATGATTGATCAAGCGTTTCAAGGAAAAGGGATTGGAAAAGTCGCTACAGCATTAATGATTGATGAAATGAAAAAGCTACCGAATGCAGAGCGAATTGTTGTTGGCTATCATCCTGACAATATGGAAGCACACTTGCTATATGCTAGTTTAGAATTTGTTGATCAAGGTCATCGATTTGGAAGAGAGATGGCAGTTGTGAAACAAATCAAGTAATCATAGTTCTATGAAGTAGCCCACGAGTTTGTTCAATCGTGGGCTTTTTATAATCAACTTTCATGATTTATCGATTTCTTCATATGATTTTCTGCTTTTTGTCAGTTGTCAAGATGTCGCTGTAGTCGCTTCATTCTCATCTCTGTTCGCAAAATAATTCGCAAACAAAGCTCCAAGTGATAGGTTAATAATCATATTCACAATAGGAGCAATGGCTGCTAATTCGCTAATAAATTCAAAAGCTAGAATGGCAGCGAGAGCAGTGTTACATAGACCTACTTGAAACAGAATGGCCCGAGCGTCGGCTTCTTGTACGTTTACTAGTTTCGAAATATAGTAGGCAAGCAGCATTGGGCAAATGACTTGAACGAATGTGACTGAAGCCAAAAGTGGCATGCTGCTTATTTCGGATGAAATAGCGTTTTTGCCACTTCCGACTAATGTATGAATAATGAGCAGTAAAGCAAATGATGAACCCAACTTGGTGACGGACCTTGAATGAGTCACAAGTGTTGGAACCATTCGTTGTACGAGTAAACCGATTCCAAGTGGAAGTAACACGATATACAAAAAAGATTGCAGTAAGCGCCACAACGAGATCCCCACTTCTTGACTAGATAGTCCCATCATCGAAAGGGGAGTGACGACTGGACTAATAAAAATATCAATAAGTGATGCTGAAATGACAAGTGGTGTTGTACCACCAGCAAGAAAGGTGTACAGAGTTGCTGCTGTTGCACTTGGCACGACACCCCCTAAGATGATGCCAGCGGCAAGATCAGGTTTGTGAGAAAAAAACACGTAAGCAAGCCCAATTGAAATAAAGACAGTTAGCGTCCATTTTAAAAGAATGGCAAGAAAAAGCGTTCGCTTTTTCATATGAATTTGTTTAATGGCACTCACATTCATCGATAATCCTGTAAAGAAGATAACCACTCCTAATAATAAACTCGGTATCCATGAAGGAACGGCTAGGTAATAAGGAAATACATAGGTCCCAACAGCCATGAACAGAATGAGGAGAGGTAATTTTCGTGAAATAAAGTCGTTTATTTTGTTCACGCCTTCACATCCTGTAAATAATTTTTAAAAATTAAAAATAGATTGACTATTTTAAAAATTATAAACTATAATGGTAAAAAATGAAACTTCGGTTTCAATATATGGAACTAAAAGGAGGGGGTTTATATAGAGCAAAACATTAAAACGGTAGAAAAAGCCTTTTTCATAATTGAACTCATCGCAGAGTCTCCACGATCCTTCACAGAACTCGTCGACCTCATGAACAGTAATAAAGCAACCATTCATCGCTTTATGACAACTTTAGAAAACCTCGGATACGTCACAAAAAACCAACAAGACAAATACCAAATCGCACCAAAGTTTCACACGCTCGTGAACAAAGGAGCGGAGCAATACAACTTACTTGAGATCGCAAAACCATACTTAACACAATTTGCTTACGAGATAAATGAAAGCGTTTTACTAGCAGGCTATATAAACAATACTGTCTACTATATGGATAAGATTGAAAGTCCATCTGCCTTACGCATCGTCGTAGAGCCTGGAAAAACAGCCCCATTATATAGTGTAGCAAGCGGTAAACTTTATTTAGCGCATGTAACCGATGAAGAAGTAGAGGAGTATGTGAATACGTATCCACTCACACAAATTACGTCGAACACAATTACGTGTAAAGAAGCTATGAAACAAGAGTTAAGAGAGATCCGGAGAAAAGGATATGCAGTGGACCACGAAGAGTGGGAAGAATATTTACGCGGTGTTGCGTTCCCAATCTATGACTATACGAATCAGCTAGTCTCTGCTTTATGTATTGCTGGGGTTTCTTATCGATTTACAAAAGAAAAAGTCACATGTATTGCCCCAAAAGCAGCGGAGATGGCAGCCGACATTTCACGACTGTTAGGATATGTAAAAAAAGAGGGGGAGTCAGTATATGAAAAAAAGTAAACGTTTATTTTTATTGATTGTAAGCGTTATCACTTCGCTTTTGATTGCTGGATGTAGTAGCAGTAGTAGTTCAGGAGAAGCAGAAGGTAAAAAGATGAACTTAAAAATGTCAATTACCGTTGGGAACACGTCCACTTGGTATGAAGCCGCTGAAAAGTTTGCAGAAGAAGTGAAAGCAGAAACGGATGGCCGTATTACAATTAGTCTTTTTCCAAATGAACAATTATCAGGTGGTGATTCTGGTAAGGGTGTTGAGTTACTTGTTAAAGGAACAACGGATTTTAGCTACCACTCCACAATCATTTATTCCATTTTGAATGAACGACTTGGCGTTGTGAGCGCACCGTTTCTTTTCAAAGACTTAAACGAAGTAGACAAAAAGATGAATGGGGAAGCAGGGGAAGAAATTAAACATGTATTACGTGAAATTGGCGTTGAGCCATTAGGATTTGGTCAAAATGGATTTCGTCAGTTAACAAACAGTAAAACGGAAGTGAAAGCACCAGAAGATTTACAAGGCTTAAAAGTCCGTATTCCTGGTATTAAAATGTACACGGACTTATGGAAGCAGTTTGGTGCAGATCCAACAACAATGACATTTTCCGAAGTATTTACATCGCTTCAACAAGGCACAATTGATGGGCAAGAAAATCCGATTGACGTTATTAACTCATCTAAATTAAACGAAGTACAAGATCATATTACAATGTGGAACTACTCGTATGATCCATTAATTTTAGGAATGAACAAAAAGAAATTTGATTCGTTAAGTGAAGAAGATCAAGCGGTTATTAAAAAAGCAGCCGAAAATGCGAATGCGTATCAAATTGAGTTAGCGCGTGAAAAAGAAGAAGAACAAATTGCGGAACTAAAAGAAGCAGGCATGCAGTTCTATTATCCAACGGAAGAAGAGTTAGCGAAGTTTAAGCAAGTATCTCAGCCAATTTATGAACAGTATAAAGACGTGTGGGGTGCAGATTTACTAGATGCCTTCCAAAACTAAAAAGAAGGTGTGAGAAATTTATGTCAAAAGTTTTGTCTTTTATTGAAAATAGCTTATTAATTTTTAGTGCGTCTGCGATGTGTATCATTGCATTTGCCAATGTCTTGTCGAGATACTTTTTAAATCACTCATTTGCTTTTACGGAAGAAATCACGATTAATTTGTTTGTTCTCTTAACGTTTGTAGGCGCAGCAGTCGGGGTGAGAAACCGTTCTCACCTTGGCTTTAGCCTTTTGTATGACAAAGCGAACCTTTCACTAAAAAAAGGGCTAACCATTTTTGTTGGAATGATTGTTATTGCAGTCTTTCTTATTTTTACGTATTACGGGGTTAAGATGGTCCAATTTCAAATGATGACAAATCAAACAACACCATCTCTAGGTTGGAAGCAATGGATTTTCTCAATGGGTTTTCCGTTAGGATGTTTGTTGTGCATCATTCGTGCCGTTGAATCAACCGTAAATGAATACAAAAATTTACAAATGGAAAGTGAATGATGGAAATGGCAGCGTTCATTTTGTTTGGCTTATTTTTTGTTCTCTTGCTTTTACGCGTACCGATTGCCGTAGCGTTAGCCGCTTCTTCCATTTTGACGATCCTTTCTTCCTACGGCTTTTCATCACTTGATCTTGTAGCAGATATTATGTACACAAGTGTGTCGAAATTTACGTTATTGTCAATTCCTTTTTTCATTATCGCTGGTGTCATTATGGAGTATGCAGGAATCTCAAAGCGACTCATTCACTTTGCAGACGTCTGTGTTGGTCACCGAAAAAGCGGGATTATTTTAGTAACCGTGTTAACCGCAATTTTCTTTGCAGCTATTTCTGGTTCAGGTCCAGCAACGGTTGCTGCAATTGGAGGGATTTTAATCCCTGCACTTGTAAAGAACGGATTTAAAAAAGAATCTGCGGCCGCTCTTTTATCGAGTTCTGGTTCAATTGGAATTATAATTCCGCCAAGCATTGCCCTTATTGTGTTCGCTGTTGTAGCAGGTGACACCATTAACGTTTCAATCGGTCGTTTATTTATTGCTGGTATTATTCCAGGTCTCCTTTTAGGAACAGCATTTATTTTAGCTGCGATGTATGTAAGAAGTAAAAATCTGAAAGAGAAAGCATCTCTTCCAAAAGATGATGTTGCTGCAATTGAAGTCTCAGCTACACGAGAAAAAGCGAGTCCGAATGAAATATTCAAAGCATTTTATGAAGCGATTTGGGGCTTACTTATTCCGTTTATCATTTTAGGAGGAATTTATGGGGGCGTTTTTACGCCAACTGAAGCAGCGGTTGTGGCGGTGTTTTACGGCTTAATCGTCGGTCTCGTTATTTACCGAGAGTTAAAGCTATCAGATATTAAAAAGATTATTATTGATTCGTCTGTTCAAACAGCGGTTGTCATGTTCATTGTTAGTTCCGCATCCATTTTCGCTTATCTTATTACAACCGAACAAATTGCGATGCAAATCTCTGATAGTTTGCTAGGGATTACATCCAATAAATACATTATTTTGTTGCTCGTTAATGTCATTCTACTAATTGCAGGGGCCTTTATGGACGCAATTTCGGCGTACTATATTTTTATTCCAATTTTACTGCCAATTATGATGGTTCTAGAAGTAGATCCAACTGTATTCGGTATTTTCATGACGGTTAACTTAGCAATCGGGTTATTTACTCCACCTGTCGGCGTTAACTTATACGTAGCGTGTGGCCTCGCCAACGTGTCCATTAATAAAATTTCAAAAGCAATTATTCCGTTTGTTGTGGCATCAATTATAGTATTGATTTTAATTACGTATATTCCAAGTATCACAACATTCTTACCGGATTTACTTGGAATAAAATAGGAGGGTTTTAGAATGAGAGTGAAAGATTATGTAGCGGTTATCACGGGTGCATCAAGAGGAATTGGCGCAGGGTGTGCAAAAGCATTAGCAAGAGAAGGAGCAAGTGTGGTGTTACTCGACCTTCTTTCCTGTGAAGAAACAGAAAGTCAAATTAAAGAAATGTGTCCAGATGCAAAGGTTCTGTCGTTTCAACTTGATATTCGCAATCAACGACGCATTAAAGAGGTTTTAGCGGAAGCGCATCGTGAACTTGGCTCCATTGATATTTTAGTAAATAACGCAGGTACGTGCTCAAGGCTTGATTTAGAAGGAATGACGGAAGAAATGTGGGACCGAGATATTGATACAAATTTAAAAGCAACATTTTTCCTGACACAAGCTGCAATTTATCCGTATATGAAACATCAGCAATATGGACGCATTATCAATATTAGCTCGATATCTGGCTTAAATGGAGGACACATTTCTAGTTTGGAAGAAGGAAGTACAAAAGGACGATCAGGCCCTGGTTACGCTGCATCAAAAGGAGGCGTGATTGCCTTTACAAAATGGGTCGCAAAAGAAGTCGGAGGACTAGGTATTACATGTAATAGTGTGGCACCTGGTGCGGTAGAAACCGCGATTACAAAAGGAGTTACTTATTCACTTAATAATCAAGTTGTTAAGAGAATGGGAACACCGGAAGATATTAGTGAAGCCGTTTTATACTTAGCGTCCAAAGAATCAGGTTATACAACAGGGCAAGTGTTAAAGGTATGTGGAGGAGCCGTCATTGCGTAACGAGAAAAAGCGGGAGGGGTTTCAATGAACCAACGAAGCTCTCAGTCAGTGTTTGATTCAAAGCGAGGAATCGTCATGGGGTTTCTTGGACCAGGAGAAGATTTGATTACTGGGTTAAAAAAAGAATTAAAAAAACACGGCATTACATCTGGAAGTATTTCATGCATCGGTTCATTGTCCAACCTTTCAATTGTGCAACTTGATTATGATGACAATCAAATGTCGTACTCCAAACCCATCCGTTGGGATTCGCCTGTAGAACTTTTATCAGGAAACGGGATTGTCGGAAAAGATGAACAAGGGGAATTAGATATCCATTTTCACGGTGTATTTGTCGATCACAAGAAAAACATATCAGGTGGTCATTTTTTACAAGGGGGCAACATTGTCGCCATTACGCTGGAATTTACCGTGCTGACATCCGACATGATTCAACCGAAAAGAGAGGTCGATGCATCATTAGGTTTTCCACTCTTTAACTTTTATGCGAATGAAAGATAGCGATAAGAGTTGTCTGACAAGTAGGCAAAAAAGGAGGTTGTAATATGCAAACCATTGCTCATTTAGCTAAAAAAGCATTTAAGCGATATCCAAAGAAAATCGCTGTAAAAGATGAAAATCGAAGTGTAACGTATGAACAGTTACGAGACCGAGTTTATCAATTACATGCTGCATTAGTCGAAGCGGGATTAAAAAAGGGAGACCGCGTGGCTGTTTTAATGTCAAACCGAATGGAACATGTGGAGTTAGATTTAGCGGCAGCCTTTGGTGGATTTATTAAAGTTCCATTAAACTATCGGCTTCATCCAAAAGAGATTGAGTACATTTTAGACCATGCAGAAGCGAAAATTATGATTGGTGAAGAAGCCCTTATTCAACAAGTAGAGACTACTTGTCAAACGGTTTTTATCGGTGCTGATTATGAAGAGTGGATGAAAAGCAAATCCCATATTGAACCCGCTCTTTCAATAGAAGAAGACGACATTTTTACAATTATGTACACCTCTGGGACAACTGGAAAGCCAAAAGGGGTGATGTTGTCCCATCGAAATGTAACCTCAAGCGCCATCTCACTAGCACTTGTATGTGAAATTACACCTGATGACGTTGTGGGACATGTCGCTCCGTTAACACATGGAAGTAACTTTTTATCTCATATTTCATGGATGTTTGGGTTAACACAAGTGGTGTTCAATAAGTTTACCCCAGTCGACTTTTTACATGATCTCGAAAAAGAAAAAGTATCCGTTATTTTTATGGTACCAACAATGGTGAATTTAATGATTCAAGACTCAAATTTTGATGTTGAAAAGCTACGCTATATTAAGTCAATTAACATGGCGGGGTCTCCAATTGCAGCTAGTAAATTAAAACAAGCAATTGAAACAGTAGGACCAAAATTTATCGAAACGTATGGACTTGTAGAAGCTCCGATGACAATTACAATGATGCCACGCTTTGAGCTGACAGACCGATTAGAATCATGCGGTACGACAGGCCCTTTTGTTGAGATGAAACTAGTTGGTGATGATGGAAACGAAGTGAAGCAAGGTGACATTGGTGAAGTGACATGCAAAGGCCCACTTGTTATGAAAGGGTATTGGCGCAATGAGGAAGCGACCGCTGATACAATTCGTGATGGTTGGCTATATACAGGTGATTTAGGGTGGGTAGATGAATATGGTTATTTACATCTAGTGGACCGAAAGAAAGACGTCATTATTAGTGGAGGAATGAACATTTATCCGCGTGAAATCGAAGAAGTTTTAAACAAACATGAAGGGATAAGAGAAACATCTGTCGTTGGGAAACCAGACGATAAATGGGGCGAAGTGGTTGTGGCCTATTGTGTATTGAATGAGGGCTATAGCATCAAGCAAGAAGAATTGATTCATCTATGCAAAAATCATCTAGCAAGCTATAAAAAGCCGAAAGAGATTCGAATGGTTCAAGAGTTACCAAAAAGCGGTTACGGCAAAATTTTAAAACGAGAGTTAAAAGAGATGGAGAAAGGAGTGACGAAATGAGTCCAGTTGCTGTTTCAGGAATCGGAATGACAGCGTTTGGAAAGCACGAAAATGCGACACTTAAAACATTATTGATGGATGCATGTGTCGAAGCGTTACGTGAAGCGAACTTTCCAAAAGTTGATGCAGTGTATATCGGGAATTTTATGTCAGGGTCACTTGTGAATCAAGAAATTTTAGGAGCGATTGTTGCTAATGACCTCGGCTTAGGGCCAGTTCCTACGTTAAAGGTAGAAGGAGCGTGTGCATCGGGTGGAATTGCGTTTCGTCAAGCGTATTTAAATGTGCAAATGGGGCTTTACGACACTGTATTAGTAGCGGGCGTTGAGAAAATGAAGCACGCTTCTACAGAAGTTGCGACAAAAGCAATTAATGCGGCGATGGATAATGATTCAAATGAGAAGCATGCAGGTTTGACGTTCCCAGGGTTCTTCGGTACCCTTGCGACTCGCTATTTTTATGAAACAGGCGCATCGAAAAAGCATTTAGCGATGGTTGCGTTAAAAAATCGTGAGTATGCGATGAACAATCCGAAAGCCCAGTTTAAAAAGGCGACGAGTTTAGAAGAGATCATGAATGCACGTATGATTACCGAGCCTCTGGGGCTATTTGATTGCTCTCCAACAACCGATGGAGCTGTCGCAGTTGTGTTATCAAAAAGTGAAAAGGGGGTTGTCATAAAAGCCTCATCTCAAGCATCAGGTACGACACAAATGCAAGAAGCAGAAGAGCTACTAAGCATTCCAGCCATTCGTGAATCGGCAAAGAAAGCATATGAGCTAGCAGGCGTAGGACCTGATGATATTGATGTTGTGGAACTACACGATTGCTTTTCAATGACCGAAATGCTAGCGATTGAAGAGTTAGGTTTCTTCGAAAAAGGAACGGGATGGGAAGCAATAGAGAAAGGGTTAACAAAACACGGGGGTAAAGTGCCAGTAAATACGAGCGGAGGGTTATTATCGAAAGGTCATCCAATCGGTGCAACGGGACTTGCACAAATCTATGAAATCGTGTCACAACTACGAGGCACTAGTAGCAATCAAGTGGACAATGCTCGCCTTGGTTTAGCACAAAACTTAGGAGGAACAGGTGCATATTCAACTGTTCACATCTTTGAAAGGGTGAATAGTTAATGGAGAAGATTTTAGTATACGAATGTGCAAATTGTGAAAAAAAGTTCGTACAACGAAAATGGATATGCTCAAGTTGTAAGAAAACAGAATTTCAAACGAAAAAAGTAGCAGGAAAAGGTGTCGTCTATTCACATACGACCATCCACATTTCATCGAATGAATTCGCACACCTCACACCTTACACGATTGCACTTATTGAATTAGAGTCAGGGCTTCGCGTTACAGGTCGATTACATGACCCTGTACAGATTCATGATGAAGTGACCTGTTTGAGTAATGAAGAGAATCAATATGTGTTTGTTAAGAAATAAAGCGAAAAAGACGCCTCTTTTCCTATTAACGGGTTCGGTTTTCGAGTACAAAAACTTAATTAGCATTCAAATTAGCAATCCAATTCGCATTGAATTGGATTGCATTTTTTTTGTTGATATATCATGGTTAACTATAAGTTTAATGGTGTTTTAGCAGACAAAATCGCACACCTTTTAGCAGGTTGACAGAAGTTATTGTCAGTGTGATAGTTTGTATGCAAATTGATATGCGAATTGGTGTGTTAAAAATGGTAAGAAGGTTACTGGAAATTTATGTTGAATGATAGGGAGACTTATTAAACTTAGGGGACAGGAAGGTTCAACAAGAAGGAAATAATTATTTCATCACGAATTAAACCTATAAACCAAAAATTTGGAGGTTATTTATGAACCCTATTTTAAATCAAATTGGTACTGTGTTTATTCCTGTAAGCAACATTGAGGAAGCTTGTGACTGGTATTGTGATATATTAGGCTTGCCCGTAGATGGTGAAATATTATTTGGTCATTTGTATGTATTACCTATGAACGGTACCGGAATAGTATTAGATAGTAAGATTTATTCAAAAGACAATATTTTCAAAACTCCACCTTTTCATTTGAACACTAACAATATAGAACAAGCTTATGAGCATATGAAGAGTAAGAATGTTGAATTAACCACAGAAATTGAGCATAACCACTGGTTTAATTTCAAGGACCTTGATGGGAATCATTTAATGGTTTGCAAATGTTAACCTCTAAAGGGTGCTAATGTACAACAACGTACTATTATAAAAGTAGCTCAGAGCTATTCTCTGAGCTTTTTTTGCGTGCTAATTTTACTGCTAAAGTGTCTGCTAATTCAATGAAGAATTGCATTGCAAAAAGAAACTGCTAATTCGAATTTTGTACTTCAAAACCGAACCCGTTATTTTCCTATAGGGCGTCTTCTTTTTCTGAAAATGCTAAGGCTGCTTTTGATGCTCGCCATTTTTGAACAATATCCTGCTCCATTTTCGTATAGGCTTCTTCATCAATTACTTTATAGATAAGGAGCGATTGTAGGGAGCTTATGAGATGATCGGCTACTTTTGCATCCATGATCATTTCTTTTGACTGTGCGATGTCTTGAATGTTCTCCACTAAGTGGATGTTAAATAAGTTAATGCGCTCTTCTAATGCACATTCTTCGGCATATTCAATGATGGCGTCACGCTTTACTTGGTACATACGTGTTCCAAATCGCTTGGCACCAAACATGCCGAGTTTTGCTTTATCTAACAGCTCTTGGTAGTGAGCTTGTGCTTCTTTTTCACTTTGAACCTTTAACATTTTCACCATGATACGTGTGGCTTCAGGGATGGTAATAAATCCTTTATTTGTTTGATACATTCTTTTCATCTAGTTCGTATGCCCCTTAATGACTTAATACGTTTAGTATACCAGATCTCGAACGAAAGAAGCGGATGAGATGCTTTAAAAATCCTTGAATATGAATGTATTTTTTTAACATATTAACCATTTTTAGATAAATAAATCGTGTATGATGGAATAGATAGGAAGTTACATAGAGAAGGAGGTACGTGATAGCCCTTTAATTCAATGAAAAGAGGAGAAACACATGCCGAAATCAATGAAAAAATGTGTTCAACCGTTTTTAGCGAGCGTTTTTGTAGTAGCACTATTGCTTGTTCAAGTCAGTCCAGCCTCAGCTGCAGGTTTTAAAGATGTACCGACGACTCATTGGGCAAATAAAGAAATTTCGTATTTAATTTCACATAGCGTGATTAAAGGTTATCAAGACAAAACATTTCGACCGAATCATCAAGTAACAAATGCTCAAGTAGCGATTATGATGGCTCGTGCGTTAAAATTAAACCTAAATGGAAGGCCTAATCCAGGATTTAAAGATATCCCTACCACTTACCATGCATATAAAGAGATTGCAGCTGTCGTGGAACAAGGAATTTTTCCAAAGGGAAGTTATTTTTATCCTGATAGCCCTATCTCAAGGGAATCAATGGCTCGGGCGCTTGCGAACGGATTTAAATTAGGTGGACAGCATCATATGAACTTTTTAGATGTACAGCCTAATTATTGGGCGTATACGTATGTTACAAAAGTAGCGGCGAATAAAATTACAACCGGCTATGTAGATAGTACGTTTAGGCCGAAAGAGCGAGTAACACGTGCACAATTTTCTGCTTTCATGGCTCGCGCGCTTAATCCACATTATCGTCAGCAAACAACAGTGACGAGAAATGTGGCATGGGGAATGAATAAGCAATGGGTTAAAAGTGTTGAAAATGGCTACAGCAAATTTATAGGAGAAACAGCTGATTTACTCATCTTTCAAACTCGAAAATTTGATATAAATGTATACATTGGGTATCTATTTGAAAATGGTGGTGTTTCAGGTATCTTAGTTGATTATGCACCTGAAGATACGCGCTATTATGGTGATGAAGAGAAGCAGCAAATC
Organism: Priestia iocasae; assembly: GCF_016909075.1. Taxonomy (GTDB): domain Bacteria; phylum Bacillota; class Bacilli; order Bacillales; family Bacillaceae_H; genus Priestia; species Priestia iocasae. The sequence continues at coordinate 160,604 of NZ_JAFBFC010000004.1, forward strand.
TTTGATGGACTTGTTGAATTTACTAGTCTTGAACTAGGCTTACCCATTAACTACCTAGAAGATTATGAAGAATATGCAGCTTTATGGGAGAAAGATCATTATCAAGTCGCTGCTGCTGTGAGAGATGATGACGAGTATAATACAAATGCATCAGTTCTGTACTTTAATGATGAAACCAACCTATATCAAGCTAAAAAAGTGGAGCAAACAAGCTTCAAGAATGTGCGTAACCACTACGAAGCAGCAGAAGAGCGTAACGCTGACATATCATCAACTAGAAAACAAACACAACTTCTTCGCTTGCTAGAACAATAGACTTTCAAATTGAACCGTTCCATGTTTAGTAAAGTGAACGGTTTTTTTCTTCTATAAGAAAGCAGGAGAATCACATTAGTGGCGAGAATCCTAAAGGAATTAATTTTTCTACATAGGAGTTGTTCAAATGAATCCATTACTACTAGATTTTTCGACTGAATTTGAAACAGATAAACTACTTATTCGTATGCCGAAGCCTGGAGATGAGTATGCGGTGTTTGAGGCGGTTAATGAATCACATGCAGATTTAAAAGAATGGCTAATCTTTGCGCAAAAAGAGCAAACATTGGAAGATATCACTCTTGATATCCGAAAAGCGCAGATTGCGTTTTTGAATAGAGAAGACTTGCGATTTCTCGTGTTTTTAAAAGAAACTGGTGAGCTTGTGGGATCCTCTGGCCTGCATCGCATTGACTGGTCCATTCCTCGCTTTGAGATTGGTTATTGGATTAACTCTCGTTTTAGCGGAAAAGGATATATGACGGAAGCGGCTAAAGGGATTACCGACTTTGCGATTCGTGAATTGAACGCACGCCGAATTGAGATTCGCTGTGACTCACGCAATGTAAAAAGCCAAGGGGTCGCTGAACGGTTAGGTTTTACATTAGAAGGTATTTTAAGACAGAATGGTAAGTGTGTAAAAACAGGAGAGCTCATTGATACTTGTGTGTATTCACAAATCATTAACTAAGTGTAAGGAAATCCATAAGACCAACCGGTGTAAAGTCAATCGTTAACCAAGAGGTGAATCGCTGAAAATCAACGATTCACCTTTATTTTTGGCTTACTCATGGCTTTATTCATTACTTCTAAAAAGTACGGGTTACCGTTTGGGTTTTTATGTGTGAGTAGAGCTAGCGTTGCTTTTACATCATCCATCGCACGGTGAGCATGCTCTCTTTTAATATGATGAGCGTCAAGAAGCGTGGTTAGTTTTTTATTGAAAAATCCGTAGTCTTTCCACTTTACGGCTCTCATGGAACAGTGCCATTTCTTTTCAATCAATTCAGGGTATCGAGTCATTAAAAAGCTACGATCAAATGAAGCATTATGCGCAATTATGATATCTGCTTTATTAAATAACTCCATGATTTTCTTATCATTTAATTGGTGGTTATGAACCATTTCATTTGTAATTCCCGTTAATCTTGTAATATATGAAGCAATGGGAGTAGAAGGCATATTAAATCCTGCATATTCATCGACAAGTTCAATCACTTCTCCTGATTGTGCGTCGTAAGAGCAAAGCACAATCGCTACCTCAATCATCTCGCATTCGTGCGGACTTAAGCCTGTCGTTTCAATATCGACAATCGCCGCGAGTTTTCTTTCTAGATTCATCGTTTCCCGTCCTCTCTATCTGCTACTCTCTTAACGATATCATATTCTTATAGGCTATGTCTTATTTTCTATTAAACGACATATATAAGAGGAAACGTATATAATAAGATTTAATCATATCGTTAAGAATAGAGGGGGGAGTACGATGAGAAAAGAGTTCACGTTTGAAAACCAAGATAAACTGAACATTCACGTTTACAAATGGATGCCAGAACGAGACATAAAAGGCATTGTTCAAATCGCACATGGAATGAATGAAACGGCGTTACGATATGATTATTTTGCTAGAAAGCTAGTAGAAGAAGGGTTTGTCGTATATGCAAACGATCACCGAGGGCATGGACAATCTGCTTTATCAATAGAAGAGTTAGGATACGTGAGTGATGACGATGGATTTCATGATATGGTGGAGGATATGAAGCAATTAACAGACCTTATAAAACAGGATTATCCGAGGACACCCATTCTTTTATTCGGCCATAGCATGGGTTCATTTTTAGCTCAACGCTATATTCAACTTTACAATAAAGACATTACGGCTGTTTTATTATCAGGAACAAATGGTAAACCTAAGTCCCTTTTAAATGTTGGGGTTGCACTATCAAAATCCATTATGATCCTAAAAGGAAGAAAAGCAAATGGTAAGCTACTTGATCACCTTATGTTTGGCGCATACAATAACCGATTTAAACCTATCACAACAGAATTTGACTGGCTAACAAGAGATGCGAATCAAGTGCAAGCTTATATTGATGATCCTTATTGTGGTAACGTGTTTCCCGTTTCGTTCTTTTATGATCTTTTAAGGGGTCTAAAAACCATTCATAAGCAGGAAAATATGAAACATACACCTTTACATCTTCCAATGTATTTTTTTGGAGGTAGTGATGACCCAGTAAGTGAGTATGGAAAAGGGATTGTGAATTTATATGAAACGTATCAGTCGGTAGGAGTTCAAAGTGTCACCTATAAACTTTACGAAGGTGGACGTCATGAAATGCTCAATGAACAAAATCGAGATGAAGTCATTCAAGATCTTATTAGCTGGATTCAACAGCACGTTGCCATCTAATCCAGATTCTTAAAATGTTGTAACTCAACAGCAAATTTTTATAAGCATGAATTTCCTAAACCAAAAGGAAATTCATGCTTCTATGTATAATAGTTATTATTGAAAGCGATTTCATTCGGTGATTTCGTACAAATTCTACGACAACACCATATACTCACAGATTTCTCATGGTAGGAAAGTATGCTAGATGTTTTGACAAACAAGCGGTGTTATGGAATGGTTTCTGTCATAGTTATGGAATAAGACATCGAGACATGCATAACGAATCTGAACTAGTTGAGAAGGAGTGGATTAGATGCAACGGCAAAAACTATTAGTAAATGGTGAACGATTAAAGCAGGAATTAGAACGCTTTGCTGATTTTGGGCGTACCGACAATAATGGTGTGACACGACTAGCATTGTCGCACGAAGATCGTTTAGCGCGTGACCACTTTCGAGCTTGCTGTGAAGAGTTAGGGCTGTCTGTCAAAATCGATGATATGGGTTGTATGTATGCGACATTAGAAGGAACAGAAAATGTACCACCCATTGTGATTGGCTCACACATTGATTCTGTAAAAAAGGGTGGACGATTTGACGGTATCTTAGGAGTTGTCGCAGGATTAGAAATCGTGCGTACACTTATTGAGAACAACGTAAAGCCGCGTATCCCGATTACGATTGTGAATATTACGAATGAAGAAGGAGCGCGGTTTGAGCCTTCAATGATGGCATCAGGTGTATTATCTGGTAAGTTTGCAAAAGAAGTGATGATCAAAAAAACGGATACAGAAGGCATCACATTTGAGGAAGCGTTAAAGAACATTGGCTATGATGGTGACAGTGACAATCGTTTAACAGATGCAACGGCATTTTTGGAGCTACATATTGAGCAAGGTCCTGTACTTGAGCAAGAGAAGCTTTCCGTTGGCGTAGTGGAATGTGTGTTAGGAATGGTGTGCTACGACATAGAAGTGAACGGGCTTTCTAATCATGCTGGAACTACTCCAATGCCAATGAGGAAAGATGCCCTATTTGTGGCAACAGATTTACTTGCAGAAGCACGTGAAAAATTAAGCGTGTTAGATGACAAGCTTGTATATACAATGGGACGTATGAATGTATCACCAAATATTCATACCGTCATTCCAAATAAAGTGGTGTTCTCACTTGAAGCGAGACATCAAGATGAAAAAGTGATTGAAGAAGTCGAAGATATTATTCAATCGTTAACTCGATCAGAGGCAATTACAGAAGGTTGCAGTGTCAAAGCAACAAAGCTATGGGGGCGCGATACCGTTTGGTTTGATCAAAGTGTGGTTGAACAAGTAGAAGAGGCAACAAAGTCACTTGGCTATTCGTATAAGCGCATGGTAAGTGGCGCAGGGCATGATGCGCAGTTTCTACAAAGCTATATCCCAAGTGCGATGGTGTTTGTTCCTAGTCAAAATGGACAAAGTCATTGTGAAGAGGAATATACAACGTGGGAAGAGTGTGAACGTGGCGTCAATGTTCTACTAGAAACAGTGATGGGAATGTTGGCGAAAGTATAATGAGAAAAAGAAAGTAGGAATTTACCTGCTTTCTTTTTTTCTTTTTAATACTTTAAGGTGGTTATAAGAAAGGAAAAAGGGTAACACACTAATTGAGGGATCTTTTATTTACAAGAAAGGAGAATGAGAAATGTTTCATTATACGAAAGATGTATCCATGTCCGTTGAAGAGACGATTCCAAAATTAGAAGAAGCACTAAAAAGTGAGCAATTTGGAGTGCTATGGCAATTCAATATAAAAGATAAGCTTCAAGAAAAAGGGTTTGAATTTGAGAAGGAGTTTGTGGTATTAGAAGTTTGTAACCCAGAAGAAGCAAAGCGAGTGTTAGAAGAAGAAAGTTTAGTAAGCTATTTCTTACCTTGTAAAATGGTTGTATACAAAGAAGGAGACCAAACAAAAGTTGGAATGCCAAAACCAACGGCTTTAATGAATATGCTTGAAAACGATAAGCTCGAACAGCTTGGGGCGGATATTGAAAAAAGGTTAATTCATTGTATAGATAAGCTTGCTTAAACAAAATAAGTTATTCCAAAAGTCACTACATATGAAAAAATTCTTTCACGCAAGTTGACTTACTTATCTATCCATTAATTTTAAGGCTGAGTCAGATGGGACGATTTTTACCATTTTGATTTAGCCTCTTTTCATGTGTTAGTGCCTTTGTCTTAAGAGGGTTAGATAAGTCTAAGTTATTATAAGGGAGATATTCCTATGAAAAGTTTACGTTTTTACAAGAGATAAAAAAGAAGCAGTATTCTACTACTTCTTAATCATTCCAAGCCTTTTAACAACTCACAGAGATTGTATGCTCGTAAAAAACTTGCAATCGCGCATAAATGGTACTTGTTCTTCTACTTTCCGTTTTTGAAGTTCAATGAATAACTTTTTATAGTCTGACTTTGTTACATCTCCTTGTGTGTAACACGCTTGTAAGTACCTCAGTAATTCATTTGTATGAAGTGGACGTCGCTTTTTCATTAAAATAAATTGAAAAATAAAATCTTCTATTAACATTGTAACCCCTCCATTTAATAAGTTTCCGCACAACTATTGAAAGCGTTTACAAAATCATAACATAAAAATATAAAAAATCTACATTAAACATCTAGACAATTTATTACAATATCTTTAGAAATGGAAAATCACCATTGTAGAATATGAGAGGGGCATGATATTTGCTTGGGCGGATTTTAAAATGTTGTCCTTTTTTAAAAAAGACGGGGAACATTTTTTATCCTTTAACATTTAAAAAAGGAATCGAACCATTGCTCGATTCCTTTTTTGTTTAGTTTGCGCGCATAATTTCACTTACAATTTCAAACGAACGTAATCGAGCTTTGTGATCATAAATTTGCCCATGAATCATAAGCTCATCTGCTTTTGTTTCTTGCACAAATTCTTTTAGCTTTCGTTCGACCGTTTCTTTACTTCCGATAATGGATGTACTTAATTGTTTATGCAAAATGGCTTCTTCGTAAGGTGACATGAGGCCTTCCATGCTGTCTACAGGTGGTTTTAGTAAGCCTGGCGTGTTACGAATTAAGTTTAAGAATTGCTGTTGTAAAGACGTCGCCAATCGATTTGCTTCTTCATCTGTATCCGCTGCAATGACATTCACACCAACCATTGCGTGTGGTGTTTCTAATTCATCAGATGGTTGGAAGAAACGACGATATAAATCAAGTGCTGGTATCGTATTCTCTGGAGAGAAGTGACTAGCAAATGCAAATGGTAAGCCGAGCTGAGCGGATAATCTTGCGCTAAATCCACTTGAGCCTAATAGCCAGATCGGCACTTTTAGTCCTTCACCAGGAATGGCACGAACACGGCGGTTTTCTCCCTCTGCTGGCGGTGTAAAATAAGTTCTTAGTTCTTCAAGTTGTTCTGGAAAGTCGTCTGCACCGCTTTGCAACGTACGACGTAGCGCATGAGCCGTTACTTGATCTGTACCAGGAGCACGCCCTAGTCCAAGGTCAATACGACCAGGGAATAATGTTTCCAGTGTTCCAAACTGCTCAGCAATTACAAGTGGGGCATGATTTGGAAGCATAATACCACCAGAGCCAACACGAATACGAGAAGTACCGGCTGCTACGTGTCCAATAACAACTGAGGTAGCGGAACTAGCAATGCCAGCCATATTGTGATGTTCAGCAACCCAGTAACGGTTGTATCCCCATTTTTCAACATGCTGAGCTAAATCAAGTGTATTTCGCAATGCATCTGCAGGTGTAGCTCCTTCAATAACGGGAGCTAAATCTAAAACAGAAAATAGAATCTCATTTAATTGTTTTTCATTTGTCGTCATACATTCATCTTCCTTTTATTATGATGATTCATAAACAGTATATTTTATAAGCACAGTTTTATTGTAACAAGGATCTTTCGAGTGTCAAAATAATTTGCTTTTATGAGCAATAAAAATACCAGGTCATCATCTACTAATGCCTGGTTATCGTTTCATTTCGATTCCAATAGTTCACTAACGGTCCATTTGCCCCGTATACAGGATCTGTGCTAGGGAGGATGACTTGTTGAATCTCATGTAAGACATGAGGCCATTCATCTTTTTTACCAGTTTTTAAGTTATAATTCATCCCATTCGGATATGCGCCTACTACTTTGAAATTGGGTGTAGCACTTATCATCTTATGACCAGTTCCAGCTGGTAATACAACAACGTCACCGGTCGAGAATTCGACACATTGGCCATGTTCACCCCCAAGTTGAATGGTGGCTGATCCATTCACAACGCCGAGTACTTCATGTACATTGCTGTGGAAGTGATGGTAATCAAATACTCCGTTTATCCAGCTGTTTCGCCAGTTATGGCGGTTAAATACATATTCAACTTCTTTTGGACAATGAGCAAATACTTGATGATAGACAAGAACAGGAAGCTTGCCGTTATTAGGGATTGCACCATCATCCTTAAAGTAATAAGTTGTGATTTTACATTGATTCATCAAATCTCTCCCAATTTATTAGTCCTTAACCAATAATTCCCCTTTTTTTCTTTTTGTAAACGAAGGATTTAATTGAAATTAATAGTAAACCTTTAAAAATATGAAGTTGACAAAAGTTGAGTTTTTCTGATAATTTAGAATAAAATAGAACATTCTAAGAGGGGTAACGCATAATGAAACTTAAAGAAATGATGTATGTATCACTATTTGCTGCCTTAGTCGCAGCGCTTGGATTACTACCACCTATTGCTCTTCCATTTACACCTGTACCCATTACGGCGCAAACCTTTGGCGTGATGCTTGCGGGTGCTGTATTAGGTGCACGTTTAGGCGGGATGAGTTTAGGGTTGTTTGTTTTACTTGTTGCAGTTGGTGCACCAGTACTTTCAGGTGGACGCGGTGGATTAGGTATATTAATTGGACCAAGCGGAGGTTATGTGCTGAGCTGGCCAATCGCTGCATTTGTTATTGGGTTCTTAGTTGAAAAATCGTGGCATCAATTAAAGCTTTGGAGAATGGTTGTATTCAACCTTATCGGAGGCGTTCTTGTTGTCTATGCTTGTGGAATTACCTATTTATCATTTGTAGCAGATCTAACATGGATGCAAGCAGCTGTCTCTGCTCTAACATATATTCCAGGGGATATAGCGAAAGCTGTTTTATCAGGAATCATTGCTTTACGAATTCAAAAGAGCTATCCACTTATTCAACCAAAATCGACATCAAACACATCTCATATAAAAGTAGCATAAAGAAGCAAAAGGCGTATCGAAATGGATGCGCCTTTTTGTATAAAGAAATAGGTTCAAATGAAAAATTAGAACATTTAATCATTATAAAGGGAGTCGTAGCAACATGACTATTGGACAAACTTTTTCCATGCATATAAAAAATCGCAGTAACCATCCTGCCATCATAACAGAAGAACGGAGCATCACTTACCATGAGCTATATACATCGATTCATGGTATGCAGCAGCACCTTTTAGCTACATTTGGAAAAGAAAAGCAACGCAAGATTGGGATTGCACTTGGAAACTCTGAGGCTTTTATCGAAGTGTTTTTTGCCGTTACAATGCTTGGATGGATTGCTATACCGTTTGATTCAAAGTGGAGTCAATACGAGCGAACACTTGTTGAACAAGAATGTCAGCCCGATGCCGTCATTAGTGGGAAGTGTAGCCTTTATCCATGCAAGTTTGAAACAGCACCTTATTCGCTTGAGTGGCATACCGATGATGAATTTCTTTTTTACATTGGTTATACATCGGGTTCAACAGGAAAACCAAAAGGATTTATGCGAAACCATCGCTCGTGGGTATCAAGCTTTCAATCAGTGGAAAAAGTATTTCAATTATCAAAAGACGATACATTCTATGTGCCAGGACCATTATGTCATTCGTTATCGCTTTTTGCGGCCGTTCATGCGATTCATCTAGGGGCAACCCTTTACGTAACGAAAACGTTTGAACCGGAAAGGGTTATAAGATTAGTAGAGAGTGAGCCTATCTCTGCAATGTACGTCGTTCCAACGATGATCCATTCTATCGCAACGGTATTGAGCAAAAAAGATAAACAACTTACCAATGCATTAACGATTATTTCGTCAGGTGCGAAGTGTACACCAGAGCTAAAAGACCAACTGAAAAAACAACTTCCTTATTCGAGCTTAATTGAATTTTATGGAGCGTCCGAACTAAGCTTTATTACATATCTCAGCAATGAAGATGGGCAAAAGAAGCCAAGTAGTGTAGGAAAACCGTTTCCTGGTGTCGAAATCTATCTAGTAGACGAGAATCAGCGCAACGTTTCAGTAGGAGAGATTGGAACTCTTTGTGTGAAAAGTCCGTTTGTATTTAGCGGCTACGTGAATGAGCCGATGGCAACAAAAGACGTGTTTCGAGGTGACGTTGCCACGGTTGGAGATCTCGCTTATCAAGATGAAGAAGGTTTTATTACATTAGTAGGGCGCGAAAAAAACATGATTATTAGTGGTGGACTAAACATTTACCCGGAAGAAGTAGAAGCTGTCATACAACAAGTAGATGAGGTGGATGAAGTCGTGGTCATGAGTGAATCTGACCCGTACTGGGGCGAAAAGCTAGTGGCCATTCTCAAATGGAAAGATGGAAGGAACGTCTCTATCGATGCGTTAAAGACACATTGTCGAAGTGAACTTTCTTCCTTTAAATGTCCACGATCATTTATCGAAGTTAAAGAGTTTCCATATACATCAAGCGGAAAAATCGCCAGAAAAGAGGTACAACAATTGATAAGAGGTGAAAAGTCGTGCGAGAAGCAGTGATTGTAACGGCTAAACGAACAGCCGTTGGAAAAGTAGGGGGCATGTTTAAAGATATACCACCAGAAGAACTTGCCGCTACGCTTATTCGACACATTCTTCAAGATTGTAAACTTCACCCAGCCTCCATTGATGAAGTTGTACTTGGGAATGCGGTTGGGCCAGGTGGAAATTTAGCTAGATTAGCAGCTCTTCAAGCAGGGTTATCGGTTACTGTTCCAGGTGTTACGATTGATCGTCAATGTGGATCAGGACTTGAAGCAATTAATATGTCGCTCCGTCTGATTCAATCAGGTGCAGCAGATATTGTGCTGGCAGGAGGTGTAGAAAGCAGTAGCTTAGCACCTTGGAAAATAGCGAAACCTTCTTCACTCTATCATCCCGGTGGTCCTGCTCTTTTTACACGAGCACGCTTTTCACCTGATTTCATTGGCGATCCTGATATGGGAGTTGCGGCTGAAAATGTCGCCAAACAGTTTCGTATTACAAGAGATGATCAAGATACGTATGCTCTTAATAGTCATCAAAAAGCTATACATGCTCAACAAACAGGAAGGTTCCAAGAGGAAATAGTGTCTGTAAATGGCATAGCAAAAGATGAGTGTCCAAGACAGCAAACGAGCAAGGAAAAGCTAGCAAGCTTACAGCCAGTATTTCAAGAAGGTGGAACCGTCACGGCAGGAAATGCTTGTCCAATTAATGATGGAGCAGCACTTGTTCTCATTATGTCAGTGGAAAAGTGTAAAGAGCTCGGCTTATCACCTTTGGCTAGGTTTGTGGACGCAACCAGTGCCGGTGTAGACCCGAATATACTTGGTGTTGGTCCGATTCCAGCCGTTCAAAAATTATTGAAGCGTACAAATTATTCTATTGAAGACATTGATGTTTTTGAATTTAATGAAGCCTTTGCATCACAAGTACTTGCCTCAATTCGTGCACTTCACATTCCAGAAAACAAGCTTAATCTTGGAGGAGGGGCACTTGCGCTCGGTCATCCTTATGGCGCTTCCGGGGCCATTTTAGTTACAAGGTTATGTGCAGAAATGAAACGAACAGGTGCCAAAAGAGGACTTGCAACATTAGGAATTGGTGGTGGCTTAGGGGTAGCCACTTTACTAGAAAGAGTTTAAGGGGGAAATTAGCATGACTCAGCTGTTAGAAGGAAAAAAGTCAGAGGTCGTAAATGTAACGGTCACAGAGGAAATGGTAAAAGACTATTTAAAAGCGATTGGTGCTGATTCAGAATCATTATACATACCTGTTACGATGCCGTTTATTTTTTGGCATAAACTTGATACACCTTGGCTTCATAACGTAGGGACACTCGTTCACGGCGAGCAATCGTTTGTGACTCATCAGCCACTTGCTATTGGTCAAACATATCAATGTCAAGTGAGAGTAAATAGAGCACGAACAAAAGGTTCTATGCAATTTTTAGAGCACGTGTTAGAAGTGAAAAGCGATGAGCAGCTAATATGTGAGAGCATTTCAACAATCATTGTGATGGGAGGTAAGTGAATATGACGACTTTGCAAATAAATGAAGAATTAGCATCGAGCTTTTCAATTGAAGTAACCGAGCAAATGGTGGAGCAATATGCGGAAGTTTCAGGTGACTACAACCCCATTCATCTTCAAAAAGAAGCAGCAGTAAAAGTGGGGTTTCCGGATAAAATTGCACATGGAATGCTGGGAATGGGTATTAGCACGAGGCTTTTAGCACCTTATTTAAATGAAAATCGTATGATTACTTCTTATCAAACTCGTTTTACGGCTCCTCTCATCGTAGGTGAGACGTTACATATAAGCGGAACGGTATTCGAAAAGACGAATGAACATGCTGTGATTAAATTTACAGGTGCGACCGATAAAATAGTATTTGAAGGTACGTGCATCATACGCTTTGTAGCATAAGGAGAGGGTACGATGAACAATCGTGTAGTCATTATTACAGGCTCAACGAAAGGAATCGGTAAAAGCATTGCGCAGCTGTTGGCTAGCGAAGGAGCGTTAGTTGTCATAAATGGGAGAACGGAACAATCTGTTGAGGAAGTCGTAGCTGACATAAAAGCGTGTGGAGGAAAAGCGATTGGAGTTTCTGGGGGAGTTGAACACATAGAAACAGGAGAGCGTCTTGTCTTAGAAGCGGTTCGTCATTTCGGAAGCGTAAATGTTCTCATCAATAATGCTGGTGTGGTACACGATCGGATGTCGCATAAAATGAGTGAACAAGAATGGGATGATGTGATTAACAGCCACCTAAAGGGAACGTTTGCTTCGACTCAACCATTTATTAAACAAGTGAAAAAACAACAAAGCGGTGGTCACATTCTTAATATGACGTCTACTGCTGGACTTGAAGGAACAATCGGACAACTAAACTACAGTGCTGCAAAAGCAGGCATTCTTGGCATGACGTGGACGCTTGCCAAAGAATTAGCTCGAGATAAAATTGTTGTTAATGCCATTGCACCCGCTGCCTTAACAGACATGACCCGACCATTTGTTGAAGCAGCAATGAAAAAAGCCAACGAACAAGGGATAGAACTGGAAGATTATTGGAATATTGGGAGTGCGGATGAAGTCGCATTATTTGTTCGTGACCTTTTACAAGTTCAAGATCCAACTCTTACAGGTCAAATTTTTAGTGTGAACGGAAAAAAGATTGGGCGTTGGCATCCACTACGCTATGAATCTTTTAACTTCACGGGCTTTTCCATTTAAAAAAGGAAATTCCATTATTTACAATCGATCGTCTTTGGTGGTAATATATTGTAAATAAATGCAATGAAGAGAAGAGTACGTGAAGAAGATTTTTTAAAGAGAGCTCCGGTTGCTGAAAAGGAGTAAAAATCATTCACCGAACCAAGCCTCAGAGCAGCACATGGGAACCACTATTGGGGATTGTGTGACAGGAGCTCCTGTTATCGAGCAAAGGTATAAGCCAATTAGGCCGTACCTAATAAGATTAATATGGTGACATATTAATAAACTGGGGTGGCACCGCGATTATAGAAAATCTCGCCCCCAAGGCATTCGTCTTGGGGGTGAGATTTTTTTATTTGTTCAATTGTAAAAAAGGAATGAAAAGAGGAGGTCGTTTGAACGTGAAATTGTGGAAGTATCCGCTTCTTTTATTAGGTAGTATTGGTATTTCTAATCTTGGGGAATGGATCTATTTACTTGCATTAAACTTAATGATTTTAGAGATGACGAACTCACCATTAGCGGTCGTTGCTCTCTATTTAATAAAACCTTTCGCTACATTATGTACAAACGGGTGGGCGGGTAGTATCATCGACCGTTTGAATAAGCGTTATTTAATGATGGGTCTTGATATCTTCCGAGCAATCTTACTTGCGTTACTACCCATGTTATCATCTCTTATGATGATTTACATGCTTGTCTTTTTTATCAGTATGGCTAGTGCGATGTTTCGTCCAACCTCAATGACCTATGTTACGCGACTTATTCCAGATGATCAGAAGAAACGTTTTAATTCGTTTCATAGCTTTATTAATTCAGGTGGCTTTTTAATGGGGCCTGCTATCGCAGGACTTTTGTTTCTAACCGGCCCTCCTACATTTGCTATTTACGTGAATGCTGTTGCGCTTTTTCTTTCAGGAATCATAACGCTGTTTATGCCAAATGTTGAAGAAGAGCTACGTATGAGTAATCATGTATTTTCATTCGCACTCATTAAAGAAGATTGGCAGGTCGTTCGTACGTATAGTCGTTCTTTTGTCCATGTCATGCTTGTTTACTTTTTATTTAGTTGGATTGTCATGGTGATGGCAAGTGCTGTTGATTCGTTAGAGGTCGCTTTTGCAAAAGAAGTGTTACATCTTTCAAACAGTGAGTACGGATTTCTCGTCAGCATTGCAGGGGCTGGGATGATGGTAGGCGCGCTAGTAAACACATTCATCGTACACAAACTATCTACGTCTTTCCTAATGGGAGGTGGAACGGTTTTTGTAGCAGCAGGGTATTTGCTCTTTGCGTTTTCGACTACATTTACAATGGGAATTATAGGCGTTTTTGTACTTGCCTTCGCCCTTGCATTTGCAAATACAGGGTTTCTCACATTTTATCAAAAAAACATACCGGTTTATGTGATGGGGAGAATAGGAAGTATTTATGGATTCCTTGAAGCTATATGCATCATCTTGATGACTATACTAGCTGGAGCTGCAACGCATATCATGCCGCTACAATTTATTGTGATGAGTGGATCTATGATCATGATGATCGCAGCCATTGCTCTTTGCTTTTTAATGACTGCTGGAACACCGGAAAAATCTTGTTCAAATCAGTTAAACATATAGATCATTCTTTCTCATCTTATCTTGATGTTATAAAAACCTTATCAACAAATCTCAACGTTTATGAACATCTTTTATCACTTTCTTAATACAATGCTTTTAGAGGTGATAAAAGTGCCAAGAGTAAAATATACCGATAAAGACGTTGCTTTAATGGCAAGGATGATGAGAGCAGAAGCTGAAGGTGAAGGAAAACAGGGAATGCTTATGGTTGGTAATGTGATTGTGAATCGACTAAAAGCAAACTGTTTAGATTTCAAAGGATTAAGGTCTATTCCTCAAGTGATTTATCAAGTACAAGGAGGAAATTACTCATTTGAAGCTGTACAAAAAGGGAATGTTTTTTATAACAGAGCAAGAGGAGTAGAAAAAAAGTTAGCGAAAAAAACGTTAGACTATTGGAGAGAGCATCCTTCAAAATATGCTCTTTGGTATTTTAATCCATATGCTGCATGTCCACCTACATGGTACGACCAACCATTTGCTGGACAATACAAACAGCATTGCTACTACGAACCAAAAGCGAATACTTGTGAAGGTGCCTATACGTGGTAAAGCGAAGCAGAGTCATTGGACTCTGCTTTTTGCTTATGAGATTTAGGGTGATTTTTGCTTAAGAGCCCTATTTAATTAAAATGGTAACATTTAACTAGTGATTTTAAGAAGAAGGGGATAGTTCTTTGAATTAGTAGTAGGTAAAATATAGATAAGATGTAAAATAATTATTTACAGAACGTATGTTCGTTACTATAATGAACATATAAATAGATTGCGAGAGTGGGAATAAGGATGACGTTAACCGAACTGTATATTGATTCTATTGCACCGAATGCGTCCGCTGTTAAGAACGGATGGGGGCTTGTGAAGAAGAAAAAGTTTGAAAAGCTACATCAATCAAATGATCAAACGCTTTTATTTGGAGAATGTGCAGGAAGTGGGAAGAAGCCATATGTGACATCCGTAGATTTTATAAATCCAGAGCAACCTACGTATCGTTGTACGTGTCCGAGCCGTCAATTTCCTTGTAAACATGCATTAGGTCTTTTATATGCATATGTCGATGGTCAAGTGTTTACAGAAGCACCTATCCCGGAAGACGTTATTGAAAAGCGTGAAAAAATAGCAAAGCGAGTAGAAAAGAAGCAAGCAGAAAGTGTACAACCGAAGAAAAAGAAAGTGAATAAATCTGCTCTTCGAAAAAAGCTACAAGCTCAGCTAGAAGGACTCGTGGTAGTGGAAACGCTGTTACATAATCTCGTTCGAGGTGGATTAGGGTCTGTCGATGTGAAAGCCCTTAAACAAATTGAAGCGACTGCAAAAGAAGTTGGAAATTACTACTTGAAAGAACTTCAGCATGCTTTGCGTGAGTTTGTACAATTATGGAAAGAGAAGCTGCCAGAAGAGGAATTGTATGTAAGAGCCATTCACGAGATTCAGAGACTATCATTTATTTGCAAAAAAGGAAAAAGTCACTTGCAAACTCGTTTACAAGATGAGGAGCTTGCACTTGATACGACCACTTCGATTGAAGAATGGCTTGGCCACACGTGGCAATTAGCAGAGCTTCGAGAATTAGGAATGGTGAAGCGTGATGAAGAGCTTGTTCAACTCTTTTACACGTCCTATCAAAATGATGCGAGAAAAGAATACATGGATGAAGGAATTTGGTTATCATTACAAGACCATCATCTTTATTACACTAAACAATATCGACCGTTTCGAGCTGCTAAGCAACTGAAACAAGAAGATTCTACGTTTTCGGTTATTCATACAGATGAACTGATTGTCTACCCAAGTGAAGGGAATGCTCGTGTCCGCTGGGAAACTTCACGCTTTGAAGAATTATTAGCAGAAACATTTTTGCGTATTCACCAGGCAGCGCAAACGACTATTTTAGACGTACTAAAGCAAGTGAAAAATCAACTGAAACAACCATTAGCTGATAAGCAACCTCTTGCTCTTATTGCGTATGACAAAATTGGTAAAGTAAATGAAAAATGGTTGCTCCAAGACAAGCACGGTCAGCGTTTAACTCTTGTAGATGCTGAAGGAGATACACTACCTCTTTTATCATTAGTAAGGACAGATCAATTATCTAATCACGTGTTACTTGTGAAATTTCAACATAATTTGCAAACAGGGGAGCTTGGCGCAAAACCGTTATCTCTGATCACACATGATCAAATCATTCGTTTTAAATAGAAGGAGAACTGAACATGATACCAATTTTATCTCGTTTACAAGATGAAACAAAGCGTTTGATGATTGCGGGTAGTGATTTAGCAATCCATGATCCAAAGTTACAAAAACTCATTCCGACATTAAAAGCAATGGGAGAAAAAGCACCCGTATTTGCTAAACTTGCAGCACTGACAGAGGAATTGATTCAAAGTAAAGAAGAAACGGCTAGTAAACTAGTTGAACTCTCTCATCTAGTAACCTCTATTTTATATACACAAGGTAAAACAGGAGAAGAAGGTTCACTCGTGCAAAGTGAATTGACATTTACGTACGAAACAACACTTTCCCATCGTCGCATCTATCCGCTAATAGAAGCATTAACTACATCGGGTTCGGGTCGTCTACAAGTCATTCAAGAGGCAGTCGAGTCAGGGGCATATAAAGATTTACGCCTTGTGTTACCCTTTGTTTCTGCGCTAGATGATCCTTATGCAGAAATTGGGGACTATGTGGCAACATACGTACTACCGACGTTTGATGCATCTATTCTGCCACTAATTCAAGAGAACTTTCATATAAAAGGAGCAAAAGTAGATGCACGTCGTTTAAAGGTAATGAGTCACTTTTTAGGACAAGAGGGAATGTCGCTTTATTTAGACGCCATTGAAAACGGTTCTAAACAAGTGAAAATTGAGGCTATTAAATGTTTAGCATTATTTGATGAGGCTGAAGATTTACTTTTAACGTATGCAAGAGATAAAAAGGTAGATGTGCGAACAGCTGCTTATGAAGCACTTGCTACTAGAGAGACAGAAAAAGCAGCAAGGTGTTTAGTTGATGCACTTCATGGAAAAGACCATTATCATGTGATGTATGTCGTGCAAAACAGCGACTCAAACATATTAGGTAAGCATCTATTATCGTATGTCCAACAGACATACGAAGCGTATCTTGCAACGAAAAAGATCGATGAAAAAGATCGGTTTGAAGAAAGTTTGCGTTTATTACAAGGGAAGCAACAAGAAGATATAAAGTCGCTTTTAGCGGACATTATTCATAACGTAGACGTTCAAGCATCGATTGCAAGAGAAGCATTGTACATTTTAACTGAAACATATGGAATAGATAGCTTGGCAGAATTTCCGAATGTTCATCAGCTTCGAAATCGATCGAGCTTAGTTGATTTTTCGTTTCGATATGCGCTTTTACACTCATCAAAAGAAGAAGTATTTGAACAATTTTCTCGCTATGTGAAGAGAGGTCGCAATGATTATGGAGCACGTCTCATCCTTGAAATGATGGATAGGGGAATCTTCTTTAAAGGTAGTCTACAGCCATTTGACCGTGAGTATGAAAAGCAAAGGTATTACTATTATGACGATGAGGAAAAAACAGCAAATCTTTGCTTAGAAGCGAAGTGGGATGCTAGGTGGGTCGACGTATTAATTAGTATGGAAGAAGAAAAGCTTGCATTGAGGTTACTGACAGATGGTAAAAATGAAAAGTATGTTCAGTATGCCATGAATAAACTAGCGCTTAATCCATATTTCTCTAGTTCTCGTGGTGTTAATGCAATGACAGCATTGCTACAAATGAACGTAGAAAATGTATTCGATGTACTAGTAGACACGCTCAAAAAGACTGATAAGTATAGTAATTCAATCAAATTCCATCTAACGACCGTTTTAGAAAATATGAGACTATTCACCGTTTTACCAACAGCATATGCGACAGAATTAGAGAGAATAGCAGTTGAAGAGATTGAAACGGAGAGAATCAAACATCGATTGCTAACCATTGCACATGATTTAAAGAAAAGTGAGGAGAAACAACATGTCTAACCTTTTACGTTTGTCAGCTGAACAATTGTACGCAAAAGAAATTGAAGCTTTAAAGAAAGCAGAAACGAATAAAGTGCCTCCGGGCTGGCAACTTTCTCCTCGTTCTGTTTATACATTTATTGCTGGTGGTCAATGTGGAAATATAGATATTACCCCAAAATACATTGGAAACAAACGACTTGTCGAAATGGCCATTGCGACGCTAGTCACTGATCGCGCCTTATTGTTAATTGGTGAGCCTGGTACAGCGAAATCAACACTATCAGAACTATTAACAGCAGCTATACATGGAGATTCTTCAAAAGTCATTCAAGGGACAGCTGGGACAACTGAAGAGCAAGTACGTTATTCGTGGAACTATGCCATGCTTTTAGCGAAAGGTCCATCATTTGATGCGCTTGTAAAGAGTCCTATTTACCGTGCAATGGAGCAAGGAGGTATTGCTCGCTTTGAAGAAATTTCACGTTGTTCATCAGAAGTGCAAGATGCCCTTATCTCCATTTTATCAGAAAAGAATATCTCCATTCCTGAGCTAGGTGAAGAAGTGTCAGCCGTTCGTGGCTTTTCAGTTATTGCTACTGCAAACACGCGTGACCGTGGCGTAAACGAAATGTCATCAGCGTTAAAGCGTCGTTTTAATATTCTTGTTTTACCAACGCCAGCAACCATTGAAACAGAGATGGAAATTGTGACGAAACGTGTGAATGAGTTATCAACGCAATTTGATCTCCAAGCTGAGCTTCCATCAGAAGAATTGGTTAGACGTGTTGTCACCATTTTCCGTGAGTTACGAAGTGGCATGACCCTTGATAGAAAAGAAAAGGTGAAGTCACCAAGCGGGGTAATTTCGACGGCTGAAGCTATTTCTCTTTTAACAAACAGCATGGCACTTTCTGCAAGCTTCGGAAGTGGTCAGTTAACAGAAGAAGATGTAGCAGCGGGATTGCAAGGAGCCGTTGTAAAAGATGAACAAAAAGATGCTATCGTATGGAAAGAGTATGTAGAAAACGTTATGAAGAAAAAAGGCTCTGATTGGCGTGGCTTGTATCAAGCGTGTCGTGAGTTGAATGGATGATGACGCCGCCTATTTTCGGTGTACGTCATTTATCACCTGCGTCTGCCTATCACGTAGAAAAGTGGCTAGACGATGTACAACCAACAGCTGTTTTAATTGAAGGTCCCGCTGATGCAACGTCACTGATTGCAGATATTTCGAGAAAAGAAACAAAGCCACCACTTGCCATTATGGCATACACACATGAAGTGCCTGTTCAGACGGTCGTGTATCCTCTTGCGTCTTATTCTCCTGAATATCGAGCAATCATGTGGGCGACTCGGCATGATGTTCACGTGTCGTTTATCGATCTGCCAAGTTCTATTACGCTTGCAACAGAGAATGAAACAGAGCCACAAGAGGGAGAGTCTATTTACGAAAGGATGGCTTTACTTGCAGGAGAGCTTGATTATGAATCATATTGGGAGCGCTCCTATGAACACATTCAATCATCCACATCGTTTCAACAAGCCATTCATACGTTTTCATCTCATTTGCGCGATGTGGAAGAAATGAGCGACACAGAAAACGTTGAAAATGCACATCGAGAATGGTTCATGAGACAACAAATTCGTCAAAAGATAGAAGAAGGACATGACCCAACTAAAATTGCCGTCATTACAGGTGCTTTTCACGTAAAGGGGTTAAAAGAAACTCAGCATATAGAAATACCAAGCGTTCAACCTGTTGCTACAAGTTTAACGTTAATGCCCTATTCCAATTTTAAATTATCTGCAAGGTCGGGTTATGGTGCAGGAAATGATGCACCTGCTTATTTTGAAATGATGTGGGAATGTATGAAAAGAGGGAAGTTGCGTGAGCTTCCTGCTTATTACATGACGTCGGTGGCTTCGGCTTTAAGACGGTCTGGCACGTTTCGTTCATCTGCTGAAGTGATTGAAGGAGTAAGATTAGCTCACTCACTTGCTTCCTTTCGAGAGGGCTTCCTTCCAACCCTTCGTGATTTACGAGATGCAGCAACCGTGAATCTTGGTCAAGGTGAGTTTTCTGTTATTGCAGAAGCATGTGCGAAGGTTGAGACTGGAACGAATATCGGCTTCCTCCCAGATGGAGTCAGTCAAACGCCTATTCAAGATGATTTTTATCGTCAAATAAAGCAATTAAAGCTAGAAAAATACCGAAAAGATGTTAAGCAAACGCTACAGCTTGATTTGCGAGAAAACCGGCGAGTAAAGGGAGAGGAAGCGGCCTTTTTAGATTTGCATCGTTCCTTTTTCTTTCACAAATTACACGTTTTACACATTTCGTTTGCAGTGCCAGACTTTTATGAGCAAGAGAACGCAACATGGGCTGAGCATTGGAACGTGCAGTGGACACCTGAAGTTGAAATGCATCTTGTTGAATCGACATTGCTTGGTGAAAGCATTGATTTAGCCGTTGCTTTTCGACTAAAAGAGCAGCTCGAAGATAGTAAGCGTGTATCAAAGGCTGCTGAAATCGTTTATCGTGCCTTTCAATGTGGAATGATTACGATGATGAAAGAGGCAAAAAGCGTTGTTCAACGGTTAACAGTCGATGAAGGCGATTTTGTTGAGACTGCTAACGCAGCAACGAATATTGCTCGAGTGGTTCAATATGGAGATGTTCGCAAAGTGGATACGACCTTGTTACGACCGCTTGTCGAACAACTCTTTTTACGTAGTACGCTTTTACTTATCGATGCCGCTCGTTGTAACAATGATGCGGCGCGAATCGTCATGGAAGCAATGAATGAGGTGAATGCCATTGCCCTTCAACTTTTTGAACATGTAGATGAAGAAGAGTGGTTCACCGTTTTAAGAGAAGTAGCGTATCGAGACGACTTAAATCCTTTGCTATCGGGTTATGCTTGCACTCTTTTAATTGAACGAAATCAACTAGATTCTAAAACACTCTCTGAAGAAGTAGCAAGACGGTTGTCTCCAGGCGTTTCAGTAGACTTAGGAGCTGGATGGTTTGAAGGATTATGCCTTCGAAATAAGTACGCTTTGTTATCTCGTCCGTTTTTATGGGAACAAATCAACGAATATGTTTTATCGCTTTCAGATGAGCAATTTCACCGCGCTCTTGTGTTTTTACGACGCGCGTTTACGTCATTTTCATCGACCGATCGAGCAAAAGTTGCAGAGCTGCTTGGAGATTTATGGGGAGGCGATTCGCTTATGATAAGCGAACAACTAAATGAATCGTTAACAGAGCAAGAAGAGGCAGTAATTGACGAATTAAATGACTTTGACTTTGGAGATTTTTAACGATGACAAACAATCAAATGATGCCAAGATGGCGTTTAATTTTAGGAGAAGCTTCACAAAAAACGTTTACGTCTTATGATGAAGAAATGGTTCAATTAACCGATGAACAGCGATTAATGGATGAAGCATTAGCTGCTATTTATGACGATACAGAAGGAGGTTCTACAAGCATTGGCTCATCTTTGAAGCTTGTAAAATGGCTCGGTGATGTTCGCACATTCTTTCCTCAAGATGTTGTCTCAATCATACAAAGTGATGCGATTGAGAGAAAAGGCTTAACGCAACTTTTATTTGAGCCAGAAACATTGCAGCATGTTAAACCGAGTATTGAGATGGTTGCTACGCTGTTAACGCTAAAAGGTAAAATACCTGAACGCACGAAAGACACCGCTCGAGAACTTGTAAAAGCAGTAGTTGAAGAAGTTCAAAAGCGTCTTGAGCAAGACATTCGTCAAGCTGTAAAAGGAGCGCTCAACCGTCAAAAGCATTCTCCGTTACCGAGTGGCTTGCAAAGCATTGATTGGGAGTCAACGATTCGACGCAACTTAAAGCATTACAATGAAGATTACCAAATGATTATCCCTGAGAGGTTTTATTTTTTTGAACGAGCTCGTCAATCCAATCATTGGACAGTTATTGTTGATATTGATCAAAGCGCATCGATGGGAGAGTCCATTATTTATGGCTCTATCGTCAGCTCCATCTTTGCAAGCATTTCAGCCTTAAAAACACACGTTGTGGCGTTTGATACGGAAGTTGTGGATTTAACCGAGCAATGTGAGCAAGATCCAGTTGATATGTTGTTTGGAATCCAACTAGGTGGTGGAACAGATATCAACAAATCAATCCGTTATTGTGAATCTTTTATTACAGACCCAGCAAAGACACTTTTTATCCTTATTTCAGATTTAGAAGAAGGGGGAAATCGTGCAGGGATGATTCGTCGTTTACGAGATATGCATGAAGCAGGTGTAAAGGTGATTAGCTTATTAGCATTATCAGATGAAGGAGTTCCTTATTACGACCAATCAAACGCCAACCAACTTGCCAAAATAGGTATCCCATGCTTTGGATGCACACCGTCACTTTTACCTGATTTACTAGAAGATGTTCTAAAAGGCAACGATTTAGGAGAGTGGACAAAGCAAACGTATCACAAAGAGTAGCTATTTTATCGAAAATCGGCAAGGATACCCCCACTTCAAACAGACCGTAAGATCGTTAAGTGGTGGGTAGTTGACTGTTATCTGGAACGATACACGTTATTTTGTATGAAAATATGTAAGTTCAAAGACGAACTTTTTGAGAATCCTTCATACTAGTGCTATGATGCTTTATAAACAAATGAAGGAGCTGATAAGATGGTTTCAGAAGTAAGGATTAATGATGTATTCATTCCAGTCGAAGCATATGAAGAAGAGGTAGTGATGAGTAAACAAACAAAGCGACCTTTACGACAAGTTATGCTAGAGTTTAAAGTGAAAAGTGAAGATTATCATGAAATAACAACATTATTATATAACGAAGTGGTAAACATTCACGTACCAGCGAAGAATGTTACATTTACAGGGAAGATTAATGAGTATTCAACATCTATCACGAATCTGTATAAAGCTAATCAAGTTGGTGATTTTAAAATTAGGTATGTAGAATTGGAAAAATGAAGAGGAGAGAGAGGCATGAAACTTAGTATATTAGATCAAGCTCCCATTTCAGTCGGTCAAACTCCTCAAGAAGCATTAGAAGATGCTAAGAAGCTCGCTCAAGTTGGAGAGCAGCTTGGCTATGAACGATATTGGATTGCAGAACATCACGACTTACCAGGTCTTGCTTGTTCTGCACCAGAGGTTATGCTCGGCTATCTTGGAGCAGCTACCACATCCATACGTCTTGGTTCTGGAGCCGTCTTGCTTCCTCACTATAAGCCTTATAAAGTAGCTGAAATGTACAACATGCTTGCGACGCTATTTCCAGGCAGAATTGATGTTGGAATTGGCCGTGCGCCTGGTGGATCAGCAGAAGCAACGGAAGCGTTGTCAGATCAGTTTTTACAACAAGTGTGGAAGATGCCTGAGTTGATTCGTGATCTCCTTCACTTTCTACATCAAGGTTTTACGAAGGACCATCGTTTTTCTAACGTATCTGCGGCCCCTGTTCCATCTATTGCTCCAAAAGCGTGGTTATTAGGAACAAGTCAGAAAAGTGCGGTCCTCGCTGCAAAAAATGGTCTCGCGTATGCTTTTGGTCAGTTTATGAGTGATAAAGATGGAAAAGAGATTATTCGAACATATCGAAACGAGTTTCAACCAAGTCAAAATGCACAAGAACCAAGTGTGATTTTAACAGTATCAGTCATTTGTGCGGAAACAATAAAAAAGGCACACGAAGTAGCCTCAAGCAGTTTGCTTTGGAAACTTCAGCTTGCTAAAGGGGAAGGAAAACAAGGTGTCCCCTCCATTGAGCAAGCCATCAACCATTCATATACGGAAGAAGAAAAAATGGAACTAACAAAAATGAAGAGAAACATGATCATTGGTAATCCAAATGAAGTGTATGCTAAGCTAAGGCAACTTCAAAATGACTACAACGCAGATGAGATTATGCTGGTTACCATTACACATGAAATCGAAGATAAATTAACATCGTATCGCCTTATTAAGCAAGAGGAAAGCTGCCCAACCAAGTGATGGACAGCTTTTTGGGTTAGGCCATTTTTACAACAATCTTTCCTTTTACATGACGTTCAGACAATTTTACAAGTGCTTGAGGCACTTCGTCTAATGTAATGACTTCTTCAACAAGTGGAGACAATTTTTTATCAACTAATAGACGTAGCATCTCATCTCCCATACGGGCTAAATCTTCTTGTTCATTTCTATTGTTTGAAAAGTGAGCACCACCAAGTGCAATTTCATGATAGGATAACGATTTTGTAAACGTCTTAACTTTTGTATAATCTGGTGGCCCAGCGATAAATGCAATTTGACCATTAAAAGTTAAGGCATCTAAAGAAGCTGTTGCATTATCACGGCTTACCGTATCAAGTACAGCATTTACGCCAACACCGTTTGTAAGTTTCATGACTTTTTCAACCACATCTTCTTGCTTATAATCAATCGCAAAGTCAGCACCAAGCTCTTTAACATAATCATGATTGTGTTCAGAAGCAGTGGTAATGACTGTTAAGCCTTTTTGTTTTGCTAATTGAATGGCAAATCCTCCGACACCACCTGCTCCACCATGAATTAAAATGGTCTGATTTTCTTGAATATGAAGTTTCCGAAATAGCGCTTGATACGCTGTGTAGCCAGCACAAGGCAGGGCAGCAGCCTCTTCAAATGAAATTTCATCTGGAATTCGTGAAGCAGTATGAGCAGTTGTAACGGCATATTCTGCATAGCCGCCTTTTTTCGCTAGGTTTCCATGATAAACAACACGATCGCCCTTTTTCCACTCTGTCACACCTTCACCAATTTCTTCAATGATACCCGCTACATCAAGACCTAAAATATGAGGATACGTCCAATTTGAATTGCCCCCAGTTGCGGTTTTATAATCAACAGGGTTTAAACCAACTGCATGAACTTTGACTAAAATGTCACCAGAAGATGGTAAAGGTCTTTCCACGTCTCCTACGCTCATTTCTTGCCATAAACCTTTGTCCTTTAATAATAAAGCTTTCAATCTGCATCCTCCTTTTATGTATTCTGCGTTATTGTGTGAAAATCAAAATGATTATACACACTAATTGTTGTATATACAAATAAAAGGCTATCAGCCAACTAAACAAAACGCAACTATAATGATAGGTGAAATGACTTTTACCTTTTTTATACAGATGTAATAGGGGAGAAGAAAGTTAGAGTTTTTACTCATGAGATGGACCAGTTATGTAATCAGATTTAAAAAAATTTTTCAAGTACTTGATTGTACATACAAATAAGTGTTATCATTTGTATGTACAAATGAAAAAGAAAAGAGGCTAAACAAATGAAAACGTTAGTGATTGTTGCACACTCAAATATAAATCAATCAAATGTTAATCAAGCATGGATGAATCGTCTAAAAGAAGAAGATCAAGTAACGGTACATGAATTATATAAAGAATACCCAGAAGGTCGTATTAACGTTGAAAAAGAGCAAACATTACTTCTTGAGCATGATCGTGTTGTGTTTCAATTCCCATTCTATTGGTACAGTAGCCCAGCTTTATTAAAAGAGTGGCAAGATGTTGTGTTAACGTATGGATGGGCATATGGTGCGCAAGGAACAAAATTACACGGAAAAGAATTTATGCTGGCAATTTCAACTGGTGGCCCAGCAGAAGCCTACCAAGCAGGAGGGTATAATCATTATTCCATGAGTGAGCTAACAAAGCCGTTTCAAGCGATGGCGAATTTGACTGGAATGAGATTTTTACCGACTTTTGCATTGCAAGGTGTTCGAATACTAACAGACGAACAATTACAAGCAAGTGCAGAAGCATTAGTTGATGCAGTAACAAACTAAAAAAGCAGGAGCAGATGCTCTTGCTTTTTTAGTTGTAAAATGTCATGTGCTTTTTTTCTTGTTGATAGTAACGTAGACGGTTTTCTAAGCTACCTGTGTGGAATTCAAATTTATGACCATCTGGATCTGTAAAATAAATAGATTGTTTATCGCGCTCATCCCGCTCACGACCAGGTAGTATATGGACGTGTAAGGCTTGCAATTTGTTGACCATCATATCCATATCTTTTTCATCAATTGAGAAAGCAATATGTGTGTATGATTGATGGATCTCATCTCGTGGAATATCAGGCTCTTCATTTAAAGCTAGCCATATGCCCTTGACATCAAAGTAAGCAGTTGAACGACCTTTTACTAGTAATGTTGCATCAAATACTTGCTCGTAAAATGTGATAGAACGCTCTAAGTTTGAGACCGAGAATAAAAAGTGATTAAGACCTTGAATCATTTTGCTTATCTCCAATCATTTTGTTATGTATCTATGTATTGAAAAAGAGTATATTCATAACCTATAAAAGATTTGTCTTACTGATTTTAGCAACTTGTAAAACCAATAAGAGTAACAAATGCATCTTCAGTTAAAACAAGCTTTACTCATCCATTTTCTTCTATATACTTATAGTATTATAAATAACTAGAAAAGGAGAGCACGATGGACGGAAAAATTATTATCAACGAGTACACGTCTGAGTGGAAAAAGCAATTTCAGCAGGAAGGTGAATTACTTACAAGTATTCTGAAAGAGAAAGCAATTAAAATTGAGCACATCGGCAGCACAGCAGTAGAAGGACTAGCCTCAAAGTCACTAATCGATTTGATGCTTGGGGTTCATGAACTAGGTGTAGTAGATGCGTTTATTGAACCGCTAGCCAAAATAGGATATGAACAGGTTATGCATGAGGCATTTCCAAACCGTCGTTTTTTTAGGAAAGGAAAGTGGCGAGCGGGAACACATCATTTGCATGTTTACGTATACAGCAGTGAAGAGTGGACCAATCAGCTATTGTTCCGAGATTATCTTAGAAGTAATCAATCAGTAAGAGAAGCTTATGCAAATCTCAAAATAGATCTTGCCAATCAGTATCCATATGACCGTGTTTCTTATACGAATGCTAAATCTGCGTTCATTGAAACCATCATTGTAACGGCAAAATCTCAATAATGTTGCAGCAAAAAATCCTGCTTGACGATAGGCAGGATTTTACTACTTAATAAATTTCTTTAATACCAGACAGGCGAATAGAGAAAACATTTTCATTTTCATCTTTTAGTGAAAGCGTTTGCTCATTTAGGTTTAAATGATGAACCTGACCTTTAATTGTTTGAAGTAGCCCATCTTTATAATAATTGATGGTAATGAAGCCTTTTTTGCGCAATGCTTTTAAAATCATTTTTTATTCTCCTCTCTAGAGTTTATTTATAATAAATTTGTTTGTAAGATTGATGTTATTCGTTATTATATATTCATTATATACGAAAATAGTAAGCGTTTTCATTAATTATTTGAACAAATTGTGAAAAATGTTCAAAAAGTTGTGTTCAGAATTAAAAGCTCCTCTTGTTGAGGAGCTTTAGTTCGTTTTCATTAGTTGATAAACAAAATCATCCCAGTTATGTTCCATCGTCTTCATCCACTTTATTGTATAGAACGCTTTTTCAATTTGGTTTTTTACTATTTTTTCATCATTGACTCCATCTCTATAGCGACCTAGGAAATGGACAAATACATCAAGACGTCGTAGTAAAATTAAATGAGGGATGACACTTAATTCTTTTTGTGTTAGCTCAAGTACACTAGAGTAGCCAGACAGAAACTGAGACACTTTTTCATCCATAACTGCGTTTTCATCAGAATTTGGCTTAATAAATTCAGATAAGCATACAGCTACTTCCATTACACGCAAATCATACGTCACAAACTCAAAATCAAGAACAGCGTTAACGGAATGCTGTTCATTAACCAAAATGTTTGAAGTATTTAAATCTCCATGAATAAGCTGATGCGGAAGGCTCTTTAGTATGGGAATTGTATCTTGAAACGAACAAAGTGCATCTTGAACAAGTGCAAGAGCTTCAGCTTGATCCTTAAACAAGTCAGACGGATGTTTGCAAAAGAAAAGAACATCTTCAATGGTACAGCTCGGGTGTGTATGTTCAAGGTCATAGTATGGGTGATAAATCGCTTGCTTTGTCGGTTTTAAAAATTGAAAAGCTTTCGTTAATTGAGCAGTTACTTTTCCATATGAATGTACATAATTCTGATTGGTTGAATCTGGGTTTACACCATTTGCAAAATGAAACAAAGCAGCTAGCTGTCCATTTTTTAACGTGACAATCGATTCTCCTGTAATTGTCGTAACAGGTTCGGGTGTTTTGAAAGGAAGTAATAACGTTTTCAAACCGAGTAGTACGTCATGCTCAAATTGAATCTTTGCTAGATCACGGTGAGATTCATAAATTCTCAATACATAACGTGTATTATGTATGTCTACAAAACGTGTTGTATTATTTTCCCCGCTTCCCTCGCTCCATACTTTTGGACTTTGAAAAGGGAAGAAAAAGGATAGTGCTTCCTTAATTAAACGGTCTTTGGTGTTCATTGTCTTACCTTCTCTTTCTCCACATTTTACATATTATTTTACTTTAATGGAAACCTAATTAGCAAAGAAAAAAGCAAACGAAATGTAAACAAAAAGTGAGGTGAGCGCATGAGCCAAAATCAACAACAGAATCAACAACAGAATCAACTTCCGATAACCATTCCAGCTACGTCTAGCTTAGAGGACAATAAGCAACAAATGACAACCTTTCTTGAGGGTACAGATGATTTAGGAGAACGAGAGATTATGTACTTAGGGGAAAAGGGGATATTGTTGTATTTCGTTCCACTCATGGATTCAGAAAAGCTCAATCAACACATTATCAAGCCTCTACAAATGGCAACAAAAGATAAGATAGAAGAAGTAGTAAATATTGCTTCCATTACAAAAACTCAAAATTTATACGAAGCGATTTACATGATGTGTAAAGGTGCAGCGGTTCTTATTCTAGAGGGAAGGGATACAGTTTACGCGATTGATGCAGCCTTACCTGCTTCTAGACAGGTTAGTCAAGCGTATAACGAAAAATCTGTAAGAGGACCGCAGGAAGGTTTTATCGAGAATCTAGATAAAAATGTTAATCTCATTCGTCAGCGTTTTTTAGATGGAAGTTTAGTTGTGAAGTATATTGAAATTGGCTCCATTTCAAAAACAAGAATTGCTTTATTATATGTAAAAGGATTGACGAATAAGCAATTAGTTGAGGAAGTGATGAACCGGTTACGATTAATTAATGTTGATGCTGTAGATACAGGTGGGTTAATTGAAGAGGCGTTAGAAGAATCACCATTTTCACCATTTCCACAACTGTTAAATACAGAACGACCCGACCGAGTCGTTGGTAATTTATTAGAAGGTCGAATTGCACTCATAACAACAGGCAATGCGTCTGCACTTATCGCACCTGTTAGTTTCTTTTCCTTTTATCAATCACCTGAAGACTATCATACACGGTCGATTTATGGTTCATTTTTTCGTCTGCTTCGCGTGTTTAGTTTTTTTGTGGCAATGAGCTTACCCGCCCTTTATATTGCAACCATTTCGTTTCATTACGAACTCATCCCAATTGATTTAATTTTAACGGTTAAGGGTTCACTTGAAAATGTACCATTTCCACCTCTCATTGAAGCGTTAATTATGGTGATTATCCTTGAATTATTAAAAGAGGCTTCTTTACGATTACCTTCATCTATTGCTCAAACGATTGGAGTAGTAGGAGGATTAGTGATTGGAACAGCGATTGTTGAAGCCAGTCTAGTATCTAATATGATGATTATTGTTATTGCGTTAACAGCCATTTCCTCGTTTGTAGTGCCATCAAATGAAATGAGTACAACGCTGCGTTTACTAAGCTTTCCAATGATGATTGGCGCAGCTCTATTTGGCTACTTAGGAATTGTGTTAGTGTTTGTAATGATTACAATGCACCTCATTACACTAAAGTCTATTTCTACCCCTTATTTAATACCAATTGCTCCACTGAGATTTTCAAATTTAAAAGATGTATTCATTCGCTTACATGCCATGTATTCAAATAAACGTCCATTAGGAGCAAAACCACAAAGGCTCCGTAGACAAATTGCGATAAGGACTTGGAAGCACGATGAACAAGACAACTAATATTAGTACAAATCAACTGTTTTTTTTGATTTTACAAACACAAATTGGAATTGGTATTTTAGCGCTTCCTTATAACTTGTTCAAAACTGCGAAAACAGATGGCTGGATTTCAATTATTATAGCGAGTATGATTGTTCAACTATTAATCGTTTGTTATTGGTGGCTAACGCGTCGATTTCCTAAAAAAACATTATTTGAAATAAATATTGCTATACTAGGTCGCTTTATTGGTAATGGATTAAACATTGGATACATTATTTATTACGTACTTGTATCGAGTGTAGTGACATCATTATATGTAAATGTATTGAAGCGATGGGTTTACCATGTAACACCCGTTTTTATCTTAGTCCTTTTATTAGCTGTTGTTGCACTATATTATGCGAAAGAAGGTCTACGAAACATCGGCCGTTTTTTCGTGCTCGTATCTGTATTACTTGTCATTATTGTCATTTTACTATTAAGTGCATATACAACAGCAGATATTCGCTACTTGTTTCCAATCGGTCAGCATGGAATCAAAAACATTGTTAGCGCTTCAAAGGATGGAATCATTGCCATGCTTGGTTTTGAAATCATTTTAGTTCTCGCTCCATTTGTAAAAGCAAAATCAACAACCGTACTAAAAGTGGTCTCACTAAGTAATTTTGTAGTGATGTTGCTGTATGTGTATATCATCATTACATGTTACCTGTTTTTTAGTCCAGACGAAATTCCAATTGTACCAGAGCCTGTGTTGTATGTATTAAAAGCTTCCAAGTTTTCGTTTATCGAACGTATAGATCTTGTGTTTTTAACAGTCTGGATTGTGTCTGCTATTACGTCTTTAATCATGTACGTTTTTATTTGTGGGATGGGGATGAAAGTGTTATTTAAAAAGAAAACACATCGGCCATTCATTCCTATTATCATTCTGATGGTTGTCATTTTATCAAACTACTTTGCAAGCACGGATGATTTACTTGTTTTATTATCAGAAGCTGTTACAACATTATCTTACTTCTTTATTGGTGTCTTGCCTGTTTTTTTATTATTTGTTTCATTCTTTCGAAAAGGGGTAACAAAATCATGAAGCGAACAGGGATTGGTTTATTTCTTCTTGTTTTTTTATTATCAGGATGCTGGGATCAAAAAACATTAAAGGATACGATTTTTATATCAAGTGCTGCATTTGAGAAAAAAGAGCAAGATGAAATTCAAGCGACCATATCTATTCATTCGTATACTTCAAAAGAAAATGAGCCAATCAGTAAAGTGTTTACAGTAGTTGGACTTTCTCCAAGAGAAGGGCGAATGAAACTCAATCAACAAGTTTCAGGAGCGCTAATGTCGGCAAAGAATCGTGTTCTGTTAATTCAAGACGATCTTGCAAAAGATGGGATTTTAAAGGTATCAGATGTTCTCTATCGTACGCCCGAAAGTCCATTAAGTGCAAAATACGCCATTGTTAAGGGAAGTCCGAGCGAGATTGTTTATCTTCAAAAAGTAGGAAATGAGCTAATTGGAGAGTATTTAGCTGGTATCATTCATACTGCTGAAAATTCTTCTTCTGTCCCTAATGAAACCATTCAAACAATCTGTACCGTCTTATTTGATGAAGGCAAAGGTCTTGCTTTACCTTATATTGAAATGAATAAAAAAAATCAAGCTGCTAATGTAGTGGGGACCGCTTTATTTCATGATGACAAATTTTCAGGTGTAACACTAAACGCCATGCAATCAAGAATGGCGTTGCTTCTTTCAGACCGAAAAGGAAAACATCTAATGATGAGTGATAATGTAGTCGTAAATGGTGAGAAAAATACAGCATCTTATAACGTGATAAGCTCAAAAGTACGATTGAAAATAAAAAAAGATCCTGTCGATGTTGTATCGGTTCAAATACCTTTAAAAGTAAAAGTTGAAATTACTGAATTTACTTATAACGATTTAACGAAGAAGAAGGTAAAGACAGTGGAAAAAAAACTTGAAGCGATTTTGCAAAAGAGAGCTGAAAATGTAGTGGATAAGCTTCAAGAAGCAAACTGTGACTTTTTAGAAATAGGGCGTGAATTAATGGCTTACCATCCGAAAGAATGGAAAAAGCTTGATTGGAAAAGCGATTACCCCGAGCTGTCAATCAAGCCAAAGGTTTCTGTTCAAATCATTCATAAGGGAATCATTAACTAATTTATGTAAAATGTGTAGATGATAAAGGAATAAATAGGGGATAGATTTACAGTAAGCATCCAGAAGTACTCTTTGTAGCACTTACTAGGATAAGTTGAACATATATGCAGCTCATTCAAATAAAGGATAAAACAAAAAGGAGAGGGGAATGTGCCAGAAGGTCCAGAGATTCGCCGAGCAGCCGATGAAGTTGAGGCTGCGCTTATACAGTATCCTTTAATAGAAGTGTCTTTTGCCTTTGAATCGCTAAAGGATTATGAGCCCTTTTTTCAAGGTGTACGTATTCTAAAAGTAGATACAAAAGGCAAAGCGATGCTAATTCGCTTTAACAATGGATACACGATCTATTCTCATAACCAGTTATACGGAAAGTGGTATGTACGTAAAGCCTATCATTATCCAAAAACAAATCGTCAATTGCGATTAGCTCTTCATAATGAAAAAAAATCAGCCCTTTTATATAGCGCGTCAGAAATTGAAGTGCTTCAGAATGAGGAAGTACCTTTACATCCCTTTATCAGTCGAATAGGTCCAGATTTGTTAAGTGAAGAAGTGACACTTGATGAATTACATACACGTTTTGAAGGTCGGCGGTTTTATAGAAGAAAGTGGTCGTCACTTCTTCTTGATCAAAGTTTTTTAGCTGGTATAGGGAATTATTTACGAAGTGAAATTTTGTTTGTAGCAGGTATTCATCCAGATTTACGACCTGTTGACTGTACAACTCAACAGCTTCAAAAGGTAGCAAAAGCAATTGTAAAAGTTGTACGTCAGTCATATGAAACAGGTGGCATTACAAATGATTTAAAGTTAGTAAACCAGTTGAAAGAAAAGGGGCAACGAAAATCCACTTATCGTCATTGGGTCTTTAACCGAGAGGGGCAGCCATGTCGAATAGATGGAACAGAAATTATCAAAACTGTTGCAACGTCTCGAAGGCTTTATTATTGTCCAATGTGTCAAAAAAATAAAAGAGAGGTCGAATGAAAAAGGGATACATCTTAACTCAACCTCTGATTAAGCGGATCATTTCGTTATTTTGTGTTGCTGGATGCAGCTTTTGTATAGGGAGCGGTATTTGATAAACCGTTAATAAAGCGAGTTCCGCTTTTCATATCACTGTTGCAGAAAGGACATTGTACTGATTCACCAAT
This sequence comes from Priestia iocasae, assembly GCF_016909075.1. GTDB lineage: Bacteria > Bacillota > Bacilli > Bacillales > Bacillaceae_H > Priestia > Priestia iocasae. The sequence goes on from NZ_JAFBFC010000004.1 coordinate 193,835, forward strand.
TGAGAAGTTTTTTCTCATCCATCCGTTACAATCATCTTTCGTACATTCCCAAGTGTCAATATGTTCTTGAGGTAAAGGTTCTACACGTTTATTATAATAAGACAATGCGTCACTTCCTTATTAGGATTATTCATTCCTTTCTATTATCTCATACTTTACGCTTTTTGCCTAAGTTTATCTTTTAAAAAGATAGTGAATGACCTAATTTTGCATTTATGACTAAATCATTGAATAATAATGATAATTATTATCAATAATAGTAATGAAAGAAACCACCATGTCCGTGGTGGTCTCTGATAGAGATTAAAGTCCGCTAGGCTCAAATGTTTTGCAATCAGTTTCTTGACTTGTTTCAGCTTTGTTTCCGCGATGGCTGACAACGAAAATTTCAGATGCTCCACATTTTTGTCCTTCTCTGTTATGAACGCAGTTTGCTACTTCACATAATACATCTTGTGCCATTGTCTATTCCTCCTTCAATTGTTGTGTTTGCTACCTATTTATAGGGTAGCTTCACTGTATTAGAATAGACAAAATTCTACTTATTCATTCATTCATATTTACAACACTCTTTACAGAAGAAGTACGGGTAGACACAATAATCGATAGTAATGCACCTAAAATGAGAATCGAACCAGCCCAACTATTGTACATAACAGAACCGTTATGAATCACAATCCCGCCAATATAAGAACCTAAAGCTATACCTAAGTGGCTGATGGATGAATTTGTGCTAATTAAAATGTCCGACGTATTTGGAGCACTCTGAATAATATAGTTATTCAAAGCAGGAGAGATCGCCCAACTTAAGGAACTCCAAACAATCATGATCAATAAAAATAAAATAAATGGAAGTTTTACTCCAAATGGAATGGACACCATCGTAATGAAGAACATAGAAATCATAACCGTAATCGCTAACTGTGGTGTCCATTTGTCAGCAGCCCACCCGCCAATTCCACCACCAATAACAGCAGCAACACCAAAAATAGCGTACACAATTGTGATGGTCGTTGAATGTAATCCTAATGTTGTTTTTAAAAAAGGAGTAAAGTACGCATACAGCGTTAAATGACCAGCTAATAAGAAAAAGGTTGTGAGATGAATAGCAATCATCTTTGAATCTTTTAATGCTTGAAATTGTTTTTTTAACGGAACGACTGGAGCAGGTGCTAATCGTTCCATCATGATGATAACCGCGATTAAAATCAAACCCGTTAAAACCGCAATCATGATGAAGACTTCTCGCCAACCAAACGTATTACCTATATAAATACCCATCGGAATACCGAGAACGAGGGAAGCACTAATTCCCATAAAGACCGTTCCAAGCGCTCGTCCTTGATACTCAGGCTTAACAAGTCGAGCAGCAAGCGTTGTTGATAACACGATTAGAAATGAGCCGCTTATTGCTCCAAAGACTCGAGAAATTAAAAGCATGGCATACGTCATACTTAATGCGGATAGAATGTTACTTAGTAAAAAGAAAGCGAGAGTCCATACATATACTTTCTTTCGCTCTACTTTCGCTGTCACATGCAATAAAATCGGAGCCGCAATGGCAAATACAATGGAATAAATGGAAATAAGATATCCTGCCTGTGAAATGGTGACGTTAAACGCATTGGCAATAACATCTAAAATTCCTCCTAAAATAAGTTCAACCGTTCCGACAACAAAGGAAGCGATCGCAAGTATGTACACTTTATTATTCATCATTTTAACCTCCTTTGTGATAGTTACAACTGAGATAGTAACCCATAACCATTTGGTTGGCAAGACAATTTTTCTTATTGATAGAAATGATAGCCTTTTCATTTGGAGGGATGTTTTTCCATGTCTCTATTTAAACACATGAACAAAGAGACTGGGACACAAGGGAGCAAAACAAAAAAGAAGATCTACATACAACATCCCTTGCCTCTTTATCCGTTGTTACTTTGGATTTTTGGGACAAGGGATGTTGTGGGCTGAGACAAACGGGGGTGTTCTTTGTCATTTTTGTCTCTGGTCCTTCATTATGGTTTTAATATCGTAGTCTTGTTAACAATCGCTTCATTTTGTCATCTTGGAGTAATTGTTCTTGATATTTTTCTGTTATGTGAGCAAGCGCTACATCATGATAAAAGAAATCTGTAAAAAATTTCACAAACGGTTGAGATTCTGTTTTAATGGCTTTCCATTTATTGTTCTCAATTCCTGCAAACAAAATAATTTGTTCATCGACACTAATAAGCTGTGAGGGCTCTAACTTTTTATGATCTTGATGAGGATGTAGAGAGTGAAGGTTTTTGAGTGACGTATGAAGCTTTCCAATTATGAGTACTTCTACATCTATCCCTTCTTTTTCTTTTTGTTCCAAGAGAGGAAGGAACCGTTCTAATTCTTCATTCCAAGCAGATAAAATAATGGACTGCTTGGCATCAAGGATAAGTGTTTCAACCTCAGAGATAATGGATTGATAGTCCTTTAATGTCCAAATATGATCATCGGTTGTCACTTTTCTAGGTGTAAATGTTTTAAGTTCTTGAATATCTTGCTTAAAAGTAGCCGTTAGCTTTTGGATAATGGTCTCAAGAGGTACAGCTAAATATAACTTCTTCTTTCCTGAAATCGTTGTTAATACCATTCCTTTATCGCTCATTTTATTTAATACTTCATAAATTTTTGCTTTTGGAACATTTGATGAATGAACAATAGAAGTTGTATCAAGCGGAGTGTTGCTTGATAGTAGTGCTTCGTACACTTGACTTTCATATTGTGAAAAACCAAATTTTTGTAGCATGTTTCCTCCTTAAAAAATCTCAGTTTCAATTCAATGTTTAAAATACTGTCCGTTGTATATATATAGTTATTATAACACGGTCAAATTAGAGTTGTTTGTAAAAGGAGACGATGAATCATTCGAATTGTGAAAACGATTGGGCGCCGCTTTTTTTTAGAGCGCTTTTTTGATCAAGCTGCTCAAATGGCTTACTACTTTTTATTATCTTTTGTGCCATTTTTAATTTTTCTATTTTCATTATTAAGCTTTTTGCCAGTGGATTCAATACAAGTGTTGACCATTATTGAGCCATTTGCGCCAAAAAGTGCTTATCGACTTATCGAAAGCTCTATTGGTTCTATTTTAAATCAAGAAGGAAAAACGGTCTTGTCATTCAGTTTACTTGCAACGTTTTGGTTAGCTTCAATGGCCATTCAGTCATTAGTTAGATCAATGAACGATGCGTATCAAATCAAAAGGAGTAAACCATTTTTCCATATTCTCCTAAATGATCTGATTTTAACATTTGGTTTAATGGTTATTGTTGCTCTCTCATTATTTGTACCAATTGGAGAGGAGATCGTTCGCCACTTTGTGATGAATGAAATTGATCTTTCTTCATCATGGTACAAAACATGGTTTATTGTAAAGTGGGGAATTGGAACGTTGTTTTTATTACTATTTTTTATGCTGTTATACATGCTTGTACCAAGTGCTATTTTAAAGTGGAGAGAAGTCATTCCAGGTGCATTATTTGCAACATTAGGATGGCAAGCCATTTCAACAGGCTTTGCTTATTATGTTCAATTTGGAAGTTACTCTCAAATCTATGGTCAGCTTGGGAGCATTATTATTTTAATGATTTGGTTTTATTTAACAGCTTCTGTTCTATTAATTGGTGGTTTGCTAAATGCAAGCGTATATGTTGAACGGCACCGCAACAGTCGTTGAAATGGGTATGAATTCACTAAAAAGTAGATCGATTATTTAGAGATAGTAGGAGGAACATTTGTTCTTTTTTTGTTATAATAGAAGGCATAACCACTTTTTAGGGGGAGTTCATATGAATCTTGAACAATTGATGAAAGAATTAGAGGCGTTAGGATCAGAACAGACACGTAAAACGTATTACCGCCATGGAGCACGAGATCCACTTTTTGGGATAAGAATCGGGGATTTGAAAAAGTTTGTAAAAGTTGTGAAAAAAGATCAAGATTTAGGGATGGCTTTGTATAACACCGATAATCATGATGCCATGTATTTAGCAGGGCTTTCAATTAATCCTAAAAATATGTCTAAAGAGCAATTGCAAGAATGGGTGGAAAAAGCGTATTGGTACATGTTGTCTGAATATACGGTTGCCTCTGTTGCTGCTGAGAGTCCGTATGCATTAGAATTGGCAAGAGAATGGATGCAATCGGATGTGGAAACAATTGCGACTGCTGGATGGAGTACATATTCAAATTATCTATCGATTGCAGATGATGAAGAGCTCAATCTTGATGAAGTTGGCTTGTTACTCCGTGAAATAGGAGAGACCATTCACCATGCACCTAATCGCGTTCGTTATACAATGAATCAATTTGTCATCTGTGTGGGGACGTATGTTAAGCCGTTAGTCGAGGAAGCGAAAGACACCGCAAAAAGAATTGGAAAAGTAAGTGTGAACATGGGCGATACAGCTTGTAAAGTACCTTTGGCTACATCGTATATTCAAAAAGTAGAAGAACGAAGCAAAGTGGGTGTTAAAAAGAAAACAACTCGTTGTTAACGCTCGTTTCATTCCTTTTGGGTGAGCAATATAGTGTTCACCACGAGAAAGACTATGCTAAACTAAGACATATTTGGAAAATGAATGAGGTGTAACAATGAAAATTGAAGTATGGTCTGACTATGCGTGTCCGTTTTGCTACATTGGAAAACGTCGATTAGAAGAAGCGCTGGCTCAGTTTCCGCATAAAGAAAAGGTAGAAGTAGAGTTTAAAGCGTTTGAATTAGATCCTTATGCAGCACGCGATACAGAATTTACAATTCATGAGCTTTTAGCAAAAAAATATGGTACATCTGTTGAGCAAGCGAAGAGCATGAGTGAAGGTGTTGGAGCTCAAGCTGCAACCGTTGGACTAGATTTTAAATTTGATACAATGATTCCAACAAATACCTTAGATGCACATCGTCTTGCAAAGTTCTCTGCAGCAAAAGGAAAAGAAAAAGAGATGACAGAGCGTTTGTTAAGTGCTTATTTCGTTGAGTCTAAGCATCTTGGTGATCATGAAACATTGACTCAATTAGCAGTGGAAGTAGGGCTTGATGAAACAGAAGTAAGAGCATTTCTAAATAGTGATACGTTTACAGAAGAGGTGCGAATTGATGAAGGTGAAGCACAGTCCATTGGGGTTCAAGGTGTTCCATTCTTTGTAGTAAATCAGAAATATGCAATCTCAGGTGCACAGCCAACAAATGTGTTTGCAGGTGCGCTTCAAAAGGTTTGGGAAGAAGAGCATGGTCGTTCTGTATTACAGCCGTTAGGCACAGAACAAGGAGCTGCATGTACGGACAGCTCTTGTGATATGCCAGATTCTAAATAAAAATGTAGCCATGAATGACATCTTTCTTTAAAGGAAGATGTCATTCATGGTTTTTTTATGCTTTTTTTTCTGAAGAAACCATTTATCTCAACTATTCTTTATGACTAATTCATTAGAATAGATACCCTTTTTATGGGAAAAAACCATGAAAAATTTCCTGTTTTTGATAAAATTTTCTTTATTTACAAAAAATTAAAATTTCATACATAAATTTACGTTATGATGAAGTCGAAAGAAGTCATAAAGACAGGTTTCTTTAAAAAGGAGGAATAAAAAATGCTAAGAAGTAAAAAGTTTTTATCAGTTTTACTTGCGTTAAGTTTACTTTTACCGTTATTGCCAAGTTCATTTGTGCAAGCGGTAACGGGAAGTGGCACTGTTTCTTCGCCATACACCGTATCTCAAGCCAATGCCAACCAAAATGGCTCAACCAAAACAGTTCAAGGGTACATTGTTGGACAACCTACGGATACTTCAACCGTTGTAACGAGTAATTATCCAAATGATTATGCACTTGCCTTAGCAGACAGCCCAACAGAAACAAATGTAGCAAACATGATTTACGTACAAATTCCGTCGTCTTATCGTAGTCAATATGGTTTGCAAACCAACCCTTCATTGAAAGGGACTCAAATTAAAGTAACGGGCCAGTTAACAGCTTATTTTTCGCATAGCGGAATAAAAAATGGTACATATTTTGAAAAAGTGTCAGGAACAACGAATCCAACTGAACCAACACCACCGCCAACTTCATATGATGAGACTTATTATAGTAGCGCAGCAGGAAAGACAGGAACAGCGTTAAAGTCTGCTCTACACAATATTATTGATGACCATACAACTTTATCTTATGACCAAGTATGGGAAGCACTTAGAAACACAGACGAAGACCCAAACAATAAAAGTAATGTTGTATTGCTATATACAGGTCGTTCACAAAGTAAATTCACGAACGGTGGAAATGTAAACGATTGGAATCGTGAACATGTATGGGCAAAATCACACGGAGATTTCGGTACAACGCGTGGAGCTGGAACGGACCTTCATCATCTTCGCCCAACAGATGTATCAGTGAACAGTTCACGCAGTAATTTAGATTTTGACAATGGAGGTACACAGCACTCTGAAGCGTTAGGGAACTATTACGATGGAGATTCATGGGAGCCTCGCGATGAAGTAAAAGGTGATGTGGCGCGTATGTTATTTTATATGGCTGTTCGATATGAGGGAGATAATGGTGAATTAAATCTGGAATTAAACAACTATGTAAATAACGGAACTGCTCCATATCATGGGAAATTATCCGTTTTACTAGAATGGCATCGTCAAGATCCAGTTGATAACTTTGAACGACGTCGTAACGATATTATCTATAGTAACTATCAATATAATCGCAATCCATTCATTGATCATCCAGAGTGGGTCGAAGCAATTTGGAATTAAAGATAAGAATGCTATCTTAAAGAGAGCGATATGCCTCTCTTTAAGATAGTTAGATAAATAGAAAAAATATCCAAATAAAACTTGTTTCCTCTTTTATCATCCGTTACTATAATAATAGACTTTTCCCCTCATTTTTTTTCTCGTCTCACTTCATCCTCACTATAAACCTACAAAGGAGTAAATTGAATGACCAATACCTCCACAAAAACAGATGTCCACATTCAAGTAACAAAAGAACAATATTACAACCTTCTTAATTTAATTCATTTAGGAAATTGGATGGTGAATGCATTGTCCGATACGATTGATGAAGAGCAAATTGCAAAATACGAAGCATTAGAACAAATGCTGTTTTCATATGCTCGTCCTTTCCTCCAAGATTCTCGTTTCTTCTCTATGAATCCCTTTATTGTTTTTAGTGCCAAGTGCGAAAAAGTCCTTCAAGAAATGATTATGGAATATGATAATGAAGTTTTTTGGGAAAGTCTTGCGCTTAGCTTAGCCAAGCGAGATGTGATGAATAGTGTTGGGCCAGTGGTAAGAATGAATGATGATCACGTTGCAAGTATCTTAAAAAAAGAATCTGTCTATCTAGATGAATTTGAAAAGCATGGTGTGAGTCGTTTAGTTATTCATCATAAGGCCTAAATAAAGAGGGGAAAAGTAATAAAAAAGGGTGATTCACTTAGAGAAGGTGTTTGCTCTCGTGAATCCCCTTTATTTTATTTATCTATATACTGTACACTTCTTTTAATTGGCTGAATGGACCCATATGTCATCATTCTCCATAACCATTCAAAGGGGCCAAATTGATACACTTGAAGCCACTTATAGCTAATGAAAAGCTGCAACCCATAAATAACAAAACAGAGCAAGGTACCCATAGTAAGGCTCATTTGACCGTACAAATTAAAACCGAGGAATAAAATGACACATATAATCGTTTGAAGTAAGTAGTTTGTTAAAGCCATTTGTCCTACATATCCAAGGGGACGCAGTCGCTTTATCCAGACCTCTTTTCGCAGTAATAAAGTTAACGTCGTAATATAAAAAAAGCATAAGCCAATCCCACTAATACTTGTAAACAATTGAATAGCAGATCCTTCGTAAACACCAAAGGTTAGTAGATTTGCTTTTGTAGATCCTAATAAAAGAGCAAATAAGATACCGATTAAAAACGAGACGAGTTGAACCTTTTTTAAGAGATTTTGATGCTCGTTTATTCGCTCGAAAATACCTATTTTTCCAGCATATAATCCAAATAAAAATAAAGCTAAAACAGGCATTAAAGTGAAAGGAAGGTTCATTAAAATAAATGGAATTTCCGTTTCTAATCGATACGAAAGCCATTCCTGGTAGCTTGCCTGTTCATAAATAGACACATATGTAGCTAATTTTTCATCATAGTTTTCTTGCATACCTGCTTCCATTTCTTGAAGCATTTCTTGAGGTACTAAAAAAGATAAACTGATTAATGCATGAAATACAAAGAGAATGCTAAAAGCCCAAATTAAAATCGTTTTTGGCTTTCGTTTATAAAAGAATAAAAGAATAAAACCAGCGATTGCATAAAGATGTAAAATATCACCCAACCATAAAAAGACAAGGTGAAGCAATCCAAAGATAAGCAACCCTAACAATCGACGACTAAACAAACGATTCATCCTGAATTTTTTTTGTTCAGCGCGACTCATGAACAGATAAAAACCTAAACCAAACAAAAAAGAGAAAATGGTAAAAAACTTCATCTGAATAAACATTTGTAAAAACATATCTACCCAATAATCCATTCCTGTATATGACATATGCATACCATTTAGCTGTACTTTAAAATCGGGTGAGTGAAATGCAGGCATATTCACAAGAAAGATACCAAAAAGTGCAAATCCTCGAATCACATCGATTGTGACAATCCTTTCTTTTATAGAAATGGGTGATGACTTCATAAAAAATCTCCTCTCTAAGTCTAGTGTACAACCATTATCCATAAACCACATAATAATCCCATAGCGCTCTCAAAAAGAAAATGCTTCATAAATGGTTATGTAGATAACTTTTCATTTGTTAAAACTAGATTTTTTAGATGAATAAATGTCATACATAACGATAATATCATAATTTCTTCCTTAAAATTCCTGTATTTATAAAATATAGATTTTTTTGATTATTTATATTAATGTATAGATAACGGTAAAGGAGGAAGATAACATGAAGACGGCTTTAGTTTTAGGAGGAACTCGTTTTTTTGGTGTGAATTTAGTTGAATCATTGCTACAAAAAGGTGTAAAGGTAACCATTGGAACACGTGGTGAGACAACAGATTCTTTTGGTGATCGAGTAGATCGTATAAAGCTTGATCGCTTTGATAAGGCCTCACTCATGGAAGAGACTGTCGGAAGAGCGTGGGATGTTGTCTTTGACCAAATTTGCTATGCTTCTCATGATGCATCTATCGCGATTGACGCTTTTAAAGATAAAGTCCAACATTATGTGTTCACTTCAACTTTGTCTGTTTATGGCTTTCTTGATCATACTTGCCAAGAAGAGGATTTCGATCCATATACGTATCCTATTTCATATGTGAAAAGTGAGAACGTATCGTATCAAGAAGGAAAGCGACAAGCAGAGGCCGTTTTCTTTCAACATGCACCATTCTCGGTAACAGCTGTACGTATTCCAATTGTATTAGGTGAGCAAGATTATACAAAAAGGCTTTTGTTTCATGTTGATAAAGTATTACATGAAGAAGGGATTGGACTACCAAATCAAGAAGCGGAAATGAACTTCATCTCTCAGCAAGAAGCAGGAGCATTTTTGGCTTGGTGTGGTGAGAATCGATTAAATGGTCCTGTAAATGCGTGCGCTAACGACTCTATATCACTTCAAGATTTAATTCGTTTAATTGAAGGCGTTGTCGATAAAAAAGCAAAAATAATGACAACCATTACAGATGAAAATGCTTCTCCATACGGAGTCGAACAATCATGGACAATGAGCAATGAACGAGCAACAGCTTGGGGTTACACGTTTACAAACCTTCAAAGTTGGCTTCCTTCATTAATTCAATATTTAGCGAAAGAAAAGGAAAATATTAAATTAACGTAACGAAACACACGGGGAATTAGTTAATCCCCATGTGTTTTTTTAGATTCAATAATATTATTATGTAAACTTATAAACAGATAAATAGGTTCTACGATATATTCAAGGTAAAATAGTGTAAGAAAATATTTAATGAAAGTAGGAATTAACATGGCAAAACATCATTTTCATTTACAAGCAAACTGGCCAGGTGGACGAAATGACGTTGGTTCAATAGAGTCTGGTCAGCTTCGGACCACGATATCTATTCCTAAAGAAATGGATGGTCCTGGTATTGGAACAAATCCCGATGAAATGTTACTAGGAGCAGCAGCGACATGTTATATTATCACGCTAGCAGCAATGTTAGAAAGAAGTAATGTGAAAACAAGCTCGTTAACAATGAATTCAGAAGCAATTGTTGATGTTAAAAATGGTGTATTTACTTATGAACAAATCATTCATCGCCCTCACATTGTTTTAAAGGATACCTCTGAGCAGCTTTATAAAAAAGTAACAAGAATTGCTGAGAAAGCAGAATCTACATGTATGATTTCAAAAGCTGTTAAAGGAAATGTGATCATTAAATTAGAACCAGTAATCGATATGAAATGAAAACATATTTAATAAGAAGAAAAGAGGGTAAACGTTTAGTGTAAAGTATTTGCAAAGGCAAATTATTATACTGGGAATAATGGAATAATATTGAAGTTCGCTCGAGATATGTACAATGTAAGAACTGCTTACAAACAGCTTGATAACAATAATTTAACACTAATTTAATAGAGTGATTCAGTTTTCTTATGAAGCGCTTCCAAAATGTAGTTTGACTATTAAAAAAATAAAAAAATTTATAGAAATATAGCGATTTCATTTTGAATGAGACGCAAAAGAGTGGTAAAATAAGAACAAGGATAATTTTACAAGGTAAAGCAAATCAGTAACTTGTAAGCATGTCTGATCATTCGGTTGTAACAAGTCTTCTTAATTCTAGAAATCTCATATGATTTCAAGTATTATGAATCGTTGGGGGTTTTTAAATGGGTAATCAAGCGGCAAGCAAAGGTGAACCGTGGCAAGGGTTTTTAGGACCTAACTATGGCTACGTATTAGAACAGTATGAGTTGTATGAACAAAAACCAGAAGAAGTTGATCCAGAATTAAAAGAATTATTTGATGTATGGGGTGCTCCACCAAGTACGGAGGAGTTGTCAGATAATCGAGTGTTATTAAAAGATGACAACCGTGGTTCAGTCGCTCCAATGAACACAGCTAAAATTGCAGCGGCGATAAAGTTTGCAGAAAATATTCGCACATATGGTCATTTATACGCATCTATTAATCCACTAGAAGAGCAAAAAAAGGATATGGTCCTTTTGCATCTAGAAGATTACAATTTGACTGAGGAAGACTTAAAAGGAATTCCGGTAAATATTTTATGTGAAGATGCACCGAGCCATGTGAAAAATGGTTTAGATGCAATTAACTATTTAACTGAGCTTTATACAAAAACGATTTCATTTGAGTTTCACCATGTACATAATTTAGAAGAAAACAAGTGGCTTACACAAATGGTGGAAAAAGGCGAAATTTCTCATCCACTATCGAGTGAAAAGCGTATAAACGTATTAAAACGTCTAACAGAAGTTGAAGATTTTGAGCAGTTTTTACATCGTACGTTTGTTGGTCAAAAACGATTCTCAATTGAAGGCGTAGATATGCTTGTTCCACTGCTAGATGAAATTATTAGCTGTTCTGTTCAGGACGGACCGAAAACAGTTAATATTGGAATGGCACATCGTGGACGTTTAAACGTATTAGCGCATGTTTTAGGTAAGCCATATGAAATGATTTTTTCAGAGTTTCAGCACTCACCAAATAAAGACCTTGTTCCATCAGAAGGTTCAACGGGGATTAACTATGGTTGGACAGGGGATGTAAAGTACCACTTGGGTGCGGACACACAAATTAAAGATGAAAGTACAGTTCGTGCACGTTTAACATTGGCAAATAATCCAAGCCATTTGGAGTTTGTGAACCCAGTTGTGGAAGGGTTTACAAGAGCGGCGCAAGATGATCGTGAAGCAATTGGTTATCCGACACAAGACGTGACAAAATCGTTTGCGATTTTAATTCACGGTGACGCAGCTTTCCCTGGTGAAGGAATTGTACAAGAAACATTAAACTTAAATCAATTAACAGGCTATCAGACGGGTGGTACCATTCATATTATCGCTAACAACATGATTGGTTTTACAACGGAAAGTGTAGACTCTCGATCGACCAAATATGCAAGCGATTTAGCAAAAGGATTTGAAATTCCTATTGTTCATGTAAATGCCGATGATCCAGATGCATGTTTGGCTGCCGCGTATTTTGCTTACGAATATCGCAAGCGTTTCAATAAGGATTTCTTAATTGACTTAATTGGTTATCGTCGATTCGGTCATAACGAAATGGATGAGCCAATGGTCACTCAACCAAAAACATACGAAATCATTGCAAAGCGCCCAACTGTTCGTGCATTGTATGCAAAAACATTGCAAGAACAACAAGTGTTATCAAATGAAGAAGTTGATAGCATTCAAGAACAAATTCAACAAAAATTAAAAACGGCTTACGACAAAGTACCACCAAAAGCAGATAAAAAGCATCATTTAATGGAGTTACCGGAAGCTGTTATTAACGGATTACCAAATTTAGATACATCTGTATCTGAAGACGTTTTATATGATCTAAATAGTGAAATCGTAACATGGCCTGAAAACTTCAACGTGTTTCCTAAGCTTGCCCGAATTTTAGAGCGTCGCGCAAAAGCTTTAGAAGACAATGGAAAAGTAGATTGGTCATTAGGTGAAGCACTTGCATTTGCAACGATTTTACGAGATGGTACGCCAATTCGTATTACAGGACAAGATTCTGAGCGTGGAACGTTTGCGCATCGTCATATTGTGTTACATGATCATGTAACAGGGGATGTGTATTCACCTTTACACACATTATCAGACGTAAGCGCTTCCTTCGATATTCATAACAGTCCATTATCTGAAGGTTCTGTCATTGGGTTTGAGTATGGCTATAACGTATTTGCACCTGAAACGCTTGTTATTTGGGAAGCACAATTTGGTGACTTTGCAAATGCAGGGCAAGTTATCTTTGACCAATTTATTTCTGCAGGTCGTGCGAAGTGGGGACAAAAGTCTGGCATGGTGCTTTTACTTCCACATGGACATGAAGGACAAGGACCAGAGCATTCAAGTGCAAGACTAGAACGCTTCTTACAATTAGGCGCTGAAAATAACTGGACTGTTGCAAACGTAACGAGTGCAGCTCAATATTTCCACTTATTAAGAAGGCAGGCGGCTATTTTAAAACGAGAAGAAGTACGTCCGCTTGTTGTGATGACACCAAAAAGTTTGTTGCGTAATCCGTTTAGCGTATCAGATATCACTGAGCTTACAGAAGGCTCTTTTAAACGTGTTATTGAACAACCTGAACTTGGTCAAAACGCAGATTCGGTTGAACGCATTGTGTTATGCACGGGTAAAGTGTCGAGTGAGTTAACTGAAAAACTTCAAAAGCAAGAGAGCAATATGGATTGGTTACATGTACTACGTGTGGAAGAAATCTATCCATTCCCACGACGTATCATTGCTGAAATCTTTGCACGATATAAAAATTTAAAAGAAATTGTGTGGATGCAAGAAGAGCCTGAAAACATGGGAGCTTGGAGCTACATTGATCCAAAACTTCGTTCAGTTGCTCCAGAAGGTGTAGCTGTGAAATATGTAGGACGTAGAAGACGTTCAAGTCCAGCTGAAGGGGACCCAACAAGTCATAAGCAAGAACAAGAACGCATTTTACTAGACGCCATTACAAATGAACATATTGCAAACGATGCAGTAACACGATAGGAAGGGGATTTAACAATGGGAGAAATCAAAGTACCGGAATTAGCAGAATCAATTACAGAAGGAACGGTTGCTCAGTGGCTGAAGCAAGTTGGAGACTACGTAGAAAAAGGTGACTACGTTGTTGAACTTGAAACAGATAAAGTAAACGTTGAAATTACTGCAGAAGAGTCTGGTGTATTAGCAGAAATGCTTGTAGGAGAAGGTGACACGGTTCAAGTAGGAGAAATCATTGCTCGTTTAAATGAGCAAGGTGCAACGGTTAATACTCCTACAGAACAACCAAAAGCGTCAGAATCTGTTAAGAAAGAAGAACCTGCAAAAGCTGAACAAGAAGCTGCACCGGCATTAGAACAAAAAACGACAGAAAATCAACAAAAGCAATGGATTATTGCTTCGCCATCTGCACGTAAAGCAGCGAGAGAGCGCGGCATCAAATTAGACGAAGTGCCAACAGCTGATCCACTAGGTCGTGTACGCAAGCAAGATATTGAAGTGTATGCTGAAAACAAAGCAACTGTTCAAAAAGAAGAAGCAAAGCCAGCACCAGCACCGCGTGCATCTAAACCGGTACAACCTGAAGTAACAAACGAAGGTGGCGAAAAGCCAGTACAACGCATTCGTATGTCACGCCGCCGCCAAACGATTGCAAATCGTCTTGTTCAAGTACAACAAACAGCGGCGATGCTAACAACATTTAATGAAGTTGACATGACTGCCGTTATGGCATTACGTAAACGCCGTAAAGATAAATTCTTTGAACAGCACGATGTTCGACTTGGCTTTATGTCATTCTTTACAAAAGCGGTTGTAGCGGCCCTTCGTAAGTACCCATTATTAAATGCTGAAATTCAAGGCGATGAAATTGTCTTAAAGAAATTCTATGATATCGGGATTGCTGTATCGGCTCCAGATGGACTTGTTGTTCCAGTGGTTCGGGACGCAGATCGTAAAACATTTGCTGAGATTGAAGGAAATATTAGTGATTTAGCGAAAAAAGCACGAGATAATAAATTAGCGTTAAGAGATTTACAAGGTGGTACATTTACCATTACAAACGGCGGTGTGTTCGGTTCATTAATGTCTACACCAATTCTAAACGGACCACAAGTTGGGATTTTAGGGATGCATAAAGTACAACTTCGTCCAGTTGCAATCGACGAGGAACGTTCAGAAAACCGTCCAATGATGTATATTGCCCTTTCTTATGATCACCGTATTATTGACGGTAAAGAAGCAGTAAGCTTCCTTGCAACAGTAAAAGAACTATTAGAAGATCCTGAAACGTTATTACTAGAAGGATAACTATTTAACATTTAAAAGCCAAACAAGTGGTCATATGACTTCTTGTTTGGCTTTTTTAGTACCATCATTTATGTTGGTTAAAAAGGCATTCATTTGGCGAAGATGAAAAGATAATTGAAAACGTTTAAACAATAGATAAAAAGGGGAGTAGTAGTAAAGGACATTGAAGAACAAACTGGAGGATTCGTTATGGACCAATACATCAATCGTGTAGTAACTGAGTATAAAACCGACCTTTATCATAGATGGAAAAAGGCAATGACCAGTGAGAAGGACACATACATAATTCTTGAAAACCAAGATTCTCTACTTACAGAAGAGTTGTTTAATACCCTTATTCTATCTATAACATCGAAAGCTACAGAGGTGTTAACCCAATTTTTAAAAGCGGTCCTTGACCGTGATTGGATGCTATATTATATGACCTTTTCTATTCAAGCATTTCGTAAAGAGCTATTAAAGATAATAGTATCAAAGGAACAGGAAGCGGAAAAAGTAGTAAGTGTGTACGATGAGGTAAGCAAATGGTCAGATTTAGTCATGAGACACCTTGTTCAAGTTGGAACGAATGCTTGGAACGAACAATTTTTAAAGCAGAAACAAGCAGTAAAAGAATTAACCGCACCAATGATTCCTGTATTTCATGAAGTGTGTGTGTTACCACTTATTGGAGATATTAGTGATGAACGAGCAGAGACTATTAAAGAAAATTTATTAGATGGAATTGTTCATTATCATTGTCAATATGTATTAGTAGATATTACAGGAGTTCCAATAGTTGATACGTATGTTTCCAATTATTTAATGCAAGCAACAGAAGCCGCAAAAATGTTAGGATCGGAATGTATTATCGTTGGAATTCGCCCAGAAATTGCTCAGACTCTTGTGAATTTAGGTGTGAACTTAAATGTCAAAACCTTCTCAAATTTATTTAAAGGAATTGAACACGTATTAAATAAATCAGAAAAATAAAAAGGTGTCTCAAAAGGAAAACACCCTTCTTTTAAGACACTCTAAGCAAAACCGTCAAAAAGCTCAGTGTACTAGAGTTAATTGGCGGTTTTTTTGTATACAACACATGAATCAATATTTGAATTA
Organism: Priestia iocasae; assembly: GCF_016909075.1. Lineage (GTDB taxonomy): Bacteria > Bacillota > Bacilli > Bacillales > Bacillaceae_H > Priestia > Priestia iocasae. The sequence goes on from NZ_JAFBFC010000004.1 coordinate 210,025, forward strand.
TGACGAGAGGACCCATTTACAGTAGGAAAAGCTTTTTAATAAAGGCTGTTTTCTAAAAGATTGTTGCTTTTGGATAAGTAAAAAGGACGGGTATGCCTCCTTAAATTTTATGATAGATTGGGTGACATAACCGCCATAAACAAATGGCTTTTGCCATCAGGCGATATGTACATTCCTTTTGCATTTAGGTGTTCTACGGCAAACGCGGTTAATTCGTGTGCCATTTCCTCATCACATTCAAAAAATGGATTTGCAAAAATATCAAAACCTGTTACCTGTTGTAATTCTTTTAGTGAAGCGGACTGACTTCTTGCGTTATCAGTCATACTTTTGTTGCCCCAAGACCACATCCAGGTATTACTATTGCTGGACCAAGAACCTATAAAAATAACGTTAAATTCTAATTTAACTTCACCGTCTGATTTAAATTGCAAAATACTATCTTCTTGACTATACCAATATTCTTCAAAACTACCAATTCCGTAATTTTGAAAGAGTACGCCTTGTTTTGTCTCTAGTTCGTCATAACAATAATTGAGGTATTTATCAAATTGCTCATCTGTCATCGGCATTATCTCAATCTCCGTTCAAAGAAAATAAACTTACATTTATCAATTCTACATTAACTGCTTATATTCCTTGCATTTCAAATCTTCTTATAGATTTAACAGTTGTATCATTTGGTTTTTTGTAAGCTGAAATAAGCATTTGCTCAACTTGTTTTTAAAATGCAGGGTTTTAACATAATTCAAGCCACCGAAACCAATAGAGATAGTTATCCAAGTATTTTGTAGCCACACCTTGAAATCGTTCCATTCATTTCTTTAGGCGATTATGGAAATTATTAACGTGTTGAATATGAAAAATGCCTTTTTTAACTCTTTGTTTCTGCCTTTCATTGACAGGTTCGTGTTGTTGTTTCTTCATTTTTGCAAACTTTTTATAATTGGTAGCAGTATCAGTGCATAACAAAGAAGATGGATGTATATATCAACCAATAACAGCGTCTATTTCTTCAGCCTTTACCCGCCCTGTTCCTGCTTTTCGAGCAATAGAGTTACCAATGCGGTCTTGAGCGACCACAACCGCAATTTTTTGATTTGAAATATCTCTTTTGGTATCTTTTTCTCGTCGTTTCTTTGGTTTTCTATGAAGAATTTCGCGTCTTTTCATAGACTCTTGGAAAAAGGTTTCATCACTTTCAATGCTGCCTTGAAGTTGATTAAAGCCAAGACTTCCTAATGAATTTAAGATTTTATGTCTCCAATAAAAAGCAGTGGAGATTTGGATTTCAAGGCGTTCAGCGATTTTTGGTAATGTATAACCCTCGACCATCATCTCGATATAGATTACCCATTTTTCAGGATAACACGAACCAGAGAATGGTGTATTGGTCATATCATTAAAGGTTTTACCACAATCCTTACAAAGATAGCGTTGCCTAGAGCGATATTTTCCATTTCACTTTACAGACATACTACTGCAATGAATACAAGACATTCCATCAGCAAACCTGCTTTCACGAATACTCTTTAGCAACTTTGTTATTTTTTCAGGTTCATCAGAAAACAAATCTTGTTTCATTGCTTCGAATAATGCCATTTGTTCAGATTTTGAACGTTCACTGGATTCTTCATAAATGCCTAACCACATAGTTGAATGCCTCCGAATGACTATTTTTATTATGGACTATACGAAAACAGCCTTAATAAAACAACAAATACCCAGTTGACTTATAGGAATTATTGGTATATGATGTCTCTAATATTGAATCAGAAAATTCTAATAAGAAGGAGGAGAAACAAATGGAATCATATAAAGTTATCGATGGAGCGGAATCATTTTTTATAAGAGGAAATGAAGTAGGGGTATTAGTCTCGCACGGCTTTATCGGTACACCTCAAAGCATGAAATATGTTGGAGAAGAATTAGCGAAGAAAGGATATACAGTATATGGTCTTCGATTAAAGGGTCACGGAACACATTATGAAGATTTAGAGCAAGCAACCTATGAAGACTGGAAACAAGATTTTTTGAATGCTTATAACCACTTAAAAGAAAGCTGTAAGTACATCTTTATTGTAGGTCAGTCAATGGGTGGTACATTAACGTTACGCACGGCAAGTGAAGTAAAAGATATTGAAGGAATCATGTTAATTAATCCAGCCATTTCTGTTATTCCATCTATGGAGTCTTATCGACAGCGCTTTGAACCGCGTTATGTACCAGAGGGAAAGCCGGATATTAAAGAAAACAATGTACATGAAATTACGTATGAGCAAGCACCTCTAAAATCAATTCAGCAATTGCTGTCATTAATGGACGAAACGAAAATTCGTTTGTCTCGCGTATCTTGTCCTACATTACTATTAACCTCAACAATTGATAACGTTGTGCCACCTGAAAACTCGACTTATATTCTAAACCATGTTCGTGCGGGACATAAAAGACAAGTATTTCTTGAAAACTCTTATCATGTCGCATCTATGGATTATGATAAAGATAAAATCGTAACAGAATGTATCACATTCATTACTCAAGAATTAGCAAAAAGAAGCTGTTTACGTGCACAATAATTGCGTGTGAGAGTTTTCTTTTAGAAAAAAGTAAGCTAAAATGAATCATATATGAACTAAAGGAGTGTACATAGATGATTCATTTAGAATGGAATGATCGTCCGACGATCAAGCAAGTAAAATGTATCCATACAAATGCAGCAAAATACATGGTGGAAAATGTGTTAACTGCGGGAAAAGTATATGATGTAAAAAACGAAACAGAAGAATTTTATTTTGTCGTTGATAACACAGGTCAAGTAGGCGGATTTTACAAAGATTACTTTGAAAACTAAGAAAAAAGCAATCACCAATGTGTGGTTGCTTTTTTAAAACAACATAGATGCTAATTAAACTATGTTCTAAATAATCATATTAAATTTAAAGTTAGCGGTTTAGGAAAATAAAAATATAAAAACATCTATTATTTGTAATAAATTTCTATATAATGAATTTAGGCAATAATAATACACCATAGCCGTGCAACTATAGTGGTGAATAAAATGGAGGCGAAACTTAAAATGTCTAATGAGCATGAAACTTTACTAGATAAAGGGAAACAAAACGATTCAATAGTCAAAGCAGAAAGAAAAGATGGGGAACCTACGTCTGCTTTCAAAGGGGCTTCTGTGGCAGCGTTATTAGTAGGTGTTGGAGCGTATCTAATAGGTTTATATAATGCGACGATGCAATTGAATGAAAAGGGATATTACTTTGCGGTATTAATTTTTGGTCTCTATTCAGCCGTATCATTACAAAAAGCAGTAAGGGATAAAGAAGAAGGAATACCTGTTACGAATATTTATTATGGCCTTAGTTGGTTTGCGCTTCTTGTGTCTATTTTATTAATGGCTATTGGTTTATACAATGCAGGAAGTATTGTTTTAAGCGAGAAAGGGTTTTATGGTATGGCTTTTGTTCTTAGTTTATTTGCAGCTATAACAGTTCAAAAGAATATTAGAGATACTCAGAGAGCAAGAGAAAGAGATTGAGTAATTTTCGTTAAACTGAGAAGTATTAAAGGCGACATTTTAGCACCAGCCGTGACAGCGCTTGGAACAGGAAGCAGTGTAGCGAGTGTTCCTGCTAACTTAGAAGCCGCAAAGAAAACAGGTGTGCCAAAAGACATTCGAGAAACAGTTATTTCAATCGGTGCAACCATTCATATGGATGGTTCTTGCTTAGCTGCTATTCTAAAAATCTCATTTGCTTTCACTTTGTTTGGGATGGAGTTCAGTGGGATGGAGACATTTATTAAAGCCATTGTTGTTTCAATTCTATGTGGTGTAGTCATTGCAGGATTACCAAGTGGTGGGGCTGTTGGAGAACTTCTGATTTTGTTTTACCAATTGAAGCATTACCAATCATGACAGCACTAGGTATGATTGTTGATCCACCTGCTACAATGGTCAACGTAACGGGAGATAATGTATCTTCTATGATGGTTGCTCGCTCTGTAGAAGGGAAAGATTGGATTGATAAACCAGGAGAACAATTAGAAGAGACAATAGTATCCTGATTAGATGAAAAAAGAACGTATGGAAAAATTCCTTACGTTCTTTTTTGTTTGGTGAAAAAATAATTGCCAATTCAATACCTCATACATCATTGTCTTCATTGACAGGACGCTCTTTATGCCTACTTTTACAACTATACATCTGGATGATGGTGTAAGGATTCTACGTGTGAAGTTTTTTCTATTTCATGGCTATATATAATAGAGAAGACATTATTTTTAAATAATAAAATTTCTAAAGTAGCAATTCTCAAATATGAAATGAAACCTTTTATTTATAACGATGAAATTTTTTAGAATGAAATCGCTTCACTGAAAATTTATTAAAAAAGCTATTTACAAATGATTTTGTGATGTTATAATACGAATTATTATAAATAAAACCTTCATATATGTTCGGAAATACGGTCCGAATGTTTCTACTTAATCACCGTAAATGATTAAACTATGAAGGAAGCAGCGGATGATCTATGTCTATTTATAGAATAAATAAGGATCTTTTATGTGCAGCTTTCTTTCGTAGAGTAGAAACCTGTATGTAAAAGGTCTTTTTTTATGAAAAATGAAGAACAACTAGGAGGAAAATAGATGAATCTTATATGGGGAATATTTGGAATTATCGTAATTTTATTAATTGCGCTTGGTCTTTCAAAAAATCGTAAAGCCATTCGTGTACAAACAGTAGCAGGAGCATTAGGATTACAAATCTTTTTTGCAATTTTAGTCTTATATTGGGAGCCAGGGAAGAAAGGACTTGAAGCGATATCTGCAATTGTACTAGCTTTTTTAGGAGCATCTTCCGCAGGAATTGAATTTGTGTTTGGGGATATGATTCCAGAAGGGGCTTTTACCGTAGCAGTTAATCTTTTACCGATTCTTATTTATATTGCAGCTGTTACGTCACTTCTATATTACCTTGGTGTTTTACAACTAGTTGTAAAAATCATTGGTGGAGCGATGCAAAAACTATTAAAAACAAGTAAAGCTGAGTCGATGTCAGCAACGGCCAACATTTTTGTTGGACTGACAGAAGCACCGCTTGTGATTCGTCCATATTTAAATAAAATGACCACTTCTGAGTTATTTGCAGTAATGGTTGGGGGATTAGCAACTGTAGCGGGAACCGTTTTATCTGGTTACTACATGTTAGGTGCTAAAATTGAATACTTGATTGCAGCAAGCTTTATGGCTGCTCCAGCGGGTTTATTAATTGCAAAAATAATGGTACCAGAAACAGAAGAGCCAGAGACAGGGATTGGAAAAGATACAAAAACATCTGAGGTTGAAGAAGGAAAACCTAAAAACATGATTGATGCGATTGCACAAGGCGCATCAGAAGGGTTAAAACTAGCGTTAAATGTTGGGGCAATGTTAATTGCTTTTATCTCAATTATTAAATTAGCAAACTTAATGCTTGGTAAAGTTGGAACATGGATTGGGATTGAAAATTTAACATTTGAAATGATTTTAGGGTATGTATTTGCTCCGATAATGTTTGTAATTGGTGTCCCATGGTCAGAAGCGACAGCAGCAGGATCTTATTTAGGTCAGAAAATGATTTTAAATGAATTTGTTGCATTTGCTAATTTTGCACCCATTGCTCAATCGTTTACACCAAAAACAGAAGCGATTATTACGTTTACGCTAACTGGATTCGCAGGTCTTGGATCATTAGCGATTTTATTAGGTGGATTAGGTGCGCTTATTCCATCACGTCGTGGCGATATTGCTCAATTTGGTTTATTGGCGATTGTAGGGGGAACACTTGCAAATTTATTAAGCGCAGCCATCGCAGGTATGCTTATTGGTTAAATGACGAAGTCTAGAAAAGACTTCGTTTTTTTCTTTTTACTTGATTGCTGAGCATAATTCACTAATAATGTAGACATAACTTAATTTTGTAACGATTACTTTCAACTCAGAGGAGATGTATATATGAGCGATAAATGGAGAGTTCATATCATAAAAGGTGACTGTGAGCCTTGGCTATTTTTAGATGGATGGGAAAATGATATTAAAGAAACACTTGAATTTGACCAAAAAGAAGAAGCGCTACGTCAATATGCTTCACTTATTCATCATTATCATCAAAACTATGAAAATGTGCGCAGTAACGAATTAGCGCTTTTTAGCTTTTGGAATGAAGGTGAAAAGGAATATTGTGAGGCGTGTGACGATGATCTACAAGTGTTTCACGGTGTATTATTCGCAAAGAATGATGCTGTTTATGATTTAGAAGAAGATGAAGAAGGATTAAAATTTCTTCGATCTGGTACTTGAACGACATTAACTAATGTTTAAAGTAGAAACGTTCTACAAACATCTATTTCCGAAAAAAGAAGGATGACCCAAAGTCAGGTAGTTCAGATAACATGGAGAAACAATAGAATTAACTTTAGAAATCGAGTATAAAATCGCAAAGGATTTATACTCGATTTTTTATTAACATATAAAGCTTTCTGCTGGTTTTGTTGCAAGATTAACAAATTAAGTAGCATACCATTTAACAGGATGGCAATAGCTAGTGTTACTTTGTTAGTTAGGGTGCTATCAAGGTTGTTATTTAATTATTTAAAAATAAGCAAGTGAAATAGGTAATTTATGTTAATTTATTATTAGAAATAATGTGAGTTCTGTTCTGTTAAAGGACAATTCAATTGAATAAAGATTATTGATTAATAAGGTTTAGGAGGGGTTATCAAGATGAGTTTGTTTCTTGGAGGGGGAGGAGATAAAGAACAGACAGAAATCATAGATAAACAATTTATTCAATCCTCTAGGGATAGCAAAAATAGAAATGTGGACTAATTTAGAAAGCAAGTCCTTAAGTGATTTAAGCCAATTCTCTTCTATTTACATAGGGGGAGGAAATACGTTCCATTTACTAAACATTCTACGTAAAACAGGATTTGATGAGCTTTTAAAGGCGTATATCAACCAAAAAAAGTTGTTTACGGAGGAAGTGCTGGAGCCATTATTTGGGGGAGCGATATTCTAACCGCCTCATATGCGGATCCAAACAATACAAATCTGAAAACTTTTGAAGGCTTTAACTATTTAAATAACTACTCTGTATGGTGTCACTACGAAAGTAGTAATGCAAATTTAATAAGAGAATATGTAAATAAGCATGGTTATTCTGTGATTGCATTACCAGAGGAAACCGGTATTGTTTTAAGAGATGGAGTCCTAAAAGTGTTAGGTATGTCTCCTGCTTACATTTTTACAAAATATAGAAATTATGACGTTCAACCTAATGAGATAATAAAATGATTATTATCTTATTGGATTGCTTCAATGAATAAGGTCTAATAAAAAAGACAAGCCCAGAGTAGTAAACTCTGAGCTTTTTTGCTTGCTATTTAATCTGGGACATCTAACGTTATTTAGCTTGATATTTTAAATTTTCTCCACAATAACTGAATTACTTAACCGAAAGTCATTCTTCTTTCTTGAAGATGCTAATTAGTTGTGAAAACCAAGGCTTTGTACAATCTGTTTACTTTTCTCATAGTCTTCTTGACGTCTTTTTTCTACTCTTAATTGTTGCTCCAGTTTACGACTATATTCAGCATAGCCAACTCCGTGCGCCTGAAACATCGCTTTTTCCATTTCCGTTGTGTAGTTCAGATCAAGATTACTAATAAAGAATCAATCCTTTCAAGTAATTTACATATTTATCCTATCATGTCATGCATTCTGACACAAAAAGGATATAAGGGGCTATTCAGCTCTATTTTATGTTCACGTACTGTTTACCCGCTCTATCGTATAATAAACGTAGAATTTCTCTTGTTTTTGTATGATTATGCATTGTATCGCTATCTATAATTGATATTTCGACATGAAATTACGATCGATTTTGTTTTTTAACCGCCAAGCTAATGCTCCATAGTAAGAGTAGTCCCCGTAAAGTAATAAGCCTTTATGATTTCCAAGGGATAAAATAGCTAAAAAACGCTTTTGAGGTTGAAATGATTTTAACGGCTTGCTTTTTATGTAATTCATAATATTTTCAAATAAAATAGGACCTTGACGTACCGCGTACACACCATTTTTAGGAAGCTTAGGGTACGAATCCATGGTTATACAATCACCTGCACCAAATATAGAAGAATCTTCAACAGACTGTAACATGGAATTAGTTAATAAAAATCCTTCTTCATCTGTTTTTAATGTGGAATGTTCAAATAGCGGCAGTGATTTTGCTCCTGTTAACATTAAAAGGCTAGAATAAGGTACATTATGTCCAGTAGATGTTGTAACAGCAGTAGAGTCAGTTCCAATTACTACTTTATCAGTAATCACACGAATGTTTCGTTGTTCTATTAATCGTTTTACTTTTTGCTGAATAGAAGGAGAATAGGTTGGTAATAAAGAAGGGGTGATGAGGGTAACAACACCATTTTCCTTTTCTCTTTCTTTCCATGCTTGTATGGAGCAAGCAATTTCAATTCCTGCAGCGCCACCACCAATAATTACAGGATAAGGACTTTTTCTCATCTCAGTCATAAAAGAAGGGAAATGAAAGTTTGGCTTAATAGGAATTGTCAAATTTGGTATCTGCTCATGTGTAGACCCAATATCAAACGACACCGCATCATATGTATATACTGACCCGCTTAAACCAATAAGTTGTTTTTGTTTGGCATCCACCCTAATGATGGTATCTTCAATCATTGTTACGTTTGCACGATTACAAAGGTTTGGTAAAGAAATGGATACATCTTCGCTCTTATATAATCCTTCTGTATAGCCTGAAAACATCCCAGAATAGTATTGATGCGTAGTAGGAGAGATAAGTGTAACATGTAAAGAGTCAAGTTGCTCGTTAGCCAGTGATTTAATGCAATGTAAATGAGCATGACCTCCACCTACAAAAATAAGTTTCTTCATAGAAAACGTCCTTTTCATTTTTTGTTTATTGTAATTCATAAAAGAACAAACACTCAAGCTTCAGGTCTTTTGTATATGTAAAGTTTTCCAGCAGTGCTTTCCTTCTTCACTTATTTCCGTTATAATGACACCAATTACACAAAAATAGAGGGGAATACAATGAACAATAAAAATAGAGTATGGTTTGATTTATTATTTTATATTGTCATTCCATATTTAATTTGGAATCAAGGGAAAGACATTGTTGGTGACTATTATGCTATTTTACTATCAACGGCACCGGCTTTCTTTTATACGATCTTTACATTTGTGAAAGAACGACAATTTAACGTAACGGGCTTGTTTCTTGTTTTCACATTACTGTTAAGGACGATTGTAGATCTTCTGTCTGGTAACGCAGAAACCATGTTAATGAATCAAGTGTATTTTATGGTCGTGTTAGGGGTCTTTTTAATCATCACAATTTTTGTGAATAAACCATTAGCACTCTATTTCTTTGTAGATACGGCGTATTTAATGGGCTACAAACGAGAAGATTCACGCAAGCTGTTTCATGAAAAAGACATCTTTCCAATGTTTAAGTGGCTAACAATCTTATTTGCCGCTCGTTATATTGCATTAGCAATTGTGAAGTTTTGGTTACTACAAAAGTACGGAGTAGAAGGGTATGGAACGATGATTGTGTTCCGTCAAGGTATCACTTGGGCATTTTCACTTGTAATAGGAATTGGAACTTATATTGTGTTTAAAAAGATTCAAGAAAAAACGGGCTTCGGTGATGCAGCCGATGCATCTATGGACAAGAAGTAAAAGCAGCGGGAGAACCGCTGCTTTTTTTGTCACTGTATTGTCACAAGAACTAGCCCACTTTCCTTTGACAAGTAATTGTGTGCTAATAGAAAATTAAAATAGTATAGAAAAAGGAAGGGTGTCTACACTGAAACTATTACTTTGTAAAAAGCAACCATATGTTGCGCTTGAGATGATTTTAGCTTTTTTCGCTGCAGTATTTTTAATTTTATCGCTGTTTGATTTACGTCAAGTTTTCTTTTTATTTTTCACACTCGGCTTATTGTTTGGAATAAGAGGGCTTGAAATGCAGGAAAGTGATCGAAAACAAGCGGGAACAAAGTGGTTGTTAGGAGGCGTAGGGTTAATCTTTTTAAACATCATTTTGTTTGTTGTTTATTCCATCATGAGATAGAATATGGTCTTAATATCAAGATCATCTGCTTTTATAAGAGAAAACAGATGATAGTTGATGGATGCAATGTTAAAATAAAACTCTACGAAACTATCTGTAAAGGGGAAAAATTATGACAATTTTTGAGCGAAATTTAGATCAATACGCGGAGCTTGCAGTAAAAGTTGGTGTGAATATTCAACCAGGACAAGTTTTACGTATTAATGCGGCCATTTCATCTGCAGATTTTGTACGAAAAGTAGCAAAGAAAGCATATGATGCAGGTGCAAAAGACGTATATGTAGATTGGAGCGATGATGAACTAACAAGAATGAAATATGATTTAGCACCGGAAGAAGCCTTTAGTACGTTTCCTCAATGGAAGGCGCAAAGTCTTGAAGAACTTGTTGAAAATGGTGGAGCTGTCTTATCTGTGATTTCGAGCAACCCAGATTTGTTAAAGGGTGTAGATCCAACACGTATTGCAGCCATGCAAAAAGTAAGTGGACAAGCAATGAAAAACTTCCGTAAAGCGATTCAATCTGACAAAATTAGCTGGTCTATTGTTGCAGTTCCTTCAAAAGACTGGGCTGCAAAAGTATTTCCGAATTTACCTGAACATGAGCAAGAATCAAAATTATGGGATGCTATTTTTAAATCGGTTCGTGTAGATGTAGATAACCCGGTACAAGCTTGGAAAGAGCATGATGCGTCATTACATAAAAAGTCGGACTACTTAAATGCAAAAAAATATAAAAAGTTACATTATAAAGCAAGTGGAACAGATCTAACCATTGAGTTACCTGAAAAACATATTTGGGTCGCAGCAAGTAGTATCAACGAAAACGGACATGAGTTTATGGCAAACATGCCAACTGAAGAAGTGTTTACCGTTCCACATAAAACAGGTGTAAATGGATATGTATCAAGTACAAAGCCACTTAGCTATGGTGGAAACCTAATTGAAAACTTTACATTAACGTTTAAAGATGGAAAGATTGTTGATGTGAAGGCAGAAAAAGGGTATGAAACATTAAAAAACTTAGTCGAAACAGATGAAGGTTCACACTATTTAGGTGAAGTGGCACTCGTTCCACACAATTCACCCATCTCAAATTCAAATGTCATTTTCTACAACACATTATTTGATGAAAATGCATCAAATCACTTAGCTATTGGAAGTGCGTATGCATTCTGTCTAGAGGGTGGAAAAACAATGTCAAAAGAAGAGCTTGCATCAAACGGAGCGAACGATAGCATTACACACGTTGACTTCATGATTGGTGCAGCGGACATGGACATTGATGGAATTTTAGAAGATGGAACGGCTGAACCTGTATTCCGTAACGGGAATTGGGCGTTTTAATGTAAGCCTTGATGTGACGGGCTTTCTAGGACGTTAAATCTGTTATTTAGCCTTATTAGTCACACAATTGTTTCAATATCAAAAGATTGTCCAGTCACACCTTTCGTCATACATTCGCTCATAGACCCATTCTAAATGGGATGGACGTATTGACCTTACAGAAAATCCTTCGACATGAAGATCTCACTATGATATAATCCTTTGAGCAATATTGATATAGGATAATTTAAAAAGAAGCAGGATTTCTGCTTCTTTTTTAGGCTCTGTTGTTGATTGCCTTATAAAACTGACATGTCAGTTAAGTTGCAGATGGAAATCAACGATAGTTAGCTCAACGTAGAAGAATAATGGAGTGATGATATGAGTAAAGCTAAGGGTAAAGGCGGAACGGGTAGAGGAACAGGCAAGAAGGGATGGACTCGTTGGAAAGCTAGTGCCAACAAAGCAAAGAGTGCCAAACCTTATACAAGCAAAGGTGTCAAAAAACGAGATGGTGCAAAGACGACCAACAATAATAAAGGTGATACATCCCAGGTGTAGTGACTGCTGAAAAATACCATTTCGTTAATGCGGTTGCGATACTTCAATAAGGATATCGTTTAACAAACCTTTATATATCAAGAATCGACGGCGAACTCGCTAACGGAACGACTGAACCTGTATTCCGTAAAGGGAATTGGGCGTTTTAATAAGATATAAATAAGAAAAGTCAATTTTCATAGTTGAAAATTGGCTTTTTTTTACCTCCATGTTTAGACAAGATGAAAGGTGGTATACACAAACTAAGCAACAAATTCAAAACAAGGAGTGATTTTCCATGAGTAGCCAAAAAGTAGAGGAGAAAGTAAACGAACAGTTAAATGAAATGGGAGAGGAAAAGAAAGACGAGATTTTAGCAAACTTCGATCGATTTAAACATTACTTAGGTGACAAAGTGCATAAAGGAGAAAAATTAGGTTTAAATGAAGAGCAATTAGCAAAAGGTGCTGAAAAAATTGGTGATTATTTAGCCAAGCATGAAGAGCCAAGAAACCGTGAAGAAAAACTATTGCAAGAACTCTGGAAAGCCGGAAATCAAGAAGAACGTCATAAATTAGCTCATATTTTAGTTAAGCTCGTCGGATAAGAAACAGTAAGCGGAGCCAGAGGAGGTTCCGCTTTTATTTGTTTTTATCGTCTTTTTTCATCATGTTGTAATATGTAAAACCTAAACAGATTACACCTAAAAAGGTAAATACATATTGAACAATGCGCATTGTATCCATAATAGGCACCTCTTTTTTATATTTATTTTATCTTTCCATGTTGGGATTAATTTTATGTAAAAGAAAAAATCTCCACTTTATAAAGGGAGATGAGATAATGAGGTAAATATTTACAATTCGTAAGGTTCAGGTAGCTTTGTTGATAGCTGCTGATCTTCTAAGCCTAGTCTTTTATTAATTTTCTTTTTTATAAGCTCATATTGATAAATATGATTAAATTGATTTTTCTTAGGAGTTTCACAACGAACGGACACTTCTTGTCCATTTTTATCAGTAAATAAAATGGTTAGTTCACCGTAATAGCGGTGAACAGAGGAACCTAAATGACTTGTTTCTTTTGTCACAACTTTTGAAAACGTGGCTCGATGAATTCGTTCAAAAGGGATCATGGCAACACGATTAATCATGACTTTGTTTTCATATAACTCGAGTATGGAGATGGCTTGTGGATCAATTCCTTCTGCTGATTGAATATAACCATATGTTTTCGCAAGACAGCCTTCTAATTGTACAGCACTTGATTTTCGATTGTTTGACAAAAAATAAATGAATAGAATGATAGAAAATGAACAAACAAGGAAGAGAATAAAAAAATCCACTCCACTTACACCTCCTACATGAGTTTTGCATATGTCAATCTATTCGACAATGCTGAACAAAAATCCTTTTGACGTACCTTATTTTTACGACATAAGTCGCATCATGCATCATGGTCTCTTTTTATAAGCGTTATCAATTTATGAACTATAGGTCCTTTCGAGGATTTTTAGTGCTTTTTAAAACTTTTATTCATTGTTTTATTCGATTATCGTGTATAATCTCATGTGTACATCATGAGTTACATACCAAATGTAAGGAGGCATTATCATTGTCTTTGACGACAAAAAAACTGGTCTTATTGCTTTTATTAGTCGCCTGTTTACTTTTATTAGTTTTCCGCTATATGAATCAATCTTCTGTGCCGACTTCACAAGAAAATGAGCAAACATTAGAAAAGCTCCCCGAACAAGAAACAGTAGAAGAAGAAAAAGGGAAGAAAAAATATAGAATCTATTACTTAACCATCGATGAAGTGAAAGAAAATCGTTACTACGGTACAACAAAAGAAGGTACGGGTATTTCATTTATGGAAAAGAATTTAAATGAGCCACTAGAAGAATCACTTGTTGAAGGTGATCTTATAAAAGCTTATTTCGATTTAAACTACAGCGCAAATGGATTAGTGAAAGTTGAAAAAATAGATGAAATACCGGAAGAAGAAAGTTCGTAATCGCGAACTTTCTTTTTTCTTTTTAAATAAGAAAACAGACCTATTTACTAGCAATTTCCATAACTCACGAAATTTTTTAAAAATTTTCAATTACCTGTTGACAATAATGCTTTATCTCCGTTAAGATTATCTGCGGAAATGATTAAGACGAGAATACATTAACGATGAATATGAGGTTCATACTTTAATAAAGAGAAAGCTCGTTTCGAGGAGAGGCGGGTTTTTGTTTTTTTTCGTGACATTGGACGAGGGGGCATCTTTATATGAAACAACTATCAAAAAAAGACATAGTTGTGATTGGTTTCATGTTGTTTGCTTTGTTTTTTGGGGCAGGTAATTTAATCTTCCCACCTTTTTTAGGGCAAGAAGCAGGTTCTCATTTTTGGATTGCGATTACGGGGTTTGTCATAACAGGTGTGGGGCTACCAATTATCGCGATTATTGCGATTGCTTCTGTAAAAGGAGGGATTCAAGCGATTTCAAGTCGAGTTCATCCGTTATTTGGGGTTATTTTTACAATTAGTTTGTATTTAATGATTGGTCCTTTCATGGGTATACCACGAGGTGCTAATGTCGCATATGAAATGGGAGTGGTACCATTTTTATCATCTCCTACATCGAGTTCACTTACGATATTTTCAATTTTCTTTTTTATCCTTGTGTATCTATTAAGCTTAAACCCATCTAAACTAGTTGATCGAATTGGGGTTATTTTAACACCGTTTTTATTAGGAGCTATTGCTTTTATTGGAATAGGTGGGTTGATCAACCTTGAGTCATCTACGCTAAACGAAGTTTCGGACAAGTACGCTCAATCACCTTTCTTTACAGGATTTATGGAAGGTTACTTAACCATGGATACAATTGGCGCCCTTGCATTTGGAATTGTCATCATCACAGCCATTAAGTCAAAAGGAGTCAACGATCAAACATCAATTGTTCAAATAACTGCAAAAGCTGGGATTGTTGCAGGAATAGGTCTGGTAACTGTGTATGTCGTCATTGGTTTGATTGGTGTCAACATGACTTCGATTCAAACATTTGAAAATGGAGGACAAATCCTAACCAGCGCAGCTCAACAATTTTATGGAGCACCGGGTGTTGTGTTACTAGGTTTAACGGTCGGAGTGGCATGTTTCACTACATGTGTGGGTCTTGTAACTGCTTGTAGTCAATATTTCGTTACACTGTGGCCGCGTCTTTCTTATAAACAGACAGCGTTCATGTTAACAATAATAAGTGGACTGATTGCAAACATCGGATTGAATGAAATTATATCACTTTCAATTCCAATGTTGACAGTGATTTATCCATTGACAATTGTATTAATTGTCTTAACATTCTTGCATAAATGGTTTAAGGGCTCACCAATTGTTTATATCACAACATTAACAAGCACTGGAATCATTAGCATGTATGATGGATTAAAAGAAGCTGGATTAGGAAAAGCTGTACCTTTACTCCAACACTTACCTTTGTATTCAAGTGGATTGGGCTGGTGGTTACCAGCAGTTATTGGAGGTTTAATAGGATGGACCATTTCAACACTTATTGACGCAAAACGTTGAAGAGGGCATACACTAAGATAAATTGTCTGAATAGTATGATGGTGATTGTTTAGACAAGGGGATGGGTCGAAAAGGGGAATAGAGCACCTCTATTTGACCCATTCTCGCAACATCCCTTATCGAAAAATTCAGTTATATTAGCGAATAGATAGGTAAGGGATCTTGCATGTAAACATTCTTCACGTATCTTTACTGACTTATGTTTCATCTAACCAGTTTTCATCTTTAGATTTTAGTTTTATGACTAAGTCGGCAATCACTTCTTCTAAATGACGAATTTTCTTTTTTAATACTTCGTTTTCGATTTTAACTTTCTCTAATTCTAAATCGCCTTCTTTTTCTTCTTTTTTAATTTCTAATTGCGTGCTTACTGGATTTGTTTCTTTATGGCTAGGCTTCTTAGATGATGGTTTAGAAAAAATGATATTCTTTTTCTCGAGTCCTTTTTTCCAATTGTAAATAGTAGAGATATGCACATTGAGGATTTTAGCTATTTCTTTTGGTGCTAGGCCATTGCGTAACAGCTCTTCTGCTTTTAGTCGTTCTTGATCTTTCGTATTCATGTTTTCGTTCCTCCATTCAACTAAAGAAAAACAAATCATAAAATCAATCATAGCATTGCTGTTTAACGTTGTAGGTGATATAAATAATTGTATCGAAAAAGTATAACCAATAGCAATAAAAAGTCAAAAAAGAAAAAAAGAAAACGAAAAAAGAATCATTGTTAATTTTCGTTTTTAAACCAAAATAGAAAAGGCGTGAGTATAAATGAACATTCTTTGGGATTTTGACGGAACAATTTTTGATACATACCCAACAATTGTAAAAGCGGTCAAAGAGTTAATTGAAGACCCGCACATAACAGAAGAAGACATTTTAAAGCAAATGAAAATCTCATCTGAAGTCGCAATTAAGAAGTTTCACATTCCAAAAGCACTTTTTGATGAAAAGTTTCATGCACTTGAACAGCAACTGCATCCTAAAGATAAGCCACCATTCCCATATGTAGAAGACGTGTTAAAGTCAGCCACTACTAATGTGATAGTGACTCATAAAGCAAGACAATCTGCACTTGATATTTTAGAGTATTATGGGATGAGCCAATACTTTAGTGAAATTATTACAAAAGACGAAGGATACAAGCGTAAGCCAGACTGTGGAGCTTATGAATACCTACATGATAAGTATAAAATTGATTTAGTAATTGGTGATCGTGAACTAGATTTAAAGCCAGCGAGAATGCTGTACATAAAAACATGCTCCTTTCAAAATGAAGAAATTGAAGCAGATTATCATCTTACTACATATGAAGATTTTTTTCGCATTGTTAAAAACTAAAAAAGAACGCTTTGTGATTCGTTTTTAAAATCACAAAGCGTTCTTTTTAGTAGATTTTAACTATTTCTCCATGAGACTGTAAATTTCCCTTTATAAAAGAAAGGGAATCCTATATAGTTGTATAGTAAAACAATTTCATAGGGAGGTCTTTACTTTTGGAGTGTAAAAAGAAAAAAATAAGCTCCTACAGCATTCTAAATATGTTTGCTCTTTTTTGTGTCTTTTTATTTGTAACAGCTTGTAGCTCAGACGTACAAGAAGTGACGACAACAAATGAAACAGCACAGGTTTTGAATCAGGAAGAAGTTCATAAAGATAATAAAGAGTCTTCTGATATAAAACTAGCAAATGTAGATGGAATGAAAGTAAGTGTCACGAAAGTTGTAGATGGTGATACGATTGATGTGAAAATGCCAAATGGTACAGAAGAACGTGTACGTTTCATTTTAGTTGATACACCAGAAACAAAGCATCCTAAGATTGGTGTGCAGCCATTTGGACCAGAAGCATCAAATTTCACTGCTGAGAAGATAAGTGGTCAAGATGTACTATTAGAATTCGATGCACAAGAACGAGATCGTTATGGTCGTCTATTAGCGTATGTGTGGTTAGGGGAAGAGTTAGTAAACGAGCAGCTCATTAAACATGGATTAGCTAGAGTAGCTGTTTTTCCACCGAATACAAAATATGTTGATCAATTTCGTGCTACACAAGAGAAAGCAAGACAAGCAGAATTGGGAATTTGGAGTATTGAAAACTATGTGCATGAAAAAGGATTTAGTGAAGATAAGAGCGGAACATCTGTGCAAGTGAGTCCGCCTGTAGGTAGTGACAATACTGCAACGACATCACAGCGAGTGAACGATCATTCGTTGAGCTGCGAAGGGAAAATAAAAGGCAATAAAAATTCAATGATTTATCATATACCAGGCGGTCAGCATTATGACCGTACAACAAGCAACATTGAATGGTTTTGTTCAGAAGATGATGCAGTCAATGCTGGTTTTCGTAAATCAAAAAATTGACTACGTGTAAATAGCGCTAACGTTTATTGGTTAGCGCTATTTTTCATTTAAGGTAATCCATCAAATAAGCGATCAATTGAACGTAGTATAAAGCGTAAGCCATACCAAATAAGGCGAAACGGCCAGAATAGTAGTTCAGGTAAATAGCAAAGGCACTCAAATAAAAAATCCCCCAAGTGCTCACTCTTCTTTTTTCTTTTCTTTTTTAGTGATTTACGCTTAAACACCTAGACTATCCCCAATCTTTTACAGTTTTCTTTCTATAGTATAAATCTTTTCCCCCTTTTTGAGGAGCTTTTCTTTCTTGTTAGTGAAATGGTTATGATACAGTAAAAGAGATTGTGAAAGGAGAAAGAAAATGACGATTCGAAAAGCAAGAAAAGAAGAGGCTACAGTCATTGCAGCACTATTATACGATGTGTTAGGAAGCATTGCTCGTTCACATGCTGCAGAAGAGACGGAAGCGGCAACTTGTAAAGTGTTTGAACGCTATGTACGATCTGAAGAAAATCGTTATAGCTACCGAAATATTATCGTGAAAGAAATTCAAGGCACCATTGCAGGTATGATGGTTAGCTATGATGGTTGTAACCAAAGATTACTTGATATACCTATTATTGAGTTAGTACGTGCTAAAACAAGGGATTTAAATTATACCACTGATCTTGAAGCAATTAGCGGTGATTTATATATTGATTCTATTTGTGTTCATCCATCTTTTCGAGGACGAGGCATTGGTTCAGAACTTCTGCAACAAGCAGAACAAATGGCTAAGATGCAACACCTTCGCCTTAGTTTAAATGTAGAAGTAGGGAATGATCGAGCAGAAACGCTGTATCGTCGTATCGGCTTTCACCAAGAAGGATACCGAATGATTAACAACAAACCATTTAAATATATGGTGAAAAAGATTGAAGAGTTAATGGAGGAAGTAAGATGATTGAATTAAAATCGATGCGTGAAATTGAGGAAATGAAGAAACCAAATCAGCTTGTAGCTGGATTACATAAAGAATTAGCGAAAATGATTAAGCCGGGCATTACAACCATGGAAATTGAAAAATTCGCGATTCGGTATGCGAAAAAGCATGGAGCAGAGACATCGTTAATTGGCTATAAAGGATTTCAATATGCAACATGTGCTTCGGTCAATGATGTTGTTGCTCATGGATTCCCCAATGACCAGCCTTTAAAATCAGGAGACATCGTGACAATTGATACGGTTTTTGATGTAAACGGTTGGAAGGGAGATTCTGCTTGGTCTTATGCTGTTGGTGAGGTATCGGAAGAAGCACAACAATTGTTAAAGGTAACAGAAGAATGCTTGTATTTAGGGATTGAGCAAGCGGTTATTGGTAATCGAATCGGTGACATTTCACATGCGATTCAACAACACGCTGAGAAATACGGTTACGGAATTGTAACCGATTTAGCAGCACATGGAATTGGTCGTAAGATTCATGAAGAACCTTCGTTTTTACATGCAGGATTACCAGGTAAAGGCGTTCGGATAAAAGAAGGGATGACATTTACGATTGAACCAATGTTGAATAGAGGAGAGCGCCACATTTATATTGAAGATGATGGCTGGACAGCTCGTACATCTGACGGAAGCTTGTCAGCACAATATGAGCATACGATTGCGGTTACAAAAGAAGGACCGGTCATCTTAACAAAACAATAATAGTGAAAGCGAGAGTCGACTCATAAGGGGCTCTCGTTTTTTATCAAATATTTTTACAATTGCAAAGAGGTTGTCAATTTATCATGTATAATAAAGGTAACCATTTAAATGGAAGGTGATAAGATGTCGACGTTTATTCAAGGAATTGATCACGTTCAGTTAACAGGTCCAAAAGGGTGTGAGGATGAAGCACGTACATTTTATGTAGACAAACTTGGTCTCAATGAAATACCAAAGCCAGAAAGTCTTCGAAAAAATGGAGGTGTGTGGTTTCAGTGCGGGGTACAAGAAATTCATATTGGAGTAGAAGAAGGGTTTATGCCACAGAAAAAAGCGCATCCAGCATTTGTTGTACAGAATTTACATACGTTTCGTCAGCATTTAATTAATGTAGGAGTACCTACAAAAGAAGATACACCGATTGTCGGTAGAGAACGCTTTTTTGTCCAAGATCCGTTTGGTAATCGAATAGAGTTTTTAGAATATGAATAGAAAAAGGTGGATGATTATATCATCCACCTTTTTTTATTATTGAGCAGTATAACCGCCGTCAATTACAACAGCTTGGCCTGTAACACCTTTAGACATATCACTTGCTAAGAACATAGAGTAATCAGCAATTTCATCTACAGATAGTAAGCGTTTTTGAGGAACTAATGGATAAATTACTTCTTCTAATACACTTTCTAATGCAACGTTACGCGTTTTTGCTAGATCTTGTAATTGATTGCGTACAAGTGGTGTATCAACATATCCAGGACAAACCGCATTTACTGTAATACCATGTGCAGCTCCTTCAAGAGCAGATACTTTTGTTAAACCAATTACACCGTGTTTTGCACTGTTGTAAGCTGCTTTACCAGCAAATCCGATTAGACCATTAATTGACGCCATGTTGATGATACGACCGAATTGTTGCTTTTTCATGATTGGGAAAGCATGTTTCGTTGCAACGAATGGTGCAACAAGCATAATTTTTGTTAAAAGTTCAAACTTTTCAGTTGGAAACTCTTCAATTGGTGATACGAATTGCATACCAGCGTTGTTAATTAATACATCAAGGCGACCGTATTTTTCAACTGTTTCGCTAATCATGTTTTCAATATCACTTTCGCTTGTTACATCTGCTTTAATGCCATGTGCCTCATATCCTTTTGAAACAAGCGTTTCAGCAGCAGTTTTTACACCTGCTTCATTTAAGTCTGTAAGAACGACTTTGGCACCATTTTCAGCGAAACGCTCACCAATTTGATAGCCAATTCCTTGTGCAGCACCTGTAATTAAAACAACTTTGTTAGTTACCATGTTTCTTCCTCCTAAATCCAAATAGTAAATTTATATACAATAAACAACGTGTTTATGTATAAGCAACATGAGATTAATAGATTCCTAGTGTTCCAAGAGTAATCGCTACAATCGTTGCGATTGTAGGAATAATGACCGCTACAAAGAAAATATCACGATAAGAATCTTTATGTGTTAAGCCAGTAACAGCAAGAAGCGTTAATAGTGCTCCGTTATGCGGTAAGATAAGTGCTCCAGAAGCAACGGATGCGATGCGATGAAACGCCTCAGGTGCGATACCTGTAGAAATGGCTAATTCATAGTATTTGGAACCAAGAGCTTCTAATGCAATTCCCATCCCGCCAGAAGCAGATCCCGTTACACCTGCCATTAATTGAACAGCAAGCGCTTCTGAGATTAATGGGCTTCCTTTAATGTTCATTAAGAAATTTGTTAAATCTTCAAACCCTGGAACGGCTTTTACAACTGCTCCAAATCCAACTGCAGCACTCGTATTGATAATCGCTGTAACAGATCCTTGAGCACCTTGGTTAATAGAAGGTAAGAAGATTGCTAGTTTTTTTGCATTTAAAGCCATTAATAGCAATGTTCCTACAATCATAGAAGGGATGATGTTCCACTTTAATACATTTAATGTTACAACAATCACAAGTAGCGGTAAAAATGATAAAAATGGATTTGGTAGAGATGATGCATCCTCTGTTTTTACATCTTTACTTTGTTTCGGCTCAGTAAATACATCACCTTGAGCAGTTAATTGTTTTTGTCTCCATGCTAAGTAGAAATATCCTCCCACTGCCATAATGAGACCAGATACGATTCCGATAATAGGTGCCGCCATTGGATCTGTTTTAAAATATTGCATCGGAATTAAGTTTTGAATTTGCGGTGTTCCCGGAAGCGCTGTCATGGTGAAAGTAAAGGCTCCAAGCGCAATGGTACCAGGAATTAACTTACGAGAGATGTTTGCTTCTCTAAATAACGCAATAGAAATCGGATAAATGGCAAATACCACAACGAATAAGCTAACGCCTCCATATGTAAGAACAGCAGCACCGATTAATACACCTAAAATTGCACGTTGTTTTCCTACTACTTTCGTAACCCATAATGCTACTGATTTTGCTGCGCCAGTATCTTCCATCAGTTTACCAAAAATTGCGCCAAGCATAAAGACGGGAAACCATGCCTTCACAAAATCAACAAAGCCTTGCATATAGACATCTGTGTATGTAGGTAGGAGTTCCAAACCACTAATTAGTGCAACAACTCCTGCTACTAGAGGGGCTAGCCAAACAATTGACCATCCTTTGTAAGCTAGAAGCATTAATAAAATAAGTCCAATAATAATGCTAATCATGATCTATGACTCCTTTAAATTATTAAGTTACTATAAGTAACTATGTAAGTAACGGTTACTATTATATTTTTTGTTCACAAAATCGTCAAGGTATTCTTAATTGATTTATTTTAAATTAACTATTACTAATAAATAGTTAATTTAATATGAACTACTATCTTGCTGATAGAAAACTCTTGCACGAAGGTTTTCTGGGAGTAAACTTACTTAACAAAGCCTTCTTGTCATGACGTTTCTTTTTGTCAAACTTTGTTGCTCGTAAAAGTTTGTATTTACAAAATAGATGAGTCTTGTTGTATGATAAGGATGGGAAAAGAAATGCTTTTGCAGATGAGGGGGGCTTTTGTCGTGGAGACTATGAGAGTATATTCAAAAACCGAGCTCTCATTTGAAATCATTAGTCGAAAATGGATGTGTTTTATCGTTCATACATTAGCAAACGGACCAAAACGTTTTGCTGAAATAAGTGCTGCGATTCCGAATATTAGCAATCGGGTGTTAACAGAACGGATAAAAGAACTAGAAGATTTAGAGATTATTAATCGCAATGTCATTCCTCATCGACCTGTACGTATTGAATACAGCTTAACGGAAAAGGGAAAAGCGTTAAGCGATGTATTAAACGAGGTTGGTAAATGGGCAGGAAAGTGGATGTAAAAAAGGTCATCGAGCAAGTGTTGCTCGATGACCTTTTTTAGTGCTGAATTTTAAATTGTTTGTCGTTCTCTAATGCGCTTTTATGTGCAATTTCTACTGAATCAACATGACTAAAACGGTGTGGTCCTTTTCTTAAAGTAGAAACGAAAGTATCAACACGAGGTTTTGGGCCTTCTACTTCAACCTCAACAGACCCATCTTCGCAATTTCTAACCCAACCTGTAAGACCATATTCGATAGCTGTTAACTGTGTGAATTGTCTAAAACCAACACCTTGAACGTGACCTTTCATTTTCAGATGTATGCGGATATTCATTGATTTTCACCTCTATATTCACTATTCCCAAATGAAAGTAATCAAAACAAAAGAGGAAAATTAGCGCTTAACCTCGAATATATATTAACTTATGTCATTTGAATATGACTCTACATGACAGACAGAAGAAAGAAGGTTTTTTACTATGCAAGTTGCAGTAAAAGCGAGTCAATCAGAAACACGGACGATGTATAACATTTTATTTCTCATTAGCTTAGGTCACTTTTTAAATGACTCGATGCAATCGGTTATACCTGCTATTTTCCCAATCATAGGAAAATCTATGAGCTTATCGTTTACGCAAATTGGGTGGATTGCCTTTGTGTTAAACATGACCTCTTCGATCATGCAACCAGTGTTTGGGTATTATGCAGACAAACGATCTTCACCGTTTTTATTACCGCTTGCCATGTCATTTAGTATGATAGGAATGGTTGGCTTAGCATTTGCCCCAAGCTTTTATTGGGTGTTGCTTTCGGTCTTTTTTGTTGGATTAGGTTCAGCTATTTTTCATCCAGAGGGTTCAAGAGTAGCCTATATGGCAGCGGGTGAAAAGCGTGGTTTGGCACAATCTATTTATCAAGTAGGTGGAAACACTGGTCAGTCGATGGCCCCTCTATTTACCGCTTTTATCTTTGTTCCGCTTGGCCAAATAGGATCCATTTGGTTTACGGTTCTTGCAGCTGTCGCTATTGTGGTTCTACTCTATGTATCAACGTGGTATAAACAGAAATTAAGGCTAACACAGCCTGTTAGAAAACAAGGAAGGACTGTTCAAAGCAAACCATTAAAAAAACAAGTAAAGTTTGCAATGGCTCTTCTAGTATTCCTTGTCTTTGCTCGATCGTGGTATGGTTCAGGTATTTCAAATTATTATCAATTCTATTTAATTGATTATTATAATTTGACCATCAAGAGCGCACAGTTTTACCTATTTGTGTTTATGATTGCAGGGGTACTAGGCACCTTTTTTGGGGGACCTTTAGCCGATCGTTTCGGAAAGCGAAATATTATGATGTTATCTATGTTAGGTGCAGCTCCTTTAACATTGTTACTTCCTTATGTACCTCTAATTGCTGTTACACCGTTCTTTTTTCTAATTGGCTTTATTTTATCATCTAGCTTTAGTGTAACAGTTGTATATGCTCAAGAGTTATTACCAGGAAAAATAGGAATGGTTTCAGGGTTAATTGTAGGCCTTGCATTTGGAATGGGTGCTTTAGGTTCTATTGTATTAGGGAAGTTAGCGGATGTGTATAGTTTACGGTTTATCATGATTTTGTGTAGCTTTTTACCGCTCATAGGGGTATTAACATGGTTGTTACCAACTGATAAACGAATACATGAGCTTAATCAATAACAATCTATATTTTGCTTTCTAAGCGATGTCCAACGGATTTTTGTTTTTGGCATCGCTATTTTTGTATGTTTTGTGAACGTTATTCCTTTCTTTGTCCCTGTTCCATATAATGGTATTAGGGGAGGGGTCTGTATGAGCATACAATTACGCAAGCAAAAGGTAACGTTATACATTTTTTTAATGACTTTAGTCATTTTTTCAAATTACGCAGTGTACACTTTTCCAGTTTTAGAGTCTATACCAAAGAGTGCTGTCCTAGGATCTCTGTTTGATTTCTTAGTTGTGTGTCCACTTTTAACCTATTTCTTTATTCTACGAAAGAGATATTCTCTAAAATATATGGTGCCTGTAATATTTGCTGGATATGTTGTTGCAAAGCTTGTCATTCCACATCACTACTTAGCACCTTATTCCTTCATTCCGTACCTGTTTATCGCAGGGGAACTAGCATTTGTAGCGTTAGAACTCTTTATTCTTTATAAACTTATTGTGAAATTACCAACTATTATTCGCACATTTTCTAGTATGAAGAGTGAATGGCCTTACGTATCGGTGCGTCTACAAGCAGCCGTAGGGAAACATGTAGGAGTCAATCCACTCATCCATGCATTAACATCTGAAGTGACGATGTTCTACTACGCATTTTTATCATGGAGAGCTCGTCCGTCGCAATCTTGTTATCCAACCTTTACATTTCATAAAAAAACAAGTGTGATTGCGATGAATATTATGATCATTCATGCCATTTTAATCGAGACCATTGGCTTTCACTATTTGCTTAGCGAGTGGAATCACATTGTTTCTTGGGTATTGCTAATTTTAAACATTTATACAGTTTTGTTTTTTATCGGAGAAATTCAGGCAATTCGAAAATGTCCGTTTATCATAAGTGACAAAAAAATGATCATGCAAGTGGGATTAACAAAATGTTTAATCTTGCCGATTGAAAAAATTAAAAACATGGATTATTACGAAGAATCGAGTAAACTTTCGAAGCAAGAAGAAAAGATGCTTTTTGACGCAACAGTTAGCGATTTATTCAAGCAGCCTCCACAATTTGAGATTACGCTTAAAGAGCCTGTTACTGCTTATTACTTATTCGGTAAAAGGAAACAAGTGAATAAAGTGTGGGTCACTGTCGATGAGCCAGAATCATTTCTGCAAGTACTCAAACCAAAAGGATGACGGGTGTCATCCTTTTGGTTTGTAGTGAAGCTCAATAAATCCAGATTCATATGATTTTTGATGCGTTAACACTAATACAGACTGATCATTCACATTCTTAAATAACGGTATTCCGTTTCCAAGTATGAGAGGAACGATAAATAACATGTACTCATCAATTAAGTGTTCTTGTTGAAACAACTGAATGAGTGCTCCACCACCAATCAGCCAAATCTTGTTTCCATCTGCTTCTTTTAATTTCTTTATCGTAGGGCTTACTTCTTGTGGCGAAATAAATGCTATATCCTCATTAAGGGTGTCGGTACGAGGAGAGGATGTCACAACAAAACACTTTTTCCCTTTATACGGAAACTCTCCAAATGTTAGCACTTGCTCATAGGTTTTTCTTCCCATAAAGATCGTGTCGACGGTTTCATAGAACTCTTCATATCCGTATGACTCGTTTCCTCCTGCTTCATGTAACCAAGCAACATCTCCATTTTCCTTCGCAATATAGCCATCGATCGTTGCAGCTATATATAAGACAACGTTTCTCATGGTCTCACTCCTTATTTGTATGTTTTTCACCTGCTTCTATATAATAACAACTAACTACGACAATTATTGTCATATTAAAAGGAGAAAATATGACCAAATCAAATCGTTTATTAAAAATGTGGATGTATGTTAACTCAAAGCGAACGTTCACGGCAAGAGAGCTGGCAGATGAATTCGGTGTATCAGTCCGCACCGTTCAACGAGATTTAATCGATTTAAGTGAATGGGGTGTGCCATTATATGCAGAACAAGGAAGAGAAGGTGGATACCGCCTTTTAACAAACCGTATGTTGCCGCCCATTTTCTTTACAGAAGAGGAAGCAACGGCTATGTTCTTTGGTTTTCAATCACTTGAATATTATCGAACACTTCCTTTTAAAGCAGAAGTAGATGCAGCCCTTCAAAAATTTTATACGAATTTGCCGCAAGATGCACGAATCAAAATCGATAAAATGAAAGACATCCTTGTTTTTTGGACATCTTATCGAGAGATAGAAGCACCAGAATTGAACACGTTACTACATGCAGTGATTGAAGGATTAGTTATCTCTTGTCGTTATGAGTCAAAGAGCGGAATAAAGGAGATAAACGTAAAGCCTCTTGGTATTTACAGCTTGAATGGACTTTGGTACTGTCCTGCGTATTCTTATATACGAGAGCGTGTTCTTTTGTATCGGGTTGATCGAATGAGTCAAATAATTGAAATAGGAACAGATGCATTAGAACTCCCAACGTTAAAACAATGGCTAAAAGGAGAGAACGTGAAACAGCCAGTTTTATTAAAGGTTGAGTTGAACACAGTAGGAGTTCGTCACTGTCGAACAAATCCTTTGTTCGAAAAGCATGTCATGAAACAGGGCGAATCATGGTTGCTTGAGATGGAAATTGAAAAAGAAGAAGTCGCTTTTGTTGCTTCTTTTTTTTATGAATTAGGGCGTGATGCGATTGTGAAGGAGCCAATTGAAATGAGGCAATTTATTCGTCAAAAAGCAGAAGAAGTTTTATCATTGTATTCATCATAAAAAAAGAAAGGATTTCCACAATGATTACATTAAGTGTGTTAGATCAGTCGCCTGTATCAAGTGGCTATACAGCACAAGATGCATTAAAGCAAACCGTCGAACTAGCAAAATGGACGGATGAGTTAGGCTACAATCGGTT
The DNA here is from genome assembly GCF_016909075.1 of Priestia iocasae. GTDB lineage: Bacteria > Bacillota > Bacilli > Bacillales > Bacillaceae_H > Priestia > Priestia iocasae. The sequence continues at coordinate 237,571 of NZ_JAFBFC010000004.1, forward strand.
TTGGGTAGCAGAGCATCATAATACAAATGGGCTTGCAGGGTCATCACCACTTTTGATGATGACACATCTAGCGTCTCAAACAAGTCATATACGAATTGGTTCTGGGGGCGTATTGTTACCACAGTATAGTTCTTATAAAGTAGCAGAAGATGTACAACTACTTGAAAATTTGTATCCAAATCGGATTGATTTAGGGCTAGGTCGGTCCCCAGGTGGAGATGCTCTGACGAGACTTGCTTTAACAGACGGTGTGCGTAAGAGTTTAAATGAATTTCCACGACAAGTTCAATCACTAATTGGACACTTAACGGATTCACTGCCTAGAGAGCATGATTTCTACGGTGTACGGGCATTTCCGAAAAGTGAAACAAAACCTCAATTATGGCAACTTGGGATTAATAAAAGAGGAGGGAGAGCTGCAGGAGAGCTTGGAATCTCATTTACATTTGGGCACTTTATTCAACCGATTGGGGGACAAGAAGCGATCCAGAGCTACCATGATAGCTTTGTCCCTTCTTCTTATCAACAAACTCCACATACGAATGTATGTATCTTTGTTGTATGTGCAGAAACGGAAGAAGAAGCAACGATGCATGCGAAAACATTGGATTTATGGTTATTAAAGGTGGAAAGAGGAGGAGATACAACTGTTCCAAGTATCGACGAGGCTAGCCGCTATGTTTACACGGACGAAGAGCGAAAGAAAATCGAACGAAATCGAAGACGGATGCTTGTGGGGGATGTTGCGACAGTGAAGCGTGCCCTTCTTTTTCTACAAGAGAAGTATCAAAATGATGAATTTCTAATCATTACGAATATTCATGACTTTGAAGCGAAGAAAAAGTCATATGCACTATTAGCAGAAGCGTTTAAACAAGGAAAAAGCGACAACAGCTCTTTATAAGGCTGTTGTCGCTTTTAGTTAAGAAGCAATGCGTTTTAAGAAAAGATTTAAAGCCGTTACCACTGTTGTGCCAACAATAATCATAATACCAACAAATGTAAGGGCTAACTGTTCAAAGCCACCAGTAACAACAAAATTAATTCCAATTAGAATTAAACTAAGACCGAATAGTCCTAATGCAATTTTATATTCATATCGACGAGTAGGATATGCAGCTTTTAAGAAAGCGGTTACAATTGTGAGTAAAAAGATAAAAATAATTCCGACGTATACTAATCCACCAACTAAACTCATATGATGGTCCTCCTTTATGAAAGAACTGGTTTGATTAACTTTATTTAACATTAGTATAAAGTTTTTAGACAATTTTGTCTATATATTTTTCACAATTTGTTCACAAATTAGTACGAAAATGTTCATAATTTGTCAGAGAGTTGATCATTTTATAAAATTCCCTACGGTTCCCTAACATAAAAAAGTGAGTGACCGTTAAGGTCACTCACTATAGATCATTACTTATACATTTCTGCTACTTGCTTTTGAAGTTCGCTGTTATCAAGGTATTCGTCATACGTTAATTGTTTGTCAATCACACCATTTGGTGTAATTTCAATGATACGATTTGCAATCGTTTGAACGAACTGATGGTCATGAGATGTGAAAATCATTGCTCCCTTGTAGCTTGTTAAACCATTATTTAGAGCTGTAATTGATTCTAAGTCAAGATGGTTTGTTGGTTCATCAAGAAGCAATACATTCGCACCACTTAACATCATTTTTGAGAGCATACAACGTACTTTCTCTCCACCTGATAATACGCTTGCTTTTTTCAATACTTCTTCACCAGAGAATAGCATTCTTCCTAAGAAACCACGTAAGAAGCTTTCGCTTTGATCATTTGGTGAATATTGACGTAACCAATCCACAAGGTTTAAATCACGGCCCTCAAAGTATTCTGAGTTGTCTTTAGGGAAGTGAGCTTGTGAAGTTGTAACACCCCATTTGTATGAACCGCTATCTGGCTCCATTTCACCAGATAAAATTTTAAATAGTGTCGTATGAGCAATTTCATCACGACCAACAAGGGCAATCTTGTCTTCTTTGTTCATGATGAAACTTACGTTATCAAGAACTTTCACACCGTCAATCGTTTTCGTTAAGTTTTCAACGCGTAATAAATCATTTCCAATTTCACGCTCTGGAGTGAAATTCACGTATGGATAACGACGAGATGATGGACGAATATCATCTAAAGAAATTTTATCTAACAACTTTTTACGAGACGTTGCTTGTTTTGATTTTGATGCATTTGCACTAAATCGTGCGATGAAGTTTTGAAGCTCTTTAATTTTTTCTTCTTTTTTCTTATTCGCATCTTGTGCCATACGAAGAGCTAATTGGCTTGACTCATACCAGAAGTCATAGTTACCAACGTAAATTTGGATTTTTCCAAAGTCTAAGTCAGCGATATGTGTACATACCTTGTTTAAGAAGTGACGGTCATGGGATACAACAAGAACGGTATTCTCAAAGTTAATTAAGAATTCTTCTAACCATTGAATCGCTTTAATGTCTAAGTGGTTAGTAGGCTCATCTAGTAAAAGAACATCAGGCTTGCCGAATAATGCTTGAGCTAAAAGAACTTTTACTTTATCTCCACCCGTTAAATCAGCCATTTTTTTCGTGTGTAGCTCTTCAGGAATTCCTAAACCTTTTAAAAGAATGGCTGCTTCAGATTCAGCTTCCCAACCGTTTAATTCTGCGAATTCACCTTCAAGTTCTGCCGCTTTCATTCCGTCTTCATCCGTAAAATCAGCTTTCATGTAAATTGCATCTTTCTCTTGCATCACTTGATAAAGACGAGCATGTCCCATCATAACCACTTTTAATACTTCGTGCTCTTCATATTCAAAGTGGTTCTGCTTTAAAACTGCAAGACGCTCGCCAGGGCCTAAATGTACATCCCCTGTTTGTGCTTCGATTTCGCCAGATAAGATTTTTAAGAATGTTGATTTTCCAGCACCATTTGCTCCAATTAATCCATAGCAGTTTCCTGGTGTGAATTTAATATTTACATCTTCAAAAAGTTTGCGGTCACCATATCGTAAACTCACATTTGTTACTGTAATCATGTAATTATATTCCTCCAAATTTAAGATCCTAAGAAATTATATCATTATTTGCAAACAAGAGCGATATGCATCTTGTGAAGAAATAGACAAATTTGAACATAAAGTTTACCGTTTATCAGCGTGTGAAGTCAAATCTTTTCAGATTAGAGGACATAAGGCGAAGAAAATAATGGAAAAGATAGCATATTAAAGCCTTTACTTCTTTTTATATCAAATATTAAAATGAAGAAAGAACACTGACTAACGATAGTTAAAAATTCAAATGCGATGAGGAAGAAGAAATGAAAGATTATTTAAAACTTATGAGTGAAAGAATTCTTGAAAACAAATCTGAATTAGCTCATTTTGTAACAGATGAACAAAATAGACGATATCCAAATCAATTATTGCCGATTTCGAACGAGCTATTACCGTTACGCGTAGAGCTAGTAACATTATATGGAGAATCATTAGCACTGAGCGAATCTGATCGAAAGCAACGGTTAGAAGAGTGGGGAAGAGAAACAGGACGTAAGTGTGCCATGATGGGAACGACTCTAGATTCCATGTTAAATGAAGTGCCGCACTACCGTCACTTTATTGGTAATGTTATTAAAGAAGAAGCGGTTAAAGTAAATCTTTCGTTAGAAGAATTGTATGATGTCATTTCTGTATTTGATCAAACCGTTAACGAAGTCGTTTATTATTTTAGCTTACCGTTTGTGGAATTTCATAATGAACAGCTGCAAACATCGAAGGATGCGTTGCTTGAATTATCTGTTCCGGTTGTACCTTTAGCAGAAGGAGTAGCAGTATTACCTGTTATCGGGACTATCGATACGTATCGCGCAAGGCTTATTATGGAACAGGCTCTTGAGCATAGTGTCTCTCTTCAACTGAATCATTTTGTTTTAGATTTATCAGGAGTTCCTATTATCGATACATTTGTTGCGCAAAAGTTATTTCAAATCATCGATGCACTTACACTAATTGGCGTAAATGCAAAGATTAGTGGAATTACACCAGAAATTGCTCAAACAATCGTCAATCTTGGAATCGATTTTACAGGTGTTCGAACGTATTCTACTTTAAAACAAGCATTAAGTGCGATTGGATTCACACATAAATATAAGGAATGACGTATGTAGTATAGTGGATCAAAAGGTTGAAAGTAGTAAAGAAAGAATTTGAACAGGCTGTGACAATAGCGATAAAAGCATCCTAATTGTCACAGCCTGTTTTTTTACTCAAATATGTACGATAATACTTGAATTGCTTGTTCCGTTGTTTCAACTGTAACTTGTGCTTTGTTGGATAATTCTTTTAATGGATGATGAAGAGATTCTGGTCGAATTAAAATAAGTGGTTTATTTAAAGTGATAGCAGCTGAAGCATCCATTGCTGTATTCCATTGTTTATATTTCTCTCCAAATAAAGCAATGACAACATCTGCTTTTTTCATTAATACTTCAGTACGTAAATTATTAATACGAGATGCCATTTCATCTTTCAAAATAGCATTTGGTTGCTTTCCGACAATTTCTTCTCCAATATTGTCTGACCGGTCATGATTTTCCATAGGTCCTACAAACGTAAGGGGCAAACCATTTTCATGAGCCATCGCTTTTAATTCTTCACGCCAATTATCATGAATTTTCCCTGCTAAATAAACAGTTAATTCCATTACATTTCCTCCTCTAAGCAATCTTACATGTTTTATTACTTTTACCACATTAAGTGAAAAAGTAATCCTCTCCTCTTTTTTCGACAGTTCTTTCTATTTTCCTTGTTATGACTTGAAAAGCATTCATGACTATAGATAGTGGAATGAATAAGGGGCTATGTAGAAACAAGCAAGTCTCTATTCTTATGGTTATTGTTTAGTTGCTTTAATGATCATGTACAAATAAGATAGATCGGTTTAAAAAATTCTATTTGACATTTTACGACAAACCCCTTACAGTAATGAAAGACTGTTTTTGAAAAATATAATCTTCTTATCGAGAGAGGCGGAGGGACTGGCCCGATGATGTCTCGGCAACGGATTCGTATGAATGCTGTGCCAAATCCAGCAAGCGTAAGGCTTGGAAGATGGGAAGAGTGTTTCTTATACATGTATATGAGGCCTCTTCTTGTTTCTAGGAAGAGGTCTTTTTCATAGCATGATAGTTTTTAAGAGAGGTGTTATGAGTGGAAAAAATCAGAGGAAACGGATGGGCTTTGTTGCCTTTAGCTGTATTTTTAGCATTGTTCGTAGGTTCGGGAATCATTACAGGAGATTTTTATAAAATGCCTGTACTTGTTGCCGTTTTAGTAGCGGTAGCGGTTGCACTAACAATGAATCGTAAAGATTCGTTAATGACAAAGGTAGAACGCTTTGCAAAAGGAGCCGGACATCCTGACATCATTATTATGGTCATCATTTTTATTTTAGCGGGTGCTTTTTCTGAAACAGCAAAAGGAATGGGTGCTGTAGAATCAACGGTTAATTTAGCGTTATCCGTGTTACCACAAAGCTTTTTAGTTGTTGGATTGTTTATCATTGGCGCGTTTATTTCACTATCAATGGGAACATCAACAGGAACGATTGCAGCACTAGCTCCAATCGCAGTAGGAATTAGTAGTGAAACAGATATCGCCATTTCATTAGCAATGGCAGCAGTTATAGGTGGAGCAATGTTTGGTGACAACTTGTCAATTATCTCGGATACAACCATTGCCGCTGTTCGTACACAACAAACAGATATGCGTGACAAGTTTAAGGTGAATTTCTTCATTGTATTACCTGCAGCAATCATCACAGCCGTTTTATTAATTGTTTTCACGATGGGTAATCAAAGTGCAGTTTCAGCAGAAAGCTTTAATTGGGTAAAAATATTACCTTACGTTGGCGTATTAGTAGCAGCATTAGCGGGGATGAACGTACTAGCCGTTTTAGCTGGTGGTATTGTTTTTGCCGGTGGTATTGGTTTAGTAGATGGTAGCTACACATTAGCAACATTCACAAAAGCAATGACAGATGGAATTAGTGGGATGTCAGAACTTGTTATGCTGTCAATCTTAATTGGTGGAATGGTTGAGATCATTAAGCACAACGGTGGTATTCATTTTATTTTAAATGCGATGACAAAAAATATTACATCGAAAAAGGGTGCTGAGTTTGGAATTGCTGGCTTAGTGAGTGCAACAAACTTATCAACAGCTAACAATACAATTTCAATCATTACAACAGGTCCTCTTGCGAAAAATATCGCAGATGAGTACAACATTGACAAGCGTAAATCAGCAAGTTTACTTGATATTTTCTCTTGTAGTGTACAAGGATTAATCCCATATGGAGCACAGATGCTTATTGCAGCTGAATTTGCAGGGGTATCACCAATTAGCATTATTCCTTATGCATTTTATCCAATTTTAATCGCTGTATTTGGTATCATTGCCATTTTAATTAACTTCCCAAGATTTAATACACGAAAGCAGCATTCAAGAAACATGAAAGAAAGCTATAGTAAATAAGAAAAAGGTGTCCGAATGAATCGGGCACCTTTTTGTATTTGTGCTACTTTACATAAAGCGTAGCTTCAACTCATATGTTTTTACGAATAGTAAAAGAAAAGGGAGGAAGTCAATGAAAAAGAAAAAGGTGCTTTTATTTGGTGACTTTGGCATTGATGATTCAATAGCCCTTTTTTATATATGGTTTCGAAAAGAAATTGAAGTCGTTGGGATTGTAGCTGACTATGGAAACGTCTCAAGAGAAAAAGTGCTTCGCAATATTAATTACTTAAAGTATATATCTGGACAATACGATATCCCAGTTTTCGCGGGTGCAGTCATTCCCTTAACAGGCATTGAACCTGAATACTTTCCGAATGTTCATGGTCCTGAAGGGCTAGGGCCAATCATTCCAAAAATCCCATCAGATATGGAATTACCTATTCATTACACGGAAGATTTAATAACCATCATTAAGCCTAGTATCCAAGATATTACCATTGTTACACTGGGAAGGCTTTCCTCATTAGCTTCGATCTTTATTTGGCAGTTGGATGAGATGGACTTATTTAAGGAGATTATTGTAATGGGAGGTGCTTTCTTTTACCCAGGTAATGTGACACCATTGGCAGAAGCTAATTTTTATGGTGATCCTTATGCAGCAAATATTATTATTCGTTATGCAAAGAAGCTTACCATTATCCCGTTAAATGTTACACAAAGTGCTCTTGTCACACCTGAAATGGTTCAACAGATTGATGAATTTCATCAGAAAACGAAAGACCCTGTTGGGCTTATGATTAAGCCCATGTTAAATTATTACTATACTTTTTATTCTTCTAATTATCCAGGCATCCTAGGAAGTCCCATGCATGATTTACTCACGATAGACTATTTAATTCGCCCTCAAGATTTTAAAACTTCTCATTTACCAATCAATATCGTTGTATCCCGTGGAACGGCTTTTGGTCAGAGCTTTGCAGATTATCGCCCCAAACCTGCTGAAGGATATAACGTTCATAATGTAGTACTTGAATTTGACTATGACTTATTTAAGAGAACCTTTCTTGAAACTTTCCTTCAAGAAAGAGACAAATAAATAGGGGAAATGTTATAATTTTCAAAAAGGGTTGATCACGTTAGTCAGTGATTGAAGAGGTTGAAAGCTGTTTCAAACAAAGTTAATCATACTCTGTTTGAAACAGCTTTACTTGTTCATTTTTGCTGTTTTAAAGCGACATACGCACCGATTAAAATAGTACAACAAAGCCCTATCAATATACTTATTCCACTTAAAATACTCATCATATACTTCACTCCTCTTTGCTTAGTTGGTTGTTTAGTGTGAATATAATGTATGAAACGCATTTCAGAGCAAGAGAAAAATGATAAATAAAAAGTGAGGTGATTGAAATGGGCAACATTCGTGATATTGCGAAAAAGGCGGGTGTATCTGTTTCGACCGTTTCTCGAGTATTAAACCATCATCCTTATGTAAAAGAAGATAAGCGCCAAGCGGTCTTAAAGGCAATTGAAGAGATGAATTATACGAAAAATATGAATGCCGTACATTTGTCTAAAGGACAAACATTTGTCGTTGGTGTCGTGTTGCCATATATTAATCAATCTTACTTCAGTGCAGTATTAGAAGGAATTGCTGAAGAGGCATTAGCCTCTGATTATCAACTAATGATCTGTCAAACGAATTATGAAATTAAGCAAGAAATACAGGCTCTTGAAATGCTAAAAATGAAACAAGTTGATGGTCTACTCATCTGCTCACGAGCGTGTGATTGGGAAGTGATTCGAGAGTATCAAATGTACGGTCCAATCATTGTCTGTGAAGATGGAAGAGGAACGGATGTATCGTCTGTATTTATTGACCATTATGCCGCATTCGAAAAAGGGTTACATCACTTAATTGAACAAGGACATCGACGCATCGGATACTGCATAGGAAGGCGAACGGGTGTAAATAGTTATCAACGAGAACGTGCGTATCGGAATATAATGAATGAATTAGGTGAACCAATTCGAGAAGAATGGATATTTGATCAATGTTTATTGCTAGAAGATGGTGAACGCGTAGCATCACGGCTCATTAAGCTTACAAGTCGCCCAACGGCCCTGCTTGTGACAAATGATCAAGTTGCTGCTGGTCTTGTGCTTCAATGTCAGCACCTTGGTATAAGAGTTCCGGAAGATTTGGCGATTATCGGTTTTGATAATCAATCCATTTCACATGTATTGCAATTGACAACAATCGAGTTGCCGTTGAAAGAATTAGGCCGCCAATTGTTTCAGCTCTTTTTACACAAAGATAACGTCAAACACATTGAAGTTTCCACACAGCTTATAAAACGATTAACGGTTTAGATTGAGCTAACCTTTATAAATTAGCACATTTTGTTATGTAAAAAAAAACAATCGGGGGACAAGCTACGAGTAAATAACAATAGGAAAGGAATGGTCAACATGTCACAAAGAGAGTACCAAGTAGGCGATCAAGTCTTTGTTATTTACCGTAATCCACATACAGCCAATGTAGCTAATATCCAACAAGCCGAGATTGTAGAACACCCTGAACAGCCAGGAGATGTTGCGTTATTTTTACATGAGTCCTATCACTTATTATCTGAAGATGATGCCGTATATCCTACTTTTGAAGAAGCAGAACAAATGTATAATAAAATTTTTGATTACGAGCAGTACAACTAATTATAGGGAATATCTTTCAGCATATAATTTGATCTCAATTAGAAAAATAAAGGTACAAATGTGTCAATCAGCAAAGGATGTGGACGAAATGATCAAACCATTTGTACCTCAATTGGTTTATATTGAACCTAAAGCGTTAGACTATCCGCTAGGGGTAGAGCTAAAAGAAAAATTCGAAAAAATGGGATTAGAAATTCGTGAAACAACGTCTCATAACCAAGTTCGGAACATACCGGGTAAAAATGATTTGCAAAAATATCGAAATGCAAAATCAACATTGGTTATTGGCGTACGAAAAACGTTAAAGTTTGATACATCAAAGCCATCAGCAGAATACGCCATTCCATTTGCAACTGGATGTATGGGACACTGTCATTATTGTTATTTACAAACAACGATGGGAAGCAAGCCTTACATCCGCACATATGTCAATGTAGAAGAGATTCTCGATCAAGCTGAAAAATATATGCAAGAGCGCGCACCGCAAATAACGCGATTTGAAGCAGCATGTACCTCTGATATTGTTGGAATTGACCACCTTACACATACGTTAAAGCGAGCCATTGAATATTTTGGACAAAGTGATTTAGGACAACTACGCTTTGTGACAAAGTTTCATCATGTTGATCATTTACTTGATGCTAATCATAATGGACGTACTCGCTTCCGTTTTAGTATTAATGCTGATTATGTTATTAAATACTTTGAGCCAGGTACTTCACCATTAACTAATCGTATTGAAGCTGCACAAAAAGTATCAAAAGCTGGATATCCATTAGGTTTTATTATTGCACCTATTTATATTCATGATGGCTGGCAAGATGGATATCGTGAAATGTTTGAAAAGCTAAATGACTCGATTCCTGAAAGTGCGAGGGATGATATTACATTTGAGATGATTCAACATCGATTCACGAAGCCAGCAAAGCGAGTAATTGAAAAGAACTATCCAAAAACAAAGCTAGAAATGAATGAAGAAGAGCGCCGTTATAAGTGGGGGCGTTATGGCATTGGAAAATATGTATACAGTAAAGACGAAGAGCAAGAACTACGTGAAACGTTAGAGGATTACATCGATCAATACTTTCCGAATGCTAAAATTGAATACTTTACGTAAGAAATATGGCCTATGTTAAAAGATAATGGTTACTTTCTCTTGAACAGGCCTCTTTTAAGCAGGCTCATACAATTATGTATGAGCCTGCTTTTTATTCATCGAAAAGCGATGATTGTTACAAATAGATTCATTTCCTGTATAATAAAACGAGTGAATTGGAGGTATACATATATGAAATCATTAGTCTTAGCAGAAAAACCAAGTGTAGCCAGAGAGATTGCACGTGTTTTAGGTTGCACGCAAACTAAAAGGAACTACATTGAAGGACCTAACTATGTAGTAACATGGGCACTTGGACATTTAGTTGAATTACAAACACCAGAAGATTATGATAATCGCTATAAAACGTGGAGAATAGAAGATTTACCGATTATGCCGGATCAAATGAAGTTAAAAGTTATTCGTAAAACAAGTCCACAGTTCCGAACGGTCTCTGACTTAGCAAAACGTAAAGATATAAAAGAGCTGATTGTCGCAACGGATGCAGGACGAGAAGGCGAACTTGTCGCACGCTGGATTATTGAGAAGGTACGTTGGAATAAACCGTTTAAGCGTCTATGGATTTCGTCACAAACCGATAAAGCCATTAAAGATGGTTTTAAAAATCTCCAACAAGGTGAGCAATTTAACCGTTTATATGAATCAGCAGTTTGTCGTTCAGAAGCTGATTGGTTAATAGGTTTAAATGTAACGCGTGCCCTTACTACGAAGTATGAAGAGCCATTATCAGCAGGACGCGTTCAAACACCAACTCTTGCAATGATTTTAGAGCGTGAACAAGTCATCACCACGTTCAAGCCTGTAGAGTATTGGACACTTTCAGCAGAGTTTCGTTCGTTTACTGCGCAGTGGCAACGTCAAAATGAAAAACGATTGTTTAATAAAGAAGAAGCAGAGCGTATTTGTGAAAAAGCAAGTGGAAAAGAAGCAATCGTTAAGTTAATTCAACGTAAAGAACATGTTGAAGTACAGCCTCTTCCATATGATTTAAATGAATTACAAAGAGATGCTAATAAACGCTTCGGTTTTTCAGCTAAAAAAACGTTAAATGTTCTACAAAAGTTATATGAACAACATAAGCTTGTCACATATCCAAGAACAGACTCTAGGTATTTAACGACCGACATGGTAGGCACAATGAAGGAACGATTAGAAAGCATATCCGGTGTTTATAGAGACGAAGTGAAACCACTGTTAGGCAAACAACCTATTTTACCAAAGCGTGTGGTAAATAATGAAAAAGTAACTGATCACCATGCAATCATTGTCACAGACGAGCCTGTACATTTAGGGGAGCTATCAGCGGATGAACGCAAATTATATGATATCATTGCGAAGCGATTTATTTCACTTTTCTATCCTGTTCATAAGTATGAAGTGATAAAAGTAGAGCTTAGTATCAATGATGAAAGGTTTGTCACAAGCGGAAAACAAGTGATTGAAGCGGGGTTTAAAAAAATAGATGGAAAAGAGTCTGAGGAAGAACATGTGGCTCTTGAAAATATAAAAGAGGGTAGTACTCTACATGTACAAAACGTCTCTCTAAGAAATGGATTTACTGAACCGCCGCAACGTTTTTCAGAAGCAGATTTACTAGGACAAATGGAAAAGCATAGTCTTGGAACACCTGCTACAAGAGCTGATATTATTGAGAAGTTACTTCAAAATGAATCAATTGACCGTCAAAATAATCGTCTTCACCCAACAAAAAAAGGAAAGCAACTGATAGACCTTGTTTCAGATGAATTAAAATCACCAGAATTAACGGCGAAGTGGGAGAAAGAGTTAGAAGCAATTGCTAAAGGAAAAGGGAATGCCAAGCAGTTCTTAGCCAATATTCGCCAACAAACAAAGTCGCTTGTTCATGAAGTGAAAAACAGCGAAAAAACGTATCGACCACATAACTTAACGGGTTCAAAATGCCCTGAGTGTGGAGAATTGTTAAAAGAGAAGAAAACAAAACAAGGTAAGATGTTGATATGTTCGAGCCGAGAATGTAGCTACAAACGCTTTAAAGATCCGAAGCTATCAAATCGTCGATGTCCACAATGTCATAAAAAGATGGAGATTCACGAAGGGAAAGCAGGTACCTATTTTCAATGTCGTCTCTGTCAAGTTGTGGAAAAAGCGGAAGATAAGAAAAAGAAAGTATCGAAGCGAGAAGAAAAGCAGTTATTGAAAAAATACAGTGATGATAATGCGTTTGGTTCAAGTTTAGGAGATGCTTTAAAACAAGCGTTGCAAGGCAAGAAAGAATAGAAGGATTTAGCGAAATAGAAGCCTAACTAGGGGGCTTCTATTTTTATTTTTTAAGAAAACGAAGAAAAAAGTTAATCTTTCATCACTTTAATCCAGTAAAAGGAAAAGTTGTGTCGTTAAATGTGTCATTCAATAAAAAAAATAAAGATTTCCAATAAATTTTTCTATTAATCTAGTAAGAATACGGTTACAATGTATGAAGCGTCTGTTTTTTTTAGGAGGTTCACTATTGAAAAGAAAAATTGCATGGGTAACAGACAGTGTGTCATGTATTCCCCCACAGTTAGCAAAGGAAAAAGGAATGTATGTTGTTCCTTTATCTCTCATTTTTGGAGAAACCATTTACAAAGATGGTATTGATTTAACAGTTGAAGAATTTTACGCTCAATTAAAAGAAGCAGATAAACTACCAACAACAAGTCAGCCTTCTGTTGGAGAGTTTGTTGAGCTATATGAAAAGTTAAAAGAAGAATATGAAATGGGAATTGCAATACATGTGACGTCAAAAGTAAGTGGAACATACAATTCGTCAGTTATGGCTGCTGAAATGGCTGGATTTCCAATGGTGCATATTGATTCGAAGATTGGTGCAAAAGCACTAGAATATATGATGTTAGAAGGTATTCGACTAGAGCAAGAAGGTGTGTCTACAGAAGAAATCGTTACACGTCTTCAACAAATGCCGAATGAAGTAAGAGGTCTTAATTTGATTGGTAGCTTAGAGCAGATGCACAAAGGTGGTCGCGTCTCTGGTTTAGGCTTGCTATTAGGTAATTTATTTCAAATTAAACCGATTTTAGAGTTTCAAGATGGAGCTCTTGTCCCTCTTGAAAAAGTTCGTACGATGAAAAAAGCCGAAAATCGAATTTTTGAGCTGTTTAAACAGTCATATGATTCGTATTCTTTATACGGAGTTTCGATTATCCACAGTGAAATCCTTGAAAAAGCCGAGGAATGGAAGCAGCGATTATTAGAAATTGATCCGAATTTTAATGTAGAAATTGGACCTTTAAGCCCTGTAGTTGGCACCCATGTTGGTGCTGGAACAATTGGGTTAATGTGGTTTGAACGAAGAACTTAAAAAAGTCCTTGCTTAGCAAAAGCAAAAAGCAGCAGTGTCAAAAAGAGTATTCTTTAGACACTGCTGCTTTTTTAATCAACAATTAAATAAGCAATCATTGGACCGTTGTTTTCGATACGAGCATGAGTTTTGCAAATCAGTCGATAAATGCCAGCTTTATCAAATTGAACTGACAAAAGAGTTTCTTCTCCTTTTTTTACCGTCCCTTTGTAATGTGTCCCTTCTATAATAAAAGGGTGTTCTTTTCCATTTACACCATAGATGCTAAGTAGCACTTCTTTTCCCTTCGGAATCATGACGGTACCTGGATCCCAACGATATGATTCTATTTCTTTTCCGTCTTCGGTTTCTGATGAAAACTCTCCCGTAACCATATTAATTACGAACTTTTGTTGTGTTTGTTCTCCATTTGTTACTTGCACGTCTGTATTGGATACATACCAACTAACTAGTCCAACCGCTAATGCAAGTGCGAGTATTGTAAGCCACTTTCTTTTAACAATCATCAACTTCACAAAAATTCCTCCTGACTCTTCTTTTAATTTATTTATATGTTAAAAAGAAGAGAGAACTTGTCTTTTTTTACAAAAAAAATATTTGTGAAAAACTTCACAAATATAGTTGAAAACTATTTATACGGTGTGTATAATAAAAACTGTAAAGGATATGTGAAGTTTTTCACAATTATATGTGAAAAACTTCACAAACAAAATCCTAGGAGGGTGTTTACATGAAAATTGCAGTTGTAGGATGCACGCACGCTGGTACAGCGGCTGTGAAAAATATGGCAACACTTTATCCACAAGCTGAAATTACCGTTTATGAAAAAAATGACAATGTTTCATTTTTATCTTGTGGAATCGCTCTTTATGTTGGAGGAGTCGTAAAAGACGCAAATGGTTTATTTTACTCATCACCAGATGAATTGAAAAATTTGGGTGTAAACATGAAAATGAAACATGAAGTATTAAATATTGATACAGCATTAAAAACAATTAAAGTGAAAAATATTGAAACAAACGAACAATTCGAAGACTCTTTTGATAAATTAGTTATGACAACAGGATCATGGCCAATTATTCCGAATTTAGAAGGAATTGATCTTGAAAATATCGTATTATCTAAAAACTTTGTTCATGCAAATAATATTATTGAAAAAGCAAAAAAAGCGAAGAAGATTGCCGTCATTGGTGCTGGATATATCGGTGTAGAGCTAGTTGAAGCCTTTGAAGTGTATGGGAAAGAAGTAACATTCATTGATGGAGCAGATCGAATCTTAAGTAAATATTTAGATCCAGAATTTACGTCAGTTGTTGAAGAAGAACTAACCAATCGTGGCGTCATGTTAGCGATGAACCAATCTGTTACTAAATTTGAAGGTTCAAATGGAAAAGTAGAGAAGGTAATCACGACAAAAGGTGAGTATGAAGCAGATTTAGTCATTTTATGCGTAGGATTCAGACCTAATACAGACTTAGTAAAAGGACAAGTTGACATGTTAGAAAATGGCGCAATTATTGTGGATGAGTACATGCGTACAAGTAACAAAGATGTGTTTGCGGCAGGAGATAGCTGTGCCATTTACTATAACCCAACTCGTCAGCACGCGTATATCCCATTAGCAACAAATGCTGTTCGTATGGGAACGTTAGTAGCTCAAAACTTAATGAAGCCAACCATTAAGTATATGGGTACTCAAGGAACATCAGGTTTACACATTTATGACTATAATATGGCATCAACAGGTGTGACGGAAACAGCTGCTTCATTTTTCGGTATGAATGTGAAAAGTATCACAATCTCTGAGAACAATCGACCTGAGTTTATGCCGACATACGAAAAAATTACGTTGAAATTAGTGTATGAGGAAGAGTCAAGACGAATTGTAGGGGCACAAGTTATTTCGAAGGTGGACGTCACACAAGCCATTAACACATTGTCTGTTTGTATTCAAAATGATATGACTGTTGATCAGCTCGGTTTTGTTGACTTCTTCTTCCAACCGCATTTTAATAAGCCATGGAACTTTTTAAATCAAGCAGGTCTGCAAGCATTAAGCTCTTAACATAAAGTAAGTCAGGGTTACCTGGCTTACTTTTTCTATTTCCTTTAGAATTAAGTTAACTTAGTTTAAAGGATGGATATGATGAGAAGATTTGTGATAAGTGATATACATGGTAGTTATAATGAAATGATGAGGTTATTTGAATATGTAAAATTAAATCCCGGAGTAGATCAGCTAGTCGTAGTAGGTGACATGATTAATCGAGGCCCAGATAGTGGACCTGTATTAAAGGAAATCCATACGCTTGAGCAATCATGTTCCAACGTTCATGTAACCATTGGTAACCATGAAGAAATGATGCTTTGGTATGTTGGGGAAAAGTCTGATATGTGGACACATTTTGGAGGAAGACAAGCAGCTGAAAGTATTAATCTAGCTTTTCGTCATGAAGGAGCAAGTGCAATAGTAAATTGGGTTCGACAGTTACCCCTTACATATGAAGACGAGGCATTTATTTATTCACACGCTGGTTTTCAACTACCTTATCACGTAGAAAAGATAAATCGTAATTACCTATGGCAGAAAAAGAAAGAGTTTTATGCTATTGATAAAAAACAGCTTTTAAGTGAAACAGATAAAAAGTGTGTGGTTCATGGTCACACCCCTACAACACGCGTCACACATGATGGTGCAAGAATTGCTATCGATTTAGGTGCACAAGTCACAACAAAACCGAAGCTAGCACTTGTTGAATTAGAAGAAGAGCTTGTATATGTATACGATTTTTATACGAAAACAATTAAAATTGAACAGATAAAAAAGACAAGTTGACTTTTTAAACTTGTCTTTTTTCGTCAATAATAGAAGGAAAATTTACGATGACTCGTTCAGCACATTAATGTTTGACCAACAAACGTTTGTTGAGCTAACATTATGCGCGTAAGGGAGGTTATTACTAATGTTTGAGAAATTTTTAGAGCGAGGAAAGCTCATACTTGTTTTATTTTTTGTAGCTCTCATTGTAGGTGGATATTTATTTTACACTTTACCAAAGCGTGAGCTACCTGAATTCAAACCAAATATCGTATCAATATCAACGGTTTACCCTGGGGCGAATGCTGAACAAATAGAACGTGATGTAACAGACAAATTTGAGAAGGCGCTAGATGATATTAGAGGAATTGATTCTGTAAACTCAGTTTCAACGCGTGAATTTTCAAATGTAATTATTGAAATTAATGATGGTGCTGAATTTCAAGAGGTGGCGGATGAAATTCAACAAGTGATGTTAGATTCATCGAAAAATTTACCAGATGGAGCATTAGATCCAACGTTTAACGATGACTTCGGAAAATCACCGATATCCTCGTACATGTTTGTTGCTAATAATGAACAAACACTCGCAGAGTCAAAGCAAGCAATCAATGAACTAAAAGAAAAACTTCTTGAAGTAAAAGGTGTCAGCGATGTTGTAATTAAAGGATTCTCAGAAGAAGAAGCTGTATTTGTAGCTGATAGTCAGAAGCTAATAGAGAATGGCTTAAATGTGTCTTCGATTATTCAAGCAATTAACAACGAGTTTGATACAACGCCACTAGGAAACGTTCAACAAGATAATAAGGAGTACACATTATCTTTAGAAAACTTTAAATCTGTTGAACAAGTAGAAGAGATTACACTTCAATCTAAGACGAAAAATGAAGCAATGAAACTTAGTGAACTTGGTTCATTTGAATATCGCGAAAAAGAAGTAGAGGACATTGTAACGTATAAGGGACAGCCAGCTTATTCGTTAACCGTAAATGTAGAGCAAGGATTGGATATTCCAACCATCTTCACAAAAGTAGATCAGGTTGTAAAAGATAACGAGAAGGCACTACCTACCAATGTTGATCTTGTAACATATTATTCACAAAAAGCGGATGTCGATTCTATCTTTAAAGATTTGACTCGTGATGCGTTGTTAGCGGTTATTGCCGTTATAATCATTACGACGTTAGGCTTAACATTAAGTGGAGCCTTTATCGTGTCATTGGCTATTCCATTTTCAATTACGCTAGGTGCCATACCACTTCCGTTTTTAGATGTGGACCTTAACCAAATTTCGGTCATTGGCTTAATTATTGCCCTTGGAATCCTTGTTGATGATGCTATCGTTGTTAACGATAATATTTTACGAAACTATAAAGAACAAGGTAGGATTTTACCTGCAACTATAAATGGAATTAAAGAAGTGTGGGGTTCAATTATTACCTCTACTTTAGCCGTTGTATTTGCATTCTTACCACTTGTATTTTTATCAGGAGGAAACGGAGCATTCATTCGTTCACTGCCGACGGTTTTAGTGCTTACCATTATTGCGTCTATGGTTATTTCGTTAACTCTTGTTCCCATTTATCAATACGCTGTGAATAAAAACAAGGATGGGAAGAAGAACAGTGAACGTGAACCAGGCCTTATTGGTAAACCATTAAGAAGGTTATCTGATTTTTACGCAGATAAAGTGGTAGCTAATGTACTAAAAAGACCATTTGCTGTGGGAATTGGTGGGGTAGTGGTTACGACCTTACTGTTTGGCTTAGCATTTTTAACACCGTTCGAATTTTTCCCAGCAGCCAATAAGAAAGAGGTTGTTGTTAACGTAACGTTACCTGTTGAGAAGTCATTAACTGAAACTTATAAAACACTTGAAAAAATGACAGACGACATCAATAAGATAGAAGGAATTGAAGAAACCGCTATTTTTGCAGGTAAAGGATTACCAAACTTATTTAATGAAGGTGTTAACAATGCTGGAAGCAATACAGGACAAATTGTGGCCCGCGTTGATAATGACAATGTAACGGCCACAGAGTTTATTGATAAGATGACAGAACCGCTTCGTGAATCATATCCCGATGCTGAAATTTTCTTAAATACGATTGTTCAGGGACCGCCAGTAGGTGCTCCAGTGACTGTTGATATTTCGGGAGAGGACTTTACGAAATTAAATGAAATTAAAAATGAACTTCGAAGTGATATTAAAGAAATTGATAACGGACTCGTCATTGATGATGTGAAAGAGCCAGTTTCAACCGTAACATATGAGCTAAATCGTGAAGAAATGGCTAAGCAAGGACTAGATGCTAAATTTATCAGCGATCAGCTACGCATCGTTACAGACGGCGTACCATTAGGATCTTATCAACGTGGTCAAGATGACATAGACTTGAAGTTGAAATTAGATGAAGAAACACACAAAAACGGTATTAATTTAGAAGAAATTAACGTACCTGTTCAAACAGAGGGACCTGTTCCCACGCTTGCACCATTGAGTGACTTTGTAACCGAAAAGAAAGTAGAAGAGTACAAAACGATCCCTCATAAAAACAGTGAGCGTACCATTACGTTAAAAGCATATCCAGGGAAATCTGAAACGTTTAAAGAAGACGTTCAAGAGATTGTAAAAGACTTACAGAAGAAGTATGGAGAGGAAGGTTATCAGTTAACAACAGGCGGCGAAAACGATGACCAAACTCAATTCTTTGTGGAAATTACGCTTTTATTTGGTGTAGTCATGGTTCTTATTTATTTAACAATTGCCCTTCAGTTCAATTCATTCTTATTGCCATTACTAGTATTAGGAACTGTATATTTGGCGATTGCAGGTGCAGTAACAGGACTATTTGTGACACAAACACCATTTAGCTTTATGGCAACAATGGGAATTGTCTCATTAGCAGGAATCGTTGTACGTAACTCGGTTGTCTTATTTGAGTTCATCGAACAGCGTCGCAAAGCAGGCATGGACTTAATTGAATCAATTATTGAAGCAGGTCGTTCACGTATTCGACCAATCTTACTAACAGCTTTTACAGCACTTGTTTCATTACTACCGGTTGCATTTAGTAATGATCCTCTGTTTAAGCCGCTTGCGATTTCAATTGTGTCAGGTGTGTTGTTTTCAACCATCTTAACGTTAGTTATCGTCCCAGCGTTGTATCTACTAGTTGCAAAGCTACGCAAAATTAATTGAATTTAGTTTAACCAGAAAGAAGGTGTAGATCTCTACACCTTTTTTACACAAGATTTCTGTTTTAGATAGAAGGTGATGATTATGACAACAGAGCGACACTTTCCGAGTTATTTATCAAAGTGGATGGGATTCACGTTCGGTAAGTTAGGAGAATTAGCAAAAGTCATTTATTCTTCGTCTCTTCATCAAATTGGGATTACACCACATCATCTTGGTGTACTGATGGCGCTCGATAATCATGGTCCTCAAGTGCAAGCGAGACTAACAGATTTAGTTAGCATTGATAAAGCAACGATGGTCTCTCTTATTCGAGAATTAGGTGATATGAATTGTATTGAAAAAGTGCCACACCCAACGGACAAACGCGCTCATCAAGTAACAATAACTGAAAAGGGTATTGAAACGGTGAAAGAAGCGGAGCGGATTAGTATTGAAGTGACCGATCGCTTTTTTGAAGCACTTAATGATGAAGAGAAATACGCGTTTCATGATATGCTGCAAAAGCTAACAAAGACCGCAACCGAGATGTATGATGAAATAGAAGAGGCTGAGTTGAAAGGTTAATCAACTCAGTCTCTTTATTTATACCATTTTTCATTAAAAGAGAGATTCAAAGCTTTTCCAAATAAAAGTGCGAAGTCAATAAACGCTGATCCTCTAGCCGTGATTATTTTTTGATCTTGAACGACCGGCTTTGATTGGTAGTTGTGTTCATTAAATACATTTAAAAAGGCACGTTGTTCTTTCGTTAAGCCTGTTGTGTATTGGTATTCATTTAATAATCCACTTTTTGCGAGAAAATATGGAGCGCTCGAAATGGCGCCATAGGTCAGATTGTATTTGGATGTTTTTTGTAAAAAAGTATACAGAGCTTCACAATGAACTAAATGAGCAAAGTCATCTACCCCAGGCAGAACAAGGCTATCAATATTTTCTAGATTTATGTTAGCAATCGTTGTGTCTGGCACACACGTTAAACCAGCTTCTCCTCTTAGTTTAGAGTCATCTAATCCAATTGTTATGATTGTCTTTTTACTTTGTTGTAAAACAGAGAGAAGAACAGATATTTCATATTCACTAAAGCGAGGGTATAAAAAAACTCCTGTTGCATTCATTTAAATTCCTCCAAGTAAGAAATAAGTTTCGAATTTATTCAATTCCTGTTACACTAGACATGCTCTCTCTTACATTCCTCAATGACAAGGTAACATCCTCTTTCTTTTTTCTTCCCAATGAAGTAACAATTGAAATCCAGGAGGTAGTTTTATGAGTTTTGAACAAGCATTACAGCATTTAAAGTCTTATTTCGGCTATGATTCATTTCGCGGTGGACAAGAAGAGACCATTCGTCATGTATTGGAGGGCGAAAACGTGGCATGTATTATGCCAACTGGTGGAGGTAAATCGCTTTGTTATCAAATACCTGCTTTGATTCTACCAGGAACAACGCTCGTTATTTCACCTCTTATCTCATTGATGAAGGATCAAGTAGATGCATTGAATCAAGTCGGGATTTCAGCAACGTTTATCAATAGTTCTTTAACGGCTACAGAGGTCAATGAACGGTTAAATGAAGTGAAAATGGGTGAATATCAACTTCTATATGTAGCGCCAGAGAGGTTAGAGTCTCCAGCTTTTTTAGAGCAGCTCCGATTCTTACCTATTCCACTTGTGGCAATTGATGAAGCACACTGTATTTCACAGTGGGGACATGATTTTCGTCCAAGTTATTTACGCATTCATCAAATGATTGCACAGCTAGAAGACCAACCGACTGTCGTGGCGTTAACAGCAACGGCGACTCCTCAAGTTAGAGAAGACATTTGTCATTCGTTAAACATTGATGAAGAGCATACCGTTATTACTGGATTTGAACGAAAAAATTTATCGTTTTCTGTTGTGAAAGGTGAAGATCGTCTTTCTTATATTGACCGTTATGTTAAACAAAATGAACAAGAATCAGGAATTATTTATGCGGCAACTAGAAAAGAAGTGGACCATTTATATGAGCACTTACAGCAAAATGGAGTCAATGTTGGTCGCTATCATGCTGGGATGAATGATCAAAGCCGAGCCCTCGAACAAGAGCGATTTTTACAAGATGATGTTCAAGTGATGATTGCGACATCTGCTTTTGGAATGGGAATCGATAAGTCAAACATTCGATATGTCATTCATTTTCAGCTTCCTAAAAACATGGAAAGCTATTATCAAGAAGCGGGTCGTGCAGGTCGTGATGGACTTGATAGTGAGTGTATCGTTCTTTACTCTCCTCAAGACATTCGTGTGCAGCGTTATTTAATTGAACAAACCACGTTTCATCAAAATCGCCAAGTACAGGATTTGGAAAAGCTTCAGCAAATGGTGAACTATTGTCATACTGAAGGGTGTTTGCAGGCGTTTATTTTACACTACTTTGGAGAAGAAAAGCCAAATCGATGTGGACGATGTGGAAATTGTCGAGATGATCGAACAGCGGTTGATGTGACCATTGATGCCCAAAAAGTATTATCCTGTATGATTCGTATGGGTGAACGATTTGGTAAAACGATGATTGCCCAAGTGTTAACAGGTTCTAAAAATAAAAAGGTGATAGATTTTAACTTTCATTCTCTTTCCACATATGGTGTGATGAAAGAGCAATCGGTCAAAGATGTGAGTAACTTTATTGAATATTTAATTTCTGAACAGTATATCGCAGTCGGACAAGGGCAATTTCCTACGTTAACCGTAACCAATCGAGGACGAGATGTATTACTAGGAAACGAAAAAGTCATGCGTAAAGAACAAGTACAAGTAAGACAACTCGTTCGTGATGATGAACTGTTTGAGCATTTGCGTGCGATTCGAAAAGAAATTGCATCAGAAGAAGGGGTACCACCGTTTGTCGTGTTTTCAGATGAAAGCTTACGAGATATGAGTGCTCAGTTACCACAAAATAGTGACGAGTTCTTAGGTGTCAAGGGAGTTGGAGAGCGTAAGCAAGAGCAATATGGCAATCGTTTTATTGAAGCAATCCATCAATTTTGCATCGAGAACCCAGAACGAAAACGTCAAGTGGAACTAGTCGAAACGGCATCTAAAAAGAAGAAAGCAACGACTGATGAGGCCTCTCATGAAGTGTCATACAAAATGGTGATAGAAGAAGGAATGGCAATTGAAGACGTTGCTAAACAACGTGAATTAAGTACTCAAACGATTGAAAATCACCTTATGCGTTGTTATCAAGATGGAAAAGAAATGGATTGGAACAGATTTGTTCCATCTGAATACGAATCATTAATTGAAGAAACGATTAATCAAATGGAAGATGAGCGACTAAAGCCGATAAAAGAAGCTCTTCCTGATGAAATCAGCTATTTTATGATACGTAGTGTATTAGCTAAAAGAAAACAAATAACATAAAAAAGAACTTCCAAGTGAAGTTCTTTTTTTATGTTTATATATGTTTAACTCAGAAATGGCTTAATATGAGAAAGGAAGTTAGCCCAATCTTCTTGGTTTGTAAAGCTTGCTTGTGCTTGTTTGTCGTTTCCACCACCACGACCATTAAAGGAGGAAAGATGCTCTTTTAAAAGAGAGCCACAATGAATAGAAGTAGCGCCATTATGGCTAAGTAATACTTTCTGTTCAGAAGTTGATGCAAAGAGAATAACACAATTTGTTTGTGATAACACTTCTTTTGCCATTAGCTGAATATCTTTCATTGATTCTTCCTCAAAAATATGAAAGATAAAGCTGTTTTCTGATTGGTTGACTAGCTGCTTGGTTAAGCGCTTGGCGTTTTCTAGCTTGAGTTTTTCTAGTTCTTTTTGAAGCTGCTTTTGCTCTTGCTCTAGCTTTTTAACTCGATCTAAAATACCGCTACGACTCGTACTAAACATTTGGCTCAGTGTTTGTAAAATGTGTTGCGCCTCTTGGTAGTCTTCTTTTGCGCGCATTCCACATTTAAAAAAGAGTCGTGTATATCCTTTTTGCTTTTCCGTTTTACTTAGCTTCATTAATCCTAGCTCGCCTGTTCGAGAAACATGGGTTCCACGACATGCAGAATAATCAATATCTTTAATTTCCACAATTCGCAGGTTCTCATCTGTTACATCTGGGATTTTATGTAGTGGAATCGTCGATAGATCATTGCGATGAAGATAATACGTCAAAATCTCTTTATTGGCATAGATAGCTTCGTTTACCTTTTGTTCGATATGCTGAAGTTGTTGTTCATCCAATGAAGCAACGGCTAAATCAATTGTTGTATCCTCCGAACCTAAGTGAAAACTTAGGGTATGAGCATCGTATTCTTCTATACAAATTGCTGATAGCAAATGTTGACCTGTATGTTGCTGCATATGATCAAAACGTCTTTGCCAATCTAAGACACATGTAACATCACTTTTTGCGGGCTTGTTCTTTACCTTATGAAAAACATCGTTATTTTCTTCAAATACTTCTAACACTTCCATACCAGAAATTGTCCCATGATCTGAAGGTTGACCTCCACCTTCAGGATAAAAGGCAGTTTTATCTAGCTTGATTATATAGTGGTCATCTTTTTCATAGACATCGGTAATGGTTGCTGTCCATGTGTGTGTATACGGATTTGTGTAATACAATCGTTCAGTTTTCATCTATGTAAATTCCTCTCTAACGTTATATCAAAAGTGTAGTATGAGGATGTGTTGAAGTAAAGGAAAACAGTACAAACATTGCTCCATTTGAGGAATACCCAGATACAAAGTAGAATAGAAATAGGAAGGTGAAAAGGAGGCTACAATGATGAGTATATTAGACGGGTTACTAGGCAACGCCTCAGAAGTAGATTTACAGGCAGTTGAGCAAGAGTTAGAACTGATTTTTGTGCAAAATGAAAAAATGGAAAAGGCGTATAAAATCATTCGAGACTTAGTTGTGTTCACGAATAAACGTCTTATTCTCGTTGACAAGCAAGGAGTCACAGGGAAGAAAGTAGAGTACCATTCAATTCCATACAATTCTGTCACACATTTTAGTGTTGAAACAGCGGGGCGCTTCGATTTAGATGCTGAGTTGAAAATTTGGATTTCAGGAGCATCAATCCCAATTTCAAAAGAATTTAAGAAAGATAAAAATATATTCGACGTTCAACGTACACTTGCCACATACGTCCTATAAGGGAAACGCAACCAAGATGGTTGCGTTTTTTTATGTTTTGTAAAAAAAGGGGTTGTCTTTTCTACTATAAAGCATATAATTATAACTGTAGTATGAAAATTAATACAGTTAGTACACTTAGTACACACCATACGGTTTAGAATAGAGAAAGGAGGTACAACATGTTTGATTTAGATATCCGAAGTCGTAAACCAATCTATGAGCAGTTAGTTGAAAAGCTAAAAGAGCTCATTATTCATGAAATATTTCAAGCTGATCAGCAATTGCCGTCTGTTCGGTTACTTGCAAAAGATTTAACCATTAATCCAAATACCATTCAAAAAGCGTATCGAGAATTAGAAAGTCAAGGTTACATTTATTCGATTCCTGGAAAAGGAAGTTTTGTGACACCGCAATCTGCTGCATCAAATAATGAAAAGGTGAAAAAGATGAAAGAAGAATTAGTTAAATTGATTTCAGAGGCGATGTATTTAGGGTTGAAAAAAGAAGAAATCCTGTCTCTTATTACTGAAGCAGAGCAAACGGTGAAAGGGGGAGAAAAGAATGATTGATGTAAAAAATTTAAAAAAAGAATATGAAGACAACGAAGCCGTTCAGGATGTGAGTTTACATATTAGAAAAGGATCCATCTATGGTCTTCTAGGTTCAAACGGTGCGGGTAAAACAACCTTGCTTAAAATGCTAGCCGGTATTTATAAGCAAGACAGTGGAGAAATCAAAATAGATGGTCAGCCCATTTTTGAAAACACAGAGATGAAAGAGCGCCTTATTTTTCTATCAGACTCGTTATACTTTTTTCCTCAATCGACAATTAAGCAACTAGCAAGCTTTTATCGTAGCATCTATCCGAAATGGAACGAAGAACGTTTCGAACGACTAGCAGAAGCTTTCCCTATTCCTCTTACGAAAAAAGTTCACCGAATGTCAAAAGGGATGCAGCGACAAGTTGCGTTTTGGCTCGCTTTATCAGCCATGCCCGATATTCTTATTCTAGATGAGCCGCTAGATGGATTAGATGCGGTCATGAGACAAAAAATCCGCAATCTTTTAATTCAAGATGTTGCAGATCGTGAAATGACCGTTTTAATTTCTTCTCATAACCTTCGAGAAGTAGAAGATTTATGTGATTATATTGGAATTTTACATCAAGGAAAGTTAATGATTGAAAAAGAATTAGATGATTTAAAATCAGATGTTCATAAAATTCAAGTGGCTTTTAAAAAAGATGTACCACTTGCGTTTTTACAAGAATTAGAGATATTACACAAAGAACAGCGTGGAAGCGTTTTACTATTTATTGTGAGAGGGAAGGAACAAAAAATTGCATCATTTGTACAGTCGCAACAACCGGTTGTATTTGATATCTTACCGCTTACATTAGAAGAAATATTTATTTATGAGATGGGGGATGTGGGTTATGCCATCGAAAACATTCTTGTTTAATCGAGGAATTTTTGTTCAAACAATCCGGAATGTCGGCTGGGCGAGCTTACTTTATTTTGTATTATTATTCTTTTCACTGCCATTGCAACTTTTAATGAAATATACACAAGAGCGAGATCCATTTGAGCAGCTACCTCTTAACCTGTTTTCAGTCATGGGTGACTTACAAGTAATCTTTGTATTTACGGTACCCGTGTTACTTGCAATCTTTTTATTTCGTTACATGCATGTAAAACTATCAGCTGATTTTATGCATGGCTTGCCAGTAAAGCGTGAGCAGTTATTTCATCAACAAGTAGGTGTTGGAGCAGCTCTTTTAATCCTACCAATCGTTCTTATTACACTATTAAGTGCAATACTCATTCCATTTCTAAATATTCAAGATATCTTTTCAACTGAAGATGTAGTGAAATGGTTTTTTACAGTCACTCTAATGACACTTTTAGTTTATACGTCTAGTATTTTTGTTTCTGTGTTTACAGGGATGTCGATATTACACGGATTATTAACCTATATCTTATTGGCGTTTCCGGTTGGAATTACCATAATGGTTATCATGAATTTACGTTACTTTTTAAATGGACTCGCTGTGGATTATTACTTTAATGGGTCTTTTGTTGAAAATTTATTTTTACCAGCACGTTACATGGAACTGACAAATGACAGACTGTTAACCACTACAGAAATGGTGATTTATTCTTTCCTTATTCTCTTTTTCTATGTGATGGCCTTACTTATGTACCTTAAACGAAACGTAGAAGTCGCAAATAGTGCGATTGCGTTTAAGCCGCTTCAACCTATTTTTAAATATGGCGTGACGTTTTGTGTGGCCATTGTTGGAGGCTTGTATTTTCAAGAAGTACAATATTCATTTAATTGGGGAGTATTTGGATATATAGCAGGTGCACTACTAGGTTACGTGATTGCACAAATGATACTAGACAAGACGTGGAGAATCTTTAGTAAGTGGAAGGGTTATGTAGGTTTTCTTGTTGCTTTTGGATTGTTAGGATTCATTTTGCAAGCGGATGTAACAGGGTTTGAGCGCAAAGTTCCCGAAGTAGAAGATGTAGAAAAAGTATATTTTGCAGAGGATTTTTATCCATTGTTTGTTTCACCAGAAAACTTTGAAGATGACCAAGCGTATAACGAATATAAGCCTTTCTACTATAGAGAAACAGAAAATATTGAACATATTATTGCCTTTCATAAGCAAGTTGCGAAAGAACAACATGCATATGTAAGACAGGATTGGAAACATGCTCGTTCAGTTGCTATCTTATATGAATTGAAAAATGGAAAACAAATTACAAGGCAATATATTGTACCAGCCAAAGAGTATAAGTTATTTTATGAGCCGATTGTTTCGTCAGATGAACATATGGAAAATTATCATGAATTGTTGCGTGACCAAAATCTAGATGATGTAGAACAATTGATACTTCGTTCGCATGATGGACAAGAAAAACAAGTAACGATAGCTGATCCACAACAAGTTCGTGAGTTTTTAAAAGTGATAGAGAAAGACATGCGAACACAAAGCTTTGATGATTTATATAGATATCCAGGGCAGGAACCGTGGGGAGATATTGAATTGATTCGACCTGACAAAAAAGCGTTAAGTCATGTGAGTTGGAACAAATCGTACGAAGGAGTAGATCAGTGGTTAGCAAAGCAAAATTTACTTGAGAAAGCACGTTCAACGGGTAAAGATTACGACCAAGTCATTATTGTTGAAAATGACTTTAACAAGTCAATTGATGAGTTAAAACAAAAAGAAATAGAGAAAGCTCCTCATGCATTAAAAGTGACAGATGCTAGTCAAATTGATGTGATGTTAAAAGCGAGTATTTGGGATGATCGCGGTGAGTACGTTGTCGCTTTTTATCACAATAAACAAAAGTATCCAGTTATTCGCTCGTTTAGAAGTGATAAAATACCAGACTTTGTAAAGCAACACTTTAACAATAAATAAAAGGAGAACAATCATGTGTACGGAAAAGGACATTCCATCCTTTGAAGAATCTTTAAAGCAATTATTTCGTTATTTACAAGCGAAAGGAATCGCGCAGCAAGATGCAGAAGATTTAACTCAGGAAGTTGCTTTGAAATATTTAGAACAGAAAGATTCAATCCACCCTGAAAAGGTAAAAGCTTGGATGTTTCGAGTCGCCATCAATAAGCACTACGATACGATTCGTCATCAGAAAGTAAAAGAGCGGTACATTGAAAAGTGTAAGCGTCAAGAGTTTTATAATCGTGCTTGCTGTCCGATCACTTGCTTGCTTCAAAATGAAAATTGCCTAGAGTGTCACGTTATCTTAAATAAGTTAAATCCTACTTATCGTCGATTGCTTATTTTAAAGTACGTACTTGAGCTAAAATATGAAGAAATTGCTCAACGTCTAAATATGCAGGTAGGTACGCTAAAATCAACCTTATTTCGTGCAAGGAAGAGTTTCATAAGAGAATATGAGAGTATGGTTGAAATCATGTAAAAAGCTCACGCTTGCTGTGAGCTTTTTTCTTTTCTGATCAATCCTATCTCAGAAATAAAGCTAAGATAAAATGACAAAAGTCTATTAAAATCAGTTTTGCAAGCACTTAAGTATGCTTTTCACCTTATGATTTTACAAACGATGATGTATAATAAGAATATACGTTCTGATTGTAAGGTGATTAGATGAAAAAGATGTATCCAAAAAACGGCCGGGTGATTCTTCATATTGATGCAAATGCCTTCTATGCATCCGTTGAAGCAGCATATAATGCAGAGCTGAACCACAAACCTGTTGCGATCGCAGGAAACCCAAAAGAACGACGAGGGATTGTCGTTACGTGTAATTACATAGCAAGAAGTAAAGGTGTACATGCTCCAATGCCGCTTTGGGAAGCAAAACAAAAATGTCCTGACCTTGTTGTTTTAAAGCCTAACTTTTCTCTTTATCGAGAAATATCAAACAAGATGTTTGACTCTTTAAAAAGCTATTCAAATATGTTAGAGCCTGCATCTATTGATGAAGGATATCTAGATATTACGAGTTCCTTTACGCTAGGAAGTCCACTGGAGATTGCTGAACAAATTCAGCAATCTTTGCTATCGCAATTAAAAATACCCGTTTCCATCGGTATTGCTCCTAATAAATTTCTAGCTAAAACCGCAAGTGATATGAAAAAACCACTTGGCATTACTGTTCTTCGTAAAAGGGACGTTCAAGAAGTTCTTTGGCCTTTAGACGTTGGTAAGATGCACGGAATAGGACAAAAAACGGCTGAAAAGTTAAATCAAGTTGGTATCGAAACAATTGGTCAATTAGCAAAAGCGGACGAGCATCTCGTAAAAAGTGTGCTCGGATTGAAAGGGAAAGTTGTTATTGAACGAGCAAATGGTGTTGATCACCGAGTTGTTAACCCTAATGCAACTGAAGAATTTAAATCGATTGGCCATTCAACAACGTTACCTAAAAATGAAACGGAAGAGAGAGTGCTACTGCAAGCATTTGAACGACTTTCTCAATCTGTTTGTCAGCGAATGCAACAAAAAAAAGTCGTCACACAGCATATTCAAATTACCATTCGATACAGCAATTTTCAAACCGTTACAAGAAGCGAAACACTTCCACACGTCATTGAATTAAAAGAGGATCTTTTCTATCACGCTGTTCGTTTATTTCGTAAGAATTGGAATGGTGATTCTATTCGCTTGTTGGGAGTTACCGCTTCTCAAGTCGTACGTAAGAAAAAAGCAATCAAACAATTGAATCTCTTTACATATGAAGAAGAAGTCAGTGAAGAACCTCTACTAAAAGTAATCGATCAGCTTAAGCAAAAATTTGGCGATAATATTATTCAAAAAGGCATGGAGATAAAAAGCAATCAAGACAAGTAGTGAAAAATGAGACTGAGTCCAAAACAGAGTGTTCTTGCCCTTTGGTTTCAGTCCCATTTATTACTTGTTTTTTTGTGTATCTTTCATCCTATTTTTTGTAAAAAATCACTTGCTTTTGTTAGGGTATAAAAGATTTGTAGTATGATATAAGGGTCTTATTTTAAAAAGAGGTGAGATAGATGAACACATACAAATGGATTGGTAGTATGATAGCTGTTCTTTTTCTTTTAACGGGTTGTGGAAGCGATGAGACGAATGGTGTAGCTACTAAGTCTGAAGAGAAAAAAGAAGAAAAAGCAGTAACGGAAGCAATAAAAAATGAACAAGCACCACGAACAATTGAAGAGGTTAATCAGCAGCAAAGTGGTACTCTAGTAAAAGAATATGAAGAAAAAATAAAGAAACTTGATCGAAGTGACTTTGAAGATTTCAAACAAAAAGAAATTGATCCGCAATTAGAAAAAGAGTTAACGTCTTTTATGAAAGAAAACAAAGATGCATCAAGTGATGACATTTACAATTATTTAGTGCATCTTGTTGGAATAGGTACATATCAGGAAGCTAGCGAAAAGATGGAATCATTTGAGCCTTCTTTTAAAGGCCAAGACGCAGATTTACCAACTGGGCCCGATACAGTTCAAACCGAAGAGGGGAAATCAATTGAAATGAAACGTAATTCGGTCATTTTAGTTGATGCAAGCGGGAGTATGAAAGGCAAAGTTTCAGGTGAAGAGAAAATGGTTCTAGCAAAAGAAGCAGTAAAAGAATTTGCACACAACTTACCTGAAGATGAGAACGTATCATTAGTCGTGTACGGACACACAGGATCGAATGAAGAAAATGATAAAGAGTTTTCTTGTAAAGGCGTTGAAACGATTTATGAGATGAATCGATATGATTCGACTTTGTTTGGACAAGCCATGAATGGTTTTGAGGCAGTTGGCTGGACACCACTTACGGCTGCAATTGAATCTGCTAAAAACATCTTACAACCTTACGAGGGCAAAGAGTACGAGAATACGGTTTACATTGTAAGTGATGGCATTGAAACGTGTGGAGGAGATCCTGCAAAGGTTGCGGAATCATTAGTCGATTCCAATATTAAGGCAAAAGTAAACATAATCGGTTTTGATGTAGATGATGAAGGTCAAAATCAATTAAAAGCCGTTGCTGAAGCTGGTGGTGGTAAATATGCGACTGTTCGTACAAAAGAAGAATTGCGAGAGGAAATCATTGAGAAGTGGCGACCATCAATGATTGATCTAGCATGGTCTCATACAGCGGGAATTAATCCGTGGGATCATTTAGCAGAGATGAAACGATTTGATAAAGATAAAGAGACTTACCAAACACTAGCGAACCGTGAGTACAGCATGCTTTCAAGTGGTCTTCAATACTTGTCAAATCATAATTTACTTGACCGTGAAACGAGCGAAAAAGTTCTTACATTAATCAGTGATATGCAGAAGTTAAAGTTAGATTATGCATCTCATATGAGAGAAAAAAAGTTTGCAGAAATGGAAGCAGAAGTAGAACGAATTGATGCACAAATCAAAGAGTGGAAAGAGAAATGGAATAAAGAATTAAATACGGACTTTTAGGCATAAATCTAACAAAAAAAGGGAATGTAAAAGCATGAAGGAAACTTCGTGCTTTTTTGTTACGCTTATTAGTTGACGTTTCAAATTTAATTTTGTAATATTTAATTGTACACAACAAAAAAATGATGAGGTGAATCACATGTCAGTATTATTTACAGCAAAAGCAACAGCAACAGGTGGACGTGAAGGTAGAGTAAAATCAGACGATGGAGTATTAGATGCAAAGCTAGTAATGCCAGGATCAGGTTCTAAAGAACAAGGAACAAATCCTGAACAATTATTCGCTGCAGGCTACTCAGCGTGCTTTGATGGGGCACTTAATTTAGTTGCTCGTCAAGCAAGCAAAAAAATCGAATCAACTATTCATGGTGAAGTTAGCTTAATGAAAGATGCAAGTGACAACGGTTATAAAATTGGTGTCGTATTAAATGTTGAAATAAAAGGTGTATCACAAGAAGAAGCTGAGGAGCTTGTTCATAAAGCACACGGTGTTTGTCCATATTCAAAAGCAACTCGCGGAAACATTGATGTAGAGCTAAATGTAACTGCAAAATAAAAAAAGCCCTTTTGGGCTTTTTTTATTTTGCAGAATTATAAGTATGAAGCGCTGCTAGTAAATCGTTTAACGTTTGCTTTAAATGAGAAAGTTGTTGAGGTGATTGATTAGACATGCTAAACACGGCATCTGGAATATGACATGCTTTATCTTTTAATTGTTTACCTTCTTCCGTTAAACGAACAGTGACCACTCGTTCATCTTCTAACGATCGTTGACGAGTAAGTAATCCTTGCTGTTCCATTCGTTTTAGCATAGGCGTTAACGTGCCAGAATCCAAATATAGTCGCTCACCCATCTGCTTCACACTTACTTCTTCTTCTTCCCATAAGACAAGCAACGCTAAATATTGAGGGTATGTCACATTGAGTTCATCGAGAAGGGGCTTGTATACTTTCGTAATTTCTCGAGATGTAGCATAAATGGTAAAGCACAATTGATGTTCTAGTTTTAATTGTTCATAGCGATCGCTCAATTAAATTGCCTCCAATTTATATGATTTATTTCTATTATACACGTTAAATATGGAAAGAAAAATGAATGTGCAGATAGGATGGATGCAAGATTTACGAAATTAAACATATACATATAAAGAAATGGAGGGGTTTTGTGAAAGAAACTCATGAAAAAAATAAAGATTTCATTAATACGGTTAACGTTCATAATCATGTTAACTTTGCGATTAATTCAATGGGAGGCATTCAGCTCGTTATTGTTATACTAGGCCTATTTTTTATTCATAAAAAATGGCCAACCACTGTATTACATACTAAGAAAAGCGAGAAAACATGATGTTCCTCACTTTTCTTGACTTTCAAATCCTGCAATCATATGTTCAATAACTTCTTTAGCGTGTCGTTGATTCATTAGCAATCGAGTACCTTGACCAGCCCATAATGACATATATTCTGAATTATGCTGAGAAGCAGCTGCTTTTCTAATATCACTGGTAAGGGTATTTTGAGTTGGGAATGGAAGGGGTGCAACTTTTTGTGCTTCAAACTCTTTTATAAATTTATTTTTAATGCCTCTTGCAGGTCGTCCTGAAAAACTTTTTGTCACCACTGTACTTTCTTCATTACTATTTAGTAGGGCTTGTTGATAAGCAGGATGGGCTCCTGATTCAATGGTGGTTAAGAATTGTGTGCCCATTTGCACACCAGACGCTCCCAATGCTAGAGCAGCACGTAAGCCCCTACTATCCATAATACCACCAGAAGCGACAACTGGAATGTTAACAGCATCTACTACTTGAGGGACTAAAGAGAACGTGCCAATAGTAGCTCCATAGGGATGATTAGTTAAATCAAATGTGCTTCGATGTCCCCCGGCATCGCTACCTTGAGCGACAATGACATCAACACCATTTGCTTCTGCTAATAATGCTTCAGAAACAGTCGTCACCATGGCGGTTACTTTTGAATGTTGTTGCTTGACTAATGTCATCTGCTTCTTTGTTAGCAAGCCAAAAGCTGTGCTTATAATGGGTACATTTTCTTCTAATAAAATTGAGAATTGTTCGTCAGTATCATCTTTTGTTTGAACATGAAGGGAACCATCTGGTAATTTAAGTACCTGTCGTATGGAATTGAGCACAGACTGCCCATTCTCGATATTGGTTAAGTCGTCTTTCATTGATGTTGCAAAAAGATTTACGGCAAAAGGTCGTTTCGTTTGTTCTTTAATTTTACGAATTGCCATTCTCATATCGTTCGGAGACATGTAAGCTGCACCAAGTGTTCCGAGACCACCAGCTTCACATACAGACACTACTAATTCAATAGTGGTAGGACCACCTGCCATGCCCGCTTGAATAATGGGGTATTTAATTTGCAAGGTATCGCATAATGAGGTGTGTAACTGCATTATATTTCTCCTTTGTTGAATATTCAGAAAATAATATCTCTATCTTACAATAGGAATTATGTGGAATCAAGATGATTTAATTATCATCTAGGTAAAGATGAAACGTTTATCTAAAGGTGTGTTAAGTAATATAAATAATATGGAAAAAAAGAGACATACTAGAAAAAAAGGAGATGATCCAATGTACTTTGCGAAAAAAGGGATAGAAGAACCTGTTAATATAATTGAAGATACAACGGTCTACGCCTGTGAATCTGATTTGTGTAACGGATGGATGAGAGAGGATTTTGCAACAGCCGATTATTCATGTCCAATGTGCGGAAATCCTATGAAACAAGAAGTACGTGGATTACCTAAAATTAAAACGGACTACAATCCATTTTCAAAATAACCAAAAACAGCTATTTTTAGCTGTTTTTTTTATTCAGTTGAAGTGTTTACTGCTACAGGTTTATGATAGAAGTCATCATTTTATAGGGAAGCAAATAGAAGATGTAAAGGTTTTGTTAAGGTTAAGCTGTATGAAAGGAGTTGCTTTTTATTTTGTAGAATATCATAGTGAATTTATCATAAGTGGAGGAAGAGAACATGGCATTAAAAGCGACGCTTCGAAAACCATTTTTTATGAAAATGTGGGAAAGTCACCCTAAAGTATGGAAAGCGATGGTTGATGTAGGAATTTTGTTGAAATACAAAACATTAAATATCGCAAAGCTTCCGCAAGTAATTAAGTTGCCATCGACTCAATTACTTTATGTAAATCCAAATGAAAATCGAGGGCGTGTACTGCTTATTAAAAATGGAATTACACAATCGCGACTCACACGGTTTTGGATAGATACGGTTCAAACATTTAAGCCAACAATCATTGTAGATGTGGGAGTGAATTATGGAGAGTGTATTTTCTCTACGAATTATCCCACGAATACAAAAGTATTCGGTGTGGAAGCAAATGCTTATCTCATCCCTTATATTATTAAGTCAAAAGAAGTTCATCCAAACAAAGAGCAAATAACTATTGTTCAAGCGTTTGCGTCGAATGAAGAGAATGGTAATCAGCGTTTTTATGTTGATAAGCACTGGTCGGGTACATCCTCTGGTTCATATGCACCGTCTCATAATATGATTGAAGAGCATGAAGTTCAAACGATTACGATTGATTCGTTATTAGAAGGTGAATCAATAAAAGAACAACGTTTGTTGTTCAAAATCGATGTAGAAGGCTATGAATCCTTTGTATTGCAAGGTATGAGTCGAATTATAAAAGAATGTGATGAGATAATGGGGTTTATAGAATTTGATAGTGAATATATTAAAAAGTCAAACACAGATCTAGATGCTTTTCTCTCTTTTTTGAATAAGTACTTTTCCGTTTTTATGTATGATTCTAATGACGCGTTAGTTGAGATTTCATCTTTTACATATAAACAAATGATTGATCATTTAGGGTGTGATGAAGTACACACAGATCTCATTGTTGTAAAAAAATAAATGATGAAGAAGAGATATTAAAAAACCCAATGTCTATCTATCCAGTGATTTTATTGGATACAACAGACAACGGGTTTTTAAGGCTATGCAATATGAATGTTTCTTTTAGTTAACGTCATTATTTTAAAATTTTAACCTTCACTGTTTTGACACCCCATTGAATAGCTCGTTGCTTTGATGGGATGAAAACATCAATTTTGTTTCCTCTGACCGCGCTTCCTGTATCACCAGCAATCGCTTCACCGTAACCCTCTACGTATACTTTTGAACCGAGTGGGATAACTTTAGGGTCAACTGAAATGACTTTTTGATTTGGATTTGCTTTTAAATTGATACCAGTTGCTGTGATACCACTACAACCTGCACAGCTAGCGGTATAGGCAGTTGCTTTCACCGTTAACTCTTTAACAACAGATGGTGCAGGAGTCGAAGCAGCAGCTTTTACTTTTGGTTGTGCAGTAGGTTTTGCTGTTTTTGTTTCCGATTTTGACACGGCAAGCGACTGGTTTGGATAAATAAGTGTAGAAGATAAATCATTCCACTGTTTTAGTTGATTTACCGTAATATTATGTTTTTTGGAGATGCTCCATAATGTATCTCCAGCTTGTACTTTGTATGTATCCGCAAAAGCAGCTCCTGAAAAACCTAATGTCAATAATGCAGTTGTTCCTAAAGACAAAATAACCTTTTTCATGAAAGCGTCCTCTTTTCTTTAATATAGAGTGATTGTACCAACACAATGTGACAAAACCATTACAAATTGTTACGTTTTATGTTACAAATTGGTGACATTTTGTTTGGTTAAAAATTCCATAAAGACCAATAGGTGTATCTCTGAACGATATATCCCTTTTTATGATAGAATAGAAAAGTTGCTCATACGAACGGATATAGAAGGAGTTTTAACGATGGAAAAACGAACGGTTCGCACATATCTAAAAGAATGGAAACGTGCATTATCAATTGAAGTCGACTACCTAAAAACACAAGGTGGAACGGCTCACTTGTTAGTAGAGGGTGAGTTCATTACAAAAAACCAAGATGAGTTTACCTACCGGTTTAACATGACCAATGATCTATTTCTACTTGATGGGGCAGTTGTTCGTCTTGTTTATCAAGGGGAAGAAATAAAAGCAGAGGTTATAACAATAGAGGGAAAAAATCTCATTTTAAAACTCCCGCTCTTTATCGGAGAAGAAATTGAAAGAATCGAATTGTACAATGAACCGTGGGAGCTACTAGAAGCCCTGATTGATCGATTAGAAGAGTTAAAAGATTATCGAACGAAATTAGCGAGAGTCAAGCGTCTAATGAGTGCTGATGCCCCAGTTAAACACAATGAAAAGACGATAAAAAGCCCTCTTCATGAAATCCTACTTAGATCTCATCTTAATGCAACAACATTCATATGGGGACCTCCTGGAACAGGGAAAACTTATACATTATCAAGAGTAATTGCAAACCACTGTCGAACAAAGAAAAAAGTACTTGTATTGTCTCACAGCAATGCTGCAGTAGATGTGGTCATGAGTGAAGTAGCTTCTTATATGAAAGGAAAGAATTTGTGGAGACAAGGTGAAGTTATTCGATATGGAACGAGTCGATACGAAGAAGGGCAGCTTCATTCGGATTTACAATCAGCTTCTATCTTAGAGATGGATCACCCTGATATAATTGGTCAAATTGTTGCATTAGAAGCAGAACGAATAAGACTCAGTCGATATTCGGGAACTTCAAGTAAATTAGTTCATATCGATCGACAATTAAGTAAATTACGAGGGCAGAAGCTTGAGCTTGAACGTGAATTAGTTGAAAGAGCACATATTATTGGCGCAACTCTTTCTAAAGCCACAACCGATCGCACATTATATGAAAAAGAATATGATTTAATTGTTGTAGATGAAATTAGTATGGCTTACGCACCTCAAGTAGCATTTTCTGCAACTCTCGGAAAGAGAATCATTGTTTGTGGAGACTTTAAACAACTACCTCCAATTGCGTTAAGTGATCATGCCTATGTAAATCAGTGGCTAAAAGAAGATTTATTTTATCAATCAGGTATTGCTCAAGCGGTTCAACGGGGAGAAGTACCACCGAACTTATTTATATTAGAAAAACAAAGGCGCATGCATCCGGACATTTCTGCTTTTACGAATCAATATATTTATCACAATAAAGTAAGTGATCATGATAGTGTATCTGTCCGACAAGAGATAGCAAATCAGAAGCCTTTTCAATCGAAAGCTTCTATATTAATAGATACGTCATCGTTACATGCGCATGCTTTGAAAGACACTGTAACAGAGTCGCGATATAGTCTCATCTCAGGGCTGTTGTCAGTCAGTTATCTACTTCGTGCTTATAAAAGTGGTCTTTCTTCATTAGGATATGTAACACCATACAAAGCACAGGCAAGGCTTGTTCAGCAGCTAGTAGAAGATTTGAAAATGAGTGAATGTATTGCTGTATCAACGGTTCATCGATTTCAAGGATCAGAGCGCGATATGATTATATTTGATGTAGTAGATAGTGCACCTCAATCTCGACCAGGTGTGTTATTAACGGACGAGAAGGGCGATCGTTTAGTTAATGTCGCGTTAACCCGCTCTAGAGGTAAGTTGCTTACTATTGCAGATGATACGTATCTACAAAAACGCGTATCAAAAGAGCGAGCACTTTTTAAGTTATTGAAGCATGTAACTAAGCACGACCAAAAACTACAACCTTCATTATTTTTAAAAGAACTTGTTCAACATAAGCAGTTAGCATGGTTTAAAACGAGTGACACACGTCAATTATTACAAGATTTGAAGCAAGCAAAATCGAACATCTTATTTTGCGTTCCGTCTGCGAGTAAAGTTCCAAGTGATGTATGGAAACTATTAAATGAAAAAGTAGATGTGACAATTTTAACAAAAGAGCCTGAGCATGTGCCTTTATCTCATGCAACGATTGTATATTCGTCATATCCATTATCTCTTTTATTTATTGGTCATCAGGTGCTATGGTTGAACATGCCATACGCTGGTGAACATAAAGCGATATTGAGTGTAAGAGTACAGGCTACGCAGATGATAGAACTACTGAGAACATATATTGATGTAACACCTGAAGTTGCTATACATGAAGAAAAAATCCCAAAGACCACTGCATCGAAAAAAGAGTATTCTCTTTCTAAATATTTAAGCGTTTGGGAAAGATGTCCAGACTGTAACAGTACACGAGAGGCTGAGGTTACAAAGAAGGGAAAAGTTAGGTTGCTGTGTCATTACTGCGGGAACGTTGGTGGAGTGCCTCGATTTATATTTGAACGATATATCGAATATGTAGATTTAAAATGTGTTCATTGTCAAAAGGGATTTGAGGCTGTATCGGATGAAGGACGCGTATATGCTTGCTGTCCAAGCTGTCATCTAGAGATTGAACCGAAAGACGTTTTATAAAGTTATTTATTGGACATGAATGATAAAGAGTAAACAAAGTAGAGGTATGACAATGAACGTTCTCTCTTTATCATTTGAATTAATTGTTGGTTTTTTTCTTCTTTTTCTAATTATTAAGTTTGTAGGGAAAAAGCTTATTAATCAAATTACGCCTTTTACATTCATTGCAGCTATTGTATTAGGAGAGTTACTTGGTAACGCTGTGTATGACAATGAAGTAGGATTATTTTATATTTTTTATGCAATGAGCGTTTGGGGACTTTTGTTATTTTTAGTCGAATATATTGGGCAAAAATCATTGTTTTTCCGAGGAGTCGTTGAAGAAAAACCATCTGTACTTATAAAGAATGGTGTTATCAATCGACAAGAAATGAAGAGAAATAAAATGAATCTTAATCAACTTCAAAGTTTACTTCGTCAAAGTGAAACCTTTTCAATACGCGAAGTAGCCTATTGTTATTTAGAAGCGAACGGTTCGATTAGTATTTTAAAGAAGTCTAACTATCAGAAAACAACTAGAGAAGATTTAACACTGAAAATTGAATCTGTGTATGTTCCAGTTACCCTTATTCGTGATGGAGAAGTATTATGGGATGAGTTAGAAGATATTCAACTCAATGAACAATGGCTAAAGCAACAATTGTCTTTAAAAGGTGTACAGCATTATAAAGATGTCTTTCTTGCAGAATGGTTAGAAGGTGAAGGGCTTTTTGTTCAAACGTATTAAGACGAGACAATACAGTCTCGTCTTCTTTTATTCATTCGTATGCAATTAATTTGTATGCGAAAATCAAGAGAAATAAACAATTGTGTCGAAAAAACAGTGAAAAAATGCATAAGAAAAAAAGTTTAAATTATTTTTGATACCGCTTTCATATGCATAGGGTTGCATAAAAGATGGTAATTCCTTGCTTGTC
Source organism: Priestia iocasae (assembly GCF_016909075.1). Lineage (GTDB taxonomy): Bacteria > Bacillota > Bacilli > Bacillales > Bacillaceae_H > Priestia > Priestia iocasae. Next base: position 277,630 of record NZ_JAFBFC010000004.1, read on the forward strand.
CGTTACCTTGACATCAAAAACCAGCATGTTACGATTAATAACGTTGTTATAAAAACGCGAACAAAAATGCGAACGAAATTAGGAGAGATTTGATGCTAAAAAACAAAACTGTAGCTTTTTTAGGTGCAGGCTCGATGGCAGAAGCAATGATTTCAGGAATGGTTCAAGCTGAAAAGGTGCCTGCTAACCAAATTATCGTCACAAATCGAAGTAACGCGGAACGACTGAATGAATTAGAAACAAAGTATGGAATCAAAGGTATGAAAAGAGAAGATTTAGTGTTTGAAGATGTAGATGTGTTTATCTTAGCAATGAAGCCAAAAGACATTGATGTCGCACTACATTCAATTAAAACCCACTTACAACCTCATCAACTTCTTTTATCTGTTTTAGCAGGTATCTCTACTTCTTACATGGAAGATCATCTAGCGCAGGGACAACAAGTGATTCGTGTCATGCCAAACACATCAAGCATGATGGGAGAATCAGCAACTGCAATGTCTCCAGGACAGTACACAGCCATGGACAATGTGATGATTGCAAAAGATTTATTAACTTGTATCGGTGAAGTATATACCATTGATGAAGAAAAAATGGATATCTTCACAGGGATTGCGGGAAGTGGTCCAGCTTATTTCTATTATTTAATGGAGCACATTGAGCGAGCTGGCGCTGAAGAAGGCCTAGACCCTGAGATGGCTCGACAAATTGGAGCTCAAACAATTCTAGGTGCTGCCAAAATGATTATGGAACAAGACGAAACACCTGCACAACTACGTGAAAACGTCACATCACCAAATGGAACAACAGCTGCAGGATTAGATGCATTAGCGAAATTCGGTGGTGGAGAAGCCATTACACAAGCAGTAAAAGGTGCGTCAAAACGTTCAAAAGAAATTAGTTCACAATTACAAAAAGTTGTGAACGCGTAGAATTACCATCATTATTCTTCGTTTAAACCTTCATAAAACTAAAACAATCAACTTACAAATAAACACAACAAGAAACTAGGAGTGATTCGATGAACCCCGACAAAAACAAGCGGGTTGTCATTAAGATTGGAAGTAGTTCATTAACAAGTGCACATGGAGAAATTAGTCGTCGTAAACTTGAACGACTCGTAGACGAAGTTGTTCAGCTAAAAGATGAAGGTCACGAAGTGTTACTTGTATCATCAGGGGCGGTTGCAGCTGGGTATCGCAAGCTTGGTTGCTTAGAACGCCCTAGCTCATTACCAGAAAAACAAGCCGCTGCATCAATTGGTCAAGGGTTGCTAATGGAAGCATATTCTGAACTATTCCTATCACACGGTTATGTTGCATCACAAATTTTAATCACACGTGATGACTTCTCTGACCATAGTCGCTATAACAATGCACGAAATACAATAAATGTGTTATTAGAGCGAGGTATCATTCCGATTGTAAATGAGAATGATACAGTCACTATTAATCGCTTGAAATTTGGTGACAATGATACGTTATCAGCAAAAGTAGCCGGGTTAGTGGACGCTGATCAACTCATTATTTTATCAGATATTGATGGCTTATACGATGCAGATCCAAGAGAAAACCCAAATGCTGAGCTATTAAGTCATGTAAGCGAAATTACAGAACAAATTGAAGCTGCAGCTGGCGATTCAGGTAGCTCGGTTGGAACAGGTGGCATGCGTTCAAAGCTTGATGCATTCAAAATTGCAATGGCATCAGGAATTCCATCATTTCTTGGTAAAGCTGGTGTTTCTAATATCATTATGGATGCAGTGAAGCAAACGGCAAAAGGAACGTATTTTGAATCAACAGATGAAATGGAAAACCTTGATTCTAGAAAGCAATGGATTGCCTTTAACTCTGGACCAAAAGGGGAAGTAACGGTAGACGAACAAGGTAAGAAGTTAATGATGGAAAAAGAAGGAAGTTTATTACCTTTACATGTTCACCAAGTAAAAGGTCGTTTCGAAAAAGGAACCGTTGTAAGAATCATGGATTTAGACAATGAAGAAATTGGTCTTGGTGTTGTAAATTATCCATCTGATCAACTTGTGCAATTGCAAGGTAAAAAAGTTTCAGAAGATAGTAAACCAGCAGTTGATAGTGATGGCCTTGTTTGCCACATTGAAATTCCAATGCCAGTCGGACTTTAATAAATAAAAGTAAATTATGATAATCAATAAAACTAACAAACGGGAGTGATTGGGTGACTGTTGCAGTCAAAAGTCGAGTAGAAGAACAAGCAATTGAAGCGAAGAAAGCAGCTAAAACATTAGCCATATTATCAACAGAAGAAAAAAATCAAGTGTTACACGTATTAGCAGATACGTTAGAAGAAAAGTTTGAAACGATTTTATCAGCAAACCACAAAGATTTACAAGCTGGTCGTGAAAAAGGATACGAAGAAGCATTTATGGACCGTCTTGCATTAACAAAAGAACGCGTATACGATTTTGCGAAAGGACTGCGTGAAGTAGCAGAATTAGAAGACCCAACAGGTGATGTGTTATCAAATTGGACATTAGATAATGGATTAGATGTGAAACAAGTACGCGTACCATTAGGTGTAATCGGTATGATTTATGAAGCGCGTCCAAACGTAACCGTTGATGCCACAGGGCTTGCTTTAAAGTCTGGTAATGCAATTGTGCTAAAAGGTGGTTCATCTGCCATTAACTCAAATAAAGCGATTGTTGACGTGATGCATGAGGCGCTTGAAGACACCAAAATTCCGAAACAAGCTGTTCAATTTATTGCAAGTACAGATCGTGCAGCTACACAAGAGTTATTTACTATGAAAGAGCACATTGACGTGTTAATTCCACGCGGTGGAGGTTCATTAATTAACGCTGTTGTGAATAATGCAACCGTTCCAGTACTTGAGACAGGTGTAGGAAACTGCCACATTTATGTAGATGTAGATGCAGATGTTGAAAAAGCATTAAATATTCTAGTTAATGCGAAAACAGATCGACCAGCCGTATGTAACGCAGCAGAAACATTAATTGTGCATAAGAATTGGTTAGCCAAGCACAAAGATGCTTTAATCGAAACACTAAAACAGAACAACATTGCCGTTCATGGTGATGAAGAAGCCGTTCGTGTTATCCCAGGTGCTGTTCTTGCTGATGAAGATGATTGGGCGAACGAATATTTAAGTTTAGATATTGCTGTAAAAGTAGTTGATTCGGTCGAAGCTGCGATTGCCCACATTGATCAATATGGTACAAAACATTCAGAAGCAATTGTAACAGAAGATGCTCAAGCTGTTACTACGTTTATGAATTTAGTTGATGCAGCTGCCCTATATCACAATGCATCAACACGATTTACAGATGGTGGGGCGTTAGGATTTGGTGCAGAAATTGGTATTTCGACTCAAAAGCTTCACGCTCGTGGACCGATGGGATTACCTGCTTTAACAACAATTAAATATATTATGAGCGGTAATGGTCAAGTACGCTAATAGATTGTGAAAAAGACACAGGGAATAGATACATTCCCTGTGTCTTTTTCGATGACAAATAGTAAAGGGTAAATGCGGAGATACTAAGTGAAGACATTTATGATAATGCGTATGACTAGAATAAAGAAAAACGGGTACATAATAGATAAACTATTCAATGGCGAGGGATCAAATATGAAAAAAGCGATGATTATTCTTAATCCTTCATCTGGAAAAGAACAGGCAAACAAAAACACAACGAAAATTGTCAGTACACTTGAGCGTGTCGGATATGAAGTAGATGTTCGGATAACTGAACAGGAGGGAGACGCCAAACGATTTGCTGAATGTTCTTGTGATGAAAAATTTGATGCCGTCATTTCTGTTGGAGGGGACGGCACACTAAATGAAGTAGTGAATGGCTTAGCTGAAAAGCCACATCTTCCAACTTTAGGTGTGCTTCCTTTAGGGACATTAAATGATTTTGCTAGAGCTTTAAACATTCCATTAGAAAGTGACCAAGCCATTGCTGTTTTAGAAAAACAACGAATAAAAGAAGTGGATATTTGTAAAATTGGTAATCAATATTTTACAAACATTATGGCTGCTGGAGCACTACCACAAGCGACTTCAAATGTTTCAATCGAACAAAAAACACGTTTAGGTTCTCTGGCTTATGTTCTAGAAGGGCTAAAAACGTTAGTCAATAAAGAAACTTTTCATCTTCAAATGAAACATGATCATGGAGAGTGGGAGGGAGAAGCAATACTTGTGTTAGCGAGCTTAACGAATACCGCTGGAGGTTTTGAAAAGTTTGCTCCTGATGCTGAAGTGAATGATGGGCATATGCGCTCTATGATTATTAAAGATGTTTCCATTGCGAAGCTACCAGGTTTAGCCCTTTCGTTGTTAAAGGGAGAACATATTCATGACCCGTCGATTGAATATGTACATGCGAAAAGGCTCTATTTATCAGCTGATCAAGCTCTGACAACTAATATAGATGGAGAAAGAGGTCCTAGTTTACCAGTTGAGCTATCCGTACTTCCAAAACATCTAAACGTATTCGTTCCTTAATTTATACTGAAATGGACGTTTGCTACATACATTAGTATGTGGCAAACTTTTTTTGTAAAGGAGGAACGGTTATGGCCTCTTTTTTTAACAAAGCAAATGAACAACTCATGAAGCTTTTAAAAAGCGAAAACGGTGGACTCAAAAAAGCAAAAAAGACAATGAATGATAGTGGGATGAAGATTCCCATTACGAGTAATATGATGACTCGCCTTCTAAAAATGAAAACAGAAGAACATAAGCAACTAAAGGAATTAACCGTTTCATTTGAAGGAAGTTCATTATGTATAAAAGGAATGATGAATAAATTATTCATAGATATCCCATTTGAAATAAAGCTATACCCAATTAAAGCAGACAAACGAACTCTTCACTTTCATATCCACTATTTAAAACCAACTAATGCAGAATGGTTGAAAAAACGTATTTTTCACAAACCTCCATTTATGTTGTATCAACAAGACTCTTTTGAACTCGATTTAAATCAAATGAAAAAAATAAGTATCATTCCTATTGGTACAATTAAGCACTTTGAAATAAAAGACGAAAAGTTATGGGTAACAATAGGGCTGTAAAAAAGAACGCTGATAAAGGAGGCATGATTTTCCTTTTATCAGCGTTCTTTTTTGTGGCTAATGAGGTAACAGCGTTTTATAAAGTCGATCATCATAATCAGCTGGTGCTCCACGGCCATCCGTGTTATTACTAATCCAATACATTTGTCCATTGTCAATGAGGGTATCACGCATTCGACCTTCACCATCAAAAAAGATTTCAGGTTTTTTGTCGGCTAAATTGAATGCTACGATGCTAGATCCTGCTAACGTTGCGATATAAAGATAGCCATTTTCATAGCTGATACCAGAAGGAGCCCAAGTTTCATTACCTGTATGAAAGAGGGGAGTTACCATTTCGCTTGCTTGTTCATCGCCCTCAATTATTGGCCACCCATAGTTCTTTCCAGCTTGGATATGGTTGATCTCATCATGGGCTTGTTGTCCATGTTCTGTACTATAGAGTGTGCCGTTACTATCCCATGCAAGTCCTTGAGGGTTTCGATGTCCATATGAATACACATACGAGTTTTTATAAGGATTATCGACTGGGATGGTTCCATCAAGATTTATTCTTAAAATCTTCCCAGCTAAACTTTCTAGATTTTGCGCCAGAGACGGTTCTAATGCATCACCTGTTGTGACGTAAAGCTTGTTATCTGGTCCAATTTTAATTCGCCCACCATTATGAAATCTTGCTCCGGGGATGCTTCCTATCATTTCTTGCTTTTCAACCCAAACATTATTTTGTTCTTCCATAAGAATCACTCGATTTAAAATACGGCTTCCTTCCTTATAGGTGTGGTAAGCATAAGCTTGCTTTGTTTGTTTGAAATGAGGAGCTATGATGAACCCGAGAAAGCCGCCTTCGCCTTCTACATGGATGTCTTTTATAAGAGAAAGAGACTGTGCCGTCTTTTCTTTTGTTTCTTCATTTAATTTTATAATTTTACCATTTCGAGAGCTAATATAAAGAACGTTCTGGTGTTTTGCTATCGACCATGGAGCTGAAAGTTTTTCAGTTAATACGTTTGTCTCACTTTGTTTAACTACCTCAGTGCTATGAATTTCAGGTGACGACGAAGGTGAGGAATCTTCATTTTGATGAGCTGAACAGCTAATGAGTAAAAATACTGCAAGCGTTGATGGTAACATTTTACGAATCATAAAAGCCTCCTTACAAGATTTTCTTATTTCATCGTAGCATAAAGGCAATAGAAACTCTTACCATATATAGTCAATATGTTATCAAAATAACTGAAAATAAAAAAATTCTAACGTTACTTGGTGATTAAACCACCCAAAACAGTATCAACTATGTAAATGCGGTTAAAAAAGAGGAGAAATGTATTTACATAGTTGATACAAGCTTTTTACAAAAATAAATAATACATTAACACAGGCTTTATATTAAAGGATTACTATAAGACATGTGAAAGATAAGTGAATAAAACATGAGGTAATGAATTTGAGAAACCATGAAAAAACAATAGGCATATCTATAGAATCCTATCACTTTTTCATGGTTTTTTATTGTTTGAAAGGAGTGAGTGGATGTGGACCCATCGAAGGAGTTCTTAAGAAGGCTTCAACAAGATCGTCTCATTGCATCAATTAAAAGCCCGAAAGATCTAGAGAGTTTCCTAGAAACAGACATTCAATCAGCCTTTTTATTAACAGGCAACATTAGCGTGATTAAGCGCTATGTTGATTTATTAAAGCAGAATAATCGATTTGTATTTTTGCATATTGAGAAAATTGCGGGAATTAGTTATGACAAAGAAGGATTGAAGTTTCTAGCGAAGTTTGTAAAGCCAACAGGCATTGTCACAACAAAAAGCTCTCTTATTCAATTAGCAAAGCAACAAAACCTTATCACCATCCAACGGCTTTTTTTAGTAGACACTGATGCGGTAAATCACGGATTGAAAATGATTGAAACTATTCGGCCCGACGCACTAGAAGTTATGCCAGGACTCATACCAAACATGATTACAAAGATCACATACAAAACCGACGTTCCTGTTATAACGGGTGGCCTTATTAACAATGACCGTCACATACAAGAAGCGCTACAAGCAGGAGCTTTAGCTGTTTCGACGGGAAAGTCGTGGCTATGGAAGAAGAGTTTAAATCAATCATTAACGCTAGAAACAGAGGAGGAATTTAAATGAAAAGAGTAGAGCTTATCAACATCGGGAAGTCATATGACCAAAAAACCAACGTAATTGAAAATATTAATGTATCGATTGAACCAGGGGAATTTTTTGTGCTAGTAGGCCCATCAGGTTGTGGGAAAAGCACAATGCTGCGAATGATTGCAGGTCTTGAAAGTGTCACATCTGGTGATTTACTAATTGGTGATACAAAAGCAAATCATTTGCAGCCAAGTCAACGTCACTTATCAATGGTGTTTCAAAACTATGCACTTTATCCGCACTTAACAGTCGAGCAAAACATCATGTTTGGTTTGTACACAAAAAAAATTCAAAAGCCAGAACAAAAGAAGCGCTGTGTAGAAGCAGCAGAGATGCTTGGATTGCAAACACTTTTAAAACGTAAGCCTCGTGAGTTATCAGGTGGTCAGCGCCAAAGGGTCGCTTTAGCTCGAGCAATTGTGACACAGGCTCCTATTTGTTTAATGGATGAGCCACTATCAAACCTTGATGCAAAGCTACGTGCGAAAATGCGTTCAGAAATTCGTCAGATTCAGCGTAAGTTAGGCATCACCATGATTTATGTCACACATGACCAAACAGAAGCAATGACGATGGCTGATCGAATGATGATTTTAAACGGAGGTCACATTCAACAGGTAGGAAAGCCACTAGACATTTATAATAAACCGGCAAATACGTTTGTCGCTTCTTTCATTGGTGCACCGCCTATGAATTTAGCAGATGCTCGTTTGAAGGGACAACTTCTCACATTTGAAGATCAACGCACACTTTCATTAAATAGTTTTGATACAAATCTATCAAAACAGGAAGTGACCGTTGGTGTAAGACCAGAAAATATTCAACTCGCACAAGAAAACGAGACAAGTTTTATTGTGGAAGTAGAGAATGTGGAAGTGTTAGGGACAGAAACCTTAATTACGTTTGCTATTGGCAACAATCAGCAATGGTTAGCAAAGTGGAATGGACAGTGGAACATTAACGTAGGAGATCGTGTTCCAATTTACATTGATCAAAAAGATCTCTTCCTATTCGATAAACACGACGGACATTGTTTACACGCGGCATCAACTGTTTCATCTGAACATGTAATAAGTAAAGAGGTGTTAGCATGAGTCAAGTAAAGCACGCTTCAACAAATTCTGTACCAATCGTTGAAGAAAAAGAGATCAAAAAGCAAAAATGGTCGAATTTAATGGCAGGGCTTCTCTACTTATTGCCATCACTTGCACTGTTTGGATTGTTTCTTTTTTATCCAATGATTCGCACCATGTATTTAAGCTTCTTTCGAACAGATACACAAGGTGTTCCATTACGATTTGTTGGACTTGAAAACTTTTCATATTTATTAACAAGCCCTAACTTTCTACAAAGCGTTAAATCAACGATGCTGTTTGTTCTTTACACGGTACCGTTAAGTGTTATTCTTGCCTTATTTTTAGCGCTGATTGCTAATGAGAAGTTAAAAGGAATTGGGATATTTCGTACCATGTTTTCTTCGACAATGGGGATGAGTGTAGCCGCTTCTTCTGTTATTTGGATGTTTATGTATAATCCGGCAATCGGTGTGATGAATAAGCTGGTAAATTTATTTGGGCTTGCGGATGTTCAATGGTTATTAGATCCAAAATTTGCTTTACTCTCCGTTGCTTTATCGACGATTTGGATGAACATCGGATTTACATTTTTAATTTTATTAGGTGGATTGCAAAATATTGATGAACATTTATATGAGAATGCACAAATTGCTGGAGTAAGTTACTGGTATCAATTGCGAAAGATAACCGTTCCAATGCTTTCTCCTACATTATTCTTTATCGTTACCGTTTCGTTCATTAATGCATTCCAAACCTTTGGACAAATTGATATCTTAACCAAAGGTGGCCCTATTGATTCAACAAATGTCATTGTGTATTCCATTTATAAAGATGCATTTATTAACTACAATGTAGGATCAGCGAGTGCCCAAGCAGTCTTATTATTTTTCTGCATCCTAATTGTTACCGTTCTTCAATTTAAGCTTGGGGAAAGGAAGGTTCATTATCAATGAGTATGATTCGTAAAAGTATTCTCTATCTATTACTAGTTGTATCAGCGGTAATCATGATGTTTCCAATTGTTTACGCATTTATGATTAGCTTTATGTCAGGCAGTGAAGTGTTACAAGGACGATTATGGCCTGAAAACTTTACGTTTGATAACTATAAAGCTGCATTTGAGAAAGTTCCTTTGTTTCATTACTTGTTCAATAGTTTCGTTGTTTCTATTTCGGTAATGGCTGGACAACTCCTTGTATCAAGTTTAGCAGCTTTTGCATTTGTTTTTATTTCATTTAAAGGAAGAGATGCGCTATTCTTTCTCTTTATTTCAACGATGATGATTCCGTGGGAAGCAACGATGGTTCCGAACTTTCTAACGGTTCAAAAGCTTGATTGGCTTAATACGTACTTGGGGTTAACCATTCCGTTCTTTGCACTTGCATTTGGCACATTTTTATTACGTCAGCAGTTTAAGACCATACCAAAAGAGCTTTATGAAGCATCTCAAATTGCAGGGATTAGTCGTTTTCGATTCTTTTGGAATGTTGTGTTGCCTGTGTCAAAGACAAGCCTCGTGACATTAGGGGTTTACAGCTTTTTAACGACTTGGAATATGTATTTGTGGCCGCTTCTTGTGACGAATACAGAAAATGTACGTACGGTTCAAATTGGTTTAAAACAAATGCAAACCCAAGAAATTTCAACTGAATGGGGGGTGGTAATGGCAGCGGTTGTCGTAGTCATTATTCCAACTTTATTATTGTTATTCTTAGGTCAAAAACGCCTTCAAAAAGGCTTAACACAAGGTGCAATTAAATAAAAGGAGCGAGAATTCAATGAAAAAATTATTAGCGATTATGTCTGCTTGTTTACTCGTATTTTTAGGTGCATGTTCAGGTTCTAACAACACAAACACAGAAGGAGACTCTGGTTCGTCTACAGAGTCTGGTAAAACCGAAGTTGTTTTTTGGCATTCGATGAGTGGAGATTTAGAAAAGGCATTAAATGAAATGGTAGCAGATTACAATGAATCGCAAGATGAAGTGGAAGTAAAGCCTGTCTTCCAAGGCACATACGAGGAAGCATTGACAAAATTTAACACGGTTGCTGGTACAAAAGATGCTCCAACAATCATGCAAACATTTGAAGTAGGTACGAAATATATGGTTGATAGTGGCAAAGTACAGCCGGTGCAAAAATTTATTGATGAGGAAAACTATGATACATCACAATGGGAAGAAAACATCTCAAATTACTATGCAGTGGATGGCGAACAATACTCAATGCCATTTAACTCATCAACACCAGTATTAATCTATAATAAAGATGCATTTAAAGAAGCAGGTTTAGACCCTGAAAAAGCACCAAGAACGTATGATGAATTACAAGAAGCAGCGAAGAAATTAACGAAAAAAGAAGGAAAGAAAACGTCTCAATATGGTTTCTCGATTTTGAACTATGGTTGGTTCTTTGAAGAGTTAGTAGCAGCTCAAGGTGGATTGTTTGTTGATAATGAAAATGGTCGTAAAGGGAATGCTGAAAAAGCAGCATTTAACAGCAAAGAAGGCTTAAGTGTATTCAATTTAATTAATGATATGTATAAAGAAGGTACATTCTACAACACAGGACAAAACTGGGATGATATGCGTGCGGCTTTCCAATCAAATAAAGTTGCGATGTTCCTTGATTCTTCAGCAGGTGTAAAATCAGTTATTGACAATGCACCGTTTGAAGTAGGGGTTTCTTATTTACCAGTTCCTAAAGAAGCTGATCGAGAAGGAGTCATCATTGGTGGGGCATCACTATGGATGGCGAAAGGCATTGAAGAAGAAAAGCAAAAAGCAGCATGGGAGTTCATGAAATATTTATCAACTCCTGAAGTTCAAGCCGAGTGGCATGTGAAAACGGGTTACTTTGCGATTAATCCTGCAGCTTATGAGCAGGATATTGTCAAAGAACAGTGGGAAAAGTACCCTCAATTAAAAGTAACGGTTGACCAGTTAAGTGAAACAAAATCATCTCCAGCAACACAAGGTGCATTAATTTCTGTGTTCCCAGAAGCTCGTCAAAAAATTGTAACGGGTATGGAAAGCATATACCAAGGTGTTAAACCAAAAGAAGCACTTAAACGAGCGGAAGAAGAAATTAACCGAGCACTTGAAATAGCAAATCAATAAAATCAACACTATTATTGATGTCTAATGGAGCAAAAAAGCCTCTCGTTGACATGACATCAATTACAAAATCCCTTGCCTATGAAGTTCAAACATGAACGGATAAATGAGCAAGGGATTTTTGTATATAAGGCTGTGCTTTCTACATTTTCGGCAACGTTAGCTTTACTCGTTTATGAACCTTATTTAAGGGAATACTCCTAAAAAAGGGATACATTGGAGGCTTTTACGATTATGACCTTGAGTATGAATAAGAAGCAATTATGTAGGAGTGAATATGCACCATTACAAACCGTTATTGTGTGTGAACCTACATATATGGAAATTAGTGAAGTTATTAACGAAACGCAAAGGCATTATGCTGATCGAAACATTGACATTGAATTAGCTCTGAAACAACACGACATGTTTGTGAGTGCTCTTGAAAAAGAAGGCATTGAAGTGATTAAACTTCCACCTCAAAAGAAATACCCGGAGCAAGTTTTCACACGAGACATTGGCTTTACATTAGGAAGTCAAATATTTGTATCACAAATGGGACACGGCCTTCGTCAAGGTGAGGAGAACATTTTAATAGACTGGCTTAAAAAAGAAGGAAGAGCTTATCACAACCTAAAAGAACACAGCATTGAAGGCGGAGATGTATTAATAGATGGTGATACAGTTTTTGTTGGAGTAAGTGGACGCACATGTAAAGACGCGATTTTTTACTTGCAGCAGTTACTACCCATACATAAAGTGGTGCCAATACCGATTGAAGAGTCCTATTTACATTTAGATTGTGTGTTTAATATTTTATCATCAGAAGAAGCACTTGTATATTCAGAGGCTATTTCACAGAAAGAGCGTGAGATTTTAGCTTCGCACTATCAATTAATAGAAGTGGAAAAAGAAGAGCAGTTTACGCTTGGAACAAATGTATTATCAATTGGAAACAAAAAAGTGCTTAGTTTACCTGTTAACAAGAAAGTAAATAGAGAACTGCGCAACCGAGGTTATGATGTAATTGAAGTTGACTTGTCTGAAATTATAAAATCTGGTGGATCGTTCCGCTGTTGTACAATGCCTATTTATAGGGACAGTATCTAGTTTTTGATGCGTTGAAGTGGCAATTAACGGTTGTGTGTTGTAACAATCATCGTTATTATAATAGGTATAAGAGAGCTTTTACAATTTAGAAAAGATCAGATTAGTAAAAGAAGAGGAAGAATATCGATGTTAATTGAAAAACACTCACCGATTCCGGTCTATTATCAAATACAAAACTACATAAAAAAGCTTATTACTACCGAAGCGTGGAAAGATGGAGAAAAAATACCTTCAGAACGAGAGCTATCGGAGCAATTTGAAGTCAGCCGTGGAACAATTAGACAAGCTGTTCAAGGTTTAGTTGATGAAGGCTATTTAGTACGAAGAAAGGGAAATGGTACGTTTGTCCATCAATCACGCGTTGATCAACCACTCATTACGATTACAAGTTTTACAGAGTTAATGAAAGCAAAAGGGTTACAGCCTTCTAATGAGCTTTTACAATTCAAGAAGCGACAAGCAACGGATAAAGAAATTGAAAAGTTGAAGCTTACTAAAGATGACAATGTATTATGGATATCTCGATTACGTAAAGGGGATGACATTCCTGTTTTGTTAGAAGAAACGGTTCTTCCTTGGGATATCGCAAACCAAATGACGGAAGAAGATGCTCAAACGTCTATTTATCAATTTATTGAAAAGCGTGTGGAAGAAACAATTGGAAATGCAGAACAAACCATTACAGCAGTCATGCTAAAGGCTGAAGTGGCAAGTTATCTACAAGTTCAATCACCAGCTGCTGGTTTGCTTAGTGAACGTGTTACGTTTCTAAAAAATGGCCGTCCATTTGAATACGTTCAAGCATATTATGTAGGAAATCGATTTTCATTTTCTCTACAGTTAACTAGATAAAAAAAGTTTAAACAATCCCTGTGAGCGGTTCATTAAATAAATGAGAAGCTGACAGGGAATTTTTGCTATAGAAAATAACGTGCAATAAAATTGGTATAGACAACTAAACATCTTGATGATATGATTCGGATAGATACAACAAAGGAGACTATAACAATGAGTAAAGAGAGTACGCTTTTACTAAAAGATGTAAAGGTTTACACAGGTGAAGAGGTCATAGAGAATGGCTTTTTACTAATAAAAGATCAAAAAATTCATCAAGTAGGTGATATGAAGGATTTTTCTATAACTGAAAGCCGTGTAGAACTGCTTGATCAAGGAGAAGGCTGTACGATTATCCCTGGCTTTATTGATTTACACATTCATGGTGCCGCTGGTGCAGATATGATGGATGCAACAAATGAGGCACTGCAACTAATATCGACAACCTTACCGAAAGAAGGGACGACTAGTTATCTACCAACAACGATGACAACGGGTCAGCAAGAAATTGAACAAGCATTGGAGAATATGGCTGTTTATATAACTAAAAGCAATGAACCAGGAAAAGCAGAAGTACTAGGAGCACATTTAGAAGGTCCTTTTCTTTCTCCAAAACGAGCTGGGGCGCAACATCCAAATCACATTCTTGCCCCGCAGGTAGCGTTATTTAAGCGCTGGAACAAGCTAGCTAATGGATATATTAAGTTAGTTACACTAGCACCTGAGCAAAAAGGAGGGTTAGAGCTCGTTTCTTATCTTTCTGAGATAGGTGTTGTCTCCTCTATTGGACATAGTGACGCATCGTATGAAGAAGCTGTGAAAAGCTTTGAAGCTGGCATCACACATGCCACTCATTTATACAATCAAATGAGACCTATGCATCACCGCGAGCCTGGTGTTGTGGGGGCCGTTCTGCTACACGAGGAAGTAAAATGTGAAATCATTGCGGATGGAATTCATAGTCATCCTGATATGGTAAAGCTTGCGTTTCGCAATAAGGGAGCAAAAGGGCTCATATTAATTACAGATGCTATGAGAGCAAAATGCTTAGGAAAAGGCACCTATGATTTAGGGGGACAAGAGGTTATTGTTAATGAGCATAAAGCGGTATTAGCTGATGGCACGTTAGCAGGAAGTATCTTGAAATTAAAAGACGCCGCTTTAAATATGATGACCTATACTAACTGTTCTTTAGCTGACATTGTGCAGATGACTTCTATTAATCCAGCAAAACAGTTAGGAATTGAGGATCGCAAAGGAAGTCTACACCCTGGAAAAGATGCAGATTTTCTTGTTTTAAATAATCAAGGTGACATAAAGATGACTTATTGTCGTGGAGAGTTAGCATATGAGAAGGAGGAATAACGTATGAAATTAATCGCAGTAAAAGATTATAAACAGCTAAGTGAAAAAGCGGCAAAGCTTATCATTCAAAAGGTCAATGAAAAGCCTGATGCAGTACTAGGGTTAGCAACGGGTGGAACGGTTGTTGGGATCTATGAAGAGCTTATCCGTGACCATAAAGAGAATGCAACATCTTACAAGCATACTCGCTCTGTGAATTTAGATGAATACATCGGGTTAGCACCATATCATGAACAAAGCTATTTCTCTTATATGAATGAGTTGTTTTTCAAAGAAATTGATATTCAAGCTCAACATACTCATTTGCCAAACGGTCAGGCTCATAACGTAACAGAAGAATGTGAAAGGTATGAACAATTAATAAAAGCCCTTGGCGGTATTGATCTTCAGTTACTAGGAATTGGAGAGAACGGACATATAGGGTTCAATGAGCCAGGAACATCCTTTCATTCTCTTACACATGTTGTGAAGTTAGCTCAATCAACTCGAGAAGCAAATGCAAGATTTTTTTCATCAATTGATAGTGTACCAACTCACGCTATTACGATGGGAATCGCCACAATTATGAGTAGCAGAGAAATTATGTTGGTTGTTTCAGGTGAAAAGAAAGCAGAAATTTTATGCGAATTATTTACACATGGAAAGACAGAGTCTATTCCAGCAACGGTGCTAAAAGATCATCTCAATGTAACGGTTATCGCAGATGAGCAAGCGCTGTCAGTTCTAAATAAACAAGAAAATCATACTAAGCTTTTTACAACGTAATGTACAGAGAGGTGGATACAACATGTTAGGTTTTCTACAACGTATTGGCCGAGCGTTAATGTTACCGATTGCGGTTTTGCCAGCAGCGGCATTATTACTACGACTAGGACAAGAGGATTTATTTGACATCCCTTTTATGGCGCAAGCCGGTGACGCTATTTTTGCAAATTTAGCCCTTTTATTTGCAATAGGAGTAGCGGTTGGCATTGCAAAAGATGGCAATGGAGCTGCTGGATTAGCTGGGGCAATTGGTTATTTAGTGTTAACGTATGGAACTGCAGCAATTAATGAAAAGATTGATATGGCCATTTTAGCCGGTATCATTTCAGGGGTGGTCGCTGGCCTTTTATATAATCGCTTTCATGATATGAAACTTCCTGAATGGTTAGGTTTTTTTGCGGGAAGACGATTCGTACCCATTGTTACTTCGATTACAATGCTGGTTTTAGCAGGTGTATTTGGCGTCATTTGGCCACCGATTCAATCTGTTATTAATGGAGTAGGGGAATGGATTATCGGTGCTGGAGCATTAGGTGTAGGCGTATACGGAGTGTTAAATCGTCTTTTAATTCCAATTGGATTACATCATGTGCTAAACAGTCTTGTTTGGTTTGTGTTTGGTGAATTTGAAGGGAAAACAGGAGATTTAAATCGGTTCTTTGCAGGCGATCCGACAGCAGGTACTTTTATGACAGGATTTTTCCCTGTGATGATGTTTGGGTTACCAGCTGCTGCATTTGCTATGATTTTAGCAGCAAAGAAAGAACGTCGTAAAGCAGTCGCAAGTATGTTAGTTGGTTTGGCCTTAACCTCTTTCTTAACAGGAATTACAGAGCCAATTGAATTTTTGTTTATGTTCTTATCACCATTATTATATGGAATTCATGCTCTTTTAACAGGTTTGTCGTTTATGATTGTATCAACGTTAGGTATTCGTCATGGTTTTGGCTTCTCGGCTGGAGCATTAGATTACGGTCTAAACTTTGGTATTGCTGAAAAGCCTCTTTGGATCATTCCGGTTGGGTTACTTTATGCACTTCTATACTTTACTATTTTTTATGTGATTATTAAAAAGTTTGATATTAAAACACCTGGACGTGAGGATTATGTACCAGCAGGTGATATCGGTGCAGTAGATGGTAATGAAGAAGAAGCGGAAACGAGTGTCGGTCATCAATTTGTACAAGCACTTGGTGGAAAAGATAATTTAGTGCATGTAGATAATTGTATTACGCGATTACGCTTAAAAGTAAACGATGCAGAACAAGTAGACGAGAACGATTTAAAAAGATTAGGAGCAAAAGGTGTCATTAAATTAAATAAAACAGATGTTCAAGTTGTCATTGGTACACAAGTAGAAAGTATCGCAAACGAAATAAAAAAGTATAAGTAAAAAAAAAGCCCTTGCCGCTAAGATAGGCAAGGGCTTTTTTTATGCATGAGCTGAAAGGATTTGCTTGTAAATCGTTATGGTTGTAATGTTGTTTCTTCTAATTCCGCTTCAGGAACCAATACATCCTCTTTATTAGGATAGACTTTCTCGATGTGTTGTTCTCCCCAAGCACAAAGCAAATCTAAAATTTCCTTTAAAGACCAGCCATATTCCGTTAATGAATATTCTACTTTAGGAGGAACTTGATTGTAGACCGTTCGAAGAAGAACGCCATCTTCCTCTAATTCACGAAGTTGCTGCGTTAACATTTTTTGAGTAATACCGGGCATCAGTTTTTTCAATTGACTTGTTCTTTTTTTTCCTTTGATTAGGTGACAAAGAATAACAACTTTCCATTTGCCACCGATTACTTCTAATGCAGCTTCAACGGGAATGTTGTATTTTTTCATATTGTACTTACTCCTTTTCATGTTGTTTATATACTATCATAACACTAATGCCCTCATCGTGGTAATAAGGTACTTTTAAGTACCTATCATCCATAACAGCTAGTTCTATCATAATCAACATAGTTAAGTTAAATACGTTATTATCATTAAGAAAACAATGTGCTAAATAATAAATGAACTATTTTTTCAGCTTCTAAGAGAAATCCATTAAATAATAAAAAACGATCGCATAAAAGCGATCGTTTTTTAGCCTACATTTACATCTTGATTTAGAATATGGAAAGCTTCCTTCGCATTTTTATAGATACCTAACCTTTTTTCGTTTACAAGAAGTTCCCATTTATGATGCTGTGCAGAAAACCGATCGGCATGATCTTTAATATGGGGAACTTTTATTGAGATTTGTTTGCCATTCTTTTTAAAGCGATAACCAATATAGCATATCTCTGAATTACTTTCTTCTGAAAACAGTTCAATGGGAGAAATTCCATACTCTTTTTCAAATAAGTGAAGTAACCTTTTTTTATCATTATAGACAGTATCCCAACTTAAAAAAACCATCTTACCGACTCCTTTTGAATCATTTACTTACAGTATGTACAAGTTACATCTATTCATATACGGTCCTTTCACTCAAAATAGATCTAGTAAAAGAGAAGGTATGGTTTCAATTTACAGGATTTTTCGACAGAGAACGAGAAGTAAAGGAGAAAAGGAAGATAATTGGAGTTGATGAAAATGAAAGTCGTATCTTTATGTCCGAGTAATACAGAGCTGCTAGCTTATTTAGGGTGTCTCGATTATTTAGTTGGAATCGATGATTATTCAGATTGGCCTAAAGAAGTTCAACATTTACCGAGACTTGGACCTGATTTAAACATCAATATGGATGCTGTAGAAGAGCTTAAACCAGATTTAATTATTGCTTCGCTAAGTGTTCCTGGCATGGAACGTAACATTGAAGAATTAGAAAAGCGTAAGTTGCCTTATATCGTATTAAATCCAAACTCATTAGATGAAATCGCTGATAGTCTTCTTTTATTAGGTGAAGCTCTACATGTCAAAAATCGAGCAGAAAAAGTGGTTGAACGATATAACCAGACCATCCATACATATCGCCAGCTTTCTTATGCAGTTAAAACAAAGCCTACTCTTTATTGGGAGTGGTGGCCAAAGCCTGTATTTACACCAGGTGGCGCGAACTGGCTAACGGAAATTAGTGAATTAGCTGGATGTGTAAACCTTTTTCAAGATCATTCTAAAGCAAGTGTACAAAGTGACTGGGAAGAAGTCAGAAAACGTAATCCGGATCATATTTGTTTAGCGTGGGTAGGTGTTCAAACAAAAAAAGTAAATGCAAATATAGTATATAAGAGACCTCAGTGGGAATCCATGCATGCGGTTAAAACTCAATCTATTCACGTATTAGAGGAATGGCTATATTGCCGTCCATCTCCTCGGCTCCTTACAGGATTACAAAAGTTAGCTGCATTGATACATCCAAACTCTTTTCCAAACTTTGAAGGTGAAGATGTTTTATTAGAACAAATAAAACGTTTTTAGGGTGAAAAATGTATGTTTCATTAGCGTTTGCACAATTCCATTAATATGCTTTGGAAACTTAAGAAGATACTAGAATAAAAAGATATTCACCCAAAAAATGAATTTAAATATTGAAATCATTGAGAAATATAGTATAGTAGATATAATATTTCAATAAGAACAACAAATTCTATGAAAAAGAGAGTAATGTTTTAGGATACAAAAGCGAGTCAGGGATGGTGAAAGCCTGATGTAGAATAGAACATGAAGCGCACTTTTGAGAAGCTTACTTGAAAACAGTAGAGTATGCCGGGGGACGTTACCTCGTTACCAAATAAAAAGATGGTTCAACCTGAACAATTAGAGTGGTACCGCGGGAATTAAAAGCTCTCGTCTCTTAGTAAAAGAGACGAGAGCTTTTTGTTATAGAAAGGAGGAAAAAACATGAAGTATGAAAAAGAGTTTGCAAAAGCTCTTCAGTCCCATATTCCAGAAGAAGTCGAGTGGTCAACGATTTTGCAAGCAATTGAAAAACCAAAATATGCTGAGCATGGAGATTTGGCATTTCCGTGCTTTCCGTTAGCTAAAATCAAGAAAACATCTCCTTCTATTATTGCTTCTAACATGAGTAAGCAACTTCAATCTCCACTCTTTGAGAAAGTAGAAGCGGTCGGTGGTTATATTAACGTATTTTTAAATAAAAATACGTTAGCTAATGACGTCATTGGCGAAATTTTAACTAAAAAGAATGAGTATGGAAATCTTACTATTGGTGAGCAAGAGACAGTTACAATTGATTTTTCATCTCCTAACATCGCAAAGCCTTTTTCAATGGGACATTTACGATCTACTGTAATTGGAAACTCATTAGCCCACTTATACACGAAAATTGGGTATCGAACTGTACGAATTAACCATTTAGGGGATTGGGGAACACAGTTTGGGAAGCTTATTGCAGCTTATAAGCACTGGGGTGATGAAGAAAAAGTAAAAGCGAATCCTATTAAAGAATTACTCTCATTATATGTAAAGTTTCATGAAGAAGCGGAGACAAATTTGCAACTAGAACAGGAAGGGAGAGAGTGGTTTAAAAAGTTAGAAGACGGTAATAAAGAGGCACTGACACTGTGGGAATGGTTTCAAGAAGAATCGCTTAAAGAGTTTTCTCGTATTTATGAACTAATGTCTATCTCATTTGACTCCTATGCAGGTGAAGCTTTTTATAATGATAAGATGGAACATGTCGTGCAATTACTAGAAAAGAAGCAGCTCCTCATCGGATCAGATTCTGCTCAAATTGTATCCCTTGAAAATGAAGGGCTTCCGCCTTGTTTAATTAAGAAAGCAGATGGAGCGACCTTATATGCCACAAGAGATTTAGCAGCCGCTCTATATCGACACAACACATATAAATTTCAACAATCGGTATATGTTGTTGGAAATGAACAAAGTCTTCATTTTAAGCAAATTAAACTAGTGTTAGAAAAGATGGGCTACTCTTGGGCAAACGACCTTATTCATGTACCTTTTGGCATGATGTTAAAAGAAGGCAAGAAAATGTCTACAAGAAAAGGAAAAGTTGTTCTATTAGAAGAAGTATTACACAATTCTATAAATATGGCTTTACAAATGATTGAATTAAAAAATCCAAATTTGAAGAATAAACGTGATGTGGCAAAGAAAATAGGGGTAGGTGCTATTATATTTCATGATTTAAAGAATGATCGCATGAATGATATTGAATTTTCTTTAGAAGATATGATTAAATTTGAAGGAGAAACAGGACCTTATGTACAATATACGAATGCAAGAGCTTATTCAATTTTACGTAAGGCACACGCACAAGACGAAGTTAATCAATGCTCGATCATGATTACTTGTTCAACAGAGTGGAATATTGTGACTCAGTTAAGGTTATTTCCAACTATTATTAAACGAGCTGTTCACAATCATGACCCTTCACAAATTGCGAAATACGTGATTGACTTGTCACAAGCATTTAATAAATATTATGCTGAAGTAAAAATTTTAGAGGAAACCAATGGTAAGCATTCACGTCTTGCTATTGTGCAAGCAGTTCATATTGTCTTAGAAGAAGGATTACGCTTGCTTGGGATTGAAGCTCCTCGTGAAATATAGAGAAGGAGGAAAAAAATATGTATGTCCATGGCGTACTACACCAACTAAGCGTTGCGATTTCAACCGTCTTAACGATGATGGAAGAATTAAATGAAGAAGAACTAGATGTGAGACCAATTCAAGGGAAACGATCATTGCGAGAACTTTTATCTCACTTGTCTCTTTTAATAAAAGCGGACTATCTTATTTCAACAGAAGCAACTGAAGCAGAAATGAATGACTTTTATACAACGTACTCTCCTACAACATTAAAGGAAATGAGAACCACGTTAAAAGAAGGGTATAAAGAAGTGGCTATGATCTATCACCGAATGACCGATGACATGTTACAAGAGAAGAAACAGGCTTACTGGGGTGTTTCATATACGCGGTTTGATTGGTTGTTAGAAATTAGTAATCATTTCTATCATCATCGCTCACAACTTCATTTCTATCTTGTTCTTAATGGAAAAGATCCTGATTTTCCGCTTTTTGAATAGCGTCATTTATCTTTATTGTCTTATTTTTTATAGCCAGGCATTTTCTTAGTATTTATCAATATGTTTAATTAACGAACATGAAACTTTATGTCGTGATACTAAGAAAAGGAGCATGTATATGAAAGTAAAATCATTATATGTTCAGAAAACAAACGTCGTAACGTGTACCGATGACATGACGGTTGGCGAAGCACTTGAAGTCTTAACAAAAAGTGGCTATCGATGTGTACCCGTAGTGAATGGGACGAATTTTGTCGGATTGGTGTATAAAATTGATGTGAAAGAATATATATATGAGCAAAATGGTTCACTTACGGATTCTATTAAAGAAATCGTTTCGGATGAAGATGCATTTGTAACGCCTTATACATCATTTGTTAAGGCACTTTTAACCATTAAACGATTGCCGTTTTTAGCGGTTGTGGAAAAAAAGCAGTTACTGGGGATTTTAACACATTCAAAAGTGATGGAAGTCTTAGAGGACGCTTTAGGTGTAAAAACAGGAGGCATTCATTTAACCATTGCAGGTACAGACCGTCGAGGATCTCTCTACTCGTTACTAGATGAACTAAAGGCATTTAACATTGAAGGAGTACTGTCGTTAGATAACGGAACAAAGCTATTTAGACGTACGTCGATAACGTTACCACTTTCAACATCAGAAGAGGAAATTTCAACCATTATTCGTAAAGTTGAGCATAAAGGCTTTCGTGTCATTGATCGTGAAACGATTAATCATACGTAAACTTATTAGCTGTACGTTTAGTTTTTTTTATAAAAAAGAGTCGTCAGGTTATGCTGCATAACCTGACGACTAAAAAAGTTATTGCTCTGTAGGAAGTGGCTTTAAGTTAGCTTCAATACGTTCGCGTTGATTTTCTAAATATGGAGGTAAGGCTAACGTTTCACCTAAGTGCTCAAATGATTCGTCGTTTTCAAACCCAGGTCCATCTGTCGCAAGCTCAAATAAAATGCCGTTTGGATCACGGAAGTATAATGAACGAAAATAATATCGTTCAACAAATCCTGAATTCGGAAGTCCTGCTTGAGTAATCAACTCAACCCATTTGTTCAATTCGTCGGTATCTTCTACTCGGAGTGCTACATGGTGAACACTTCCACGACCTGGACGTTCACTCGGAAGATCTTTTCGACCTTCAAGGTGAATTTCTGCACCTGTACCACCTTCACCTGTTTCAAACACGCGAATTTCACTTTGACCTTGAACAAGAGCGGGGTAACTGCGCACTTCTCGATAGCCTAATAAATCAGTTAATACGTTTGCAGTTAACTCTGGTCGATAGACTGTTAATGTCACAGGACCTAACCCAAGAATACCATGTTCGGCTGGTATAGGACTTTTATTCCATGGGCTACCACCTTTTACTCCTGTATTTCCTTCATCTGAGACAAGCGATAATCGCTGACCTTCAAAGTCTCGAAAGGATAAAACCGCACGTCCTGTTGTGTGAGAAATATCATCATGATCAACACCGTATTGATCAAATCGTTGTTTCCAATAAAGAAGAGAGGCATCATTGGCCACTCGCAATGAAATGGTTGAAATACTATTAGTTCCGTGATGTGTTTGCCCAGCATTTGGGATTTCAAAGAATGTTAAATCTGTTCCTGGATTCCCTCGTTCGTCCGCATAAAATAAATGATAAACAGATGTATCATCTTGATTGACCGATTTTTTAACCAAGCGCATGCCTAACGTTTGTGTATAAAATTCATAGTTTTTTTGAGCGTTTGCTGTAATAGCGGACACATGATGTTGTCCTTTTAATGACTTTAAGCTCATAACGAACAGCCTCCTTAGTTATATCTTGATAACATTATAACTCATTATTATCCTTTATTCAAGATATATGAATTTGAGATTTTTGACTGTTTGTGTTTTTTGATGGTACGATACGTAAAACTTGGGTAAAATAAGGAATAACAGAATAAAACAATGAAATGTACATATGTAATAGGAAGTGTAATGAAATGGATATTAACCAAATTAATCAAAAATTAAAAAGTCATACACCTCGACTTTTAGGAATGGAAACATTTAAACGGTTTTCTGTACTAGTACCTTTAATTGAAAAAGAGAATGATCTCCATGTTTTATTTGAAGTAAGAGCGTTAAACATGAGAAGACAACCAGGTGAAATTTGCTTTCCAGGTGGTAAAGTCGATGCAACGGATCCAAACGAAAAATATACCGCAATTCGTGAAACGATTGAAGAGTTACGTATTAAACAAGAGCAAATTAAAGATGTTCAGCCGCTTGACTATATGATTTCACCGTTTGGAACCATTATTTATCCATATGTAGGCGTTTTACAAAACATCGCTTCTTTTTCTCCTAACCCTACAGAAGTGGAAGAAGTCTTTACGGTTCCACTTAATCATTTCAAACAAACACCACCTGAGCGATACAAAGTCCAATTTCAAGGGAAGCCAGAAGCGTCTTTTCCCTTTCATCTTATTGCGAATGGAGAAGAATACAATTGGCAAACTCGTGCGATGGATGAATACTTTTATTATTATAACGATAAAGTTATTTGGGGACTAACAGCTAAAATTCTCCATCATTTTTTACAAGTTATCGATTGATAATAAAAAAGGTTATCTAAAAAGGGAGAGATTTTCCTTTTTAGATGTGCGGTGATAAAACGAGATTGCTAACACCGCTTGCGTCTTTTCCCTACTTATCTAGTTCTCTAGTATGATAAGGTATTTGTTTTTTTATGTGAAAAGTTGTGTTTTTTTGAAAAAATGTGTTTATCTACTAAAATTCTTCTAGTTTTAATAGCTAACATCTGTAAATTCTTATATAATAGTGAAATTGTAAGGTGTTTGAAATATTTGTGATAAAAATGACATATAGAGATTTATCATACGAAGATAAGGGGGACCATATGAAAAAAATTCTAGGGTCACTTTTAATTGTTTCGGTCTCATTGAATGCATATTTGGTATACGACATGTATAAAAACTATTCACTTCCTAAACAAGTAGAAGCGACAAAGCAAATTAGTGAAGAAGTTATTGAAGAGGTAGTCGAAGTAGTTCCAAAAGCAATTGTACCAACGCCTGCGAACTATACATATCAGTTAAAAGATTCGCGTACAGGGCAAGTTATTCAACAATATGATCCAATCAACTTTAACGATGAAAAAGTGTACAAACAAGACATTACAAAACTAGCAAAACAATTAGCAACACAATATGATCAATCGATGCAAAACGTTCGATTAGATGCAAGTGGTCAATTAACTGGTGGACAAAAGCGTGTTGTTTTAAAAGAAAAAGAATTGATGGAAAACTTACAGCATTTAACGCTTGAACGTTTTGATGTGAATGTTCCTATTTATGAAACAACCCCAAACGTAACGGCTGAAGCGGTTCAAGGCGTTAATGAAGTAGTGGTTGGAACATACACGACAAAGTTTAATGGGAGTGATACGGGGCGTACACGTAATATTGAACTATCTGCTCAAGCGATCCAAAATGTCGTGTTAGGTCCTGGAGATTCTTTTTCCTATAATGATATTGTTGGAGAACGTACTCCTGAACGAGGATATCAGCCTGCACCTGAAATTGTAGAAAAGGAATTAGTGATGGGCATTGGAGGAGGCATTTGTCAAACTTCTTCAACGTTATTTAATGCCGTTGATGCAGCAGGATTAAAAACGGTTACTCGTACACATCACTCAAAGGAAGTTGGTTATGTTCCAGCAGGACGAGATGCGACTGTTTCGTGGGGTGGACCTGACTATAAATTTATGAACCCCCAAGATTATCCAGTCATTATTAAAACAGTGATGAATAAAGCGCAAGGTACACTAACTATAGAAGTCCGTACAGCACAACGTTATCTATAATCAAAAAGCCGCTCATTAAAGACTGATTTTAATGAGCGGCTTTTTGACATAATTCTTTGTAGTTACACGTTATGCATCGAAACGCTTGAGATGTTTCTAAAAATTGTTCAAACGAAACAGGTTCGTTCGTTTCTTCATTTTTTTGATAATGTTTCATATAGGCAATACTCGTTTCCATTTGTTCAACCGTATTGTCAATTTCATTTTTTGTTAACTGATATGTATGACAACCACCTGTTAACAAATACTCATTTCGAATTTCGATATCTTCAATGTTGACCTCTAACTCATTCATTAAATAAAGGGCATATAAAGAAAGTTGTCCTATATCATCGGTTGACCTTTTACCGGTTTTCCAATCGATAATAACCCATTTTTTATTGATCTCATCTTGATACATCAAGTCCATGATTACATATACTCTAACTCCCTTTACAACCATAGAACGAAATCGTTCAGATTCAAAGAGGTTTACGTCTTTTTTCTTGATGATTTCTTGAAAAGATTTGCTTAGTAAAAAGTGTTTTAAACAGACATTGAGTTTTTGATGAATATCTTCAATCTCTTTTTCCACTAATTGACCATGGTAATACATTTCAAATAGCATTTGATAATGATTAGGTTTTTCCATCCATTGTTCTTTTTGATCTCGAGATTGTTGAAATGCTTTTCTTAACTGCAAACGAATTCGATGTTCTAGTTCTGCTGCATGTGGAATAACACCCGTTTTAAAAACATCTTCAATGACATGCTCGATCTCTTCATGAACAAGTTGACCAAATAAGGTTGGAAGGTTAACTAACTTTTTTAATCGATATGCTTCTTTGGCTAATGAAGAGCTCTTATGAAGCCATCCGTTGTGAGAGAGATAGTAGTGATATCCATATCTTTTTGCACATTCCATTAACATTTTATGACGAGAGTAAGACCATGAAAAATCAGGGAACGTTTTTACTTCGAACAAGTGATTCACGTCCTTTTCATTTTTTGCATTGTTTGTATGGTCTTGATGTGCAATCCAGTCACTCATTTAGTCTCTCTATATAGATACGTGAAGCAAATCATATTTTCCTGTATTTTTTAAAAACAATCGATTTGCTCAAATCCTTATAATCTTAAAAATTTGTTGTTTAACCGATATGACTCTTCTTAGATAGCTCCCAAAAATATAAACTTTCAGTTTCTTTACATAACTCTGCTCCATTTTTTTCTAATACTTTGTCTGAAGCTTTATTATCCTTTCCTGTATCAGCAAGAACCCGCATAACGTTAGGGATGTTAATTCCTTAATGGTCTCAGTCATATATCCATTGCCTTGGTGATGAGGGATGATAAAGTAACCAATAATTACTTCACCGTTTTCATTAGGCAGACCTTTTAACATGATTCCACATACTAGGGTATTGAGTGCCATTGAAACTATGAGCCAATTAGTGTGCCAAACATAATGAGATGGATCAATTAACCACTTTTGATAACCTGTATTTCATAGCGTCTTTTATTTCTTCCCCAAAAAATACGTCTACCTTTTCCAAACTTAAAACATCTTGGAGTTTCGGGATATCATTAATGAATAATGTTAGATTTTCAGTGTCCAACGGAATTAATCTTAATCTATCCGTATATAATTCGTTCATAATCAATTCTCCTACCATTGATTTATAAATAAGTGATATAAGATAAATTTAATATCCTTTTTTAAAGTCTAAGAGATTGATTGTTAACGGTTTATGCTGAAGGTATTGTTTTAAATTTGGTAAGAAAATATCATGAATGACGCGTTCATCATAATATTGCGTATCTCCTGATGTATGTGGCGTTACAATGACGTTTTCTAACTCCCAAAGTGAACTCTCTAATGGAAGTGGTTCTTGCTCAAACACATCTAACCCAGCACCGGCAATTTCCCTTTTTTGAAGAGCTTCTGTTAATTCTTCTTCAGCTACAAGCGCTCCTCGTCCAATATTAATAAAGAATGCAGAAGACTTCATACGTTCAAATTGTACACGTGTAAAAAGGTGATACGTTTCATTTGTTAACGGTAAGGTAACCACAACATAATCACAATTAGGAAGAATATCATTTAAATGATTAAGTGTATACATGTGATCGATGTATTCTGTCTGTTCACCAGAACGTCTCACACCTAGTGTTTTCATTCCAAATGCTTTTGCAATTTTAGCGGTTTCTTTTCCGATAGCTCCCACTCCGATAATCCCAATCGTTTTACCGTGAAGTTCTAAATTTAATCCAGCGTGGTGCCACTGTTTCGTTTGCTGCTGTTTGACATATGTATGAATTTTTCTCGTTAATGAAAGCATCAAAGCAAAAATCGTTTCTGAAATAGGGAAGGCATGCACACCATTTGCGCTTGTAACGGAAACTCCTTTTTCATTGAGCTCTGATAAAGGAAGAGAGTTTACACCCGCACTCCATGTTTGCAGCCATTTTAAGTGAGGAGGTACGTTTTGAATCTCTTTTTTCCACCCTGCTATAATCTCGGCTTGTGATACGTAAGGTTTCCAAATCGAAGGGTCTTTCCCAATAATAATGTCCCAGTCCGGTATGACTTCTTGTATCACATCTAAAAATGAATGCACATCTTGTGTAATAAGTAGTGTTCTCTTTGTCATTTGTAAGCTCCTTCTCGTAATCTTTTCTTTTACTTTACCATAGAATGGATAGAGCTTCTTACTAATATGGTAAAAGAAGGGATGAACAATGCATATAAAAATTGATGTGATGACTCAACTGGTATATGACGAAATTGCTCCTCTTTTACAAGAAAGTATGAATGAAGGGTATTCATTGATTGACCGTTTAGCGAATGAATACTTTAGCGGAATCAATCGTTTTACAAATCGAGGAGAAGCATTGTTTGGTGTATATGATGAAGAGGAACGGTTAATTGCGCTTGGAGGAATTAACAGAAATCCTTATTCAAAGGAAGAGAAGGTTGGAAGGCTGCGACAATTTTATGTAATGAAAAGCTATCGTCGACAAAGAATAGGTACAGAGCTTGTTCAAACCATTATGGATTATGCTCAAAACTATTATTCTACAATTGTGTTATCAACTGATTCACGTGAAGGAGATTTGTTCTATCGATCATTAGGCTTTGAACGTACAGCTTATTATGAAAAATCGTCTCACGTGTGTTACGTTCATAAAAAACAGTAACAGACCTTCTTGTTGAAGGTTTTTTTCATTCCAAAATACTTTATCATACTAACGCAAGATAACACTATCTTATCAAGCGTTAGTATGATAAAGTAAAAGAAACAGAGAAAAATGCTTCTATTATCCCAATATATGGATGATTATTGTTTTTCTATCAAAAAACGTCTTCTTTAAATAGGGTAAAATGACGATTTTGAATAACACTTAATGCAATAGGTATCTAAATAAAAAATGACTCAAATTAAGCATTCTGAACCGTTTGGTGAGTTTGGGTGTATTTTACATATGTTTCGATTAAAAGTAGGTGAATAAATTGGATTTAACGCAGCAATCAACCTTTTTAAAAAACACATCCACATCTTTTCAACAAATCAAACAAGAATTTCAGTCTAGACAATTTATTAATGAAGAAAATGATTTAGATTTAACACATGCGACAGACGAGGAGTTTGTTGAATTATTTTTCTCATTAAAGGTATTACGCAAATCATTATCCCCCCATACGATTCGATCGTACAATCAAGATATGCGAACCATTTTAACCTTTTTTTATGAGCAAAAGATTCCGTTGAAGGAAATTGGCTTTATGGAAGTAAAGCTATTTAATAAAGTGATGACTGAAAAGTATGCCAATCGGTCCGCTGCTCGGAAGTTAGAATTTTTTAAACGATTGTTAGAGTTTGGGCATCAAACCCATTTTTATGCAACGCTGTATACCACTTGGATTGAAAAGCCAACGATTGCTAAAGGTCATTATAGTGATAAAAAAGAAGAGCAAAAAA
This sequence comes from Priestia iocasae, assembly GCF_016909075.1. Classification (GTDB taxonomy): domain Bacteria; phylum Bacillota; class Bacilli; order Bacillales; family Bacillaceae_H; genus Priestia; species Priestia iocasae. The sequence goes on from NZ_JAFBFC010000004.1 coordinate 306,978, forward strand.
ATCGAACTGAATTTCGCGAACTCAGTGAACGAGAAGCAAAAGTCATTGTTCAAGGTCTTGAGCGGGTTGTACGATCCACTAAATATCAACGGCAGTATCAAATGCGAAATCGTCTAATCGGTCAGTTACTCTATTTAAGTGGTCTTCGTTCAAGTGAATTACTTAGCTTAAATTGGGGAAGCTTTCGAGAAGATCGACGAGGCAATGTGATTGCTGATGTAATCGGGAAGGGAAAGAAGGAACGAACCATTCCTATTTTTCAGGAAGTAAAAGAAAGTTTGATGGATTATCGTCAATCATTCGATGAGAGCACGACGTTTCATCCTTTTGATACAACGCCTTTGTTTTATCGGATAAAAGATTACTATCGAACGGGACAAAAAGAGCGTTTATCATACACCACGTTATATCGAGCGGTGAAGTCAGCGGTTTATTATGTTCAAGCCAATCCGTCTATTTCTCCGCACTGGTTCCGACATAGCTTTATTACAAACAGCTTAGCAAACGATGTGCCATTAGCCGTTGTGAAGCAAGTTGTGGGTCATTCGTCCATTGCAACAACGAATGTTTACTTAGAGAAACTGCAAGAAGAAAGTGTGTATGATGCATTTAAACAATCAGGTTATCGATAAAAGTTACCATAATTTAATTATGTAAACAAATAAATAAAAAAGGAAAACAGATGAAGAAATCTTTTATTGTTTCAGTTATGGTGTCTCAAGGCTTGTTTCTTCTTTTTTTACCTGTATTTATTCAGTTGTTCGCTTATTTACATCCAATGGTTTTACTCGTTGTGTGGGCTTGTATGACATTACTTGTTACGTATGGTGTGTATGCGATTCGAAAGGATGAAATCTTTCTATCTTATCAAATCTTTTTAGCTCTAGTAGGGATTTATACAATCGGCTTGCTCGTTTTATTATTTTTTCGACCGAGCGAGCAACAATACGGATCAATCAATCTGATCCCATTTACAACCATTTTCTTTTACTTCTCTGGAGCTGTTAGCCCGCTCGTTGCATTTTATAATCTTGCTGCTAACCTTGGTTTATTTGTTCCTTATGGATTGTGGGGAAGACGAAAGGAAAGAACCGTTTTACAAATGATTTTATTATCAACTTTAACAATTTGTTTCATTGAACTCACACAGCATCTAACACGTCGTGGCAGCCTAGACATTGATGACTTACTGTTGAATGTTGTAGGCGTATTACTTGGCTATTTTCTGTATCCGTTATTTAATAAAGTAATACATATAACCTAAACAAAAGAGGTGCTAGTCTAGCACCTCTTTTATAATTCAAGCGGCTTTTTCTTTTTCGGCATTGACAGAGATTGAGGTGATCGTGATACGTAGCTATGTAGAGTCATCCCAACCATCACAAGTGCAATACCAAACCAAGAAATCATCGATGGAAGGCTCATGGATAAAAAGAGAACTTCTCCGGCAAGTGTAAATAGTACAGCGATTGATTGAGTTGCTTCAACCGCTCCTAGCTTTGACATGTCATCTCGAACCAAATCGGTCGCTTTAAAGAATAAGACGGTTGCAAACACACCGGAGCAAAGAGCTACAAAGAATGACTGAGTTAGTTGACTCGAGCTTGGTAATCCATCTGTCGCCCAGGCATAAACGGAAAGAAGAATCCAAAATGGTAAACTAGCGAGAGTCATTCCTAATACTCGCTCATAAGCATCTAAGCGTCCATTGCAAACTTCCATCATCTTACGGTTTCCAAGTGGATAGGTAAACGAAGCAATAAGAACAGGTAAAAACCCTAACAACATGTCAAGGGTAGAAAGAGATGTTGCTCGTTCTAGTTGCATCAAGACAATCCCTAACAAAATAATGAGAGACATCATTAAGCCTTTATACGGAATTTTGCCTCTCACTTTAATTGGTCCATTGACAGTTTGAACGGTTTCATAAAAGAGAGGAACGAGTAACGAGCCTGAAATAATGGTGATTTGCCACGTACCTGCCATTAACCAGCCTGGTGAGTACGCTGCTGCAAAGCATAAAGGTGCATAAAATAAACCAAATCCAACAAAACTCCACCATAACCATTGAATGGGATGTTCTTTCATTACTGAAATCATTGTTCCCATCTTCTTTCTTACAATCACAATGATTACTAATAAAGGAACCATAAAGAAGTAACGCAAAGAGGCACTCCAAAGCCAATTGCCTCCCGATAATTCCATGGATCGATTTAAAATAAAGGTAAAAGCAAAAAAGAAGGCTGCGCATATTCCTAATAAAATAGGCCGCACAACGCTCACCCCCACTCCTATCATTGAATAAAATTCCATACTCCAACTATATCATACTAGACTTATTGAATATATCCTTGTAACCTAGTACTAGTGGAATTATTTAATTTTTTTAACAATTGGGGGAGTCAATCATGATTAAAGCGATTTTTTTCGACTTAGATGACACGCTGTTATGGGACCAAAAAAGTGTAAAAGAAGCATTTGTTGCGACGTGTAGATACGCAAGTGAAAAGTATCACATTCATGCAGAACAGCTAGAAGAAGCAGTTCGAGAAGCGGCAAGAGAGTTATATGCTTCTTATGAAACGTATGAGTTTACTCAAATGATTGGTATTAATCCATTTGAAGGGCTATGGGGTAATTTTTTAGATGACGAAGAAAATTTTCGTAAAATGAAAAACATTGTACCTACATATCGAAAAGAAGCATGGAACAAAGGGCTTCAAGCTTTAGGAATCCAGGATGAAGCATTTGCTACTGAATTAGCAGAACGTTTTCCAGAAGAGCGTCGCAACAATCCATTTGTTTATGACGAAACGTTCCACGTTCTAGACGAGTTAAAAGGAACGTATCAATTACTACTATTAACAAATGGCTCTCCAGATTTACAAAACACGAAATTATCCATTACACCAGAGATTGCACCGTACTTTGATCACATCGTCATTTCAGGTGCGTTTGGCCGTGGTAAGCCTGATCCAACGATTTTTGAGCATGCATTAGAAAAAATGAACGTCAAAAAAGAAGAAGCCTTAATGGTTGGAGATAACTTAATGACAGACATATTAGGAGCCTCACGTGTAGGGATGAAATCGGTTTGGATTAACCGTCACAATAAAGAACGAAATGAAGTTATTCCTACATACGAAATTACCCATCTAGAACAGTTATATCCGATTTTAAGAGAGTTATCATCAAATAGCTGATTTCTGTTTACAGTCATTAAAAAGGCCCCAACTAGAAGCGCTTTGCCATAAGCACTTCTAGTTGGGGTTTTAGTTATGGGTTAAGCACCTCCTTCAGATGACGAAGCGGCGCTTGCTGCTATTAATGTACCCATCATCGCTGTTTGCTGCGCCTGAAGAATCGTTTCCATAATGGTGTACATTTTCGTTTCTAATAAGCTTGTGTCATCGAGCTGTTCGCTTAATACAAAGCTAGTAGCCATCATAAAGTTTATATCCTTATACCATTTAAATGCTTTCTCTTTATTTAGGAGTGCAGTTACGTGCTGAATTTTATCGATTTCTTGATAAGAATGATCTAAAAGCGTCATTAATCCAAGGGAAGGATAGTGCATCGTTTTTATCTTAAAACCTGACTGTTTAAAGCGATCTTGAAGTTCAACTGTTCGCTCAACTAACCGATTTTGGTTGTCAATCAACGATAGAATATGACTGAGGAATTGAAGGTCGTTTCCTTTTTTAAAACCATTAGCATGCAGCTGATTGTACAATGTTTCGACATGCTGAAGCAAAGGATCAATTTCTTTATCTTGAGCCGCTAATAAGACTGCTAAAGGATAATCGCTGTGTGATGTAAGGAAGAAGTGGTTTTTTCTCATTCCCTTATAAACTTGTAATGCACGTTCAATTTGAGGTTGATAATGTTGGTTATGAGATTCGTTTGTCATTAAAATGAGAGCTGATAAGTAGGTAAAGATATTACGACTAAAGCCTTCTTGTACGAACTCTTCATATATGCGGATAAATGGTTGAAAGGCTTGTTGAGGATAATCAGTTCGGATGTCTAACATCGCAGCTATGGTAAATCGTTCTTGTGATTTCAAGGTCGAAAAGGTTCCCACCTCATTTTTAATGTAATCACTTAAGCGGCTATATCTCTCTAAATCAAAATCTCGCTTGTTAACTACATACATTGATGCAACCATCATAAACGTGCGGGAATCAGCTAGGCTCCATTTGAATTTTTTCTTTAGCATTGTATAAATCTCTTCATAGCGGGTGACCTTTTCGTTGTATGTACTCAACTTCTTCACTCCGTTTCATTTTGTTATACATATAGATACGGATGATATTGGTAAAAAGTTTCAATTTTAATGATTACTCATCAAATGAAAACAAAAAATAACCTAGGCGTTTTTCTAGGTTATTTTTTGCGATTTTGTATTTCTTCCGTTACGACAAATGCTAAATCTTCATTCCCAAATAACGATAACACACCAATAAGGGTTTGATCTGCGACATCTCCAGCTTCTTCTTTCGGAACGGTTAAGTCAACAGCATGCAACAAGGCAGGATTTTTTTCTTGATTTGGATAAGCACGTGTATAAAGCTCAATTGGGTCTAGATCATGATTAACACACCATTGCGCAAACACAAGAATCATCATTTCTTCATCGCGTTGATAGTTCGCGATAATTTGTTTTTCAACATCTTTTTGGTTCATAGTATGAAGCTCCTTTTTATGTATGTACTTGTTTATTGTAACATATTCGTTGTATGACATAAGTGAAAGAAGGGAATGAACAATACTAGTAAAAGAAAGAGAGTGGTTAGGATGAATCAAGTGAAGGATTATATGAAGCACGATTTAGACATCTTATTTGTTGGCTTTAACCCCAGTCTAGTCTCTGGAGAAACAGGTCATCATTTTGCAAATCCCCGTAATCGTTTTTGGACGATTTTACATAGAGCAGGCATTACGCCTAGAAGATATCATCCAGAAGAAGATTTTACATTACTTGATCTAGGTTATGGGCTCACAAATATCGTGACAAGGCCTACGAAAGAAGCGGCAGAAATTACAAGAGAGGAATACGAAGAAGGGAGAAAAACATTAAATGAGAAGATTACTTTTTACAAGCCTCGCATCGTCTGTTTTGTAGGAAAAGGCGTATACCTTGAATACAGCAAGCAAAAGAGAGCTCCATGGGGTGTGCAGGATACGTCTGTTGTTCCTCATGTAATGGACTTTGTTGCGCCGTCTTCAAGTGGTCTTGTGCGGATTAAAGTAGATAAGATTGTTCATCTTTATTCTCAATTACCGGACTTAGTTCAACAAATGAAGAAAAAGGAATAAACCTTTCTTAAGAGGACCTGATTAGAATAACGTCTTGCAATAAATAAAGCCAAGAGTCATATTCATACTCTCGGCTTTATTTATTGTTTATGACTTAAACAGACTCCACTTTGTATGAATGGGAACAAGTTCTTCTTCATCTTCATCGTATTCATACAAACCACGTTCTTTTAAATACTCCACAAAATACAGCTCAGCTTCTTTTCGCTCATCATAAGGCTTAATAGATAAGACAAAACCTAATTTATGCTGTTCCTCGTTCTCAACACCAGATATGTACGCTTTTACGTTATGCTGTAGAAATAGCTCTTTAGCGGGAATAATTAATTCTTTTATAAATTTAGAAATCAATTCCATTTCAAAATCGAAGGTAAATCGTTCAATTTTCTCTAAATCTGCAAAGACAACGCCGATAAAAGACGTATTATGTATTTCATATTCCTTCGTTTTTTCATCCCAATCAATATGTCCAATTTCTTTTAAATAGTTGATAAAATAGCCTAAACCTTCACGTTTACTAAAAGGCTTTGTAGAAAGAACCAACCCTAGCTTTTTATATTTAGGAAGGTAAGCGCATGATAGAAAAGCGGGAACGCCATGTTGAGCAAACACATGACTTGTACCTTGCAATAGCGCATCGAGCACATGGTGCGTTATTTTCATGCTTTTACGAGGGAAATAATATTCATTTTTTAGGATTTCACTCTTATCTGCGAACGTAGCGCCAATAAAGCCTGTGTTCGAAAGAGTAGGAGGGAGCTTCTTTTTACTTGTTCTCTTATTTGTAGCCACTAAAAAGTACTCCTTTCTGTTCGTTCTATGAAGAGTAGTCGAACGTATGTTCTGTTTATATTCATATCATACAGAAACTTGAACAAAATGTAAAGAGAAGATGAAAGAAATTTCACATAATAAATAGTGTAAATAAAATGAACCATTTAGCGGAGCGAGGGGAGGGAGCGGGACATGAAAAAGGTGATAGCACATAAAATGCTATCACCTTAATTGGTTTTATAAAATTAACGAGCTTCCGTTAAAGCTACCATTTCTTCTTCTTCGATATCTATATGACAATCCATCGTGTGAATCGTTTTATCTTCATGATTTCCGTAATAAATCGTAATATTCATGGCTATCGCTCCTTTAATGAATAAGATTCATTAGATCTAATTATGTACGTAGTTTTATTAGTATTCATTATACAACAATCCAGTATTCACCACAATAGGAAAGTGTAACGTAGATGATTTCGAGTAAAGATAAGACAAAGGGACGGAAGAATTTTTATCCATTTTAATGGTTATTGTTACAAAATATACGAGATTATAACAATTAAATATGAATAATTATCCAAAAAACATTAAAAAACGACTTCAATTTCAACTTTAAATTTGTTCAATTAGATCATAAATGAAGTGCTGATTTTTCACTTTTTGGTTATTATGTTAACTAAATGAAATAGAGAGATAGATAAAAAGTTACTTAATGAAATCTTAGCTTTTGTAAATGAATATGTATGATCTGGATAAAGCTTAAATTAACTTGGGATACCCTGAACATGATTGAATCTCATATTCCAGTCACATACATAATATAGAACGTAAATTCAGTGTACGTACATGAGTTATTTACTGATAAGAATTCTTTCTTTATTTTCTTTTCTGTCTCACTATCTAAAGTATACTTATAAAATGAGACGAAAAATCATTTTTTTATTTACGTACCTAGAATATATATTATGTTAACTTGAAAATAAAAAAGATGAGAGTAAGTTTTATGCGTCTACTCCCTTTTTATAGTTAGTTGCTCAAATTTAGAATTAAACTCTTTATCTGTTTACATGATAACTGAACACTACTTGTTCTTGAGGATTCGTTAAGAAATGTTTGTTTCCGCTCAGCAACTGCAGCTTTTGTTCTTTTTTTATCTCTGTCTTTTATTTGAGAAAGATGCAATGGCTCACGCTGGAATTCCTTAAATTTTCTTTCAAGATATAGACCTTTATCCTTGTATATCCAATTAGCAAAACATTGAATAGTTCTTTTTGCTTTTTCAGCGATTTTCTTCGTGCTTTCTCCAGACAAATAAAGGTTAACGATTTCGTTAGTTGAAAGTGTTCGCTTTACCTTGGGATGTTCTGGCATTGTATCCCGCTCCCTTCCTCAATTTCGTTAAGTATGACACGAACTAAAGTTCTAGTGAACAGGTACAATACCATCAAAAAGCAGGTAATAGCTATTCGTTTTGTTCTCCTTTTATTTATCCGTAAGTTTCATAGGTGTTCGTTGCTTCACTTCTTCACAGTGGTTAATCCAATTTATGACCAACTCAGGATTAGAAGCAAAGTGAAAATGTGTATACCCTGCCACAACATTTTGGTTTAAATAGCCTTCTTGCTTTGTACCGTGCATGCCTTTTGTTTCATACGCATAATCAAACTCGTTAGTTGGATGAAAAGTAGAGTAATGAAACTCATGACCTCTTGCTTGTTGATGGTGATCAATTAAAAAGTTATGGTTTCGTCCGTTAATTTCTCGATAGCCTAATGCCGCAAGTTTTGACTGCATTTTCACATAACCTGATATGACACCTACCATTGAATAACGTTTCTTTTCTGTTGTTTCAATAGAATCGGTTAAATACATAAACCCTCCGCACTCAGCCAATGTTGGTATCCCTCGTTGGATCGCCTGTCTAAGTGAGCTTTTTGTTACATTATTTTGTGAAAGCTCACGTGCAAATTCTTCAGGAAAGCCACCACCAAGGTATAATCCGTCCACATCCATTGGGAGAGGTTCATTTGCAAGTGGTGAGAAATAAACGATATCTGCACCGTAAGATTGTAAGAGTTCGAGATTTTCAGGATAGTAAAAATTAAATGCCGCATCTTTAGCCACCGCAAGCTTAATTATTTTTTCACTTTTATTGTTAAATAGAGACGGTGCTTCAGTCCTCTTAAGTGAAGATGCAACAGATAGCTTCAGTAACCGATCGAAATCAACTGTTTCAAGAATCAAATCTCCTAACTTACTAAAAAACGAATCGAGTTCCCCTCGTTCAATTGACGGAATTAAACCAAGGTGTCTTTCTGGTATTTCAATTTCAAGCTCTCGCTTCAAATAACCAATGACAGGAATGTAACACTCTTGTTCAATGGCTGTTTTCACGAGGTTAAAATGACCTTCACTTCCAACTTTGTTTGCAATGACACCAACAATATTTGGCTTATCATCTAATAATTGAAACCCTCTCACAATAGCAGCTGCACTTCTCGCCACACTTTCACAATTGACAACTAATAGAACGGGACTTTTCGTAATGATACTAATGTCGGCTGTGCTACCTTCATTGGTTTTTGGATCTTTTCCGTCAAAAAAGCCCATTACCCCTTCAATGATTGAAATATCTGCTCCTTTACTTCCATGCGCTAAAATATCAATAACTGTCTCTTTTGATAGCATCCAACTGTCTAAATTCCTAGAAGGACGCTTCGTAACGGCAGTATGGTATGTAGGGTCAATATAATCTGGACCACACTTAAATCCTTGAACGGTTAAGCCTTTTTTCATCAATGCAGACATTAAGCCAATTGTTAACGTCGTTTTGCCAACACCACTTCCAGTACCGGCAATAACAAGTCTTCTTTCAGTCATCTAATACGTTCTCCTCTCCACAAAGGGTTAGTAAGCGAAAAATCTTTTTTTATCCCCATCAGAGTTAATTCGCTACGAGATAAAAAAATACCCCTCTTTCAAGTAGCAAATTTTAAAATCTGTCTACTTAAAGAGAAGTATATCAACGTCTATCACTTACTAAATTAAACCATTACTTTACACATGTCATTCGTAAAGGCAACTGGATCTTCAAGTGGAAGTCCTTCAATGAGAAGGGCTTGGTTGTATAAAAGATTTGTGTAGAGATCAACTTTTTCTTTATCGTGTTCAAATGCTTGAGTAAGGGCTTTGAAGATATCATGATTTGGATTAATCTCTAGTATTTTATCCGCTTTAATGTTTTGATTATCAGGCATTGCACGTAAGATTTTTTCCATCTCAATTGTTACGTCACCGTCTGTTGATAAGCAAACAGGATGTGTTTTTAATCGCTTCGATTCTTTAACCGCTTTTACTTTACCCGCTAATCGTTCTTTCATGTAGTCGAAAAGCTCTTTATGCTTAGTAGTTTCGTTATCTGCATCTGCGTCTTCGTTGGAATCATCAAGGTTCAAATCGCCGCTTGAAACGGACTTGAATTCCTTCCCATCGTAATTCATTAGCATCTTAACGGCGAACTCGTCAATTTCATCGACAAAATATAAAATTTCATAGCCTTTATCTTGAACGAGCTCTGTTTGTGGCATGTTGGCAATACGCTCATACGATTCACCAGACGCGTAATAAATATGCGTTTGATTTTCAGGCATTCTTGAAACATACTCTTCTAACGTTACCAGCTTTTTCTCTTTTGATGAGTAAAACAACAGCAAGTCTTGAAGGTCTTCTTTGTTTGCCCCAAAGTCACTGTAAACACCATATTTTAACTGCTTACCAAATGATTCAAAGAACGCTTCATATGTCTCACGCTCATTTTTTAGCATGGTTTTTAATTGGTTTTTAATCTTATTTTTAATATTTTTAGCAATGAATGTTAGCTGACGATCGTGCTGTAACATTTCTCGTGAGATATTTAATGACAAGTCCTCTGAATCAACAAGCCCTTTTACAAACCCAAAATAATCAGGAAGCAAATCACTACACTTGTTCATAATCAACACACCGTTGGAATAAAGCTCTAATCCTTTTTCGTATTCTTTAGTGTAATAATCAAACGGCGTTTTCTCTGGAATGAACAAGATGGCTTGATAACGAATCGTACCGTCTACACTAATGTGAAGATGCTTAAGCGGGTTGTCAAATCCGTAATGTTTTTCATGGTAAAATGCTTCATAGTCTTCAGATGTTAGCTCACTTTTATTTTTACGCCAGATTGGAACCATGCTGTTGATGGTTTGTTCTTCTTGAATGTGTTCAAATTCAGATTCACTGCCTTCTTTTGGACGGCTCGTTGTGACATCCATCTTAATTGGATATCGAATGAAATCAGAATACTTTTTCACAATGGAACGAAGGGTGTGCTCATCTAAATACTCATCGTATGTCTCTTCTTCTGTATTTTCCTTAATTGTTAAGATCACTTCGGTTCCAACACGTGCTTTTTCTGCCGTTTCAATGGTGTAGCCGTCTGCTCCTGTTGATTCCCACTTATATGCAACTTCATGACCAAATGGCTTTGTTAGGACGGTTACTTTATCAGCTACCATAAATGAAGAGTAAAATCCAACACCAAATTGCCCAATAATATCATGGCCGTCTTTTAACTCATTTTCTGCTTTAAACGCGAGTGACCCGCTTTTTGCAATTGTTCCGAGGTTGTTCTCAAGCTCCTCTTTTGTCATGCCAATTCCAGTATCTACAATGTGTAACGTTCTTGTTTCTTTATTTGCAGTGATTTTAATAAAATACTGACTTTGGTCGAATTGAAGTGAATCATCCGTTAAAGCCTTATAGTAAAGCTTATCGATAGCATCACTTGAATTGGAAATTAACTCCCGAAGAAAGATTTCCTTTTGCGTGTAAATTGAATGAATCATCATGTCTAACAACCGCTTTGATTCGGCTTTAAATGGCTGCATTGTCATAGACTTTCCCCTTTCTGTTCTTTATAAATATGTACGGTTAGCACTTGGTAAGAAAGAGTGCTAATCATTTATTTACTTATCATAGTTACCTGTTTTTTGTCAATACATTTTTAACCTTTTTGTTGTTCTCTTTTAGTTAAAATTCACATGAACAACCCCTTATTCACTCATTGTATAAGGGGCGTAATAAGTATGATGAGAGTTATTTTGGAATGAGAACTAGTTTACCCTTTGTTTGACGACTTTGCATGAGCTCATGAACGTGAGCTGCTTCTTCCATGGCAAACACTTGGCCGATCGTAAGCTTTAATCTACCGTCTTCTACATACGTAAAAAGCTCTTGTAAGCTTGGTTGAAGCAATTCACGTTTTCTCATGATTTGTGGAAGGAAAAAGCCAATGACGGATTGATTTCTAGCCATTAAAGAGGAAGGATAAAAACGACTTTGTTCACCGCTAGCAACCCCATAGATGACAAGACGTCCAAACGTCGCAAGACATTTCAAGGTGTTATAAAAAACGTCTCCTCCAGCCATTTCAAGCGCTACATCTACCCCTTTGCCGTCAGTTGACTCCAATACATCGTTCTCCCAGCCATCTTTCGTATAGTTAACGACAACATCTGCTCCCATTTCACGAGCCAATGCTAGTTTTTCTTCTGTACTTGCTGTTGCGATTACCTTCCCTGCACCAAAAATTTTTGCAAGTTGAACGGCAATTGTTCCGACTCCACCTGCAGCAGCGTGTACGAGAACCGTTTCTCCTTTTTCAAGGCGCCCCATCGTTTTTAACACATGATAAGCACTCAACCCTTGTAGTGGTAATGCAACTGCAAGTTCGTAACGTAACGCGTCAGGAAGAGGAATCACCCCTCGTGCGTCCGCGAGAGCAAACTCAGCATAGCCTCCAGACTCGATTAGCGTTACGACGCGATCTCCTGGTTGAAGGTTGGTAACGCGTTCTCCTACCTCCACTACAACTCCTGCAATTTCTGCACCTGGAATAAACGGAAGCGGTGTTTTAACTACATACTGTCCTTCACGACGTGCGGTGTCAGCATAGTTAACGCCCACTGCATGAACCTCAATTAATACTTCATATCCGCTCGGTGTTGGGCGATTAAGCTCAACGACCTGTAATACTTCTGGACCACCATATTGTGAAAGTTGAATGGCTTTCATCTTCATTTCCCCCTTATTTTCCTTGAAAGATTGGTTTTCGTTTTTCTTTAAATGCGGCAATGCCTTCTTGATGATCGTTTGTTGTGATCATTAACGTTTGTGTCATTCGCTCTTGCTCTAAGATTTCATCAAGTGTAGAGGTCAAAGCATGGTTAATGATTTTCTTTTGCATACCGTAAGCTTTTACAGGGCCTTGAGCAAGCATGGTCGCATATTTCATCACTTCTTCTTCCAGTGCTTCAATCTTCACTAATTGATTAATAACCCCTAATTGATAAAGTCGCTCAGCAGGGATTGGCTCTGCTGTAAAGAAAAACTGCTTCGCTAGCTGTGGCCCAATTAAGCGTGGTAAAAAGTAAGAGCCTCCTCCGTCTGAAATGAGCCCGACTTTTGAGAAACTTAAAGCAAACTTACTGTCGTCTGCTGCGATAATTAAGTCACATGCTAGTGCAAGGTTAAAACCAGCTCCAGCCGCAAAACCATGAACGGCCGCTAAAATCGGTTTTTCAATTTGCTGCATAGTCAAAATACACTCGTTTAATTTTCCAATATGCTCGTATACCACTTCGCCATCAGCTTTCCCCATTGTTTTGACATCACCGCCAGCACTAAATGATCTTCCGGCCCCTGTTAACACAATTGCACGCACGTCGTCATTGCCTTGCGCTTCTTTTAATGCATCAGTTAGACCTAAGATCATTTCAGAGCTAAATGAATTTAAGCTATCTGGTCGATTTAATGTAATCACCATCACAGATTGGTAATAATCAATAAGTAAATGTTGTTGACTCATGTTAATCTCTCCCTTTTATTTGCTTTATAAAAGTAGCCATCCTCCATCGACAAGAACATCTGACCCTGTGTTCCCTCCTTAGTTACAAGCAAATTGTCCTGCACGGTATTGCAAATCAGCAATGCGTCGATTTCGCTCAATGCTTTGATCAAAAGAAGAGTAGCGACTGCACGCTTTCATTAATAGTTCCACTACTTGCTGTTGCTTCTTGCCGTCGGTTAATTCCGTTACTAGTTGACGACTAATTCGTTCGACTTCCCAAAGCTGTTCTTCTACATATGTTCTTGTTAAATCCATTTTCAGTGAAGACGCAGCTTCTCCATATTGTAGAATCGATTTGTATGTACGATACACCACAGATTCTACTGAGAATAAAGCAATCGCAAGGTCGGCTAACTTCATCAATGTTTCTTGCTCATGCACAAGATTACTTCCAAATGATTCATATGCAATTCCTGTACACAACAAGAAAATGTGACGTAATAAATCAACACTTTCAAGCTCTTTTGCCCATTCGTCTACGCTATATGAAGAAGGTTGCTGTAGCTGTAATAATGCTTCTTGTACTTTTGTTTCAAGCTCAACATCTCCTTTAGCAACTTTGCGGAATAAGTGCGTCGGGATAAGGAGGCGATTGATTTCATTTGTTCCTTCGAAAATACGATTAATACGAGAATCACGATACATTTGCTCAATGCCATATTCTTTAATAAAGCCTGCGCCTCCGTGAAGCTGCAAGGCTTCATCTACTACATAATCCAGTGTTTCTGAACCGAACACTTTGCATATGGCACATTCAGTTGCGTATTCACTCATTCGTTTTCCAATCACTTTGAAATCTGTTGATGTATACAAATCCCCGAGTGCTTCTTCTAATAGGTGTGCTGTACGATATTGAACGGATTCCGCTGCATAAATACGAGCAGTCATTTTTGCTACTTTTTCTTTTGAAGCAGGAAACTGGCCAATTTCGCAGTCGAATTGCTTTCTTTCTTGTACAAAGTGCACAGTCTTTTTTAACCCGTACTTGGATGCTCCCATACATGCCGATCCTAAATTAAAGCGGCCGAGGTTTAACACATTTAAAGCAATGATGTGCCCTTTGCCTATTTCTCCTAATACGTTTTCGATCGGAACCTCACAATCTTCAAAAATAACAGTTCTCGTTGAAGACCCTTTAATCCCCATTTTGTCTTCTTCAGGACCTAATGAAAGCCCTTTGAAGTTCTTTTCGACAATGAAAGCGGTAAAGTGTTGTCCATCTACTTTTGCATACACAATAAATGTTTGTGAAAATACAGCATTCGTAATATATAGCTTAGAGCCATTTAATAAGTAATGTGTCCCCGCTTTATTTAAACGAGCGGTTGTTTGAGCAGCTAAAGCATCTGATCCAGCGTTAGGTTCGGTTAGACAATAAGCTCCTATATATTCACCAGAAGCCATTTTCGGTAAATATTTTTCTTTTTGTTCATGCGTTCCGAAATACGTAATCGGCAACGTTGCAATACATGTATGATTAGAATGAGCGACACCATATCCACTAGAGGGGCCTACCATTTCTCCAACAATCCCTTTGCTAATTTTATCTAAGCCAAGGCCACCATATTGTTCGGGGATGCTGTGAGCTAATAATCCTAAATTCCCTGCTTTTTTAAGCAAAGAAGTCACAAGTGTAAAGTCTTGCTGTTCAATGTGAGCGTTGTGAGGAATAACCTCTTTTTCAATAAACTGCTTTGCGGTCGTGCCAATCATTCGATGTTCATCTGTAAAGTCTTCAGGAGTAAACACATCACTTACAGATGTTTTTGAAAATAAAAAATGTGCACCTTGATATCGTTCATTTGTTTGTTTCATTCGAAATAACCCCTTTCAGTCTCTGATTAAAAAGGCTGAGTTGAATAGTCTAAGACGATTTTCTCTCCTTGAAGGATAGGTACGACATTCATCGTCCCTTTCTTGGCTGCAAATACTAATTCTTCTAATGCATCATAGCGCTTTAACAACCGACCGACTCGCGAAGAAGATAAAACGTCGTATGCTTTGGAGCAGCCTTTGTAAAATGAAAGGGCGGCAGTTGCTGCATCTGTTAATTCATAGGTTGAGTGATGATCGTTAAGTAAGGAATGAATGAAGTCTCCTGCTCCATACAAGTCTTCTAAACTTACTTCGCCCGAATTACCTGCACAAATGATGACAATCGTATCGACTTCTTGATTTTGTTTGACAGCACTCGCAACACTCGGGTTATTTAAAAGAGATGATGCATATACTTTTTTGGCACGCGCCGCTTTTTTTAGTGCAACCGTTCCATTTGTTGTTGATAAAATAAGCGCTTTTTTCTTCACAAACGGACGAAGAATTAAAGGACTTGGATAGACAAACCCTTCAATCGGTTGTGCTCGCTCTTCACCTGCTAGAACGTAGTGCCCCTGCTTATATTCTTGACATCGTCGTTTGGCTTCTACTCGGTTCATCACAGGAACAACTTCAGTCGCTCCGTCATAGAGAGCAGACGTAATCGTTGTAGTAGCAAGAAGGACATCTAGAACAATGGCAATTTTATATCCAACAGCTAACTTGTCAGGTGAAATCTCTTCCTTTCTTAATAGCACATGTATTTTCGTCATTTACGAGACTTCCTTTGACATAACATGTACCCCATGATTAATTAAGGTCTGGACGAAACGATTAAAAGAGGAGAATCGCTTATCGTTCGTTTGCCCTTTTTTATAACGGTAATAAATTTGCTGACAAATAACGGCTAGCTTGAAATAGGCGAATGTCAAATAAAAGTCTATGTTTGTAACGTCTCTGCCACTTTTTTTGCTGTACATCTCAATGAATTGCTTTCTTGTGAAAAACCCCTCTGTAACGGTAATCGGTGGTTTGCCAAGTCCAAACTTTAATAAGTCAGGATCATCCACTTGTGTCCAATAGCTCATGGCGACCCCTAAGTCAGCAAGTGGGTCGCCAACGGTGGTCATTTCCCAATCAAACAAACCGACCATGGATCGTAAGTCTGAACTAAACATGGCATTATTAAATTTGTAATCGTAATGAATAATGGTTGAGTCTTGAGTAGCGGGGATATGTTCTGTTAGCCATTTCATTACAAGCTCGGCTTCTTTCATGTCATCGGTTTTGGCTCGCTCATATCTAGAAATCCAGTCATGGACTTGACGCTCCAAAAATCCTTGTGGCTTACTCATATCTTTTAGCTTTGTATCGTGGTAGTTAATGTTGTGTAGCTGAACGAGCTGGTCAACCATTGTTTCTGAAAGCTGCTGACAAAGCTCATTTGTAATCAGCGTATTTGTTGGAAATGAAGTATCTAAAACAACGCCGTGCTTTCTTTCCATTAGAAAAAACGGACTTCCAACAACCGATTCATCTTTTGAGAACAGAATGGGTTTTGGCGCTGGTGAAAAAAGAGGATGAATAGCTGAAATAATTTGGTATTCTCGCTCCATATCGTGAGCTTTTGGAGCAAGTGGACCGAGTGGAGGGCGCCGTAATACTGCTTCCCACTCACCTACTTTCAGTTGATACGTTAAATTGGAATGGCCAGCTGAAAACTGCAACACCTCAAGTGAACCAGCTGGTATACCAAGATGTTGAGATAAAAAAGTTTGAAGGTTTTTTACGTTAAGTTCTTCGCCTGGTCGTATAGAGATTGTATCGTTTGTGCTCAAATTGTTTTCACTCCTTCTTTTTGATAGCTGTACCACCCTTGACCTGTTTTACGTCCTAAATTGCCTTCTTTTACTTTTTCAACGATGCATGCAAATGGTTGATCTGATGGATCTCCCGTTTCTTTAAAGCGTTGTTCCATTACATAATAACCGACGTCGATACCTGACAAATCCATTAACTCAAACGGTCCAATTGGATGGTTAAGTGCTTTTCGGCAAATGATATCAATGTCTTTGAAATCAGCAATTCCTTGCTCATAAAGAGAAACAGCTTCTTTCTGCAAAGCTCCTAATATACGATTGGCGATAAAACCAGAGATTTCTTTCTTTAATAAGACAGCAGTCCGATTAATTTGCTTACAAACGTTCATTGTTACTTGAGCGGTTTCTTCAGATGTTTGTTCACTCATGACCACTTCTACGCAGTCCATGACAAGTGGTGGGAAGAAGAAATGCATGTTTACTACTTTATCAGCGCGATTTGTAACATTGGCAATTAAACTATTAACAATGGTTGAGCTATTTGTAGCTAAAATAGCATGAGAAGGAGCAAAACGGTCAATTTGCTTGAAAACCTCTTGTTTAACATCTAATCGCTCTACTACTGCTTCTATAATAAAATCAGCATTTGTAGCTGCTTTTTCAAGACTAGTAGTAAACGATAATCGATGAAAAGCCGCTTCTTTTTGATCTTCTGATAGTTTCCCTTTTTGAACCCATTTGCTCATAATAGCTTGTAAGCTTTGTTTCGCTTTTACAAGTGCCTGTTCTTCTAAGTCTTGAATGGTTGTATCAAAGCCTCCTAACGCACAAAGCATTCCAATTTGGTGTCCCATTTGTCCTGCTCCAATAACTGTCAGTCGCTTTATATCTTGGTTATTCATTTCTTTCTCCTCCTTAAACTATTTAATACTAACCAGTTGGTATGTTTTGAGAAGGGAGTATGAGAAGGTTACCTCCCTTTTTACTGTTGCTGTTCAATTCCTTTTAACATGATGTCGATAAACATTTCTGACACCTCTTCGTCTGTCATGCTTCCGTTTGGATTGAACCATTGATAGCTCCAATTTGCCATACCTAACATACCAAAAGTGACAATGCTTGGATTTAAGTCGGAACGAAACTCTCCTGTTTCAATTCCTTTTATAACAATTTGTTCAATGTTAAAACGAAAAAGATCTCGCTTCTCAATAATTTCATTCAATCGTTCTTCACTTAAGTTTTTCATCTCGCGAAAAAATACTTTGGCACTTGAACCGTCTGTTTTAATATGACGAATGAGCATATAGACCATATCAAATATTTTCTCTTTACAGCTTTTCGCATCATTTAATAGAATGTCTTCTTGTTGTTTTAGCATTTCATCAATGTAGCGAAGATGAATGTTCATCAGTAATTCTTCTTTACTAGAAAAATAGTAATAAAATGTTCCTTTTGTTACACCAAGAGCATCAACAATGTCCTGGATAGATGTTTCGCTAAATCCTCTTCGTTCAAATAACTCAATGCTTTTCTCAGTTAGTTTGTTTTTCACGTTTACTCCTCACTATCATGTCAAAAATATCTTAGAAAATTATACCATATTCATTACATCGCATGAACTCCACCGTCTACAACTAGTACATCACCGGTTACATAATTTGAGGCATTGGAAGCCAAAAATAATGCAGCTCCTTTTAAGTCATCGTCGTTTCCAAATCGTCCAAGGGGTGTAAAATTTAAAATAGATTCTTTACCATGCTCAATGATTCCTTTTGACATTTTAGTCGGGAAAAACCCAGGTGCAAGGGCATTTACGTTAATGTTATACTGCCCCCATTTTGCAGCCAAATCTTTTGTGAAAGTGATGACTGCCCCTTTACTTGTGTTGTATCCAATCGTATCCATAAATCTTGGATCAGTACCCCCTAATCCAGCGACGGATGCAATGTTAATAATTTTTCCTGTTCGCTGTGCAATCATGACTTTCCCTACTTCCTGACTCATTAAAAATGTTCCGGTTACGTTCACATCCATTACTTTTTGCCACGCTTCTAAAGGCATGTCTGTAACTGGCGCACCCCATGTTGCCCCGCTATTGTTAACTAAAATGTCAATTGTTTCAAATGTCTTTTTCGTTTCTTCCACAACGTAACGAACATCCTCTGCATTTGCGACATCACATTTTAGAGCTAATGTTCGAACGCCTAATGTCTCAAGCTCCTTGGCAACTTCTTGGCACGCTTCTACTTTTCGTGAACAAAGGACAACATTCGCACCAGCTTCTGCAAACCCTCGGGCGATTTGAGCACCTAATCCTCTGCCGCCACCGGTGACAATGGCGGTTTTGCCGGTTAAATCAAACAACTGTAAGACATTCATCCAAAAATCCCTCGCTTTCTTAATGTAATGAATAGACGTTATCTTTCTGCTTTTGCAGCTCTAATTTGGCAAGCTGGGCACGGTGAACTTCATCCGGACCATCTGCCATTCGTAATGTACGTGCATTTGCCCACTGAGCAGCGAGCGGAAAATCATCGGATACACCAGCACCACCAAAAGCTTGAATAGCCCGATCTAATACACGCAAAGCCATTGAAGGAGCTACGACTTTAATCATCGCAATTTCTGCTTTGGCTTCTTTATTTCCAACCGTGTCCATCATATAGGCTGCTTTTAAGGTTAAAAGTCTTGCTTGCTCAATTTCAATTCTTGAGTCTGCAATCCACTCTTTAATGACACCTTGACTTGCTAAAGGTTTTCCGAATGCTTTTCGACTTTGAACACGCTTACATAATTCTTCAAGTGCACGTTCAGCTGCTCCAATTAACCTCATGCAGTGGTGAATGCGACCAGGACCCAGTCTACCTTGTGCAATTGCAAACCCTTTTCCATCTCCCCAAATGATGTTGTCAGCAGGAACCCTTACATTTTCAAATGTCATTTCAGCGTGACCATGAGGAGCATGATCGTAGCCAAATACAGAAAGCATGCGTTCTATTTTGACACCAGGTGTATCTAATGGAACTAAAATCATAGATTGCTGTTCATGTCGATCGGCATCCTTGTTGGTTTTTCCCATTAGAATAGAAATTTTACAGCGAGGGTCACCTGCACCGGATGTCCACCACTTGCGTCCATTAATGACATACCCATCGCCCTCTTTTCGAATGTCTGTTTCAATATTTGTCGCATCCGATGAGGCTACATGAGGCTCAGTCATAGAAAAGCAAGAGCGAATTTCCCCGTTTAGTAGAGGAACTAACCATTGTTGCTTTTGTTTATCTGTTCCGTAACGAACTAACACTTCCATGTTACCTGTATCAGGTGCACTGCAGTTAAACACTTCAGGCGCAAGAAGTGATCGCCCCATAATTTCACAAAGAGGTGCATATTCAGTATTTGTCAAACCTGCACCATATTCACTTTCTGGTAAAAATAAATTCCACAATCCTTCTGCTTTTGCTTTTTGCTTTAACTCTTCCATGACTGGCGGAACATGACTCCATCTACTTTGTTGTTCATTCAATTGCTGTTCATAAAGCTTTTCGTTCGGATAAATCTGTTCTTCCATAAATCTATTTAGCTTTTGCTGTAATTCTTTCACTTTTGGTGAATAGGAAAAGTTCACATAATCATTCCTTTCATATACCAATTAAACTAACTAACCGGTTGGTATGTAAGTTCATATTTAGTATACAACTTCTACCAAAATATTCAACTATTATTCCGAAAATTCAACTAATTATTAAAGAAAGACCTAGAAAGATGTTTGAATCTTCTAGGTCTTTTGCGCTCTCTACTTCTTTTCAATTGCCTCACTCACATCGTATAAGCTAAGATCAATCTCCGTTTCTTCACCAAGAGTTAGTTTGGCAAGCTCAGCTCCGAGATACGGCCCACTAGTCAAGCCAGAAGCTCCCAGTCCATTTGCAACAAGAACGTTGTCATAGTGTGGTAAACGTCCAATGACGGGTAAAAAGCCAGGAGTGAATGGACGGAATCCTACTCTTGTTTCAAGTACCGTTCCATTTGCTAGATCTGGTGCTACAACCATTGCCTTGCTTAAAATTTCATTCATACCACCAGCGGTGACTCGTGTATCAAATCCTGCTTCATCTTCATGTGTCGCTCCGACAACAATTCGTCCATCTTCAAATGATAAAAGGTATTGATTGTTAGGAGGCATCACAACAGGCCAATTACTTGTATCAACACTGTCTATTTCTAAATGAAGAATCTGTGCCTTTTGAGGGGTTACTAAAAAGTGGGTGTTTAGCGGTTGTAACACTTCTTTCGCCCATGCTCCACCTGTCAGAATGATTTCATCACCTTCAATCATTCTCTCTGCTACCTTCACACCTTTTACACCACCCTCTTCATAAACGAGCTGTGCGTCTCCGTTTAAAAGAGTCGTTCCATGCTTAACAGCCCCGTTAATAAGAGCTGTGCGTAACGCTCTTCCATTTACACGCGCTCCTCCACTCACATAGACCGATCCGTATGCTTCTGATAAAGGTGGAAACAGTTTTTTTGTTTGTTCTGGTGATAAAATCGTAATTTCACCGATTTCAGGTGCCTCTTCTTTTCGTTTACGTGCTCGTTCTGCCATCTTTTCAAGTTTTTCTGGATCTGTATGCAGGCTAATGGTTCCGACACGCTTGTAACCTGTTTCCTGTTCACCATCTGCTTGTAATTGTTCAATTAAAGCAGGATAGTAACGAGCGCCACCTTTTACAAGTTGATACCACGCTTTGTTGCGCCTTTGTGAAAGCCATGGACAAACAATGCCAGCTGCAGCGTCTGTTGCTTGACCTTTATCAAACCGATCAATAAGTATCACCTCTGCTCCTGATTTGGCAAGATGATAAGCTGTGGATGCGCCTAAAATTCCAGCTCCAATGACAATGCATTTTTTCATGATTAACACCTATTCTTTCATTGTTTTGACTACCGTTATCTTTTAGCACAGTTAGTATAGCATCGTACTCAAAGAATAACAATTATACGAAAAGCCGTTTTCCCTAAACTAAGGAAAAACGGCTTTATTTTATAGTGAGATAAGTTTTGATCAATAATACGGTATTGTTCATTTCTATGATATGTGTTGTTCTCTTCTATAAAGGAATGAACTCTTTAATCCTTTTCAAATAACCACTCTTCCCATGATGAGATGAAAAGGAACTTTTTCACACTCAGCCTCATAGAAACATCTCACTTCGTGTGTTCCCATTCTTCCATCACCATCTCACCATTAATAGTTGCCCCGAGTTCATATCCTTCACTGGCTGCCATGATTAATCCGGAAAAAGTATTTTTTGCATCTCCGATAATATACAAGCCTTCAATAGTTGTTTCTCTATTTTCACTGACTTTATATCCGCCCATTTCATTTAACTCGACTCCTAATTTAAATGGGATATCGCTAGCTTGTGTTTCACCAGTATCCAATATAAATCCGTCGGTTCTTTCAAAGGACTCTCCTGATTTCACTACTATTTTTTCTAATTGTCCATTTGTAGATTGCAGTTCAACTATTGGGGATTCCACTAGTTGCACACCATGTTCCATGAGTTCCTTCTTTTCAGAACCGGTTATTTTAGCTGGTCCATTTGTAAAAACAATGAGGTCTTTGCTCCAGTTGTAAATCATCTTCACATAATGCATAAGCCATTCTTCATTTCCAAATACAGCTAACTTTTTATCTCTTCTTTCCCAACCATCACAATAGGGACAAGGAAAAACAGACGTACCATACACTTCTCTAAGTCCTTTAATAGAAGGTAGTTGGTCTTTCATACCTGTTGCAAAAATGACCTTTTTACTTCTATATACATTCCCCTCTTTAGTAGTAACTTCAAAAGCAGCGGCAAATTTGACAACATTCTCTACTCGATCTTGATCATAGCGGACATTAGGATATTTCTTTAATTGTTCTAAAGATATTTTTTTGAACTCTTCAGGTTTTATTCCGTCTCGGCTTAAAAATCCATGCGATTCACGAGTTACTCTGTTCCTAGGTTGATTTTCATCAATAATAAGTGTGTTTCTTCTAGAACGTCCTAAAACAAGCGCTGCGTTAAGTCCAGCTGCGCCTCCTCCTATTACAATACAATCAAAAAGTTTCTCGTTCACAACTCATACTTCCCTTCTTTGCAATCACTTTAGTAGTTATACCTTCAAATGAACCATGTTGATGACCTATTGGGATAATTCTCCTGACATCTAGTTGTTCAAGGATTTGAAAAACAGTTAATCCATTCAATTCTTCAGCAACCTGCATAGAAGAAGGAAATTCTTCAGGGCTTGACCCTTGTGGAACTGAATTTTCATCTTTCAAAAAACCTAAATAAATAAATACTCCATCATCCTTCAATAACTTGATGAGTTTATTAAACAGTATCTGTCTCTCATTTTTCGGTAGATGGACATATGAAAGTAAAGCAAGGTCAAACTTTTCATTACTTTCATAATTGAAGATATTACCTACCTTTGCATGAATGTTGTAATTTCTTTTTGCGGCTTCTGAATTAATGAAATTAACAGCAGATGGAGCCAAATCAATACTAATGACATCCAATCCTTTTTTAGCTAGCCAAAAACTATTTCCACCTTCTCCAGCCCCAATATCAATGGCTTTACCAGTTCTAATTTCTAAGTTATTGAATGCCTCTACAAGTGCATCATCTGGGTCAGTCCAAGGTGTTTGATTTGATTTATAATATTCCTCCAATGAATAATCATTTGCCATTTTTAATCCCTTCTTTCCATTAGCAACCCTTTTTTGAATGTGTTCCATGATAAGCTAGGGATCTCTTTCGGGGCAACTGAGCCAGTATACATCGCTTCCCAAGCTGTAAAGAGAATACCATCATACATATGAAAAACCCATAAGTCTGGAATTTCCTGAGAGATATAACCTTCTTCTCTTAGTTTTTTAATTATTTCTCTTAA
This sequence comes from Priestia iocasae, assembly GCF_016909075.1. Classification (GTDB taxonomy): domain Bacteria; phylum Bacillota; class Bacilli; order Bacillales; family Bacillaceae_H; genus Priestia; species Priestia iocasae. The sequence continues at coordinate 330,596 of NZ_JAFBFC010000004.1, forward strand.
CTCTTTGTTTACTTCTGAAAACTTACATGTGTTTGGGTCATGATCTTCGTGTTCCTTATTTTCTTTCATAAGAAGAACGAATCCCTTGACACCTGCGCTTGTTTTGATGATGTCTTCCATTTGTTCAATAGGGTGCTCGTACTTTTCCTTTGCTTGTTTAAAAATCGATAAAGTACGTTGTATGAGTGTTTCGTGAATTTCCTTAAATAACGTTTCTCTATTTTGAAAATTCCGATGAAGTGTCATTCTACTGACTCCAGCTGCTTCAGCAATATCTTCTAATGAGGCGGAATCATATACACTCAAAACTTGTATAGCTGTTTCAATTATTTTAGATCTTGATTTACTCATTAAAATCACCCTTTATGTTACGTTGATGTAACATATAGTACAATAAAGTAACAACGAGGTCAAATTAAATGTTTAAGTTATTTAAATTGAAATAACAAAACTCACTAATTTTGATATATCAAGGTTTTCTGTGTATTTAAGGTTTTTTTAGCACTAAAATTCGCACACTTTTTAGTGGAGTGACAGAAATTATTGTTAGTTTGCTAATTGCTATGCTGACAATCGTAAGTAGGTTTCTGGATATTTATGTTAAAATGATAAAGGAGTGTATTCAACTAACGGAGCAGGAATGTTGAAGAAGGTAATTACAATTTATGTATAGAATGATACATATATCTCTACGTTTAGATTTGGAGGAGCATAAATGGAGTGGTATAAAGAAGAGTTTGTAGTTAGTGACAATAAAGAGAGATTAAACATAGAAGATGTCTCTAAGTTACTATCTACAACATATTGGGCATCTAATAGAGAAGTAGAGACTATTGAAAAAAGCATTAATAACTCCTTGTCATTCGGGGTGTATCATAACGGAATACAAGTAGGATTTGCCAGGGTAGTTACTGATAAAGCTGTGTTTTCTTGGATATTAGATGTTGTCATAAATGATAATTACAGGGGTAAAGGATTAGGTAAATGGTTAATGGAGTGTATATTTGAACATCCAGAAATTAAATTTACAGCATTTGCGTTAGCAACATCAGATGCACATGATTTTTATAAAAAATTCGATTTTAAAGATAACGCTTGTATGACCAAGCCTTTACTGTCCAAATAAGAAGAACTCTTGCACTAACGGGTGCTTATGTACCACAACGTGCTATCTATAAAGAAAGCTCAGAGCATAATGGCTCCGAGCTTTTTTGTGTGCTAATTTCACTGCTAATTCTCACTTTGCACTTCAAAACCGAACCCGTTACCATTAAGAGCCTCATCTTTTAAACAGCTTATATTCTTCTTACACGACCATTAAATTTTTGTTTGTAGTATCCTTTTGTCATGTCGGCAATCGCAACACCGGTTGAGCTTTGTGAACCAATGAATGTTCCGTTTCCAACGTAAATCCCGACATGTCCATCTATTTTATACGTATCAAAGAAAACAAGGTCTCCTGGCTTGATGTCACGTACAAGCACTTGTTTGCCAACATGTTTTAACGTCTCCGTACTAACCGATCCTAAAGGTCCTAGTTTGATGCCAACTTGTGAATATGCCCAATGTACAAATGCGGAACAATCAAACAATCCATTGGCAATATCATAGGAGTTACGTCCACCACCGAATACATACGCTGAATGTCCAATCCATTTGTTTCCGACCGTTACGACCTCACTGACATTTCCACTACCTGTCATCGGAATGTCTGCGTGATAACTTTGTGTTAGAGTTACCGTTTGCTTCGATTCTTTTTCAAGACGCTGTTTTTCTTGCTGAATTTCTTGTTGAATGACTGTGTTTCGTTGTGAAAGAGCTTCTTCTTTTTCCTCAAGTGACATTTTTAAATAGGTTTGTTCTTTTTCTTCTACTTTTACTTGAGCAATATACACATGTTGATGGTTTTTTTGTTCGTTAAACTGAACCATCATACCATCTAATTCTGTTTTCATATATTGAAGTTCTTCAAGCTTTCTCTCGACTTTAAGTTGTTTTTCTTTTAGGATTTTTTGGTCAATTTGTGTTTGATTTAATAGCTGTTGATCTGCTTTAGCAATTGTTGCAACAGCAATTGCACGATCAACAAAATTGCTAAAGCTTGAAGCACCTAACAACACGTCTATATAAGAGATATTACCACCGCTTTCATGGAATGATTTGGCGCGTTCTTCCAATAGATGATATCGCTTTTGGAACTTTTCTTGTAATACACTAAGGTCTTTTTGTACGGTCTCAATTTCGACCGTCTTTTTCATCATTTGATTTTCTGTTATACGAATCTGCTCTTCATTCGCTTCCAATGCTAATTCAAGGCGCTTAATTTGTTGAATGAACAATTGTTGCTCATCCTGAAGTCGATGGATTTCATCTACCGTTTGAGTGAGATTCAATTGAGTGTCTTTTAATTGCTGTTGAACTTGTTCTTTTTTCCTATTCATATTTGTAAGGGATTCTGCGTTTGCATCAAAATGGGAGAATAAAAAGCTTATTCCTAACAAAGCGGTTGTATGGAAAAGGATAATGCTCTTTTTCATTGATAAAATCCTCCATTACTATCTTCCCATTAAAGATAGACTACTTTAGCTTGGTTTTATGTTCTGTAAGACTTATCATTTTTTAGAGAAATAGGAAAATAGTTTCAAATATAACAATATAACACATTATATCATTGTTTTCATAGAAAAAGAGATATTTTTATGACAGCTTTGTCTCAAGCAATAAACTCGATTCTAAGTGAAAATAACTACTTTTATCTTGTTAGGTTAAAGGCCTATGACGATTTAGACAAATGTGCATATACTTTCATAGAAGTTGTTTGAAGAGAGGAGAAAAAACATGAACCAACATGTACCGGTTTTACAAGACCTACACTATCAAGGCGTAAACCAAGATCAACGCTTTATTGGAAGAATTGGAGGATTTGGTTTTGGTCGCCCATTTGGATTTGGAAGACCCTTTGGATTTGGCTTTGGCCGTCCATTTTTTGGAGGTCCATTCATTGGAGGGTTAGGGGTAGGGTTATTAACGGGTGCTTTATTGCGCCCACCATATTATGGATATGGTTATGGTTATCCGTACCCTTATTATGGATATCCTGGCTTCTACTATTAAGAAGTTTCTACCCTCGTCCTTTCATTTACAACTAAAAAGGTTAGCCCTCATAACCGGCTAACCTTTACATACCTCTTTACTCTTCTTCAGCTAAAATTTCGTCAAAGGCAGCAGAAACCTTTTCAAATTCTTCGTCACTTTCAACAGCTGAAAAATCGCCTTCACCATCTACTTTTAAGAAGAAAATATCAATGTCATCTTCTGTTTCGACTAACAATTCTTCTGAGAAAGCAACGGCTACATAGTCTGTTCCTTCAATTGTTAAAACACCTAATACTTCTACATCATGTTCTTGATCATTTTCATCTGCAATTGTAAAAATTTCGCCTACTTCAATCTTTTCCATATCCATTCTCCTTACATTGCTTAAGTTAGGATGATAAACCCTAGTGTATTCGTTATCTTCTCTACTATAGACAAAATCATACAAAGAAAGCAAATTTTCTACTTGTGCTAAATCGAGAAATGAACAATTTTTACGCATTCACCTGTTTTTTAGATAAATAATCAACAAGTCCCATTGCGCAGACAGAAAGGTCAAGTTGAATGATTTCTTGAACATCAGGTGTTAAGTTAATTTGTTTGGATTTTAAATAAGCTTGTACTTTGTTAAATAGGTCGGTTGAAATAGCTGTTGCTTTTTGTTCGAATGAAGAATCTGTATGCAACTTTATACTAAGTTTTGCTGTTTCGAGAAATAGAGGAAGCCATTTTCTAAGCTGTGTAAAAACGTGGTGAGGGTTTTCAGATTTTCCGTAATGCCCAAAATAAATTCTTTCTAATTCTAATTTCTCCATGCGCTCGGCTGAAGCTAACATAGCATCAGGATTGAATTGATTTGGTGACGTGGATGGTAAATAAAATTCTAGCTCTTGAGAAAGTAATTGTGGGTAGTATACACCAATTGTATCACCTGTAAAGATGCCATTGCTAGCCGCATCATAGATAGACAAATGATGATTAGCATGACCTGGTGTATGAAGAAATTGTAATGTCCGGTCTTTGCCGATTTGAAGTGTTTGTTCGTCCTCCATGGCTACTAATCGTTCTTCAGGGATTGGGACAATCGGGTCAAATAACTCATCAAATTGATTTCCGTACACAGCTCGTGCTCCCTCAATAAGGCGAGATGGATTAGCCAAATGACGCTTACCCTTAGGATGAACGATAACCTTGGCATTCGGACAATCCTTAAGGAAAAGTCCTGTTCCTCCAGCGTGATCTAGATGAATGTGTGTAACGATGATGTTCTTAATTTCTGACGGGTGAATGGATAAAGACTCTAATCCTTTTAATAAATACGGAATCGAAGGGCTTGCGCTTGTTTCAACAATCGTAATATCATCTTCACGAATAACATATGTACCGGTTCGTTGTTCTTTTTTTAAATCAAACACATCAATTAATGAGATACCATACCCTAAATCTTGTATATCCTTCATAAAATCCCCCTCTTAAAGTGACTTACTACTTACATTGTAACGCTTTCATTTTTACAAATCTATCCTTTTGTATGTGAAATAGATGGTCGTTTTTAAAAAAGAAAAGAGTCAGCTTGAATTCTTAATAAGAAAAGGTTCGGACATAAGTAGAGGTAGTACCAGCGAGGCTGTCACCACCCGCAATAAGGAAATGTAAAGGTAATAGTTACATTCTCTTTGGCTTTGGTGGGATGCAGTTCCTTTTTTAACATCAACTCAATTTTCCCATTCCCGTTCTTGAAAAAGAGATACAGGCATTTCTCGTACATAATAACAGGAACACCCAAATGAACAGCTTGTATATGGATTTAGCGAATAAGAAATCCAGTCCCTTTATCCAGAATGGTCTTCGGACTTTTAGAGAATCATTCACTTTTCATGACGAAACATCCATTCATTGTACGACCATAATTACTCATTGCTAGATGAAGCTCGCTCTTCTAAATCAATGAGCATTGTCTTCATTTCTAATCCACCCCGATAGCCAGTTAATGAGCCATTCTTTCCTATTACACGATGGCAAGGTACAGTAATCAATACCGGATTAGCCCCAATAGCTGCCCCTACGGCACGAACAGCTTCTGAGTTATTTATATCATTTGCAATGTCGGAATAGGATTTCGTCTGTCCATATGGAATTTCACAAAGTGCATCCCAGACTGCTCGCTGAAATTGCGTACCTACGTACTCAAATGGAACCGTAAAGGTTTTCCGCTTTCCTGCCAGATACTGAGTGATCTCAGCGATATAGGGTTCAAGCTTTTTATCATTTTCAACCAGAGGACTTCCTAGAAAGCGTTTTTTAGTCCATTCGAACAATTCCTCGAATGGTTTGTTCTGTGAACCTACAAACACAAGCCCCTTTGAAGTTGAAGCAACATATAAATTCCAACCCTTAAACTTTAGTAAAGACCAATAAAGGGTTGGTTTATTCTTTGTTTGCATTGTACTTTTCCTCCTTCTTACTCATTTGACGAAATTGAGCTGGTGTATGTCCCGTTTTCTTTTTAAATAAAGTAATAAAATAAGACGCGTTAGCCATACCCACACATATGGCGATATCTCCAATCGGTTTATTTGTCTGAATTAAATACTTTTTAGCCGCGTTTACTCTAACTTGTTGTATATACTCAACTGGTGTAATACCCTTAATCTTTTTAAATGTTCGATGCATATGATACGGACTCCCATGACAAATATTTGCTAACGATTCTAGAGTTAATATTTCTGTGAAATTCTTATCAATGTATTCAGTAATTAAATTAACCCATTCGCTATCAGGCAGATTTTCATTAGTAGGATTGCAACGTTTACAAGGGCGAAAATTTGCGCGGAGAGCTTGTTCTGTGTTTGGAAAAATGCATACATTTACTTTCTTCGGAACGCGAGATTTACAGGATGGTTTACAGAATACCCCTGTCGACTTTACAGCATAGAAAAATTGATTATTGTATGCTATATCATTATTTATAATTGCTTGCCACTTTTCATCTGTTATCATTTCTGTATCATTTGAAATTCTAATACCATGGCTCCCTTTATGTCTATCCAACATTTAACTCACCTCTCCTTTCAATATACTTCCAATAAATTCAGAATGTACAACTCTATGAGTAGAATAGCAAGATATTAAAATCTAATTCTTATTTTGAATCGTGAAAATGATCCCAAGACCATATCTCGTCATATTGATTGTCGTTCTGTATGACTCTTTTTCACAATACAATTCTATGAAGTATTCACATTCCTCTTTTGTTAAAATTGCTGAAAGCATTGAACATTCTTGTTCGTCTAATTCTTTTTGAGTTGAATGCCATTTTAAGTTTTCGACACGCGTTTTTATATCTTGACCCATTTCTACCTACTCCTACTTAACATTCTTGATAACTAACACTATAACCTTATAAATAGAAAAAGATAAGGTGTTTAGAATGTAATAGCAAGATAACAAAATTAGTAAAGGTTATTATGTGATAAAGTAAAATTTCAATCAGTGTGAGTTTTCTTATAATTACTCTGTAAATAGTATAGAAAGTCGTAATAAGATAAGGAGAATGAAGAAGTGATATGGCATGAAGTTCATGATGTTATCGTAATTACATTACCTGAAATTTTTGACATGAATGCTAACCTAGGCTATCTAACAAGGGGGAAAAATGAATGCATGTATGAAATAGAGAACGATATAATTACAAAAGTTATAGCCATTGGGGAAATTCAGTCCTTAGTACAGGTAAGCGTAATCAATAATAAACAGATGGTTGTTACATTCCTAAAGGATTCTAGACCTATTGAAAAGTGGAAACGGGAAGAGATTGTCAGATATATTCATGAGTGGTTTGATATTGATACCGATTTAACGCCATTTTATGAAATGGCAAAAGCAGATCCATTACTCAAGATGCCTGCGCAAAAATTCTATGGATTACGAGTTGTTGGGATTCCAAATTTATTTGAAGCTTTATGTTGGGGAGTTTTAGGGCAACAAATCAACTTAGCCTTCGCCTACTCCTTAAAGAAGCAATTTGTAGAAGGATTTGGTGATTCCATCGAATGGAATGGTAAAAAGTATTGGGTGTTCCCATCGTACGAACAAATTGCACAGTTAACACCTACCGACCTAGCAGATATTAAAATGACTGTGAAAAAAAGTGAATATATCATTGGAATTGCCAGATTAATGGCTAGCGGAGAATTATCGAGGGAAGAATTAATGAAATTGCACTTTAAAGATGCTGAAAAAAACTTAATTAAAATACGAGGAATCGGTCCTTGGACAGCCAATTATGTTCTAATGCGCTGCCTCAGGTTCCAGACAGCTTTTCCAATCGATGATGTGGGTCTTATCAATTCGATAAAAGTATTACGTAATATGAACAGAAAACCTACGAAAGATGAAATCTTAGAGATATCGTTTCCATGGGAAAACTGGGAATCATATGCTACCTTTTATTTATGGCGTGTCCTTTACTAAATAATTACAGTTAAAGCCAATCCCTTTTAGGAATGCAAAACATACAACATCCCTTGCCTCTTTATCCATTGATGTTACTGGATTTTTGCGGCAAGGGATGTTGCGAGCTAAGCTAAACAGGGAGTATTCTTTCCCTCTTTTCTTAAACGTTTAATAAGTATTTAATATCTTGTTCAGAAAGGCTGGTTAACATGGTTTCACCAGGTTGGATAACTTGCTCAATTAATTCTTTTTTCTTTTGCTGCAATTCATAAATACGTTCTTCAATCGTACCTTGAGCAATTAATTTAATCACCTGTACGACATTTTTTTGTCCCATTCGATGTGCGCGTCCAGCTGCCTGTTCTTCAACGGCTGGGTTCCACCACAAATCATACAAAATAACCGTATCAGCTCCGGTTAAATTTAAACCGGTACCTCCTGCTTTTAAGGAAATGAGAAAGATATCATTTTCCCCTTCATTAAAACGATTCGCCATCTCAACACGTTCTTTTGAAGGGGTTTGACCGTCTAAATAAAAGAACGATACACCTTCTCTTGTCAGATGATCTCGTATGATATGAAGCATGCTCGTAAACTGTGAAAAAATTAACAGCCGCTTTCCGTTTGCAATTGCGTTTTGAGTAATGTCAATTAATTGTTCTAACTTGCTGGATTCCCCTTCATATCCTTCAACAAAAAGCGAGGGGTGACAGCAAATTTGACGGAGACGTGTAAGGCCCGCTAAAATCTTCATACGATTACGGTTGAAATCTCCAGAAACAAGAGAGGTTTTCACTTTCTCTAAATAGGCTACATAAAGTTCTTTTTGTGTCTTTGTTAATTCTGATAAATGGTTTGTTTCAATTTTATCAGGTAGCTCTTTTAATACGTCTTTTTTAACGCGGCGTAAAATAAAAGGTTTGACCATCCGACTAATTTGCTCATTCGAATATCCTTTAAATACTTTCGCACCAGGAAACAATCCAGGCAGAACGGTTTGAAAAATGGCCCATAATTCTTCTAGAGAGTTTTCAATGGGTGTGCCACTTAACGCAAATGTTTTTTCAGACTGAATGAGACGCACAGCTTCGGATGTTTTCGTCGCATGATTTTTAATCATTTGCGCTTCATCTAAAATCATACTGTGAAACGTCAGTGATTGATAAAATTCAATATCTTGCCTTAACGTGGGATACGAAGTCACAAACACATCGGGCTTAGACTCACTTGTTAGTAAATCTTCTCGTTCTTTTGGCGTTCCAGTTATGACCTCAACACGAAGCTCTGGGGCAAACCTCTCTAATTCACTCTTCCAGTTATATAAAAGAGACGCAGGTGCTACAACAAGAAACGGATCGATATTAGCGTTTGCCTTTTTCTCTGATAAAAGATACGCAATACTTTGCAATGTCTTTCCAAGGCCCATATCATCTGCGAGTATACCTCCTAAGGAATAGTGAGCAAGTCCTTTAAACCATTGAAAGCCTGTTTGCTGATAGTCACGTAAGGAAGCTTGCAAAGTGGAAGGTAAACTAAAATCAAGTTCTTCTGGGTGCTTTAGGTGTTGCAGAAGCTGTTTGAATGCTTTGCTGAATTTCGTTTTATGACCCATGATTTCTTCAATTTGAGCACCTCGATAAAGCGGCACTTGCATAGAGTTATTCACTAAATCGGTTGGCTTTACATCCAATTCAGCTAACAGCCGTTGAATGCTTTGAAATTCTTCTCCTTCAAGAGAGACAAAAGCTCCATTTGATAAGCGGTGATAATTTTTCTTTTCAACCAAGGATTGAAGGATTTGTTGAATGCTTTCTTGGTCAATCTCATTCATATCAAAACTAATATCGAGTAGTCGCCCGTTTGATTGAACGTCAATCGATGTGACCGGTGTTGACTGCTGCTCTAAATCGTACATACGAACGGCGTCAGTTATGTATACTTCTGCAAGTTGCTGAAGCTTTGGGACAATGTGAAACAGAAATTCATAAATCGACTCTTCATCATCTTCAATATAGAGTTGATTTTGACGAATTTTAATGGGTGCACTTTCAATAAGTGCCATGACTTCTTGTTCTTTTTCCGTATCACGAATTAAAATCTTTTCGGACTTTTCTTCATCTTCCGCTCCGAACGGATAGATGACAAGGTCATCATAGTGATATTCTAGTTTTGCAAGCAATTGTCCATATTCATCATCGACAAACAGCTTTACCTTAAGCGGTGGTTGAATCATTTGATTCGATACATCTTCTGACAGCGTTACTTTTCCTACCTTCTTTAGTCCAGGTAATGCATGAGACAGGAAGCTGCTCATTTGCTGTTCAGAGATGGGTAACATTTGATCAATAGGTGCACTTTTACGCAACCCCTTTAGTAACAGCTGCTGTTCATTTGAAAGTTCATAGAATGTTCCTTCATGAAACAAAAACCCATAGCGATCAAAAAAGGAAGCATCATGAAGTTGTTGAAGATTTAGTTCAAACTCCGTCTCGCTACTTTTATCAAAACGAAATGAAAAAGGTAACTCTCCTTTTAAAAAGTGGATGTGTTCAAATGTTTGATCATGATCTATGAATGTAAATGGACGTTCATTTGCTTTTAAAAGCAAGTTTTTCGCAATCATGGATGGAATAATCAATTCTCGTTCATTCACTTTTACGTCATTCCAGCTACTTAATTGGCTATTTCGATAGAAGGTTTCGGTCTTCACAAGCTCTTGTAATAGGTCGATGACGTGTTCATCTTCTTCCGTAAAATAATGTTCAGCAGGGTCATAGGTGAATTTTTTTGTGAACTCATGAGGAATCTGCTCTCGTACTTTTCGCAAAAACTCTTTTATATTTTTCACCACATACGTTCGCTCCACACCAACTTTTATCTCCATCATGAGAAAGGTTTCATGTGAACGTGTAAACGAAGAAGATTTACAAATAAATTCAACCTTTAAAGGATCTTTATCGTGAGTATGTCGCGCGTCTATGATATGTTGCTGATACCCTGTAAATAAGTTCATAAAGTGAGTAACAGCTTGTTCTTTATGATGGTGCTGATATGTAGAGAAAGGTTGGTTTACCGTTTCGCGATCATAAATCTCTAAAAGAGCGGCTACTTCGTGTTTACACTCTTTAAACTGTTCATACGCAAGACAGGTGCAATCAGACACAAACGAGTCTCCATCTATTTCAATGGCTACTTCATGTAAGTCACTTCCTGCTACAGTCGCAAACCATGTGTGATGCTTGAAATCAAACTCAACGTCTTTTACTCGACCTTGCCTATAATAAACAAACCCTCGCTCGTAGGCGATGGGTGAAAAAAAGTCTTTTATCTCGTCTCTGCTATTGAATAAATGACGCATTTCTTCACAATCTTTCTGTTTAAAATTAAAAAGAGGTAGTATCTGTTTTACATACTACCTCTTTCGCTTGTCTCATATCAAGTTTAATTTACTTTTACAACCCATCCAAAGGAATCTATGTCTTTTCCTGTTTGAATGCCTGTTAGTGTGTCATACAACTTTTTCGATAATTCACCAGTTTGACTATTGTTAATAATAAGTTTCTCTTCTTTCATAAACAACTCTCCGATTGGTGAAATAACCGCTGCAGTTCCAGTACCAAATGCTTCTTCTAATACCCCTTCTTTGTATGCTTCATACACTTCATCAATGGAAATGCGTCGTTCAACAATTGGAATGTCCCAATGTTTAAGTAAGCTGATAATGGAATTTCGAGTAACGCCTTCTAAAATGCTTCCATTTAATGATGGGGTAATCACTTCTCCATTAATCTTAAAGAAGATATTCATACTGCCTACTTCTTCAATGTATTTACGTTCTACACCATCTAACCACAGCACTTGTGAATAGCCTTTTAGGTTGGAAACTTGCTGCGCTTTTAAGCTAGCTGCATAATTTCCACCGGTTTTTGCTGTACCTGTACCACCTAGTACTGCGCGAACAAATTCACTTTCTACGGCGATTTTTACTGGATGAATGCCCTCTTTATAGTAAGAGCCAACAGGTGACAAAATAATAATAAATTGATAGCGGCTAGAAGGAGCAACCCCTAGAAATGGCTCTGTTGAAATGACAAACGGACGAATGTATAACGATGTTCCTTCTGCCGTAGGAATCCAATCACGGTCAACAGAGATTAATTGTTTTAGCGCTTCAATCGCAAACTCTTCGTCAATTCTTGGAATACATAATCGATCGTTTGAGCGGTTTAAACGCTCCATGTTTTTATCGGGTCTAAATAAAAGAATGGCTTCGTCTTTTGTCAAATATGCTTTTAATCCTTCAAATACAGATTGTCCGTAATGAAACACCATAGCAGCTGGATCTAAAATAAGTGGCTGATAAGGAACAATACGAGGGTCATGCCAGCCTTTACCTTCTGTATAATCCATAATGAACATATGATCAGTAAATGTTTTCCCAAACTGAAGTTGTTCAGCTACCGGCTTTTCTTTTCGTGCTTCACTTAATGTAATATCAATTGTGTAATCTTTCATGGCTCTATCTCCTTGCTGTTAGCTTATAATAATCTATCCTTATTGTATAACTAGATGGAATAATGTTACAAGACATATAGAATTATTTTTTAAAATATTGAAAAATTAAAGACTTTTCAGCTACTTATTCACATACATCGAAAACGCTTCTTCTAGTATCGTTGAGAATGCTTGTAAATGGGTCAATGTCGAGATATCATGCTCAAACAACGGTAAGGTGATAACCTGTTGTTTTGTAAAAGATGTATGAATCTCCTCTAAATATGGCTGTTCACATTCACGTCTTCTTTGCATAAATGCTCCATCTGCATGAGCTGGAATTATTTTATTTACAATAACCGTTGATACATGAATTTGATGGTGAGATAACGTATGAACCGCTTTTTTTGTCTCTAAAATTGGTAATCTCTCAGCATTTAAAACAAAGGCGTACCCTGTTATGGCTGAATCCAGTAAAACGTCTCTTACAGCTGTAAACTTCTTCTTTCGTTCCTGTAACTTTTCATAAATAGGGTCTTCAATTGGTTCCCCATCATTTAAGAGTTGAGTGTAGTTGTCTTGTACTTTTTTTCGGCGTTCTAGTAGTCCATTAATCCACACATTCATCAGTTCAGGTAACGTTAGTAGACGAAGGGTATGACCTGTTGGTGCAGTATCAAATACAATTTTGTCATAACGGTGTCGTTCCGTTAAAATAAGTGAAGTAATGCGATCGAATAATGCAGCTTCATCTGCCCCTGGAGAAGCGCTTGCTAAATCGATTTGACGGTTCACTTCGTCTATCATCGTTGCTTTTACTAATCCTTTTAGGTTTTCCTTTACCGAGTTAATGTATCGCTTTGACTCATTATGTGAATCAATTTCAAGTAAGTCAAGGGTATCATGAATGCGAACAATTTCTTTTTTTGCTTGTACATGAAACACATCACCAATATTATGAGCTGGATCTGTCGACACTAGTAGCACTCGGTTTCCCTTTGTAGATAGTAGGTACGCAAGGGCAGACGCGGTAGTCGATTTGCCAACCCCACCTTTTCCACCTACAAAAATAATTCTCTTTTGTAATAAATCCATCTCATTTCCTCCTTCTAGCAACAACGAATCCCATCAAGTGGTGATTTTTCCATTCCCATGCGTACATGCCATTCATGAAAGCGCTCAATAATGAGTGGGTACAATTCGAGCGTATAGTAAAAGGCAGGATTTTGTAGACCTAGCATTTCTGAAAAACAAAGCAAAATAAATAAATCCTCTTCATCTCGAAGTTCTCTTGCTAATTCTGTTCGATGTGGCTGCTTTAAAATTTCATCGTAAATGTGAATCATTTTTTTCATTTTATCCAACAAGTCCACTCATACCGCTCCTTTCTATGAAGTGAAAAGTCTGTTAAATAAGATCCCTTGCCTGTTCATCCATTAAGTTTTAATAGGTTGATAGGCAAGGGATGGCTATGTGGAATGTTATTTACAAGTTTTACATTGTCGAATCGACTGGAGGGATTGGTTCTTTTTTAGTAAAAACAGCGAATGCCTCAAGAAGAATCCAGAAAACAAATGCTAAGATTAATCCACCTAGTACAAATAGAAGCATATTAGCATCGGTTGCTCCTATACCAGACCATTGAAAAACAACTTGCTGAACCATTGCCCAAACGGTCATAAAGAGTACAAACACCATTGGGATAAAGGTGATTAGGAAGTTTCGTCCTTGTCGTTTAAGCCAAATTGAAATAAGAAGCAAACTAATTCCTGCAAGAAGCTGATTGCTCGTTCCAAAAAGTGGCCACAATAAGTATCCGCCTGATCCAAAGCCATTTGGTCCTTTCGGAATGAGAACTAATGCCGCACTTGTAAATACAGCTACAGATGTTGCGACATGTGTTTTTGTTAACGGTTTGAGGTTATATTCGCTTCCAATTTCAGCAATGATATAACGCATAAGACGTACAGACGTATCTAAGCTTGTTGCAGCAAAGCTGACAACAATAACGGTGACAATGGTTCGCGCAATGTCAGCAGGAATGAAAATACCCGTTGCCAACTGAGCAGCTCCATTAATGAAGTTACCCATTCCTCCTGCACTCGCAGCGGCGAAGCTTCCATATGCTTCTTTAAAGTCAGCACCTGTTGCGAATACAGTTGTCACGGCAATAATGGAGATTAACGCTAGAACACCTTCTCCGATAGACCCTAAGTATCCAACAAACCGTGCATCTGTTTCTTTATCTAATTGTTTAGAAGAAGTTCCAGAAGCAACTAGACCATGAAAGCCTGAGATAGCTCCACAAGCAATCGTAATGAATAAGAGCGGAAACCATGATACATCATTTGCAGCATTATTTGTCATTGGAGCCGTAATCTCTGGTTGTAAAAATAATAAACCTGCATAGAGCATTACTAGTCCAACGACTAACTGATGAGAATTTATGTAATCACGAGGTTGCAATAACTTCCAAACGGGTAATACTGATGCAATATAACAATAAACCATTAGTACGACAATCCACACAAAGAACGACATGGATACGCCGTTTAATCCAAATATCACAGTGTTTTCCGCTCCACCAAAGTATTTGACTAAATCGATTTGAAGAGCTGGAATCTTACTGCTTAATACAGCCGTTCCATACATAATAACTAGTGCAATAATCGATGGAATGAGCATTTCTCTCTTTCCTTTGTATACGGCATATCCAATCCAGATGGCTAATGGAATCTCGATAAATATCGGTATAACAGCAGCAGGGAATTGAACAAAAAGATTTGAGATAACCCATGCAAATACAGCATTTACCATTAAAACAAGAATAAGAATAATAAAAAGAAAAAGCAGCTTAGCGCGTCTTCCAATCAATCGATTTGTGATGGTCCCAATTGATTGTCCTTTGTTGCGTACAGATAAAACAAGTGTTCCAAAATCATGAACACCTGCAGCAAAAACAGTACCTAAAATGACCCATAAAAACGCCGGTAACCATCCCCAGTACACAGCAATCGCTGGACCAATAATAGGTGAAGCACCTGCTACAGATGAAAAGTGATGTCCCCAAAGAACAACTTTTTTAGTTGGAACAAAATCAACTCCATCTTCGAATTGATGAGCAGGTGTAACAAAGTTTGGATCAAGGCGATAAATCTTTTCCGCTATAAATTTTGAATAATAGCGGTAACCAAGTGCAAATACGATCATTCCAATTATGGCTAACCATAGTGAATTCACCTATACTCCCCCTTATACTTCTATTTTGTACAAGGAAATCGTACCCAATTTGTGTAAGCGTTGTCAATATAAATTTCAGAAAATTCCAATAAGAGTAATTTTACTTGCTTCCTTTAAAAATAAATAGTCAAATGCACAAAAAAACCTATCTTCTCATTTAAGAAAACTTCGCCATGAAAAGATAGGTTTTACAGTTGCTTTTTACTGTTTAGTTGTCAAATGTTAATTGATAAAATAGCACATCTTGCCATTGTTCAAATTTGTATCCAACCTCTTTAAATTCTCCACAGAATGTAAATCCAAATTGCTCATGCATTTTAACGCTTTTGTCGTTTCCTTTTGTAATTCCAGCTATGACTACATGATAATTTAATTGTTTTGCATGTTCTAAAATGGCTGTCATCAACTGCTTACCAATACCATATCCTTGCTGCTTTTCATCTACATAGATGGATAGTTCAACTGTTCGTTTATACGCTTCTTTTTCTCTATAGGTAGACAGTGACGCATAACCAGCAACTACTTCTTCTCTTTCTGCAACAATTAAAGGAAATCGAGGTTCTTGGTGAGTGGCAAACCAGCCTTTGCGCTCTTCAACGGAAAGAGGAGTTAAATCAAATGTAGCAGTACTCTGTAAAACTGATTGATTATAAATATCAACGAGACTGGCTAAGTCGTCTTGCTTTGCTTGTCGAATGATGGCCATGCTGTTAAACTCCTTTATGTAACAATATTCTTTCATTTTACTAGGTTTACTGAAAATTGCAATAAAAAAAGCTGACTGTATTAGCTCAGCTACTAAACCATTCTTCCTTTAATGATTCTACTTTTTTGAATTCTGCATTTCAAACGAATTTATTACTTGTAAAACCTCTTCAGTAGAGACAACCGTTGCAAATTCTCCATGAAGTGAGGAAAGTGATAATTGGTGTACTTCTTCTGCTTCGTAATGCTTCGTACGATCATAGGAAACTAATTCAAAGCATGCAGTGGCATCGTGTACCACGTAAGTGCGATAGCCTAAATTCCCTGCCATTCGTGCAGTTGTTGATACACAATGATTGGTTGTTAAACCAACAAGTATGAGCGTATCATATCCGTTTGATTTTAAATAGTTATCAAGTTCTGTACCTATAAAACAACTATTTTGCTGCTTGCGAATTAAATATTCATCCTCAATCGGTCCAAAGCCATCTTTAAATTGAAAACCTAACGTACTTGGATGCAAAGGAGAGTCTGGACTTTTGGATGCATGCTGGACGTGAATAATTGGATAATCTTTATGACGCCACGTTTGTAAAAGTGTGAGCATGTTTGTTTCTGCATGCTTATTGTTACGTGAACCCCAAGCAGTGTGATTAAATCCTTTTTGAACATCAATTACTAATAAAAGTGGACGCGATTTTGTCATTTCCTATCTCCTTTTACTCTTATTTTTGAATGGAAATAACATACTTACAGCCTGATGGACCAGCTTTTGAAGAATGTTTCGTTTCTTTTGGGAGGTAAATGCGATCCCCTGCTTCACACAAAACTGTTTCGTCCTCAACTGAAAAGTACACAGATCCTTCTAAAATGTGCAGAATTTCATCAGTTGGATGAGTGTGTGTTGGATGATCTTGATGGGGCGTATCCCACTGAACTTCTACATACCCAGTTTTCATTGGAAGTAACCCATTTATTACTTCTTCAAGGTTTCCGCCTACTCCTTTTTTAATAGAGGCTTTTTTTATTTTCATATGAATTCCTCTCCTTTGATAGAAACGGGCATTTTGTCGTCACTTCATCGTTTGTATCATGAAGAAAATATTGTTTCCATTCACGGTTTTGAGCATTGCCATACCATCCAAGTTCAGGGTGTGGATGAACTTCATCATACATTTTTAAACGATTTCGAACGATTCGTTTCACAGAATTCCCTATTTTTGTATCTTCACTAATCCCTTCAAACACCCATCGTGGTTGAAACGTAATCATAAACGTGTGACTTCTACGACTTTTTCTCGATTGATGTGCGGGTGTATTACACACAACAAAAATAGGCTCTCCGCCGAAGCAGAATTCCCATAATGGATCATTTGGATGTAAAGGAATATCATCTGGCCATAGTTCTTCGTCCAGTGAATGCAGTGTCTCTAATGTATCCCAAAACATCTTTTCATACTGCTGCATGGTTTTGGTTTTCTCTGGTTTAAAAAACATTACAAAAGACGTATATCGACCCAGTGAACGAAATTCACGTAAGTATTGTCTCAGTGCTAAAGCACACTGTTTCATGTCACTTTCATCATATGGAGACGCACAGAATCCAAAACGGAGTAAGTTATGTTTAAATCCTTCAACTCCTAATACACATGGAAAAGGAGCTGACTCTGATAATAAGTCGCTCTTAAAAGACTCAAAAGCAACTTTTCCCCAATTCGGAACGGTTGTTGCTTCGATAATCTCTTGTTCGCTGTATATAAAGGATGTTTTCACACTGTAACCTCCTCTTTCTGCTTAACGATACATGTGTATTAAAAGAAAAAGCAGATTATGAACTATTTCTACTTCTAATTTCATTATAGTCATCCATACATATAACTATGGACAAGTTTTGGAGGGGATGAACATGGAGTGGGTCATTATTGCCATTCATCATCTTGTACTTGGGATAAGCCTAGCAGCACCTGTTGGCCCAATTAATATAGAGATGATAAAAAGAGGTATTTCAGGTGGATTTTGGTCATCATGGTTAGTTGGCTTGGGGGGTATGAGTGCAGATGTGTTGTTTATGGTGTTTATTTTAATTGGACTAGCTCCTTTTATACAACAAGAAGCCGTGACGTTTGTTTTGTACGGAGCTGGATGTTTAATGCTGATTTATATAGGTATACAGAGTATAAGACAAGCCGCTTCACATGCGTTTGTATTTGAAGAGAGTCACCCAACTTCCGCACAACGATCTTATGCGTCCGGTTTCCTTATCGCATTAACGAATCCTATCAATATCGTTTTTTGGTTTGGGGTATATGGATCAACGTTAAGTCATATGGTGCATGCTTATACGTTGTTGCAGGCAAGTATAGCCAGTATATGTATTATTGTTGGAATTATCTTATGGAATATGAACATTGCCTTTACCGTGCATTTTACGAGACGGTTCATACATACACAATTATTGAGGGTTATAACCGTTATAGCAGGCATTATTCTAATAGGATACGGTGCCCATTTTGGGATCAAGTTCTTTTCCATGTTAGAATAAAAGGATTTAATCAACTGGGTGAGCGCTAGATAACGAATCGGATGAAATCATTAAACATGGAGAGTAATTTAAATAAGATTATTTAGAACATATTTTAAAAAGTTTATTGATGTTTTAAATCATTTATTGCTAAATAAAAACCGCTAATTCCTTAAAGGATTAGCGGTTTTTATTTTTCTTTTATTCTAATTTCTTCTCTTTCCAGCTATCAATAATCGTTCCTGCTTCACTTTGATCAATAATAAATGAACCATTGCTATAACGATCACTGTTTCTCATTGGAGCTGGATCAACTTGCTCAATTATTTCTTTGCTTGTTTTTATATATAAAACATATTCATTGTTTATCGTGATGACTTTTACAATTTCATGAGGATTTGATTTTAACTCTCGCACCATTACTAGTCCCCGTTTAGCACGTGTCGATCGTTCAAATTCAGCAATCTTTGTTTTCTTTACAGCGCCTCTTTGTGTAACAATGAATAATGTTTCATTTACACCTTTATTCAATACTTCTCCGCTAACAACGTAATCGTTCTCTTTTAAATTAATTCCCTTTACTCCTGCAGCTCTCGTACCAACAATGTTAATTTCCTCTTCGCCAAACCATAATCCATACCCTTGTCTTGTCGCTAGAAACACATCTTGTTGTCCATCTGTTTCAACTACATCCACAAGTTCATCGTCACCTTTTAGATTGATAGCTACAAGGGCTTTTGAGTAACGCTGCGCTTTGTATTGATGAAGCTCTGTCTTTTTTGCCATTCCGTTCTTTGTAAAAAACAAGAGATATTTATCTTCTTTGAATTCTTTGATTGGTAGAACCCGAATAATTTCTTCTGTTTTTTCAATTGGAACAATGTTCATTACATGTTGACCCATGTCTTTCCAACGAATATCAGGAAGTTCATGAATTGGCATAAACAAATAGTTTCCTTTGTTTGTAAAGACTAAAATTGTATCAGTTGTGTTCATTTCTTGCTTAAATAAAATTCGATCGGTATCTTTCATGCCGAAATCTTGTCCATTTGATGCAGAGTAAGAACGTAGACTTGTGCGCTTTACGTAGCCATCTTTTGTGACAGTAACAAGAACATCTTCTGAAGGAACCATCACTTCTAAATTAATTTTAATTTCTTCAATTTCTGCTTCGATTTGAGAACGACGTTCATCACTATACGTTTTTTTCACACGACGAAGCTCTTTTTTAATTACATTTAATAACTTCTTCTCACTATGTAAAATTTCCTCAAGTTCGCCAATCTTCGTTGCTAGCTCTTCTGCTTCTTGACGAAGAGCGGTGATGTCTGTATTTGTTAAACGATAAAGTTGTAACGACACAATGGCTTCTGCTTGCGCTTCCGTGAAGTCATATTGAACAATTAAGTTATCTTTTGCATCTCGTTTATCTTTTGAAGCACGGATGGTTTGAATGACATCATCTAAAATCGATAATGCTTTCATGAGTCCTTGTACAATATGTTCTCGTTCACGAGCTTTTTGAAGTTCATATGTGGAGCGATTTGTGACCACTTCTCGCTGATGTTCAATATAGGCGTCTAAGATGTTCATTAAACTCATTAATTTAGGACGTTTTCGAGAAATGGCTACCATATTAAAGTTATATGGCACTTGTAAATCCGTATTTTTATATAGATAATTTAAAACACCTTCAGCATGTGCGTCTTTTTTCAGCTCCACAACAACACGTAAACCTGTACGATCCGTTTCATCACGGACTTCAGCAATGCCTTCTACTTTTCGATCTAATCGTAGTTCATCCATTTTTTTCACAAGATTAGATTTATTTACTTCAAATGGAATTTCTGTAATGACAATTTGTTGCTTTCCTCCGCGAATGGCTTCCACTTCTGCTTTTCCACGAATAATAATTTTACCTTTACCTGTTTCATATGCTTTTTTAATGCCTTCTATCCCTTGAATAATCCCACCTGTTGGAAAATCAGGGCCTTTTATAACCGTCATGAGCTCATCAACTGTACAGTCTGATTTATCAATACGCATGATAGCTGCATCAATAACTTCACCAAGATGATGTGGAGGAATTTCAGTTGCATATCCTGCTGAAATTCCAGTCGAACCATTCACAAGTAAATTAGGGAACATGGCAGGTAAAACAGTCGGTTCCTTGCTTGTGTCATCGAAATTGGGAACAAATTCGACAGTTTGCTTATCAATATCACGCAAAAGCTCTGACGCAATTGCAGATAACCGAGCTTCCGTATAACGCATCGCAGCTGGTGGATCTCCATCAATACTTCCGTTATTTCCATGCATTTCGACTAGAACATTACGCACTTTCCAATCTTGGCTCATACGAACCATTGCATCATAAACAGATGTATCACCATGTGGATGATAGTTACCAATTACGTTACCAACTGTTTTCGCTGATTTTCGAAATCCTTTATCAGTTGTGTTACCATCTACATGCATGGCATATAAAATACGACGCTGAACTGGCTTTAAGCCATCACGTGCATCTGGTAATGCACGTTCTTGAATGATGTACTTACTATAACGCCCGAAGCGGTCGCCTAAAACATCTTCAAGTGGTAAATCTAAAAAACGTTCTGTTTGTGACATCTATTACTCCTCCTCTGCGACCGTAACGTTTTCATTGTCTAAAATATTTGGATCTTCTTCTAATCCGAACGCTACGTTACTTTCAATCCACTTTCGACGAGGCTCTACTTTATCACCCATTAACGTCGTAACACGACGATCTGCTCTTGCTGCATCATCAATTCGCACACGAATAAGAGTACGTGTGTCAGGGTTCATGGTTGTTTCCCACAATTGATCAGCGTTCATTTCACCTAAACCTTTGTAACGCTGAATCATGTAGCCTCTTCCGACTTTCTTCATGGCATCCTGTAATTCGTCTTCATTCCATGCGTATTCCACTACTTCTTTCTTTCCGGTTCCTTTACTTACTTTATAAAGAGGTGGAAGCGCAATGAATACTTTCCCTGCTTCCACTAATGGCTTCATATAGCGATAGAAGAAGGTTAACAGTAGAACTTGGATATGAGCACCATCCGTATCAGCATCCGTCATAATAACCACTTTGTCATAGCTAATATCTTCAACTGAAAAATCAGCGCCTACACCGCCCCCGATTGCATGAATAATGGTATTGATTTCTTCATTTTTAAATATGTCTTGTAATTTTGCTTTTTCAGTGTTAATAACTTTTCCTCGTAATGGTAGCACTGCTTGAAAGCGACGGTCCCTTCCTTGCTTAGCTGAACCACCTGCAGAGTCACCCTCTACTAAATACAATTCGTTTTTCTGTGGATTTCTTGATTGAGCAGGTGTAAGCTTTCCACTTAGAATTGTTTCTTGACGCTTTCTCTTTTTACCATTACGTGCATCTTCACGTGCTTTACGAGCTGCTTCACGCGCTTGAGCTGCTTTAATCGCTTTTTTGACCAACAACGAGCTAACGTCAGGATTTTCTTCTAAAAAGTACGCCAGCTTGTCTGACACCACATGATCAACTGCTGAACGTGCTTCACTCGTACCAAGCTTTCCTTTCGTTTGACCCTCAAATTGTAAAAGCTCTTCTGGAATACGAACAGAAACAATGGCACCTAATCCTTCACGAATATCAGCGCCCTCAAGGTTCTTATCTTTTTCTTTTAGCAATCCTACTTTACGAGCATATTCATTAAAAACTCGTGTCATCGCTGTTTTAGAACCTGCTTCATGTGTCCCTCCATCTTTTGTGCGGACGTTATTTACAAAAGAGAGAATCGTTTCTGAGTACCCATCATTAAATTGAAACGCAAATTCTACTTCAATGGTGTGTTGTTCTCCTTCAAAAAACACAACCGGATGTAAAACATCTTTTTCCTCATTTAAATAAGAAACAAACGCTTCAATTCCACTGTCATAATGAAACACATCCTGTTGGTCATGACGTTGATCAATTAGAACAATTTTCAATCCCTTTAATAAGAAAGCTGATTCACGTAGACGCTCTGATAATGTATCGTAGTTGTACGTTGTTGTAGAAAAAATGGACGCATCGGGCTTAAAGTGAATCGTTGTCCCTGTTTTCTTTGTTGTTCCGATTTTCTCTAGTGATGTAACAGCCTTTCCACCATGTTCGAAGCGCTGTTGATATGTATAGCCATCTCGATTAATGGTAACAACTAGCCACTCTGATAAGGCATTTACAACTGAAGCACCTACTCCATGTAATCCACCACTTGTTTTGTAGCCACCTTGGCCAAACTTTCCTCCAGCATGAAGAACCGTTAAGATTACCTCAGGTGTGGATTTACCAAGCTTGTGCATACCAGTTGGCATTCCTCGTCCTTTATCTTGAACAGAAATAGAATTGTCTTTATGTATCGTAACTGTAATTTCATTACCGTAGCCCGCTAATGCTTCATCAACGGAGTTATCAACGATTTCGTATACTAAATGATGCAAGCCTCGACTGTCGGTACTTCCAATGTACATTCCAGGACGTTTCCGAACAGCATCAAGTCCTTCTAAAACTTGAATGGCATCTTCGTTATAAGTAAATTGTTGCTTTCTAGCCAAATCGTACATACCCCTTTCATACAAACACACATGCCTATTATTATAGCGTATCACGTTACTCAAGTATTCATAATCATACATATATTTTCCTTCTTTTTTATCGGAAAAGAAGGACGGAATGGATTTTATTCTTGATTTTAGTAGCTTGTACGCGTTGTTTATGTATTATGGTGTTCGAAAAACAAGAACACACGTTTGATTTTAGCATACCATTCTAGATTGTAAAGGTATTCTTACTCTATTTTTTTATGATAAGCTTTGATTTTGTCATTATTTAATGGTTATGTTATGTAGCGTTATTGTATCGAATTTATCACAAGAAGTCCAAACCCATAATAAAAGGAGCTAACTCAACATAGCGTTTCATGCCATCATTCATACTACCTCTTCTAGGTTTTTGGTACGTAGTATGAAGGCTCTGATACGTTATAAATTGAGTCAACTCCTCGAAACAACCTATTTCGTTAACGCATGTTCTACTTTAATACAACGATCCATTACTACCGTATAGCCTTTATCTTTTAATAAATGATATGCCTCTTCATCTGACAAGCCAAGCTGTGCCCAGTAGACATCTGCATTGATTTCGAGAAATTCCTTTGCAACGCTTAATAAGTACTCAGAGCGACGAAAAACATTGACAATGTCAACGTGTCCTTCAATTTCTGAAAGTGATTTCACTGCTTTTACTCCTAGAATGTTATCTGCGTTTGGATTGACTGGAATAATTTCATACCCTGCATCTTGCATTGCTTTTGAAACCATATAGGACGTTTTATCTGGATTGTCAGATAGCCCTACTACTGCTATGCGTTTACTTCGTTTCAAAATTTGTCCCAATTCTTCACGAGGCGGAATGTCAATTGCCATTTTTATCTCTCCTTTTCCTTTAACATGTGCTATGTTATACGTTGTTCGTTTTGCAACGATAAATTCCTGCATATATTACCCACTTTTTTAAAGTTTGTAAACAAGCTTTAGAATAAAAGGGAGAATTGTCCGATAGAATATCGTAAGAATGCATGGCTATTTAAAAGGAATTTTTGTTAGAAGAAGAGAATGTTTACGAAGAGACTAGCGTTTTTTGAAACACATGGTAAAATGAAAACGATATGTACATAAAGGAGCTTTGAAAAAATGGATTATCTTTTACCTATTCTCGCCTATCTTATTGGTTCAGTTCCATTTGCTCTGGTTGTTGGAAAAATCGGTTATGGAGTAGATATACGCGAACATGGAAGTGGAAATCTTGGTGGAACAAACACATTTCGTACACTAGGTGTAAAAGCGGGTTTAATCGTGACAATTGCCGATATTTTAAAGGGAACGCTCGCGACCTCTTTACCACTATGGATTCAATCAGATTTACATCCTCTCTTTGTTGGTTTATTCGCAGTTGTAGGCCATGTTTATCCCATTTTTGCAAAGTTTAAAGGTGGAAAAGCAGTTGCAACTTCAGGTGGTGTACTTCTTTGTGTAGAACCCTTGCTATTCGTATTAATGCTTGTCTGCTTTTTCATTTGTTTATACATAAGTAAATATGTGTCTTTATCTTCTATGATAACAGGTGTACTAGCTTTTATTTATTCGTTATTTACAGGTGACATACCACTGATGCTTGTTGTTGGATTTCTAGCACTTTTCGTTATTTTCCGCCATCGCGCAAACGTAAAGAGAATCCTTGATAAAACTGAACCAAAAATTAAGTGGTTATAACAAGAAGACGACGATCTTAAGATCGTCGTCTTCTTGTTATAACACATACTTATCGCTTGTTAATCTTCTTTTTTAGCTCTTTATGAATTGACTTTGTCTTTACTTTCTTTTGAATCGCAGCAGCTTTATCTTCTTTTTGAGCTAAATAAGCTAACTCTCGCTGTAGCTTTTGATAACTTTGAAAGCGTTTTTGACTAAGTGTCCCTTCGTCAATTGCTGCTTTTATTGCACATTTTGGCTCTGTTTTATGACTACAATTCGCAAAGAAACACATCGAAGAAAGATGATCAATATCTTCAAAGACATCTTGTAAACTTTCTCCTGCGTCCCAAAGTTGTAATTCTCGCATGCCAGGGGTGTCGATAATACATCCACCTGTAGGTAGGATCATTAATTCTCGGTAAGTGGTTGTGTGCCTACCTCTATCATCACCGTCTCTAACTTCTTGCGTGTACTGCACTTCTTTTCCCATTAAGCGATTTGTAATCGTAGACTTTCCGACTCCTGAAGAGCCGACTAGGGCGACTGTTGCGCCATTAGTAGCATATTGTTGCAGTAGTGGTATAGACTCTTCATTCACCGCACTTAGGATATGAATCTTAACACCTAATGCAACACTTTCTACTTCTTTGAGCTTGTCTTCTGGATTTAAACACAGATCAGCTTTATTTAAAATAATGACAGGTTTCGCACCACTTTCCCAAGCCATAACCATATATCGCTCAATACGTCGAACATTGAAGTCATGATTGAGTGCTACAACAATGAAAAGTACATCAATATTCGTTGCGACTAGTTGTTCTTCAGTCTTTTCTCCTGCTACTTTTCGAGAAAATTTACTTTTACGTGGCAAAACAGCCTGTATCGTCGCTTTATGCTCATCCCATCTCGGCTTCACGACAACCCAATCTCCAACGGTTGGAAACGCTTGTCGGCTTAACGACTCAAAGCGAAACTTGCCTGAAACTTCAGCTAGTAATTCTCCTTGATCTGTCAGAACTCGATACAGCCTTTTATGCTCAAGAATAACACGACCAATCGTATAACCTTGAACTCTATATTGATTAAAAGATGACTCAAATGCTTCATTCCAACCTAAATTTTTCAAATTCAATGTTTATTTCCTCCCTATGACTTTCTTCATCTCAAATTAAATAGGTCATAGAGAAATCATATTTGTCACGTTCACATGAACGTTAAAGATAATCCCTCCATGACACGTACTGCCGCTTTAAATTTCACCATATGTCATCACTCCTTTAAGTAAGGGATTTTAGCTAACCGCTATTATTTTCATTATAATCCATTTTCAGTAAATAACAAGAATATAATGGTAATACACATTGAACTTCATTTTCATCATGATTCGTAAAAAGAGTAAACTAAAAAATTCTACCTATTCATGGTGAATCTTCTAAAAAAACAAGTGAAAGCGAATACAAAATTAATTTTGTAGTTATACTGATTGTAAACATACACAGTAGGAGGACATACAATGAAATATAGATGCTCCATTTGCAAGCGTCAAAAAGAAACACATCGTAACTCAGGTGGATCTAAATATTGTGTTCATTGCTGGGAAACCATTGGTAAAGAATACAACCTAAAATAAATGAACGTTAAGATAGCGCTGAGAAGGATTATCCCTTTTCAGTGCTATCTTTTGTTTTACGCAGGTTTGTTTTTCCATATTGTTGGCGTTCAAAAAAGGTTTCTACTATAATAAATGTAAACCGGTAGATTGAAAGGAGCAAATGACTATGAAATTAACCGTAACAGAACAAGCAGCAAACTGGTATAAAGATGAAATGAATATACAAAATGATCAATATGTTCGTTTTTTCGCTCGCTATGGTGGATGCAGCAATGTGCAAAAGGGCTTCTCATTAGGGGTTGGAACCGACAATCCTATTAATATTGGAGCTAAAACGACAGTCAATGGCATTACATTTTTTATTGAAGAAGAAGATATATGGTACTTTGACGGTCATGATTTAATGGTTGATTACAATAACGAAACACAAGAACCAGATTTCAATTATGAAGCATAAAATAAAAAGCGTCCGAAAGCCAGTTAAACAGCTTTCGGACGCTTTTTACTTAGAATGTACTAATTAATTATCTTCCTTTTTTACTCGTTCATATGCTTCGTGCCAATGCGGAAACTTTTTGCGGATGGATATAGGTCGAAACGTTTCACTTTTCACACATACGTGAGAAGAAGTAGCTGTTACAGCAAGGTCATTGTCTGGTGTTAAAATTTCATACCCGTATACAACTCGAAATCCATCATATTGTTCAACCCATGTATGAACGGTTGCTGTTTGACCATACCGAAGCGGTTTTTTATAAGATACGTTTACATCAATAACAGGTGATAGAATCCCCTCTTTTTCCATATCAGCATACTGAAATCCAAGCTCTTTAATAAGTGACGTTCTGCCCACTTCCATCCAAATCAAATAATTCGCATGATACACAACGCCCATTTGATCTGTTTCAGCGTAACGCACCTCTACATTTGTGGTTGATTTAAACATGTATGTACTCCTCCTATGTAGCATAACGTATTATTATCGTATCATACTTTTTCGATTTTTTTCCATAGAAAATGGTCGATGCCAAATGAATTAGAAATTACCTACTTGACA
Source organism: Priestia iocasae (assembly GCF_016909075.1). Taxonomy (GTDB): domain Bacteria; phylum Bacillota; class Bacilli; order Bacillales; family Bacillaceae_H; genus Priestia; species Priestia iocasae. Next base: position 358,073 of record NZ_JAFBFC010000004.1, read on the forward strand.
CCGACTATCACTTTATTTATGCCTATATGAAATTTTTCATAAAGCCTTTTATACTTGTTAATAGGTTGTAAAGCGTAACACCTTTTGGATCCGATACATCGCTTTTTTGATTGGAGTTGTTGTGTCGTTGTACTTTTCAAAAGGTAACGTATACGTTGCGTTTTGATTGTTCCATAGTCGCTCGAAATACCTATCCATCTCTTGCATCACGTTGCTTGAAGGTGGACCCTCTATTTTTACATTGGTTTCAAGATTTAGGTCATCTAAATTACGCTTTGTAAAATTAGCTGAACCACTTATAATCGTTGATTGATCTTCGCCTTTAATATATAGCGTTTTTGGATGATATTGTTCCTTGGTTGTATTATACCAACGAATGTCAATGGCACCCTTTGACTCTTCTACTAGTTCAGCGGCAACAGGACGATTAGGTAAGCCAATTTTCTGCTGTCCGAATGCATTCGCATTTGGATCTAAAATAAGCTTCACCTTTGCACCGTTATCAGCAGCTTGTAAAAGTGCCTCTACCACTTTACGATCCGCTAAATAAAACATACCGATCCAGACCGTATCCCCTTTTTTAGCACGCGATAAATCCTTTATAACATGTTTATAAATTTTTCCTTCTGTTAATAATTGAACATTGATGTTTCCCTTGTTTTCATAGGCTTGACGTGATGTTGGAAAAGGTTTAGTTCCTGAAAATTCTGCAACCGCTCTTTCAGATTTCATTACATCATGGATGATGTTTCCACCTATCTCAAATGCGATATTTGAATGATAGCCACTAGCATCATGAGGGTTTGCAGATGAAATGATGGCGCTTTTTTCAGTTGCTACAACTTTACGATGATTCGCTTTTACATTAAATAATTTTAAATAAGAACGGACTGTGATGGTAGGGGCTGTTTCACCAAATGGATTTGAGACCCATCCTTTTCCGTCTTGCCCAAACCATTGAATAAAAGAGCGCCATACACTTGAATAAAGTGGATTTGAATCTCTTAATTTTGTTACATCCGTCTCAATGACCTCAATATCATGTGCCTTCAATGCTTCTAGCCACTCTGATTCGTGTGATCCGTACGTTGTATTGATTTCATCTGTAATAAAGACCATTTCAACATCAGGTTGCTCTTTCTTTTTGTTAATAAGTGCTTTAGCTAATTGATCACTAATTGAGGGAAACGATTCTCCTTGGTCATAATACCCATTAAACAAAAACATATCGATGACAACAAACTCTTCTGCTTCATTTATTACTTCGTAAATCCGCTTGAAAATTTGTTTTTCTGACTCTATTTCTTCTCCTTTTTTATAGGTTAAATCATAAAGAAATTGAACGTTCTCTACTTGATGAACCTTTCCTTCGTATGAAACACCTTTGGGAAGAGGTTTGTATGTGTGATAAAAAGTTACACATGTTAAGAATAGAAGTAAAAGAATAAGTCCAATTGTTCGTTTTGTAAAGATATTCTTTAACACGCTGTTCTCCTCCTACAAGTAATATCAACACGTTATTCCCGCTTTATTAAAAATTGAAACAAAAAAAGCTAGGGAAGAAGAAATAAGTACTTTCTTGTTCTCTAGCTCTTGGATATCTAATGGTTCAGGACCACTTTTTGTATAAAATGATCCAAACTCTCAACGTTTATTTATGAACTTGTTCCGTTCCTTCATAACCTGACTCACGAGCGGAAGCTTCTTCGCGAATTTCATTTCGCATTGCTTGAATACTCACTTCACGGTTATGATTTTTTTGGGCGATACGCTCACGCTCTTCACCGTCTGCATAAGCCATTGTCTCTTCTGCCTTATCAATGTTTTCAATCGTATGTTGAACCATTGATTGTAATTTTTCAACGTTATCGCTTCGATCATCTGGATTTGGTTTGCTCCATGCCATCGTGATTTCCTCCTCGGTTTGTAAGATTTCTTACAGGAATAGTATGTGAGAAGAACACGTATCTATTAGTGGAAAATATTAATACAAGTTACCCTTAACATTATTATGTAAATTTAAAGGTAAGAAAAAGCTGTGTCGTGGTGCATAGATTGCCCCATTTGACACAGCTTTTCTTATTATTCACCTTTTGTTTGAATGACATCTGGGTGTTGACCTGATTTATCTTGCATTTGCTTTCCTTTATTACCACCAGCAGCACGTGGTTGGGTACCTAGATGGTTAGGAACAAAGTGTTTACGATTACCTTTTGGGTTACTCATGATGAATCCCTCCTCCTTCATACTCTAACCATTTTATAAAAAACCTATTCTGCAGCCTCCAACATACGAGCTTCTAACCGCTTTTCAATACGACCTTCTATTGCCTCAAGTGCATCGCGATCTTCTAACAGTTGTCGTTTATTCTCTTGAACCAGTTCTTCAAATGTACGTTTGCGTAATTTTCTCATATCGTTATTCTCCTTTTTATAAATGGTTTGTTATGTACATCATTCCCAAAACAAAGAGAAAATAACGGAAATTTTCAAAAAATTTAAGAGATTATAAAAAAGTTTGTTCCATACATACCATCCATGTATGAAACAAACTTTTACATCTTTACTCTTTCGCAAATGCTTCCATTTGCTCATAATTCATTGGACCATTAATTCTTTTTGTAATAGTGCCTGACTCATCAATAAAATAAGTCGTTGGAATGGTTAAAATTTTATATTGTTTAGATGAAACCTCTTCCTTTTCATCTAATAAAACTGGAAATGTAAAGCCGCGCTCTTGTAAAAATTGATTAACTGCATCAACTGTTTGTTCACTGGATGTTAAATTCACTGCTAAAATTTCTACATCATCGCTATACTGATTGTAAAACTTTTGCATTTCAGGCATCTCAGCTTTACAAGGTGGGCACCATGTCGCCCAAAAGTTTAAAATCACTTTTTTACCTTGATAATCTGATAAACTTACCTCTTCTCCTCCGAGAACACGCAGCTTAAAAACAGGAGCTTTTTTACCTGTTTCCAGCCCATATTCAGCAACTTCTTGAGATTCTTCTTCTTTAATATTTGCGTCTTCATATTCACTTAAGTTATCTTCTGCATTTTTAGGTAAAACACCTTGCCATAATGCATAGCCTCCCAATCCTAACAATAGTAAGACTGCAAGTATTTTTTTAACCATTTGTAACCACCCTTTCTATTTATATACGTTCGTTATGTAAATAGCCAATAATGTTGAATAGCATAAGAAGCTAATGCGGATAGACAGCCAATGGTTAATAAAAATGCCGTTTCTTTTATAGAAAGTGATTTTTTATGAACTGTCCATACTATGTAAAGAATCGCCGCCATTCCACCAATCCATATTCCAAGCATACCTCCATGAAAGAAAAGCAGACCATATGGATTATGAGTAATGATTGAAGGATCTTTTATTAGTATACTAAATTTGAATACGAAAAAGAAAAGAAGAAGTCCATTAAAGAAAAGATCAATAACCTCTTGTCCTTTTGATTCATATGTACTGGCCAATGTTTTCATTAATATAAACCCACAAAAAATTGAATAAACAATAGCAATCCATCCGTATTTAATTAAGAGTGGACCAATTTGAATGGCTTCATGAAACATCTACTTTCTCCTTTTTTTATTTATTTTTTACTATACACGAATGTCTATCTTATTAGCCTCTAATGTAAGAAACAAATGTGAAATTACTGTGAAGAAAGACGGGATTTTCAAACGAAATAAAAAACCCATTCTTCCAAAAGTGGAAGAATGGGTTTTTGTTATCTTACGCGTGTGTTTTTGACTCTAATTTATCACGAAGAACCATTTGTAGAATACCACCATGACGGTAGTAGTCAATTTCGACTTCGCTATCAAAACGAACGAGTACTTCAAACTCTGTTTTGTTACCAGTTTCATCAGTAGCAATTACTTTTACGTAATCACGAGGTTTCACAGCTTCATCAATTTGTACTTCAATTGCTTCTTTACCTGTTAAACCAAGTGTTTCTGCACTTTCACCTTCTTTGAATTGAAGAGGTAACACACCCATTAACACAAGGTTTGAACGATGAATTCGCTCAAAGCTTTCAGCGATAACAGTTTTAATACCTAATAGGTTCGTACCTTTAGCTGCCCAGTCACGAGAACTTCCCATTCCGTAATCTTTACCAGCTAAAATAGCAAGACCTGTTCCTTCTTCTTTGTACTTCATACATGCATCGTAAATGCTCATTACGCTATTTGTTGGCCAGTGAGTTGTCCAACCGCCTTCAGTTCCTGGTGCGATTTGGTTACGAATGCGAATATTTGCAAATGTACCACGCATCATCACTTCATGGTTACCACGACGAGAACCGTATGAATTGAAGTCTTTTGGCTCTACACCTTTTTCTTGAAGGTAAAGGCCTGCTGGTGCTGTTTTTGCAATTGAACCTGCTGGTGAAATATGGTCCGTTGTTACTGAATCTCCAAATTTACCTACAACACGTAAACCAGCTAACGGTTTCACTTCGCCAGCTTCTGCAGCTAACCCTTCAAAGAATGGTGGGTTTTGAATGTACGTTGATTCATGATCCCACGTATAAAGAGCTTCTTCACTTGTTTCGATTTCGTTCCAACGCTCATTGTCGTCGAACACACGATCATATTCTTTGCGGAACAAGTCTGGTGTAACAGTTGCTTTTACAACTTCTTTAATTTCGTCTTGTGACGGCCAGATGTCAGAGAAGAATACTTCGTTGCCATCTTTATCGATACCGATTGGATCTGATTGAAGATCGATATCAACAGTACCTGCTAATGAGTACGCCACAACTAGTGGTGGAGATGCTAGGTAGTTACCTTTTACTAGTGGGTGGATACGTCCTTCAAAGTTACGGTTACCAGACAATACAGACGTAACTAATAAATCGCTATCAGCAATTGCTGCTTCAATTTCGTCTTCTAATGGACCAGAGTTACCGATACATGTTGTACAGCCGTATCCAACAATGTTAAAGCCAATTTGCTCTAAATACGGTAATAATCCAGATTCTTTTAAGTAACCTGTTACAACCTTTGAGCCAGGAGCCAATGATGTTTTTACGTATGATGGAACATCTAAACCTTTTTCAACCGCTTTTTTCGCAACTAATCCTGCACCGATTAAAACATAAGGGTTTGATGTGTTTGTACAGCTCGTAATCGCTGCGATAGCAATAGCCCCTGTTTTCATTGTTGTTTCTGAGCCATCTGCAAGTTTAAATGTAACTTCTTTATTAATGTCTGTTGCATCAAGGCCAAATCCTTGGTTCCCCATAGGAGCCGCTAATGCTTTATTGAATTCACTCTTCATTTGAGAAAGAGGAATTAAATCTTGTGGACGCTTTGGACCAGAAAGATTCGCTTCAATTTCATCTAAGTTAATTTCTACTACATCTGTGAAAATAGGATCTTGTGCATCAGCTGTGTAGAATAAACCATTTGCTTTTGAGTACTCTTCTACGACTTTAATACCTTCTTCATCACGACCTGTTAGGCGCATATACTCTAACGCTTCTCCATCAACTGGGAAGAAACCACATGTTGCACCGTATTCAGGAGCCATATTTGCAATCGTTGCACGATCAGCTAAAGGTAATTGAGCAACACCAGGACCGAAGAACTCAACAAATTTACCAACCACACCTTTTTGACGCAACACTTGTGTCACTTTTAAGGCTAAGTCAGTTGCCGTTGTGCCATTAGGTAATTCACCTGTTAGTTTGACACCAATTACTTCTGGAACTGGGAAGTAAGATGGTTGACCAAGCATACCTGCTTCAGCTTCAATACCACCTACACCCCAACCTAATACACCGATACCATTAATCATTGTTGTATGTGAATCTGTACCAACAAGTGTATCTGGGAATGTTACGTATTCTCCGTTTTCTTCTTCTACTGCATGCACAACGTTCGCTAAGTACTCTAAGTTTACTTGGTGAACGATACCTGTTGCAGGAGGAACTGCACGATAGTTATTAAATGATTTTTGTGCCCAGCTTAAGAACTTGTAACGTTCAGTATTACGCTCGAACTCAAGATCCATGTTAACACGTAATGAATCCATTGTACCGGCTTTATCAACTTGAACAGAGTGGTCAATAACAAGATCTACTGGGATTTCAGGGTTAATTTTATCTGGGTCTCCACCCATGTCAGCCATCGCTTTACGAAGGGATGCTAAGTCTACAACAGCTGGAACACCAGTGAAGTCTTGAAGGATAACGCGAGATGGTTTGAAAGGTACATCAATTTCTTGAACTTCGTTTGTTCCCCATTTAGCTAGGTTCTCAACGTGCTCTTTTTTAATAACACGACCGTCTACTTGACGAAGAACAGACTCTAATAATACCTTTACTGAATATGGAAGTTTTGACACAACACCTACACCAGCTTCTTCTAGAGCTTGTAAGCGGTAATAATTATATGTTTTACCATTAACTTGGAATGACGAACGAGCGTTAAAAACGTCTTTTTTAGTCATTGTCCTACCCCCTTAAAATACTTATGTATAACAATTTGTAAAATCCCATCCTAATAATTCCCTTCGCCATCTATCTTAATATAATGTTATACATAAGTAAATAAAAAGAATGTTATTAATTGCTATAAGTTTTTCTTATTGATAATGAAGAAATCATAATGTATTTTCTAATAATTCATAATGATAGTCATTTTATTTATATTTAGAAGGTTCATTTAGATAGCGATTTCACAGGCTTTTCTCATTTAGAAAAGACATCAAGACACAAAGCAGTCTCTCTCTTACATGACTCAATCTTTAGCGAAATGGTTTCATTCATTCTCAATTACCGAATCTTCTTTCGCTACCTCTTAGATAACACAACTCGATAGTCTGTACCCTTCTTTATTATGTATGTCTCATAAAGAGATGTGTTTTGCACACATTAATAATAGGGAGGTGATGACGATGGCAAAGCGCAAATCTAATCATATTATTCCTGGTGCGAACGCAGCAGCCGGACAAGGTAAAGGCACTGGTTATAATGAGGAATTTTCAAACGAGCCCTTAACAGAACAACAGAAACAAAACAATAAAAAGCGTAAGAAAAATCAATAACAGCTAGAGCATTTTGTTATGACTGCTTTATTACGCATTAACTAAAAAACTCCCCCTGAGACCACATCAGTCATCAGGAGGAGTTTTTTAGTCTTGGTTAACTTCGTCTACAATCGCTTGTAAGTCTTGTTGGAATTGAGTTAATTTAGTGTGCTGCGTTTCAGTAGCATTTTCTAATGCATTTTGTATTTGTTGATATGTTTCATTAATTTCTTCTTTTAGCAACTTTAATTCGTGACCGTATGACGCATCGTGCTTGACGATTTGTGATTGAGCATACGCATCCATTGCTTGTTTATGTCCTTGTTCAGCTGCTTGGAATGATTGTTGTTTATCTTTATGATATGGCATAGCTAACAGCCTCCTTCATCTACATTCTTTTTGTAGTTTGTTATTTCTTATCTCTTTTTATACGAGAACTTTCAGAGAATAAAACAGCCATTATTGCTTCATTCTAATACGTAAAGGGGTGAGTAACTATGAACAAAAACGATAGCAAAGACATGCGTAAAAATGCACCTAAAGGTGATAATCCGGGTCAGCCAGCACCATTAAGCGGCTCTCATAAAGTGAAAAACAGAAATCATACACGTCAAAAGCAACATAGCGGTCACGATATGTAAAACCGCGTACAAATCAATTGATGTTAAGTGGATTAACAGACGCTCTACTTTAACATTAATCACAACATCCCTTGCCTCTTTGTTAGATTTTGAAGGCAGGGGATGTTGTTTCAACTTATTTTTTCTCTTTTTCACGACTTCTCATTACTTCTAGCTCCGGATTTTCGCTTTCACGTTTAGCGTTCGTAATTGGAAAAACTGCTGTTCCTGTTAAAATCTCAGCGGCAAGTCCTTCATCATTTACCTCTTTGTCTTTCAACCTCTTCATCCTCCTTTTTCACGTTTTCTCTTCCTGCTTAACATAAACAAAACCTCCTTATTTTACTCACAACTTGTCTGTTTCTATTCACTTCGCTGCAAGCATATGCATAGAATATAATGAATGCTTTTACAGATGGAGGAAGTGATAAAATGACAGATAAGCGTCTTCCAGCAGATCCAAACACGTTGCAAAGCTTTAAAGACTTAATGGAGCTTATTCTTTCAAATCCTTTTATGAGTTATCTTGATTATGACTCGCTGCGTATTGATTTGTTTGAAACAGAACAAGCTTATATTGTGGAGGCAGAACTAATTGGCTATAACATAAAAGATATTCAAGTCGAGGTTTTCAATCAGAATCTTCTATTAAAAGCAAAAAAACATGTTGAAAAGCAAATAAAAGATGAGCAATCACAAATTTTCCGCAGCGAACGGACGGAAGAAAAAATTGAACGATTAGTAGACTTTCCTTTTAACTTGCATCACCGCATAATAAGCGCAACATTTGAACAGAACATACTAGAAGTGACTATCCAAAAAGAAGGTACGGTTTCAGAAGCGGTTTCAATTATTCCCATTGAAGTAAAATAGCGTGTTGTAGACCATGCATAAATTCTTGCATGGCTGTTTTATTTTTGTTTTGACTTAATGAGCATGCTGTATTTTTCTTTTATTATTTAGCACATAGTTTTTCTTGATAATTTAAATTTAATTTGATTTAAATGCTATTGAATAACACGTAGCAAAATAGCCTGCTTATCCACTCAAGTGAATGGGTAAGCAGGCTATTTTATGGTCGTTTTTAAATAAAGTCATTCTTTTTTCTCATTGGATAAACGATTTATATGTTTCTTCATCTAATTTTTTAATAATAGCGGTTAATAGTTTTACGCCGTTTTCTAAATCTTGTTTACTAACCATTGATGTATGACTATGAATGTATCGTGTTGCAGCACCAATCACAATGGTTGGTACACCTTGTTTGTGAAGATGGAACTTTCCTCCGTCTGTTCCGCCTCCAAGCATGACATCAACTTGGTATGGAATGTTATTTTCTTCAGCTGTTTCAATGACGAAGTTACGAAGCTTAATATTTGGAATCATTGATGAATCTAAAAATGTAATCAATGGTCCATGTCCAAGCTTTGCTTTATTTGGGTTCGCATTTGGTGCATCTTCCGCTACTCCTACATCTAATGCAAATGCTACATCCGGATCGACCAAATATGGAGATGTTGTGGCACCTCTTAATCCAACCTCTTCTTGTACTGTCGCACCTGAGTAAACTGTATTTGGATGATCTTGTTCTTTTAGGGCTTTTAACACTTCAATCGCTAGCCAACATCCTATTCGATTATCAATTGCTTTTGCTAGCACTGTATCATTATCTGGCATCATTTCAAATGGACAAATGGGAACAATAGGATCTCCTACTTTAATTCCCCAGCTTTTCACTTGTTCCTTACTTTTTGCCCCTACATCAATAAACATTTCACGCATTGGGTACACTGTATTACGTTCCTCAGGCTGAAGAATATGAGGAGGCTTTGATCCAACAACCCCTGTAAATTGTTTTTTTTCTGTAATAATGGTTAGCCGCTGTGAAAGTAACACTTGTGACCACCACCCTCCTAGTGGTACAAATCGAAGATAACCTTCTTTTGTAATTTCACTAACCATAAACCCTACTTCATCCATATGACCTGCAAGCATCACTTTTACTTGACTCGAGCTGCCCTCTTTTTTACCAAAAATGCTACCAAGGCGGTCTGTTAAAATATCAGCACCTGTTTTTTGAAGTTCTTCTTGCATAATTTGACGAATTTTATATTCGAACCCTGGTGCTCCGTGTTCATCTGTTAAGCGCTTTAATAATTCCATTTCTTTCACCATCCTATTAGTATGTACCTTTAGTTAGGATGGAAAAGGAAAGAAAAAACTATACATGTATGAGTAAATCTTATCCACTCTCTAAAGAAGCAAACGGCTTTTCTTATTGATTATTTAGCACATAGTTTTTTTAAAATAATGCCAGATTTTTAGGATGATTTGTTCCATGTTTTCTCACACTATAAAAAAAGAAAGGACAGGTGAAATGGAATGTTACACACTATTTGGAAAGGAACTTTATCATTCGGCACGATTGTTGTACCTATTCGTCTGCATGGAGCGGTTGAAGAGAAAGGGATAAAGCTGCGTCAACTTCATAAAGAATGCTATACACCTATTAAACATGAAAAAACTTGTCCGAAATGTGAAAAAGAAGTTGGTTCTGATGAGATTATAAAAGGATACGAAACCGTAACCGGTCAATTTGTTCCTATTACGGAAGAAGAGTTAGATGGTTTGAAAAAACCATTTCGCGAAGACAAAGATATTCAATTTTCACATGTTGTAGATGTGAAAGAAATCGACCCCATTTACTTTGATAAAACGTACTTTATATCTCCTACAGAAACTAGTCAAAACGTATATGCGTTATTACAACTAGCACTTCAACAAACGAATAAAGGTGGAATGACGCAAGTCTTTCTTTATTCGAAGCAACAGCTAGCCATCGTTCGTTCTTATGAACATGTACTAGTGCTACAAACTCTTCATTATGGAGATGAAATTCGTCCACTTCATGAAATTCCTGATGTTTCTCAAGAAAGCTTTGTAAATGAAAAAGACCTTCAAATCGCCATGCATTTAATGGATCAACTTTCAATTTCATTTGAAGCTGATACCTATAAAGATCAGTTTACAAGCACATTGCAAACCTATATTGAACAAAAGATGGTTAAAGGTGATGTTGTGTCTTCCGATACCACTGAACCACATGGAGACATTCGACATTTAATGGATGTATTAAAAACTAGTTTAGAAAGTAATAAAACAACCAAAATGACGACCACTCACAAACAAACACAAGCTGAAAGCAGTTAACAGAAAAGCCCATCCCAATTTACGTACCTTTGTGAGATGGGTTCTTTTAGATTATCGTGACTGATATCATTGTTTTTCAAGCGTGTATTCATGTTCTCCACTCTGCTCTTTCTTGTTTAAAAGCTGAAAAACAAATCCTATTACAATTTGGTTAAACAATTGCCAATGCTTTGATGGGATTTGGTGAAATGCTCCTTTTACAATAGCAGCTTGATAGGGAGTGTGTTGCTTGTAAATGCTCATGTATTTATTAAGATAATCAGCTTTTGATCCATAGATGAGCAGCAGTGGTGCCCTTAACTCGTGAAGTCTGTCCACACAATTATATCGATAAGCCTCTTCATAAAGGCGATACCATGTATATGGATCATTTTTGTGCAAGTGTTCATCTAGTTCCTTTCGAACATGAGGATCTTTCATATGACTTATTGCAAGTACTTTACGAACAATGGGTAAATAACGTTTTGTTGCATAAATACCGAGTGCAAATTCTGCTTTTAGTAATTTAGTTGTCACCACTGGAAAGCCTCCTGATAAAATGAGGGCTCGAGTACGATGAGGATAATTCAGCGCAAATTCTTGAGCAATGGTTCCCCCTGCTGAATATCCACAAACGATGACGTCATTTAATCCTAACTCTGTTACAACTTTAAAGATTTGCTCAGCGAAATAAGGAATTGATACATCCATAGGTATCGAACTATCACCATGACCAGGTAAATCAATCAAAATGACTTTCATATGCGATGAAAGCTGCTTTTGATAATGAAATACTTTACGTCCCATGCCAGGTGGATGAATAAATAAAATTGGTTGCCCTTCTTCACCGTATATTTCATATGCAATATGCAATCTATATCACCTCAATGTCTTCTAGGTTCTATCTCTATCGTCTCACTGAGGGAATTGATTTATACGAAAAAAAGCTGTTTCCACAGGACTAAAAATAGTCCATTGAAAACAGCTTATTACACCCTTACCTATTGCAGTTTCAAAATGACTTTCCCATTAAGAACCATTAATTTCAAAAGCCTCTTCACCTTTTGCTACAATATCACCATATGAACGTGGAAGTTCAATGTATTGTGCAACTTGGTTGTTCTCAACAAAAACGATTAGATTGACATCATCACGACGATCAATACCTGTTGACTTAGCCCCGAGCCATGTAAAACCTAACTGGTTGTTTACTTCTTTGATGGAGGTGTATGGTGTAAAAACATAAACCTTGTCCCATTTGAAGTCAAACAATTCTTCAAAGTTCACTTTAATTTCATTGTTCACTAGTTGTTGTTCTTCAATTTTTGAGATTAGCATTTGTTGTAATTCAGCTTGATTTTGCTTACTATACGATCGGTCAATAAAAAAAATAGATAGTAGCGCTACAAGTGTAAAAATTAAAAGCTTTTTCATGCAAAAAATCCTCCTGCAATTCATTACATTCATTCTCGTTGGATTTTATGTTGTTAGTGTTATTATCTATCATTCTACTAATTTTGACAAGTTTTGATTCACTTCTACTCACTTTTCTACCTTATCGTGATTTTACATACATGTCCGCAAAAAGCATACACATGTTGTAGAATTGTAAAAAATGACGTATACTAGTGATTAACCACTGCCCTATTCCAACAACTTTTTTGCGATCGTTGCGGGACACTTAACCAGACCGGATGGATAGGGCGGTGGCCAAAGGCGCTAGGACGTTTGTTCTGGCGCTTTTTACTTGCATTGAAGTATATTTTTTAAAAACTCTTTCATTAACTCTTTTTCTTCTGGGAAAAATGGTAAGGCTCCTACCCCAATTTTATCAATACTTTCGTAAAGTGGATGTTTTTGATAATTGGCTTGTATCCCTGGAAACAAAACAATTGCAGCCTTTACTGTTCTTTTATAGTCATTTCCTTCCTTCTTCACGATAGCATCTCGATAACGATGCATCGTATTAACATCTTCTTCTGTAGCCGTAATAGTAGACGCAGACAGATTAAGACGATACTTAGCGTCAAATATATACTTTTCTTCCCCAACGTCTAGAACTATGTCCGGACGCTGACTAACAGTGGGTGTGTCCGAATAAAACCTTTGATACGATAAGGTGATTTGCTGCTTCCTTTTATGACAATAAAATGTACACGTAGTTGCAGGTAATGCAACGGATAGCCCTGACGAAGTAGTCTGAACCATTTGTTGACTTAACGGTTCGCAATATTGACTAATGATTTTTCGAATCGATAAATAGGTCCAATATTCATATAGAACAGCCACGTCTTTTAAAGATAATTTGTAAAATTCCCCTTGAAGCGCTAGTCCTCTAGATAGTAATAAAAACTGTTTATAAACATCTCGATACCTTACGTCCATTTGTATCACATGATTAAATCGTGGTTTATTTATGGAATCAATTGTTTTCCAAAATGGCATCTCTAGCTCACGCTGTAACACAAGATGAAAACGTTGAATACTAGTAATGATTGAGCGATTAATATCAGGTCGATTTAATTCCCGTAACGATAAAATATTGGTTAATAGCTCTTCTATTCGATGATTTAATGTTAGCATCATCCACTTTATGGCTTGATTTTCGTTTGTATTAAATGTCTCTTCCCTCTTTAGCGTTAATGCTTTGGTTGGGACACCGCACTCATTCATGAGATAAGGATGTGTCCGAGCAAATGAACGCGTAAGCTGATTTGTTCGTGTTACTTTGTCTCCCCTCACCATTTGAGGGTACGCTTGTACATGATGAGACGGCTTTTTCACAAGCTGTTTTATACTTTTTATAAATCCATCAAAGTGAGTTTGCAACACGTAATAAAATTCTACCCATCCTGCTTGTTTTGAAAATGAAAGCTTGGCTTCTACATATGTTTTCTTTGCTACATCATACGCTAAATCGTACACATAATGGTTCACTTCATGAACAAGCTTCACGTAGTCATTTTTGTAGGAAAGCTTCGTCGGAAATACTTCAATCGTAAATTGTAGAACTTTACGTTCTCCATCTAGAATGTCAAACGTAGAATAGCCGACTTCGTTTTGAAATGAAACACGCCCTATTAATAGATGATTGTTCTGTACAGTGATGGATTCAAATGATTCTTTTATTTGCTGATTTTGATGATGAACAGAGAGAGGCTTTCCTCTTTTAGATGTAATGGTAAATGAATAGACCGTATTTTCAAAAAAAAGCGGCTCCATTGATGACGTCGTAGACAGCGTACTTTCGTTTTGATCTCGTATTTTGATTAATTTGATAGCATAACCTGTACACGTAAATGACATATACTCTTTTTCAATTGTAGAAATGTGAGTCTGTACTTTCCCTTTTATAAGGACTTCGCAATAGTCTGTTTCAATGCTAATAAGTGGTACTTGCCCAGAACGATGTGTAACCATATCGATCAAACCTCTTAATCATATCCATTAATTTTCTACCGCTTTTAGGAAAGCGAATCTGTTCTGCTTCCAAAATAGCTGTATCAACAACTTCATCCAGTACTGTACTCGTTGAATAGTGGTACAGCTCCTTTAACCCTTCAAGTGTGTTATAATCACTCCCACCTATACGTGGTAATACTTTCTGTAAAATTTGAAAATCAAATGCTTGATCAAATGTAAACATGCCACTTTTGATGGCATACACCATATAAAAACAAACTTCATCCCGTACACGATAGCCTATTTGCAAGTCCATTTGTGCTAAAATATCGTTTATTTTAATTAATTCAATTGTTATTTCCTGTACAAGTTCACGGTATTGATGATAGACATCTTTTAAATGAAGAAATTGACTTTGAAGCTGAATGACTTGAGTTGACGGTTTTTCTCTTTCCTCCTCTAATAAAAAGTCAAACGCATCTAACTTAATTGTATTAAATTCAATTGTGTTCGTACGGTCTAACAGCTTTTGACTGAATGAATGCGTCGTCTCATCCATATTGATTGTACCAATCACAAATAAATTTGCAGGTAAATACACGTCCCGAAACGACTTATGACCTGGTAAAAGAGGGTACGTGACAATTCGACCTTCTTTCCACTTTCGACTTTCAATTACGCTTAAGATGTCACTTAAATAGTGCTCAACGCGAGCGACATTCATTTCATCTAAAATAATGATATAGGGCTTACTAGGGTTGTTTAGTGCACGTTCAATCATTTTTAAAAATAATCCTTTTCTAAATTCTCCTTTTAAATCGGTATACCCAATTAGATCTGAACTATCGCTCCAATCAGGCCGAACTGGCAATAAAGCAATTTGTCCATTGTCTTCTGATGCCCCGATGCTTTCTGCAAATAGTTGAGCAATTTTTGTCTTACCCGTACCACTGACTCCAGATAATATAACAAACGGCTTTGTTTTTAACGAAAAGTATACATTCGCTACATCGGAAAGCTCATAGTAAAACCCGGTTCCTTTTAAGTAATGATAAATGTGATGAATAAGATCTTTATCGGATGTCATTTGTTTTTCTTGTGCATGAACGTTTAAATATTGCTCATAGAACTGCATCATGATTATTAAATCCTCTTTTAATTGCCGCTCAGTAGGAAAATCTTCAACATTATAAGGAATATAAAGAGCTGCGCCTTCTTCAAATTCAGTTGCTTCAATGGATGTGCCGATAACGATGTCTTCATCTTTTAATATGCGGTGATGATCAGGTGTTAAAAAGCGAATCTCCTTTTGATGAAAGGGACTTGCCATTTCCATCATCGTTAAATAAATACGCTTTCGATCTTCACTAATGATGTATAAAACGCCCACATTTGCTTCTGCTTGTTTACTTTGAATGCGCAAGTATGGAAATCGTTCACCATGTAGTCCAGATATTCGTAGATTCTCTCGACTCATCCCTTCTATCCGATAAATAGTCATAGGTAGCCGACGAGTTAACATGTTCTCTACTTCTTGTTTCATTAATACATCTCGTTGTCTTTCATCATAATGTTCCACTAGAAAAAGTAATCTTTCTCGTAAACTCATATGTAGGACTCCTTATCCTTCTTTCCTTTCTATTCTGTATACCCAATTTTCAGTTTTTATTTACGTGTAAGAGAAAATCAACTTTCGGTTCTTCTTTTTACGTTGCATCTATCAATTAAACGAAGGGTAATGACAAAGAGAAGGCTTGTATAAAGAAGTGGATGAAGCTCTTTAACAATGAAGAGCTTCATCCACTTCTTTTAATACTTCCCCTATTTGCCTTCCTTGTATCACAATGTCCGCTTCCTCGTCAAAGTCCGTAGGCTCCATGTTAATAATAACGAGTTTTGCCCCTGTATGTTTTGCTTCAATCGGAAAGTGATTAGCAGGAGCTACTTGAAGAGAAGAGCCTAACACAATAAACAAATCCGCTTGATTACTTTCTTTCTCTGCTTCTATAATTGCTTCATACGGTAAGGTTTCACCAAATAGTACAACAGAGGGGCGTAAAAACCCTCCACATTTACATTCATACTGATTGAGCAAATACAAATTGTTTTCGTATTGTGTGTGACAGCGCTGACATCTAATATGTCTTAACGTTCCGTGTAATTCAGCCACACGTTTGCTACCGGCTTGATGATGAAAGCCATCGACATTTTGTGTAATAATGCTCTGGATGTTCCCTTCTTCTTCCCACTTTGCTAAAATGTGATGTCCTTGGTGAGGCTCGCAATTTTGCAATGCAGCAATCCTCATTTTATAAAAATCAATAAATTCTGTTCGATTATGTTGAAGGGCATATGTACTTGCAATTTGTTGAGGATTTTTGTGTTTCCAAAGTCCTTTTTGAAAAGAACGAAAGTCAGATAATCCTGATTCTGTACTCATTCCTGCGCCTGTAAGTACGACCGTATACACCGACTCTTTTAATAACTTGTGTAGCATTACACACCACTCCTCTTAACGCTTTAAAACGAACATATTTTATTAGTATAACCGACTAGCTATCCACTTATTTTACCAATCATTATAAAAGAAGCATAAGTCTCATTCAATCATTGACTCATGCCTTTCCATTTTATTTCTTTCATTCACATTATTGTTTCTCTTATTTTCACAGTGCTTCTTCAATAAATGAAGTAACTTTCTCAACATATTCTTCTCGATAATCACGGTATCCTTGAACATGACCAGAGCGTTCAGGCACCCAAAACTTAAATGTCGTTGGACTCACCTTCACCATCTTCTCACTTTCTGTATAAGGTATGGTTTTATCTCCATCTCCATGAATAAAAAAGATCGGTATGTTTTTTAAATGTTGAACCGCTTCAATCGGACTTGCATCATCTGGATTCAAGTTAGCGATGATTGGCACAACACCTAGAATAAGAGGCGTAAAAGGAAAGCTCGGTAAGTTTGTCCAAACAGGTAAATTTTCTTGTAGATAAGACGTTAAGTCACTAAAGGGGCTATCCGCAATTACTGCTTGTACATCTTCTGATTGAGAAGCGGCTAAAAGTGAAGTAGCGCCACCCATGGATATGCCATATAAAACAATGGGTTCACTTGTTTCATCGTTAACGGCTTTTATTACCCCTAATAGATCTAGCTGTTCCATTACTCCGACGGTTGTCATCGTACCTTCTGACTCACCCGAATTTCGAAAATCGAATGTAACAATACGGTATCCTTGCTGTGTTAAATCTTGACTAAGCGGTAAGAAACCTGATGCAATTTCTTGGCGGTTTCCATGATAACCATGGGCCATAATAATGGTTGCTTTTGCTTCACCTTCTGGTTCGATAATCCAGCCTTTTAATTGCGTTTCACCGTCTGCACTTAGAAATTGCTCATCTCGATAAATCATCCCATAATCAGCTGGTGTTTCTGTAATCGGTGTTCGGTCTATTTTGGTTAAACTTACTCCAACGTAAATCGATAGTGCAATACAAACGATAACTGCAATCATAATAATCGAAACGATGCCAATCCATAGCCCTTTTCTTTTTTGATGTACAGGAACATGTTGTATCTCTGTTTTCAAGGTAAATTCTCCTCTTTTTCTTGTTTTCTCGTACTCTAGAACTATTCTACTTTGCCTACATTGAAAGTCAACGAAAAAAGACTGGAAGTGAACTTCCAGTCTCTTGAGACTTATGCTTTCACATGATTTATTCAAACGCGGCTTTTGCTAAATTCATGATGGTCATGTCATCCATTGGAGGATTATGAAGTCCTGCGCGAACATCACGATAATAGCGTTGCAATGGATTGCTACGTTGTAAGCTTTTTGCACCAACAATACGCATTGCAAGATCGACGACATGCACAGCACTGTTGGTCACAACATGTTTCACACCGGCTAATTCACCGGCTAAGCTTGCTGGTTTGTCTGTCGTATCCCACTTCTTTGCAACACTGTACATAAAATGCCTTGCCTGCATAAGTGTAAGCTCTATTTCTCCAATCATTTTTTGGACATTTGGTAATTCACTAATGGTACCTTCAATACTATTTGGTGAATATTCACTTGCAAATTGCACAGCATAATCTCTTGCAGCTATAGCAATTCCGATGTAGCAAGCTGGAATATGCAACAGCCAACCACTTGCTTCCTTCTTCTTAAATTCACTTAATCGATCCGTTAAGTAGTCAAAGGGAACCTCAACATCTTGTAAAATCAAATCATGACTTCCTGTTCCGCGCATCGCAATCATATCCCATGTTTCTTCGATAGCCACCCCTGTTGTATGTTGAGGAATCATAAATTGTCCAACAGCCTCTTCTCCTTCAATCGTCGCTTTCACGAGGAAAAAGTCAAGCACTGGTGACATCGTCGTAAATGTTTTTCGACCATTGATGATCCACCCGTTTTCTGTTCGTAAAGCTGTTGTTTCTGGTTTTCCACCTCTAGTGGGGCTTCCTGTTCTTGGTTCAGTTGCAGCACTGTTAATGAGAGCGCCGTTTTGAATTTGACGGAACATAAAATCGAGCGTCTCGTCTTTCCAAGGGCGTTTTTCACGTAGGTCCATCGTAATTCCCATATGCCATCCGATACTTAAAGCTGTAGAGGCATCTCCTTGCGCTAGCTGTTCTTGACATAAAAGCAAATCATAAAGAGATAATTGTTGTCCTTCGTACTCTTTTCCTAAGGACCATGTATGATAACCAATTGCTTTTAAGTCCTTGATATTGTCAAAAGGAAACTCTCCTTTTTCGTCTAAGCTTTGTGCCCGTTTACGAAAAATTGGCAGCAAAGAAGCAAGCTGTTCGTATCGCTCTTGCTGTTCCTTCGTTTTCACAAACGAAAGTACCATCTCTGTCATCTCCTATTTATGCATTGATACACCCTGCAGTTAATAACAGGGTTTATCAATCGGATTAGTTAGTATCATCATAGCACAACCTTTTCAAACTGTGCATGTATAAGCACTCTTGTACGAACCGTTTTTACTTCTTTTGCTTTCGTTTCATCTCACTGGCGACTTGTTGAGATTGTTCGTTCCCACGTTCTAAATGGCTGACAATAGACGCATAATCATCATCATGACGATTCTGACTTAACTTATAAGCGGCTTCCATTCGTGTTACTCGTAACTCAAATCCCACTATACCTTTTAAGTCACGATTGAAAACATTCTTCGGGATATCCTCTATCTTCACTGGCTTCTTCATTTCACTTTCATATTTTCTCATCATGGCAATCACCATTTCTTTTAATGCATCGCCCTCAATCAAATCTACGTTTCCATATACATGTACCGCTTCATAATTCCATGTCGACACATTTGGCTGATCATACCATGAAGCCGAAACATAGGCATGCGGTCCTTGAAAAATAATTAGAACTTCTCCTTTTTCAAACGTTTTCCACTGTGGATTAGCTTTTGATAGATGACCTGTAATATACCAATGCCCGTCTCTTTTGCTAACTTCTACAGGAATATGTGTCGCAAGTGGAGACCCTTCCTTCACACTAACAATGGTTGCAAATGAATGTTTTTGCATGAACTGAAAAATTTCTTCATCGTTCGTTTCTTTATATTGCTTAGGTATATACATCATGACCACTCCTATATTCATTTATTTTGTTCTTTACGTTCTTTTGGCTTAGTTATAAAATAAAAGTCGTAATGAAATTAAGAAGGAGCGACGTGCATGCACGCAATTGGACAATTACCATCAAAATTAAATGGTCACTCAATTTTAGAAAACATACAAGAAACAATCATTGTTGCGGATCTACATTATCAAATTCAATGGTTGAATTCAACAGCTGTTGAAACGCTATCGCCTCTGTTTCATTTATATGGTGTCAAACATATTGATGACGTGATTGGTTTGCATATGGATATGTTTCATTCATCTCCTGCTCATCAACAGCAAATTATGAAGGGGCTAGAGTCAACACATCGTGCACGTATTACTATTAAAAACTTATATGTAGCTGAAACCGTTATTCACCCTATT
Organism: Priestia iocasae; assembly: GCF_016909075.1. Lineage (GTDB taxonomy): Bacteria > Bacillota > Bacilli > Bacillales > Bacillaceae_H > Priestia > Priestia iocasae. Next base: position 378,359 of record NZ_JAFBFC010000004.1, read on the forward strand.
TATAATGAAGAAGGTGAAAAGAAAGCTTATTTGCTCATGCTTTTAGACGTTACAAAACAAGCAAAGCGAGAACAAGAGAACGAACAAATGATTGAAGATCTCTCCTCACCGTTATTAAAAATTTGGGATGAAGTATTAGCATTGCCTATTGTCGGTAAGCTTGATCATTCGAGAAGTACAAAGCTGGCTGAAAAGGTGTTACAAGAGTGTGTAAAAGAGCGAGCACGCTATTTTTTGATTGATCTATCTTCCCTAAAAACAATGGATGATGACAGTGGCCATCATATTAATATCATTCATGAAGCACTTCGCCTCATTGGAACAACTTGTCTTATTGTCGGCATTTCCGCTCAAATGGCACAGTCGATTGTAAGCCTTGATTATCATTGGAAAACATTTGGAAACGTCCGCCAAGGAATTGCTTATATCTTAAAGCAAGAAGGTAAACGAATCACATCAATTGACAATTAATAGTTACATTTTTATTCACTCTTTCAAAGCCGGCCTTTCATTTTATGTAAAAGTCGGTTTTTTCTTGCCTACTTTCACATTCCATTTTTGTGTTTTTAACATATGATACATCATACAGGAAAGAAAAAGGAGGTCATTTATATGTTTCCATTCGGCCAATCCCCTTTTAAAAAACAATTAGAATCTTTTACTGGGGGTATGAATCCAAAAGATGTGGATAAGTATGTACAACAAGTTGTTTCGAGTGCGCTCGGTAAATCATTTCCCGATTTTATGCAAAATAACGAGTTTTTTCAGCAGTCCTTACAAAAACAGAAGCCATTTTCACCCATGGAAGAAAGCACAAGTCGTTTAGAATCTCATATTTTTGAAACACATGACGAATGTATTGTTCAAGTGAATATCCCGGATAAAAGCATGATGAGCACCCTGAAATTTTCACACACTCCGTACTCATTTGTGATTGAAAATAGAGGAAAAGAGCCTTTCAAGGAAGAAATTAAGTTTCCTTGTTCGGTTAGTCGAAAAGGGACAAAGGCAATTTATCGTAATGGTACGTTAGAAGTGAAGTTTGCAAAATATCAAAATTTACCTGTAACAGATATTCACATTCTTGATTACGATTAATAAAAGTCTTGTAGCACAATGTGACTCAAAGCAATTCTAATTTTTCCTTTACATCACTATGTCTACGTAGCTCAAGATATAAACCACTGCTTTTTTAGGACAGTTTAGTCTCCCTTGCTACTGACCTTTCCATTTAATGAAAACAGCGAAACTCGTTTAAGGGCTTCGCTGTTTACTTATTGGCTATATTTTTTATAGTTTCGATAGGATGCTATTTCATCTTCGCGTTCTTCGGGTACAAACATGACTTGAGGCTTCCCTACAATCGGATGAGGGACAAGCGCTAGCTCTACATCATATACCTCTTGCAATATCTCTTTCTCGTTAAAAATTCGTTCCATTCCTACTTCTGCAATTCGACCCTCTTTTAACAATACACATTCATCTGCAAAGAGTGAAGCGATGTTCAAATCATGCAGTATGGCAAGAATGGTAAGATTACGTTCTTTTTGAAGTCGCTTTAACAACTGCAATAATTCCATCGCATGACGCACATCTAAATGATTCGTTGGTTCGTCTAAGAACAAATACTCCGGCTCTTGAGCTAGTGCTTTTGCTAGTAATACTCGTTGCTTTTCACCCCCACTTAATTCATGAAAAGCATGATGACGAAATTGCCATACATTCGTAAGCGTCATCATCTCTTCAACTATTTCGTGGTCACGTTTTGTTTCGTGCTGAAACCATCCAGAAGACTGATGCGGATATCGACCTAGCGATACAATCTCTTTTACTGTAAAATTTAATCCCATTTGATGTTCTTGCGTCATGACTGCCACTTTTTTTGCTAGTTCAATTGAGGAATAGCTCTTTATTTGCTTACCCTCTAATAAAAGGTTCCCTTTATGTAGAGGAATCGTATTCATTAATAAACGAATAATGGTCGTTTTCCCACTTCCATTTGGACCGAGCAATGTCACAAATTGTCCTTTTTGAACCGTAAATGAAATATCTTGAACGGTTGGATGCTTTTTATCATATCCACCTGTTACCTGCTGAAGTTCAATCATGATAATCCCCTTCTTCTTGACCGTTCTTTTATCAATAAAAGTGTAAATACCGGCGACCCAATTAGCGCAGTCACAACTCCAATTGGTAGCTCACGTGGGTCAATCACCATTCGTGCAATCAAATCGGCAAAGACAAGGTAGCTTCCTCCAATCAAAATGGACAGTGGCAACACATGTTTATGATTGGCACCAACAACAAGACGTACAAGGTGAGGAATAACAAGGCCAACAAACCCAATTGCTCCTGAGACCGCAACGGCTGATCCTGTTAGCAAAGAAGCTCCAATTAAAATAAAGGTTTTCTTTCGCTTTACGTTAATTCCCATAAACTGAGCTGATTGATCGCCTAAGGCAAATCCATTCAATTCTCGGTAGTGAGATAAAATCATAAACGCTCCAACAAGAAAAAATGGAAGAAGCAGTTGTATATGCCCCCATCCCCTCATTGCTACACTTCCCATTAACCAATATAAAATTTGACTTACATCTTCACGTGGTGATAATGCAATAATTAACGAGTTTAACGCACTAATAAAAGAAGATAAAATAATACCTGATAAAATAATGGTTTCATTTGCTAATGTGCCACTTGCTAGCTTTGTAATTCCAAAAACAAGTAATAACGTTACAAAACCCGTGAAGATGCCAATGATCGGCAATGTGTACGAGCCAAACCATGTAATATTCCACTGAAAATAAAGAACCATCACAGCACCTAATGACGCTCCTGATGAAACACCGATTGTATACGGATCTGCAAGGGGATTTCGTAACAATCCTTGAAAGGCTGCTCCAGCTAATCCAAGTGCCGCTCCTACAAAGAAAGCAACAAGAACACGAGGAAAGCGAATTTGCCATATAATCATTTCCATGTTTTTTACACCATGGTATAAATCTATACCTGTTGTTTTCTCTATGATGATGCGTAAAATATCAAGAACGGTCAATGAGACCGTTCCTAAAAATAAAGCCGTTAAAATGGATAAACAAACAAGAATTACGCTAATTGTGTAAAATAAGCTTTTTTTATTCAGTAAAAACGTCTGGATAAATGAGTTTCCCAAGCGTTTCCACTCCTTCAACAAGACGTGGTCCTGGTCTTGTCACTGTATCGTTGTTCACATCAAATACTTGTTTGTTTTTCACTGCTGGTACTTCCGCCCAACCTTGTCGGCTATATACTTGTTGTTCTGGATTTTCAATATAGTAACCATATGTTGTAATAATAACATCTGGATTTAACGAAACAGCTTGTTCTTCATTCATTTTAATCCAACCTTCTTGATCACCTGCTACATTCTCAGCTTGAATGGTTTCAAGCATTTCATGCATAAATGTATTAGTACCTGTTGTAAAAATATCTGGTTGAGGAGAAACTTCCACCCATACCTTTTTCTCTTCCGTTATAGCCTTTGCTTTCTCTTTCATTTCATCCATTTCTTGCTTCATCTTCCCGACAACTTCATTTGCTTCTTCTGTTTGACCTGTCGCTTTTCCAAGTAAGGAAATGGATTCATATACATCCTCAAATGATTGACCAGACTTTATTATCATGACATTAATTCCCGCATCTTTCAATTGCTTTACACTATCAAGTGAGTTTGTATAATGATAGTCTTGTAAAAGGATTAAGTCTGGTGATAATTCTAGAATTTTTTCCAGGTTCATCTGTTGTGCGCCTACTTTTTCAAGTTTCTCCGTCGCTTCTGGGTAATTACAATAATCAGAAACCCCAACTACTTCTTTATCTAAGCCTAATGAAAAGATGATTTCAGTTGTGCTAGGAAGAAGCGAAACAATGCGTTCAGGCTTTTGTTCAATGATCACTTCTTCTCCTACGTCATCTGTTAATGTGACAGGAAAAGCACTTGTTTCTTCCACGATTGTATTACTTTCCTTTGATTGGCTGACAGGTTTTTCATTCGTACACCCAATCAATATACTCATCATGATCATCAATAATAAGCTACCGATACTGAATTGTTTTTTCATATTCATTCCCCTTTAATTGGTTTACTTGGCGTATTGGTCCATCAGACGGTATACGTCATCAATGTTTACAGACTCACGCACATGAGAGGCTAACCTCGCAAACTCTTTCTCTTTTTTTTCTTTTATATTTATCGTTTCTTCAATGGAAGAAAGCCCTTTTTGATTTCTTATCTTATTTAGGAACGTACGTCGGAATACATCGTTATGAAAAACATCATGTAAGTACGTACCTTGTATATGGTTTACTAAGCATCCTTCTCTTTCACCATTTAACATGGCAAATGATTGAACAGGTTTGATGTAACAAGTTTGTCCCATATGTATTTCATAGCCTTCTAGAGGTATGCGCTTGTGCTTATCTAAAAATGACTCTCCTGTCACACGAATGGTCTTTTTCTTTGTTGTTAACGTGGTTTCAATAGGTAAATAGGATAAGCCTTCTACCTGTTCATTTGGTGATTCTACATGATGAGGGTCAAATAATTGATTTCCTAACATTTGATAACCGCCACATATGCCAACGATGTAAGTTCCCCGTTTCTCTGCTTCTTTTATGTAAGGTTCAAACCCTTGATATCGTAGCCACTGTAAGTCTTCAATGGTATTTTTACTACCAGGTAAAATAATGACATCTGGTGTATGTAAGTCAGATGGCTTTTTTACAAATCGAACACGACAATCTGGTTCTAAACGAAGAGGATCTATATCGGTAAAATTTGACATGCGCGGATACGATAAGACTGCAATATCTATATCTTTTTTGTCATTTTCCCCTTCATACCTATGCAGCGTCAGTGAGTCTTCTCCATCAATTTCTAGGTTTTCAACGTACGGCACCACTCCAAGAACAGGGATTCCTGTGTAGCGCTCAAACCAATCGAGTCCTGGTTGTAAAAGTGTTAGATCGCCTCGGAATTTATTGATGATGACCCCTACGACACGCTTTTGATCAGCTTCTTCTAAAAGTTGTAATGTTCCTACCAAACTTGCGAACACTCCACCTCGATCGATATCTCCAACTAAAATAACTGGTGCATCAGCAATTTGAGCGACTCGCATGTTGACAATCTCACGATCATTTAAATTCACTTCTGCCGGACTACCTGCCCCTTCAATGACAACACAATCATAATGAGACGCTAAAGATTCATACGCTTCTTTTATCACCTTTAATCCTGTTTCAAAAAAATCATTTCGATATTCAAAAGCACGCAAATTTTGTATAGGTTGTCCATGAACAACAATTTGTGCTTCTTGATCACGGGTTGGTTTAATTAAAATAGGATTCATATTCGTGGTTGCGTCAATACCCGCTGCTTCGGCTTGAATTCCTTGCGCGCGCCCAATTTCTTTTCCATCAATCGTAATATAAGAGTTCAATGACATGTTTTGTGATTTAAAAGGGGCTGTTTGCAAGCCATCTTCGGAAAAAATACGACACAAAGCAGTTGTAATAATACTTTTTCCAGCATCTGAATGTGTTCCTTGAATCATAATCGAGCGTGCTTTTTTATTAATATTCAATGCCATAAATAGCGCTCACACCTTCGTCGTAATAATGTTTTTCAGCTTCAATGACTGAAACCAAATCGGCAACATCTTTTATTTCTTGTTTCGCTCCTCTTCCTGTTATAACAAGATGAACATGCTTTGGACGACTTTTAATGACTTCAATTACCTCATCAAGTGGTAAAACATCCTCAATGTTAAATCGCTCAATTGCCAATGCGTTGTTTAACTCATCTAAAATGATAAGGTCATATTTTCCACTCATAATCGTTTCTTGAGCCACTTTCCATGCATGTTCCAAAGCTACTCGATGTTCTTCAGGTGTTTTTGTCCATGTAAAACCAACTCCTAACATCTCTACTTCCGCGCCCAGCTTCATTAAGGCTGCTTGCTCACCATATCCTCGTCTTGGTGATTTAATAAATTGAAGCACCTTAACATGAAGACCTCGTCCGATGGAACGAAGCGCAACACCAAATGCAGCTGTTGTCTTGCCCTTCCCATCACCTGTATACACAAGCGTCATGCCTCTTTCTTCTCTTTCCACTTTGCTCCCTCCCCTATTTTTCTGATAATAAAAAAACCTTGGCGTTATAAGCCAAGGTTTGATCATATACTCTTATTTATACATGATAAGCTTGACTTATCTTTCCCACCGAAAAATAAGAAATGTGTTTTTAAAGCAGGTCTCCTGGCTTGTGCTTCTCTTTACTTCTGCTTCCTTCCTAGCATATGCTAGTGGTATTTAGCAGGTTCATCCACACTTACAGTAGCGGGGGCTGCATCGGACTTTCACCGATTTCCCTATTATCCTTTCTAATAAAAGGCACTTTAAAAAATATGAAATTTTCAAAATCTATTTCATTCTAGCTGAAAAGTATCCGTTCGACAAGAAATTTTTGTTAATTATAGATAATGATTGATTAATTGTTCGCGTAACTTCTCTGTTTTTCTCTGTGTAAGTAAGCTCATCACCACAAAGCTTACAAGCGATAATCCAATAGGCAGTACTACCGTATGCATTCCAAATGGATTTGGATAGTATGTATGAATAAGAATGTAAGAGGTCATGCCGACAATCATGCCTGCAATTGCTCCGTATTTATTTCCTTTTGACCAATACAAGCCTAGCACAATCGGCCAAATAAAGACGGATTCTAGTCCACCGAATGAAAACAAGTTGAACCAAATTAGTAAATCAGGTGGTTGAATTGCCACTAAAAAAACCGCAATTCCAAGGAAAGCTGTTGACAGAAAGCTCCATTTTCTTACTTGCTTTTCGTTTGCGTTTGGATTGATATAATTTAAATACACATCTTTTACAATTGCTGAGCTTACGAGTAATAAAATTGAATCAACCGTAGACATGATGGCAGCCATTGGTGCTGCTAATACAATACCAGCTAACCATGCTGGTAATACTTCCATTGCTAACAATGGCATGACTGAATCTCCAACTTCAATTCCTGGAATGACCGCTCTTGCAAATACACCTGTCAAATGCATTCCAAGCATGATAACGCCAACAACGACTGTACCAATGATCATCGCTTGATGCATCGCTCTAGAATTTTTATAAGACATTGCTCGAACTGCTACTTGTGGTAATCCTACAACCCCTACACCAACTAAAATCCAAAAAGAGGAAACATATAGTGGTGTTAAGGATTGATCAGCGCCATATGGACTGATCAGGTTTGGATTTTGTTGAACTAACTCATTCATAATGTTACCAACTCCACCACCTGCATGAATCGTAGCTACTAACAATATGACGGTTCCAAGAAACATAACAATTCCTTGAAGAGAGTCGGTTAGTACTACTGCCCGAAACCCACCAATGGATACATATAACAACACAGTAATAGCAAAAATCGTAAGTGCGCTTTCATAAGAAATACCAATGACAGATTGAATTAAACGTCCTCCTCCTACCCATTGGGCTGCAAGAGATGAGAACAAAAAAACAATAATACTAATTGCTGATAGTACAACTACAACATTGCTTTCATATCGTGTTTTAAGAAAATCCACCAGTGTAACAGCATTCATTTTACGAGAAATGATCGCAAACTTTTTCCCTAACGTTGTGAGAACAAAATAGCCAGTTACGACTTGAATGACAGCTAACAAAACCCAAGCAAGCCCTGTTTGATAAGCAATTCCTGGACCTCCTATAAAGCTGCTTGCACTTCCGTATGTGGCCACCATCGTCATTGCTAAAATGAAGCCACCTAATTGACGACCACCTAAATAATAATCACTCACAAATTGATTAGAACCACGATTGCGCTTCGACATAAAAATACCAATAAAAAAGACGAGAAGAATAAAGATAACTAGCGGAATGATTACACCCCAGTTCATGAGTTTTCACCTCCGCTTTCATCTTCGAACGGAATATCTGTAAAATAGACATTTACAATCCATACTACAAGAAGAACAATTAAAATGAAGCCTACTATGCAGCTATAAAAAAACCAAGTGGGAAACCCCATAATGTATGTATATTCTTTTACTGACTTCGATCCGAAACCATATGCAAAGCCAAACCACCAGATAAAGTGGAACAACGCCAGGCCTATGCCGATTTTAGCTTCACGATGAGCGATTTTAAAACGCTTTTTTCTTTGCTGTTTTTCCTCTAGTTTCATGCTGCCTCTCCTTTCTGTTTTTTGATTATACCGTTCATTGCGTTCTTCTTCTATCTTTCCTTGTGAAATAGAAAAAGTATGAATATTTCGTGAAATAATCACTTTTTTATTTTACAAATTTTACACCTATTAGGAAAGCTTTTCTTGTTTATTGTTTAATCATTCATACGTTTACACTCATTTTTCAGCTGCTGCCTTTTAACGTACAGGTCGTTTCATTAAAATTTGGCGACTTCTAACAAGGGTCCATGCTACAATGATAAAGGTGAATTGATGATAGATTCATAGAATTGAGGTGATTGTGATGAAAAAAATAATCCTAATTAGTCTTTTTAGCATTGTTTTTCTCTATCTCATTGGTGCGAATGTTTTAATTTATCAAGCTGCACATAAAGATGTACCGGCACACGCGGATTACGTCATGATACTTGGAGCAAAAGTAAATGGAGAAACAATGTCACTTAGCTTATCTAATCGAGCACAAGAAGCGCTCGCATATGCAAAAGAAAATCCAGATACTAAAGTCATTACAACAGGTGGACAGGGTCCGGGAGAAGACATAACAGAAGCAGAAGCTGTCGCTCGTTATTTAATTAAAAATGGAATTGATGAGAAACGAATAGTAAAAGAAGATGCATCCACTTCTACATATGAAAACTTTTTATTCACAAAAAAACTAGCTCATATAGAGAACAAAACCTTTGTAGTCGTTAGCAATGACTTTCACCTTTATCGTGCTTCTATCATTGCAAAGCGCCAAGGTTTTACCATGTTTCCTTTAGCAGCTGAAACACCTCTGGCTATTAAAGTTCAAGCATATGTTCGAGAATATGCAGCTATTATTAAAACATGGTTAATCGATAAATAAAGGGCTGAACCAACAGGAGTGTATAATATCCTGTTTGACTCAGCCCACTCAACTTTTCTTTTTCATTGTCATTCTAACCAAACTGCTAACTTGTGTATGATATTCTTTTCCCACTGTAATCATTCGGTTTAATGTTCATAAATCATTTTTCGCGTCATGCCACCATCGACAATAAGATTTGTTCCTGTCACAAAATCATTTTCAGGGTGCGTTAAATACAAACAAGCTTTTGCGATATCACTTGGTTTACCTACACGCTGTGACGGATGTTGGGTATGATCAATATCACGTAGCGCTTCATAATCACTCGTTTCAATCCAACCTGGTGAAACGGCATTGACAGTGATGTGATCTTCACCAAGAGAAATGGCCAATGCATGTGTTAATGCGACAATGCCGCCTTTAGTAGCAGCATATGCTTCTGTATGTGGCTCTGACATAGAAGCCCTTGTTGAGGCTACATTAACAATGGATCCGCCTTTTTCATTTTGCTTCATTTGTTTCGCTGCTTCTCTTGAGCACAAGAAAACACTCCGTAAGTTGATATTTATCATATCATCCCACTCCTCAATCGATAAATCATAAGGGGATTTCCACCTCGTAACACCTGCATTATTAATTAAGATATTGATTCCACCATATGTACGAACCGCTTCTTTCATTAAGTTCACCACATCTTGTTCACTTCTCACATCCGTTTTCACAAATGTCGCTTCACCACCTGCTTCACGAATGTGATTTTCATGCTCCTTTCCAGCCATTTCATCAAGGTCAGCGATTAACACCCTTGCCCCTTTTTGTGCATATTGCTTTGATACTTCTTTACCAATTCCATTTGCTGCTCCTGTTACAACCACTACTTGTCCTTTATAGATCATTTTCTTCAACTCCACTTGCGTCATTTTATACCTCTATATACCCATAAGAAAACGAGACAAACCATTCACAGACAGCTTGTCCCGTTCAACCTTCTACTTTTCCTCTTTAAACAATTGACTAACAACAAACAACTTAAAGGTTTCGAGTGTCATCGAACAACCTGATGCTTTCGGATGTCCTCCGCCACCTAGATGCCCAGCGATTTCAGCTAAGTTAATGTGATCCTTCACTGCTCGAAAACCAATTTTCTGTCGACCCATATCAACTAATACAGAGAAATCAATGTCTTCATTTTCTAGACAAAGAGCATTTCCAAGCTCTGATTGATAATTTTCCGCAAATACAATTCCTGCTACATATTCTTCACCTGCAATTGTAACGGAAGCTGTAATCATTTGCTTTTGTTTATCATGAATATATTTTTCAATCTTCTTTTCTTCGGCCTCTAGTAAAATTTGATGACGCTCATTGAATTCGAAGACCTCATCTTTTTCATAAGAAGCCTTCAATTTTTCATACACCATTTCTTTGAATTCTTCATGATTAATTAAATAATAAAGGTGATTGAGTCTTTTTGCCTTTTCATTTTTCTCTTTAAACCAATCCCACGTATCAAACAACCGTACAAGCTCAACATATTCATCTAGCGCTTTTGTTCTCGTAAGAAGCTTTTGATTCAGTAGATATTCATAAAATAAAGAAGTAGCTGCCGTTTTTGTACCTGATTTATCTTCTGGTGTCACATACACCCACTCATATTTTTCCGCAAGAGGTAATGCAGAGATATGGTGATCAATAAGCGTCACTTTCTGCCCTTTTCCTACAAGTTCATTTAATCGAGCTGCTACTTCTTCACTTACACTAATATCCGTTATGTAAATCTCTACATTACTTTCATTATGTTCATCTAAAAAGTGGGTTACCGTTTCATCAATGCGGCCAATTCCGACTGTATCATAATCAAATTCTTGCCCTTCGAATGCAAGCATCCCTAGAATAGCTGGGCTTACCCCATCTAAGTCATTGTGTGAAAATAATTTAATTTTTGCCATTAAAAAACTCCTTCATTTTTCTGCTATTAGTATGTCCAGCTCTCCATTACTTTACTGCTATGTTGTCATATTTACATACACACATACCTTGATTCATTATATCGGATTGTCACTTAAAATCCACATATATAAAAGATACGTTTACAAGAAGAAGCATGAATAGTAGAAAAATACGAGGCTCTCCGTGGAAAGCCTCGTATTTTTTATGCACTTATTGAATGATTCTCTTTTTTCTCACGCTTTTTCTCAAATGAATCTACAAATACTGCTGCTGCAGCGTCACCTACAATGTTGACGGACGTTCTGAACATGTCAAGTACACGATCAATCGCTGCAATAAGAGCAATTCCTTCAACAGGTAATTGAACAGCGGCTAAAACCATCGTTAACATAATCATACCCGCTCCTGGTACACCTGCCGTCCCAACAGATGCGACTGTAGCCGTAAACATAATCATCATGATTTCAGCCATTCCTAACTCAATACCATAAAATTGAGCAATGAATAACGCTGCAACCCCCTGGTAAATAGCACTTCCATCCATATTCATCGTGGCACCGAGTGGTAAAACAAAGCTTGCTGTTTTTTTCGATACACCTAAATTTTCTTGTGTGTTCTTTAACGAAATCGGAAGCGTGGCACCACTACTAGCCGTACTAAAGGCGACAATACCAGCAGGAGCAATCCCTTTTAGAAACGCAACGGGATTCATTTTACCAAAAACCTTTACTGTCAATAAATAAGCAACAAGTACTTGTGTGACACATCCAAGCCCTACAGCTACAATAACTTTTATTAACGGCATTAATACAGCTGCTCCATACTCGCCGATGATTGGCGCCACCATCCCGAATATACCAATTGGCGCTATAACCATAACGCCGCTTGTAATTTTAAACATCACTGTAGAAAATGATTCAAACAGACGCTTTACAGGCCTTGCTTCCTCTCCAACAAATAAAATCCCTAGACCTATCGCAATTGCTAAGAAAATAATTTGCAAAATGTTACCGTCCATTAGCGCTGCAAATGGATTTTCAGGAATAATCGTAAGAATGGTTTCAACGAATGTTGGTGCTTCAGCTTGAGCTGCTTCAGTTCCTTGTGGTTCGTTTACTTTAACACCACTTCCAGGAGATAGCACAACTCCATAAAAAATACCAATTCCGACTGCAATAAGTGTCGTTACCATATAATAAGCGATGGTTCGTCCACCCATACTGAACAATTGCTTGCTATCTTGCAAACTTGTAATTCCCACAATCAGTGTTGTTAAAATAAGTGGTGCCATTATAAACTTAATTAGTCTCAAGAACAAATCGCCAAGCGGTTGTACGATGGCCATTTTCTCTTTGAAAATTAAACCGAGTACAAGAGCTAACGTAAAGGCAATAAGTACTTGCGTGAGTAATGAAAGCTTTTTCAATATGGTTCACTCTCCTTTTTATTTAATTCCGAACATTGAGTGAAAACCTTTTCCCTCCATCACCGCTTATGTATACAAAAAGCCCATACCCACCTTTTGAGTATGAGCTAACCCCTTATAATTGTTATTGCATTGTTCGAACGATGTTTATCACTAGTAACATCTTATCATCATTTTGATGTGTGTCAAGTATTGAGCATAAGATAAAAAGCGAACATTCCACAATTTCCCCTTTGTATATTACGTATTTTTTCCTGCGATGCCATAAAAGAATAAATGTAACATCTCTTTTGCTTTTTCTTGTTTTTCAAAGAATGGAGAATGAGCTGGTAATTGATCCAATTGATTTTTAAGAGCTTGAATGAAAAAGAGGACCGATTCAACCGAGATGTTTTCAGAAATCTCTCCTTTATTCTTGCCTTCGATAATAAATGAAACAAAAAGCGGAAGAGCTTTCTTTTCATAATACTCGTTGAAGTGTGCCTGTAGCTCTGTGTCACCTTCAATTGCCTCTTGAAAAAACTCTCGTTTCATTGGGTTTTCAGCATATATTTTTTCAAAGATAATTTGTTCAATTTTTGTTTGTAGCGATTCATCACTATGCATTAAATTTGTATAGACGTTTATTTGCTTCTCTAAATACTCAATAACCACTTCTCTTATTAATTGCTCTTTACTTTGAAAATGATTATAAATGGTTACTTGAGATACTTTTGCTTCTTTTGCAATTTGAGTCATGTTTACTTGCTTTGGGCCGTATTTGTTAAATAAACAATAAGCAGCGGCACGTATATCTGCTTTCTTTTGATTTTTACGTTTTTCAAATCCATTCATTCACATCACCACTATCATTGTATCAAATTAATGAACTCTTTAAACGAAAAAAGTTCAAAATTTTATTGCTTTTTTCAAAAAATATTCATACAATAATTTTGAACTATATTTTATTAAAAAGTTCAAAATTATTTCCTCAACTCATTTAAAAGGAGAGGTTTTTATGATTGAGATTACCAATCTAACAAAAACATTTCATAACGGAAAAGGAATATTTAACGTTGATTTATCTGTTAAAACAGGTGAAGTATTTGGTTTTTTAGGTCCAAACGGCGCTGGTAAGTCGTCAACCATTCGCCACTTAATGGGTTTTATGAAGGGAGATAGTGGCAAAGCATTCATCCATAAACTAGATACGTGGAAGCAAGCATCAGTTATTCAAAAACGTGTTGGTTATTTACCTGGTGAAATCTCCTTTTTAGATAACATGACAGGATTAGACTTTTTAAAGTTAATGGGTGGTATGAGAGGATTAAAAGATACAACCTATCGTGATCAATTAATCGATCGATTTCAATTTGACGTGCATACACCTATTCGAAAAATGTCAAAAGGAATGAAACAAAAAGTTGGGATTGTGGCTGCATTTATGCATCAGCCTGATGTCATTATTCTCGATGAACCAACGTCCGGATTAGATCCACTCATGCAGCAAACATTTATTGAGTTAGTACTTGAGGAAAAGAAACGTGGCGTGACCATTTTTATGTCTTCTCATATTTTTTCAGAGATAGAAAAGGCTTGCGATCGAGTGGCTATTATTAAAGACGGACGCATCGTGGCAACAGAAACCGTGAGTGAGCTACGAGCTAAGCAAACACGAAAGTTCCTTGTTACGTTTTCATCTGAAAGTGATTTGCAAACGATACTCTCTTCTCCTCTTCAAGTGGAAGATTATGAAAAAACAAAAGCACGCATTGTGGTAAAAGGAAACTATGATGAATTTTTAAATACTCTTTCTTCTGTTCGTGTGACTCACTTAGATGTAGAACATCAAAGTCTTGAAGATGTATTTATGAACTATTATGACAGAGGAGGTACAAAATGAGCCGTTCTTTGTTTTTTACCATGCTAAAAGTTCATGGAAAGTCGATTGCAAGCTATACGATTGGTTCTACTTTTTATCTATTGTTAATTGTAATGATTTATCCTTCTGTTTCAAATGTAAAAGGCCTAAACGATATTATTGCGGCCATGCCTGAAAATTTCTTAAAAGCATTTGGGATTGAAGGCGGTCTTTCTTCTCTAAGTGATTTCCTTGCAGGAGAATATTATGGCCTTCTGTTACTCGTTATCTTAAGCATCTATTGCATGACAACCGCAACTGGATCACTTGCTAAATTAGTTGATAATGGATCGATGGCTTATTTACTGGCTACACCTAACTCACGTGTAAAAATTTCTTTTACACAGGCTGTACTTGGTATTGTTGGTTTATTCATCATAATAGGTGTCACGACACTAGCGGGCATTCTTGGTGGTGAATACTTAATTGAGACGTCTGATTTTGATAAAATGGCATTTATTCAAATGAACGTAGCTGCATTCTTTCTTTTCTTTGTTATTTCAAGTTATTCTTTTTTCTTTTCAGCTTTAATGAATGATGAAAAGAAAGCGTTAAGTCTACCTGCTGCTCTAACCATCGTATTTTATGCCTGTGACCTTATCGGCAAAATGAGTGAAAAGTTTGAGTGGATGCGAAGCCTCTCTTTATTTTCATTGTTTAATCCGATTGAAATTGGACGTGGCAATGAGGACATCTTTATGTTTTGTATCCTCTTCGGGCTAATTGGCATTGCCATTTACACATTATCCATCTTGATTTTCAGCAAACGAGATTTACCTCTTTAGTTTACACGTTACAAAAAAGAAGATGAGTTAACTCATCTTCTTTTTTGTAACGTGATTTCCTTTATAGTTCAAGTCATCTTGATATACATCATAAACAAGAAAGCTAAGCGCATAGAAAAATAAGATAAAGATGATTGAATTGGTCATAATATACAAAGCAGATAAGCTTGTCCCCACGAGAAACGTTTGAAAGCTAAGACGATCACGCTGAAAGGCGAGCTGAGACATGAAATACGCCAGTCCCATTACCGCTGCTAGTAGCCAATTATTTTGAATCAGTAGTAACGTATGAAAAAAATAAAAGAAAGCTGGAAAGTACACGACACTTTCTACAAAGCCAGATACACCACTGTAAGTGAACCACCATGATCGCTCTTTCTTTGTCGTGGGTACAGTTGCTTCGACAGACATTGGTAGCTCTTGTTCTAAAAACACTCGCTCTCCATGATCACTCATCCAACCAATCATAAAAGAAACAAAAAGAAAGCCTACAAATCCTAATAATAATAAATATTCAAAAACGGCAGGATATGCGTGTGAATCTTGAATCGTTTGAAAGTAAACTGAGTTCCATCCAAAAGTAGAGAATGAAAAGTTGAAGTAAAAGATGAGTAGGACAAAAAAGAGCAAAATCAGTGCATAAAAAAAAGATTGTTCTTTATAATAGCTGACTTTTTTCCTCTCAGAAGCAATACGCCGAACGGAAATGCTTTCAATATACGGCCGGATGATGCAAATCGTCACGATTAATACTGTAAACCAAATCATAAAAAAATAAAATCACCTTTTCATTTAGTATGTAGAGAAGCAAGCAGGCTTTAACCACCCCTTACTATCTATACTAATATTTTACTATACAAAGCGAAAATGTCTATCATACAATTGTCCACTTCTCGTCATTTTTCTAATTAACGATATCTGTCAATTAGTAAGTGCCCCACGTTTAAACCGCTTATCGTTACCATTGGAGATCCTCCACCTGGATGAGTGGTTCCACCAACAAAATAGAGATGATCTACATCTTTTGCTACGTTGCTTGGACGCAAAAAACTGTCTATCTTTCGGTTTGAACTAATGCCATAGAGAGCCCCTCTATACGAACCAAATTTTCTTTCAATTTCGCTTGGTGTAACGACTTTTTCGACTGCTAGCTTAGACGAAACGTCTATCCCAAAGCTTTTTAGTTTTGTGTAGATGACTTCCTTGTACCCTTCCTCATCGATTTGTTGACCAGGTGTGACCGCCGGTGCATTCACTAAGATAAATAAGTTATCTCCTGGCGAAATGTCACGATCCGTATAAGATGAGTTGCAAATATAAATAGTCGGATCACTTGGTAACTGTTTTTTAACAAATAGCTCATGAAACTCTTGTTCATAGTTTCCTGAAAAGTACACTTGATGATGGATCAAGTTTTCATGCCGCTCTTTCGTTCCGGCCATAATGACATAGGCAGAGATCGATGGTTCATACGATTGTATTTTCTGATTTGAAAAACGAGGGCGATCTTCTTCTTTAACTAACATTGGATAAGCCTTTAATAAGTCCCCATTGACAACGACGATATCAGCATCAACTTTCTCTTTCCCTTTCAATTCTACCCCATTTATCCGTTTATCTTTCACGATTAATGTTTCGACCTCACAATTTGTATGAAGTGATCCACCGAGCTTTTCAAACACTTGCGCAAAAGCTTTTGCGATGTTTGTATTTCCACCTTTTACATAATAAACACCATCTGTCATTTCAAGATGACCAATTAACGCAAATGTTGCCGGTGATACGTAAGGCGAAGAGCCAATATAGGTAGCATAACGATTAAACGCATGACGAATGTTTTCATTTTCAAAATAACGTCGGTGAAACTGATCCATCGTTTCAAATGGTCGAACTTGTAAAAGAGCTTTTAGCAGTGAAAGGTTTGTGTAATCAGTCCAAGAAGAAAATGTACGATAAAAGAAATGCTTTTCGGCTGTTTCATATAAAAACTTTACATCTTCTAAATAATCCGAATAACTTACTTGTGCATGTGGATCTAACTGTTGAAATTGCTTTACCATGTCATCGTGATTGGTTGTCATTGCAAAGAATGATCCATCCATAAAATGATTATTTGTATGATGTTCAAGCTTTATCAATTCTAAATAGTCTTCTAATCTTTCACCTGCTTCTTCAAATACACGCTCGAATACAGTAGGCATTGTAATGGTATTTGGACCAAAATCAAATTGGTAATCATCAAGCTGAACAGGCATCATTTTTCCACCAACATGGTCATTTTTTTCAAAAATGGTTACATGAAATCCCGCTTTTACAAGAGTAATTCCAGTGGCAAGTCCACCAAGACCCGCTCCAACAATCACAACTTTTTTCATTGATAATGCCTCCCTTTCCATTCATAACCAATTCTTTGCACACCTCTCCACATAGAATGTTGCATTAGAGCAATTAATGCTAGTGCTGCAAACGGCATAGTCAAACACAAATACCATTTTTGCTTTGTAGCGATGTCAATCATTAACCGCTGAGTTAAGACGAGGAGAAGTGGGATTACTGCAAACCATTGACTAGTCAGTAATCCATAAATGAAAAGAGGTACAGGTAATACATAATAAGCAAAGAAAAACAAAGAAAGTGCGAGTAGAGATGCTGTTGAGCGTCCTAATCCTGTATAGATGTTTTTAGCAAAGCCATTCCATACTTCTTCATCTGATTCATACATAAAGCAAGATACGTGAGATGTAATATTCGCCAGCACTACTTTTAATCCCTTACGCTTAAACTGTTGTGCGAGATGAACATCTTCAATTAAAGATGATTGTACCGCTTCATGTCCACCTACTTTGTCATAATCCTTTCGTCTAAAGAACATAAATGCTCCGTGTGCGGCTGTTGCGGATGGGTAATTCGTATAATTCGCCAATAGCACAGGTAAATAAGTAAATACAACGACATGCTGCATAGGAACAATGAGAGATTCTAGCATGTGCTTAACTGGAAAACGTGAAAAGCCTGTTAGTAATGAACCGTTACGCTTTTCTATTAACGCAAGTGATTGTTCAACCGTATCACTTTTTAATGAGACATCAGCATCCAAAAACAACAGGTAATCACCGTTTGCACGCTTCGATAATTGATGACACGCATACACTTTGCCAACCCATTTGCTAGGTAGCGTGCTTCCATCAACAATTTTAAACCGATCATCATTTGCTGTTTCCCCTTCTAGAAGCTCTCTCGTCTTATCCGTGGATCCATCATCTAAAATGATGCATTCGAAATTTGGGTACGTAAGTAATTTAACGGCTCTTACTACTCGTTTAACATTACGCTCCTCGTTTCTCATTGGAATGAGAATAGACACCAATGGATAGGATTCTCGCTTCTTTTTTTGTTGATTGTTGAGCGTTGGTAGTAATGCAATGTTTAAAACTGTCCCTGCAGACAGTATAAGAAAAATGAGGACATAGACAATCATCTTTTCACCTTCACTTTCCACCACGTGAGCCACTCACTCATTGTTTTGTGTCCCTCTAAGAGAACATCAAATGAATCAAGCTCTTCTTTTGTGACTTTTTCACGTAATGCATCTAATTGTTTTGTCACCATTGTTTCCAAGTTGCTTGTTATTTTATCACGCGATTGATCTAAAAATGTTGACTGAGGGATTGATTTCCCAATCATAATAAACAATTCAGGTCGCTGATCGTGGCGAAATGTATAGTAAAATGTAATAGGAATAATCGTTACATCTTGCGTATGATCAAGGATGTATGAAACGCCTTTTGAAAATTGAAGAGGCCTTTTCTCTAAATGCTCTTCTTTTCCTTGAGGAAAAATCCAAACACTTTTTCTATCATTTAATAACTTTGCAGCAAATTGTAACGACTGTAGGATATGCTTTGGTGATGATGGATTAATGGAAAACGCACCTATTTTCTTAAAAAAAGAAAAATCGGTCATTCCTTGTTCTGACATCATCGCATAACTATCATGCTGGAGCTTTGCTTTATTCAAATAAAAGCAAAGCAGTCCATCCCACCAGCTAGAATGATTGGCAACAAAAATAGTGGGATCCTTTTTCAATGTATTTTCTTCTTCATAGAGATACACTTTATAGAAATGCTTCTTTAGTTGATGAATAACAAAGGGATAAAATAGCCGTTCAAATCGTTCACTTTTCTTTGGGTATAGCATGTAATTTCCCTCTCCAATAAAGTAGTAGTAGAACGAATAATGAAAGGGTCGTGACAATGAAACAAAGCCATAATTGTGCGGTGAGTGCAATGAGTAGAAACATACCAACAACTAATATGTATAAAACTACCATACGGTGCTCCCACAACGGTACATCTCTTTTGTCTTGACCTTTAAGTATTAGATAAAAGAAGATTTGGATAAAAAACGAAAGCACAAACCACCCCATAAAATTTGAAAACGGAATGTTGTAATACATACTTTCTGCTTCCCATACCCAGTATTGCTTGACAACGTATGCCACTGGATCAATAGCTAAATCCATAACCACTGCAAAAAGTGAAGTAATCGTTGCATAAGCAAATAGCCTTCCCCATTTAGGGATACGAATATTATTCATGACTTGAAGAGTTAACACCCGACTAGTCACCACAACCATTAACCATGCAAATCCGATTGTTAAAGGTACTCCCATTATTTGTACACCAAAGTCTTTTTCATAGTGATAAGACCCGAATAAAAAACCATATGTAACACCAAGCCACTCAGCAAAAATGGTAGCTGCAATGACAATAAGAGATAAGAGAGAGGCAAGTCGATAATTGTATGCTTTTACAAGATAAAGAAAAGCAAGTGAGCCACTAACGTATAAGAAAACGGAATTAGCCCATTCAAGCCACGGTGGCAATAAATCAAATGTTAATAAAACAACCCCACATATGTACCATAAAATAAAAAAGCGATAAATACTGTTTGATATTGACATGTACTTCCCCCTTATATTCATCATGAGTAGGGTGTTATTATAAAATGACTTTAATAGAATCTCTACTTTGGATGTGTTCATCAAGCATGTTCACTACCCTACTATATCATTCAGTCTTTCTATTTATGCCTATACCGCCTCTTTACACTTCCTCAACATCTTTCAAACCAAAAAACATCCCTTGCCCTTTATCCATTATGTTTCAGGATTTATGAAGCAAAAGATGTTATCAGTGTTTCCCCATAATTATTCTTTTTTTGTTTTATCATGATCATTAGCCTCTCTTTTTACTAACATCCATTGTATGAGAAAGCCAAGGACAAGACCAGGAATAACAGAGAGCATTGGTAACCAGACTGGGCCAAAAAAAACAGGGCCAATTATTACTTTTGAAGAATACATTAGACCTACTGTTACAATATAAGCACAACTAACAAATGGTAAATATGAATAGCGTGGCACATTTGGCTCTGCATCTTTAAATGCATCCCAAAGAGCGAAGAAATACAGACAAGGATAAAACATCAGCCATTGATAATTTGTAATAAGTGCAGCTTGATGAGTTTCGCCTAAAAAACTAAAGCGGATTGCCTCATTAAAATTTGCTTGAACATTAATTAAGAACTCTAAGCCAATGAATACAATACCTTTTATGTATTTATGATTAAGTAGTTGTCCAAATCCCGGTAAAGCAATACTCCAAAGAACCTTCTCCGTTCGATTCAATGTCCGTTCCTATCCCTTATAAATACTTGTTTGCAATGACATTGGTGATTGGTTATTTCGATTGGCTGAGGTAGGTATTCTTCATTATGTATCTTATTGAATAGATAAATGATGGCTCTTCTTTCACTCGACTCTTTAAACGCAATAAGCATAAAATCCCTCACAAACATATGTACTTGAATGAAACAAACGATTTATTTACAATGAGGCTCATCTACAAACGTATAACAAATAATCATTTGTGGTGATGTAAGGAAACAAAATGAAGCTAACTATTAGCGTAAATGTCACATTATTTTGTTACTATTTTGATTCATAAAGGGAATTTTATGCGTGTTCGTGTGTGAAAGGATTAAAAATGAACGTAAGTCATTCATTCTTTTCATTTTCAACAGACTATTCAGTTAATCCTGCTTTTTCATCCTATAAACCATCAACTGTGCGCTTTTTCTTTTCTTTTACCTCCATCATAACACTCATTCTATATAAGCCGCATTCTCTGTATAATTTGTTCATGCATACATTTCTCTTGGTTTAAAACACCTCTGTAGTTGAAAATAAAAAAAGAGCTAGTGAAGCATTCACTAGCTTGCCTAATTGTAGGCCACATTGTTGTTGATTTAAGTAGCATATAAGTAATTCATGATACTATTTCAGTATAATAGGTCTTTAGTCGTAAGTCTATAGTTTTATTTGTTGAAAGGCTTTAATAATGATTGCTTTTCCATTCTTGTAATTTTTTATAGCCTACTTTAGATTCAAGTTGTTTTTTCGCATAGTTTATCCCTTCTTCAATTGTTTCATTGTAGCCAAACAAATAATAACGAAGTCCAGCATTAAACACGACTTGATTGTAGGCGTATTCTAATTTTTCATCTTTCTCTCCATTTAAAATAGATAGAATCATATCTGCCTGTGTTTGTACAGGTATATTCTTATTAAATTTTTCTTCTTCTACATATAAATGATACTCTTTTGGATTAACGATGAAAGATTCCATTTCTCCATTAATGATTTTATAAACGAAGCTATTACGATGAACAGGTACGTCTTCAGACCCTTCTACTCCTTGCACAATATAAACTTGATCAAATGATAAGGACTCGAAAATAGGAGCAATTTTATTAATTGCTGTTCGATGAAATGCTCCCATCATAATAGAAGTTGCACCAGATAGGTTTAATAATTTTTCAGCTGTATTAATCAGTGTTCGAACACCAATTTCATGACGAATATGCTTAACGACTGATAACGGTGGAGAAAATTGTTCGACTTGAGCAAACCCAATATTTGTATAGGTAAGGTCATGCTTTATTTGTTGTGCATTTTTATCGGTATGTATCAATAATTCGTTTAAGACGTCTGCAATTGTTACACCAAATTTTGGTGGTAATGCTTCGCTACAATGTAAAAAAGCAGGAATTCCTCGTTCCGCAAGTAAAACTGAAACTGGAATGGTAGCAAAAAATGAATTTCTTCCTGCATAAGGACTTGCAAAGTCAATGGTACGCTTCTTTACGTCTTCTTCTAAGTCAATTTTATTTGTTAATGCACTAAATACGTCAACAAAAGCCAATAATTCATCAGGCATTTCCGTTTTTAACCGTTGAGCAATAAAAAAAGCGGCTACTTGTGCATCTGTTGCTTTCCCTTCCCCAATTTCTTTCGCTGCTTGCTTTGCTTGTTCATATGTTAAATCGTTTGAACCTCTTTTTCCTCTAGCAATCTCTTTTATCCATTGCTGCATAGATGTTCACGCCCTTCAAGTCAATTATCGTTATAATAGTACGAATATTCGTTATAGTCAAATTCCACTCGAATGCATCTTATACTTGCTATATGTTTACTAACGCTACTTAATAGGTACATGCTAAAAAAATCCCCGTCACTTTAAACGTGACGGGGATTTTTCTGAAGGACGTTGTAGACAAAGCTAAAAGCTTTTCTATTATTCAA
This sequence comes from Priestia iocasae, assembly GCF_016909075.1. Taxonomy (GTDB): domain Bacteria; phylum Bacillota; class Bacilli; order Bacillales; family Bacillaceae_H; genus Priestia; species Priestia iocasae. The sequence continues at coordinate 401,178 of NZ_JAFBFC010000004.1, forward strand.
TAATTTTTACATTCACTTGACGATTGCCCCATTCTATTGCTTCTTGCTTCGATGGGATAAATACATCAATCTTGTTACCCTTAATGGCACCGCCTGTATCTGCAGCTGTTGCATAGCCATATCCATCTACATATACTTTAGACCCTAGTGGGATCACATTTGGATCAACAGCAATTACCTTTTCATTTGGGTTTGCTTTTAAATCTATTCCTGTAGCTGTTGTTCCACTACAGCCTTCACAGTTAGCTGTATAAGCTGTTGCTGTTACAGTTAGTTCATTTTTCACAACCATACCTTGATCTTCGTTTTGCACTGGCTCACTTGCTTGAGCTGGCTGTTCCGCTTCAGGCGATTTTTGCTCAGCCTTTGGAGTTGATTGCTCAATTGGTTGCTGTGCTACTGGTTGAGCTGCCTCTTGTTTTGAGGTTGCACCATTTACTTGAATGTTTAACTCATCACCAGGATAAATAGCATCTGAAGCCATGTTATTCCAGCTCATAATTTCTGGAACCGTTACCCCGTGCTGAGATGCAATTGCCCATAATGTATCACCAGGTTTAACCGTATGTGTCACTTCTTTTATAGTTGAAATAGTGATCTCCTGGTTTGGAAAGATAAGATCATTTGAAAGTTGATTGTTTTCTTTCAATTGATCAATGCTCACATTGTGATTTTGAGCAATTTTCCATAACGTATCTCCTTTTTGAACTTGATACGTTTCATGTGCCGACGCCCCTATAGCAAAACTGCTAGATAGTAAAGCTGTCGTTCCTAGAGTAAATATAAATTTCTTCATAAAGAATACCTCCTTATTTACCCGATGATAGAATCATAACATGTCCAGATTTCATAGCCATTACAGGAAGATTCTAGTTCGATTACAAGTTCAAACATAGATTACCATTACTTTGTAATGTTTCTGAATTTTTTTTCGACATAAATAGGAGGCTGCTCTAGACGTTCAAAAAGAAACTATTTTGACCTATTCAATTCGTTTTAGCTTCATTTACGATTAAAGCCTTTCTTTTCTACAAACTCTTTCATATACATACGAGTTGGCACAGATAACATCTCTGCCATTTGGCCCGTCCAGGTGTCTTTTCGTTTTCCATTTGTACGTTCATTATAATAGGAAGAGATTTGCTTGTTGTATTGTAGCAATTGATTTTTGTATACGTCATGATTTGATTCGTATACTTCTTCATGATACACATGCTCCATCGGCAAACGCGGCTTTTTATCCGCTTGATCAATCGGATAGCCCACTGTTAATCCAAACAATGGAACAACTCGCTTTGGTAGGTGTAACAACTCACTTACTTCTTCAAGGTTATTACGAAGTCCACCTATATAACAAACTCCAAGTCCCATTGATTCAGCGGCAATGGCTGCATTTTGTGCAGCTAACGATGCATCAATCAGGGCAACCATAAATTTTTCTGTACTTTCTAATGACGTAGTTACGTCTTTTTGCTCCATCTCTGCTACAACATCATGACGATGTAGATCTGCACAAAAGATAAATAGATGACCATTCTGTGCAACATACGGTTGATTACCTGCCAATTCAGCTAGCTTTTCTTTTGTATTTTTCTTCTTTACTCCAATGATAGAATAAGATTGAATATAGCTTGAAGTCGAAGCTGCTTGAGCGCTTTTTACTAAGGTTTGAATTTGTTTGTCGGTTAACGGTTCATCTTTGTATTGACGAATAGAACGATGATCTAAAATTGTTTCGATTACTGAATTCATCTTCTCTCTCCTCCTCACTAGTAGTAGATTAAGTCTATCAAAGTACACGTCATTTAACCAAACAGTTGCATTTGAACATATGAATATAAAAAATCCCTGTCACACAATGAACCGATGTGCAACAAGGATTTACTTTCTTTTTTATAATGTTTTTTCATACCATTCTTTGGCTGCTTCAATTTCACTACGTGTTAATTGATGTCCAAATGATTCCCAATGTACTTTTACAGAAGCACCTGCATCTTGTAATAGAGAGGTTAATTCACTTGTTTCTTCTGGTAAGCAGATTGGGTCATTGTCTCCTGCACCTATAAATACAGGTACATTTGCAAGTGATGGTAATGAAATTCCTCGACGCGGAACCATTGGATGAAATAAAAGAGCTCCTTTTAAAGATTGTTCGTAATGAAACAGTAAGCTGCCTGCTATATTCGCTCCATTCGAATAGCCGATGGCTACCACATGTTGACGATCAAATTCATATTTTTCTGCTGCTTCATTTAAGAATTCATGAAGCTCTTTTGTACGAAATTCGAGATCTTCAATATCAAATATGCCTTCTTGCAAACGACGGAAAAAGCGTGGCATTCCGTTTTCTAATACATTTCCTCTTACAGATAACACACTTGCTTGTGAATCAATCATAGATGCTATCGGTAATAAATCTTGTTCCGTTCCACCTGTACCATGAAGCATAAGCAAAACTCGTTTTGACTCATCGGCTCCTTTTTTAAACACATGTTTCATCATTTGATGAATCCTCCTTTTGTTGCCTTTTCACCTAAAAAAGGCTTCGCTTCTTTATCTATTTATTATAAAGAAGCACGAATTTATTGTAAAGCTTTTAATTCGAGATATTTTAATTAATGGATGTTCGTATATTCTCTAAAATCGTGAAACATAATAAGGTAAAAATAAATTTATGTTCATTTTAAAATGTGTGTCCAAATGGTGTTAAGCCATGATATTTGAATCATTTGTGCCACGTAAGTTCAACTGCTCTATTTTCTACGACGATGTTTGACTCATAATAAAAGAGGTTAAAAACAGGTAGATTTCCTTCTCTACTAAACCTTATTAGGCAACATACAACCACCAACAACAATTCATTTTTTATGAAGAAAAGGCTATTGGAGTGACTTAATATGAGAAAATACATCTTACTGTTTTTAAGCATCTTACTAGTTGTTATGCTTATCGCATCGTACATATTTAATCAAATGAAACAAACCGAGAATTTATCCTATGAAGAGTTACAGTCGGTGGAAAGTACCGTTATATATGATAAAGATGGCAATGAAGTAGATAAATTGTACAAAACTCTTCCACGCGAAAATGTTACGGTTGATGAGTTACCTGAACATGTGAAGATGGCTTTTATTGCAACTGAGGATCGTCGTTTTTATCAACATTTTGGTATTGATATTCAAGGGATTTTACGTGCAGCAGCCAAAAACATCGTGACGATGAGTAAAGCAGAAGGTGCAAGCACGATTACCCAGCAGCTAGCAAGAAATCTTTATTTATCAAATGAAAAAACAATAAAGCGTAAAGTGGATGAAATGTTTATTTCGATAGGCCTCGAACAAAACTTTACAAAAGATCAAATTTTGGAGCTATATGTCAACCAAATTTACTTTGGTAGTGGTGTATATGGAATTGGTGCTGCTTCTAAGCTTTATTTTAATAAAGAAGTTCAGGATTTAACGATTAGCGAAGCTGCTCTCCTCGCAGGGCTGCCAAAAGCTCCGAGCACCTACTCGCCTAGTGGCAATCCTGAAGCTGCACAAAAACGACGTAACGTTGTGTTAAAACTTATGCATGATCAAGAAGTAATTAATGAGACTGAATACGAAAACGCCCGTAATGAAGCTGTACAACAACCATCTGTACCCGTTAAAACGCAAAGTGATTATCAGGCATTTATTGATTATGCGGTTCAAGAAGCAAGTCAATTATATGATGTATCAACAGAAGATCTCTATGAAGGTGGGTACAAGATCTATACAAGGATCAATCGTAATTTACAAGATTCAATGAATGAAGCCGTAGACCGTTATTCATTTAGAGAAGATAGTAATGAAAAGATGGTCGAAGTTGGAATGGCTGCTGTTGACCCCGCTACTGGCTATATTTCAGCCCTTTACGGCGGTCGAGACTATACAAAAAATGGTTTAAACCGTGCAAATTCTTCTTATCAGCCTGGTTCAGTCATTAAGCCTTTATCGGTCTATGGCCCTGCCTTAGAAACCGGTGATTATACCTCAACTTCCATTTTAAAGGACGAACCAATCGATATTAGTGGGTATAAGCCAAGAAATGCTGACAATCGGTATCGAGGTGAAGTCACAATGGAGGAAGCGATTGCTCGGTCCCTAAACATTCCTGCAGTCTCATTATTAAATGAAATTGGTGTAGACAGAGGATTTGATTTTATTGAAGATGCTGGTATTACCCTCTCAGAGGATGATAAAAATTTAGCTTTAGCACTTGGTGGAATTACAGGAGGCTTCTCCCCCATTGAGCTGTCACAAAGCTATACCACTTTTGCTAATAATGGCGTCATGAATAAAGCAAGAGCGATTTCAGAGCTACACATGCGTGATGGTACCGTCATAGAACTAGAAAAGGAATCTGAAGAGCTAATGAAGAGTGAACACGCAAAAGAAATCACACAAATGCTTCAAAGTGTTGTTGAAAAGAGATATGGCACGGGTAGAAATGCTCGATCTTCTATCAAAATTGCTGGTAAAACAGGAACAACGCAGCTAAGTCAAGAAAACCGTGAAGCTAATAAAGATGCATGGTTTGTTGGATATAACACTGACCTTGTTCTTTCCATTCATGTTGGATTTGACCAACCTGACAATAATCATTATTTAAAAGGTGGAGGTGGTGACACTCCAGCAGAGTTATTTAGTGATATTATGAATCAAATGAGATAATGAAGCCTCAACAAATTGTGAAAGGAAAAGTTCCTGCCAAGTATATTTCTCAGGCAGGGACTTTTCCTTTTCATTGTCGATTCATCATTATCCTCTCATGATAATCGCTGTAACAGTGGCAACAATAAAGTTTGGGATACCAAACCACAGTAACTGAATAGACCAAGGTAACTTAGGAGTTCCCCTTTGCTCCTCTTTACGAACAACCAATGGAATGTTTTTGTCCATCGGTCCAATAAAAACAAGCGCTAACAAGAACGACAAAAAACCAGTTAATCCACAGATAATGAGTAACATGCTCCAATTATTTAGAGAAATCGATAAAATCGTAGCTACTAAGACGACACTTATCCCTGTAAAAAATGAACGTTTGATACTACCGCCTCCTCACCCTTTCTTTAAATGTATGAACCATGAACGTTGTTTTATCCCTGTTATCCTACGTTGATTGAGGTTTATGTCTTAACGAAAAAAACGAAACATTTGTAGCTCGACAAATGGTGACGTAATGAAGCAAGGTTAGTAATACCACTCCTGTGTTCATACCAATCATAATTCCGCTCATTCCAATTTCTGTTTGAGACCCTAAAAAAAACATTAATGAAAAAGACACAATATGTGACCATATCGTGTGAAACAATGCATCTTTCACAAGGCCTAATCCAATTAAATAAGCTTGCAGCGGAATGGCAAAGAAATGAAAGATAAAATAGGGCCATAATGAGCGCAAATAGTAGGTAGCTTCTGTTGAGTGAAAAAACAGATTTGTAAGTGGCTCGGCAAACGCATACATCACAACGATTGATGGTACTCCGTATAATATCGTTAGATACATACTTTGTTTTAATAAATGTTGCAGCTTACCTATATCTTTCTTTGAATGAGCCTGAGAAACAGCTGGTATTAATGCGACTAATAACGAATGAGCAAAGAAGGCTGGAAAAAAACCGATGGTCATTGCTACTCCCGTCAGCATTCCAAAGTGCTGAGTCGCAACTCCTATCGTCATTCCTGAAATGACAAGTGCTTTTTTTATTAGGAAAGGCTGAAATGCATTGCAAACTGCATTAAATAATCGTAGACCAGTCGTTGGTAATGATACGCTAAGGAGTTCTTTTCTAACTTGAACAGGTGTTAATGTTGATCGGTATCCTTTTCGGATGACATTCATTTGTGTAACATATGTGAGAAAAAAATAGAGAAGAATGACAGCCTCTGTACCAATTAACGTACAAACTGCTACAAGTAATGAAGTCGTTATATGACCAAAATGAAACATTTGAAAAACCACAAATAAAATAGTTAGTTGAACGGCTTTACGAATAAAGCTTGAAATAGCAATGGTTGTCATGTTATTTTTACCCGTAAAATAGCCTCGAAGCACAGCCGAAAATGCGACGATTGGAATAAACAGTAACACAACCCATTTCAATTGAGGGTGATAGTGCTCAAAGAATGGAAAGATGGTTATTACAATAAATGTGAGAAGAAAGAAGATAATGCTAATAAAGGTTGCAAATCGAGTCGCGTGTTTAATCATATGTGGATGTTCTTTTTGATCGTGTTCTGCAATAAATTTTGAGATGGAGATTGGTAATTCTAGATTGGCGACTGTCGCAATTAGAAAGATAACAGGAAGAACAGACATGTACATCCCCATTCCTTCTTTTCCTAATTCTCTAGCTAATACCATATTTACAAGAAATTCTATTAATTCACTTACAAATGCAGCGCCGGCTAATATAAATGTTCCTTTTAAAAACGTATTCATGATTCTTATCTCCCTTACACCTTGTCCTCTATAAAAACTATATGTAAGAAATAAAAAGATAAGTCCAAACCCAATTACTTATTTCTCAATAATGATTTAGATAAAATACCATTTTACACTAAAAATAGATTTCTTCTTTATAAAAAAATGGTAAAATAGAACTACTATTTTTCATTACTTTTAGAAACATGTAGAGAGGTACATACGTGAATAACTTATTACTAGCACCTTACGAAGCAGTTTTATATGATATTCCTTCAATTGCTTTTATAACAGATAGCGCAGGCTTCATTGTTTCATTTAATGATTTTTTCTTGCAATTTCTTCGGTGCGATGAGAATGAGCTACTATATCAATCATTTGAACGTTTCGTACAAAATAAAAACAATGTCTCATTCACTCAGCTCTTTTTCAGTGAAAAACTCATTGCATCCATTGATTGTAATATTCAAGCAGCTACGAATTATATTCCGGTACAGCTAACAAGAAAACGAATTTCGATGAGCAATCAAGAAACGTTCTATTTATGCACCATCATCAACCTGACTGAAGAAAGAAACATTCATACCATTTTAAAAAGACAGCGGCATATTCATCAATTAATTGCTCAAAATACATCTTTATCAGAGATATTAAACGAGATTGCCTTAACTGTTGAATCACTACATCCTGACCTCATTTGTTCGATTTTATTGTTAGATAATAGCACTGGCAAACTTTCTTATGGAGCTGCACCAAACTTACCAGATGAATATATTAACAGTTTAAATGATATTGAGATTGGACCAAGTGTTGGCTCTTGTGGTACGGCTGCTTTTCAAAAAGAAGAAATTTTCGTTGGAAACATAAAAGAAAGCCCATTATGGGAAGGCCTCAACAACTTTGCTCTTAAACATGGATTACAATCTTGCTGGTCAACACCTATCTTTTCATCAACAAATCATGTAGTAGGCACATTTGCCATTTATTATCGTACGATTCAAGACTTCCCTAGCTATGAACAACGCAAAACGGTCGATGCTTTTTCGCATTTAGCGGGGGTTGCGATTGAAAATAAACAAACTAAAAAAGAATTAATGGAACGAGAAAAATGGTTTCACTCGTTGTTTTACAATAATATTGACCCTGTTTATTCATTAAACCTTGAAGGGGAATTTGTTGAAGTAAATGAAGCCACTGTTCAAGTAAGTGGTTATTCGCGTCATGAGTTAATTGGTCATTCTTTTATCCCTTACATACACCCTGAGGATCTTTCCATTTCTTTAGAAGCATTTGAAAGATCAAAGCAAGGAAAACCACAAACAATTGAAATCAGAATTTTTCATCAATCAAAATCTATTATCTATTTAACGGTAACAACAACCCCTGTTGTTATGGATGGAAACGTGACGAACATTTTCGTTATTGGTAAAGATATGACTGCTCAAAAAGCATACGAAACAACCATTCATGAAATGGCCTACCATGATCCGTTGACAAACTTGCCAAACCGTCGGCTCTTTGAAAAGAAAGTCAATGAAGCAATGACCACTCATCAAGAGCTTGCTGTTTTGTATATTGATTTAGATCGATTTAAATATGTGAATGATACATTTGGACATGAAGTTGGTGACGATCTTTTATTAACCATTTCTCATTTGCTACAAACAAATGTAAATAAAGATGCACTTGTCGCTAGATTGGGCGGCGATGAATTCACCATTTTATTGCCTTCCATTCATGAAAAAGAATGTGCCATTCAACTAGCTGAACATATCTTATCGTTATTACAACAATCTTTCTTTATTCGAGGTCATTACGTTCATGTTACGCCAAGCATCGGGGTTGCTTTTTATCCAAATGATGGGATTAATAGTCACTTGCTTATGAAGCATGCTGATATCGCGATGTATGAAGCAAAAAAGAAAGGAAGAAATCGCTGCTGTGTATATGAACCGCATATGAATGAATCGGCCGTTACTTCATATGAGCTAGAAGGAGCACTTCGTCGGGCGATTCAATTTAATGAGCTTTCGCTTGTTTATCAGCCGATTATTCATATGCAATCTAAAAAGCTAACTGCGGTTGAAGCACTAGTGAGATGGAATCACTCAACGCTCGGTCCTATTCCTCCTGATCAGTTTATTACAATTGCAGAGGAAAACGGCTTCATTCATCCATTAGGGTATTGGGTGCTAGAAACTGCCTTTCACCAATTTAGTGTTTGGCAACAAAGAGCACAAGCGCCACCTCGCATAGCAATTAATATTTCTGTCCGTCAATTGCAAAACAGCCATTTTGCACAAGATGTTATTCAGTTACTTCAAAAGTATAATCTATCCGCGTCTAGTGTTGAGTTAGAAGTGACAGAAAGTACGATTATGAAAAACGAAAAAATTGTAGTGGAAAACTTGAGTCAATTAAAAGAAATCGGTGTAAGTATATCTATCGATGATTTTGGGACAGGTTATTCTTCTCTTAGTTACTTAAAGCGCTTTTCCGTTAACAAGTTAAAAATTGATCGATCATTTGTAAGTGACCTGCCTCAGCATGGCTTTAGTAGTACCATTACGAGTGCGTTAATTTCTCTTGCGCAACAACTTAATATTGAAGTAGTAGCTGAAGGTGTAGAAACAGATGAGCAATTTGAGTTTTTAAAATCGCTACACTGCGAAGAAGCTCAAGGATATTTATTCAGTCACCCCTTACCAGGCGAAGAGCTGATGAAAAAAGAATTTTTCAACCCCTAATTTAATTGGGTTAGCACATTGAACTACGACATTTACATATGAATCTATTACAATAGAGAGCATTCAGAAATGATTAAAACTTGCAATCTGAGAGAAAACTAGGTAAAATTTCTCAAGATTCATCCATTTTATCACGCTATGATTTAATGGAGAGAGGAGTATGACTATGACAACTATGACAACAATCCAATTACCATCTAAAGAGGAAAGACATAAATTATTTGGCTCAGTAGAACCTGGTCGAAAGACAAAGCCTACAAAAAAAGAGGACATGCCTGATTTACAAAATACTAAGCGTGACTTTTTATTTCATATTGAAGCTGTTGGTATTTCCAATGTAAAAATGCCGGTTATCGTTGAATCAACTATTTCACCGATGACACAAACGACAATCGCTACATTCGCTCTAACATCCTCTGTATCTCGAGATGCAAAAGGAACAAATATGAGCCGATTTACAGAACTATTAGAGCAGTATCGTGTAAATGGAGGATTCGATCTTTCGTTCTCAACATTGTCACGCTTTATTGTTGAACTAGCCGATCGTCTTGGTGTGGAAGATGCTAAAGTTGATATTTCCTTCCCTTGGTTCTATGAGCAAGCAGCACCTGCATCAGGATTATCTGGTTTAAACCATGCAGAAGCGCGCATGACAATAGACTACAACAAACAAACAGGGATTAAAAAATCAGTTGGCTTAACAGCTGTTGTAAAAACGCTATGCCCTTGCTCGAAAGAAATTAGTGAGTATAGTGCACATAATCAACGTGGTAATGTCATTGTTGATACACGTTTAGCAGATGATGTAACAGATGCAGTTGATTGGAAATCCGCTCTTTTAGAAGCAATTGAATCAAATGGAAGTGCAAAAATTCATCCGATTTTAAAGCGTCCAGATGAAAAAATGGTGACAGAGCAAGCTTATGAGAATCCACGCTTTGTGGAAGATATGGTTCGATTAGTTGCAGCTGACTTGTATGAATACGAGTTTGTAGAAGCATTTACGGTTTCATGCCGAAATGAAGAGTCCATTCACCTTCACGATGCGATTGCTCGAATTACATTTGACAAAACAGCTCAATAAAAAGCGACTGAGACATAGGTGAGTAAAACGAAAACAAGAAGATTTATAGGCAACATCTCTTTCCTCTTTATCCTTTGATGTTTCTGGATTTTAGGAGCAAGGAATGTTAAGGGCTGAGCCAAACAGGTGTATTTTCCCCCTGTTGTCTCAGCCCTTTTTATTTATAAAGAAAGCTTGAAAAATGTTTAAATAATGTCAAGAAGTTTCACCTATTTTTCACAATTTACGCTTATAATTTAAGAATACATGAACTGTATTTGATAGATGAAAGGTGTTTACATAAATGGACAAACTAAAGCTTTTAATTATCGATGACGAACCTGATATGAGGCAAATGTTATCTTTATACTTACATAAAGAAGGCTACGAGTGTATGGAAGCAGAAAATGGTGTAGAAGCATTGAAGATACTTGATCACTATAGCCCTTCTCTTATTTTAGTTGATGTAATGATGCCTCTTCTAGATGGATTTACATTAGCACGTAAAATTCGTGAAACTTACACATGCCCACTTATTTTTTTAACAGCTCGTGGAGAAGAATGGGACCGCATTCATGGATTAAAATTAGGAGCAGATGATTATATAGTAAAGCCTTTTAGCTTAGGAGAATTATCAGCAAGAATTGAAGCTGTATTACGAAGAAGCAATGAAAATTACCTCTCCTCCAAGTTAACGACTACATTTGGTATATTGTCGTTTGATCAGCTCGGACGAAAAGTGTACGTCAATGAACATGAAGTATCTCTTACTCTAAAAGAATATGAGCTTCTTCTTTTTCTTTGTCGTCACCCTGGTCAAGTTTTTTCACGTGAACATCTGCTTGAAAAGATCTGGGGAATGGATTACATAGGGAGTGAACGAACCGTTGATACACATATTAAGACTCTGCGACTCAAATTAAACGAAGCGGGTACAATTGTGAAAACCGTATGGGGCGTTGGCTATAAGGCTGAGGTGTAAATGTGAAGCTTAATTGGCATTCTTACGCACTTCATACGAAAATACGTATTGTGATTAGTTGTTTCATTTTATTTTCCATTTTATTTTCCTTTCTTTTCATCCACTTTCTCTATAAAGATTTGTATGTGAAGAAAATAGAACAATCACTAATCACAGAAGGAAACATGATTGCTGCTCATTATCATAGCGGTGAAATTCCTCCTTTTCTAATTGGTAATGTAAATTGGCATAATACCATTTCAGAAGCCGAAGTCATGATTTTTAACGATCCTCGTGAGTTAAGTATGTATACGATTTTTAACAATGATGATCAGGCCGTTATTTCTGAGAAAGAACGTGAGCAATTGTTAAAAGGTCAGCATCTTGTAAAGCATGGATACGAAAAGAAATTTGAACGAAACATTATCGGTGTCATTACCCCCCTTCTGGATAATAAAGATGGTCACCTAGCAGGTATCGTTTATTTGTATTTTCCCCTCCCTTCTATTTACGAGGTGTTTAACAAAGCTACGCCTATTTTAATTGGAACAGGGATCATTGTGTTTGCATTGCTATTTCTCATTGGAGATCGACTAACTAAATCACTTATCCATCCAATTAAAAAGATGAAAATATTTTCACAGTCCGTTGCAACAGAAGATTTTTCTGCACGCGTGTATATAAAAAATGAAGATGAGTTTGGTCAACTTGCTCGTGCCTTTAATCAAATGGCTCAAGTACTCGAGCAATCTGATCAACAAAAAAAAGAATTTCTAGCAAACGTTGCTCATGAGCTTCGTACCCCACTTAGTTATGTAAAAGGCTATAGTGAAATGCTAGAGCAAAATTTATTTAATAGCGAGGAAGAACGAAAGCAATATTTATCTCTGATTCGCCGTGAGTCGGAACGAATGAACCGACTTGTAAAAGATTTATTAGATCTCGCACAGCTCGAAACGAGCAATTACCAGTTAATGAAGCAACCATTAGTTTTTGCACAATTAATCGAAGAAACAACTCATTCTTTTTCATTAAAAGCAAAAGAAAAGAACATTTCAGTTTCCTCTCATTTAGATCATGACTTAATCATTAATGGAGATCATAATCGGCTTCAACAAGTGTTCTATAACTTGTTACAAAATGCGATCCGCTACACGAATGAAGGTGGCTTTGTCCATATTGAATTAAAAAAAGACCACAACGTAATAATGGCTTCTGTTGCAGATACAGGCATTGGAATGGATGCTGAAAGTCTTGCTCGTATCGGCGAACGCTTCTATCGTGCTGATAAAGCGAGAACGCGTGAAAAAGGTGGAACAGGATTAGGTATTGCTATTGTCAAACAAATTGTTGAACGTCACAATGGCACGCTATGTATAAACAGTGAATTGGGTAAAGGAACTACAGTCTTCATTCAATTTCCTTATGAAGAAATGTAAAGCTAAAAAGACTTTGTCGCGAAGAAAGGATTGATTCGTGACAAAGTCTTTTTATTATTTTACATCAATGTTTATCGTTGTGTGTTCATGAAGTCCTTGATCGTTTTCAACATGAACTTGTACATGATAAGTCCCTGCTTCAGTGAAAATGTAAGGTGCATCATAAGTAGGCGTATCTTCTTGCTCTGTTGTATTAACCCAGTCGTGCTTAGTTGCCCCTTCTTTCCAAATTTCAAATCGGACATCTGCTTGCTTTAATGGTTGTTCGTTCACCTCGACTGTAACAGACAATGTCGTCTCTTCTTCTTTTATAGCAGAAGTTGGGTTCAGACTAATGGCAGCACCTTGATGGTGATCACTTTCTTGTGCATGTTGCTCATCTACGGGAGAATGTTCCACAGCTTTCACATTTCCTACGACTACGTTCATTTTAGGCATATTATGAGACTTTCTTGCTGTAACATGTGATTGAATCGTATACATACCTTCTTCAGAAAATGCTTTCGTAATACTATAGACGCCTTCTCCTTCATGTTTTGCATCAATCATTTCACTTTCTTCTTTCTTTTCACTTTCCCATACTTCAAACTGTACATCATCTGCATCATCTACTTTCTCATCCCCATGCGTAACCGTTGCTTTGAACGTGACTTCTTCGTCAAGATTCACTTTTTCCGGACCTGTTAGATCCACTTCAAGCATTTTAGGTTCCTCTTCGGCTACAGGATCATTCGTAGAATTCCCTTGTCCACATGCACCTAAGAAAGTGAGAGATAGTGCAAGTAAAAACACAGCTTTTTTCATATGTATCAACCTTTCATCTGTTTGAACTCTATGCATTTCAACCTTTATTCTATCACGTTGTCGTTGAAGTGCTTTTCTACTTTTAACTATAAAACATATTTGTGAAAGAAAAATGAAATTATCCTTTTTATTTCATTTTCTATTTACAAAAAAATTGAATGAAGGTATTATATTGAAAATAAGAATCATTACTATTTATTTTTGCATATAGGAAGGATTAGACCGTGATGAACGAACTATTAAGATTCGAGCATGTCTCGAAAACCATTTACAATAAAAAGGTTTTAGAAAACCTCTCTTTCTCCCTTTTCAACAATGAATCTCTTGAGATTGTTTGTAGTAACCATCTCGAAAAAGAAACACTTTTACACTTACTATTATTGCGTGATCAACCTGATAATGGAGACATTTACCTAAATAACAAGGCTTTGTTAAAAATGAAAGCGCGTGAACGTCGCTTAGCGCAGCAACAAATCCTATTAATCGATGATCATACCATCAATTCCTTGTATAACGATTTTCTCGTTGCTCCTGCTTCCTTAAAGTCTCTCCTTCTTATTTACGATGTTTCATTTAAAATAGAGATGGAAAAAACAGCGCATATGATGTTCATAAAAAAACTAAAAGAGCGATTTCAGATCTCATTGCTTTATTTATCTTATGACCAGAAGAGCCATTTAGATAGTACTCGCACACTGATTTTAAAAGAAGGAAGAGTTGTTAAAAGAAATTCATTTGTAAATAAAAAATACCTTACTAACGATAAGAAGGTATACAAAAATTGAAAAAGAAAATAACGTCTAAAACTTATTTAGCTTTAGCTTTGTCTCTCACCATTTCGACCTTCTCAACCCCTTTTTTAGGTGCTGTGAATACAGCGGTCGTTATCTAATCGAGCTTATATTGACGGAGTAGCAATCGCATCCTTAATCTTTAACACTTTATACTGACTATTTGGCTTTTTACATGTTAGTACGTTTGGCTTTACTTCACAAGCTTTTGGTGCTCGCAATTTACAAGAACAAACATTATCATGTATTCTGCCAATGATTATTGCTTCGGTCATGGCGGCCCTATTTTTGTTGCTACAACAACCCATTCAACATGTTGTTTTTATTATGATGAAAACCGAACCCTCGGTATGGGCGTTTGCTGCTGACTATTATGATATTCGAATTTGGGGTGCTCCGTTTGCTTTACTAAATTACTGTATATTGGGATGGTTAATTGGAGCTTCAAATGTAAAAAAGCTCTCTGTTTTTACAACTTTACATGAACCTATTAAACATTGCATTAGATTTTGTTTCAAATTCATTATTTAATTGCTTATCTGTTTGATGGACTAGCAAATGCTAGTAGTATTCTTGTAGGAAAGGCATTTGAAGTACGAGACACGTTATTCTACAATACAATACCGTTCTGCAACTTTCTTTTCGATGGTCGCTTATTATTTCTTGTATGGTGGCATTCTTGTTTTTTTTTACTGAGCGATAATCTTTTTGTTTACAACAATTGATAGTGTATTACTTCTAACTCATGAATATAAATGGTGGATGATTTTATTCCCATTTGTTGCATTTTGGGGCCTTATGTTAAATGGCATCTTTTCAGGTGCAACAGAAGCAAGACCAATTCGTGATTCTTTAATTCTTTCTTTGCTCGTATTCATCGCATCACTTTACGTGTTTGTATCTACTTGGGATAATCACGGACTATGGTTTTCGTTTATTTTATTTACACTTGCTCGTTCTGTCTTTTTAGCGATGTTTACACCTAAATTATCAAAAAAGGTCATTCAAAGCGACTTTTATCATTCAATCTAAAAAGCTGTGTCAAATAGGGTGAACCTACTTGGCACAGCTTTTTTTACGCAAAATGAATAGATATTTTTAAACAATGAAACATTCATTGCTCTTTTAACATGTATATGATTTATATCTTTTTGTTGTCAACATTCTATAAACAAAGAGCTTCATATATATGTTTAAAAGAGATGTAAGTGAAAAGGTTGCTTAGAGAAGTAATAAAATAAGAGGAACTAACTAAAAAGCTTGAAGATACAAGTTAGAAGCACCATAATCTAATTTTCTTAGCTAATTCAATTATTTTTGCAATTTGTCCAGCTCTACGACTAATACATTTTTAAAATTTGGATTTGTCGTAGCCAGTAACTCACACGTTCCATTACGATAAATGTGCATAATTTTATACTCCTGTTTATTATACATAACATGATCTCCTAATTTCATGGCCATCTCTCCTTATTATTTGTTTGAAAATTATAAATTTTTAATAATTTATCATTAATTTCACTACAATGCAAGTACTTTTTTAGATTCTTCTATTCTTTCGACAAAATAACAAAAGAGTCGTCCAAAAACGACTCTTTTTACATACCCATTACGATAACGTGCTAAACTGCTGATTGACGAGTACACGGTAAAAATCATGATGCTGTAACAGTTCATGATGAGTACCAACACCCGTCACTTTTCCATCTTGAATCACAACAATCTGATCCGCCTTAACAATTGTTGATAATCGATGAGCGATTACCAGTGAGGTACGATCCTTCATAATACTTTCTAACGCTTCTTGCACAAGCTTTTCAGATTCAGAGTCAAGACTTGCTGTCGCCTCATCTAAGAGAAGAAATTGAGGATTCCGTAAAAGCGCACGGGCAATCGCAATTCGTTGACGCTGACCTCCAGATAAATTGATGCCTCTTTCACCAATCATTGTGTCATATCCTTGAGTAAACGCAGAAATAAAATCATGGGCATTTGCCATTTTCGCAGCTTCAATGATTTCAACATCCGCTACCTTTCTTTCCAATCCGTACGTTAAGTTCTCTCGAATGGTTCCAGCTAAAATAGGAGAATCTTGCTGTACATAACTAAACAATTGACGCCACGAATACAGATTGATTTGTTCAGAACGTTGCCCGTTTAAACGTATTTCTCCAGATTGCGGTTCGTAAAATCGTTCAATTAAAGAAAATATCGTTGACTTTCCTGCTCCGCTTGGACCCACAAAAGCCGTTACTGTTCCTTTTCGCGCTTCAAATGTAATATCTTCTAAAACGACTTTGTCGTCATATTGAAAACGAACAGAATCAAACGACAATGTTCCAGCTTCTTGAAGAGATAAGCCGCTCTCATAATCTTCTTCTTTTTCTTCTAAAATCTCAAAAATGCGTTCAGATGCGCCTTTTGTTTGTTGAAAGCTTGTGACAAAACGCGTAAGTGAACCAACAGGAACCATAATTTGAAATAAGTATAAAACAAACGCTACAAGCTCTCCTGCGCTAATTAACCCTTGGCTAACGCGATAAGAGCCGAATCCAACGATTGTAATGAGTACGGCTGTCATCACCGCGCTAATAATTGGGGAAATAATGGCTTCAATTTTAGCACGCTTAATACCAAATGAATAAAGCGATTGAAACGTTTTAACACCTGATGAAAACTCTTTTTCTTCTGAATTGTAAGCTTTAATGAGGCGAATCTCGCTTAGCATTTGTGCTAAAAAAGCGGTTAGCTTTGACATATGATCTTGTTGTTCACGTGCAATTTTATGTACCTTTCTTGCAAGAGGCATGATCAGTAAAAACATAATGGGTATAACGGCTAATAAAATAAATGTCATTGGAACATCTAGGGTGAACAAGATGATAACGGCGACAATAATTGATAAAATATTTTTCACAAAATCAATCATCTCTGTCGATAATAGATTCATGACAATTGTTGTATCGTTTGTAATGCGACTCACCATTTCACCCGAGCGGTTACGGTCATAATACGAAACCGGTAAACGAATCAACGTATTCCAAAGTTTAGTGCGAAGTTCACGCACGACCCCTTGCCCTACTTGTGCTAATAAATAAAGCGAAACAGCACTTGTAATCATTTGTATAAGAAATAGGATGATGATGCCACCAATCAGACTAGGTGTAAGCCCTGTACGAATCGTATCCATTACTTGTTTAATAAGAAGTGGGATCGATAAAGCGGTAGCTGTATTTATTAACGATAAAATAAGTGAAATCATTAATTTGCCAATTGGTGGCCGTGTTAACATCCACAACTTGTTGAATTGAAAACTTGATTGTTCTTTCATTTTTAACCTCTTCTCTCTTTATTCACTTTTCTATTTTACTCGATTCTAGTGAAATTATTGAAATGATTCGCTTCATTTAACAGCAGGTTTTTAAACTTAAAGGAAAAATTTAGCATGATGACAAAATTTCAATATAATAGTAGAATCTTTACTGTAATGACATATTTTTTAAAAGGAGTTAAGAAATGAAAAAAAAGCGTTTATTAACAGCACTCTTACTTTCATGTACCCTTGCTCTATCTGTTACATCCGTACATGCTGCTGATAAAACGGTCGATTCTTACTTAGCATATGACATTGTAGATCATAGCGCGTACGAAGAGATGGATGATTTCTTAGCAGCAGATATTATTGATGGAATGGTTGATGAAGATGGTGCTGTAGCCGTAAAACCAAACCAATCGATTACACGCGCGCAATTCACTAAAATTTTAGTCAATGCGTTAGGTCTAACAGTTGCTCCAAACACAAAAACATTTTCAGATGTAAAAAAACTAGATTGGCATTATGAATACATAACCATTGCTAGTAGTTTAGGTATTGTGACAGGACGTCCTGATGGAAAGTTTTATCCATATGAACAAATTAAACGTGAGCATATGGCTGTCATGATTCATCGAGCGTTTAAAAAGAGCGTAACGTTCAAAAATACGAACAAACCGTTCAAAGATGTTCCTTCTTCACACTGGGCGTATCAAGAAATCCATGAGTCTTCATCAGTAGGTATCATTAACGGATACACTGCAACAAATGAATTTCGTCCACTGAAGAACGCAACAAGAGCTCAAGCTGTTTTAATGATTCACCGTGCTTTAAAACAAGAAACGAAAAACCTACCAAATGCTCAAGCAATCACTAGTCTTGTCAAGCAGCAGATTGACAAAGAAAATCAGCTTGTTAAAGTGAACGATTTTTCAGGACTTACAGCTTTATATAATCAACATACAACCGGATTTTATAAAGTTGCTGGACTTGATTCACTTGAAATGCTTCAGTTTTTTGTCAATGATTTAGGAGCTAAATTTTCAGTTGAGCCTATTGGGACCTATTCAATCTCTGTTAAGCATTTAAATGATCGATATGTTCAAGTTGAAACAAAGGATATGAAGCAAAAAGTCAACGTTGAAATCGAAACGTCTAAAGTTGAAGAAGTGTTAGATGTTTCAGGTATCTATTCATTGAAAAAAGAAGCATCTGGCGCATGGAAAATTTATAATTTTGTCCCGAATGATGAATCCTTAGCAGGTTATCCTCTATTTGGATTTTAAAATGTAGGAATCTCTTTTTCCCCCTTGTTGCAAAGCAAGGGTCTTTCTTTTTGTCTAACTACTAGTGCTCGCATTTGTTTCTCACGTCTATACAAGCATGACAAGTTACGCATATAGTAATAAAAAAGAAAGGTTTGACATTCATGCCTGTTTTTATTAAAAGTGTTTGTATTAAGAATGTAACTGGTGGCATTGTAAATTTTGGTGATATTTTTTGCATCTGTCCAAAAACAACAGAAAAAACCATTACGGGATCAGGCTCTTCTAATAGTACTCCTATAGATGCGCTCAGTGCATCTATTGAAGCAATGAATTCTGAAGAGTAATGTCATTCAACTATCATTTTATTTTAAAAAGCACTAAAAAAGCCCTTTCCTACTGATCTATTTCACTTTCTTAGGTTTAGTAGGCAATGGGCTTTTTCATTTAGATGCGAATACTCGTTAGTACACTAATATAAAGGGCGAAAATAAGTAAGAAGCTGCACAACACGCTCATCCATACATTCATTTTCTTATATACACCTATCACTAAGTAACTAGCAAACAACAAGGCTATCGCTAAAAATAGCACTCCCATTACAGTCACTTCTATTTGCAATGGCAATGAAACGGATTGACCATAAATCAAAGGGAAGATCATTGAATGGGTAGCGATATGCTCAATATTCAATGGTGGTGATTGTGTGGTCATGATTGCCGTCCACAAAAAAACGAGCAATAGTATGATACTTTCTCCACGTATCCAATGAATGGGACTAAAATGATGGTTATGTTGGACCTTTCGACTAAGAAGACCATTAATTATGGCAAACAATAAAAGTGGTGCAATCGTTAGGTGCTTTAATAATAAAGCATGACCATAGGGAGTAGACCATGAATTCACATATTGATCAAGGCCAACAATCAGCCACATAATAAGAAGACCTGTAGAAAATGATAGTACCACACAAGCAATGGCGATAGGTGTAAACCAGCTTAAAAACGCCTTCCATTGTTTATTCGGTTTTGCAAACCAGCCAACATGAAACACAATCCCAGCCCATGTTGCAACCGTCAAAAAGTGGATAAGGTGTGCACCTAGCCCAATCCATACATTTTGAGATGCTGCATGACTCGAATATGAAAGTGCAAGTAACAGCCCGATTGTAAAAGTCATTTGAATATGCTTATAGCTCTGTAAATAAAGAGACAATGCTAATAACATAGCAAGAAACGTTAAAACAAACCACGCTTGGCCCACTCTCGTTTCTGTGACGACAAGAAAGAGTGTTTTGGTTACTTGCTGCTGACCAGAAAGAGCGACAGCAACACTCCATACGTTCCCAAAAGCAAAAAGCGGAATAAATAACGCAAACACAATCAGAAGCTTTTCAGGAACACGAAGAGGTGGCTTTTTGTTCTCTGGTATGTATAGTAAAATACTCCAACCTAACAAAATCGACACACTAATAGAGGTTAGCCACTCTAAAATGGTTAACATTCCCTCTATCATTTTATCCGTTCTTTCTCTTTCGTAAGAATAGTAAGAGAGCTGTTCCAATCATAAACAATAGTACGATAAACAAGATAAAAAATAGCGGTGTAGATGTGATCGTTTCAGTCTCACCTTGCGTATTCTTATTTTCTTCTTCAGCTGGTACAACAGGTTCCTCGGCTTCCTCAGCTTCTTCAGTCGCAACTTTTTCTATATTTACTTCAAAAGAAATGCGATCTTCTATAACATGCCCGTCTTCTCCAACAATTTTCCAATCTACTTGGTATTTTCCATTTTCTAATGGGTTACTAACCTTTCCAATTAATGAATTATTTGTAACCGTTTGAGTTTGAAGCTCTATATTTTCACCGTCTCTTGTTAAGGTCATCGTACTTAATTTTTCAATTGGAGTATCAAATCTTAACACAATTTCTTCAACATTTTCATTTAGAATGGTTCCATCTTCGGGGTTGGACGATTCTAAATGCGTATGTGCATAACCTACGCTTGGTATAAAAATAAGCAGTGCACATAAAATCATCATGACTCTTTTCAATTGTATCAGCCTTTCTATTTGGATATATCTTCATTATGAACGCGTTCTTATCATATCAAACAACTATTTTTGAATCAAAACATATTCATGACTGTCACAAAAGTTTCACTTCAAAAAAAATGATTGCCTCTTTTAATAGAGACAATCCCCTTTTGAATTTAACCTTGAAAATGATAACGTTTCATTTTATGTTCTAAAAAGATTCTTTCTACTAGAGAATTCAACTGTTTCTGATACACTTCTTTATCAGCATCTGTACTAGCTTCACGCATTTTTTTCTTTAGGATTTTAATTTGTTCTCTCTGTTCAATTGTTACATGATGAGACAGTATCATGGCTTTTCATCCCTTTCATGCTCTTTATTCAATTGAACCAATTTTTAACAAATGCTTCAATGAATTTGTCAGCGAACCTAACAGCAAAAAGGTGCTTGAACAGAGAAATGGTCACTTCACATATATTTAAGAGAGAAAAAGTGCCTTTCATGTTTTTACATGGTTGATTTGGCACCGACAAGCGCAAGTCCTGGGCCATATGGTGTTGTATGAACATCAAGTATCAGCTCACCTGTAAATGGAAGAATTTCTTGTTGAATGGATACTTTGATTCCATTAATCAGTTGCACGTTATCCCCTTCTTCTTCGTCTTGAAACGCTAAACCAATGTTTGGGATTTCACAGCTAATGCCTTTAAAAAACAAGCGAATTCCTTCTATTCCTTGCTCTTGCAAGACTTCTACAACTAGTTCTTTTGCTTTTTTCGTAATAATCATCATAAATACTCCTTTATTTTTATCAGCACATTTAACATCATATACCTTTTCTATTTCACATTATAAGAGAAAAATACCCAAAGTCTATATATAATTACTTATTAATAATAATTATTAAATAGTATTGATTTTAATTTTATATTTGTTATAATTAAATAACAACAAAGATCTTAGGAGGAATAATAATGAATTTAGAACAAGTATTAAATGTACAAATTGCAAACTGGAACGTTCTCTATACAAAGCTTCATCACTTTCACTGGTATGTAAAAGGGCCACAATTCTTTACTCTTCATAATAAATTTGAAGAACTGTTTGGAGAAGCAGCTCAGTATGTAGATGAGTATGCAGAGCGGTTACTTAGTATTGGTGGTAAACCTATTTCCACATTACGT
The DNA here is from genome assembly GCF_016909075.1 of Priestia iocasae. GTDB lineage: Bacteria > Bacillota > Bacilli > Bacillales > Bacillaceae_H > Priestia > Priestia iocasae. Next base: position 423,231 of record NZ_JAFBFC010000004.1, read on the forward strand.
GATTACTTAGAACAATCTACAATTGCAGAAGCTGCTGAAGAGAAAACTGCTGAAGAAATAATTCAAGCAGTCATTGACGATTACACTATTTTAATTTATGAATTAAAAGAAGGAATTAAAGTAGCCGAAAACCAACATGATGCTGTAACTGCAGACATGTTTATTGAAACTATCGGTACTCTTGAAAAGAATATTTGGATGCTAAAATCCACTTTGATGATAGCTTAAAAACCTTTAAGTTTGTCTTATGTGTAAAAAAAGTCCTCTGCCAATATAATGAGCAGAGGACTTTCTTATTTATATAGAAAAAGGTTGATTTAGCGTTATCGATCTATTTTAAAAACTTTTTTACCGTTTGAGTATCGTTTGGGGTAAAAATTGTTTTTGATTCTATTTTATTTGTTACTAAGTCAGGAAGCTCATCATGTGTTTTACCTAATAATAAATTTAAGTTTGTCATCATTTGTACAAACTCATCATTATTAAGCATGTGTTTTGCATGTAAGTAACAGCTGATGGCATAAGCAAGTGCACTTGTGTCAACTATAACGGATACATCTACATCTGAATTCCCACTATTGACTACCTTAGAATCATTACGCAAGATGTTTCCCCCCCTTTGTAAGTATAAGTAGGACATACCTTTCTATCTATTTACTTAAAGTCAGCTTTATCTAGATTTTCTTTTATTTTCGTTCTTGCTTTTATTTTCGTTCTTGCTTTTATTTTCGTTCTTGCTTTTATTTTCGTTCTTGCTTTTGTTGTCGTTTTTGTTCTCGTTATCATTGTCGTTATCATTGTCGTTGTCATTGTCATTATCGTTGTCATTATCGTTGTCATTATCGTTGTCATTATCAATCTTATTTTTGCTTTCAACTTTATTTCGGTTTTTACTTACAGCTTCTGAATTTGTTGTAGCTTTTTGTCCTTTTTGTGTTTGTTCTCCTTTTTGCTCTTGATCTGTATCTAGAGTTTGTGCAGACTCTGCATTGGAATCAATATGAACGTGAACATTTGCATTCCCGATATTTTCAATATGAACAGAATTAGATCCGTCTGTTGTATCATTGATTAGTCCATGTCCGTATTTCTTTTTTTTGCAACGGTGACAATGTGGTTTATGATGTGGTTTATGATAATACAAGTGATTTCCCCCTTATAAAGTATACTATATGATATGTTTTAGGTACTTAATTGAACAGGCATCTGTCTTAGGACAAGTGCTCATTTTTTGAAATTTTCATCACTATCATGTGAAACAGAAGGGAAAATCATAAACGTTCAACTATTTACTTTTTTTGCTTCATACAAAATAGACCGTTATTCAACTCATTATTACTGAGTTAAATGACGGTCTACCATAAATGAGGGTGTCTCAAAAGAGCCCTCTCCCCTTTTGAGACACCCTCATTTCTTTACTTGTAAACTTTTTCGTTGTTGTAGCCAAATGAAAAAAGCACCAGCGTCTCTAACATTATGTTTGATAACACCTTCATATACATCCTCACTCGTATAATAACGACGATACCCATTTTGCTGTTTTAAAGATAAAATCAAGCTTCGTTTGTCATCTGTCATCATTGACTTTAAACGTTGCTGCTTTTTTAGTTGCTCTCTTACTAATTCAGTTGAAACTAACCAAATATCAAACTTCCATTCTCTTTCTAAAAGGTCTGCATACATTCCCCAATATAACCCTTTAGGTAAATGAGAGGTCGTAGCAATCCGTTCATTACGATACACCATTTTTTTCGCTTCGAAACTCATTGTTAGTTCTCTACCTAATTGAAAAAAATCCTCTTCCAACATGACATCATTTCCAATATACACATCAATATCTCGCCATGTCATCACATCTAAATCATAACTACCAATAATAAGAGGGTTACCGTATTTCTTTAAAATAGAAAGTAAATCGTAATCATCTAATAAATCCGTTGCTTCCAGCCTTAATTCACTCGATTGTAACAGCAACTCGTTCATGTTTGTTACTCCTATCCTCAATAAGTTGGTTATGTAGATTATTCGACTTCTTTCGTTTGAAATCCTTTTTTCTAGCAATCCATTTTATTGATAAATAAACGAGAAAAAGAGTAACATCCCTTCCCCATTATCCATTCATGTAACTGGATAGATGGAACAGGGGATGTAGATAACGCTGTTAAATGAGCACTTTTCACTCATTTTGATAACGTTTGATTATTGTTGTATATACACAGAAACAGATCCACCATTGACATGGAATTGTCCCCACCCATCAGCATTAATGGTGATCTTATCTGCTCTATTACCTGTCAAGTCATACCATACTTCACCTGCATTTTGCTTTCCAACATACATCCATTTTGATCCGCCTGGTCCATCTGTAATAAGAGTAGCCAAGCCAGATTTTGCTTTTGTACTATCTCCTTCTCGTGTCCAGCCAATCACATCCCAGTGATCGATGTAGTTATGTTGCGTACCATATGCATAATCTTTTCGCGCCTTTAATAGTGGCTCAAGCTTTGTTTTTAATGCTGGGATTTCATACGTACTACTTCCTTTTGTTCCGTACATGTCACCATAAAATACGCTTGGATATCCTTCTGCTCTTGTTAAAATGAATGCATAGGCAAGAGGCTTAAACCAAGGTTGAACAACCGATTCTAATGATTGACCAGGTTGAGAGTCATGATTCTCAACTAATGTTACAGCTTTTGATGGATGAGCAGAAACCACTGTACCATTTAATAAATTCCTCATATCATAATTTCCACCTGATTGAGATGCATAATGGAAATTATAATGTAAAGGTGCATCAAAAACAGAATGATTATAATTGACTTTTGCTAAATAGTTATTAATAGCATTCACATCATTTTGCCAATATTCTGCGACCGTAAACATTTCTTTTCCAGTTTGTGTACGAACGTGATTCACCCAATCTCCTAAATAGGAGTGCTTAATATGCTTAACCGCATCCAAACGAAAGCCATCTAATCCAACTTCATTGGCGTACCATACGCCCCAATTTTTCATTTCACTCGCTACATCTGGGTGATCAAAATCGACATCTGCATACATTAAGTAATCATAGTTCCCATTTTCAGTTGAAACCTCCCAATCCCACGCTTTACCTGTACCTCTAAATTTATAAATACGACTTAAGCTTCGAGATTGATCCCAATCGGTTCCATCAAAGTGATACCATTGCCATTTAAAAGAGCTGTGTGTGTTACCGCGTCCAGGAAAGTTAAAGCCTGTCCAAGCTTGAATCGTATAATCACCGGATGTTTCTTGATTTCGATTTGATGAATTCACTTCAACGGCTGTAACATTTTGCGTATAATCTGCCCCACCTTTATGGTTCATCACAACATCACCATATACTTGAATGCCGTTGCTTTTAAGAGTACTAACTGCAGATTTTAATTCTGCTTTCGTTCCATACTTGGTTCGAATGGTTCCTTTTTGATTATATTCACCAAGGTCATACAAATCGTACGCTCCATATCCTACATCATTTTGGCTCGTTCCTTTATAAGCTGGTGGCGTCCAAACCGCTGTCACACCAATACTTTTTAAATAGGAAGCATCTGTGCGCAAACGGTTCCAATGTTGTCCATCATTAGGTAAGTACCATTCAAAGTATTGCATCATCGTTCCATTCGTTGCTGCTGCCTCGGCTTTATTGTTCGGTGCAAACGTTAGCACCACAAGCAATAAAGAAAGAACTAAACTAAGTAGCTTTTTTGTTACATGCTGTTTCATCTATTCATCTCCTCCACCTTTATGTAAGCGCTTCATATAGTTAAATTATTGATAAAGGTGAAGAAATCCTTCTTGTTTTTTTAAAAATGATCTTTGTTTTACGAGTTTCTTTATTTAGCTCAAACTGACTTATTATACGACTACTTTTATCTATTAATAGAAAATAGAAAGGAGAAAAGCACTAAAAAAGCTATGTGAGACGGAGGAAAATGACGCTCCACTTCACATAGCCTACAAGATACAATCGAAGAGTGTTGTGTTAAAAGCTTTTCTTATATGAACGCGTCCTAACCGTTCATATAAAACCATGAGGATGACTGCGTTTTAACAATCATTTCTCTTTTATAAAGATAATGAAATATATTTGACTTCTAAATATTCATCCATCCCCCAATGGCCTCCCTCACGACCTAAACCACTTTCTTTAAATCCACCAAATGGGGCTTGAGCTGTAGAAGGTGCTCCATCATTCACGCCAACAATTCCGTATTCTAGTTGCTCAGAAATCGAAATGGCTTCACGGATATTTTCAGTAAACACATAGGCAGCTAATCCATACGGTGAATTGTTTGCTCTCTTAATCACTTCCTCTTCGGTTGTGAAGGTTGTAATAGGTGCAAGTGGTCCAAATGTTTCTTCGAACATACATTGCATGTCATCCGTGACATCCGAAATAACGGTTGGCTCCATAAAACTCCCATTGCCTACTTGAATTTCATGACCGCCTGTTAATAATGTGCCGCCTTTGTCAATTGCATCCTTCACATGCTCTTTTACTTTGTTTAATGCATCTTCGTCAATTAAAGGACCTACGTCTGTACCCTCTTCTAGTCCATTCCCTACTTTTAACTGTTGAACGGCTTTTGTAAACTGCTTCGTAAACGATTCTGCGATTTCTTCGTGTACGTATATACGATTTGTACAAATACACGTTTGACCCGCATTTCGAAACTTTGAAGCTATCACTCCTTGTACAGCTTTTTCGATATCTGCATGCTTTGTAACAATAAACGGTGCATGTCCACCTAGTTCTAGGGACAGTTTTTTTACGGTTTCAGCGGCACTTTTCATTAACATTTTTCCAACTTCCGTTGAGCCAGTGAATGAAATTTTTCGTACACGCTCATCTTTCATCCACGCCTCACTAATCTCGCTTGCGCTACCTGTGATGACATTAATCACCCCATTTGGTATACCTGCTTGATCAGCTAGTTCAATTAATTTTAGTGCTGTAAGCGGTGTTTGAGACGCAGGTTTGACAACAGCGGTACAACCTGCTGCTAATGCCGGTGCCACTTTTCTAGTTATCATGGCAGCAGGGAAATTCCATGGAGTAATGGCAGCGATGACTCCGACTGGTTGTTTATGTACAAAAATTCGCTTATTTGGAGCTGATGCCGGAACCGTTTCACCATAAATGCGCTTTCCTTCTTCTGCATACCAAGAAATAAAGTTATTTGCATATGTGATTTCACCTAATGCTTCTTTCTTTGGTTTTCCTTGTTCTTTTGTCATTAAAGTGGCCAGTTCATCTTTGTGCTCATCAATAAGTGCGTACCAATTCATTAATAAAGTACTTCTCTCTTCTGCCGTCTTCTTCGACCATGTTTGAAATGCATCATATGCTGCATCAACAGCTAACGCTGCTTCTTTTTTGCCTCCTTTTGGAACCGCTGTTATCACTTCGTTTGTTGCTGGATTTGTAACACTAATCGTTTCGGTTGTTTTTAACCATTCTCCATTTATATAAATCGCATCAAGTGGCATGTTCATGATCTCCTTTCTTTTTCTTTAATATATGTTTATCCGCTTTTTCATATGGCAAACTTTTTATTTATTGTAAACCCTTTCAATGAGATAATCATCTACTCACTGAATAAATTTTTATTTAATTTTTTAGCACATAGTTTTATTAAATCGTTTTTCATTACCAGGATTTTTTTTATCTCTCTTAACCAAAATAAATACGTACTTTATTATTCAGGAGGTTTTCTTATGAATATGAACAATCAAATGCATGAGAATATGCATACTGGTCAAGTTCCACAACAAATGAATCACGGTGGACACGAAATGTTTGATGTGCATGAAACGTTAGCTGGATATATTAACGTCCTGGATCAATTTATGATGTTTCGACAATTTGTACAAGATCAAGAGCTGCTCTCTATTCTTGATCATCAATATTCGTTTATTTTAGATGAATACAATATGCTAACACAGTCATTTTCATCTGGACAAAAGCCACCGCATCCAACTCAAACTTATAACATGTCTCAAAGCCATGACTTTGTCTATGGGTTAAAACCATCTCAGCCAAAAAAGCCAAACCAATCGATGAATGACATTAAAGATGCTGGAATTTCAGGACATATGCTAGGCTTGGTTAAAGCACACGCCTCTCTTTTAACCATGACGGGTTTAGAGATTACCAATCCTATCATTCGCCGTATGTTTGCCGATACTGTACCAAATTGGATGGAAATGGCTTATGATATCTCTCTTTATCAAAATAAAAGACATTATTATCAAGTACCACAGTTAGCTCAACAAGATATGCAACAAATGATGACTAGCTTTGTGCCAAGTCAAGAAACACCGCAAATGCCGCCAAATCAGACACATTAAAAAAGCCATCTCAAAGAGAATCTTAGGCGTTCTCTTTGAGATGGTTTTCTTTTAGTTCAAAACACTTATTTTATATGACAATTTTATATCAAAATCTACTCGTTTTCCTTTAAACATGTGAGGATGTATTGAATTTTCTTGCGATTATTTTAGCCTTTTCGACATTTATCTATTTAATAGTTCTAAATATTCATACTTTTTTGTTTATTTGTGTTGTATAATGTAAACAACTTATAAAGAAAGGAGTTGTTAGTAAAAGAAGTTATTTTTATTTTATGAAGGGAGGTGCAGTGCAAACTGTAGTTGGTGCAAGATGAATGTCTTTTGAAACAAATAGAAACAAACAGATTACACCTATCTAAGCTTTTCGAGCGAGTTTGCCATTATGTCCAGATTTACGATTCCCTTAAAACAACAAAAAGCTGCTTCCTCTTTCATACATAGAGAAGCAGCTTTTTTACATAGCCTTTTACTTTGATTAAGCAGCGCCACACAAGAAAGTACGGAATCACCCTGCTTTACACATGATTAAATGTAGTCTATTCCCTCCTCTGCATTCTACAATTCCCTTTATATTTAGTTGGAAAATGGTTAATAAACATGATTTGTACATGTTCCTTTTTATTTTGGACAAAACTGTACTTATACATATCGTATTAAAAATGAAGAGAGGTGAAAAAAATGGTAGCTGTAAACTTAGTTCTCGTCGCTTTTTTAATTGCATTAACCGCTTTCTTTGTCGCGACTGAGTTTGCCATTGTTAAGATTCGGACATCGCGAATCAACCAAATGATTGAAGAAGGAAATAAAAATGCAGTTGCTGTTAAACATGTTATTTCAAACTTAGATGAGTATCTCTCTGCGTGTCAACTTGGTATTACGATTACAGCTTTAGGTCTTGGTTGGTTAGGAGAGCCTACTCTCGAGCGACTACTTCACCCCCTGTTTCATCGCTTCGAGATCAATCCATCTCTTTCAAAAATTTTATCGTTTGCGATTGCATTTGCTGTCATTACGTTTTTACACGTAGTAATTGGAGAGCTCGCACCTAAAACCTTTGCGATTCAAAGAGCCGAGCGTGTATCACTTTTATTTGCACGTCCGATTATTTGGTTTTACAAAATTATGTTTCCCTTTATCTGGGCTTTAAATGGATCTGCTCGCCTGATTACTTCAATGTTTGGAATTAACGCTGCCTCTGAACATGAAGTTGCCCACAGCGAAGAAGAGTTGAGAATTTTACTATCTGAAAGTTTAAAACGTGGAGAAATTAACCAATCTGAGTACAAATATGTAAACAAAATCTTTGAGTTCGATAATCGCCTTGCAAAAGAAGTCATGGTTCCTCGAACAGAAATTGTGACTGCTTCGAAAAACGACATTGTTGAAGTCTTTTTAAAAGTAGCTGGTATTGAGAAGTATACACGTTATCCAGTCGTTGAAGATAGTGATAAAGATCGCATCATCGGCTTAATTAACATAAAAGAGATTTATAACGACATCATCTTTAATGAGAAGGATGGGACTGAAACATTAGAATCTTATATTAAGCCCATTATGAAAGTGATTGAAACAATTCCTATTCATGACCTGCTCGTTAAGATGCAAACAGAGCGTGTGCAAATGGCCATTCTTTTTGATGAATATGGAGGGACTGCTGGTCTCATTACAGTTGAAGATATTGTCGAGGAAATCGTTGGTGAAATCAGAGACGAATTTGATGTAGATGAAATACCTGACGTACAAAAGATAAAAGAAGGTCACTATATCCTTGATGGAAAAATGCTCATTACGGAAGTAAATGATCTTCTCGGTACAGACATTAATGAAGAAGAAGTCGATACAATTGCTGGATGGATTTTAACGCAAGATTTTGATGTTGGAAAAGGCGATATTGTTCGGTATGATGGGTACTATTTTAAAGTTCTCATTATTGATGATCACCACATTAAATATGTAGAAGTAAAGAAGCGTAAAAAGAAAGAGGATGAATAAGAGTTATCGACCTTACTTCTATATAGAAAGAAAACATCTTTAACTACTCCTGCCTACTGAAAGCTGATTATCAGCGAGTGAGATGCAGGAGTTTTTGTTTTTTAATTACTTTCTAGACAATTGAATCTTTCCCTTTCTGATGCTAGCTAGTGGGCACCGTTTAATGAACGTTGCATACTATGACAACGAATCATTAGAAAGGGTGTGAGAATATGAATAACCATAAAAGCTACACTGTTATTTTTGCTGTTTTTTTATGTGTCTTAACATTTATAACTGTTCTATTTTTATCTGACAGCAGTAAGAAAACACCATCCTCTCACCAAGTAAATCAATCTTCTAACGAACCCTCTATTCAAAACAACATTCAAAATAATATTCAAAACAAAGGGGAAGGAGAAATTAAGAACCAAGTCACTAACTCTCTTGAAGTGAATGATAGTAATGAGATTAAAAATTCACTGTCTAATAACATCGATGTAAGTGTGAATGTAACAATTGACAACTCGATTGAAAACAACATCCAATCAAAAAAACAACCTTCCTCCTCTCCTACTGAATCAACTAACCGTGAACCTTCTAATAAAGAACAACAACAAACTGATAAAGAGAATGACGCCAAACAGACAAACCGTAACAATGAGCAGCCTGAATTCGTATGGGGAATTGATTCTGCTAGTCTTACAACAGAAGAATTCAATGCTTGTGTTCAAGAAAACTTCGGAACCCCTTCGGTATGGGGGCGTTACTTAGGTGATAAAGAAAATGTTTCAAAAGGAATTACGAAGAAAGAAGCAGAATTGATTCAGTCAACAGGTGCAAAAGTACTGCTAATTAACAATCAGTTTGAAGATGCTCGTGGATATGAAAATGGAAAAGAGCAAGCAAAGGTAGCGACTGAATTGGCTTCAGAACTTGACGTACCAGAAGGTGTTGTAATTTTTGCTGATATTGAACCAAATTATCCTGTTGACGCTAACTTTATCATCGGTTGGTTTGAAGGCATGGCCAATTCTTCATATAAACCTGGTATTTATGGCATTTTTGATAAAGAGAGAGCACTAACTACTGCTTTTGAAGAAGCTGCAGCACAAAATCAAGAGCTACAATCAGGCACATATATTTGGACCGCTTCTCCTAACACTGGTATTTCAACAGAAAAAAATGCTCCAGCCTATAAGCCAGACGCACCTAAAGATTCTCTCATCGCTGGATGGCAATATGGAATTGATGCTGAAGCGTGTAACATTGATACAAATTTATTTTCAAGCGAACTATTAAATGTATTGTGGTAAAGCCTGATTAAAAAAGCAAGCACTTCCAAAGGTTTTCCGTATACTCAAAGACTAGCTTTCAATTGGATACAGCCGAAACTTATACGCTTTGTTTAGTCAAATCAAATCAAATCACTTCATTCCTTGCTTTTTAATGTAACGTTTCACCACTTCAATAGGTGAGCTGCCAGTCGTAAAAAAAAGCTTCTTGACCAAAATATTTTCTTGCATAATGAAAAAAGGCTGTATCACAAGGCGTAGAACCACGCTCTTTGATACGGCCTTTTCAAATGATTTAATTTGAATCTTGCTTAATAAATATGCGGTCTGCATAGAACTCTAAAATTTCACGTCTTCTAACAATGCCTATAAACACACCTTGATCATCTACAACTGGTACAAAGTTCTGATCAATAGCTCTTGATAAAATGTTATCAATTTCGTCGTGAATGGAAATGGGTTGATAATCTTGATAGCGATCAATTTCCGCAAGCGGAATTTGTTCTGTATCTTGAAACCGATAATCGCCTAAGCTTTTTAATTTCCATAGTAGGTCTCCCTCGGTTAAGATTCCAACATATTTCCCATCATCATCTACTAATGGCACTGACGAATAACGATGATATTCCATCTTCTCAAGTGCTTGTCGTAAGGTCGAATCAATATTTAGCGTGACGACCTCATGTTTTGGTATTAAGAGAAAAGCAATATTCATTCGTTTTCATTCTCCTTTTAAGCTTTCATAGTCAAATTTATGTCACCTCTTAACACGCTTACGGAGTTAGCTGTCGGATTCGGGTTGTAAGAGTAACCCAGCCTTTCTTTAAAGGTTCACCCCAAAAGTTGGTTCCCCCGCTCATCATGATTAAGCGTTCACTTGTGACAAATAGTACGAAAGTATATTACCGTTGTAACATTTTTCTGTCAAGCAAGTTCTTCCTCCTTTCGTTAAGCCACTAAGCATGTAAACAACGTTTTTTCTCATCATTTAATGCGTTTGGTTTTTAGAAACAAAATAATATATATGTAAAGCAACCCGGTTTATATTCCCCCTTTTCGCTTATAACAAAACTTTATTCGTCGCTACGATCTAGTACTTTCAAAAACACAGGATTCTTTTACTTACACATTCGTTATGCTTCGTGGCATTCCTTCTTAAAATTGAAAAACTACACAATCACCCAATTTCAGCACACCTTATGCCTTTACGCGTATGATAATAATGTAACGTAAAGTCAAACACCTATAAGAAGTACTTTTTTTGTGAAGCAGAAAATAAAAGGAGGCGTTTTAAATGAGCGCAGGTTGCGGAACTGGTGGATATAACGGAGGTTTTGCATTTTTAGTTGTTCTATTCATTCTTTTAATTATCGTAGGTTGTAGCTGCTTTGGTGGAGGCTGGTAATAAAAGAAGAATCTCCTTATTAGACACAACATATAAAAAAGCCATTCTCTATTAGTAGAATGGCTTTTTTCTTATTATTTATAAGGTATTTTACCTGTCATCTCTTGTCTCGACTAATGTACCGCAGTCGATTGACTCATAAAAAATTCCCACATTATTTTACTCGCATCTGGACCTTGGGGATCTGTATATGTTCCTGCTTCGTTGCCACCAGACCACGCATGCCCCATTCCATCAATTATATGCTTTTGAGCTACTACCCAATTGTCTTCGATTTTATACGTATAACTTGTGTAACTTCTACCAAAAGGAACCGCTTCCGTACATACATCAATTGTAACATCCCGAATCCAGTCATCCATCTCTCCATTGTCAGCTAAATCATTTGTTACAATCCATTGTGATACAACCTGATGTGCATTCTTTTGGATAACAGTTCGATCTGCCGTTCCTTGAAATACAATAATTGGCACCGCTCGTGCATGCTTCCCCATTTGTTTATAAGCTAATTTCCCTTGTTTAATAGGATTTGGCCCCCCACTTGCCATTGAAGCATATGCTCCTAATACATTAGACGCCGCTTTATATTCAAGTCCAGCCGCTACGCCAATTCCCGAAAAGACATCAGGATATGTTGCTCCTAAAATAACACTCATTGCTCCTCCAGCAGACAGTCCCGCAACATATACTTGATCATCTCGTATGTTATACATACTCTTGACTTTATTAACCATACCAACAATGATTCTCGGTTCCCCTTTTCCTCTCTTTTGATGAGAAGGTGAAAACCAATTCCAACATTTCTTTACATTTGACTTTTGTGTTTGTTGAGGATACAACACTAAAAATTCACAATCATCGGCTAATTGGTTCATATTTGTTCCCATTGCAAAATCGGTTGCATCTTGCGTACAACCGTGTAACATAACCATAAGTGGGTAAGATTTATTTTCATCAAATCGCTTAGGAAGATATAGCTTGAATGTTTTTCCTCCAAATGCAAATGACTGAAAAGTACTTTCCTCATTTAAAACAAGATCCCAATCAGTTTCATCCTCTTTGCCACAAATCAATAATAACATCGCGACGATCACGGCAAGTGCTTCAGACATGGGACACCACCTTTTTTGTGAGCGTTTACATTCATTTATATGCGTGATGAAAAAACTTCATTTATATAAAATATTTAAATAGATGAAAATTGACACTAATAAAGAATAAAAATGACTCTTCCATTAAAAAAAATAATAAAAGAACTAAATGACTCCTTGTTGATGTAAGGATGGTCCCATTTAACGTAAACCTCGTACATATTAAAAGCGTAGCTGTTAAGTACACGTGATATGAAAAATAAAGACTATTTTACATCGAGCTAAACCTTTTAACTCAAAAATCTACATATAAAATCCTTTTTTGGAAAAGTTATCTACTATACACACCAAGGAGGAAAAATCATGACTCATTCAAACATCCCTCAATCCCCAGAACCGTTTTGGCGCAGCAACATTCCTTTACCAACTTTTGATAAATTAAAAAACGATATAACTGTTGATGTAGCCATCGTTGGAGGCGGGATAACAGGCATTACAGCCGCTTATTTGCTTACCAAAGAAGGAATGAAAGTAGCCTTACTAGAAGCAAATGAATTACTAAACGGCACAACTGGTCATACAACCGCTAAGTTAACCGCTCAGCATGGCCTTATTTATGATGAACTAATCAATCATATTGGAAAAGAACAAGCAAAAAATTATTATAAAGCAAACAATGAAGCTTTACAGTTTGTAAAAGAGCTTATTCAAGAAAAGCAAATTGATTGTGACTTCTCGACAGAAGATGCTTACATTTACACCAACTCTGAAAAATATGTTCAAAAACTTTATGATGAATTTAAAGCTTATCAAAAATTAGACATTCCAAGTGAGCTCGTTCATGAGATTCCTTTTGACTTCCCTATTAAAAAAGCAATTGTTATGAAAGAGCAAGCACAGTTTCACCCTTTAAAATATTTACTTGCATTAGTAGAAGAAATGACACATTTAGATGGGAAGATTTTTGAACATACCGTTGCGACAGATGTAGAAAAGGGCGAACAACCTGTTGTCACGACAAGGGACGGTGCGAAGGTGTATTGCAAACATGTTGTGGCAGCTTCTCACTTTCCTTTTTACGACGGAAATGGCTTTTATTTTACAAGAATGTATGCTGAGAGGTCTTACGTTATTGGCATTAAGGCAACAAAAGAGTATCCAGGCGGTATGTATTTAAGTGCTGAACAGCCAACTAGATCCCTTAGATATACAGAAATAAACGGAGAAAAATTAATACTAGTCGGTGGAGACAGCCATAAAACGGGACAAGGCATCAATACGATGGAACATTATCAAGCTCTCCAACATTTTGCTGAACAAACGCTTGGTATAAAGGAATACTTGTATCGTTGGTCAGCGCAAGATCTATATACATTAGATAAAGTTCCATACATCGGGCCTATTACACCGAAAAAAGAAAACATTTATGTGGCAACAGGATATCGGAAATGGGGAATGACAAATGGAACAGCCGCTGCTTTACTACTACGGGATTTGATTTTAAATCGTGAAAACCCGTATACATCCTTGTTTTCACCTTCTCGTTTTCATGGTGATCCAAGCATTAAACAATTCCTTATCCAAAACTTTGATGTAGCTGGACATTTAATTGAAGGCAAGCTGGATGTTGGTGACAAACGACTACAAGAGTTAGAAGTCGGCGAAGGCTCTGTCGTCTTTATGAAAGGAAAGCGGGCAGGTGCTTATAAAGATTTAGATGGTAAACTTCATTGCGTGGATACAACCTGTACACATCTAGGCTGTGAAGTGGAGTGGAACGCTGGTGACACAACATGGGATTGTCCATGTCACGGTTCTAGGTTTTCTTATGATGGTCAAGTAATTGAAGGACCTGCAAATGAACCATTAAAGCAAGTAAATATTGAAGAATGATAAAACATGAGAAATAGACAAATAGGTCTCTAGAGCCTCATCCCGTTTTCTTAAGAACAGACTAGATAACGCGGTGAGGCTTTTATGAATAGACTTATTCCCCTTCTTTTTTAAAATAGCGATTATAAAATAAAATCATTCCATAACTCACTAGAAATGAAATGGTAAATGAGACAATACGTGCTACTTCTGTTAAATGTTCAAAATAAGGGGTTTCGAACATTAAAATAAAAATACAAAAGGGTAGCAAAAATAGCAACCAAATAAACTCTTTATCCATCGTTACTTTCACAAAGAAAAACAATGCACCTAAGTAAAATACAATCGTTAGCATAATAATCCCCATTCGAACTTTTTCAATTAAGCTATTATAAATCACTTTCACGTTGAATTATAGAGTCCTTTGATTTAATTTTTTATTTTCTTTCCATTAACCTACACGATTAAAGCACGTTTTTCATGTAAGTGTGCGTTAACTCTTCTCTCTTACTTCGTACGTGGTAATATCAATACTTCTACACGTCGATTTTTCGCTCGTCCTTCTCTTGTTTGATTTGATTTAATTGGTTGATATTCTCCATAACCTTTTGCGCTAAAAAAAGCAGGGTCTAATTGCTTATTCTCTAATAGAAGCTTCATAAACTCAACCGCTCGCATTACACTTAACTCCCAATTAGACTTAAATTGCTTTGTTCTAATGGGAACATTATCAGTATGACCGCTTATGATAATGTTGCGCGGAGGATGAATGACGAGCAATTTGGCTATTTCTTTAGCTAATTGCTTATTTTCTTTTCGAATTTCAGTTCGTCCTGAATCAAATAAGATTCCGTCATTAATGGTTAATAACAACCCTTCATCAGTTAGTAATGTACTAAGTTGATGAGTGAGGTTTTTTTTCACAATATAATCATTTATTTTTCGTTGTACAGCATCTAATTCTGCCCGATCCTTTTTCTTCTCTACTTCTGTTTTATCTTCTTTCTTCTCTTTATCTTCTGCCTCTTCTACATGCTCATTCTCTTCTTTTGTTTCATCTATTTTCTCTTTATCAACTTCATCTAGCATCGGTATAGTAAGAGGTTCTACAGAAAGCGGGCTTTGGAACTCAAATACGCCGTTACCTCCAACCACGATTCCATTAAATACTTGAGATAGTTGCTGAAATTTTTTCGCATCTACGGTACTTACTGAAAACAGCACAATAAATAACGCTAAGAGCAATGTTAATAGATCGGCATAAGGAATGAGCCATGATTCGTCAATATGCTCATCTTCTTTTTTTTTCGCTCTTCTTTTACTCACGATTACTCACCTCTTCTTTCTCTGAATATCTTTTTCTCTCTTGAGCTGTTAAAAAAGCAGATAGTTTCTGTTGAATAATAAGCGGTGATTCTCCTTCAACAATGGAGATAATGCCTTCAACCATCATATATTTTACTTTCGCTTCTTGTTTTGACTTTCTTTTCAACTTATTTGCAAATGGATGCCAAAGCATATAGCCTGTGAAAATACCCATTAAAGTAGCTACAAAGGCAGCGCTAATAGCGAGACCTAACCCGTTCGTATCTTCAATATTCCCTAATGCTGCAATCAAGCCAACAACAGCTCCCAGCACACCTAAGGTTGGTGCATACGTACCTGCCTGAGTAAAAATAGCTGCACCTAATTGATGCCGATCTTCCATTTCTTCTATTTCTTCAATTAAAATATCTCGAACATAATCTGTGTTCTGTCCATCAATAGCTAACAATAGTCCGCTTTTTAAAAAAGGGTCTTCAATTTCATCTAATTTATCCTCAATCGCAAGCAAGCCTTCTTTTCTTGAATGCTGAGATAATTCAACAAATGTAGTCATAATCTCTTCATACGCCACTGATTGTTTCTCTTTAAATAAAATACCTATTATTTTGGGAGCCCTTTTCACTTCACTCATTGGAAAAGCCACTAACACCGATGATGCTGTTCCTAAAAAAATGATTAAGATGGCTGCTGGATTAATCAGTACCATGAAGCTTACACCCTTTAAAAACATTCCAACACCAATCGCAATGATCCCAATAATGATTCCCAGCCATGTTGTTTTGTCCATATCTCGTCCACCTCCAGTGTGGTAACTCAACCTTATATACTATGCTGACTATCCGGACAAGGTTAAATATTAGCCTGGGAAAAAGCCAATAAAAAAAGCTCGTTGTCCGAGGACAACGAGCTTTTATACTTGTAATTGATGTAAATGATTGAAAAACTGTGGATACGATACCGCGACGGCTTCTTTCTGTTCAATCACAGTCTGGCCTTCAGCGATACAACTTGCAATAGCAACCATCATTCCGATACGATGATCACCGTGACTACTAACAGTGTTACCATGTAATGGTGTTTTTCCTTTAATAATCATTCCATCATTTGTTGCTTCAATATCTGCACCCATCTTACGCAATTCATTGACAACAGTATCGATGCGATTTGTTTCTTTCACTTTTAACTCAGCAGCATCTTTAATAACTGTTACACCTTCTGCTTGTGTGGCTGCTAATGCAATAATTGGAATTTCATCAATTAAACGAGGAATTAAATCTCCACCAATTTCAATTCCTTTTAAGGAAGACGTATTTACTTCAATATCAGCAAATGGTTCAGCTTCATCTTCATGTTTATTCGTAAACGTAAGCTCTGCGCCCATTTGATGTAACACATCTAAAATTCCTGTTCGTGTAGGATTCATCCCTACTTTTTTCAACACAATTCTACTTTGTGGTACAATCGCTCCTGCTACAAGGAAGAATGCAGCAGAGGAAATATCACCCGGCACTTCAATACGCGTACCTTGTAATGCTTGTCCTCCATCAATTGACACTTTTAAACCATCTACTTGTACATTTACACCAAACGCCTGTAGCATTCTTTCAGTGTGATCACGCGATTTAGCTGGTTCTGTAACAGTAGTTGTGCCATTTGCTTGTAATCCTGCAAGTAAAATAGCAGACTTCACTTGAGCACTTGCAACTGGTGACTGATAGTCAATGCCACTTGTTTTACCACCGCGAATCACTAATGGTGTAAAATTACCTTCATCTCGGCCGTCAATATGAACATTCATTTGTCGAAGTGGATTTGTTACGCGCTTCATTGGTCGTTTCGCAATGGATTCATCTCCGATTAAAGACGAATGAAAAGGAGTATTCGCTAAAATCCCCATTAACAAACGAATCGTTGTTCCTGAATTTCCAACATCTAAAAGATCAGTCGGTTCTTTTAGCCCTTGTAATCCTCTTCCATTTACCAATACGGTATGATCATCAATCATTTGAATATCAACACCTAGCTTTTGAAAGCAAGAAATTGTACTTAAACAATCGTCTCCTGGTAAAAAACCATGAATCATTGTTTGACCTTCTGCAATTGCCCCAAACATAACAGAGCGATGAGAAATCGACTTATCACCTGGTATGACAATCGTGCCTTGTAACCCTTTCGTTACGATATTTTCCATCATTCTCTCTCCTTACACTAACCATGAATCATTCATCATTTAAAACTGCTTTGCATATTCACGATGTTTTTGAATGTTTTCTTGAAGAAGATCAATACGATCTAATCCAAACTGTTCGATAAGTGCACTTGCAAGTTCCCAGGCAATAACAGCTTCGGCTACTACTGCTGCTGCTGGTACCGCGCAGCTATCTGAGCGTTCAATACTAGCTGCAAACGTCTCTTTTGTATCAATATCAACACTTTGAAGTGGCTTATATAATGTCGGGATTGGTTTCATAACGCCACGCACAACAATTGGCATTCCTGTTGTCATTCCACCTTCTAGACCACCTGCATTATTCGATTTGCGTGTATAGCCGTTTTCTTCATCCCACTGAATTTCATCATGCACTTCACTTCCTGGTTTACGTGCAGCTTCAAATCCAATACCGATTTCAGCACCTTTAAATGCATTGATACTCATCATGGCTGACACAAGCTTCGCATCTAGCTTTCGATCATAGTGAACATAGCTTCCAACACCTGTTGGCATTCCTTCTACAATGACTTCAACAATTCCACCAATACTATCGCCATTCTCTTTTGCATCGTCGATGGCTTTCATCATTTGTTTTCCTGCTTCTTCATCTAAACAGCGAACAGCTGATGCTTCTGTTTTCTCTTTTAACTCTTGAAGAGATGTATAGGAAGTCTTTTCAGCCTTCACGCCACCAATTTCTAACACGTGACAAGCAATATCAACTCCAAGCGATTTCAGCACTTGTTTTGCCACTGCACCGGCTGCTACACGAACCGTTGTTTCACGAGCAGAAGAACGTTCTAATACATTACGCATATCTCTGTGACCATACTTTATGGCACCATTTAAGTCCGCATGACCTGGTCTTGGCTTTGTGATTTGACGTTTGACTTCTTCTGCATTATCAACAGGCTCTGCTCCCATAATGTTTCTCCAGTGTGTAAAATCCTTATTTTCCACAACAAGAGCGATAGGCGAACCTAATGTTTGACCGTGACGGACACCTCCTACGATTTGCACACGATCTGTTTCAATTTGCATTCTTCGTCCACGCCCATGACCTTTTTGACGTCTTGCTAAATCTTCGTTAATATGCTCTGCTGTTAATTCTAATCCTGCCGGAACTCCTTCTACAATTGCTGTTAACTGTGGTCCATGTGATTCTCCTGCTGTTAAGTATCTCATTTACCTCTTCCTCTCCATTTTTTATATAGAGAAAGCCCGCCCCAAAGATAGGGACGAGCTTTCTCGCGGTACCACCCTAGTTGTAAACCTCTTTCGTCTACCACCTTGCATCGATAACGGCCGTTTACCGCCTTTTTAAGCTATCCTTAAAAAGGTACTCAAGGAATGTATTTCGCTCACATCTTTGTGCTGATTTTCACCAACCATCAGCTCTCTAAGACAGGGAGATGTTTACTACTAGAGTCCTTTCACTGCATCTCTATTGAATTATGATAATTTAACAGCTGCGCCTTTTAATGTTTCCATGAATGAATGGAATTCTGGAATGTCCATTTGTTGAGCTGAATCAGATAACGCTACGGCTGGATCTGGATGAACCTCTGCCATAACTGCATCTGCTCCAATTGCAATCGCTGCTTTCGCACAAGGTAATAGTAAATCTTTACGTCCTGTTGAATGCGTTACGTCAACCACAACTGGTAAATGTGTTTCTTTCTTTAGAATTGGAACAGCTGAAATATCTAATGTGTTACGTGTAGCACGTTCGTATGTGCGGATACCTCGTTCACAAAGAATAATGTTTCCATTTCCACGAGACATAATGTATTCAGCTGCGTTAATGAACTCTTCAATTGTTGCAGCTAAACCACGTTTTAGTAAGATTGGCTTATCAACAGAACCTGCTGCTTTTAACAATTCAAAGTTTTGCATGTTACGAGCCCCAATTTGGATAACGTCTACGTAGTCAAGAGATAATTCAATGTCTTGCGGTGTTAAAATTTCACTTACAATTGATAGCCCAAGCTCATCACCAACTTGACGTAAAATCTTTAACCCTTCAAGGCCTAACCCTTGGAAATCGTATGGAGATGTACGAGGCTTGAATGCCCCACCACGCATTAATGTAATTCCTTGCTCTTTTAATGCTAAACCAACTTGCTTTACTTGCTCGTAGCTTTCTACTGCACAAGGTCCCATTACAAATTGCAGCTCACCGTTTCCAATTTTTGTTCCGTTGATGTCAACTACTGTATCTTCTGCTTTCTTTTTACGAGATACAAGTAATGCTTTACGATGATCGTCTTCTTGAAGCTCTAAGCTTGCTTTGAAGATTTCTTTGAAAATATGTTGAACTGTTGATGGCTCGAATGGACCATTATGATTTGCTAAAATATGATCTAGTGATTGACGCTCACGAACAGGATCAAATCGTTTTACACCTTGCACTTCTTTTAACTTCCCAATTTCTTTTGCAATTTCACCACGTTTGTTTAGTAATTCTAGAATTTGTAAATTTAATGAGTCAATGTCGTTACGTAATTGTTCTAAAGTTTTGTTTTCCATGTTAATATCCTCCTTGATTTTTCATCACTTTTCAAAATCTTCTGTTTATTGTGGGTATACATTTTACTACATACAATAAAAACTTTTCTTGAATATACAAAAAGCCCCTACTGATTGTGTCAGTAGGGACGAATTGATCGCGGTACCACCCTAATTGCAAGCTTATGCTTACCTCTTCATTATCATAACGGCTCATCACCGTCTTTCATAGCTCAAACTATAAAAGAAAAGCTCCAAGAATGTAATTCACAATCCCCTTTGTGCTGATTCGCACCAACCATCAGCTCTCTGAAAAACAGGGAGGGTATTGTTACTATGCTCTTTTCATCGCTTATATTCATATACAATTATTTTGTACCACTAAAAATAAAAAAGTCCCTATTAATCCATTGGATTAATAGGGACGAATTATTCGCGGTACCACCCTAATTGTAAGCTTATGCTTACCTCTTCATTACGATAACGGTTATACACCGTCTTTTCCTACTCAGAAAAGAAGCTCAAGGACTGTAATTCATGTTCATTTTTGTTCTGACTCGCACCAACCGTCAGCTCTCTGATACAGGGAAATGTAACATTACTTGTGATCCTATCTACGCTCTATATAGCCCCTAGCTAGGGGGTACTTGATAAGATGAGTATCAAGTACACTATGTATGATGTGTGTGAACAACTCATCGTGTGATAAGTTGTAGTTGATGTTGTTTTGTATTATGAACCGTTTTTCACGTATCGTCAATACATTTTCCAAAAAAAAATTAAAAAGATTTTTTTAACGTTAAATTGAAGTTATGACAAATATTAGTGAATCAATGATGGTCACGCTTTCAAAAATCACTCATTATTCAGTCGGGAAATGAATAAAAATGGTAAGGCATTCCTCGCCTGCTTATAGGAAAAAGCCAAATACCTTCAAAAACTCCCCTTCACTATTAGTATTATTTCTAGCAAAATAGCGAGATTATTTCCAAAGAAATATTTTCAGAAATTTTAGACAATTATAAACTTATCTCGACAAAATTTTCTTTTGTTCTAGATTCTTCATTGTTCATTTCGCTAAATTTCAACTTCTATTCACCGATAAAACTCTTCATAATCAACCATCACTACTCCAAAAAAGCATGATGTCATCATTACCAAGCTCTTTGGGAAATTTGTTTAGTTAAGAGGGTAATGACAGCTTCATAAGTGAGATGGGGCTGAGCCAAACAGGGATTCTTTTCTCCTTTTGTCTCAGCTCCTTTTCTCAACTACCTTCTTTTACTCGCTTAATTTACTGCGAACAGCTTGTAATTTCCCAGCCATCGTATGTTTTTTATCACGACGATCATCGATACGAATGTTTGTGCATACTCGCTGCAATCCATTTTCAAACGGGACTTCATGAAGCTCCTGAACAATTCGTAATAAATCCGTTAATTCTCCCTCAATTAACGTACTCATTGGTGTTAATTCATATGTAATCTTGTCTTCATATTGTTTCAATACTTTATGTATATCTGCTACATAACTACTTACACTTGGTGAATCCGTACCTACTGGGATAATCGTTACATCTACAATCGCCATTTTGCGTTCCCCTTTCATAATAAAACATTTAGAAATGTAAAGCTTGACTTAAGCTACCTTCCGAAAAAGAGTATGTTACTACGACTTCGTCAAACCTTACGTCAAAGGTATAGAAAAAATAACGTTATTTCTTCCTGTTATCTTTTCTACATTGATCCATATAACAGTTTTACCATAACGTCTTTTTTCTATCAATAAATATAGAATAGCGGTTTAGTTTCATAGAAAAAGGGAATAGTCAAAGTGACTATCCCTCTTATTCTATTAGACTATTATAGATAACGCTTTGCACCTAAATAGCGCTTAGACCAGTAAGAATTGCTTAATGAATCAATTCCTACTCCTTTTGAAGATGAGCTGTGCAGGAATTGACCGTTTCCAAGATAAATACCCGCATGACTTGCGCCAGGCTTATATGTTTCGAAGAATACTAAATCTCCTACCTGAGGGTTACTTACATGTGTCCCTTGCTGATAAATAGAAGCAACTGTTCTTGAGATATTAACACCTGCGCCATTGCGGAATACATAGTTTAAGAAGCCGCTGCAATCAAACCCACCTGGTGCTGAGCCACCCCATACGTATGGCGTACCCATGAAACGCTTTCCATAAGAAATAAGCTGTGAAGCTGCACTTTCTGTTGAAACGCCACCAACTGCACTTTTTGATGTATTTGAGCTTAGTTTTCGTTGTGTTGCTGAACCAACAATGCCATCTGCTGCTAATCCGTTAGCACGTTGGAAGCTAGCGACTGCGGATCTTGTTTGTGATCCGAAGTAACCCGTTGCATTTGCTTTTAAATACCCTTTATTTATCAATATTTTTTGAACAGACGTAACAGCAGAACCGCTCATCCCTTGACGAAGTACTTTCGAGCTAACAGCTGTAGATGATGCAGAAGTTGAACTACTACCTTGTAGTGCACGGAATGTTGCCGCACCTGCGATTCCGTCTACAGACAGTCCATTAGCGCGTTGGAAAGACATGACAGCATTTTTCGTCATAGAACCGAAATATTGAGTTGTATTTCCACTGAAATGTCCTTTATTTTTTAAGAGTTGCTGTAATTTTTGAACATCTGCTCCTGTTGAACCAACACGTAATGTGCGACTAAGTGACGCACTAGATGAGCTTTTAGAAGCTTGTGAACTATTTTGTAATAAAGCACGATATGTATTAGGTCCTACGATACCATCAGCTGATAAGCCATTGGCACGTTGGAAATTCATAACGGCACTTTTTGTAATCGAACCAAAATAAGTGGTTGTTGTATGATAATTAAACTGACCTTTTTCTTTTAATACGTTTTGTAGCGCTTTTACGTCTGAGTGATTCATTCCTTGACGTAATGTGATATCTCCTAATGATGCTTCACTAATCGTAGGGACAACTGTTAAAGAACCGCATAATGCGATAGAATATATTAACTTTTTCATAAAAAAGGTTCCTCCATTGCTAGATTCTACTAAGACGATTACATTGTAACAACACATTATTACAATTTGAAAGCACTTTTATTACAATTTCATTACATGAAACGACATAAAATTCATCTTCTATCTGTTATAATATTCCTTTTATTTCTATTATATTTCCATTATCTAGTTCTATAAGAATGGTAAAGAACAATAAAAATCCTTTTTGTTCCAATTTACTAGACGAAGGTAATTTTATCACGCTTTCTGAAAAATCCTTCTTATTACTTATAAATTGATCGTATAACCATGAAATTTTTTTTACATTTTTTATTATTTAACAGGATGCACACATGTGAGGACTTTGTCGCAAACAAAAAAGCCATTTTGATTAATCTTGATCAAAATGGCTTTTTTACATTCAATTTTATAGTTAGTTAGCATGCTCTTCAGCAGCGATTGCATCTGCTTTCGTTTTATGAACGGTGCCAAACGGATGCTCAGGTGGTGCATAAATCGTATATAGCTTAAGTGGCTTATTACCTGTATTGGTTACATTATGCCATTTACCAGCAGGTACCATGATTGCATAATCATCATACACATTTTGTTGAAACGATAAATTTTCTTTCGTGTCTCCCATTTGAACAATGCCTTGCCCTTCTTCAATGCGTATAAATTGATCAACGTTTGGATGGACTTCTAACCCGATATCATCTCCAACGTTAATTTTCATAACCGTAACCTGTAAATGATCCCCTGTCCATAAAGCTGTACGAAAAGTACGATTTTGCTTTGTAGCTTGCTCAATATCGACAACAAATGGTTGTTTTCCATAATCCTTCAACACAACTTTATCTTTATTAGCTGAAAAGTAAGGTGAACGCATTAAATTTGCATACTCTACCTCATTAAGTGTTGGCCAATAAGCTCCCCTTTCATAATGATACATAGGTGCATGACCATAATATGCGTGCGCAGGATGCATTGCAGGATGCATGTAAGAAACATAGTACATTCCTTTCATTCCCTTCTCGAAATTTATAAAAACATTTTATGCATAATGAGTAGGAAATGTACCTAGAGAGAGGGAACAAGCATTTAAGGTCATTCACATAGAAAAAAGTATATTTTTGGATTCTGGAAGATTCGTTTTCTTTACTATTTTGACGATGATTTAAAAACTGATATTGTTTCGCTTAGTGAATCTGCCAAACTAGCAAGAGACTGAGATGACGACGTTACTTCTTCCATGGTTGCTAGCTGCTCTTCATTGGCAACCGTCGTTTCATGAATTGCTTGTGTATGCGTTACAGCAATTTCTTTTAATTCCTCAATCGAATGTTGAATCCCTGTTGTTTCCTGTTGCATATGCAAAATGGATTGAATAATATGCGTTGCTTGAATAGAAATGTCGTCAATGTGCGTTTGAATATGTGAAAATGATTCTTTCACATGTCCCACATCTTCCATTCCATCTCTGACTGTATCTGAACTTTCATTCATATGTGAGACAGCTTCATGTGTCTCTTTGCGAATTTCATGAATCAAAATGGCGATTTCTTCAGCAGAGCGCTTTGTGTGCTCCGCAAGTTTACGCACTTCATCAGCCACTACTGCAAATCCTTTTCCTTGTTCCCCTGCCCTAGCAGCTTCAATGGTTGCGTTTAACGCTAATAAATTTGTTTCATTGGCAATTCCGCTAATGACTTCCACAATCGAACCTACTTGATTGGAGCGATTCTCAAGCTTCTTTACCCTTTCAGCGGTTTCGACTGTTGATACGCGTATTTGTTCCATTCTTCCAACAATCATCTCAACTTTTTCACTACCATCTCGCACTGCCATCGTTGAGTCTCCCATTGAGATTGCCATGTGCTCACCGTTTTCTGTCATCACATGAATATCGTCTGATAATTGACCAATGGAAGAAGCCATTTGTTCAAATTCCTTTAGTTGATGCGAAGCCCCGTCCGCAGAGTTTTGCGCAACAGCTACCATCTCCTCCGCTGAGTGCATGCTTTGCTCAGCACTTGCACTTAACTGTTCAGAAGCTGACGCTACATGCTGTGCTGCATCTTGAACAGAATGGATAACCGTTTGTAGCTTTCCTGTCATCTTTTCTAGCGAATTCATAACCTGACCTATTTCATCTTTAGATGTTACTCTTGCTACATTATGAGTTAAGTCTCCTTCAGCTAGTCGTTCAATATGAACTTGTACAGCTTGAAGCGGCTTTGTTACTTTTCGTTTAATCATACGGAATGCAACGATAACGACAATGACATAAAGAAACGACGTTCCAATTATACCGAATAGCAACATCATTGCTTGTTCTTGTTGCTTCGCTACTTTCTTTTCTATCCTTTCCGTTACTAATTGATCAAACTGACTATTTGCTTTAACCATTGAGCCCTTTGTGCTTTCGTAAGATATACCAAAGAGCTGCTTTCGTGCAATATATGCATTTCCTTTCTCCGTTTCCTCAAATGCACGCTTATCCTGCTGAATAAGCTGATCCCCGTTACTTTTCGCTAATAAAAGTAACCTACTTTCTTCCTTTGTAATTCCCTGTTTTTCAATCTTCTTTATGATTGTTTCACGTGTTTTCTTTTTATCTACTTCTTCTTTATATTTCTCATGATAAGCAGGGTTACTTGTCACCACATAAAGGCGAGCTACGTTTGATAATTCTTCTGTTGATTGTTGCAGTTGATGTGATAACGTTTGCAACTGAATTTGTTGGTTGCGAGCATTTGTCACATCTGAAAAACTTTTATACATAAATAATAAGAGACTAAATAACACGAGCGACAAAATAAGAAATAATGTCGACAAGCGCCTTAACAATGAAGCAATAGACACACGAAGGCCCTCCTACTGAATAGAATACGTTCAAAATTTTATCACAATCGAAACTTTTGAACTAGGTTTTTTTTCACAATTATCCATTCTGTTCCTTTTACGCATAATAAAGAGTAATTTGGAAAAAAATACTATAAGCAATAAAGCTAAAGGAGGCTCTTTATGAATGACAATCACTCTAATAATCCAAATCACCATGGCACACATGTAGATGGTGCAGGTGGTTCACTCGATAAACGCTTCGGAACAGGTGAAACGGAAGAAACACTTACCACACGCCAAGGTCACCCTATCCGTGATAATCAAAACTCACGTACTATTGGAAATCGTGGCCCTGCTACGCTTGAGAATTATCAGTTAATTGAAAAGCTATCTCATTTTGACCGTGAACGCGTTCCTGAACGGGTTGTTCACGCGCGAGGAACTGGTGCACATGGATACTTTGAAACATACGGGAAGTTAGGGGATGAGCCTGTTGAAAAATATACACGAGCAAAAGTATTTTCTGGCGCAGGAAAACAAACCCCTGTTTTTGTTCGATTTTCAACGGTGACTCATGGTAAAGATTCACCTGAAACAATGCGTGACCCCCGGGGCTTTGCTGTTAAGTTTTACACAGAAGATGGAAACTGGGATCTTGTTGGAAACAATTTAAAAGTATTTTTCATTCGTGATGCGATTAAATTTCCAGACATCATCCACGCATTTAAACCTGATCCCGTGACTAATCGACAAGACAGTGAACGCATTTTTGATTTCATTTGCCAAACACCTGAAGCAATGCATATGATTACTTTTTTGTTTTCACCTTGGGGTATTCCTGCAAATTATCGTCAAATGCAAGGATCTGGAGTTAACACATATAAATGGGTAAATGAACAAGGTGAAGCCTATCTCGTTAAATACCATTGGGAGCCAAAACAAGGGATTAAAAACTTAACTCAAAAAGAAGCCGAAAACATTCAAGCAAAAAACATTAGTCATGCGACACAAGATTTATACGAAGCAATTGAGCAAGGTAATTACCCTGAATGGGAATTGTGTATGCAAATTATGACTGATGGCGAACATCCAGAGCTTGATTTTGATCCTTTAGACGATACGAAAATATGGCCTGAAGAGCAATTTCCATTTTTACCGGTTGGCAAAATGGTATTGAATAAAAACCCTGAAAATTTCTTTGCAGAAGTTGAACAAGTCTCATTTGGAACAGGTGTGTTAGTGGATGGATTAGATTTTTCTGATGATAAAATGCTTCAAGGTCGAACATTTTCTTATTCAGATACACAGCGCCATCGTGTTGGAGCAAACTATTTACAGCTTCCAATTAACGCGCCTAAAAAGCACGTTGCAACGAACCAGCGAGATGGACAAATGGCGTATCACGTTGATCTAGCACCGAATCAAAACCCTCATGTTAACTATGAACCTTCTTTATTAGGTGGATTGAAAGAGGCAAAAGACCATCCAATTCCTCACCAACCTTATGTAGAAGGAAACTTAAAACGTGAGAAAATAGATCGAACCAATGACTTCAAACAAGCAGGCGAACGCTATCGATTACTAGAAGACTGGGAACGTGAAGATTTAATTCGAAATTTAGTGGATGGACTAAAGCCTTGTCATCAAGAAATTCAAAAGCGGATGATAACATTATTTACAAAGTGTGATCCTGATTATGGGCGTCGTGTCGGAGAAGGAATTGGTTTAACAGTAGGAGCAGATGGTTCTATTGATATGGAATTTTCAAAAGAAATTTCACCTTCTTCAGGCAAACTGCCATTCAATGGAGGTTCACCTCTCGGAAGCTCTAAAGCTGCTGATGCAGTTGATGAAGCAAATCAAAAAGGACACGATGCTCATCCTTATTAAGAAATAAACGCGAAAAAGCTGACTTCCTCTTCTCTTATATAAGAGAGAAAAAGTCAGCTTTTTTCATTGAGCACCTTTTCAAACGCGGCAATGGTGCTCTAGGATTTCGACTTTTATAAAGCATTTATTCCATGTAGCTGTGGTGAAAAGTAAACACAAATTAGTCGCTAACGTTCAGAAGATAATGAGACACATTGGTTATGCTTTTCTCTTCTATACGTTATGAGACGTTTAATGAAACAACTCATAGAACAGTTGCTTATCTTCTTTCACCCAACGGCAAGTTCATATCTTATCACAGAACGTCTTTATTTTGTTAAAAATAAAGAAAATTGATGAGTAACAATTATTCCCAACACATTAGCGAATCATTAAATAATGCCTAGTACATCTAGAAAGACAATAATAATTAAAATAGGTGCTACATAACGAAGGATTAATAACCACAGTGAAAACCATCTTTTCACATTTGTAGAACCATGACTAAACTCTTCAATTAAAACGTCTTTCTTCATTTTTAACGGTACAAATAGTGCAATCAACAATGCTCCTAAAGGCATAAGGATGTTACTTACTAAAAAGTCTGCTGCATCAAAGATGGATTTTCCGAAAATCGTCACGTCTGCTAGTGTACCAAATGATAAAGCAGATGGAATTCCTACGACAAAAATAAGTAATCCAGCCATCCAAGACAGCTTAACACGCTTTGTTGAGTCACCCTTCGCCAATGAAGCAACAATAATTTCTAGCATTGAGAACGCTGATGTTAGTGTTGCGAACAAGAACAGTGCTAAAAATAAAAACTGAAACACAATACCAAGCGGTAACTGTTCAAAGATAGATGGGAGAATAATAAATAATAAACCTGGTCCAGCTGCTGGCTCTACTCCCATTGAAAACACAGCAGGAAAAATAGCAAGTCCTGCTAATAATGAAATGAAGATATTTAAACCAGCGATTGAAATGGCAGAGCGAGGTAGATTTTGTCTCTTATCTAAATAAGAGCTGTACGTTACCATAACTGATACCCCTACACTTAAAGAAAAGAAGGCCTGTCCCATCGCAAATAAAATACTTTCTGATGTTAACTTTGAAAAATCAGGATATAGGAAGAATGATATTCCTTCCATTGCTCCGTCTAATGTAAGTGAGCGAATAATAATCGTAATAAATAAAAAGAATAGTGCGGGCATTAAATATTTATTCGCTTTTTCAATTCCGTTTTGAATACCTCGTGATACAATCACAATTGTAATTAATAAAAAGAAAAATTGTGCTCCTACTGATGTAACAGAATTTGAAATTGTTGTTCCGAATAGTTGCTCATAATTTCCCGTTTTAAATAATTGACCTGATACAGTTGAAAATAAATATTGTAAAATCCAACCTCCGACTACACTATAAAACGAAAGTAAGATGAAACATGTAATAACGCCTATGTATCCTGTTACCTTCCAAAAAGAGCGAGGTGCCACTGCTTCGTATGCACGAATGGCTTCTTTTTGTGTATGTCTTCCTAACACAAACTCTGCTAATAGCAATGGCAAACCGATAAGGGCTGTAAATAAAATAAATAAAAAGAAAAATGCGCCCCCTCCACTTGTTCCTGCAACGTATGGAAGCTTCCATATAGCTCCAATACCAATGGCAGAACCTGCTGATGCTAAGATAAAACCTAGCTTTGATGTCCATTGATCTCTCTGACTCATCTCTCTCACCATTTCTCTATATAATTTCGAATTTTTATACTATATCACATCTTATTAATGGCGAAAAGCTTTTTTTGTTGCACTCTTTCAAAATCTACTATCTCTTGCAGAAAAGTAAAAATACCTCAAATGATACTAACGAGCGAGAGTGATACCATTAAAGATTTTCACAAACAAAATTGAAGCTACAGCAACTTACTTTCGTTACTTTTCTGCTTGATTTATCTCAACGACCGTATTGTTTCCGATAATCACCAGCTTGTGCAAATTCTTCTTCCGTTCCAACAAAGAAAAATTCCATCGTATAATTTTTATTTTCATTACCTTCCGATGCTCCGTGAATCATTTCCCCAGCTTTTAATTGTTTTCGATTACCCGATTCTGTTACGTAATAGTATTTATTGGTTGCCCAACCTTCGTGTGTAAGCAAGGTTTTCGTTTTCGCTTTCCCTTGATTGTTAATGGAAAATACGGTGTACTCTCCTTCCTTTTCTGTCGGCGTTCCTTCTTCTTTATCATACTCAACCATAACCCATCCTTTGTATCCTTCTGGAATCAAGTAAATACTAGGTTTTGCTGTTTCATCTGACTTACTACATGCGACTACACTCATACAAATAAGGATGAGCAGTAACCAGTTTCTCATCTTTCACCGTCTCCTTTTCGTCTACTGTTAATGGTAGTTTTTCTCCTAGATGTTATTCTATTCGTTAACTACTTCTAACCCACGTTACAACCTTTTCTTTGTTCCTAAGCACTTCATTGCGCATAGTGTTCATCTTTTCAGCAATTTTACTCATCCCCTTAACAATGCACGCAAAAGAAAAACCAGGGTGTCTTTACAACACTCCTGGTTCTATTAGTTATTTTCTTCTAGTTTTTTTAAAATTTCCTCTTGGTTTTGAATGATCTTTTGCTGCTGCTGTTTATGTCTTCTCTGGCTTTTTACAAAAGAAAAAATGAGGATAAAAACGGTCAAAAGCATCAATAATGAAAATAATTGAAACAACACATCTCCTAAATTGAACGAATTCACCTTCATTCCTCCTAATACGTTAAGCTACCGGCAACAATCAAACCAACAGCAATGGCTGAAGCGAACAACGTAAAACCTACTGCGATATTTCCTTCTTCTACTTTTTCTGACAGACTTGTTTTCGGGGTTAAAATGTATTCAATTATCCAGTAAGCCAAAACTTGAGTCACGATTCCAATTACTCCCCAAAGACAAGCATCTAGAAGATTGACGCTATTTCCCCAAACCGTATAAATCACAATTGCTAGCCCAATACCTTTCCCCCATAACTTTAAAGCAACGGCGATATTTCCTTTTTTAATTAATTCACGTTCGTTAAACTTTGTCGTTAATTCAAACACAATAATCCCTAAAAACAAAAGCAATAATCCTACTCCAACATGTGATAAAAAGCTAAAGAAGCTACTTTGATCAATAAACTCTGCCACATTTTTTCCTCCTACTCTATAATCATTACAATTTCTTTCGTCCAATTGGTAAAAAATATGAAGCGTTATCGGTGATTTGATTTCCAGCTCGCACGCCAATGGCACTTGCTTTGCCATTAAGTAAAAAGCATCCATACATAAAATGTGCGCGTTTTTCTCCTTGCTCTGTCTGAATCGTATGGGTAGGCAACGATATGAATTGCTGAAAAATGGGTAAAGACGCCTTATACGTTTTCTGTTTATCTTCCCCAATTTTCACTCCATCTCCGTTATAAATTTCAACGGTATCTCCTTCTCTTCCAAATGACGGTTTCTTCACAAATGAATGCTGTTTATGTAAGAACGGCTCTGCATCTAAATACGTTGGTAAAAAATATGTTGAAATCCACGAATGTTCTTCTTCTGTGAAATAAGGATGCTTTTCTTCAAAAAGACCCCAAATAAGGGCTTGCACCGCTTTAGATTGCAACAAGAAGGCCGACGGAGGATTTAGCATGACCAGCTTCTTCTCTTCTACCCATTTCATTAACAATTGACCTACTTTTTCATGTGTATACGGATCTTTATCATCCATTAAATGTTCAATGGGATACGTTTGTCGATAAAGAACATCCACTCGTTCACCATCTGAATCGTACAATCCTTCTTCTATTAGTAATTCATTACCTTCATAAATAGACTCTGATACGACACGCAATTTATCTAATGGAACGTATTTTGCATGTACATGAGAGAGTTTCATTAAATACATCGCTGTCCATTTATCTTCTTCATGATCACCATGTGACGAAAACACAACGTTCGGATATGTTGTACGGTTCAACGTATTATATGCTTGGAAAATTGCATGTTTCAGGGCTTCTGCTAATTGTTGCTCTTCTCCTTCATTTGGATTACCAAAACCAAAGTGATGACATACATGATGATTTACATGAAAGGTTTCTTTTATAAAGGTAGGCGTATCAGCATTTAACTCTAATAACTTTATATCTGAGTCCGTTACGACAAAATCAAGGCGCGCAATCACACTTTCCCATTGAAAAAGTTGAAAGCGAATAAACGATAAGCTTTCATTAGGAAACCCAAGTGAGCGCAATGTGTCATCGTTAAGCTGTCTGAGTAAGTGAGCGGTTTTAAAGAAAAGGTGACCGACTCGATTAGCAGCGGAACGAATACGACAAATAACATCGTCTGTTTCTTCTTTTAAATCGTATAATGCATATTCGGTTTCGTATAAATCATGCCAAAAATGTTCGATACTTTGATAAAACGATTGCCGAGACATCTACACCTAGCCTCCAAATCCACCTTTTGTTCCACTTCCAATTCCCGATTTGTATTGACTTTGATAAGATTTAAAGGAAGAATCACTTTTAAGTGCATTTTTATTTTTGAAATAACGGCCTCCGAAATAAAAAAAGCCCGCTCGAGAAGAATGACTGTCATCGCAATAGTATGTGCCTGTTTCTTCGTCAAATTTCCAGTTATCGCATTCATCATCCTCTGGTTCTAGAGGTCGCTCAGCAGAATTGGAGCCACAGCCAACCATTGAAGTAACCATCATCGCTGCCAACACGCCTGTCATCATTTTTTTTGTTTGATTCATTGTTCCCCCTCCTTACTACTCAAACTTAAATCCCGTTTCAGTTACATATAACACATAAACCATTCGATCTTCATCCATTTCTGCCGAATCTCTTTCCCATTCTTTTCGGTTTACATAC
This sequence comes from Priestia iocasae, assembly GCF_016909075.1. Classification (GTDB taxonomy): domain Bacteria; phylum Bacillota; class Bacilli; order Bacillales; family Bacillaceae_H; genus Priestia; species Priestia iocasae. The sequence continues at coordinate 455,931 of NZ_JAFBFC010000004.1, forward strand.
GTATACACTGCACCGATAAAAGATAGAACCTCTAAATGCGTACGCATGTATTTTGTTGTAATAACGGGATGATTTTGTCGCGCATTGAACGCTCGTACTTCTACTTTAATGGAATGACGACTTTCTGGGTCTTCTTTTTCTTTTGGATGATGCTCATACTCATCCACATAGATAATATGTAGATCATCTTCAACTGCCGATGAACGTTGCTTATAAGTGACGCCTTCTTTTACATAAAACTCACATTCTCTTCTTGCTAAAATTTGCTCAAGTTCAATGTGTTCGTAATGATATAGAGGCACATATTCATCTTTTCCTTTTAATAACCGATATTCGAGAACCACTGAACTATTTCCCATCTCTTATTCTCCTTTCCAACTATCACCTTATGTATTACGTGTCGTCGTTGAAAAAGTTCCCTCGTTTATTGTAAAAGATAGGAAACAAAAAGAAAAGAGGGTGACTCAAAAGCAGATAAACGCTCTTTTTGAATCACCCTCTTTGTTTTATTTAATCGTTACAGTCACTGGTGTTATATCTAATGATACATTCACAACAGAGTAGTCATCTTTTTGACCGTCTGTATATGCCCAATAGCCGTTTGTTTTATCTGTTTTTCTAAATAACAACTCAAATCCTTTTCCATCTTTGAAGCTATAACTTTTCACGCTTTCTTCTCCTGCATTATCAACAAGATTGTATGCTAAAAACTTACTTAATACTCCATGTCCGCTTAATACACCTGAATGAGGTGGTACTTTCGAATTTCCATACTCGTATCCTTTTGTTTCTACTTTTTTATCATTGATTGCCAATTCTTTTGTTTCAAGATTTAATTGATCGCCTTGTGTAATCCATGATAAAACAATGTTTTTGTACTCGCTTTGTCCTGCATGTTCAGTTGTTTGTTGTTTTGATAAATCGACTAGCGTTACGCCTCCACGACCTACTACTTCCACTTTCTTTTGTTCATTGTATACAACCATTGCTGTATCTTCATCAATTCCATATGAAAGTTTTGCTTTGTCTCCCGTTTCTTGAGACACTGCAATTAAACGACCAAGGCGCGCTTTATTGTCAAAATGCTGATCGATGATTCCGTGCTCAAAAAACCCTAATCCTCTCTCTAAGTAGCCTGGTCCACCCTCTTGCTGAAGCATTCCGTCATACGTTGCTGTAAAACCTGATGCAAGCGTATCGTAACTTCCTCCTCCTGCAATCATCACTTCACTCATAATGGCAGCGCCCGCACTAGTACCACCAAGGACCGCTCCGTTACGGTACATAGCCCAAATGGCATCTAGTACTTTTGAGTTTGTTCCATCTTCCTTTAAAAGAGAAGCAGTAATTTTCGTTTGATCTCCACCAACAAACCAGATGCCATCTAGTTTACTGATTTTTTCGGCAAGCTCTGGATTGTGCTTATTTTCAACCCATTTTGACTCATCTTCCTCTGTTCCTTTGTAGTTCGTCACTGATAATGGTAAAATCTCAATATTTTCAGCTTTCATTCCATATTGAGTTAGATCTTTTTTAAAGGACTCTGACGACTTTAAGCTTGAACTTGCTGCTGGGATAATTCCAACTTTTGATTCTTTTCCTTTTGTTGATAGTTCAATAAATTTTTCATACACAGCGGCATTACTACTTCCTAATGCGCCTCCTGCAATGACTAAGTTGCCTTTTACAGGCTGCTCTCGATTAATGACAGGTGGGATAAAGGTTGATTGCTTGTAATCCGTAAATTGCTTTTTATTTTCTGTAAATGTAATGGTTTTTGGTTCCACGTCCATTGCCACATTCACAAAAGAATAGTCATCTTTTTGACCATCTTTGTATCCCCAATAACCATTTGTTTTGTCTGTTTTTCTAAATGTAAGCTGAAAACCTGAACCGGTACTATCGTATAAGTAGCTTTTTACTTCTTTTGTTGTTTTGTTGTCAACTAATGAATAGGAAAGGTATTCTTTTAAACGTCCATACGATGTAAAGACTCCTGTTGCTTCTAACGGTTTAAAATCATAATACTCATAGCCTTTTGTTTCATCTTTATGGCCACTAATAGTAAATTGCTTTGTTTGTACATTCAGTTCATCGCCTTCAACAAGATGACTAATGTAAACATCCTTTAAATTGGCTTTTCCTGCTTTCCCTTGTTTCACTTGTGTCATATCCACAATTGATACACCGCTTCTTCCAACAACTTTTACTTTTTTCTCCTTATTATTCACAACAAGTGCTGTATCTTCATCTACACCGTACGCGAAGTTTTGTTGATCGCTTTTTGGTTGTTTTAAAGCCGTCATCACTAAACGGCCTAGGCGCGCTCTTTCATCAAAATGCTGATCGACTATTCCATATTGAAAGAATCCTAGACCCTTTTCAATATATACAGGTGCATACTCGTCACTAGATCCTTGGATATCTTTATAGACAAACTCATTATGAAAACCACCAAGACTATCTCCTCCAGTAATCATTACGTCACTCATAACGGCTGCCCCAGCACTGGTTCCACCTATGACTGCACCTTTTCGGTAAATGTCCCAAATGGCTTGTAACGCTAAAGTTTGTCTACCATTTCTCTTTAACAGAGTATTTGTAATTCGTAATTGATCGCCACCGACAAACCAAATCGCACTAAGTCCTTTTATCTGCTTCGCAAGTTTAGGGCTGTAAGCATTTAAGCGCCATTTGGATTCATCCTCTTCCGTTCCTTTATAATCACGGTTTGCAAGCGGTAGAATTTGAATTTGCTCTTCGCTTAATCCGTATGACAACAAATCCTTTTTAAATGCTTCCGAAGATTTTAACGAGCTACTTGCTGCAGGAATAATTCCTACTTTCGCTTTCTTGTTTCCACCTGCTAGTTTAATAAACTCTTCATAAACTCCTTTGTTACTACTTCCTAATGCACCTCCAGCTATAACTAGATTTCCTTTAATGTCTTCTTCTTTCTTTTTGGCTTGTCCAATTGATGGAAACCATAGGGTGCTTACTAATACAATGACTGTCAACATGATGCCCCATTTTTTCATACTTCCTCTCCTCTTTCACAATTATTTTTTCGTCATTCTCTTGTATAAACACGGTCCCCTTTTTTATCATAGTGAAAATACATAATAGAGAATCTAGTAAACTATTCTGCAAGTTTCGTGCCAAACAAAAAAGATTGAATCATCAGAACAATCAATCAAAAACCTATCCTTATAAGGTGTTTTTGGTTGATATAAAACACATTATTTGACCCTATACAGCCATTTTAAAAAGAGCTATAACGCGCAACATCCCCTGCCAATCGCTCCATTTCATTGGAATTCATCGGCAAGGGATGCTGTTGGATAAATAAATTCAATTGTTCATTACTTATTCATTGAGCGCTTCATATCCACCTGTAAATGGATCAAAGATATATTGAATGGTTGTTTCTTCATCTCGTATCACTTTGTATAAATAGTAGTAATGATTCTCTTCATCTTTATGTACATTTTTATGCTCTTCAAACTCGGTTAAGAGTAACTTTTCTCGCTTAGCAATTATGGCCTTTGCTTCCGAGTATGAATAGAGTGGCAAATTTCCCGTATATACAACAGGAACAAAAATGATAATAAAAATAGCAGCCGTAATGGAAACTTGTTTCACAACTCGCATCATGCGCTTTGTTCGCTTTGACAAAAAGATTGATAATAAAATGACGACAATGAGTGGAAACATATAAAACTGAATGGCAGGGATATTAACAAAAATCGGCCTATTTACAAATAGATACACAATTTCAATGACTGCTACAAATACAATTAAAAAATAAATCACTTGCTTATTTACACCTCTACCTGTCTCTTCATTCGTTTGATGACTCTATTGTAGCATATTTTTATGATTAAATAGAAAAAGAGCACAACAAAACAATACCTCTTGTTTATCAGCTACGAAAACCTGATAAACAAGAGGCTATTTTAAACGTTTTACTCCAATTGTTTCCATTCATCTTGCTCTTTCTCTTTCATAATTGACCATAGCTCTCGAGGAATATGTCGATGATGCGGAGTAGAATCCATGCTTGTCTTAATGGAATATTCTTCGCTATGTCTTACTTTCGTCATCCACTTTGGTTCAAGAACTAGTTCCGTCCCCATTGTTACAAGGGAAAGCCCTGTTCTTAGTGCATCCACCACATTATCCGGTGTTCGCAGATTACCTCCACTTATGATTGGAATTCGATTATTAATGTGCTTGACAATAGCTGGTACAAGCTGAGCTTCTCCCTCTTTATGTCGATAGGCTTGTTGCCAAAGGTCATCCATGTGAAGCCTCACATAGTCTACTCCCTCTTGGATAAGCAAATCAATGAATTCCAACGTATGTTCAATTGTATTTCCTTGGTACCCTTTTTCCTCAGGTGCTAATGAATAACCAATTAGAAATGGCTTATGTGTAGTTGCTTTTACGGTGTAAGTAACAGCCCGAATGACATCGAGCGGAAAAGTCATGCGATTTTCTACCGTGCCACCCCAGCGATCACGACGACTGTTTGCTTGTTTAGAGGTGAATTGTTGCAACAAATGACCATTGGCTCCATCAAGTTCAACTCCATCAAATCTTGCTTCAATGGCTCTTCTTGTGGCATTAGCAAACGCCTGACAAACAACTTTTATATCTGTTTCGTCCATTTGTTGAGGTCTCTTCCCTCGTCTTACAGATGAAATAGCACTAGGAGCCAACGCCTTTGCTCCTTCTTTCATCATTTCTACGCAATGTCTGCCTCCATGTGAAAGTTGTAAAATAGAGCGCGCTCCTTTTTTTTCAATCACATTCGATAACTCATTTAATCCGCGGAGCAGTTTATCTTCATGTATACCCATTTGTTTTTTGGCTACTTTGCCACTTTCCATCACGTAAGCAGGACCGACAATGATCGCAGATAGGCCGTCTGCTCGTTCACGATAAAAATCGATCTCAACGTCAGACACTTCGCCATTTTCGTGAGAAGCATATGTTAGCATGGGTGCCATCATAACGCGACTTTTTAATTCAATACCGTTAAGAAACTTAAAGTGTTTAAATAGACGTTCATATTTACTATTCATCTAGACGCTCACTCCTTTTTCTATAGATTGACCATTCTAAAAAGGATTTACGCTCAAACAGATGAATTATCGAATGGAAAGAACAGCGAATGTATCTTTAGTGAATGTAATGTTTAATTCTTTACCTGACTGTTTTTGATAATCTAATGCTTTTCCAAATGGTACTTTTAAGACAACTGGTTCGCCGCATTTATTTAACACTTCAATGCTTGTGCTGTCCACTGCACCTATCGTAGTAAATGTTTCGGTTTTCGCTTGAACCGGAATGATTAGCTTTTGACCTATAAGAATAAAATCTTTATCTGTATTGTTTGCATGCTTAATTGCGCTCACACTCGTCCCAAAACGCTTCGCTACACTCCATAACGTATCGCCACCAACGACTGTATACTCTGGCAGATTGATTACCTTTTTCTCTTGATCGATTAAATGAGCAGCAGGCACAGCTAGATCCATCCCCGTGCGAATAAAGTCAGACGTTAATCCATTCGCATTTTTTAATTGCTCAACCGTTACGTTATACTTTTTTGCTAATGAATAAAGTGTATCGCCATTTTTAATTGTGTATGTATCACTACAAGCAGCTACTTTCACCGAGTTAACATTCATGAATGCAGCTCCCATCACTGCTACACAAGCCATTGTTGTTACTTTTCCTGCTTTCTTCTTACGCTTTATCGCTCTTTTTTTTGCTATAGCTTCTTTTCTAGTCATTGTAATTTCTGTCATGATTCTGTTTCCCCTTTTTGGTCTAAAGTACGTCAATTTCTCATTCACCTAATAAAATTGTAAAAAAATAATCAATAAATCCATTAATAGGTTTTATAAGAATGTATTTCCATAACTGATAGCGAGAATCATTATAGCAAATCCATTTTTGACAGAATATACGAGAAAGGATTTATTTAGGGAAACTTTTTCTTTATTATTCCAATATAACAAAATATTTCTTGTACATACAAAATCATGACTTTCATCATATTAATTGTGATAAATTGGTTATGTTTTTCGTTCAACTAATCATCTTTCTGAAAAATCTCTCTGAATCATACATGCAAGGTCCTAGTTAATAAAAATGACCAAATGTTTAATTTGTGGGATAATACGGAAAAAAATAAGCTTTTAAACCTATTTTTAATCTGAAACTATTACACCATAAAATAAAGATATATCTTATCTACAACTTTTCATAAAAGAAAGAACTAGGGAGATATATGGAGTATCATTTCATACCTTTTTGCTCAACAAAGACAAAAAAAGAGCAATCCTTGGTGCAGAATTGCCCTTTTTTATCTTATTTTAATCAATATAACCATTCACAAAACAATCAATGGTTTCACGTTCATCTTCATTTAGCTCTTTATTTAGTCTTATCGAAAGTGCTTCAGTTATGTTCTGTTTATTTCCTTGATGCGTTTCTGTTAACTCACAAAGAATGGCAAGAAGTTGGATATATTCATTATATTGAACAGGTGATAAAGGAAGCTCATGTGAAAGAACATAGTGATTTGCTTTGTATTTGCCTAACGCTTGTAGTAAAGCACGCGTATGTTTCACTGTATATTGAGGAGTCTTACTATACAAATTTGGATACAAACAATCCCCAAGAAAAAGAACGTTCTCTTCCTCTACATAGACAATGGTTGAATCTGATGCATGATCTCCGCCTACATGTTCAATTGTGCAATGAATATTGCCTAAATCTATCCTTACTAACTTATTTATTGTCATGTTAGGTAGCTGAATCTCTATACGACGGTTATCACCAAATTCAGCTTTGATCATATCGGCACAAAACTGAATTTCTATCCCTTCTTTCACTCGTTCCTCTAATGCTTCGTCTGTCCATTCATAATTGATCATCTTTTCAATAGCTTGTTTCGTTTGCTCTGATGACAACGTAAAAAGGTTCATTTCTTTCGTCCCAAAAATGTGATCCCAATGCCAATGTGTGAGTACAACACTCGTTATAGCATACAGATCTTGTTTCTTCAATTCACTCAAAAATAACTTCGCATGTGCAGAAGAGTTACCGGCATCAACGAGTAACGTTTGATTCTTCCCTTGAATTGCACCGAGAACCGGTCTATCCGTTGCTGAATCTGATGGTAAATAAAATACTGACTGAGTTAGCTGTTGTAATGCTGCCTTCATTGTATATGCTGATTCTCCTTATTTCTTATTTCTCTTCTCTTTTATTCGACACCACTCAATAACTTCCTTGTTCACACTTCGTTATATTTTCCTGCTGGTAATTTGAACTTATCGATGAAACCTCTCAACTCTATCGATTCTCTGTTAAATGATTGTGAGTTAGTAGTGAACGAACAAACCCTTCACGGCACTCTTCTTCCTTCTAGACGAAATAAAAAGAGGCTAAGACAAACACCCCTGTTTGGCTCAGCCTCTAAATAGAAGGTTTTATTTTATTGCTTCAATTTCACGCACTAAAGTAGAAATGGCGTCTGTTTTTGTTGCTTCTCTCATCGTTTGCTTCATCGTTAACGCACCTTTTTGAAGCTGCTGGATATGCTCCATTAGCGTTTCTTTCGTTAATTGTTCTTCTTCGAGTACTAGACTGAAGCCTTTTTTCTTAAATGACGCTGCGTTTAAAATTTGATCTCCGCGGCTTTGTGCTTTTGATAATGGAATAATTAACATTGGCTTATGAAGTGCTAAAAATTCAAAAATGGCATTTGAACCACCGCGTGTAATGACGTAATCCGTTGCTGCTAATACGTCTGACAGCTCGTCATGTACATACTCTAGCTGTTTATACCCTCGAACATCTTTTAGTGATTCATCAACGTTTCCTTTTCCACATAAATGAACGATTTGAAACTTTTTCGTTAGCTCAGGTAAAGCCTCACGAACAGCTTCATTTATTCGACGTGCACCTAAGCTTCCTCCCATAATTGTGAGAACTGGTAGAGTGTCATAAAAATGAAGCCAATTTAAACCAACCTGTGCACGACCTTGTAATAATTCTTTTCGAATAGGTGAGCCAACAACGGTCACTTTATCAGCTGGGAAGTATTTAGCTGCTTCATCGAATGAAGTGAAGATTTTCGTTGCAAAGCGTTGAGCAATTTTATTTGCTAAGCCTGGTGTTAAGTCACTTTCATGAATAAAAACTGGAATATTAAGCGATTTTGCTGCCATAATGACTGGCACGGTTACAAATCCACCTTTTGAAAAAACAAGAGCAGGCTTTAATTTCTTAAGAATACGACGAGCATCTCCTACTCCTTTCATAACGCGGAATACATCTTTTACATTTTCCATATCAATGTATCTTCTTAGCTTTCCACTTGAAATGGAATGATAAGGTACATTAATTTTTTCAATCAATTCTTTTTCAATGCCTTTATGAGACCCAATATATTGAATGTCCCATTTTGCTTGATCCAGTTCGTTCATGATGGCAATGTTCGGTGTCACATGACCAGCCGTTCCTCCACCCGTAAATACAATCATTTTTTTTGTCATTTTTTTGCCTCTCTTTTATGTTAATCATTCACTATTTTCATTCTTATGTATAAGACTGGTAAATATGTGGCATATACAACCACACATTATATCACGTTTGAAGTGTGAAACAAACTAACTTATCGCTCATTTTCATCATAAAAAGCCGCTCTTCTTGTAAGAAAAACGACTTCCTCTAAGATTATGACTTTATTGAAATACGATCTCCACACTGAAGAAGAGGCACATCCACATACACGCTCTCTGGATATTTAATTCCTTGTCCTGTGTTTAAGCACACTACATGCTCGTCTTCTTGAATCCAACCGTCTTCACGTAGCTTTCGAGCAGCCGTGAATGTAGCAGCACCTTCTGGACAAATAAACACCCCTTCATTCTGAGCAACGCATGCTTGCTCTCTCGCAATCTCTTGATCTGACACAGCAATTGCACAACCATTTGTTTTATAAATGGCTTCTAGTACTAAAAAATCACCGATGGCTTTTGGTACATTAATACCGAATGCTATTGTCTCTGAGCCTTCCCAGAACATGGATTCTTTTTTTCCTTCCTCCCAAGCTTTTACGATTGGCGCACAACCTTCTGCTTGCACAGCGACTAGGCGCGGAAACTTCCCTTCCTCAATCCAACCTAATTGCTGAAGCTCTACAATTGCTTTGTAAATACCAATAATACCAACACCTCCACCGGTTGGATATAAAATTACGTCTGGTACCTTCCAATTAAATTGTTCGAGGATTTCATAGCCCATCGTTTTTTTACCTTCAATTCGGTAAGGCTCTTTTAATGTAGAAGAATCATAAAACCCTTCTTCTTGCACAAGTTCTCCTACGATTTTACCTGCATCGCTAATCAGTCCATCCACTAAAAATAAATTTGCCCCTGCGATTGCGCACTCTTTACGTGTAATAGACGGTGCATCCTTTGGCATGACAATGTAGGATTCAATGCCTGCTCTTGATGCATATAAAGACCAAGCAGCTCCTGCATTTCCGTTCGTTGGCATGGCTAATTTGGTTACACCTAACTCTTTTGCTTTTGATATGCCAACAGCAGCTCCTCTTGCTTTGAATGAACCAGTTGGAACAAGCCCTTCATCTTTCATATATAATGAGGGAATACCTAACGTTTTACCAATCTTATTCATAGGAATGAGAGGCGTCATCCCTTCCCCTAATGTAACGACATGTTCTTCGCTTATAATCGGCAACATCTCGTGATAGCGCCATAGGTTGGCTGGCCTTGTTTGTAAATCTTCCTTCTTCCACGTCTGCTTGGCAGCTTCAATATCATAATTGACTAGTAACGGTGACCCGCATTGACATAAATGATTGATTTCGTTCGCTTTATACGTTGCATCACACTTTGGACAGTGTAATCGTTCAATGTAGCTATACGTCATTTTATCCCCTCCGTTTTATGTACGAAAACCCTGTTTATGAACCTATAACTAGCCCTTATCTGACTTGTTAACTATCAATCTTGCTAACATTAACACCGTACATGCATCCATCTATTGGCAAGGCAGCGTTTGGATTCCTACTGTAATGAACCATTCATTTATCGACTTTTTATACCCTCTATATCATAGTGGTATAATATGAATTGATAATTACACACATAGAGTACACTTACCTGTCAGAATTGTCAATCTTCTTAAGGTGAACAAGTTACTAAATCTTTTACCGTTGTTCGCTACCTATTCCTTTATTAACATAAATATAGAAAATGAGGAAATGGAAGCTAAATAAAATAAGTTCATTCATCATCAGCATATGGTAAACTATTGTTAGAAAAAGATGGGAGTGAATTTAATGATTGAAATTAGTACACATAGTGGTGTCGTATGTGCAAAAGGAACCGTTTCACTGCAAGATGCACACATGAACATCTATGTTTTCTTAACAGATAACATGTTAGTTGATACGGGACCTGAAAGCTTACTACAAGAATTTATACCGCTTTATCGATTGGAATCATTCGACTTTGTCGCATTAACTCATCTACATGAAGACCATACAGGCTGTGCCCCTTGGATTGAACAAAACAAACACATTCCAATTTACATTCACGAAATGTCAATTGATGATAGTACAAAGGAAGGGAGCTATCCTCGTTATCGTCAACACTTTTGGGGAGCACGACATCCTTTTCACCCCAAACCTCTTCAATCTACTTTCACCTCAGAGAACTACAAATGGACGTCTATTTATACACCAGGTCATGCTGATGATCATATGGTTTTTCTTAATAACGATACAGGCATGTTGTTTTCAGGAGACTTATTTGTTACTCCAAAAACAAAAATTATTATGCGTGATGAATCCATCTCAACTATTATTGAATCCATTCGTACCGTGTTACAACACGATTTCCAAGAAATGTTCTGCTCACACGCTGGATATGTGAAGGATGGAAAAGTGATGTTGCAGAGAAAATTGAGCTACTTAGAAGAGTTAGAGGGGAAAATTTTGCACCTTCACAATCAAGGTCAAACCATTCAGGAAATTAAGAAAGCTCTTTTTCCTGTCCCCTATCCGCTTATTACACTGTCGGAACATGAGTGGGATTCAGAGCATATTGTAACATCTGTTGTGAATGCGCAGTCTAGTTCAATAAAAAAATGACGAGCTCTATTGCTCGTCATTTTTTGTCTTTTCTAAAATCCCCACCAATATTCATGCATTCCTTGCGCATATTGAGTGGCTAAATTTTGGCGGAAAGTAGTAGTCGCTAAGTTTGCTGCATCCGTAGCATTACTAATAAAGCCTGTTTCCCCTAGAGTTGCTGGCATATTTGTATATTTTAAAACATAAAACCCTGCTTCTTTTACCCCTCGAAGCGTAGAGTAAGAGCTTTTTAGTTTATTGTACGTGCTCGTTGCCAAACGGGAACCGTTCGTACTGCCATAATAATGATACGTTTCTAAGCCGTTTGGAGTCGATGTACTGTAGCTATTAATATGCATGGATACAAAAAAGTTTGCGCCTACGCTATTGGCATATGCGGTGCGACTTTCTAATGAAACCGTTGTATCCGTACTTCTTGTCATATACACAGTTGCTGGGTAATTTGCAATCAAATAATCTCTAGAGCGTTTTGCAATGTCTAATACAATATCTTTCTCTTTGATTCCATTTCCAACAGCACCTGGGTCAGTTCCCCCATGGCCAGGATCAAGAACGATGATTGGGTTCGCAGCAACTCTAAACGTATTTTTATCTTGTGCATTTTCCTTATCTAACTGCTCTTTTAGTATTGGATTATAGTTTGTTGGTGGAGGTGCAACGTTCCACATCGGCTCATCCGCGATGACTGGACCGCTTTCTTTCTTTTCTGCCATTGTAGTCGTGGCTCCACAAAGCAAACTGACACAAAACATACTCGCAACAAACATCTTTGACTTTTTCATCTCTCCATCGGCTCCTTTTTCCATTCTTTCTATAAGAAACAAAAATTGTTCCACATAGCTCATTAAAGATTTATGATAAAGCGGACATTAACGGAGATGTCAGAAAAAAATGCATAAAGAGGAGGCCTCGTCAAATTGTCCGTATGCAATTGATAATTGTTTGTTTGTTTTTGTGTTTCTAGCCAATTTCCGTAGAACTGTTTTTGTTTTTCATGTAAAAGAGTGGCATGAATTTTGCCTTTCACTTCATTAAACGATTGCTGATAGGGTGGTTGAACGTGTTGGATTCGAAACCAGTACATGTTCCCTTCTCTCTCAATAGGCCCCATGAGTTGCTGAGTTGAGGTTTGAAACATTTGCTTAGCTACAGATTCTGGCACTTCTGAAGCTAGTTCTTGAATAGATAGTAGCTCTTTCCACTCTTCATGCGTTTGCTCTGCATTCCAGTCATGATTATAAATCGTTTCATCATTCAATCGCTCTTCAACTTCTTTTTTGTCGAAACCGACACTCGTTCGTATGTATTGCAATGTTCTTAGCTCAGGAACGTAAAAAGCTTGTTTATGTTTATCATAAAATTGCCTTGCTTCTTCCTTTGTCACAAAAATATGACTAGTGACCACATTCTTCACCTTCATGCCAATCATGGCTCGCTGAATGTTCTCTATGCTTTCTTTTTCTGTGAGATTCATTTCTTTCAGCTTTTCATCACGTTCCTTTTTGGTTTTCCCTAGTTGAAGAATGTGCTGTTGTACATCTTTGTCTTGTATATGAATCCCCATTTCCTTTCCTTGCTCAATAACTAAATTTTCAAGACTTCTCTGTTGAATAGCAGCCTGCTTCTCTTGTAAGGATGCATCATTTGAAAGATACAAATGCTTTACTTTGTTCCACTTACTCATACGCTCCACGTTATTTCCAACTGTAAATAAGACTGGATCATATGTTTGATTGATTACTACCATTATCCCAAGAGTTAAAAAAAGACTGAACAAACAACGCATGACGATTTTTTTACGCGGTTTCAATCGCTCCTTCTCCCTTCTTATATACATCTACTTTAGATAGGAAAAGTGGTCTCTACATTTAAGTTTATCATCACTTCTATTACCTCAGTATTGAGAAATATAGTGAATATTCTTGGCGTTACAGCTTGTCTCTTCTACTCATTTTAGAAACAGCCATTTCTTTCGTTTTTGTAAAATCTACATCTATCTCTTTATAGACATAGGTAGATATGGTATGAATAAGGGATAACATCTTTTTAAGGGAGAGGTACAATGAGTGATGTGTATGCAAGTTTTTCGCAGTTAGAAATAAATGAACCATATGGAACGAGCTACATCATTGAACATCGTTACCAACCAGAGGCTGACATTGTTTTTTTGGCAAATCATGGCGGGAGTATTGAACCGGGGACATCAGAGCTAGTTCGAGAAATGAGAGACGTTGGCTCTATCTATCTATTTGAAGGAATAAAGCCTCCTGGCCAGAATTCTTCGTTACATATCACATCCGCGAACTTTGATGAACCGACTTGCATACAGTTGGTTGAGAATCATTCACATAGTATTGCCTTTCATGGATGCAGCGGAGACGAAGCGTATACGCTCATCGGTGGATTGGATGTAGAATTGGCAAATGAGATTTATCAACGCCTAACAAACGCTGGTTTTCAATGTAAGCTACTTCAAAAGGGAGAACGTTTATCTGGTACGCATAATCAAAACATTTGCAACCGTACCTCTCGTCAAAAAGGGGTTCAATTAGAGATTAGTACAGCGATGCGAAAGGCCATGTTTCGTTCTTTTACATTCAAAGAAAGAGAAGGAACAAAAAATAGCGTCTTCTACCATTATACTCATGCGATTAAAGTCGCTGTATTGCACCATTTAAGCAAACATATGAGGTGATAAAGATGAAAAAAATAGAAGTGAAAGGTGATCTGGTTGATCACGAAACACGTTGCTCACATTACCACACCGAGCGCGATATTATTGCCATTAAATTTTATTGTTGTCAAACATACTATCCTTGCTATCAATGTCACGAACATGATGCCACTCATGAGATTAAAGTGTGGCCTAAAGAAGCCTTTCATGAAAAAGCAATTCTTTGTGGAGTTTGTCAAAATGAATTAACCATTTATGAATATATGAACAGCAACTCCACATGCCCTCACTGTTCTTCTTCTTTTAACCCAGGATGTAGCCGCCATTACCCTTTATATTTCGAAGCTTCTTGCACAAAAAAATGACGTGATGATTCACGTCATTTTTTTAAGGGGCGAATATGTCCTGCTTTTACTTCTGCTTTTATGTAACTCACTCGTTCTACTGAACACCCCGCAAGTCGACGTAGTGTTAGCAACTGACCTACATGCATCATCGCATCTGATAAAGGGCCTTGGAGCATTTTCTCTATGGACAAAGTGGTTGGCTGTTTCTCTTCTTGCAGATCTTTATCTATTTGTTCGAGCGTATGATAAAACCGTTCCACTTCTTCATCCCAGCTTTTTATTTCTTCAAATGTAGCTTGTTTATCACCAAATGATTGAAGGATATACGTGAGTACGTTTGTCATATGATTTAAAATCTCAACAGGTGAGCGTATTTCTTTTCCTGCTTCAAACGTAGCAAATGACGACGGAGCATTTTGAAATGCAACGCTGCCTCTGAATGCTAATGTAGCGACAAAATGACGTAGAATCTCATTGCCCATAAAACCTCATCCCCTCTCCTTTTTCTGCTATTATACTGGATTCATCTATTCCTTAACACAAAGGGGGTGTCTAAAAAGGAATAAAAACCCTTTTTAGACACCCGTTTTTTTTAAAAAATATTTATTAACCTTTCAGGAAAGCTCCTTTTTTACTGTAAAAACTCATCGATTGCTTGACGATTTTTCTCCATGTCCAAGTCAAGAACTAGTCCCACACCTGAATAACGTTGATCCGTGTAACCACCTTGAACAGGGATACTTAACGATTCCGAATCGTTCATGCTTCCTGTAATCACATCTTTACTAATTGTAAATAGTGCTGCTTTACTTAAATTCGTATCAACGGTTGACGTAACGATTGCTGATAAGCGAGGAATTTTAGCTACACTTGATACACTTCTCATTTCATCTTTTAAGATGTTTAACACTTGTTGTTGTCTTCGTACGCGCCCAAAGTCACCTTCAGCATCTTGTCTAAAGCGAACATAACCTAATAACTCTTTTCCATTTAGCGTTTGCAAGCCTGGTTCAAGTTCTACACCAATTCCTTTTGACATTGCTTTTTCAACATCAATCTCAACACCTTTTGGAAACAGTTCGTCAACACCATATTCAAATCCTTTAAAATCAACAACAGCGTAGTATTCTAAGCCAATCCCAAAGTTTTCTTTAATGGTTTGACGAAGTAATTCAGGTCCTCCTAAATAGTACGCAGTATTAATTTTATTTTTCCCGTGACCTGGGATGTCCACATATGAATCACGCATAATAGACATTAGTTTAGGCGTATTTGAATCACTGTTATACTGTGCCACAATGATTGTATCTGCACGCGACTTTTCTTCTCCCCTTGAATCAACACCTACTAACAAAACATTAATTTTCCCCTTTACTTCTTCACCTGAAAAATCAAAGTCTTGTTTACCTGTATCGTCACTATATTGATTTAGTGCTAGGATATACTGCACTGCATTGTACCCAATAAATAAAAGTCCAATTACTAATAGTAATAGAAGAAACCGACGCTTCTTCCCTCTTTTTCGTTTACGTTCTGCTCGCAATCTTGATCGTTCATTCATTGTTATCACCACATGTCCTTGTTAGTTACTTATTAGTGTACCCCTTAAATCTATTAGACGAATCATTCTTTTAAAAGTTACAAAGAAATTTATTCCATGTTATCTAAGTTTCAGTTATTTTGAAAGCATAATTTTTTACATCCATATTTCCTATCGGTATACTAAAGATGAATCTTAGTAGAGGAGTGAATGTTTATGACACAATCAACGTTACAAAAGCAATTCGCAGAGTATATTGAGAGCTTTAAGAAACGCGTTCCACAAGAAAAGCAAGATTTAATGAAAAAAGCAATCGATGAATTAGAACAATCAAATGAATCAAAAGGTTTGCGTGTAGGCGACAAAGCCCCTACGTTTGCATTACCTAATGCACTAAATGATGAAGTAAAGCTTCATGATTTATTAGCAAAAGGACCTGTCATTGTTACATTTTATCGCGGTGGTTGGTGCCCATATTGCAACATGGAACTCCGTGCATACCAAGGAATTCTTGATGAGATTCATGAAGCAGGTGGAGAGCTTGTTGCGATTAGCCCTCAAACCCCTGATCAATCATTAAATACAAAAGAAAAAAGCGAACTAAACTTCCATGTGTTAAGTGATGTAGGGAATAAGGTTGCACAAGAATTTGACCTTGTCTATCGCTTACCAGATTATCTTATTGACTTATATAAAGAATTTGGCTTACGTGTGGATGAGCATAATGCCGATGATTCTTGGACTTTACCCGTTTCAGCTACGTATATCATTGCTCAAGACGGTACAATCGCTTATGAATATGCAAAAGCGGATTATAAAGACCGTGTTGAACCAAGCGATGTATTAAATGAACTAAAAAAGGTAACAGCAAAATAAGAAGTCAAAGAGGGTTATTCAAAACGAGTAATAGTACCTCATTTGACTTCATACTCAACATCCCTTCCCCTTCAAATTCCAGTTGTATCAATGGATAGACGGGCAAGGGATGTTGCATGTAAACCGGCTTTCTCAGCTTAACTATCTTACACAGGTTTCTCTTTAATAAGCAGATGACACAAAGGTCTTTGAAATATGAGTTACAACCGGATCAAATTTTTCTTTTAAATTAGCTGGATACTTAATAATGAACGAATTTGATACGCTTTGGCCGAAGAAAGATTTCTTATAGACTATAAACCCATTTTCTATATAGGAAAGAACATACCAATTATTTGATTGCTTTTTATAAGTCACATTCACAGGGATACTAGTAAGCTCTTCTTCATAGCACTCTTCAATTGTATCTCCATTTACACAAGTTTGATGACTTCCATATACAGTTATTTCAAGCTCTTCATTAAAAAATATTGCGCCATCTCCATTTGTAGGTGGTGGTGCCATCATTAGATGACTTGGATATTGAATCGAAAAGCCAAATCTTGAATTTGTATAAGTTTGATACGTAATGTTTCTTGAGTTCGAATCTGATTTAATTGATGGGCCTTTCTTTGGTGCTGCTACTTCTTTTGTCTCATCTACTACTTTAGCTTGTTTCTTCTGTATACCAATCTTTACTTGCTCTGTTAGAACCCTTAATTCAGATTCATAATCGGATAAAGAGTCATTGGCTTCAAGCTCTCTTTGTAACGTTTCTAATTTGTTTTTTGCATCATTGTACGTCTCATTATCAATCATGTTTTTCACTTCTGTCATTTTTTCTTCAAACAAAGACGTTACGTCGTTTTCAGAGTGAATGTGATCGATTAACTTTTCCGCCTCCATTTGAACGGTTTGTAGTCCACTTTTGCTGCTTACCACTTTTTGAAGAGACTGAAGGGCCGCATCAAAGTCTTTTTTCTCATACGCTTGTAAAGCCCTTTCCATATAATAAGCTTGATTTAAATATAAAGAGGCTTGTTCGTCCCCCTTCTTCTCAAATAACGCCAATTCAAAGTAAGTGGATGCCATATAATAATCTTTTTCTCCTATGCTTTTCATACCGTTACTCATAGCTTTTTCATATTCATTATTCGAACATGCCACAAGAGTGAGTAAACCTAAAAAGACAAACGCACGTACTTGAAGTTTCATAACTTCACCCTTCCTCTATGATGTTAGTAAAGTTAAATTATACCAAAACATCCGGTGTACGGTGATAAAAACCAAAAAGAATTGTCATCATTTATTGCTTAGTTCATCATTTTCCCTTCTAAAACAAACATGATTTGTATAAAAGGAAACGTTTCACAATAAAGTAAGTTACTATATAAAGAAATGAGTGAACAAAATGATTATTAACAATGAAGAATTTTATAAAAGAGGAATTACATATACGATAAGATCAGCTGTTCATGCTGATGCGAAACAATTAGCTCAATTGCGACTACAAATTGACGGAGAAACTGAAAACTTAGACCGAGAACCTGGCGAAGCTTTGATGAACGAACATGATTTTGAGCAACTTATTAAAAATGATTCTGAAAGTGACAACAATTTATTTTTAGTGGCAGTCATTCAGGGTCAAATGGTAGGCTTTTCAAGATGTCAAGGAAATAAGTTGAAACGATTGTCTCATAAAGTAGAATTCGGGGTTGGTGTGTTAAAAGATTATTGGGGATATGGCATTGGAAAAAAGCTTTTAAGCAAATCAATCATTTGGGCTGATTCAAATAACTTAAAAAAGATGACACTACATGTGCTCGAAACGAATAAAAAAGCCGTAACGTTATATAAAAGTCTAGGCTTTGAAATAGAAGGTGTGTTAAAAAAAGATAAACGTCTGTCTGATGGCAATTACTATCATACAATTGTAATGGGTCGAATTTATGAATAAAATGATTCGTTGATTCACAAACTCCCTCAACTAGCCCATCATTTATAGTAGTGGCTCATTGTGTACATAGTTGAGTAAATGCTGATGGTTAGAAATAATGCGTCGAGTCACACGCTTTCTCTACTAAATGAAAATGAGGAATTATATAGAAACAATTCTACTTTCCCTCTCATCTGCATATATATGTTACATACTTTTACTAGAGGGTGAAAAAATGTTGAAAGATTATCGAAAACAAATAGAAGCATTACGAGACAAAAACAATTGTGTCAATCATCATGTAGAGGAAGCCGTTCATCGATTTAATCAGCAAGCAGACAGCCTTCGTGATGCGATGATTCGTTTAAACCAAACATCTAAATCAAGCTACACAACCACAATCTCATTAATTGACACTCCTGAGATGATACTTCGCTGTACGACAAAAGAGCAAATGAATGAAAAAGAGGTATTAACGATAGCTCAGAAAGTGATTGAAGAGAAGTTACGATATTTAAAAAGTCAGAACTAAAGTGTTAGAGGCGATCTCAATTCATTCATGTTGAGATCGCCTCTATCTTTTTATCTGCATAGACTTTTTAATAATCAAAATCCAAAAAGTAGACTTTTTATGTATAGTCATGGACAATTCGCACACGATAAAAATGCGCCAAAAATTTATACATAAGCGCAATAACATAAAGGAGTTGACGATAATGAAAATAAAGCGTTATTTAATGACGATCACTGCTATTGTCATGATGGTTTGTTCAAGTCAGCTTGCATTTGCAGCTGAAACACCAAGCCCGAATCCAGATGCATCTGCAAAAGAAGCGAAAGTACGCATTGTACATGCTTCGCCTGACGCACCAGCTGTAGATGTGTTTGTAGATGGAACTGCCGCAGTAGAAGGAGCAAAGTTTAAGGATGCAACCGAGTATTTAACTGTACCTGCTGGGGAGCGAAAAGTAGAGATTTTTGCAGCTGGTACAAAAGGTCAAAAAGACCCTGTCATTACGGCTAGCTTAGTTGTAGAAGGCGATAAAAGCTATACTGTCGCTGCAATTAACACGCTAGACAAACTTGAGTTAAAAGTATTAACAAATGAAACAACGGCACCAAATGGAAAAGCAAAAGTACGTGTGGGACACTTCTCACCTGATGCACCTGCCGTAAATGTTGGCCCTAAAGGTGGTAAACCGCTTTTCTCAAATTTAAAATTTAAAGATGTCTCTGCGTATGCTGAGCTTCCAGCTGGTTCTTATGATTTAGCCGTTACAACGGTTGATGGCAATAAAGAAGTTCTTGCATTGCCTGGTACGAAGGTTGAAGCAGGTAAAACATACACAGTTTTAGCAATAAATAAAGCACAAAATTTAGAGCCACTCGTTTTAGTTGATAGCGAATAACCTTAAAGAAAACGGCCAATGTCTAAGTAGATTATGATCTAGCTTTTGACGATTGAGCCGTTTTTATTTTATCGCCCTAGCACTGGTACGCTGGCTTTTTCTAATATACTTTGAATGAATTCTCCTTTAGCGTGAGCATAATCATTTCCATCTGCCCATTGATATGTTGATAACTTACGTTTGAGAGACTCATACTGTTCACGTAAATGACCATTTTCTTTTAAACAGTCGCGAAACAGCAAATGATCTTTCCAAAAAGCACTATCAATTGTTGTAACATGAATATGAGTAGAGCGTTTTTCATGTGTAAGAAATTCATCATTTACGTCACTGGTAATCACTGTTGGATAATGTTCTTTAATGACGCCATCTTTTAAGCCCACAAAAAAGCGGCGATATGGCATGATTTCATTGTATTTCTGTAAGTACGTGTATCCTCTATTTGCTAAAATAAGTGCCACCGCATCTAAATCTTCTTTATGCTTTAACCCAATCATCACATCAACAATTGGTTTTGCAGAAAGTCCCGAGACAGCAGTACTTCCGATATGTTCAATTTTTGGTGCGTAGTCTTTTAACAAACGCTGTAAGTTAACTTTTTCAAATTGATACAAAAGCGGCCACTTTGTCTCATAGTTCACAAGCTCTACCATCACGATTCTTCACCTCTAATTTTCTCTTTTTCTTACTTTATCACTTCAAGAGTCTAAAATAAAGAATTTTCTAAATATTTAATTAACATTTAACAAAATGTTCACAATTTAGGAAGTAATGGCTTGAAGTTCATAAATTATATTCGAAAAAGTGGTGCTTATGTACATAAAAATAAAGCTCACTCAAACACGATTAATGACAAAATAAAGAACCATAACATCCCTATTCCTCACCCATCTCTTTATTTAGTCTAGCAAGGGATGCTGCGTGTTCCTTCACAATAAGTCTTTGGCTTAGAAGCGTTTCATTCGTTCATTATTTTAGTTTCTGATCATCTAGCATAAACCGATAGAAAGGAAGTTCTTCCCCTACTTCTGCTGGCATGAAGCCGAATGTAACATAGCTATCAATTGATTCTGGTTCTAGCGATAGAGATAGCAAATTCGTTTGTGGTTGTGCAGTCGGAAAAACAAAGGTTCCTTTTGGAAGCGTAACGCTTTTATTTTCAAGTGTTGTTTCAACATTCACTAAATCAATGCCTTCCACTTTTTCTCCTTGCTCTTTTTTGATTACTTGATACGTTTGTACAGGAATCTTTGTCTCATGAGATAAGGCAAATCCTTTTATTCCTTGATTTTTAAGTTTTTCTGCTACATTTGCGTACTCTGGTTTTACAATGTAAGCTGTCGGGCGTTCACGCGTTAATATAGGAACTGCATCTGAGGAGCTAAAATACTTTACTGGTAGATTGGTCACTTCACCTTTTTCAATATTAACAAAAGGTAAAGACATGTTTTGTTTTTCTGTTGGTTTACTGTTGATGATAACTTGATCATCATCACCCACTCGTAACCCTTTCTTTACAAGTTCGATACGCTCTTTTCTAACAAGCTTTTTCAATTCTTTAGCATGCTTTGCGGCTGTTTTAATAATGTGTTCATGCGTAGACACTTGAGCAGCAACACGACGAGGGAAGTCTTCTCGTCCAATTCCAATTCCACGACTTTCTACTAAAAATGAAATAGATGGGTGTAATCCAAATGCATTTCGACCGATGCGAGAATCTGTTCCTCCTTCTGCAAGTTCGATTTGTTCAGGTGTACTCGTTCCACTTGTATAGTAGTTATCACTAGAAAACCCTTGATTTCTTAGCTTTTGATGTGTTGGATTTACAAAAACTTCATCAGAGTAGGTGCGTAATTTTTCAGGAATATTTAAGTTCTTACCAGATAATAAAAGAATGTCATGATACTTCAAAATACCTATTTCATTAAATGCTTTTTCAGTTGGCGTGTATTCATGAGCATCAATCACCACTTCTGGTGAATAACGATTAAATTCTTGGTGAATGGCTTGGACTTCTTTGTTTTCTAGCTTTATGTGATCTCGATTTCCATCATCTTTACTCGCAAGGGTACGAGTGAAATCATAGGATCCATCTGGATTTATACGAGGAACTACGATGACGTTTACGTCTTTTAACACCTCTTTGCCTAACTTACCCGTTAAGCGCTCTGCAATAACAAGAGCTGCTTCTCCACTTGCTGGTTCATTTCCATGAATTTGCGCTTGTAGCCAAACGGTTGGCTTCTTTGAGAACGACATTGGTGAAAAATCTTTTTCTGTTGTGAAATAAAGAGCTGGAATATCTAGTCCTCGCTGAGATTGACCAATGCTTTTTACTAGTAGATGATTGCTCTTTTTTTCAAGCTTAGATATGTATGTTAGTAACTCTTCTTGCGTTGTGAATGCCTCTCCTTCTTTCGTAAAAGCAGGAGTTTGCTCCGGCACTTGAACATGAGGATAGAGTTTTGCTACTTGTGGAGGCTGTGTGTAGGTTTTTCCGTAATATGGTGTTTGGGCTTGTACAGATGATGCTAGTAAAAAACTAGACGTTAAAAGTGATAGTACCGTTACGTTGCTCATTTTTTTCTTCATCTTTATTCCTCCCCTGAAAATGATTAACAAAATAATTATACATAACATTTTATTTATTCTGATTTTTTAATCGAAATGAAATCTATTTGTTAAATAATGTAATAAAAATAACATTTATTAGAATTTTGCTAGCAAAAAAGAATGATTGATTATACGTGCCATTCTACTTAATCAAGAGATTTCATCGTATAAAATTGGTAATAATATCATGATTGTTAATTTATTCTTTCTCGCTTATAATTTTCTAGAATCATAGAACTATTTAAGTGGAAACGAGGAATAAACATGAAAAAGATTGGTGCAATTTTACTTATTTTTTCACTATTAACTGGATTATTTCCAGTAGCATCACTAGCTGCACAAGACCCAATGTTTGAACAGGATTTGGACGTCTATTTAACAGAAGTGAGTGCTGATAGAGGTTTTACCGTAACAAAAGAACATATTGAATCCGCTCTTTCGTTTTACGAGGATTCTTTGGACTCTTTTCAATCAGTCGAAGAGTTAAAAGACTTTTTAGGTGAAGTTATTTTAGCTGACCTCAGTAATTTATCTTACATCTATGAACAATATGAATTAGATAAAGAGTCACTTACTGCTTTATTAGCTGAGAATGGTGAAAGCCTAGAAGATTACATTTATGTTGATGATTTAGATTTAACAGTATGGTTTTACACAGAAGGTGACATGACAGAGATAGATGAAGACATGTTGCTAGAGCTATCAGAAATGTTCCAAGATGAGTTTGGGTTAACAGAAGAAGAACTTCAGCGTTTAGAAGCTCACTTCATGTCAATTGAAGAAGAGTTAATGAAGCCTGAAACTCTTCAGCGTTTAGAAGAACTTGCAAATCGTATGATGAGCTTTGAAGAGTTCGATGTTGCGACAGAGCTAACATCTGAACAGATTGCCGAGCTTATGTCTGTTTTTAACGAGATGCTTTCCATCTTCCATTTAAAAGTAGAGTTTACTTTAGTACAAGGTCAAACAGAGACATCTATCTCTTTTACAGACTTAGTCTCATTAGAAGAATTGCAAAATGCTAGTTTAAAAATCTCTTTCTATAACCTACAAGGTGAGTTTTTAGCAGACATGCTTTTAACTGGCGAGATGTTTGATTCTGAAATCATTACAGACACAGGAAAACAAATTGAGGAATCAGCAAACGTCGTTGAACAAAGTGTCACACCAACGACAAAGGCTCCTAAAACAGAAAAGCAAAAAATGGTAGCAGAAAAGAAATCTGAGCATCAAACCGTTAAAGGCGCAAAGCTTCCCGATACAGCTTCTAACTACTTGATGAATACCCTATTTGGACTTCTGTTTGTATTTGTTGGATTTATTGTATATCGAAAGGTGCGTCAAATTTAATATGGCGCTTTTAAAAGGAATCAATCGTAAAAAGCGATTGATTCTTCTTGCATTCGCAGTCGGTACGATGGTTCTTGGACTTTGGTTTTCAACAACAAATGTTTACAAGTTTGCGAAAGGCTATTTTATTTTTAAACTGAACGAACCAACGCAAGAGGTAGTAAAAAAGGAGCCTGCTGTTCAACCGGACAAAGCGGCAGAGGAAAAAGAAGAATTATACCCTATTCGGCCAGAGATTGGCGAAGAAATGGGCGAACTATACATTCCAAAGCTTGAAGCCACGCTCCCTATTTTTCATGGTACAAATGAAGAAGAGCTTGAAAAAGGTGTAGGACATTTCGCTGGTAGTGTTCTACCTGGAGAAAATGACAATTCTGTTTTATCAGGACATCGTGATACTGTTTTTCGAAAGCTCGGTGACGTTGGTGTGGGTGATGAATTAATTGTTCGTACATCTGCCGGTGAATTTCAATATAAAGTTCATAAAGTAAGAATTGTAGATTCAGATGATCGAACAGTTATTGTGCCAAAACCACGTGCAACCCTAACAGTCAGTACATGCTATCCTTTTACATTTATTGGATCAGCTCCAGAACGATACATTTTGGTTGCTCATCTCGTTTCTAAAAAAACAGCGTAGACACAAGAACAGTGTCTACGCTGTTTTTTTAACTACTAATTCGAAATAAATTGTATATAAATGACATTAACTACCTAATTGATCAGGAGGTTGCTATGAAAAATCCAGATTTCATTGGAAATATTGTTGACACCTATCGTTTCATCAGTAACGAAGAACTGCACATCGCTATTGATAGCCTTCAAGATTTGATTAAACACTTACTGCAAGGGAAAACGGTTTTCTTTTTTATAGAAGAAGGCTATGGCATGATGAAATATGAAAGTGGAACACCTTATTGTACAATGATTGATATTTTATCTGGGCGTGTAGAGATGTATGAACATAAAAAGATTGAAGGTATTTATGGTTTGTATGATTTGCTTCAAGGATCACTTTTTTTAATTGATGGCTGGGACTCGAGCTCAGTTCTTCACTAATTGAAAAGCGCCAAGTAAAAACTTAGCGCTTTTCTTTATGTGGATGAAAAATCAAAGTAATTTCGTTTTAATAACCTTGGCTTTGCCATCAATTCATCAAACATGAGTTGCTTTTCAAGTTCTTTCGTTTGAATGAGAAACAGTTGATCTTCGATTTCTTTCACCACTTCATCTTTTTGGTAAATCATGTGACACTCTAGACAATGAAAAGAAGGAGTTTCATCAATTTGAATGGTCTTTGTCCCGTCTGGCAACTCCCAGTAAACAGTGGCTTTTATTTCGCGGACCTCTTTTGCTTCACACCATTCACAATTCACGTGCCGCTTCCCTCCTTGCCCGCTACTTCTGCATATTTTTCTAGCTGTGACTGAAATTTCTTTTCTTTTAATTCATCGCGCTTTTCTCGTTTGTCTTTTAACGAATGATGATCTGGATTACCTTGATAATGTTTGCGTTTATCTAATCTCTTCACACCTTCTGGAACAAGGTTAAATGCTGTGTCATCCATAAGAGAAAGTACACCCACGCTCTCATGCTGTTCGTATACTTCAGGATATAGCTCTTTATAGTAATCATCTGCTGTATGAGGCGTATACTTTTCTGGCTCAGGATATGACGTAATGACACCTTCAAAGTTACGAAGCACAACTTTGTTCGCGCTTTGAGAGATAATATAGTTAGGTTGAAGAGAAATTTTCCCTCCTCCCCCTGGGGCATCTACGACAAACGTTGGAACCGCATAACCAGATGTATGACCCCGCAATCCTTCCATAATTTCAAGGCCTTTACTAATAGGTGCACGGAAATGTCCAATTCCTTCGGATAAATCACACTGATAAATATAGTACGGACGAACACGAATTTTCACTAAATCATGCATCAGCTTTTTCATAATCGGAACACTGTCGTTAATTCCTGCTAAAATAACTGCTTGATTTCCAACCGGTACCCCTGCATTCGCAAGCATTTCACACGCTCGTTTTGATTCTTCTGTAATTTCAATTGATGTATTGAAGTGCGTGTTCAGCCAAACAGGATGATATTTCTTTAAAATGTTACATAAGTTCTCGGTAATACGTTGAGGAAACACAACCGGTGCTCTCGTACCAATTCGAATGATCTCAACATGAGGAATGTCACGTAAATTTTTCAAAATGTATTCTAAAATGTTGTCGTTAATTAACAAGCCATCTCCACCTGAAATGAGCACATCACGTACTTGTGGTGTTTGACTGATATAATGGATGGCTGCGTCTAGCTGTTTTTTCGGCACTCCCATACCAATTTGACCTGAAAAGCGCCTTCTTGTACAGTAACGACAATACATGGAGCATTGATTTGTTACTAGGAATAGGACGCGGTCTGGATATCGGTGAGTAAGCCCTGGTACTGGCGAATCTTCATCTTCATGAAGAGGATCTTCTAAATCATACTTTGTTTTGTGGATTTCATTTGTAATGGGAACAGACTGCATACGAATTGGGCATTTTGAATTGTTTTCATTCATGAGCCACGCATAATAAGGGGTAATATTTAGTGGGATGGTTTTGGTTGAAAGCAATACGCCTTCTTCTTCTTCAGGTGTTAAATGAATGACCTCTTTTAAATCTTGAACCGTTTTAATTGTATTGGTTAATTGCCAAATCCAATCATTCCATTGCTCTTCCGTTACATCTTTCCAAAGTGAAATTTCACTCCAATGTCGAGCTGGCTTATATAATGTTTGTCTCATCTAATCCCTCCTGTATTCATTCCTGTTCTACAAAAGAGATAAGATGCAAGAAATGTGCCAATAATTTAAATGAAGGCAAGATACGATTTTACTTTTAAAAAAGGCTAACTAGCAGGGTAATGCAATCTTTTTTTGCGCAAAATAAAAATCACTGCCAATTATTTTTGCATATGAAGGTAAAATAGGAGGAAATGAGAGTGGCTCACTTTGTTATGTGGTTCTTATTGATTGGCCCTTGGTTCTTATTATTCTTTTTCGATACGGAGAGAATGAAGCGTTTTGTACCTGTCGGCATCTTTGCTGCGCTTCTATTAACCATTGTTTTTCAAATTGCACAACGGTATGAATGGTGGATTATACACGATAACTTGTTCTTTCTTACGAATATGACTCCATTTATTTATGGTGTTTTTTAGTGGGTACGATTATTATTTTCTATCTTAGCTATCCAAGCTTTCTTATTTACATGTTACTTAATATTATGATAGAGGCCTAATCCCTCTTTTATTTCATCCTAATCATTCCAACCTACTTCTGTCCATTTTAAACTAAGCTTGATGGTGCTTCTGCTGATGGTGAAGTAATCTTGTTATCCGTTTATACACACTGTTGACAGAGCGTTGAAGTTCTTTTGCAATACATGTCTTTTTCCAGCCTTTAGAATGTAAAAGCATCAATTCCTTATCCTCTTTTATAGACCAATGCTTATAAATTCGCTTATGACATTGCCTGTTCTTGTTTTTTTCTGTATGAAACCAAGCAGGCTCTGGCAAAATAGCTCCACTCTCGATTTGCGCAAAATTAATCTTTTCCTTATGATGTGCTGCCCATGTCCAAAAGTCTTCAGGAGAAACGAAATAAAATCGTTTTGTTTTTCTTGTAATCTTTGATATATAAGGAAGATTATGATGCTCTGCCCAGCTTTTCACAGTATTTCGATCCACGTTCAAATAGCGAGCGAGCTCTCCAAACGTGAGTAACCCTAATATTTCACGGGTATTTCCAATTCCCAAGTCTGTTAGCTTTTGAATCACTGCATTATAGGAACGATCTAAGTTGCGTGCGATTGTTTCTACTTGTACCTCACCAACATTCGCTTTCAAGTATTCTGTTTCTTCCATTGTCCACTCTCTTTTCACTTTCTACACTCCTATCTAAACAAATCGTCTTTATACAAAGAAAGAGACTGACTTATAAATTATTAAAATGAGAAAAGAATGGTTTCATGCAACATCCCTTGCTTGTCTCCTTTCATGTAACTGGATTGACAAGGCAAGGGATGCTACAGCTGTGTCAAAAAAGGGGTTTTTAACTCCTTTTTCATACAGCCTTTTTTGTAGAACAATATAGAATAGGGGAAATCATTACTTCTGATAGCATTTTAACAAACTACATATTATTTGTCTACTATAAGTGACAAAACCTCATAAAAAGAAGGTTGAGACACAGCTGAACATTCACTGATTTTTCATACATCACAAAAATAAAACCGTATGAAATCAACGTTTATTCGTTTGATTTCATACGGCTTACTCATTTTTATTGTTTTTTGTTCCAGCCTCTTCTATAGAATCAGATAAATCAAGTAAGAAAGCTAACGTAACATCTAATGCTATTGAAAGAGTATAAATGTTTTCCAGTGATATATTTCGACTTCCTCTTTCAACATCCGAAATATAAGAGCGTGTCAGACCTGATTTCTGCGCAAGTTGATCTTGTGAAAGCTTTTTATCCTTCCGCAATTGTTTAAGACGATTTCCAAATCGTAATTTAATGTCAGAGTGATTCATTTTGTAAGAAACACCTACCAGGTGATATTTTTGTATGATTAACTATTATTTTTTTACATTTTTATAGTTCATTTTAACCATAAAATGATAAAAAATACTAGTCTTTCTTTTTTCGTTGTATAAACAAAAAGTGAAACCGCTACCTTCAGTCCTAAATCGGGCTGAAGGTAGCGGTTTCACTTTTTACTTAATATAAACTGCAGACGGTCTGTAAATTACATTGTTCTCGCATTGTTCTAACAGATGCGCTGTCCAGCCTACTACTCGACTTGCTGTAAAGGTTGGTGTGAAAAGCGAAGGATCCATATTAACAGCTTTCATAATGGCTGCTGCGTAAAATTCAACATTGGTGTAAAGTGAGCGTCCTGGTTTTAGCTCTTGTAGTACCTTGATGCCAGCCTTTTCAACGTCCATAGCGAGGTCTAGCCACTCATCTTTACCAGCCATATGCATAAGCTTTTTCTTCAGCGCTACTGCGCGAGGATCCATCGTTTTGTAGACGCGATGACCAAACCCCATTATTTTCTCCCCGTTTTCCACTTTTGCACGAATCACTTCTTCTGCATGACCAGAAGCTACCACTTCTTCAAGTAAATCAATGACACCACTTGGTGCTCCACCGTGTAATGGACCTTTCATCGTACCAATAGCTGATGTGATTGCTGAAACCATATCTGACTCTGTTGATAGCGTGACTCTTCCTGAAAAAGTAGAGGCATTTAACCCGTGTTCTAACGTTAAAATCATATACGTTTCTAACGCTTTTACATGTGTCGCGGATGGGACATTCCCTGATAACGCATACAAATAATAGTTCATATAATCCATCGATTGAGCAATTTCCTCGTTAAATAAAATACCTTTCGTTTGTTGAAGTCGATAGCCAATGATTGATGGTACAATCGCTGTTAAAAGAATCGCTTGATCGACCGTTGGCTTCCACCCAAACTCAGGTGTTCCTAAAGCTGAGACAGCTGTGCGCATAACGCTCATCATTTCCATATCAGCAGGTAATAGCTTAATGAGCTGCTTAATATGGTCTGGTAAGACACGTTTTGTTTTTAATTCTTCTTTTAACCATGTTAGCTCTGCCTCATTTGGAAAGTCTCCAAACCAAAGTAAATACGCGACCTCTTCAAATGTGTAATTCTCAGTTAAGTATTCTATATCGTATCCCCTATAAATGAGCGTGCCCTTCTCCCCATCAATGTCACTAATTCTCGTTTCCGTACAAGCAATTCCTTTTAATCCCGGATAAATCATTTTTACACCACTCCCCTTGTTTGTTATTATATAAAAGATGATTAATTCAGAACATTAATTATTTTTGAAGATGTTGATTAAATATTTTAATAATTAGGAGATCTTTATATGGAATTATCTTGGTTACGTACGTTTGTAACGGTTGTTGAGCAAGAAAACTTTCGCAAAGCTGCGGATGTTCTTTATATCTCTCAACCGTCTGTTAGCGTACATATTAAGCAGTTAGAAAAAGAAGTCGGCGTTACATTGTTAGAAAGATCAAATAAAAAAGTCATGTTAACAGAAGAAGGACGAAAATATATCAAAACCGCTCGTAATATTCTTACGATGTACCAAGAAGGTTTAGAAGAACTTCATTCGTTTACACAAGGTTATCGTTCAAAACTTTCGATTGCCATTTCACCACTGATTGCCGATACGATTTTACCGTATGTGTTAAAGCAGTATCTAAAGGAACATATAGATATTGAAGTGTCTGTTGTCATTTTAGAATCAAAAGATATTGAACAAGCGGTATTAGAAGGGGAAGTCGATGTCGGACTGTCTCGGGTGCCTAGCTTTCATCCTTCACTTATGTGCGACACCATTTACGAAGATGATGTTATTTTAGTTGCTCCACATGATGGACATGATGATGAGTCTGCCCTTCCTTTAGATGCAGAAGACTTATTTGATAAATATCGATTACTAACTCATAATCATCCCCTTTATTGGGACTCACTCATTAAGCAATTAAAAATTAAATTTCCGAAGCTACAAACAATGAAAGTCTCGCAAACACATATTACAAAGCGATTTATTGAAGAAGGATTAGGTATTTCCTTTATTCCACGTTCAGCTGTTCGAAGAGAGCTATACGAGGGTCGATTATTAGAAGTGTATACACCCTCAATTGATTTACCAAAAACGAGCACGTATGCCATCATCAAACATAATCACACGCTAGAAACAGACTTTCTAGCATTTCTAGCAAAACATCGATACAATTAGTAGATTTGCTTATACACTCCCTCTCGCCTTTCATATACTAGAGCGAGGAGGAAACATATGAAAAAAATTATTTTATTTGCTGATACAGGCATTGATGATGCTATCACTATTATTTATGCGTTACAAAATCCAAAAATTGATTTAATTGGTGTGGTGAGCGGATATGGTAATGTGGATCGATACAAAACATTCCGAAACGCTTCTTACTTGTTACAACTTGGAGGTCGAAGTGACATACCCGTTATCGCTGGCGCCATGAGACCTCTTAATGGTGATGAACCTGAATTCTTTCCTACTATTCACGGCTCTGAAGGGCTAGGCCCAATCCGTCCACCTCTTTCAGAGAGTCGGTTTCGATTTCGGACAAACTTTAGCAAGCTATTTCAATTAATTAAAGAAAATCATGATGATGTAACCATTGTAAATGTTGGGCGCTGTACTTCTCTAGCAATTGCTTGGATTCTCGCACCTGATGTAATGGCTCTTGTGAAGGACTATTATGTAATGGGCGGTGCATTTCAAGTACCTGGTAATGCGACACCGATGGCTGAAGCAAATTTTTACGGAGATGCTGTGGCGGCTAATTTTGTTATGCAACATGCACCTAACCTAACTGTTATCCCATTAAATGTAACCCGAGAAGCACTGATAACTCCTGCTTTAGTAGAGATCATTAATGCTTCGCAAACAAGTCAACTAGGTAAACTAATAAAACCAATGCTTGATTACTACTATGAAGCCTATCAAAGCTTAGAGCCTGGTATTAAAGGTAGCCCTGCTCATGATTTACTTGCTCTTATGGCAGCCGTTGATGATTCAAACATGCTTCGCTATATTCGCCGAACAGGAAGTGTGGAATTTGAAAGTAGACATGCAGATGGGCTAAGCATTGCTGATTTACGGCCTGCATCTGTAAACTGCTTTGGAAGCAATTGTCCAAGAATTGCCGTTGAACTCAATTATAAGAAGTTTGTATCTAACTTATTAACAACTTTGACTTAACCTCCCCTCTTTTTCACCTATCCTTCCTTTTGTTCATACCAAGATCCGGTTCCATCGATTCATCACCTTTTAGGAGAGATGACTTATTTTTCTATTTTTGTAAATAAATCATCTTCTTTTCTTTCCTTTACTGCTATACTACAAATCGATCTACTATCATAAGCACCATAAGGAGTGATAACGTATTTACAAGTAACGTACCATGTTATTCTCATACCTTTACTTATTACTTAAACAGACGCAGCTTATTCGAACTACTAGATAACCTTTAGGGAGAGAGACGATGAGATACGTAAAAAGAATGGGTGATTATGTAGAAGAGCAGCTTATTTCATTAGAGCATGAATGTGTGTATAAACGAGTTGTAAAGGAAAACCTTCAACGAAGTATAAAAGCCTATCCTACTCTTCTATTTCGTGACTTAATTTCGTACGATAAAGCAGAAGCCTTTATTATGAAAGTAGAACATGTGCCATTTGAAGTGTATATTGTAGGAGATTATTCTAAACCTATTCAATTTTGGATTTATCAGCATACAAATGATTATGCGAATGTGTGTGTTCAAAGCATGGATGACGCTTATGACTGGATAAGAAAGCAAGTACTCAAAGAAAAAGCAACAAACCACCCTTAACATGAAAAAAGCTCTGCTTGTTTATCCGCTGATTTTCGGATAAATAATCGCAGAGCTTTTTTCGTAAAAACGTTGCTTATTTAAGCTTGTCCTTATCATGAACATCTGGTTCTTCAGCCGCTTCTGTTCCATATGCAAGCTTTCCATTGAACAACGCTTTTTGTTTTTCTCGCTTTTTACGAATTTCTGGTGCATGTGTTAACACATAGCGATGAACAAACACTTCTGCTCCTGTAATCAGAGTAGCCGAGATAATACTTCCCCACGCAATTTGTAAATAACTATGCAACAAAACCGTTCCAAAGATCCATACACTTGTATAAGCAATAATAAAGTCAACAATCGTTGTTGCTACATTTCCGAAATACGGAAGCATGATTCGTTCTCCTAACAAATACGTAAAGGCGGTCACCACTAGACTAAACGATAAAATATCAGCAATCGTTGCGTCGAAAAACAAGTCTAATCCAATTGTAAATGCAAGAGCACAGACAATAAATTTAATCATCAATACTTTTAAGTCTTTCATTTGAATACCTCTCTTTTTCTACATAGTATCGACGAATGAGAGAGCATTCATACACAGAGACTCTATTTGGTTGAAACACCTGCACTTGAAAAGGTAGCCATTTGCTTTACCATATTAGTTGCAAACTGAAGGAGTGGAAAAGCAATCGCTGCACCTGTTCCTTCTCCAAGGCGAAGACTTAAATTTAAAAGTGGTTCTTTCTTTAAATAAGCAATGGCTTTTTGATGACCAGGCTCAACAGATTGATGTGCAACAATCATATAATGTTTCACATCAGGGCAGATCAATGTAGCGAGACAAGCGGAAACGGTACAGATGAATCCATCTACTAAAATAGGCACTCGATGCTCAGCTGCCGCTAACATCGCACCTGTCATCGCTGCAATTTCTAAACCGCCTACTTTGGCTAGTAAATCTAATGCATCTTCTGGATTAGGCTTTCGATTATGTAATGATTGATGGATTATATCTACTTTATGCTGTCTTTGTTCTTCTGTAATACCCGTTCCATATCCTACAATGGATTCAATTGAATGGGTAGTAAGAGCTGCTAATAGTGCACTGCTTGATGTGGTATTTCCAATGCCCATTTCGCCAACGATGAGACACTTTATCCCCTCGTTTATATAATGAACAGCTTCTTCATAACCAGCATCAATCGCCATTTCAACTTCTGATAGCGTCATAGCATCTTCTTTCAAAAAATTTCGCGTTCCCTTTCGTATATGACGATTCACTACTTTTTCGTCATGAATGTCTGTAGCCACCCCTATATTCACGACTTTTAATTTTGCGCCAATTTGTTGGCTAAATACGTTAATGGCTGCTCCGCCATTTAGAAAATTTCGTACCATTTGAGCCGTTACTTCTTGTGGATAGGCAGATACCCCTTCTTCCGTTATTCCATGATCGGCTGCAAATACAATAACACCTGCAGGAAGAACTGTTGGAAATGTCTCTCCCGTCATTTTTGCAAGATCAATGGCTAGCGATTCTAACGTTCCTAAGCTGCCTTGTGGCTTTGTTAATTGATCAATATAACGTGCTGTTTGTTCCCCTATTTCTTCTCTTAATGGTGGTATTGAAACTTTTGTTTGCATCCTATCTCTCCCCTTTTTCAAATGACTCTGATAGTTATTATATAAGATAGGAAGTGAATAGCGGTATAAAAAAATGAGGAGCTGAGCCAAACGAAGGAGACACAACCTCATTTGACACTGCACCTTACTAACTTCGTCTCTCTCTCATTTCTTTTATAAAGGAAAGATGTATACCAAGACCTAAATAAAAGAACAAGCCTGCCCCAACTGAACTAATAACGATAAACCATGATAAATGATAAGAAGCAAAGTGATGAGAAAAGTATGCTCGTACAACTTCGGACATCATAAAGACAACAAGACCCATCCCTGCTGATAAACTACCGATCCAGAAAAGTGGCCGATACAACTGCGTAAACGAGTAGGAAATGGTCTTTTTTATAAAGTAAACGTTAAACAAAATGGAGACCATATATCCAGCGTATGTAGCCAATATGGGCCCTACTTCCTTTACAGCTGGTACGAGTAAAAGATTTAGTAAGAACTTGACACCAACCCCGACGAACATACCAAAAATCAGTTGTTTTTGCTGATTTAAGCCTTGTAAAATAGCAGCAGTAACGGTAAACAATCCAAACGTAAGAGCGTGACCTGCTGAGAACTTTAGTAATTCTCCTCCTAAAAATGGATTGTTATCAATGCCAAATAGCATTAAATAAATTGGATGACTTAATAAGGTCAGTCCAACAACGGCTGGTATAAGAAAAAAACATAAAATTTGCATCGTTTTTGTCAAAATGTCATAAACAGCTTTTAATTCATTCGCTACATACTTCGCTGTAATCGTTGGAATTAATGACATTCCAAAAGCGGTGGCAAGTGAGACAGGTATCATGATTAAAATTTGAGTAAAGCCAATGATTGAGTTTATTTCTTCTGCATCTTCAAGTGCATAGCCAATGGCTTGAAATAACCGATTGATTGTAAATGTGTCGATGTTTTGATAAATCGGGAGTGTCAATCCTACTACAACAAATGGAATGGCATACCCAATCAGCTCTTTATAAATTGAAAGAAGCGACAGCTTTTGAACATGACGATTTGCATAAATTTGATGGTGAATGAATCGCTTTCGACGTTGATAGATAATAAGCAATGTACAAAAGCCAGCAACTCCACCAACAAAAGCACCTAGCGTTCCGATGCCCACTGCGTCTGTATTTGTTCCGTTCCAAACTTTTATAACTGTATAAGCTCCTCCAACAATGAACACAACTCGAACAAACTGTTCAAGAACCGTGCTCAACGCTGAAGGACCCATCGATTGATTGCCTTGAAAATACCCTCTTAATAAGCTCATAGGAGGAACAACAAGTAAAGCCATACTTACAAGTCGAATAACGTAAATGACATCTTCAAGTGCATTTCCAGAGCCATCGTCACGTTGAACAACTGTTTGAGCCAATGTGGGGGCTAAGACATAGAGGGTGATGCAAGAAATCGCTCCTGTTGTAATCATTAAAATCATACCGCTTCTTAACAGGTCGTAGCCTGCACGGTAATTGCCCATTCCATTGTATTTAGAGACAAACTTTGAAACCGCCAATGGTAGTCCAAGTGTTGAGACACTCAGCATCAATGTGTATGGACTATATGCATATTTATATAGTGCATAACCAGACGTACCAACTAACATCGTAAACGGCATGATATACACAAAGCCTAAAATTTTCGAAATGAGTGATGCGGCTGTTAAAAGAAAGGTTCCCCTAATGAATTGATTTTTCATCATATTTTGCTCCCATGACTTCTTTTCTCTTTATAGCGATGATGTGTTCGCTATAGTTCTGCTTCTGTAAAAAAAGGATGTGCTGCATCTTTTGAGGATAAAAATGGAACAGAAACAGGCCAATCGATTGCTAGATGAGGATCATTCCACCGAATTCCACGATCGTGCTCAGGTGAATAAAATTCATCCACTTTATACTGTACTTCTGTATCTTTCATTAGTGTACAAAAGCCATGTGCAAACCCCTTAGGGATAAATAATTGCTTTTTATTTTCTGCACTTAACATGAAGCCTTCCCATTTACCAAATGTAGGTGAATCTTGCCGTAAATCGACTACGACATCATAGATTGCACCTTTTGTGACGCGAATGAGCTTTGCTTGAGCTTTTGGAGGTAGTTGATAATGAAGGCCTCTCAATGTTCCAATTTGTTTTGAAAGAGAATGGTTATCTTGTACAAAATCCTCTGTAATACCGTGCAAGTGAAAAAGTCGCTTATTATAAGCCTCCATAAAAAAGCCACGTTCATCTTTAAATAATTTCGGCTCAATTAACAAAATCCCTTCAAGTCTAGATGAGTGAATAGACAAAACAATTCCCTCTCCTTCCGATCACCGTCATCAATTATGTCATGTTGTTCGTAACGTAAAAAAGAATGCTTCTCATATATATGTTTAGATTGAGATGAAGATGAGTAAGGTTTCACATTCCCATAAGAAAAGGACTGAGACAAAAGGGATAAAGAACACCCCTGTTTAGCTCAGTCCATAACATGTCTTTCCTTAAAAACTCAGTCGCACCAATGGATAGACAGTCAATGAGTGTTGCCTCTCTATCTTTTGCTTTCTTATGTCTAGCCTTTTTCAATTACGTATTTGTTACTTTTGAAGTGTCAGAAGATGAACATCTTTTTGGTCCGTACATCCCGTTAATGAATAATCGACTTTGTTTAACGTTTCATCCACACGAATGGATTCACACGAAGTTTTACTCACGGTTCGTTCTTTTGCGTTCCCTTCTGTTTTTTCTACGTTTAACGTAATCATTTCATCTTTGTAGTCTAAGTGATGAAGAAGCGGCTCACCATTCTCTGTATAGGTGACTAAACGAACGTTACTTTCTTTGTTCGCTGTAACATGTTCCACAAATTGCTCAAATGATTGTTTATTTGTCACGTTATCTTCTTCGATTACAACATCTGTTTCTTTTAGCTCAAATTCATTACAACCCGATAACACACCAAAGATGGCGATGATGGATAAATAGCATAATTTCTTTTTCATACATGTGCTCCTTATCATTTCTATTTCCATTCCAATTTCTTATCCTATTTAATTCAAATGATTAAATGAAAGCAATCGAATAATAGATTCACAAATAGAACCCCTCATCGATTGATGAGAGGCTCATAGAAGGAGACAACGAAATAACAGGAAGTTGGTCATCGACCGTCCATTGCCTTAGTTGGTTAGTAGTTACGAGTAACATTGTAACAGGTGATGAGTAATTGGTTGTCCTCTTATCTATTACAATCTCTAAGATTTTAAAAGGTCTCCTTCTACCTTGAAGGGAGTCTCACCACTTCAAGGCTTAAAAATATTTATCTGCATCGAAAGCAAGTTCAATTGAATAGTTCTTTGCATTGATTGCATTTGATAATCGATTTGCTTGTCGTTCAGCTTCAATCGCTTTTAATCGATAGTCTTCAGGCTCAAAACGTGCTAGCTTAATAATAGAGGTGGATTCTGGCCCATACGAATATGGAAACTCTTCTTTAGCAGCCATACCAAGCTCCTTGTATTTTCTTGCTTTTGCTCGTAATTGTGTAGCTAATTCAATCGCTTCAACAATGGTAAGAGAATTTTCTTGAAAGACAACTTCATGCTCTACATTTGCTTGATACATTAGTTTATCGAGGAGACGAAAATCTTTTCGTACCTCTTCAATCTCTTGCTCTACATGAGTGAGTGTACGAGATTGAATAGGAAGAGCCGATCCTTTTTCTAGCTCAACAAAAGCGACTCGATCCATTTCTTCTTCAAGTTCATGAATTCGCTTTGATAATATACTTTTTAATTTCACTGCCTCTGCTAATGATAAATTTGCCATAATCTTCTCTCTCCCCCTTCACGAATTAATATCGTTTATACATGCCAAGTGACTTCGGATATGTATAATGAAACCCAAACTGTTTATATAATTGGTCGGCTGGTACGTCTGCCATTAAGCTAACATAAGCACTTTTAGGCGCATGTGCATCTAAATACGCTGTAATCTGCGACATAATCACTTTACCCAAACCTCGACCTTGATAAGATGGATCAACAGCTATATCGACAACATGAAAAAAACAAGCACCGTCTCCGATTACTCGCCCCATTCCAATAAGCTTAGACGAATCTCTTAATGTAACCGCAAAAAGAGAGTTTTTCAGCCCTACTCTAGCTGTTTCTACTTCTTTTGGGCTCATTCCTGCTTTCCTTCTTAGCTCTACATATTCTGCTGGAGTTGGGATAGCTGTTTCAATGTCATACGATCTTTCCATAATGACCACACCTTTTACTTTATTAGTTAATTCTCCCATTCTATCATATAGTTGAAAAAGAAGAATAGCAACTCCAAAAGGAAAGAATAGATGGTGAAACATTTGTTTTTAGAAAAAACCTTATGTTACACTAACCATTCAAGATGCCTTTTGAAAGGAGAACATCCGTGTCTATTCTTGCTTCTCAACCTTATATTATCGTCACAAGGTCCATTCAAGTCACACAGCAACGCTATATTGAGACTGAACAGCACTTACATTTATATAAAGATAAAGTTGTCGCTCACGAGAAATCGTTTTATATCCAACATGTGTTTGATATGTCGTATAAGCCTCTTTCGAATGATTCTGGATTCCTCTATTTACATACCAATCAAGGTGTTTTTCCTTATCAAGTAAAAAGCAGTCCACACTCTTTTATTGAAACATTCAGAAAGTTAAATGTTTAGCACAACTCATTCTGGGTATCTACTCTCTATACATTATTCTTTTTAACAAAGGGAGGAGAAATGAGATGAGTTATGAAAAAGAAACAACAAAAGGGTTAAACAAGGAAAAAAGCAGCGGATTAACCTCGACACAGGAAGTGCTATATCAAAATGAGTTTAAAAAAGCAGATAAAGCAGCAAATAGAAAGTAACAAAAACCGATCTGTCAGTTTGACAGATCGGTTTTTGTTTGAGGCAACGTCGTGTTAGAGTGTAGGCTTATAAATGGTGTTAAAACGTCTTTGCCATTGTGGTCAATAAAATGATTATCAACTGGAAAGATGGGCTTCTTTTAACGTCACAGTCACTGTTGTTCCTTTTTCAACTTCACTTTCAAATACAATTGACCCTTGATGACGCTCTATAATTTTGTAACAAACAGCTAAACCTAATCCTGTGCCCGCTTCTTTTGTTGAATAAAACGGTGTCCCAATTTGCTTAATTCGTTCCTTACTCATGCCTACTCCATCATCTTTACATGTAACAATCACGTTACCATCTTTTTTTGTGATACTTAGTTGAATTTTTCCGTGCTGTGACATCGCTTCTACACTATTTTTAATAATGTTAATAAACACCTGTTTTAACTGATTTGCATCACACAACACGTACATTTTTTCATCACTATGTTCAAGCTCAATTGAAATATCATGCAAATTTGCTTCAGCTATCATTAAAACAACTACTTGCTTCAAAAGCTCATTTATTTCTTCCTTTTGAAACGATACATGTTGCTTTTTCCCTAAAATAAGCATTTCACTAGAAATTAAGTTAATTCGATTAATTTCAGACATCATAATGTCTAAATGATCATGGTTCACTTCTTTTGTGACTTGTATGAGTTGTACAAAGCCTTTTAACGATGTTAGAGGATTTCGAATTTCATGTGCGACAGCCGCTGCCATTTGACCAATGACTGACATCTTCTCTGACTCAATCATCCGTTCTTCATCTCGCCTGAAATTTGTAATGTCTCGACCAATCATAAAGACTCCACTTATCTCGTTATGTACAATAATCGGCAAAAGAGAAGAGCGTAAAATACGTCTTTCTTCTTCTCTATTTAAGACTTGAAACTCAAATTTAGACGGTTTTCCTTTCAGCGCTTCACTAAAATAGAATTTTACACGCTCAACATCCTCCGGTACGACCCACTTTGACATTCCACCCTGACCAATTTCAGCACATGAATAGCCCATAATTTGTTCACCTTCTGGGTTAACAGCTCGAATGGCTCCTTCTTTGCTAATTTCAAAAACTGCATCTGGGTTATGCTTGAATAATGATTGGTAATGTTCATTACTTGCTTGAAGCTCATATTCTTTGTT
Organism: Priestia iocasae; assembly: GCF_016909075.1. Lineage (GTDB taxonomy): Bacteria > Bacillota > Bacilli > Bacillales > Bacillaceae_H > Priestia > Priestia iocasae. The sequence goes on from NZ_JAFBFC010000004.1 coordinate 496,050, forward strand.
TACTAACTTATTTTGTGTCTGAAACAAATCTCGTGCTCGATTGTAAACAAGTCCGTATAAGACAATACCTGTTATTAAGACAAAAAACCACCCTTTATATTGTTGAAAAAAAATATATGCCTCAAAATCTCCTTCAGCTAGTTTATGTGAAAGTTGATCCGAAAAAATAATCCATATTGCTCCAATAATAATATAAGAAATTGAGATTTTAGCCGCAATTTTACGCGCTTGTTCCACCAATTTTTAACCACCTATTTACAAAATAGTCCGTTATCTTTTTTATCATAAACCTTTTTGATTAAAAAAACACCATTTGTATACAAAAGAGGTCGACTTTTCCGCCAACCTCTTTTCGCTACTGTACCTTTTTCGGTTCTGGATAGTTAACACCAAATGTATCAACTGTCACTTTGCTTATCTTTTGATCTTCTAACGGCTTGTCTTGTGGGTCTCTTTCTACTTCAACGATGGCTGTTGCGGTTTCAAGTCCTTCAATCACTTTACCAAATGCTGCATATTCTCCATCTAAAGACGGTGCATTTTCAACCATAATAAAAAATTGAGAACCTGCTGAATTAGGGTCACCTGATCTTGCCATTGAAAGGACGCCTGTTTCATGTTTTAACTCATTTTCAAAACCATTAGAGCTAAACTCACCTTCAATTGCATAACCAGGACCACCTGTACCCATACCTTCTGGATCTCCACCTTGAATCATGAAACCTGGAATAACGCGGTGAAACGTAAGTCCATCATAAAATCCATCTTCAACTAATGAAATAAAGTTCGCAACAGTGTTCGGTGCGATATCTGGATAAAGCTCTAACTTCATGCTATCTCCATTTTCCATTGTCATCGTCACAACTGGATTTTTATCATCTTTTCCTTTTGGACTTGTTGTGGCTTCTTCCTTTCCTTCTTTTTCACTTGATCCGCACGCTACTAGAAAGATACTGCATGCAAGTATAAGAAAAAGAACTGAAAAAAAACGACTACTTTTCAACTTGTTCACGCTTACCAAGCTCCTTTATGTATCATTTTTACCATTCACATTATATAACAAAATCAGGTATTTGACTCTCTCGAAATTTTTTCAATCGATATTGAAGACTTTGACGACTCATGCCAAGCTGCTCTGCTGCCTTCGAGATATTGCCATTCTCACCATTTAGGACATCTTTAATGTAGTCCTTTTCCACACGCTCAAGCCTTTCTTTTAATGTTTCTTTGTTTCCTATCACTTCATGTACTTTAGGTGTATTCATATGGATGTTAGACGAGCGAAGGCGCAACGGTAGATGCTCGAGTGTAATGACGCTCTCTTGGTAAGCACGATTCATCGCACCTTCTATTGCATGCTCTAGCTCTCGTACGTTTCCAAGCCATGAATGTTGTTGAAGTGCTGACTGAACACTTGAATCAACACCGTTTATACTCATTCCAAACAATTGATTGTATTTACGAATAAAATGGTTCGTTAAAAGTGAAATGTCTTCTTTACGTTCTCTCAAAGGTGGAATGTGAAGAGGAACAACACTCAAACGATAGTATAAATCTCTTCGTAAACGCCCTTGTTCTAAAGCATGAAGAGGATCTTCGTTTATCGTCGCAATCACACGTACATCAATTTCTTTCTCTTCCATTCCCCCAACTCGACGAATTTTTCGTTCTTGCAATACACGAAGAAGCTTTGCTTGCAACGTAAAGTTTAGTGAATTAATTTCGTCTAAAAGAAGGGTTCCGCCATTAGCCAATTCAAATAACCCAGGCTTATCAAGCGCACCCGTAAACGCCCCTTTTTCTGTGCCAAATAATAAGCTTTCTAACAATGTTTCTGGAATTGCGGCACAGTTTTGGCTAATAAACGGCATTCTAGATCGATCACTTCCATAATGAATACTTTGAGCAACAATTTCTTTTCCCGTTCCTGTTTCTCCGATAATGAAAACAGAAGAAGAAGTGCGTGTTGCCTGCTTTGCTTCTTCAATCATCGTTTGTACAGCGTGACTATTTCCGATGAATTCGTTAAATGTATACACATCTTTTTTCGCTCTTACTAAATTTTGTTTAATGACCGTTTCTAGCTGTGTGACATCTTTTGATAATTCAACTGCACCGATAATGTCATTGTTTTTTCTTATCGGAAACGTGTTATTAATCGTTGTGATTTCTTTGCCTTTGTTGTTGTAGTACGTTTGTTTTCGGTTACGGGTTACTTTTCCTTCATTTAATGCAGATAGAAGTGTACTATCATCATTTTTTTCAAATCCAAACACGTCACGAAAATCTTTATTTAATACTTCTTCTAGCGCCATGGATTCTGTTTTCATTGCTTTACGATTATAAATGACCGTGATTCCGTCACTATCAATAATGTGTACGCCAACATCTAACTCTTCGAGGACCGCTTTGTACATAAGCCATGTCGTTTCATTGCACTTCATTAATTCTCCCCCCTGTCCGTGTCTTACCTTTCTTTATAGTATTAGCCATTGGATTGAGTCATCCTTCTTTTTTATGGCAGTTGTTTCTCTATGTGAAAAAGCCTGCTAGAAATCTCCAATGATCATTGGATGTTCCTAACAGGCTATTAAAAGTGAGTAGTACTTTCAATAATGGTGAATCATGACGTTGATTTATTAAAATGTCGCTGCTACCTCGATAGCTTTTTCTATCCCTTCTTGAATAATACGTTCTGCTTGTTCTGGCAGCTGGTTATGACCCTCGATGATGACTTTTGATAGCTCATGAACACCAAAAAAGTTCATCACTGCTTGCACATAATTTACAGCCATTTCAGTTTGTGCAGCAGGCCCTTCTGAATAGATACCGCCTCGTGCATTCAGTAGAGCTACTTTTTTATTTGATACAAGCCCAACTGGTCCTTCTGGTGTATATTTAAACGTTTTACCTGCACGATTTAAGTAATCAAAGTATGTGTGCAACACCGCTGGTACGGTGAAGTTCCATAATGGAAATGCAATAACAATTTTATCTGCATTTAAAAATTGTTGTAAGTACTGACTAGCTACTTGCTCGGCTTGTTTTTCTGTTTCTGTCATGTCAAGACCACGATCTTTTTTAAATACACCATTGATCATGTTTACATCTAAATAAGGCAATGATTCCTTGTATAAATCTAGTTCAATAATTGTATCATTAGGATGCGTTTCTGTGTAACTCGCTAAAAATGCCTCATATAATTTTACACTCACAGCTTGTTCAGCTGGACGATTGTTTGCTTTTACAAATAACACTGTTGCCATCTAGCTCTCTCCTTTTTCCTGTTGAATTGTTCGACTCTCTCATTGTAACGAGATTGCTCGAGGATTCATTCATCGAAAAGAGGGAAGTTTTTATCATAAAAAGGCTGTAACAAAAAAGACCACTTTCTACAACTTTCCACTGAATCGTTGTACTACTAAAAAAGGATTGACCATGAAGGTCAATCCTTTAAATTATGCACCTTTTTTATTCACAACTGCTTTTGGTTTTTGCTTCGAGCTAATCATTGCTTCTTTTCTCAATTCTTTAATAAGTGATGCGCACATCATAATAATGACAAACATAAACGGAAATGCAGCTAATATGGATGCTCGTTCAAGTGCACCAAGCCCTCCGCTATATAAAAGTACGGCAGCCGTAGAAGATAAAATGATTCCCCACGTTACTTTAATCGCTGTACTTGGATTTAAGCTACCACCTGACGTCTGCATTCCTAATACATACATAGCAGAGTCAGCAGAAGTGATAAAGAACACGCTAATTAATAGAATAGCAACAATCGATAATACAAATCCCATAGAGCCAAAGCCTTCAAATGTCGCAAACAAACCTACTTCAGGACCAATCAATTGAATTTGTTGATAAATATTTGCTTCTTTAAATATTTCCATATGCAGCCCTGTTCCGCCAAAGACAGAAAACCAAAGTACACAGTATAAAGCTGGGATAAATAAAACTCCTAGTAAAAATTCACGAATCGTACGTCCTTTTGAAACGCGCGCAATGAATGTCCCTACAAACGGAGACCATGCAATCCACCATGCCCAATAAAGAATGGTCCAATCCTTTACCCATGTTGCGCCATCTTGATTAATTGGATTTAAGCGCAAGCTCATGCTTGGTAAATTCTGAATATACGTACCTAATGTAGTTGTGAAAAAGCTCATAATAAAATTAGTAGGTCCAAAGATTAATAGAAATGCACAAAGCGTCGTTGCAATAACGATATTGACATTACTTAAAATTTTCACACCTCGATCTAATCCAGTAAGAGCTGAAATCATAAATAACACGGTCACAACGGCAATGATGATTAAAATGGTCGTAATGTTGTTGTTGATGCTAGGAAACAAGTAGTGAAGACCTCCACCAATTTGTTTAGCACCAAATCCTAACGTTGCGGCTACGCCAAAGACAGTCGCAAACGTGGCAAGTACATCAATAACTTTCCCCATAAATGAGTCAGGAGCTTGTTTAAATAGAGGGGTAACAGTAGCACTAATTGTTCCAGGAGCATTTTTGCGGAAAGTAAAGTATGCGATTACTAATGCAACAACAGCGTAGAGTGCCCAAGCATGAAGTCCCCAATGAAAGAATGAATATCTCATGGCTAAGTTTGCACTTTCTGTTGTTGCACCTTCTCCTATTGGTGGGTTGTAATAGTGAGAAAGCGGTTCGGATACACCCCAAAATACAAGTCCAATCCCCATACCAGCACTAAACAGCATGCCAAACCACGATAGATTACTATATTCAGGTCGATCGTCATCTTTACCTAGACGAATTTTTCCATACTTTGAAAATACTAAAAAGAGAGCAAATACTAATAGGCCAGTTGCTACTAATAAATAAAGCCAGCCAAAGTTCGCGAGTAAGCCCGTTTGAATAGAAGTCGTAACAGCATCTAAGCTAAAGCTACCTAATGATGAAGCAGGAATAAATCCCCATACGATAAAGATTGAGCATACAAGTAATGCCCATATAAAAACAGGTTGTTGTTTTTTATTGTCTTGCAAAATACATCCACTCCTTAACAATTCATTTTTTTTCAATGTTTCTCTGTCATTGTGTTATGACTTCTCGATTACACTGACTGAGCATTCAATCACTTAAAAAATCACACAACATTCCTTGCGCGTCTTTCGATTTGTTTCACTAGATTTAGAAGGCAAGGAATATTGCTGTATGTATCAAGTAGGTGTTTCTTATTCTTTTTGATACACCCCTGTTAGGTTGTCAATGCTTGAAACACTTGATTTCCACGTACTGTATTAGAAATGAACTTGTACGGTTTCATCGGACGTTCAAAACATAATGACATAAACATTAAATGGTCCACGCATTTTTCAGCAGCTTTTCGATTAATGTTCGTATGTGATTTTTCAAATATATATTTATCACCGCTCAACTTTTTAATTGGGCGTGTCACAACCACATTTTCAACGATTTCTTTAATGGTCACTCCTGAATTTTTAGAAATGTAAGAAAACACCTCATGTAATGTTGCATCTTGCTTCACAATTTCTGCAAACATGAACGCAGTGTGCTCAACAAACTGTGTTTCTTCAAACTGATTAAAAAACTCGAAATCCATGTCGCTCCCTCATTTTCTCAAAGTGATGATATATAATATAGTAACCTATTATAGTAACTATATCAAGTGACGATACTTAAACTTCGCCATATTTCTATTTTTTTATAATCTTACCCTTTTGATGGTTTATTCAAAAACGAAAAAAGCAGGAATATTTCCTAACCACCCTGTTTATATTTTTAACATAGAACTTTACAAAAAAAGGGAGAGCCAATTACCCCTACAATTGGTTCTCTCTTTTTCTTATTGCTGAGAATAGCAACTTGATTTAGGAGTCTCTGTATCGTTAAGTTGATTCGCTAATTCCTGCAATTCATGTACCTCTTTTAGTATGGCTATTTAAAGAGAAAGAATAAGTTTTAGTCTAAACCTTTCTCCTTCACGATATATATGTACAAGTAGTAATCATGTCGCTACATAGGATGATGCTTATGTTTTCAAAGGGATTGGCTATTTTCTGCGGAAGTTTTTTAATTGCAATTGGACTAAACGCTTTTTTAGCACCTCATCATTTAATTGATGGCGGATTAATGGGACTTGCACTTATTATCTTTTATGCGTTCAACACTCCTGTTGGTGTGTCTACATTGCTGCTTAATGTGCCGGTTTATTTGTTTGCGTTTATGAAAGACAAAACGTTTTTTTACAATGGCATTTGTGGCTTGTTATGTTCTTCTCTTTTTGCCGACTATTTGTTCTTTTTACATGATGATCTTTCTCTTTCTATATTTGAGAGCAGTATTCTTGGAGGATTCTGTGTAGGAGTAGGTATTGGTTTAATGCTTCGATATGACACGAGCTCTGATGGCGTGGACCTCATTGCTCAATTTATTTCAAAGTCTTGGGCGGTGAATGTCGGATTTACTATTTTATTAATTGATCTTTTCATTATGGTCGCAGGGATGCAAGTGATTGGCTGGAGAGCTTTTTGTTACTCTGTGCTTGTAATTACTGTTGGAGGAATGATGATTACCCTCCTTACCGCAACGAAACGCCCACCTGTTTAGTGGCGTTTTTCTATGTCCAAAGACCTCTTTTTTATTTCGCGATTCGAAATGTTTGAAGCGTATCTTCCTCCTTGTTATAATGAACCACATCATCTTGAAGATGAGACTCTTTACATAAGGAGAGAAAGAAAATGAGTAATATTACAAAATTATTAGAACCGACAACCATTGAAGCTTTTTCTTTAAAAACTCGTACGGCAATGGCTCCGATGACGCGCTGTTTTGCCGATGATGAAACAGGTGTTGTAAATGAAGCCATTGTAGAATACTACCGTAAACGAGCAGAAGATGGAATTGGTCTTATCATTACAGAAGGGACCGTCATTAGTGACCGTGCAAAAGGAAATCCTGGCGTACCAGGAATCTATTCTCCTGAACAAGTAGCCGCATGGAGAAAAGTAACCGAAGCGGTTCATCAAGAAGGCGGAACAATCATCGCTCAAATTTGGCATGTAGGACGTCTTAGTCACTCTGAATTAATTAAAGGACAGCAACCACAAGCACCATCTGCTATCGCTGCAAATGGGCAAGTACCACGTTTTCGCAAACCTTACGAAACACCTGAGGAAATGTCTAAAGAAGACATTAAGCTGGTTGTTGCTCAATATGCCAAGGCAGCACGAAACGCCATCGATGCAGGATTTGATGGTGTTGAAGTTCACGGTGCACATGGCTATTTAATTGATCAATTTAATTCTGCTGTTTCAAATAAGCGTACAGACGAATACGGTGGAGACCTTGCACAACGCTTAACATTTATGAAAGAAGTACTACGTGCTGTCATTAACGAAATTGGGGCAGACCGCGTCGTTATTCGCTTTTCTCCACATAAAATGGATGACCTTTCTTATCGTTGGGATGATGCAGAGCAAGCTCTACAAACATACATCGATGCCTTTAAAGAGGTAGGCGTAAAAATGATTCACCCATCGATGTTAAACTTCTACGAAGAAGCAAAAGATGGAAAAAACATTTACGAAATTGTTCGTGAAAAATGGGAAGGGCCGATTATTGGTGTGGGTGATTTAACACCCGAATCAGCTGAACGAGCTCTACAAGCTGGTTGGGTTGACGTTGCTGCAATCGGACGCCCACTTATCGCAAATCCAGACTACATTCAGCGAATAAAAGAAGAGAAAAAGCTAGTAGAATATGAAGCAAGCGAACACTTGCCTTTACTCGTATAAAACAGCTGCTTGTTTAAGCAAAATGCCTTCCCTATTGATCCATCGATTTGACTGGATTTAGTAGGGAAGGCATTTTTGCGACTTGAAGCAAATGGGTCCGTTTTGGCTCCGTTTGGTTCAAGTTCTCTATTTTCAAATTATAGGGGTAAAATGAAAAGGTTACCTTTATTCTACCATACCATTTGTGGTTATTTTTTCCTCTTTACTTAAACACATCTTATGACCTATTTTTTAATAAATTGGTTGTTTAATTAAAGAGATAGACGGTTACTGACTTACTTCTTTATTCAATGTTCGCTCTTTTTTCACTTGCTTTGTGAAAAATAGTTCGTACACGACCGGTATAATAATGAGTGTTAGTAACGTTGATGACGTAAGTCCTCCTATAACCGTAATTGCTAACCCTTTAGAGATAAGCGTTCCACTAGATGTTGTGAGTGCAAGTGGTATAAGCGCTGCAATCGTTGCAAAAGCGGTCATTAAAATCGGACGTAGCCTTGTTTGTCCAGCTTCGATTAGAGAGTCGCGAATAGTCATTCCTTTTTGTTCGCGGTTTTGGGTGATGCGATCGACTAAAACAATGGCATTCGTTGTGACAATTCCAATGAGCATTAAAAACCCAATCATCACACTTACCGACAATGGTTCACGAGCAATGACTAACCCTACTAACGATCCAATTGGTACGAAGATTAAGGATGACAAAATAATGAACGGAATTCGTGCTTTTCCAAACGTGATCAGCATTGTTAAATACACAAGGCCAATCGCTGTCACCATCGCTAAACCAAGTGCTTGGAAAATTTCAACCGTTTCATCACTTCCCCCTCCACCTTCAAACTCAATAGTAGCAGGAAGCGCTAAATCCTTTTTCACTCCGTTTACAACATCTTGAGTGACTTTTTGAATGTTTTCATCTTTAATTTCAGCTTCAATTCGTGCGAATACTTTTCCATCAAGCTTTTGAATAGATGTGTACGTATCGATTTCATTTACAGATGCCAATTCACTTAGTTGAACAGGCCCTTTAGCTGTAAAAATCATCAATTGTTCAATTTCTTCTGAAGATGTTAATGATTGATCATATGAAAGTTGAACCGCTCGATCTTCATTATCAAGCTCAAGTGTTCCAATGGAGACTGGCTTTGTTTGATCAGCGACTGTTCCTAATAACTGAAAGCCGGACACTCCATATTCACTTGCTTGTTCAGAGTCAATTTCGACAACAAGCTGCTTTTGCTTGTCTGAAAAATTGTTCGTCACGTACTTTAAGTTGTCAAACGACATCATGTACTCTTCAACTTGCTTAGCAGCTGTTTGAAGATCATCTAAGTTTGTTGAATATAAGTCCACAACCACATTGTTATTCGTTGGTGGACCTCCACTAGACAATTCTTGTACACTAATCTTCGTACCAGGAGCTACACCTTCTGTTACTTTTTCCATCTTCCTTTCAATTTCATTGATAAATGTGAGTACATCAACATCCTCTTGTAAACTTAAAAAATAGCCTGCTTGATTTGAACGCTTAATGCCTGTTGCGAAGTCACGTGAGCCTACAGCAGTTGTAATGCTATCAATCTCCTTTTGCTCGTTAAACATCTGCTCAATTTCAAGCGACACTTCATTTGTTTTATCTAGTGATGTAGACGATGGTAGCTGAATAGTGGCTTGAAGCATTTTCTCTTCTTCGTTCGGAATAAATGTAAACCCTAGGGTTGGTACAAGTGCGAAAGAACCAACTAATAAAACGATGGAAGAAAGGATAATGACAAGCTTATGATTTAACGACCAAGAAATCGTTTTTCCATACACTCGTTGCATCTTGCCTTCTTTTTCTTCAGACGGCACTTTCTTGAATGAAAACTTTGCTAAAATTGGTACGATCGTCACGGCAACAATCAACGACGCAAACAATGAGAATATTACCGTCAACGCAAATGGTAAAAAGAACTCACCTGTTATACCCCCAACAAATCCAATCGGTAAAAAGACGACTATGGTTGTTAACGTAGATGATGTAATAGCTTTTAAAATTTCCTTTGTGGATGACTCAATTAATTCATTGGTGATACCACTTTTAGACTTACGTACTCGTCGAAAGACGTTCTCAATGACAACAATACTGTCATCAACTACACGACCTACAGCGACAGCCATTCCTCCAAGTGTCATAATGTTAAGTGAAATATCAAGCTGATGTAAAAAGATCGCTGATACTAACAGTGAGAGTGGAATGGAAATAATCGCAATAACAGTTGCTCGGAAGTTTCGTAAAAATACCAGCACTGCAATTGATGCAAATAGTGCCCCTAGAATTCCTTCTTTGACAAGCGTTTCAACAGACTTCTCAATACCTTCTGCTGAATCAAAGCCAATGGCATAATCTACTTGGTCATCATAACGATCTAATATTTCGAGTGTCTTCTTAGCCACTTCAACTGTATTAGCATCCTGTTTCTTTGTAACGGCCATAGAGAGTGCTTCCTGTAAGTTGTAGCGTGTATACTCTGGCTGTTCGGTAATCGTTTCAATGTTTGCAATTTCACTTAATGCAACAGCAGGAGCTTGCTGATTAAATGTTGACGTAAACTGTAATTTTTTCAACTCTTCGATTGTGCTCAGCTTCTCTTCCACACGAATTGGAATTTGAAGATCTGTCTCATTTACGGTACCTGCTGGAAACGATAGTGACTTTTGATTAATTTGCTCTTTGATTTGCTCAAGTGTGATACCCGCTTGTGTAGCCTTTTGTTTATCGACTGTAATTTGAACAATCTCTTCTTTTAATCCACCAACTGATACAGAGTTAATGCCTTGAATTTTATTGATTTCAGGAATAATTTTTTCATTCAGTAGATTTTCAATATCTGCATCCCCTTTTGCAAATAGCGAAATATTAAAAATAGGAAATGATCCGAATGAAAAGCGGTTAATATCTAACTGTGCGCTTTCTGGTAAATTCAACTCTTTTACGGATGTATTAATTTGTTGCTCTACTTTATCTAGATCTGTATTGAAAGGGAATTCAAGACTAATGATTCCTACGCTTTCATAGGAAACACTTTGAATTTTTTTAATCCCTTCAATTCCTTTTAATTGTTCTTCTAGTTTTGATGTGACTTGTTCATCAACATCATTTGGAGATGCCCCTGGATAAATGACCTCGACTGCTACTTGCGGGAATTCAATGTTTGGTAACAAATCAATTTTTAACTTTGAAAACGAATAAAGGCCTGCTAACACTAATAAAAAGGACAAAATGAAAATGGCTACTGCATTTCGCAAACTAAACTTTGTTAAAAAATTCACGTTTTGCTCCTCCGTTCTTTTTACTATCTTTTTCTTTTACACTTTTCCACATATGAGTACCAACGGGTCATTTTTTAGTCAAATAAAAAATCCTCTTAATTGTCACCCCCCTTTCTTAACAATTAATCGTATGTAAGCACACAACTATGTATTCGTTTTTGTCGCCTGTCGATAATCATAAACACCTCCAGGTAGTGAAATGAAAGAAAATCCATCATTTCCATATAAATCCCATCCTTCATACATCGTGCTATCATGAAACACATCAAGGACATAGTCTTCTTCAAACTCAATTCGCATCAAGCCTATTTCCTTGCACCAGCTAATTTGCTGAATGGTATGACCAAGGAGACAGCTTTTCACTCGCTGTCGATGAAAGCTTGCTTCAGACGCGTTCCAATCTGCTTGCCCAACAATGATTTTATCTTTCTTTCGTAACCGCCACGGACATTCAATGACAATGCCTCCCTCTGTAAAGGTCATCATAAGTGGATGTTCGTCAATTGATACATGTAACACAACTTGATTGATGAAAGATGTAAAATTAATTGTATCTATCTCATTCATCTCTACACTCCTCTAACGTTTAGTACTGATTGGTCATTCACTTTTACTTCAAATATAAACAGGTTTTTAGCTACACCCGTTTAAAAATAAATCAACGGTAAAGTTTACATACTGTTCAATCTCTGATTCATGAAGCATATTTTGCATGATATCCCCCCTGTACCCATTTAACACGCCTGTAAACGCTTTGGCATGTAACACCGCATCACTAAGTCCTTCCTCTTCCATTAACTCAGCAATCAGCGTATGGTAATTGGCGAAAAATCGATGCAAACTTTCCATCATCTCCGGCATTTGATGAGGGGTTTGCCAAAATGAATCTGGATAATGTCTCGTCTCATAAAAGAAAGAAAGATGATGCCTAGCAACCGAACATAATTTGGTCTGAAACGTCTCACAGCGATCAGCTTCTTGTCTAGCTTGTTCTAAGAAAGTTTGAAATGAACGATTGTTCACAGCGAAGTAAAGCTTCTCTTTTGAAGGAAAGTATAAATAAATCGTTCCTTTTGAGATTTCTGCTTTCTTTGCAATTTCAATCATCTTCGCTTCATAAAAACCTTTTGTCCCAAACACTTCAAAAGCCGCATCAAGAATTTTTTGCTCTTGCTCTCTTCGACGTTCCATAACTCCATTCCTTTCTTTTGACTTGTAAAGATCATTCTTTTCAACTTACTTATATGATAGCTTATAAGACTTGTCAAGATTTTATGTGCAAATGGACAACGAGGTTATCTTAAAAGGAGTGGCTTCCCCCTTTTAAAATAACCTCATTATGATTTCATCCGTTGTACAACTTGATGTGTATCAATGATGCGCTCATACAACCCTTGACCACGTTCTGAACAGATAGCAATAAAAACCGCATCAATAATGGCAAGCTGCGCAATACGAGCTGTCATTGTCCCAATTCGTAAGTTTTGTTCCTCTTCTGACATTGTGAGAACAATGTCAGCTAGCCGACGCGCTGGTGAGGGCGCGAGCTGTGTTAATAAAATGGTGCGTACATCTCGTTCTCTTGCAACGGTGAGTACATCTAAAATCTCTTTTGTTTTACCTGACGTTGAAATAACAAATACAGCATCTTTTTTCGTAGCGTTTGCAACCATCATCATTTGCATATGATTATCTTCTGACTGAAAAGCAGGTACATTAATACGCAAGAGCTTTTGCTTAAAATCAAGTGCAACAACAGCAGAGCCACCAACACCATATATGTAAATTCGCTCAGCTTTACTTAGCGCCTCTACTGCTTCTGTAAAAGCTGGAACCGATAAAATCTTTTCCGTGTTTTGTAAGGCTTGCACCGTGTTAAACATTACTTTTTGAATGACGGTACTCGGATCATCTTGAAATTGCAGCGGTGAGTCGATTATATCTGCTGTTTGTACAGATAATTCTTTTGCTAGTTCAATCTTTAATCGTTTAAAGCTTTGAATGCCTAGCCGTTTACAAAAGCGGATAATGGACGCTTCACTGCCTCCACAAGCATGGGCTAGTTCCTTTGTAGTCATATGTGTCACACGTTCAGCATGTTCCACAACAAAAGTTGCAACTACCTTCTCGGCTTCTGTAAACCGAGTTAATTGACGTTCAATTTGCTTTAAGACGGAAAATGTTGACATAAATAACTCCTTTCACACGTTGAATGAAAATGATTGTCCTGGGTGAATCATCTTTAGAAGAGGCAGGTCTTCTGCACTTACATATCCAATCACATTCACCTTGGCGTCTGGTGGCAAATCCCTCAATACGACTTGCAGCTCTCCAACGTAACGACCATAATGATTATTATCGATTGTGATGGCTCCTTTTGGACGAGGCAGTATCGGCCGCGGTTTAATATCGATGCGTCCTTTTTGTGCATAAAAACGTGATGTCTCAGATCGAATGACATCTCGGGCTGGATCCATTCGGTTACGATGGTTCATCTTTAAAAGCTTGCTCTCCTCTTTTGTTAAGTCGATGTGATTGCAGCGGACAAAGATCACGTCATCTTGATAGTATGTAAATTGCTTCAATGTGTCCTCTTTTATCCCGGGATCACCAATACATACTTTATCAACGTGAAGCTCATTTGTCATCTCTAAGTAAGCGGAAAATACCGACTGATGACGATGACGCTCGATTGTTGGTAGCCCTTTATGAAGCGGACCTCTCAATTTCTCGTCTCCTGGAACGAAAGCCACAACGGTTAGCCCTTGACTTTGCAGCCATTTATTACGTTTTTCAAACCATTGATCATCTAATCCTGTTTCAGGTCGTGGATAAAAGTTGTGCCACGCCTCAACTCGATGAATATGTAACCCTGCATTCGTTAGTTCGGTTAAAAAGCGTTCGTCAATCGTGCTTGCATTTAATGCTACTTTCATTTGTTTTGATAGATTAGCAATTTGGGTAGGTGTAAATCCATAATCAACGCGTAGGCCTGTTACTCCCCATGCCCTTAATTCACTTGCTTGCTCCATTTGCAAACCAAGATGGTGCCATGAAGATGGTGATAAATCAGCGATAATGTCCATCCCTATACGTGTGGCTACTTCTCCCAGCTTCTTCAGTTCAGACACATACAGAGCTGGGTCATCTTCAGGAATATGAAGAGATGTAAAGATGGTTCGACATCCAGCGCTAAACATCTTTTTGATGTATGCCTCTAGTTCATCATGAGATTGTTGTCCTAAATAAAGAGAGATTCCTAACATAATCATCATCCTTTCTTTAAAAAAAGAGCTTTGACAAAGGAAGCAACCTCTAGCTCGTTTGTCAAAGCTCCTAACGCTCTCCTTTCCAACGTTCATTGAAATGAAAGAAGATGTTATTTTATTATTGAAAGATTCACTAACTTGTTCCATTATGCTGCTAAGTTATCTGCCATTTCTTCTTTAAAACCAAATGCATACGTGAAAATAAATCCAAATAAGTAGGAAATAAGTAATCCACCTACGTAAAAAAAGAAACGATTGTCAGCAATTAATGGTGTTAAGGATAAACCAGAGACACCAATTCCTGTCGAAGCCGTTTTCACAAGTGCTTGATACGCACCACCGACCGCTGCTCCCATACAAGCCGTAATGAATGGACGTCCAAGTGGTAAGGTTACGCCGTATAGAAGTGGTTCACCTATTCCTAAAAATCCTACGGGTAATGCTCCTTTAATTGTATTTCGTAGCTTCTGATTACGTGTTTTCACATAAACCGCCATCGCCGCTCCAACTTGACCTGCTCCAGCCATTGCTAAAATGGTTAAAATGGGTGTTACCCCAATGCTATTAATAAACTCTAAGTGAATCGGTGTCAAACCGTGATGAAGTCCGACCATAACAAGCGGTAAGAAAAATCCTGCTAATATTGCTCCTGCAACAACTCCACCTACATCTAAGATTGCTTTAATGCTTGATGTAATTCCTTCTGCTAGCACTCCACCAACTGGCTGTACGATAATAAGGGTTGCAAACCCTACGACTAACACTGTAATGAGTGGTGTGACAATAATATCAACTGCACTCGGTACACCTTTACGAACCGTGCGCTCTACCACTGCCATTAACCACGCAGCAAACATGACGGCAAACAAGCCACCTCGCCCTGGTACAAGCGCTTCTCCAAAAAGAGTAATATCTGCTAAGCCTGGATTGATAATTAAAATACCTGCAATCGCACCTAATGCTGGCGTGCCGTTAAACTCTTTTGCTGTATTCCATCCAACTAAAATTCCTAAGTAAGCGAATACGCCTCCACCAATGAGTAAAAGCATGCTCAGCCAAGTCGCCGTCGGATCTGCTCCTGCATTTTTCGCAAAGTTCGCAATTCCATTAATGATCCCCGATGCCACAAGTGCTGGAATCAGCGGGATAAAAATATTACCAATTTTACGCAACAAATTTTTAAATGGTGTATTATTTTTCTTTTTAATGGCCGCCTTTGTATCGTCGGCTACCGATGATAAATCACCAGATACTTCGCCAATTTTAAGACCTGTCATTTTACTCATTTCTTCCGTGACACGATTGACGGTACCCGGTCCAACAACGATTTGTAACGTTTCGTCTTCAATTACGCCCATCACACCATCTACTTGACGCAATGCACTGATGTTCACAAGGTCCTCATTCTTTAATGCCAAGCGAACACGCGTCATACAATGATTCAATTGTTCAATATTCTGTTTTCCACCAACGTTGTCAATGATGGACTGAGCTAACTTTGTCTCTTTTTTCATACCCCTCATCCCCCCATACGTTATCGTTGAATTGCTTTTCGAACGAAGCCTTCTGACTTGTCTAGTCGAACTAACGCTTCCTCATAGCTCATATTCGTTAAGGCCATGACAATTGCGGCTTTTACATTTCCATGTGCTTTTTCAAAATAGAAGGCTGCTTCGTCAACATCTACCCCTGTTGCTTGACTAATGATTCCTTTTGCACGATGATGAAGTTTTTCATTTGTTGTTTGAACATCCACCATTAAGTTTTGATACACTTTACCAAGCCCAATCATCGTCGTTGTTGAAATCATATTTAAAATTAGTTTTTGCGCAGTTCCTGCTTTAAGACGTGTTGAACCTGTTAGTACCTCATGACCCGTTACAACTTCAATGGCATGCGCGGCGTATTGACTAATAGCAGCGCTCTCATTGCAGGAAATGCTTCCCGTCATGGCGCCAATTTCATTCGCATATTGTAAAGCACCAATCACGTAAGGCGTACGCCCACTTGCAGCAATGCCAATCACTACATCATTTTTTGATAGTTGAAGCTTTTCTAAATCTTGCTTTCCTGCCTCTTTTGAATCTTCTGCTCCCTCAACAGCTTCGGTGAATGCTTTTTGACCACCAGCGATGACTCCAATTACAAGATGAGGAGACACGCCAAACGTCGGTGGACATTCTGCAGCATCAAGTACACCTAGCCTTCCACTTGTACCTGCTCCAACGTAAATGAGGCGGCCACCCTTTTTCATTGATGTAATAGTAGCTGTAACTAGCTGTTCAATCGTTGGAATGACTTTACTAATTGATTCTGGTACGCTTCGATCTTCCGCATTCATCGTTTGAAGAATGTCACATACGCTCATTTCGTCTAGATTCATTGTCTTTTGATTACGTTGCTCGGTTGCTAATTTCTCTAGATTCATGATTTCCCCTACTTTTTTAAAAAATATAAGATTAATAGCTTTAACTTCAATATAAGAAAGCCCTTACTTTTTGAAGTTACATACATTATACGCTTTGAAGAAATAAAATATCAATATTTTTATTTATTGTTTGAAATTACATTTCAAAATGGTTATTTTTTTTCCTTACAACGATTCCTAAATAAGAACAAACTGTGAAATATCGATTTAATACGTATATTCAACGTGATTTTATTGTATGGTAGAATAACGTTGATTTTTATCTTTCAAAAACTGTGTAACTTTGAAACTATTCATTCTGGTAACAGGAGGAACATCTATGACATTTAATTCAACTATTGGAAGACTACGTTTAGTCGGATTGCTAGAAGGGATTTCTTATTTAGTGTTGTTGCTTTTTGCTATGCCTCTTAAGTATTTTATGGACATCCCTGAAGCTGTTTCCATTGTTGGGGCCGCTCATGGTGCTTTATTCGTTGCGTATGTGTTAGCGATTGCACATGTTCAGGTTGCACATCGCTGGTCGCTAGGACATTCCATAAAGGCATTCATAGCTGCCTTTATTCCATTTGCTACCTTTATTTTGGACAAAGAGTGGAAAAAAGAACAAAAATAAGGAAGAAGGTTTTGGCCTTCTTCCTTATTTTTGTTCTGCATATTCACTGATGGTTTTCCACCATTTATACGAATTTGGCTTTAACAAGCGACCGATTTCCTCTGAATCAATGTGTTGCTCATCAATAATACGATTCATCGTTTCAAACAATCCAACTGTTACTGCCTCTTTTACATGAGCTTCTCCTTCAACGTATAATCGCTCAATGAGCTCAAATACATCACGCTCTTTTTCAAGTTGCTGATTATATTGTAACGAAATGAGATGAGAAGCAAATCGTGATAGCTCTTGAACTAACTCTTCTTTATTCTTGATTTCCATTTCGTTTGGGCTATAAGATGAACATGATTCCTTTAGCAATACGATTACGTCTTCTTTTGTAATCATGTTAGTTGCTCCTTTCTGTGTCACTCATGCTTGTTCAATTATTATATCTATATCATACCACTACTTTCAAACAATCAAATCTTACAACTTCGTTAAAAGTGTTACAGTTCTCACTTTTACATGTTTTTACATGAGTAAACAAATAATAAACGTATTAGATGCGAAAGGATGAACGCTTTGAAAATCCTATTGCTTTGCTTATTGCTAGTAACCGCTTCTTCCTTTACAGAAGCTGCGGAGAAGATGAATATTTGTGAAACAGGCAAGATGCAATCACCAATAAACATCGACACCTCTACCGTGAAACGATTGTCACACGCAGAAAAGATCATAAGTTTTTACAAACCTGTTTTCTTTAAGTTTACAATTGAAGATGGTTCGTTTAAAGCTAAGCCTCTTATCGATGGAAATGTTCTTATACGAAATGGAAAACCCTATCCATTACAAGAATTTCATTTTCATCATAAAAGTGAACATACGATTAATGGCCAGCCGTTCCCAATGGAACTACATATTGTGCACAAAAGTAAAGACGGAAAACAGATGGTTGTAGGCGTATTAATTGAAGAAGGAACAGAAAACAAAGAGTTCAAGGAACTACTTTCTAGCTTAAAGACGATTCAGAAAGGTCAGTCTAAATCACTACAAGCTCCTATCAATTTAAACGAATTGTTTTCTAGTGAAACAGACGTATATCGTTACGTCGGAAGCTTTACAACTCCACCTTGTACAGAGCCTGTTTTATGGCTTATAAAGAAAGAGCCGATTACGTTATCATGGGAACAAATTCAAGCTTTTCAACATCTCGTAGGTACAAACAACCGTAGTATTCAACCTTTAAACGAACGTGAAATTTCACTAACAAAGATTCAGCAAAGCAGTAGCAAATAATCAATTGTAAATTTCAATGCCTTCCCCTATACTAAAATGGATAACTTATCCAATAAGGGGCGATATCGATTGTTTTCACTTGAACATGTTTCTATAACAAAACATTTTATGATTCCATTCGGATGGGGATATTGCGTGAAGAATGGGAACAAACGAGTCATGTCATGTTAAAACACCAATCTTTATAAAGATTGGTGTTTTGTTTACTACACGCCCGCTGTTAGCGTGCCCACAATTGCGATAATTGGAAAAGCTGACATGAGTGCCATTTCAATTAGCATAAATTTTGTAAGAAAGCTGTTGAATCGGTTATCTGTTTGACGACTTAACACTGCTTGATTGGTCTGAAACACCATAAATACGGTTCCAATCCATACAATAACGGCTACCGCTAATGGAGCTGGGCTGACATTTTCAGACGTTTCTAGCGTCATAAATCCAAGTACAACGAGAATAAGTGGAACAATTTCTAATACAGCATGCTTAATAAAGAAAGGGGTTTGCTCTTTAATCAGTTTTTGATAAACCACTTCCTCTTCTCCACCTTCTGCAACTATTTCTTCGACACGTTGCATCGTACTACGGTAAATAAACAACATGCCCACCGTTGCGATAACAGCTGCTAGGACGAAATACCATACGACCATGTTGACACCTCTTTTTCTACTATTTTGCTAAGTTAGCATCCTGTACCATCTTACATGATACGAAAAAGAACCTCAACTATCGTACAGGCAGTCCTTACTGCTTTTATGCTAGTTTAGAGTTGCATTGCTTTTAGATCAGTATGTACCCTTACCTAAAAACAATGCACATTCTCCTTTAACCTTCTTTTCCTTCTAGTGCTCCGTTGGTAATTCTGCTTCATATTGCAACATCGTACTCACATGCTCTTTTTCTTTTGAATCAATCAAATAATACCATGTCCCATCCATCATTTGCGTCTCTCCCTTTACGACGATTGGCTCAATGGATGGTACACCTTTTTTGAATGCTTGATACATTGTAAGCATATCGGTTAACCCAATATTTGTATCCACTTTCTCTTTTGCCACATTCATTAGCTGTGGAAGGTGCGTCACTAAGTCTGCGCTCCAAGCTTTTTCCATCATCGCTTTGATCACTTTTCGCTGACGCTTATTTCGCCCTAAGTCTCCTTCAGGATCTTCCTTTCTCATCCGAACATATGACAAAGCTTGCTCGCCATTTAGCGTCATTTTCCCTTCTTTAAATTCGTGATGATTAAAAGTAAAGGCAAACTCATTGTCTACTTCAATTCCCCCTAGTACATCAATCACTTGTTGAAAACCATTCATATCTACTTTCATGTAGTAGTGAATTGGTATGTTTAAAAACTTTTCAACGGTTTGAATCGTCATGTCAATACCACCATATGCATATGCATGATTAATTTTTTCATATGTTCCTTTGCCTATCATTTCAACGCGTGTATCGCGAGGAATCTGTAGTAGTCGTGCTTCATTGGTTGCTGAATTTACACTCGCTACCATGAGAACATCCGACCGCCCTGTATCACGTGCACGCTCATCAACGCCCATGACTAACATGGTAAAAGGAGACGGTGTTTCTGTGTATGGTTTCTTTTTTTCGACTTTTGGATGAATTTCTGTTGACGCTTCCTTTTCATTTACTAAAAATAAGACGGTTAGAGCAGTGAATACGAGCACGCAGATTGATAGCCATGAATGATAACGTTTCATGAGCTCACTCCTTTTTCTATCGTAACGTTCATTGTCATTGCTTACTCTCATCTATTGGTTTAAAATGCTCTTTTCATACATGGGACTTCAACAATAAAAACAGGAGCACAACGTAACGTTGCGCTCCTGTTTCAAGTAATAGTGATTCAGTATAGTGGTTTCCTTCACACGATTTTCAGTAAATTAGGATGCTTTCGATGAGTTAGTAACAAATAATCACTCGATTTTTGTCTCTATTTGTGCTAAAAAATCATGGAGTGAAGAGACAAGTGCGGCGTTTTTATTAAGAAAGAAATTAGTTTATTTTCTTCAAAAAAACATAACTAGGACGTGTGTAATTCATTTTTTCTTCGTAAAAGCGATGTGCATCTGTACGGTAATTAGCAGAGGATAAGGCAACATGCTCACACTCGTTTTTCTGGCCCCATTCTTCTATATATGAAAGCAGCTGCTCTCCGTAACCTTTTGAACGATGCTCATTAGATGTGACAAGATCATAGACATATACATGACGACCATAGTATAAGTTTGTAATGATAATCACACCTGCTAAAGCAACCATTTCATCTTCTTCACAAAGAGCAAATAGTTGATATCCTCCTTCCTTCATCTCTTTAACCGTTTTCAAAAATGACTCCTCTGTTAAATGAGGACGAAGTTGATGCATCAGTGGGAAAGCTTCACTCAATTCACTTATAGACAATAATTGTTTTATGTTAACTAATTCTCGGTTCACTTTTTGTTTCCCCTTTCAATTTATACCATTCATCTTCTAATATACTCATTTCGATTAAGCTCCAATACGTTTCGTCCATCTTGCGAACGTCACGAAATAGCCCTTCTCGCACAAACCCTACTTTTTCATAAGCACGAACAGCTTGTTCATTAAAATCAAATACACCTAATGAAATGCGATGTAATCCTAGTTCTTCGAATCCAAATTTCACAATTTCTTTCATCATTGCCTGGCCATATCCTTGTCCTCTTGCATGCTTATCTCCTACTAATACACGCCCAACCCGACCAGAGCCATTATCGTATTGTATTTGCATGATCGAAATGTGTCCAACGGTTTGACCGGTTTGTTGATCAATCACTGCAAAAATAAATCGATCAGAGCCTGTTTCATTTGCTCCCTTTATATACTCTTTTAGCTGCTTTTTTGTTAGCGGATATGTAAAGCTCGTTCCTCCCCATTGCATGGCAAATTCTTTTGAAGGAATCCAGTCGATTAGTTGCTGAAAATCTTTCTTTGTAAAGTCACGCAAAATAACCATCGTAACTCCCCCTCTTCCTACAATCGTTATTACCATTATAAGTATCAAAATTTTTAGAATATATGCTATTTTATCAAATTTTTCATTTGTTTGGCAATATGACACAAGAAAAGCCCACTCGCATATTACGATGCAAGTGGGCTTTGTTTACAAGTTTAATTCTTTCTTCAATTTGGTTATATCATGGGAAAACTCGAAGAAAAAAGCACGGTTTTCATTATCAAAAATCATTAAAATAGGCTTTTGTTCTTCGCTAATTACGATAATAACCTCACTGGTTAGCACATCAATACCTGTTGCTTTAACAGGAACGGCTGGATCAAGCGGAACTTTTACAAGGTAGCCCGTTTTAGGAATTGGACTCACTTTTTTAAAGATACCCGTCATTGATTTTACACTTTTTTGTGCTTCATCTTGAAGAACGGGTGTCATCGTGACCGATTTTTCAACTTTCCCCTTATCAATGTTAAACACTTCTACTTTTGGTGTTTGCGCCTCTGCAGCAGAGCTTATGAATAACATCAATAGAAGTGCGATACTTATTTTTTTTATCATATACAACACCTCATTTCTCAGTATAAACGAGTGTTGCAAGCTTTATCCTTTTTTCACATTAACACATTCTGCTAATGTTATGTCAATACGGCCAATTTATTGTTAAGACATGCTTTTTTGTACCTGTGTTGTACACTTGACTTTTCAACCCATCTAAAAAGCAAGGTACTAAACCTAAACCATCAACGTTGGTTTCCTTTCTAATATAAAAATGTAGTTGCTAACATCATAAGAAGCCCAAATATGGCAGCAACTCGTTTAACATTTTGATTAGTGGAAGACCTCAGAAATAAACTAATAATAAAACCTATCGGTAAAATGAAACTGTTAAAGCTGAATGTAAAGCTGCCCAATAAATAATATACAATTAGCTTCGGTACTAAATATAATTCTTCTTCCTCTCGATTGTTATAAAGCAATAGAAAGCCAATAATCACGACTAAGAAGACAATCATAGTTGCACCTCTCTTTGACCTTTGATTTTGTTCCTTCTTTTTTCATTTCTATTCAATAACTTGCAAAAAACACCCTTTTATCACTCAATTTGTGTCATGTTTTTGCGCTTGTCTCGATAAGATAGTGTAAAAGGACATGTACAATGGAGGTGAGAGGATGTCATGGTTTGAGGCCTTTATTTTAGGAATTATTCAAGGATTAACGGAATTTTTACCGATTAGTAGTACGGGGCATTTATATTTAGGAAGACATTTATTTGGACTTGATGAAGCAGGTTTATATTTAGACACTATGCTTCATATCGGAACGTTGATTGCCGTATTTGTTTTTTACAAGCATGAATTTCTTCACATTCTTCGTAAGCCTTTTAGTAAATTAACGTTTCTCTTAATTGTTGGAACATTACCTGCCGTTGTCATTGGGTTAGCCTTTAAAGATTACTTTGAAGGAATTTCGAAAACGGGCGTAACGATTGGATGGGAATTTTTAGCGACTGGATTGTTTTTATGGTTCGCTGATTCCATTAAGAACGGATATAAAAAGATGGATCAAATTTCATACAGCGATGCGCTTTTTATCGGTACCTTTCAAGCAGCAGCGATTTTCCCTGCCGTTTCTCGTTCGGGATTAACAATGGCTGCTGCATTAATGCGAAAGTTAGACCGTGAAACTGCTGCTTATTTTTCGTTTTTGCTTTCTACACCTGCGATATGTGGAGCAGTCGTGTTACAGCTTGGTGATGTTGTGACGGGTAAAGCTGAACAAATTTCCTTCATCTCTCTTTTCATTGCAACATTATCAGCCGCTATTTTCGGCTACTTGGCGGTAAAATGGATGATTAATTATTTAAAGAAACGCTCATTAAAAGTATTTGCCGTGTACGTATGGATTCTAGGCATCATCGTACTCGCTTGTCAATATACGGGGGTGTTTTAAATGGATAGAAAAAAAGCAATGTTTTTAGGTATGTTGCTTTGTGTAGTCATAGTGGCTGTTGGCTTTCTTGAAACCTCTTCTTGGAAGGCGTTAGATCAACCAAAACCGTTAATGGCAGAGGAAGCAACGATTCCTGTCTCAAGCGAACAGGAGACCGAGGACGAGACAGTTGAACTTGAACAAGTTCTCGTTAATAAAGAAGAGGTAGACGGCTATATCGTTGAAACGTACCAAGAGCATGAAGTCGTGCGAAATAAAGCTGGCGAAATGATTGATTTAATTCCAACGGAGCATTACGATTATATACGATATAAAATCGATGAGTAAGCTACATTATGAAATGGAAGTGAAGTTCCCAAAACAGAAAAACCAAGCAACCTTCGTACACTACAACGAAGATGTTTGGTTTTTGTGCTTTCGTACCGTTTGAAAGATGTCTTTATACATTTGAAGCATTTCGTTTTCATTTTCTGCTTTAAAGCCCCACGTCTTAAACTTTGATGCAGATTGTTTCACACGTCCATATGCATATGTTACGTCACTTTTGTATGGTTGATTGCTGTAGACAAGTGATTGATCAGAGTTTGTGTAATAAGGTTGATTCACCCCTATGAAAAAGACAGGTATTTCAACTTTGGCAAAGAATTGAGCATACTTTGGCTTCGCAGCTTCATTTATCTGCTCAGGTGTAATTAAAATGGCATCCATTGACAAGTGATTCAACTGTATTAATTCATCTAATGATAGGTGCTTTATTGTGACTTCGTCTACTGCTACATGAGAATCTGATCCTACCATTCCAATGGTAATGGGAATGGAAACAGCACTTGCTTGAAGAGCAGGCGAACGATCATTCATAAGAGTTAGATACCCTGAACTAGCGATAAAAACAAACACAATTATAAGCGCAACAACAAGTTTTCGATACATACAATTCTTCCTTTATCTACATAATATTGGATATAGTATACCTCCAATATTGAAAAAAATAAACGTTAAAAATTTCCTTTTCCCTCCTTCTCTTCGTTTACAAGTGTTCCATCAATGTTGGCTTCACTAAGGAAACCTTGTGCATCAACATAATAAATCTCTGCTTGCTTATCAAACTGCTCTATTGTCTTAATAGATTTAGCTCCATAAAAACTAATCGTATACTGCGTTTTATCATCATCCTCAAAAACAAACGTCGTGTCTTCTATGTTGCGAGCTTGATTCAACTTCACAATCTTCATCATTTGTTGTTTACGCTCTTTGTCGTTTTTCCACTTTTCATTTAAGGTAATGACAACACTTAAAGAAGATTTTACTTCCTTATAGGAAGGAATAGGGTAAGAAATGTTCAAATCCTCGTCAATTCCATGTACAGGTAACACAGAGATCGTTGCTCCTTTCCCTAACTTCTCTTTCATAAGCGGTGTCAGTTCTTTTTCCGCTTCCTTCATCCACCATTCTTCAACAAAGCTACTCGCTACATATCCGTTCTGCATTTTTTCTGCGTAAAACACGATGCTTGGATGTTTCTTTGGATAAAATTGACCACCATATGATCCAAATTTCCAATTATAGAGTGGTTCAACTAAAACAAAATCCATGTGATGGCGAGCTTCTAAATACGCTTTTACCTCTGCTGCTTCTTCTTTTAATTTCCATTGATGGCGAAACCCTAACACACTTGCTGACGCTACTAAAATTAGCAGCACGAACATGATGACGTGCTGCTTTTTTACCGTTCTAACTCCCCTCATGCAACTACTCCCCCTTTGTTAATTCCCGAAAGCGCTCTGTGGTATCACCTTTATAAAATGAGCTAAACCAGCGGTAATCCTCCTCATCTACTATGCGATAATGCTGACTGATGTAATTTTGCTGCAAACGAAATCGACCTGATTTCTCAACTTCACGCCACCATACATGTCCTCCCATTGTTTTGGCTTTACGGCGATCTAGACCATCGTGAGCAATCGTTTCAATAATTTCAAGCGGATCACTCCCTAGTACAGAGTGAAGCACTTCGCTGTCACGAAATAATGCACATACAGCGACGGCACTAGTCCAACTAGCTTGCGTTCGCCCCTTTTCAATCTGAACGAGCGTTTTCTTTGAAAGACCAATTACTTCTGCCATTTTATCTTGTGAGTACCCTTTTTCTGTTCGAACGAGCTTCATTTTTTCAGAAACAATTTCAATTACTCTTTCTTTTTTCATAAAATGCTCCTTTTGTAACTTTTTATATTATTGGTGTAATTTTACACTTTTTTATCAATTTTCTCACTATGATTTTTTACATTTTTAACGTGTCAGACGAAATTTTTATTTTCCACCTTCACAAAAATAGAAAATGGTGGTAAATTGAGGGGAATTTAATAAAGGAGTTGACGAAGATGGAGCAGTTTTGGCTATTTGTTACCATGGCTATTTTACTGATTTTACTTCCCGGCCCTGATACAGCCATTGCCACCAAAAATACACTTCATGTCGGAAAAAAAGGCGGAATGCAGACAGTGCTTGGAACTTGTTGTGCACTGTGCATTCATACGTTAGCAGCCATTATTGGATTATCCGCTCTTCTTGTGCAATCCGCTTTCTTCTTTTCTCTTTTTAAATATGTTGGGGCTCTTTATTTGATTTATTTAGGTATAAAAGCATTCATATCGCTTCGGAATAACGCAATCATTGAAGTGGATAAAACCGATAAGGCAAAGGCATCTAAACAAACATCATTCTTTCAACAAGGATTTTTAACCAACTTATTAAATCCAAAAGTAGCGGTGTTCTTTTTGACGTTTTTACCGCAATTTATTCAAAAAGGAACCGATCCGTTTCTTCCCTTTTTAATAATGGGAATGACTTATGTACTGTTAACAGCTCTTTGGTTCGTTCTTTACGTCTCCTTTATTCATTACTTACGCCATTTTATGACGAAGCCTTCTACACAAACAGTTATGCAAAGTATAACAGGAGTTGTCTTGATTGGATTTGGGATTAAGCTTGCTTTTGAAAAAGGACAGAACTAACTATCAATTTCCAAAAAAACAAAGAGCTTTGTCAACTAAGGTAGAATGACTACTGTTGACAAAGCTCTTTTCTTATCGTACAGCTTTTGAAATCGATAAAAATTCACCTGTAAGAAGAAAGAAGCAAAGAATAAGATCTAATTACACTAAGTGTTGACACATGTTGTTCCTTATCTTGTATTAATCATCGGTAACTCTGTATGAGTGATACTAATAATCAAGCTAAAAAGGTGATTGATGATGAACTAAATGACAGGCATTTAGGTTGTATAAATACACTGATGGCTTAGAAACATTTTAAAGCCTGTACATATAATAAATTATCCACATATGAAAAGGAGAGTTGATTTAATGTTAGTTCCTTGCTCATTTTATGATGATTCCTTCGTTGGTGGAAGCTACTGTAGGCTTGTTACTTTCTTACCAACACAACCTGAAACGTTAACACCTCAGCCTGTATACTATGTAAGGCCAGCAACCCCATGTCACTGTTGCTGTAATCAGCAAACGAATACTAGAAGGTAACTTACTCATTCCCTTCATACTTCCCATTTTTCACAGAAAAAAAGGTAACCTTCATCCGAGGTCACCTTTTTATTTTTGATAAAATCTATATTGATTTCTTCCTTGATTTTTCACGTGATATAAAGCTTGGTCTGCTTGTCGCAAAACAGACGAGATGTCTTGTTCTTTGCCTTTATACATCGCAATACCGATACTTACGGCAAGTCGAATGACACAAGATTGAGCATAGGGTTCTTTAATAGAAGACAAAATGCGTTCAGCCATTTGACTAATGTCCTCTTTTTTGGTCAGTCCAGGAAGCCAAACAATAAATTCATCTCCGCCTAGTCGTATAGCAAGATCGGTTGGACGAATTTGGTTACGTATTCGATTTGCTACTTCCTTCAACACTAAATCTCCCACTTCATGTCCTTGCATATCGTTGATTTGTTTGAAGTGATCTAGATCTAAAAACATAATGGTTCCTTCATCATGTTCCTTTACGTGCTGCTCGAACTGCGAGTATAAAAAATAACGATTATACAAGCCTGTCAATGTATCAAGGACTGCAAGCTCATTTAGCTCTAACACATACATAAAAAACCGAGCAAGGCGTTTAAACGTTTCCACGTCATTTTCTGTAAACACAGAAGGCTTTGAATCAATTGCACATAGCGTTCCAAACACTTCCCCGTTTCTCATAAAAATGGGCACCCCCATGTATGAGCTGACATTTGCTTGTTCGATTGCGGATACGTCACAAGGAAGCACATGTTTTTTTATATCATTGATAATCATTGGTTCTCTATCATTGAAAACAAATTGACAAAGAGAATTGCTTACATCTACAGTCATACCCTCTTGTATCTTGCAACCCGTCTCATTATCTCTTAATTTTAATACAGAAAACGTTTCTGGTGTAATTCGCCCTAAAAAAATCATTTTTCCGACCATGTATGTATTGACGAGTTCTAGCAAATCAGCTGCTGCTTCTTCAAAGCTTTTGTATCCTGTGCCACTGTCTTTAAGCTTCATTTGTACCACAATACCTTTCTTATAGATTCCCAGACATTTCAGTACCTGCTTTTATATTAGCACATTTTTTTATTTTTCACCTATGATACCTTTTACAAATGATAAAAAGAGGCTGGGACATAAATGAGTAAAGCGAAGAAAAGAAGATTGATATACAAAATCCCTTGCCCCTCTATCCATTGAAGTTACTGGATTTTTGGGGCAAGGGATTTTGCGGGCTAAGTCAAACAGGGGTGTTCTTTGCCCCTTTTATTTTAATGATTAAAGTGATCGGCTAAGATCCATAGTGAACCGACAACAATACATAACGCAATAAAGAAACTGTATAGCATGTTTGCGATTTGAATCTTTCCATTTTCACCTTCTGCCATATGCATGAACATTACTAACTGCATGACTGCTTGTAAAATAGCAAGAACCATAATTAGAGTCATTGTGATAGCTTTCGATAAAGGCGCTACCACAACTAATCCTAACGCTGCAAATGTTAATGCTAATGAAAGGATGAGTCCAAACACATGGCTAAGCGGAAAGCTAGCTTTTTGTTTGTTTTCCATATTACAACAATCCTTTCAAGTAAACTAGTGTAAAGATGAAAATCCACACAACATCTAAGAAGTGCCAGTATAAACCAATGATAAACACTTTACGAGCCGTTACTGGTGTTAATCCACGTTTCACTAATTGAATGATCACAAGAATCGCCCAAGCAATCCCCATCGTTACGTGAAGACCGTGTGTTCCAAGCAATGTGAAAAATGCAGAACCAAAACCACTTGTTTGAATTGTTAACCCTTCATGTACATAATGAATAAATTCGGCAATCTCAACATATAAGAAGCCTGCACCTAGTAATAGCGTAATGACAAACCAAGTGATAAGACCTTTTAAATCGTTGTTACGCATTTTAAAGATCGCAATCCCCATGGTAAAACTACTTACTAAAAGTAAAATTGTTTCAATCATGAAATCTTTTACGATGAACAAGTCAGCTTGGGTAGGACCCATCGCTGTTCTTGTTTCATACGTTAAATACGTGACAAATAGCGTCGCAAATAGCGCGATCTCCGCTCCTAGAAATAGCCAGAAGCCTAAGATGTTCATACGACTTTGTTCTTGTTGGTATTCAAGAGGTAATGAAGTATCTAATTTTCCAGCCATTATTTGTCACCTCCTGTAATACCTTCGATTTGTTTCACTTCATCTACACTTACATAGAATCCATCGTCATAATCAAATGAACGTACCGCTAAGCAGATTAAAATACCTACTAGCGCTGCAATTGCAAGACCGAACCAGCTCCATACTAATGCAAAGCCACCGATGAACCAGAATACAGATGAAATAAACGGTACACCTGAGTTACTTGGCATATGAATTGGTTTTAAATCTTCTACTTTCAATTTGTCTTGACCTGTTTTCTTCATGTGCCAGAAGAAGTCTAGACGATCAACTGTTGGTACTTTTGCAAAGTTATAAAATTGAACCGGTGATTGTGTCCAGAACTCAAGTGTACGAGCATCCCACGGATCACCTGTTGTATCGCGCTCACCGTATTTAATGCTCCATACGATGTTCCATACGATAATTAAGAAACCAATACCCATTAAGAAGGCACCTACTGTTGCTGTCACGTTTAGACCAGTCCAACCAAGGTCACCTGAGTATGTTTGCATACGACGTGTCATTCCGTCTAATCCTAGGAAGTACATTGGGAAGAAACATACGTTAAATCCAACAACGAAAATCCAGAATGAAAGTTTTCCTAATTTCTCGTTTAACATATGACCAAACATTTTTGGATACCAATAATATAAACCTGCGAAACAAGCAAATACGGTACCAGAAATTAATACATAGTGGAAGTGAGCAATTAAGAAATAACTGTTGTGATATTGATAGTCAGCTGATCCCATTGCAAGCATAACACCCGTTACCCCACCGGCAACAAAGTTTGGAATGAATGCTAATGACCACAGCATAGACGTTGTAAATTTAATTCTTCCTTTGTAAAGCGTAAATAGCCAGTTAAAGATTTTAACCCCTGTTGGTACGGCAATTAACATCGTTGAAATCGAGAAGAACGAGTTAACTGCTGGTGCGTTACCCATTGTAAAGAAGTGATGCACCCATACGATGTAACTTAAGAATGCAATCCCAACCATTGAGTAAACCATCGCTTTGTAACCAAATAGGTTTTTACGTGCATGAGTACTAATGATTTCAGAGAAAATACCGAATGCTGGTAAAATAACGATATATACTTCAGGGTGACCCCAAATCCAGAATAAGTTACTCCAGAACATTGGTAATCCATCATTTGCTACTGTAAAGAATGCTCCGCCAAAAATACGGTCAATTGTCATCAGTGCTAATGCAACTGTTAATACAGGGAAAGCAAAGATAATAATAATTGACGTAATTAAGACTGACCATGTGAACATAGGCATCATCATTAACTGCATGCCTGGTGCACGCATGCGTAAAATTGTTACTAAGAAGTTAATCCCTGTTAATAACGTACCGATACCTGAAATTTGTAATGCAATTGCGTAGTAGTTATTGTTTACGCCATCTGTGTACTCAGTACCAGCGTAAGGGAAATAACTCGTCCACCCTGCATCAGGTGAACCACCAATTACGAATGCAATGTTAAACAGCATTGCCCCCATTAAGAACGTCCAGAAACTAACTGCGTTTAAGAACGGATACGCAACGTCACGTGCACCAATCTGAAGAGGTACAATGACGTTCATCAAACCAATTAAGAATGGCATTGCCATGAAAAGAATCATGATAACACCGTGTGCCGAGAATACCTCGTTATAGTGATGAGCGTTTAAAATATTGAGTTCTGGTAACGCTAATTGTAAACGAATCATTAGCGCATCGACCCCACCGCGGAAAAGCATTAATAATGCAGCAAGGATGTACATAATACCTAATTTTTTATGGTCAACCGTTGTAAGCCATTCTGTCCATAACCATTTCCATTTTTTAAAATAGGTTAAAACGAAAACGATACCGATGATCGACATAACAATCGCAACGTCTGCAGCATAAATGGCTGGTTCACCAGTGACGAAAAATTCATCCCATTTCATCTATTTATCCTCCAATCATTTGCGCTTTAGTGATTGTCGTGGCTGTCATGGTCTTCGTGATTTTCATGGTCTTCATGGTTGTCTTCTTTTTCTTTCTTATCTCCATGACTACCATGACTTCCGTGTCCACCGTGACCATTTCCTTGTCCACGCTCGTCTACTTGACCTGGAATGTATGCATCTTCTGCATGGTTTACCCAGTCTAAGTGTGTGTTGTTAAATGTCATACGACCTACAACACCTGGTTCTAATAATTGATCATATTGTTTTTCTGTTAATTTTTCTGCTGTACCTTTTACATCAGATACCCACTCTTCATAATCTTCATCAGTCATTGCCTGTACTTCAAACTCCATGTCTGTGAAGTGTTCTCCTGAGTAGTTCGCACTACGTCCCATGTAAGAACCTGGGTTATCAGCTTGTAAATACAAATCCATTGCCATGTTGTTCATGTTATATTTCATTCCACCAAGCTCTGGTACCCAAAATGCATTCATTGGACCAGCTGATGTTAATTCAAAACGAATTGGTGTATCCTCTGGAATGTTTACATAGTTTACAGTTTCAATGTTTTCTTCTGGATAACTAAAAATCCACTTCCAGTTCGCTGATGTAACATGAATAGTGATCGGTTCTTTTTGCTCTTGTCCCTCCGCAGCTACTGGAGGTTTTTCTAAATCATAGATGGATTTAACTGTTGGAATCGCTAATAAAATTAAAATGATAACCGGGAATGCTGTCCAAATGATCTCCATTAAAAGGTTACCCTCTTGTTCTGGCGGCTCATAGTCCATGTTTTCCGGTTTCTCACGATATTTAATAAGTACAAATGCAAAAATAGCAAAGACAACCACAATAACAATTCCCATTAACCAAAATGACCATATAATCAAATCAGCTTGTATTTTTGCAACTGGTCCTTGCGGATTCAAAACAGCTAAATCTGAACATCCACTTAAGATAAGTAATGACAGTGAAGATAAAAGTGCTGTTAATCTCCAAAAACCTTTTGTTGGTTTCACTAAAAACTCTCCTTTCTAAAACACATCATTCTACTCAACTGTTAAATGTAAAAAACCCGCGTTCTTGTCTTTCGAAAGAATGCAAAGTTTACGATTCATGAACCTTCCTAATCTACAGCAAGCAAAAATTATACTATACTAACTAAATTGTATTATAAACTACAATTTTTTTCGTCATTTTCTATCAAATTACTTTGATAAAAATATACTAATATAGTAATAATTTAACTGGAGACGAAGGTTACCCTGCCACTGGCATATTCTAGCACACTTTTTTTTAGTTATAAATGTAAATAACAGGATTTATAGCTTAAATACCCCCAAAATCGGTTTGTTATTCCAAGAAAACGTTATCAGAAAGTGCTACCATTGGCTTTATATCAACGAAATATAACATTATTGAACGTTTTGTGACAAAAAACAGACAGAATTTTGAACGGATTAGATGACACAAAAAAGACACTTTTCTCACTGTTAAATCCGCTGTTTTCCTCACTTTTTCTCCTGTAAATACGTATGGGTAGAATAGCATTTGTATGTACTAAAATCGACATGTCCTTTGTCAAATTTGTGAACGAAATAAAGGAATTGAAGTTATGCAACAGAAAGAACCCTCGTCAATCCATTCAGTAAGTTTTATGGAATGGTGAGTGACGAGGGTTCTTGTACCTATGTGAACGAGTACGCTGTTTACTATGTGAGAATGTGTTTTCTTACTGCTGCTTTATCCATGTTTGCAAAGTAACATCGTCTCCTTCAGCGTTTAAAAGCGTGATATCAGCTGGAAATGGTTGTTTGACATCTTCAGAAATCTCTTCATATAAAATAAAGTAATCATTCTTTGGAACTTGTAAATCAAATGAATAGTTATCTTTAGATAAGCGAGCTTTTAATCGATGTATTTCATTACTTGGGTTTCGCCCCACAAAAATCCCATATAAGCCGTTACTCGTTTCGATACCATCGTAATCAACTAAATTGTTTACACGACTGCTTACAACAATTTTAAACTTTTGATTCCATCCTTTTTTTAAAATGGCGTAGCCTCCAAGCTCATTCGGAAATGCATAGAGAGCAATATATGTATTTGAAGCACCGATTTGTTGGATGTCTTGAATCTTTAACTGAATTTGCTCTTGTTTGTTATCACGATTCTCCCACTTCATAAGCCCTTGTTCGATTTCCTTTGCTTTGTTGGGCACTTGATACTGTATGTATTGATAAGCTATCACTCCAGCTCCAATTATAAGCAATAGCAACGTTATCTTTCTTACTTTTCGAATACATGCTCACCTTCCTCAATCCTCAACTCCCCTTTTGTTTTTCCACATCTATTTGTTTGTAAACATCCTTGTTTTTCCTATACACAGATAATTCATGCTTTATTTGAAAGCCTACTTTTTCATATAATGAGATAGCTCTTTTGTGAGAGAGATTTACACATAGAGACAATTCATTGATGGTATCAAAGGAAAAAAGCCAGGTAATCGCATGAGTAAGCAGCTTTTGTGCGTATCCTTTTCCTTCGTACTGTTTTTGTACCCCAATATACTCGATGCTCCCTTCACCATAATTAGGATCAGCTTCTACATACACATATCCCACCAAAGCCTGATCACACACCATTATGAATAGCACATGATTTTCATTTAATTGCTTTAGAATTGCTTCTCCACTATAGTACGTCACTGGAAATAGTGTGTTGTGAAGAGTGATAAAGTCTTGTGCATACGATGAACAAAATAAAGAAACGTCTTTATAAGATTCGAGTTTTGCTTTTCTTTTTTGTACGTCTAAAACCGCTTGTTCACTTTGCTGAGAAGCTCCTATCTCATTTAAAAATGTGTGTACGGTGTCATTTTCTTTGTTTACAAAAAAAGTATAGGTATGTATTCTCGGCTCCATCTCTTTCGTAAAGTGTAACCATAAAGGGGTTAGCCACTTCTTATCCATTACCCAAGGCCCCCACATTTCGGCTTCTTTTGTCTCTTCATTCATGTCAGCACCTAGTACCCCCACTATGTTTCCTTCGTGTTTAACGACCAACAATGGACTAGTGACATGTAAAAAAAGTTCTTCAAGCGCTTCATAAATTTCCAATGAATTGGTTCCACAATAGCCAATATGATGTTCGTTCTTGCCATTCATTTTACTTAAAAACAAACTAACCTCTTCTAGCTCATTCTTTTGCACATCACGAATCATGGTACGTCCCCCTTTTGTTTGTATATGTACATATTCAACAACAACAAAAAATCTCATTTATAAATGAGATTTTTTGTTTGTTGATTGAACTTCGCTCTACTTTTTATCCATTATTCTTTTCCATGACATTTCCATAAAAAAAAGCGACAACTATTGTTATCGCTTTTACCTGCTTTTTATGAGAAGGCTTATGGCCTCTTCTACAATTTTAGATGTTTCTTCTCCTGCATCTTGGCGCTCAATGATACATTGTTCGAGATTTGTCGCAACGATTTGAGCAATTGTACGATCAACAGCACTTCGAACAGCAGATAATTGAGTTACAACATCTTTGCAGTGTTTATCTTCTTCCATCATTCGTAACACACCGCGTACTTGACCTTCAATACGTTTTAAGCGATTTTTCGTTTGATCTGTATATTCCATTTCTTTCACCCTTTCACTTACAATTCTTGCGCACACCAGTAACCTTTCACTTGATAACCATATTTCTTTAATTGACGAATGCTTAAATTACGTGTGAGCGCATCTGGCACAATGACAACCACTTCTTTTGACGGAATCGAGTGATGATGCCTAGCTAGGTACGGAAGTGGAATATGAACAGCTTGTTGACAAGGCTCTTTTTTCATTTCATGAAAGTGACGTACGTCCACAAATGCAACTGAATTAGACGAACAGTCTAGTGACTGCATTTTTTTTATTCCTTGAACAGGTATATAACGCTTATATAAAATTAACAATATAACACTTGTAATGGTTATTAATACAATACTCATTGTATCCTCCTAGACTTCATTTTATACCCCTACCTGTATATTAGCTAATACAGTGAGAAATTGTCAACAAAAGGATACCCTGACTGCTTTATTTCTTTATTTAATGAAGTAAAACGAATTACATTTCACGAACCCAGAAATTAATTTTATTTGTTAACTCTTCTGCAACCTCTTCATTTACTCGTTCTAACAAAGAAGCGCGTAAACGAGCTTTACATGTATTCATCTCTTCCTCATAAGCAATAATGGTTGACCACTCAATACTAGGAATGGCAATCAATGTATACTCTTCCTTTTTATTTTCATGAACAAATACTTGCTCAATGAGCATATCTTCATGGCGAACATTGGCTTTACGAATCTTCATATGTAACTCAAACTCCTTACTATAAAATCTTTATACGTCCCATCATAATACGTTTTTAACCATTTGACTACAAATTGAATCACTTTCATCTGAAAAAGCTTGTAATGTTTTCGTTTGTTGAATTGTATGATGAACGTATCATCATTTTTCACAATGTAGCGTACTAAATCATTTCACATGTTTCATTTGCTACAAGAATTTTAATAATTTGTGAATTTTTCAAACTAATATTGTTTATAGCCTCATTCTTTATTATGATATTAGTAAGCTTAATTATCTATCGATGATGGAGGATGAGTACATACAATGAATCAACCACGTGTTGAAAAAAGTAAAAAACGAAAACAGTTTGTAGAGAAGCTAAAGCTTAAAGGTATTAAAATCGAATTAACCAAGCCTCGATCGCATTTTTCATCTCTTTCACTCTCAAAATAACATCTCGCGTATAACTTCAGTCTTTCTCATATATGTATCATAACGGAAGCGGATGATGTTGATCATCCGCTTCTTGCTTACTTTCATTGCTCTAATTTCTGACACAAGTTTGTTAAATCCACATCTTATCAAGGTTGTATTTAATCATCAGGTGAAATTACGTTGTAAAAAAGTACAAACCTAATAATAGAATAAGAAAAATAAGGGCCATTGAAATAACGACAACTGAAGTAGAAGCCGAACGAAATGAGCCGCTATTGATGTCTTTCCGTTTTTTCATGTAATTAAAGGTAGCAAAGAAAATCATTAACACCCCAATAGAAATAGAAGCAATCATCATTATAACCGTTACATTTTCACGAATAATGCTTCCTACTCCAAAAAAGTTCACATATAAGCTAACAGCTAAAAATGCCATTCCGACAACAGAGATAGACGTTCGAATCCACGCTAAATATGTTCGTTCGTTAGCTAAATGTTGTTGAATATACTTCGATTCATCCACGTTTTCCTGTTTCATCCCTCTCTCTCCTATCTTTATTCCTTGTTTAGCAATGACTCACGTACAAACATTTCTAGTGTCACCATTCCTATTGTATTTATGATTCCATTACCAATTATCCTTCTATCATCTATACATAAATACATAAAACACCTTGAAACAATCTAATCGTTTCAAGGTGTTTTTTCATGTAGGTGATACATGGATTTCATATCATAAATAAGGTTCTCCACATTTTGTCCCAGTTCTGTTAATGATGTTGCAATTTCGTTAACAGAATAAGCTGACTCTGTCTGATAATTCATTGATTCAGCAATCGACTCTGATAAACCAAGCGCTTCTTCTGCCACATCACTTACGGTGTGAAGGGACTTTGTTACTTCAATAGACCCTTCTCTTAAAAACGTTGATTGAGTCATCACGTCATGAATTTGTGACTCTAACGCTTGAATAGAGGCGGATATATTCGTGAATAGCGACTCAGTAGAGTGAACAAATTGAAACGCTTGTGTCACTTCCTCTTTTCCTTTGCTTGATACAATGACCGCTTTTTCAGCTTCTTCTTGAATACTAGTTATTTTATGATGAATTTGCTCTGCTGCTTCATTACTTATAGAAGCTAATTTTCTTACTTCTTCCGCTACAATCGCAAACCCTTTTCCATGCTCACCTGCTCTCGCTGCTTCAATCGATGCATTTAAGGCAAGCAAATTGGTTTGCTTTGAGATGTCTGTAATGATAGACACTGAGCTTGAGATATCACTCGAAAGATCACCTAACTCTTGGATGATTCCTGCCATTTCGTTTACAACCACCTGCAGACTATCAATTCGTTCTACAATTGTCTTTACGGTTTCCTGACCTTCTGTCGCTCTTCTCGTCGTTAATTGCGATTCTTGATTCACAGTGGATGTATATTGTGCAATTTGATCAATACCTTGAACCATCTCTTTTAGTAGCTGTTCACTATTTTTCACTTGCGCAAGTTGCTTCTCTGTATCTTCTTTCATTGAATCTACAGAAGCAGATATTTCATCTATAGCGACAGTAGATTCCATAGAGCCTTTCGTTAGCATCGTAACAGTATCATTAATTTGACTTGTTGCTTCCGTTAAACGATTCATAACTTCTATTGATGTTTGAAAATGTTCTTCATTTTGAAGCTTAAGCATCTTTTCATACGTTAACTTTGTATGTAAGAACCAAATGGTTGCACCACTTGTGAAGATTAAAAACAATGCGTGAACAAGTAAAAGTGAAAAATGATAGTCTGTTGTGCCACAAAGTAGTTGAGGAAAGAGAAAGTATCCTGCTATGTGCTGAATGGCAAAGATAATGGTACTAACAAGTAATAAAGCAATGGATTCAAAGAAAGCAATAAATGCAATAACCATAAAAATCGAAAAGTGATATTCAACTAACCCGTTTCCACCAGCTACAATTGAAATACTACTAAACGTCATCGTGAGGGTCACAAATAACGGAACTGCCTTTTCTTTTTTTAATCGATTCAGCACAACCGAGATAATCAGCAGGATAATAGGCAACAGAAAAAATACATCTTGAAGCAGACTCATGCCAGCTCCTATATCTCCTATCCCCTTCATAAGGTGATAAGATTCTAAAAAGTGAAACTGTCGATGTAATACGTGAGTGAGAATAGATAAGAAAACCGTAAAGCTTGCTAATACGATCATACGTGTGTGTTTTTGAATCATTTCTTTTCTCCTTTCTCGCCTTTTACATAGGATGAGTGGGTTTCATTCCATAAAAAAAGACCATACAAGAAAGTATGATCGGTTGCACTACTAGCTCCAAACAACCCAAGTGCCCACATACAGGTTGCTTTTCAACGCTTCTTCATTTTATAGGAATATTGAGTTAAGACGATGTTCCTATAATAATAAATCAGCAATCATCTGACAAGTAGTTTATATGTCATTTATTAAATAAATCGACATTTTTTTCCTAAAAAGGAGTTTAACCTTTATATGTACACCTGTTCTCAATGAACATTTTTTTGAAAGATATCAAACCAAATTTTGACGGAGGTTACCATAATCACAACGGCTAAAATCACTTGTAGTGACTTTGTTTTCGTCTTTTGACCTATATAGGCACCAAGTGGAGCTGCCAATATACTTGCAAGGACGATCATCAATGCTGGTAAAAAGAGAATTTGCCCTGTTGTTAACTTTCCAATGGTTGTCCCAATTGACGAAATACCTGTAATGGCAAGAGAGCTTGCGATGGTTACCCGAATTGGTAGGTGTAGAATAGAAATCATGATGGGAACGAGTAAAAAAGCCCCTCCTGCTCCAACAATACCACCACCTATTCCAACTAGAAGAGAAAGAGAAATCGCAAGTGGCTTAGAAAACGTCACTTGATCATTTTCCACTTCTGCTGTTTTAGGAAGCAGTAAAAGAAAAGCTGCGATTGTTGCCATGATAGCATAGATAAAGTTAATCACTCGTTCTTCAACATGAAAGGAAGCGGTACTGCCAATTAAACTTCCAATAAGGACACTTAGCCCCATACATAAAATAAGAGGTAGATGTAAGTAACCATTCTTCCGATAAGAAAATGCACCAATCACCGATGCTGATAAGGCTTGTACAGCACCAATACCAGCTACATCATGTGCTTGAAACACCCCTACTCCCAATATAGGAGGAACGAAGAGTAACAAAGGATACAAAATGACCGATCCACCAATACCAAGCATTCCAGCTAAAAAAGAACCAATAAAACCAATCCCAAACACCGTAATCATTAACTCAAATTCCATGTTATCACCTGCTGCCTCATACACTCTTTTTTGTATTGTGCAATGAAAAATCCCCTTCTATGTATACTCTATCCTTACAATTTCATTACAGTTTAAGTGTAACAGACTTAAATGAAGAAAATCGTAAAAAGAGAATAAATAAGAATGTTCTTATTATTTGTTTTTTTATGGTAAGATAAAAAGAAATGTCAATAGGTGGGGAATGTCGATGTTTGAACTAAAGATAAATGATGAGTTAAAACTAAGGCTGGTTGAGCATGAGGATGCTATTTCGTTAACTGAATTAATTAACGAATCAAGGGATTATTTACGTTCATGGCTCCCATGGGTAGATGGTATCCAACATGCTTCAGATTACGATGACATCATTCCTCAATGGTACAATCAATATCTTGATAACCAAGGGTTTCAAGCCGTGATTGTCTACCAAAATCAAATTGTTGGAATGGTAGGATTTCATGGAATTAACTGGGCAAATCAAAGCACGAGCATTGGATATTGGATTGGAGAGCGCTTTCAAAATAAGGGCATTATGACTAAATCAGTTGTTACCTGCCTATCTTATGCATTTGCTATACTTGGTTTGCATCGAGTGGAAATTCGCTGTGGCGTCAACAATGTAAAAAGCCGTGCGATCCCTGAACGACTTGGCTTCACACATGAAGGCACCGCACGTGATGGAGAGTATCTATATAATCATTATCATGATTTAGCGATTTACAGTCTCCTCTCACATGAATGGGATCAACTTCAAGAAAATAAAGCATCTTCTTCACAATAACGGATGGAATTACCATCCTTTTTTATTTTCCTTCCTCCTCATCTTCCCAATCTTCTTCATCTAACGGTATAACACCGGCTTCAGGGTCTATGATTGGTGTATAAGCTTTTAAAAACTGATGAAGATGAGCCGCTAACTCGGTTAATTGTTGAACCTGTAATGCTTCTTCTTGCTCTGATAAACGCTCGGATTGAAAAATAAGCTCGTAATTTGGAAGTTCAATCGTGATCATATATAAACCACCTTCTAATACGTAATAGCAAAGTTTTGGGCCACGGC
Organism: Priestia iocasae; assembly: GCF_016909075.1. GTDB lineage: Bacteria > Bacillota > Bacilli > Bacillales > Bacillaceae_H > Priestia > Priestia iocasae. The sequence goes on from NZ_JAFBFC010000004.1 coordinate 536,509, forward strand.
GGCTATATGATACATATAAATCCATATGATAATCATGCTTTCCTTGCGAGATTTTCACATCTATTTCTTGGTTTTCAAGCCAACATGTAATATCTTGCATAAGTGACCAACCAAAATGCTCAATTTTCAACTCTTCCTCTTCTCCATCTAAGCTTCCGTGATAAATCGCATCTTTTAATGTGAGCCATTCAGACCAAAAGACCGCTTTTTGAAAGAGAGATGGAGCTGTTGTTGACTGAATGGTTGGACCATAATGATGAAAGGAAACCTTTTCATAAAACCCATCTTCTTCAAATTCCCAATAATAGGTTAACGTTGCATCTGGTGTTACAACAAAAGAAGCAAGTGGAACAATCGCGTAGGCTCTTTGATCCCCTGTTTGTACTTCATGAGCAAGCGGGGGCATATTTTTTTGCTGACGAAAAGCTAAAAATTCGCTCCACGTAAATCGATGAAAAATTGTCATCATTACTCTCCTCCTTTTCACCTATCACTACGATATTAAGATAGGACACCGTTTAGAAGCTAAGACACGCTAATCGTTGTGTTTTAACTCTTTTTACCTCCTTCCACGATCACTTTATCATCATGTACATCCTTTCAAGCGATTTAGAGATAACACACAAAATAAAAAAGCGAGAACACTCTCGCTTTTTTAAGGAATCAAGGTTAACGTTGTGCCATGTGGATCATCAATCTTTGTTTCATGATACATTCCTTCTACCCAAGCCTCTGTTTGGTTACTATACCACTTACTCTTTACATGACCAGATTGACCCGGACCGACAAGATGATAGCCTTTACTTGTATCATTCATATCGATAACAAATCGCCATGATCCACCGTGATTGACCATTCCTGTTTCATCATTCCATCCGACAGCTTGAACTGTTACACGACTGCCAGCAACCGGTAAAGGAGCTTGGCGATTGAAAATTGATTTTAGTGCAGGGACACTTGAAAGTGGATGAACAAATGAAATTTGATGATAGTCTCCCCATTTCCACGCTTCCACCTTCTCTCCAAACTCATTCGTAAGGTCCTCAACAGTATGGGTAAGAGATGATGTTAAGATTTTTTGTAAGCCGCCTTTTTCATCAATCCAAGTGATGGACTCGCCTTTGTAACTTTTACGAAGCAACTCATCAATGATTTGCCCTCTTCCTTTAAATAAAGCTAAAAGCTCTGGTGAAAGTTCTGCTGCAAACAACGTGTCATCAATTTCCTTCATCCAACGGTGAAAAATTAACGGTGCTGCTTGATTTATACGATCTTGATAATTCCAGCTCTTTAACTGTTGTAAAGCCGCTTTTTCCTGTGAATCAAGCTCTGTATGACGCAATGCATCAAGAAAGAGTGGAACAAATTCTTCTGCTTGTAAGTTGTATGGATCCATTTGCAAGGCTTTCATGTCTTCTACTGTCAGCTTGTCTTTCTCATTTAACACTTGCTGAATTCGCATTTGACGATATGGCTGTGCCCATACGTGACTAATATGATAAGGGTATTGATGATCAATGACTTTATTATTGGCCGTTGAGATGAAGCCTTCTTTTGGATTAATGGTGTGAGGAAGTTCATTAAACGGAATAAATCCTTCCCACTCATACTCGTTCGTCCAACCTGGTACAGGAAGCAATCCATCCCCTTTTTTACGAATTGGGATTCGTCCGTTTGCTTTATAAGCAATCGTTCCATCTTTATGAGCAAACACAAAGTTCTGTGCAGGTGTATGGAACTGCTCAAGTGCTTGTTCAAATTCAGCCCAGCTTTTCGCTTTGTTCATATTTACTATTGCTTCTAATTCATTTGATGGATCAAGTGCTGTCCATCTTAAGGAGAATACCGTATTGTCTTTGTTCTCATATGCAAATTCTGAAAGGACAGGACCATGACGCGTAATGGTTACTTCATATGGAATGGTTTCACCCTCTTTGACGACAATAGGCTCTGAAATCACATCTGCTTTTTCCCACTTGTTGTTATATAAAAACTCATCTTTTTTGTCTGGATGTCGCTTTTCGATGTATAAATCTTGTACATCTGGACCTGTATTCGTGACGCCCCAAGCAATTGTATCGTTATGACCTAGAATAATTCCGGGGATACCAGCGAGTATGACACCGCTTACATTTAAGTTCAGCGTTTGTAAATGCGTTTGATACCAAATAGATGGGGTCGCTAATGATAAATGGGGATCATCTGCTAGAATAGGCTTTCCTGATTCACTTTTCTCACCACTTATGACCCAGTTATTGCTTCCATTAAATTCTGGTGGGATAACGGCTGTAGCGAAGCTTTTCTCGACATCCACGGACTCTTCCTTGACGATTGTTGGTGCTTCTTTTGGGTACGTTGGAAACAGTTCATACGCTTTCTCTTTTGGGAATTGCTTTAGAAGTTCATAGCGAAATGCTTGACCTTGCCAATGCCCCCCTAAATCAAAAGCCATATATTTGCCGATAGTAAGTGAGTCAACAGGCGTCCACTTCTCTGGCTGATAGCCTAAAAGTGTAAACTCCACTGGCAACGGATGATGTGTAAGGTACGCATTGACACCTTCTGCATACCATGCAAGAATTTGCTTTGCTTCTTCTGAATAGATGTCATAAGAAGCAATTGCGGCTCGTCTTAATCCAAGTGTACGAAAGTACTTATCGCGATTGACTGCTGCTTCTCCAACAACTTCACTTAATCGTCCTGACGCTTGTCTTCTGCTTAAATCCATTTGAAACATGCGGTCTTGGGCGGTTACAAATCCTTGTGCGATATACAGATCTCGTTCGGTTTCTGCTTGAATATGTGGAACTCCTTGTTCGTCCCTTACAACCGTTACAGGGTGTTCAAGACCTTTGATTTGAAGTGTACCTGACGTTTGTGGAGCTGAACGAGTAATGTACCATTCAATCGTAAATATTGTCCCTAAACCTACCAGTGTCAAAATAGAAAAGGTCCATAAGCTAATTATGAACATCTTTCGTTTACGCTGCTGTTTTTTATGAAGTAAAACTTCCATCTTCATCCCCCCTAAAGCTAACAGTTCGCTTGAAGAGACAAAGTTCCTTCTATCTCCAAAACTTTTTACGCTCGTTTACCGAAAGACAGGGATCTCTACCGTTGTCATAGTAATGCTTATTTTGTTTTACAAAAACTAGATTATGACTGAACATTTATTGTCGGATTAAGTGTTTATGATAAGTCTACTTACAAGAGGCTGTCTGAAGAAATCTCTTTCTCTCTTCAGACAGCCTCTCATTAATTTGTATCTCCAATATATGTAGGAACGTGTTCACCAAATCGATAGCTTAAAATAAGCTTTTTCAATGCCGCAGGATAGACTCTCTTTTCAAGCAGTGAATGAACAGAGATCCATTCAGCTCCAAGTTGACCGGAGTCAGGCAACACACCATTTTGAATGTGTGCAGCAGGATTTTTTAGTGTGCAATGATAAATAAATTCTACTTGGTGAATATGATGGTCGGTTTCTGAGAATTCATGGTTTTTTCCAATGTACTCGCGGACAAATGCAAGGGAACCTATTGTTACTTCTGCACCAATTTCTTCAACGCACTCTCGCTGAAGCGCATCAATGATAGGTTCCTGATAGTCTTGCCCTCCACCTGGAAGAGCATAATAGCCCCCTTCTTCATCTTCGTACTTTAACAATAGTACTCGTTCGTCTTCCATGATTAATGCTTTTGCTGAGTTGCGAATCGTCAACTCTCACACCCCCAAAGTGTTGTATATAAAGTTTCACATCCCATCACTAGTTTACTATATTTTCTATTTTGTTTGTGTAAAAACTCAGAAAATATTAAAGCGCTTTCAATTAACATGTTAATTTTCTAAGATAATAGAAATTTATGAAAATTCAATCCAAATGTCAGGTTGTCTATCAGACCCCTTACAAACTGTTGAGAAATGTAGTAAAATAGGAATTGTAGTTTTTTTACATTGTCTATTAATGATTAATTTTAGCATAAAAATACATAAAGGAGTATGATTATGAATTCAACAAAACAATGGTTGCACATCACAATTGGTTGCTTGCTTGTATCCATTGGTGTCTATTTACTAAACACTTCTAATTTAGTTATTGGCGGGACAGCAGGCATGAGCATTATCATGCAACACATCACAAATATCTCATTTGGTGTTCTTTTCTTCATTATTAATCTACCATTCTATTTCATGGCCGTTACACAAATTGGCTTACAATTTACTATACGTAGCTTTATTAGTGTTAGTATATTATCTGTTTTATCAGATTTTCTAGCAGCATTTGTTACGATTGAACTTCCACACCCACTTGTTGGCGCTATTGCTGGAGGTCTTTTCGTTGGATTTGGTCTCATCTTTCTCTTCCGTAACGGCTCTTCATTAGGCGGCATTAACATGCTTTGTGTCTTCCTTGATAAACGTTTTGGAATCAATCCTGGTAAAACGATGTTAGCAACTGACGTCATTATTGTTGGTTCTGCTACAGCTGTATTTGGTATCGCACAAGTGTTATATTCACTTGTTGGGATTTTTGTGATGAGCGCCGTGCTTGGACGTTATCACAAAAAATCACCAATCGAACAAAACAATCAACATCTTGAAGAAGAAGCAACGTACGGACGTGAAAGTCAAGCTTAACAAAAAACGCATAACAGCTTTCCAAAAGTTGTTCAGATTACTTTGAAAAGCATTAGAAATCGAGTATAAAGCCACAAAGGTTTTATACTCTTTTTTTTGAAACGTAAAGGCAGTTATTGTTTTCATTCCCGAATTAACAGAATGGCACTAGCTAACACTACTTTGTTATTTCGAATGCGATTAAGGTAATTTGAGCGGTAAAAATTAATAAAAACAATAGGAAATTTATGTTAAAATAGTGAAGAGAAATGGTTAATCATTTAATTATCTTGAACTACCCACCACTTATTGACCTTACGGTCTAATTGAAGTGGGGGATTCCTAAGAACACAAACCTATCGGTTTGTTATTGATTAGGCTATCCCCGCAGTTCCTGCGGTTAATCGCAATG
>NZ_JAFBFC010000005.1 GCF_016909075.1 Priestia iocasae
TGGATATTTCCGTTTACACATTTCGTTGTGTACGATTGAACAGGGTTCTTTTTCGATTTAAAACGAGGTTCCCCATTTTGTTTTTTGTAATAACGTGTATAGGCATCATTCACAATTTCAACTGATTTTTGGAGAGCGATACTATCTACTTCTTTTAAAAATGGATAGTGCTTCTTTAATTCTCGAACAGCCTTAATAGATTGGTTTTTATTGAAAAATTCACCTTTCCAATTGTTCGACACAAGTTGACCATTCTGTACCATTTTGTTAACAATATACCAATAAGCATCTTTGTTTTTTTGCTTGCCAACAAAATAATTGTACACAAAACGAGAGCAACCGATGGTTTTATGAATTAATTCCACCTGTTTTTGATTTGGATAGAGTCTGAATTTATATGCTTTTTTCACCAACATTGGCCTTCACCTCCTTGCGAACTGGTGTTCTTTACCTATTTCTATTTTATAACAACCTTCGAAAAAGTTACAAAAGAAAAAACACTCAAAATGAAAAAAAGTTTAAAAAACCGATTCATCCCCCACCTACTCACTGTGTTCCTTGAGGTGGGGGTCTTCTCGGTAAGAATGATAAAAAGTGGGCCATGACTGTTTTAGTCATGGCCCACTTTTTTATTTCATTCAATTAGCGAACTTCTACCCAACCGTTCTTAATTGCCACAACAACGGCTTGTGTACGGTCGTTTACGTTCATTTTTTGAAGAATGTTACTTACATGGTTTTTAACTGTTTTCTCACTAATATATAGTGCTTCACCAATGCCACGGTTACTTTTCCCATCCGCTAACAATTGAAGAACTTCGCACTCACGACGCGTTAATAAATGAAGCGGGCGACGAATTTCAATTGGTTCATTCGGATACGATGAAGATTGGCCTTGAGATGCTAGGCGGCGATATTCTTTTACTAAGCTGTGCGTGACTTTCGGATGTAAATATGATCCGCCTTCTGTCACCACTTTTACCGCTTCAATTAAAGCATCTGCATCCATCTCTTTTAATAGGTAACCACGTGCTCCTGTTTGTAGTGCATGTGTTACGTATGTTTCATCATCATGAATCGATAAGATGATAACCTTTGTTTCTGGATTTGCCTCAACAAGTTGCTTTGTTGCTTCTACACCATTTACTGACGGCATGTTAATATCCATAATGACAACATCTGGATGATGCTGTTCAACAAGCCCTAACGCTTCGCTTCCGTCATCACCTTCTGCAACTACTTCAAAATCCTTTTCAAAGTCTAAAATACGTTTAACACCTTCACGGAACAACTGGTGGTCATCAATAATAACAATTCTTGTTTTCATTTGTTATGCCTCCCCAAATCAAACAACAAAGTGGTTAATCTATATTGACCCCTTTTACATTTCTCTCTATCTCGTATCAGGAACATGTATAATTGGTACATGTATAATGACAAGGGTTCCTTGTCCAATTTTCGAATGGACCGATATGGTTCCATCAAGTAAGTCCACTCGTTCTTTCATTCCCATGAGTCCAAACGAGTTTTCTTTTTTCTTCTCAGGATCAAAGCCTTGGCCATTATCCTTTACTATCAGAATAGCATGCTTTTCATTAAATTCAATCTTTACTTGAATTTCAGTGGATTTTGCATGCTTTAACGCATTGGTCACAGCCTCTTGCACAAGACGGAATAGTGCTACTTCTAATTTTGACGGAATTCTCTTTTCCTGTCCAATGGAAATAAACGTAATTCGTGGATTTCCGTCATTGTATTCTTCAATTGTCGCAAGATATTTTCGAAGTGTTGGATTTAATCCTAAGTCATCTAATGCCATCGGTCTCAAATCATAAATAATGCGACGAACTTCGTATAGAGCAGAACGAACCATTTTTCGTAAATCACGAATTTCTTGCATCGCTTCCTCTGGACTACGCTCACGATAAATACGTTCGACTAATTCTGAACGCATCATTACATTGGCAAGCATTTGTGCGGGTCCATCATGAATTTCACGTGATAAACGTTTCCGTTCTTCCTCTTGCGCTTCGATGATTCGAAAACCAAAGTACTCTTTTTGAATCGCATCTTCGACAATCTCACCAACTTGTTTTAGGTCACTATTTAAATAATTCAACACGACTGAAATTTGACCAACAAGGTGATCGGCACGCTGAATGGTTTCTTCAAGCGTACGCAATCTTCGTTCCAATTCATCTCGTCGATTACGAAGTTGAAGCTCTTGTTGTTGCGTCATCAGTAGCTTTGTTTGTAGAGAATGTGCTTTTTCATATGCATCTTTTACTTCTGGCTCAGAATAAATCTTAAAGTGTCGACTCACTTCAGAAAGGCGTTTACGCGCTAAGCGTGAATGCATTTCTAAGCGTTCAGCTTCTTGAATCGTTTCAATGACTTTTACCTTTAATACTTCTAACTCTTCAAGAATTTTATCATATTCTTGTCTTGCATCTTCGGCTAAATGATAAATCTCACCCTTGCTTGTATCGACAGTCAAGATAATTTTTTCTAAAATTTCATCTAACGCTTTACTTGTTAACTTATTTTTCGACATCACTTCACCTCAAAGTAAGCCCGTAAATCTAGCGTAACTCTTACTATCCACTTTATATAGTTCGTATTTCCCCTTTTATTTGTGAGGATAAAACCTATTTCTTTTTATTATTCCAGGAATATACGCTTATTAGCCAAGCTTAATAAATATCCTAGCCAAATTCAACCCGTCCATTTGCCCCATTTTTCATTTTTTAACTCATTCTTCCTTTTTCTCTCTTTTTATAAAGGAATATTCATTGAAGGCTAAGGGTTGAAGCTTTATAATAAAGAAAATAGTGATTTGTTTACAAAAAACGACAATATTTTTGACATTGTCCTTTCATAACTTGTTTAAAAAAACATCAACAAATTCATTCGAACTTAGGAGGTTTGTTCAATTGTTACCTCAATACAATACAGTAAAACAATATGGTGAACACGAAATTGTGATTCAAAAATCACGTTTTATTTGCTATGCGCAGCGTGCAACAACGGAGGAAGAAGCGCAAGCATTTATTCAAGATATTAAAAAGAAGAATTGGGATGCGACACATAACTGTTCGGCTTATCTAATTGGCGAGCGCGATCAATTTCAAAAAGCAAATGATGATGGAGAGCCAAGTGGAACGGCTGGTGTTCCAATGCTTGAAGTGTTGAAAAAGCGGGGATTGAAAGATACAGTGGTTGTGGTTACACGCTACTTTGGAGGAATTAAGCTTGGTGGAGGCGGCTTGGTTCGTGCATACGGCAAATCGGTTTCAGAAGGCTTGAATGAAATTGGCGTCGTAAAACGAACATTGATGCAAGTGATGCATACGAAGGTGGATTATACATGGCTTGGAAAGCTTGAAAATGAGCTCCGCAACTCTGTTTATCAAGTAAAAAACATTCATTACCTTGACCAAGTAGACATTGAAGTGTACGTAGAGGAAGGCCAAGTTGCTGCTTTTTCAGAATGGATGACAGAGCTAACAAATGGTCAGTGTGACCTCTCTAAAGGCGACTTAACTTATTTAGAGGAAGACGTGAACTGATTATTTACGAAAGCATTAAAAAAAGGTACAATGAATTTTAGCGCAATTACTCGAATCCTCGCTTTTTATAGCGAAAATCAGTAAATAAATGATGAACGAAAAGACAATAACCGACTGAGATTTTTATACATCATCAGAAGTTACATATACTAACCACACTACGTTAAGCTTGAATCTGTCAAAAAGGAGAAACCTTATGCAGCAATACAGACGTTTCCAAAAAAAGGTGAACAGACGAAAGAGGCGCAAGCGTCTATTTTTGTTTATTTTACTTCCTATTTTAATTGTCGGACTTAGTGCAACTGCCTATGGCTCATACTTATTTGCTAAAGCAAAATCGGTTGTGTCTAGCTCATTTGAGGAAGTTGAAAATCGAAATGCTTCACCGATGCGTGATCGTAAAATTGATCCAAAAAAAGATAACATCTCCGTTTTATTTATGGGGATTGATGACAATGATAATCGAAACTATGGAGATTCCGCCCGTACAGATGCTTTGTTACTTGCAACTCTGAACGAAAAAGATAAATCGGTGAAGGTTGTCAGCATTCCTCGTGATTCGTACGTATATATTCCAGAACGAGATCGTGAAAGTAAAATCAACCACGCTCATGCATATGGCGGAACAAAAGCAACAATTGAAACTGTCGAGCATTTGTTTGATGTACCCGTTGATTATTACGTAAAGTTAAACTTTAAAGCCTTTATTGACATTGTGGATGCATTAGGTGGCATTGAGTTTGATGTTCCTTATAATATGAAAGAAAAAGATTCAAAAGATAAACATAACGGCATCGTGTTAGAAAAAGGCGTTCAAACATTAGATGGCGAAGAAGCATTAGCTGTCGCACGCACACGAAAATACGACAATGATGTAGAACGTGGGAAACGTCAACAGCAAATTATTCAAGCAATGGTAAAAGAAGCTTCTTCGATTGGTTCTGTCACGAAATACGGTAACCTCATTGAAGCAGTCGGTGACAATATGAAAACCAACTTAACGTTTGGAGAGATGCTTTCCTTCTATGATTATGGAACACAGGGAACGAGCATTGACGTTCAAACGTTAAACCTTGAAGGTGAAGATAGTCGCCAAGACGGTGTATACTATTATGAACTAGATGATGAATCAGTGGATACCATCACTGAAACATTACGTGAACACCTTGAATTAAAAAATAACGAACACCCTAGTGAGCTAGAAGAGCAATAAAAAAGATCCCGTTACCTCCAGAACAGGTAACGGGATCTTTTTAGTTTTAGTTCATCAGCTTAAGAAAGAAAAAAACACCTCTTGTCGCTCTATCCATTCACATGATGAAAGAGATAGAGGCAAGAGATGTTTTGATGTTTATCGACTTACACGGAACCCACGTACCATGTTTAGAAGTGGGCGATACGTTTTATCAACGAGTCCAATTTTTTCAACGATGATTTCAATCGCGAATAATAAAATCGCTAGGACTAAGAATGAGCCCCACATCGTTTCTACTTGTGAGAAGATAACTGCTGCTAGACCAAAGATAGCACTCATACCATAAATAATTAAAACCGTTTGACGATGGCTATATCCTAGTCTCAATAAGCAGTGGTGTAAATGTGACTTGTCCGGTGCAGATAATGGCTGTTTCTTTACAATACGACGAATAATTGCAAAGAACGTATCTGAAATCGGTACACCTAAAATGATAACCGGTACGATGAATGAAATCAGCGTAACGTTTTTAAAGCCTAACAATGAAAGCACAGCAATCATATAGCCTAAAAACAGTGCCCCGGTATCTCCCATAAAGATTTTTGCTGGATGAAAGTTGTACACTAAAAATCCTAGTGTACTTCCTAGCATAATGAAGCCCATACTTGCGACAAATGCATCTCCCATCATAATGGCCATTCCTGAAATAGTAATTAAGCCAATTGATGAAACACCTGCTGCAAGTCCATCTAAACCGTCAATTAAATTAATGGCATTTGTAATACCAACAATCCACAAAATCGTTAATGGAATACTAAAGTAACCAAATTCAAGCTGACCACCAAACGGCAAGTTAATGAATTCAACTTGTATCCCACCATAAATCACTACGATGAATGCAGCGGCTAGCTGACCACCGAGCTTGACTTTAGCGGATAATTCCATCATGTCGTCTAATACGCCCGTAATAATGATGATAAAGCTTCCAATTAGAATTGGTAATCCGTATCCGTATGGGCTTTCTGGTTGTAAAATGAAATAACCAATTAGAAAACTGATAAATATTGCTAAACCTCCAAGACGAGGCATAATTTTTTGATGAACTTTTCGTTGATTCGGCTTATCCGTTGCACCTATTTTAAACGCAAGCTTTTTGACAAGCGGCGTCAGTAAAATGGATGCAATAAAGCAAATAAACAAGGTCAAATACAGCATATAGACCCTCCTCAGGTTTATCTTAACCAAAACATATCACAATGCATACTGTATGAATCAAATGGATACTATTACATTTTATTTTTTTCTGAATTTTTTAAAAAGTTATCTTCCTTTTTCACTCACAATGAGGATTATAACACATTGATTCTATGACTTAAATAGAAATTTATTCTCAAACCTCCTAACTCTTTCAAACTATTGTCTTTTTCTACTTATCATTCATAATTCCTGCTTTTCTTCAAAAATAAGTCAAATTCTATCAATTTTTTGATATAATGCTAAATAGAAGAAATCTATCATTTCCAACTCAATCAGGAGGTATTTTCATGTTGAAGATGAGAAGAAAAGTCGCTGTAATTGCACTAGTATCCATCATTTCTATATCCGCTTTTGCCGTTCCTAAAACGTTAGCCAATAGCGAAACGATGTTAGCGAGTGTCGAATGGGTAACAAATAAACTCAATCCTTTATCGAAAAAAGTGACGGATCTTGAAACGAAAGTAAAAAATCTTGAAGCTCAAGTTGCAGAACTAAAGAAGCAAGTGAATCAATAAGGTGATGAAGATGAAAAAAATATGGATGATTTGCTTAACAATTAGTTGTTTCTTTGTTTTTCCTCACCTTTCATTGGCAGGTGCAACACCCATTACATACGAAAATGAAGTAAATGTCCGTTTACTAACGAATTCCACTTTTACAACTGCAGTGAATGGTCAATACACGCTTATGAACCTGGATACGAACGCACCGGTAAGCCTTGGTACAAACAAATCTGTACGCCTAGAGTCTAAATCTGGACAGGTTATTGTAACAGTTGGTACACAAGCCATTGCATCAACGAAAGGGTTCATGCTTCATGAAACCGTTCAGCAAGACACGAATGAATTGACCCTTACTGGCATGCATGCAAATGCAAAAGTATCAAATAATACGATGACAGTTCGCGGTTCTCTTACCATTAAGCCAAGTGAATCTACGTTATTGGTCATTAATACGTTAGACATGCAAAATTACTTAAAAGGCGTTGTTCCATATGAAATGTCTAATTACTTTCCAATTGAAGCGTTAAAAGCACAAGCCATCGTCGCAAGAAGCTATGCGCACGTTGACTTAAAAGGAAAGCCTTACATTGAAATGACCGAGCAAAGCCAAGTGTATAAAGGAAAAGAAGATCCTACTGCACATAACCGTACAACAGAAGCAGTAGAAGGAACAAAAGACGTGTATTTAACCTATAAAGGAAATCCAATTAAAACCCTTTTTTATTCAAGCTCAGGAGGTCGCACTGAGAACTCTGAAGATGTATGGGGTGGAACAGCCCTTCCTTATATGCGCTCGGTTGATGATCCTTACGATCGTCATGATAAGAACACTCACTATAATTGGAACCGAACGTTAAGTCACTCTCAGCTTGCTGATCGCTTAAAGCTATCGAGCTCTGAATTAGTGATTGGGTTACAGATTAATAATCGAACAACTGGTGGGAATACAAAAGAAATGAATGCCGTTATTTTCAATCGCCTGACGAAGACCACATCACAAAGAGCTCTTCTTGGCACCGATGTTCGCTACCCAGATGCGTATCGTAAATTCTTCCGAACAATTGAAAATGGTGTTGAACGCAGCTTACCTAGTAGTCGCTTTAGCGTGAAAGCTAGCACATCAAATGCCATTATGACTGGAAATGGCACAGTTGAACGCTCGGACCATCTTGTAGGATACAAAATCCAACAAGCAGACGGAACAGTGACAACGGTTAATGATGCAAACGTAAAGGTAAAAACAAAAGATAGCAGTATCCTTGTTCCATCCTCTCCTGTTAGCTTTACATTTACTGGTAGCGGAAACGGCCACGGAGCTGGTATGAGCCAGTGGGGTGCTTACGGCATGGCCGAAGCTGGTTATAAATATGATGCGATTTTAAAGCATTATTATACAGGAACAGAGGTTAAAAAAGTAAACTAAAAAAGGTTGAGTCTGGCAGGATTGGTTCCTGCTTGACTCAACCTTTTTATTTGTAAGGAAGTGCACGGTCGATAAACGCAGCAAATTGCTCACGATTCGTCGGTGTATACGGGTTAAACTTCCCATCGCTACCCTTTGCGATGCCGCGCTGTGCGATCACTTTAATCGCTTCATAGGCTTCCATTGTCGGTGATACATCTGAAAATGGCGTATAAGTCGTTCCGTTATCCGTTAGCTCAAAAGCTCGCTGTAATACAAGCGCCATATGGTGGCGTTGCATGGAGTTTACCGGCTTAAAATAACCATCGGATCCTTTAAAAAAGCCTGCTTCATAAGCTGTCATAATTTCAGCGCGACGAGGATCATCGTTGGATACATCTTTAAACACAGACGGTGAATTTGATAGCGGTAAATTGAATGTCTTTATCAACATACTTGCTGCTTGATAACGTGAAATAGACAGTGCTGGTCTAAATGTCTGGTCATCAAACCCTTTAATAATGTTTTTTTCATACAAACTCTTGATATGTATGTATGACCAATGATCTTTCGCCACATCTTTAAAAAGCGTTTTATCCGTTGCAGCTAATAACGCGTTAACTTCACGCTGTAATTCATCTGCTTTTGCATTGACGCTTGTTGCTTTTTCGTCGACTGTTTTCACTTGATCATCGACCCATTCTGTACTTGCTACTTCTACAGCTCCTTCTGCTTGTGCTTCGTTTTGAACGACCTCTTTACTGCAAGCCGATAACAAGACAAGTGAGCTAATACTCAGTATGAACCATTTTTTCATTGCCTTCATCTTACCCTCTCCCAAGCTTTCGCTACTTTCGTGCCAATTTAGCAAAGACCACTTCTATTTCAGAAATGCGACATAATTTACTTAAACCAAGAAAAAGAATGAGAAAACCGAAAAACCCGACTCCTAAATTAACAATCGTAATCGGACTATGTACAATCTCGACAAATACGAACATAGCTCCTGTCAAAAGAACCGATAAGAGAACGTATTTTGTCAAAAATAAAAATCCTTTTCTTGTTAATTTTAACACGAATTGACTAATGATGAATAGAAAAAATAGTTGTGCATACGCACTAATTGTTGTCGCTGCGGCGATAGCTTTTGCTCCAAAAGAATCGACAAATAACACAATGAACACGATGTTCAATCCAAAAACCGCCACAATGCCGCTTACAACTGGATAAAAAGGATGCTCCATTGCATAAAAGAACCGTGTCACATACACATTAGCTGCATGCGCAAACATGCCAATGACAAATAACTTTAATAGCTGTGCAGTTACAAGAGTAGATTCTGCTGTAAAAGAGCCATATTCAAAAATAAGTCGTACCGTATCTTCCGCGTAAAAATAAATAAAGATAGAAACAGGAACAATAAATAAAAACAATAAGCGTAAGCCCTTTTCATACATGATTGTGACTTGATCAAATTGCTTTTTCGCTACCTGCCCTGCAAGCTTTGGATAAATAACGGTTGTCACAGCAGTCATTAAAATGACTTGTGGCAATTGAACAAGCTTCGAGGCATAATTTAACGCTGCGATCAGTCCGTCTGTTAACTCTGAAGCAAACATTCGATGCAACAAGAAATAAAACTGTAACGTCGCTCCTCCAAGTAAAATGGGAATACCGATTTTCAGCATCCGTTTCACATAGTCATGTTGACTAAGGTAGAAGCGAAAACGAAAGGACATTAATCGATTTTTACGTAAATCATACACAAGCCATATAAACATCCCTATCGCTCCAACAAGTGCCCCAATGCTGTAAGCTTGAATGCCAATGAACGGATACAAAGCAACAGCTAATAGCACAAAGCCCGCATTATTTAACAATGTTGCAAGTGCTGGGCTAAAAAAGCGGTCGTGTACATTTAACACACCAGATAACCACATGGATGTCACTAAAAAGAATGTAGAAGGTGCCATAACTGCAAAGAGAATGGCCGTTACATTCACTTCATTCATTGATAATCCTGTAAAAAACAGCGATGTCATTTGTTTAGCAAACAAAACAAAGATAAGAGATAGCAGTCCCATAACCAAAACCGTATACGTGAAAATGAGCTCTTTGAATTGCTGTTGATGCTCAGGTGAATCTATTTTTTTATAAATACTAATGAATGCAGTTGTAATAGCTCCTCCGACAACCATATAAAGAAATGTTGGAATCGTATAAGCTAAAATAACCGAATCTGCCAGAGATGACGTTCCAAAATGATAGCCAATGATTGCTTCACGAATAAACCCAAATAATCGTGATACAATGTTGATGACCGTCACCACACCAATGATGGCAAATAAGGACTTCTTCGCCACTTTTCTCACCCCTTTTTTTACATGATGACATAAAAAAAGACGGCCTAAACCGCCTTCAACTAACTCTTTTCAATAAAATCCTTCAGAATGGAGATAATTTGTTTTCTACCGCTTTGAAAAGGAGCGGGTTCAAATGTTGTCATTTTAGAAATGGCTTCACTTAAGTCAATTCCATCATGCCACGCAATGAGATGACCCGTTGCTTCAAACTGATTCACAATCTCGAGCTGATGATTGTCATTATGCTCTCCATACTTGACTAAACGAGGCGCTGCAATCATCTTTTTACCCTTCTTCAAACCCGTTGTAATAGAGCCTGTTCCACCATGCGTAATGATATAGGCAGCTTGATCGTATAAGCGGTCCATTTCCTCATAGCTTGTGAACTTCACTAGCTTCATGTTCTGCGATTCAAAAGGTGTGTGACCTACTTGTACAATGACCTCATCACGAATGATGCCACGCTCCACCTGCTCATCAATTGCGTTTAACAAACGAGTAAATGGTAGTTCATGAGTACCTAACACAACTAAAATCAATAGATCGAACCTCCATGCACAGCTTTTGGATAATGCACCTTCATCGATTCCCACTGAACGATGAACAAGTCTGCAATAGGATACACCATTCTCCCTGAGATCGTTGGCGTCGTTGTTTTCGCAAAGCTCTCAATAAATACAACCTTTTTGCCAAACAGCTTTGCGATATAACACATGGGTACAGCTGTATGCGCACCTGTTGTAATCACAACATCAGGTCTTTCTCGTAAAAAATAATACAAAGATTTGATCGTATTATATGTAAATTTGAACAGATAACGGAACAAATAATTGCGCGCTCCATATACAAGAAAAGACATGTTATATTCTTTTTTCAGCGCTTCTGTAATGACCGATTTCTCTGTCACAATATGATAATCATATTCAGAAAAAAGTGGTTTCAACTGCAATAATTGCGTTAAATGTCCACCAAGTGAGGCAATAAACAACACTTTTTTCTTTTTCTTTTTATCCTTTTGCATGTTTCTACCCTCCAAGAGGAGAATAAACTTCCAATACTCGTTGTATTAACTGTTCTTGGTCGTTTTTCTGCGCTTGTTTCTCACCGTTTTCTATCAAGTGTTCCACAAATGACTCATTTTCTAACACGTTGATTATTCCTTCAGCTAACGAGTGAGGATTTTGCGGTTCCACAAGCACGCCTGCATCATCTGCTAATAGATAGCGTAAACCACCAACACGTGTCCCAACAACCGGTGTATGACAACTCATTGCTTCAAGTGCAACAAGACCAAACCCTTCGATATGCGAAGGTAGAACAAATAGGTCAGCCGCATTCATCCAAGTCGCAATCTCTTTTTGTGACAGCGCGTCCATGATATGTACATCATTTAATCCTCTTGCTTGAATAATCTCTTCTAGCTCTTTTCGAAAATGAACATCTTTTGTTGCACCGATTAAGTACAAGGAAGCTTCTGGCATACGCTCTTTGACTTTTTCGTATGCTTCGACAAGCTCTATTAATCCTTTTTGTCGAATTAAGTTCCCAACAAACAATATCATTTTTTCATCTTGTGAAAGAGTAACGATTTGACGAGCTTTTTGCTTATCCATTGGCGCAAACACTTGTCGATTTACGCCCATGTTAATAATCGATAGCTTTTCTTTGGATACACCAAACTCTTCATGAATGGTTTGATGAAGCTCATGTCCAACCGCTATGACATGGTCCGCCTCTTGTAAAATTTGTGTCGTTAAGCGGCGAATACGAGGTGATTTTTGAGCCATTCGGTCAATATCACCACCGTGTGCTGTCACAATCATTCGTTTGCCAAACAGCTTTTTATAAGCTAAAGCAAGCAAGCCTGTTGGAAAGACGTAATGTGCATGAACCACATCATAAGACTTCCCTCTCGATAAGACATTAGCAAAGGTTTGAAGAAGCCACGCACTATATTTTTTGATGACATTTGCTTTTCCCATATTTGGATTGTTAACTGCAACGACATCAACATCGATTCCTGCTTGTTTTAATGCTTCGACTTGGTTTTTCACAAAAATACCGAATGTCTTCGCCTCTTTACTTGGATACATATTACTGAGTACTAGTAGCTTAATCTTCTTCATTCCTCTTCACCATGCTTACATTAATTTCGTTAACTGCTCAAGACCTTTGGCGGCTTCTTGTCTAAATTGAGAAGATAGGTTCGTAAACGTCTCATTTGTCTTGTCCCATTCTTTGTTCATTTGTTCGATGAGTGAGACAAATTGCTGATTGTTTTGATGAAGCTTATCAATCTCTACAAAATTCGCCATTTGATTAATGGTTTTCATAAAATCTTTTACTTTATGATGATATCCTATACCCACAATCGGTGTTTTCGCTACAACCGATAAAATAAGAGAGTGTAATCGCGTGCCGATAACTACATCATGCTCGGCACAAATCTCTACAATCTTCTCTGGGTATAAATTGTCTTCTAACACTGTAACAGCCTCTTTATGCTCCATTAAACGAGCAATATCTTTTGTCACTTCGATGTCTTGTGGATATTTTGTTGAAAAGAAAGTCACCGTTACTCCTTTTTGCTTAACCAATTCATCTAAGTTCTTTGCCATGCCATGAATATACGATTGATAGACGTCTTCGTTAGAAGATGGCCAGTATTGCTTACTGAAGTATGGAACAGCTGTAACAGCCACTTTTTGAACCTCAAATTGGGTTTCTTTCTTTCGATTTGCTCGGACAAAAAAGGCAGGATCTCCAATTACCTGTACGTCTTTTTTGACGCCAATTGACTTTAATAGCGCTTTTGACTGCTCGTCGCGAACAGAAATCGAATCCACCTTCGATGATAGTGTCTTAATAAAGAAAGTACCTGGCTTTGTCGTAATAGGCCCTGCTCCTACTCCATAAATCGCCACCTTACATCCAGCATAATGCCCTAAAAGACCAAGGGTGCTATAAAGAGGTGCATCACGCTTATACATGTCCATCAGTAAGCCGCCACCACCGATAATAAGCAAATCAAGCTTCTTCATCGTCGCAAAATTTTCTTTTACAGTCGCTAAAATAGACGTTGCAAAACTTCCTTTTTTATGAAGTAACCGTACCGCTTGAACACCATAACGATTCATTGTGTTCTCAGGGTTGTTACTGAATACGATAATATTCTCTTTTTTAACAGAAAGCTCATCTGTTAATTGCGATAAAATGCCTGATAAAATGGCTTCGTCTCCATTATTATCATGCCCATAATTTCCAATTATGCCTACGTTCATGAGACACACCTATTCTTTGCGTAATACGTTCAATTCGCTTCAACTTATGAAACGTCAACTTTTTCATTATACTACTGTTATAACAATGATTAAACCATTGTTTATGGATTATATCAATTTTTTACCTCATATGAAAATAGACGTTTTACCTTTTAAGTGACGTGGTAAAAAGAACAATATACATCCATTTAGAAAAGGGACTATTTGATTAGCATGATAAACAAAATGCCCGTCACAATTAAGTAACGAGCATCATTATTAGTCAGCGATTATTTTTTATAATATTCAAGGATACCGCGGTAAATAGCTTCTGCGAATAAGTCTTTGTTTGTTAACATTTTCTCACGGTCACTTGTATTTGTAATGAACCCAAGTTCAACAAGAACGCTTGGCATATTGTTGTTTTTAATAACGAAAAATCCGTTATCTTTAATTCCACGGTCACGCATGTTTAATAAAGAAACGATTTGTTTATTAATTTCGGCTGCTAGTAGCTTACTTTCTTCACCATTTAAGTTTGAAGATGTGTCATAGAATGTTTCTGTACCGTTCGCACTTGCAGTCGCTGCGTTAGCATGAATACTCACAAACATATCTGCGTAGTTGTTTTTCGCAAATTCAACGCGATCGCCAAGTGTTGGATATGTATCACCCGCACGAGTCATCAATACGATTGCACCTGCTGCTTTGAGCTTTTTCTCTAACGATTGAGAGACAGCTAATACAATCGCTTTTTCTGTTGAGCCACTACTTACAGCACCCGGATCTTTTCCACCATGTCCAGGATCAATGACGATGATACGTTTAGCTACCGGTGTGCCTGACGTGTTGCGAAGCTTCGTATAAAGCTTATGTACGTAGCCTACTTGATTGCCATATTGAATTTTGACCCAATAATTATCAACAGAATGAACGGCGACTCGTTCACCTTTTGACAATGACCCAATCACACTACCCGTTGTGGATGGCGTGGAGCGAACATTTAACCCATTTGTCAAAATAACCGCTTCTGTCGTTGTTTGAATTGGCGTTGGTGTTGGTGTCGGTTCTTCTGGTTCACCTTGTGACACTTTTACACGGAATTTTGGATCCATTGCGCGCGCTAAAAACATAGACATTTGCGAACGTGTCACATTTGTCCACGGGCTATAATGAGTCGGTTTTGTACCTGTTGTAATTCCTTCCCAATATAAAGCAATGACATGTTCTCGGAAGTCATGGTTGACCCACACATCATCGAATGGTTCTCCTAGACTTACATCACCTTCAAATTTAAAGGCTTGTGCGATTACTTTACTCATTTGCGCACGGTTGAGCGTGTCCTCAGGACCGAATGTACCATCTTGTTTTCCTGAAAAGATACCCAATTGAACCGCACGCTCAATCCATCCAGCACCCCAATGACTTTTTGAAACATCTGAAAAGCGCTGTGTCGTAACCGTTGCTTCTTTTTGACCAATTGCTGTCAAAATCATTTTAGCGGCTTGTGCACGCGTGACGGTCTTTTGAGGTGCAAAGTAGCTGCCGCTTTGACCTTTATATCCTGTCACAATCCCTTTTGAGCTTAAATATCCAATCTCATCATATCCTACATGATTGGTTGGAACATCATAAAAATTTGTTGATGCCTCTGCTTTTAACACCGTAAAATCTTTTATGACTGCAACAGGCGAACTAACGACAATTGCACCTGCTATTGCGCAAGATAAGACTTTCTTCAACATCATTTTCCGACTCCTTCCAGCACGAACTATATTACTAGATTAGCAAATATCTTCCTGTGTTTCTATAAAATATAAGTACTGACTTTTCCGTCTACTACTCTAGGATGAACGGCTCTACGTTTTCCAAAAGAATGAAGATTGTCTACTTAAATTCCTTCAAAAAAAGAAATTTATAGAAATGAGCAATGAATCAACCCATTTTTATCCTTATTTCTTCCGGTCCTAAACAGAAATAAATCCCTATTCTCTCTATCAATCACATAATCACCTGACACTTTTTAAACAGTTAGGCCTCCTTGAAACCTTTTCTTGAAGATTTACCATGCAAATGAGACCACTCATGTATAGGGGATGACGACTGCTTAGAGTTACATACACCTTTATGTATCGACCTATTTTGGAAACCTTTAAGAAAAAAGACCCTTTTAGTCGACAAATAGGAAAATATGTCTATTCATTACCATTTTAGAACCAGTAACTTAAAGAAAGGCCTTCTTGCCAAAACGACCTTTCTTCTATTACTGAGGCTCCATCATTCTTACTTGTTTACACGATATAAAAAGGCACTAAATTGTGCTCGTGAAACAGCTTGCTCAGGCCTGAAGGTATGATCACTTTCATAGCCCACCGTTACTTTATTGGCTGCTAGAGCCGAAATGTCTTTGTATGCCCAATGTGTCGCTGGTACGTCGTTAAAATCTTTCGTAATCGTACCCGTTAATTTATATGCACGAGTCAAAATAGCTGACATTTGTGCTCGTGATAACGTACCAGTCGGATCAAATGTCCCTTTGCCTTTCCCTGTCATAATGCCTTTGTTAGCAACAGTCGCAATGACGTTATAGTACATATGCGTTGTTGGAACATCATGATAGTTCGGATTAACAGGAGTCGATGTATCTAGCTTTAATGCTTTCGCTAATAGTAACGCCGCATGCATACGTGTTAAAGAGTTTTCTGGTTTGAAGATTTGACCTTCATAACCAGTAATGACACCTTGTTGAACTAAATCACCAATCTCTTTATACGCCCAATGTGTTGATGGTACATCTTTAAATGACGTATTCACTGGAGCTGGCTTTGGCTGTGTGACGGTTGGATTTTGTTGATAAAAAGCTTGTAGCGAATCAAACGTAAGGGCTCCCTTACCTTGTCTTTCTTTATATACTTCTGCTACATAGATTTGTTTAAACGTCAGTGGCAATGGGAGGTTGTTCGGAATCGTTGCTCTTACATGCTTCCAACCTGTCCAATCAAGACCACCTTCTGCTGTAAAGTTAAGGGTATGCTCGTTGCCACTTCCATCTATGATCTTGCCACGCAACCAATGTTTCGCTCCGTCTCCATATACCCACACTCCTAAGCTTGAAGGTGCACCAGAAATGGCAATTGGTTGTTTTGCGTTTGCATAGCCAGCAGCAATTTCACCTTGAGCAGAAGTAAAATCATACTGTAGCTTGACTGCGCTTTTTCCTTCCGTTATATGCTCACTGCTTGTAATGGATGCTGTCGAACGAGCCGCAGAGCTTGTCCATTGTGTCACATCGTCAAGTGAGGAAACGAGTGTTGGCTGACCACCAATTGTGACTGGAATAGAAGCTGTATGATCACGATAAGTTGCTGTAATCGTTCCTGTTCCAGGTAATCCATTCGCTTTAAATTGACCCGCTGATGATACGGTTCCGATGTTAGTTGATATACTCCACTTTACAAGAGATGAACTTAACGGAATCGATTTACCTGCTTCATCAATTCCTGAAACCATCAGTTGAGCAGACGCATTTTCACCGATTGTAAGACGACTTGGACTAGCAGCAATTCCTTTGAGTGAATCAATAACTTTTAACGGAAGTCGCGCTGCTGTTTGGCCGAACATCACAACAATCGATCCTTCGCCTACTTTTGTTGGCGTGAAGCGCAACCCATTAAACGTTCCTTCTAGACTACCTTCTGTTTTTAACGTCACCTTTGATAAATCAACGGGAACAACATTGTTATAACGATCTAACGCATTTGTTATTTCAATCTCGACAGAGCTACCAAGAGTCAGTGGGCTTTCTTGCTTTAAGCTTGCATGAAAACGGACAGCATCTCCTACTGGTGCTGTACTAACAGCATGTAATGCCGTAGAAATGGCCCGCTCTGCTGTTTGAGATGGACGATTTGCTAACGTGGCATATTGATGACCGACTTGACGTACAGCCATTGTTGTAGACCCACCTCCGTCTAAATTCAACGCACGATCTGCTCCTAAGCTGACTAAGTAATGAGCAAACTCAGGTAATGTCATACCAGCTGCATACCCAGATTGTCGTCCATCGACCGTCACAAAGAAAACTTTATTACGCGTTTTATCCACCGCTACCGCTGTGCGAGGGTGACGTTCTTTTGAACGAGGACTATTTGGATCAATTGTCATTGATACCTTGCTGTCTTGGACGAGCATCGGTCCACTTGCTAAAATATATTCTGCGTTCTTCCACTTTGGTTCCATATCAATTGTTAATTGAATCGGATCTCCAGCCTTGATATCAGAAAGCGTAGCAGCTAAAGCACCACCCTGAACCGATAGAACAAAGCCATTTTCGGGAATGATTGAGTTTCCTTGGCCATATGACGTGACGGCTTGTACCGTTCCAGTTACGACTTCACCGAAAGTTAATCCTTGATCAACTGGCTTTGACACATTGGTTACGACAATTTCCATTCCATATGTATTGGTACGTGTACTTGTATAGCTAAACTGAGGTGTATACACAATAACTTCGCTTGCGCTTCGTTCTTTATTAATAGAAGAAACTCGCAACGGATTGTTGTTATGAGTAAACGTTGCTTCATAAGCAAACTTATCAATTAGCGGCTTTCCATCATTGGCAATACCAAAAGCAGTAGGTATACTCATGTACTCATCAAACCCAGTAGAAATGACACCGAGGTTCACAATTGTATTTTTCACAGCTAATAAGTAGGCTGGCAGGCCATTGCTCATATGAAAAAAGCTTGCGTTAATCGCACCAACAACAGCATGACCTTCATATGTTTGAGCCTTGGCGAGATTTGTAACGCTTGAACGCTTTGTCACAGGATTTGACAATCCGACCTCTACTTTTGTATAAGGATCCGCCATGTTTACTTCCATCACACGCACAGCTTGCGGCGTTGTACCTCCATGACGAATATCTTGATACTTCACTCCTGGTGTTACTTGAACATTCTCTTTCACCGTTCCACTTGACACATTCGCTTCCACTTCTTTTGCAGGAAGACCAACCGCGACAACCTGAACACTAAGTAATGTTGCAAGTAATGCTTTTTTCCACTTCATTCCCCTATTTCACTCCTTATTTCAATCTATGAAAATATAATTAAAAACGTCATTCTTCTATCACTTTTTGACAATAAATCCCTCATTTTGTCGTACTATTGTATAATACTATAAGACTATTAGGTAATGATAGGATTAATAGGATGATATTTACTTTTTAACCATGGTAATTTTTACAAGTAATTAAATAGCAGGAAACGTCTAATCAGGTAGGTTAAAAATCTGTGAGAGATTAAAATAGTAGTTTTGCGAAGCTCTTAGTTATAAAAACAGTGCGTTCTTTCTATTAAAATAAAGAGGTCTGTGTCAGATAAGACCTTTTCGCTCTTTTGACACAGACCCTGTTCATTCATTTTCAATCTTCAATCATGGAAGCAAATTGTTCAATGCTAATGCCAGGATGAACGTTTTGACGCTTTAGCTGATACACATCATCATTCGGCTGTACTCTTCCGTTAACTGTCGTGAATGACATTGTAAATCCTACTTCTTTTAATTGTTGAATCGTGGTGTCATTATACCTTCCGAATGGATACGCGAAGAAGCTTGTATCCGTAATGATTTCTCTATTTGTTTTTAAATCTTCCATTACGACTTCTTTTGGTTTTGATAACAAGTCTGATTCATTGCTTACAAGATTGTGCAAACCATGTGTATGACCTCCATAATCAAAAACGTCACTCATTTCAGCCATTTCTTGCTCGCTAAGAAAACGAAGCTTATTCGGATCAAATGGTTGCGGGTTCTCTGGTATTCTATTAGAAATAATGAATTGAATCGCTTTAAAACCATAGTCCTTTAACTTGGGATATGCATATTTCCCTGTACTATTAATTCCATCATCAAATGTAAGAACGACCGTTTTACCTGGTAGTGATTTCTTTTCCATGACAAATTCATATAATTGCTGAGCTGTAATGGTTTCATATTCGTTTTCTTTTAAGTAATCCATCTGAGCGTAGAATTCTTCATCTGTTACTGTCGTACTCGCATTTGCATAGACAGAATTGGCTTTTTCTTCTTGTGTGAGAATATGATGATACATGAGCACCGGAATTCCTTGATCTACCTTTACCTTACACTTGCAAACAAATGCTTTCGCTCCGTTATTCTCTACCTCATACCAATTGACTCCATAATTCCTTACATTTTGATAGCGTGTCCCTTTATCAACCTTCGCCACTTCTTTAAGAGTACCGTTTTCATTCATATAAATCGGTGTCTCCTTCACCGTGATGATGTTTTGATTTGGAACAATTGGAAGAACTGTTTCTAACACTTCTACCGGCTTTTCAGACTTGGGAGGCATCGTTTTAATATCCTTTTTTGCAATAAAAGCACGATAACCAGTAAAGTTAATTTCATACCAATTAGGTCCATAATCTCCAATAACGGCATAAGAAACGCTTTCATTAATTTTCCCTACTTCAACTACCTTGCCTCCCTTATTCCGATAAACGGAAATTGGAAAAGCAGAAGTGAGCGTTTTTTGACTGGCCGTTTTTTTACTGACCATTTTTTGACTTGTTTTAACGGTATTTGTTGGCGTAAATAGATCTTTTCCTACATAGCCATATCCATCTGAAAAGTGAATAATGTAATGACTACGTGTTTCTCCTACCGTTTGCACCATCTCTCCTTTTTTCAACCATCCAGCTTTTATTAACGAGCCATTGACACTTTGGAAAATGACCTTTTCTTGTTGAGCAACAAAAGCTTTCGAATGAGAGCTTGCTAGAGCGAGAGTATCGAATGAGCATAGAAGCACTAGAATTGCGATAAAAACGAGCTTTTTCATCATGTTTTTCATCCTTTTGTAGCATTTTGTCATAAACACTACATATATCGGATAAATGACCTATACTTTTAACAAATAATGTAATATTTTTTCATTTTTTCACAAATACTCTTTGAACCAAAAAGAAAACAAACAAAGAAAGGACCTTTGCAACTAAAGCCAAATGGCTTCTTTTGCAAAAGTCCTTTTAAGGTGTGTAAAAGTTTTGAGTGAAGTACGGTACATTATCAGGGTCAAACGATACCCCAATACCAAGGCGTCTCCACTTTGGTTGTAAAATATTGCGACGGTGACCGAGCGAATTTAAAAGTGCTTCATGAGCAAATACACTACTGAACTGCCCCATCGCGATATTTTCTCCAGCCATTTTATACTGGATGCCATCATCATGAATACGATCAAAAGGTGATTGACCTTCTAAATTAGTGTGGTCAAAGTATTGATTTGTTGCCATATCGCTACTATGACGAACTGCTGTCTTTGAAATGGATTCGTCCCACTTTAGAACAGATAACCCGTGCTTGCGTCTCGTCGCATTCACCAAGTCAAAGAGCTGCTCCTCAAAGCTTTGGCGAAGCTCTTCGCTTTTTACGCCATAAAACCCTTGTTTATTTTGTTCGATGTTTTTTTCAATAAGTTGCACAGCCGCTACCTTATTCTCATCATGAAGGTCATAAAAGAAGGTCATATAAAAATGGTTCACTAAATACGTATCATATTGCTCATCTTCAATGACATAGCTACCTGTTTGCTTTTCAATTGATGTAAGCGGTTCACCTAGTTGCTTATGAACCTGTTCTTTCGTTGAACCAAGTGTAATACCTTCGACACCACTAAATAAATCATGATTTGTATAAAGACCAATGACTTTCCCATGTGCGTAACTCACCATAAAAAATTGATCATACTCTTTGTGATATGTATGCCAATAGGTTCCATACTCATTCAACGATGTTCGCTTTGATGTACCAAACGCCTCTTCTACATCCTCTTGACGATCACCAATGGTAATTTGCTTAATCGAATGAGGTTTTTCCTTTTTGACTCTTTTTAATTCTTTTGGTAACGAACTGATATGAATTTGATATAAAAGCGTGGCACCTTCCGCTCTTGTTAACGATTGATTTGGTTTAAATGATAAATATGTTTTTAACTCATCTTGTGTCCCAGCCGATAATCCTTGATCATAAAGCCACTGAATGGCTTCTTTTTCAGGCATTTCTTTACCTATTAAGCCTTCGACTAGTAACCGTGCGGCATCTCCACGACGAATTGGTTGATTGCTTTTATGATTCTCCGTTCCCTTCACGGACAAATGATAACTCGTTGCGATTTCATAGGGTTCAGACGTTCTTTTCATCTTTTCAGGAATAAAATATGTCAGCATCATACTTACATACTGAGCTTCTGTTAAAGCAGCATCCGGCTTTAGCTTTCGTTCGTCTTCATCACCCACAATAAGGTTTTCACGAACAGCCCACTTCATCGCATCTGCCCAATACGCTTCTTCTAAAAAGTCTCGGTAATATAAGGCGCTATTCGCATGTGCATCGCGCGAATGATTACCTGTAATACTCAATATGATAGACATCATGATTACCAAACTAATGAACCGATTCAATCTCATTTCACCTCTGTCTATCTATTCGTTTTCTTATAGCTAGTTGAATAACTTACTGTCTTTATTATAACAAAGCTGGGTTTCATTTATGGGGGTGATTTATTTATTCAGGACTACAACTTCCACGGAATGAGGCTTAACAAACAGAAAACAAGAACTAATTCAAGGACAAAAGCATGTTTTTTTTGACAATTAACGGATAATATCTCCTTTTTCTTGATTATTCCTTATCCATTAACTCAAAACTATTCCAAAATGACTATTTTAATCAAATAAGCGATTTTAAATCGAAAGACCTATCTAAAATAAGAAGAGATCACGCATCTCAAACGCCCACTGCTCTAAAAAAGGAAAAAAGGCAAGAAAGAATGAAGCGAAAAAGAGAGCATCATAACCTACACATATGCTTAAAACCTTCCTAATTGATCCTAAAAAGGCCCTAAAACGCAAAAAGGCTGCTAGCGAAAGGCTAGCAGCGCAAATGCAAACAACCAAAATGATTATTTGCAATAAGAGGCTAAATATATATTTAACCTCGGTTGGTAACTTTACTGTAATATGAAATCGCTACATATTCAACCGGTAAAATCTTCTGTTTATAAAAACAGTTAGTAAGGCTTAAATTACTCTTTTTATTTACCAAGACTAATATCCCGCTAATTGGAATCATCTAGATGTAAAGAAAAAAAGTAGAAAATATACCATTTTTAACAAGGTGCAAAACAAAATGATCTCTCGTATAATGTCCATACGATAAGATTTTGGTTGGTAAACCATTTTGTGTAGGGCTTCTCACTTGGAGAACGCCCTCTTTTTTTATGTCAAATTTTCGACATGCATTTATCTTTCTTTCAGCTATTTATAGTAGAATGATAGGTAACAATATTGCTAGAAGAGGAGGGGTATGACCATGTCAAAACAAAGCCTAGTCGTTTCATTTCTATTCGTACTCTTACTTTGTTCACCTGTTGCAAGCGCAAGTGAGCATGATCAGAAAGATTGGCTTGTTTATCTTGATTCTGAAAACCACATTCGTCCATTTCTTCAACTTTATCCATCAATCGTTTTAGATACAACCAATCACGTCGTTAGCCTTTCTGCTCCCTCTTCCGTAATAGATGAAATAGAAAAGCTGCCATTTGTTAGCCATGTAGAGCCTAACTACACGAAAAGCGTGACAGCTCAAGATAACATTTACAATGATCCGCTTTTTTCACAGCAATGGGCCTTATCAAAAATAAATTCCACTCAAACCCTACAACGATATAAAAACAAACAAGTTAATTTAGTAAAGGGCCAACAGGTCATAAACGAGCATTCAGGTCAAAAGGCCACGTATACCGGACAATCATTGAACGCCTCTCATTTTACACTAACTGGAAACAAAATGTCACTCTCACGACTTTCAGTTACTTTAAAAAATGTTCACTCTTCATGGTCCCTTCATGTATACGATGAACAAAATAAGCTGATTGGTCAAAATACAGGCAGCCACGCTACACTTGATGTTTTGTTACCAAAGAATAAAACCTACTCTTCGTTAACAATCAAGCTAACTGGCATTGAAAAATGGCCGTCTATACCTACCATAAAGCACGTAGTAGGCGTTAATCATGTGCGAGTAGCAGTCATTGATTCTGGCGTGGCACAGCACGAAGATTTTTGTGAAAATGTGCTAGTTAGCTTAAGTAAAGACTATAAAGAAAGTCTTCCCTATGCAAACGATCAATTTGGACATGGTACACATGTAACCGGCATTTTAGCAGCATGCGGACATAATGCAAGAGGCATAACAGGCATAATTGGAAATGCTCCTGTTGATATTATTCCATTGAAGGTCCTTGATGGGTTTGGAAATGGAACAGACTTTGATATTAGTCAAGCCGTTGAAGACGCTATT
Source organism: Priestia iocasae (assembly GCF_016909075.1). Taxonomy (GTDB): domain Bacteria; phylum Bacillota; class Bacilli; order Bacillales; family Bacillaceae_H; genus Priestia; species Priestia iocasae. The sequence goes on from NZ_JAFBFC010000005.1 coordinate 23,938, forward strand.
GAGATGGATGTAGATGTGATGAACATGAGCTTAGCTGGTAAAGGTGAAACGACGATGCTCAGAGAAGCGATTATGGGTGCGATAAAGAAGAATATTCTCGTCGTAGCTTCCGCTGGTAATAACCGTTTGCCAACGGATGAAATCTACCCTGCCTCTTATCCAGGAGTCTTAACCGTAACGGGTACAGAGCCAAACAACGAAACGATTTCCATCGCCAACTACGGATGGGCTGTTGATATAAGTGCTCCTGGCTCTTCTATTTTAAGTACTCATCTAAATCAGCAATATAAAACAATGCGAGGGACATCAATGGCCACTCCTTTTGTATCAGGAACAGCCGCTTTAGTAAAAGCAACGTATCCTCACTTAGATTTCGTCACAATGCGACAGCACTTACTACGCACCACTGTCGATATAAAAGAGAACGGATACGACCAATGGACAGGTAAAGGACTCTTACAAGTGGACCAAGCTCTGTTACAAAAACCAGCTAGTTATGCTGCAGAATGGTTAAATTTAAAGCCTAACCAGCCGTTACGTAGTGGAGGAAGCTATTTACTCGGTACGAGCGCTTCGTTGCTGCAAAAGGATGCCCTACTCTTTGTCAATGAATCCCTCATAGGACGGAAAAAGATAGAAGAAGCGTTTCAACTGTTTACATTGACACACACATCATCGACTCGAAAGAAAATCGACGTTCATGCTCTATTCGTTACTCAACAAGATGACATTCTTTATGAAACGTATGTGCCTGCTCAAAACAGTCAAGCAAAAGCTGCGAGTACATTAAAAGACGTACATCCATCATTTTGGGCTTATGAAGAGATAAAAAAAGCGAATGAAGCAGAATTGATCAATGGATATGAAGATGGATCGTTTAAGCCCAACAATTCCATTACACGCCGTCATAGCGTCATGATGTTAAATCGATTATTTCAGTGGCCGTTGCCTTCATCATTATCTTTACCATTTGATGATACGCCCGTCAGCATACCTGGCTTTATTTCGCTTTTATCCACGTATCATCAAGGGATTGTGAAAGGGTATGAAAACAAATTTAAACCTGAAGAGAACCTAACACGTGCACAAATGGCCGTCATCTTAGCAAGAGCCTTAAAAATAGACCTCACTCAAGTGACTAAGGTTCATTCATTTCACGATGTAGCTTCTTCCCACCATGCCTATGCAGCTATTCAGCACCTAACAAAGCTTGGAATCATTACAAAACAAGATGCTTTTCGCCCTAATGAACAGATCACTCGTGCACAATTTTGTGCGATGTTAATAAGGGTAAAGCAGCAGATTGATTCATAGAAACACTAAAAAGGATGGCCACGTAGCCATCCTTTTCTCGTACCTTTTTATTTCACTGATTGCTCAAAAATAGCATTAGCTAATAAGCGATAGCTTTGCTGTGAATGAGCACGGAACGTTAAATCATTCGCAAAAGCAGTAATTTTATATCCATTGTTTGACCATGTAAAGGCAAGGTTTTGACCCTTAACTGCTTCCCGTCCTGGCCACCATCCTGCTCTATAATAGTCATCATCTTTACTCACTTGAAGAAGCACGTCACTATCTTTTGGAACACTTGTAAACCACGTTCCCGATCCTGTATATAGCCATTCTGTTGGCTCATAGCCGTTTGTTAACGGATGAGGATTTACATTTACTTTTAAGAGACCTTCATGATAGTAATCCGTTGTTTTTGCTTCTAAGCCTGGAACGATATTTTGTGACGTTAAGAACTGAGCCGCACTTCCGCCTGCATAGATGTAGGCTTTTCCTTGTTCAGGCTTCACGCGTCCTTGGTCGTCAATGACAACGACGCTATCTTTTGCTTCCCCTAATTCAAACCCTAGCTCTTTTAATGCATATTTTAACGCTGCACTTCCATTTGCTGAAACGATTGGTTTTTTAAGCGCCACTGTCGGAACCTTGCCCTTCTTTGGCTTCGTTTCTATAAAGAAGTCTTTTTTATAGTGAGATAGGTAAATACGTTTTAAAATAAAGTCACCTTTCTTGTAGCCATCTCCTGATTCCGTGATGACTTGTACTGGCTTACCATCCTTAAGTAGCTGGTTCACCACACGAATGACATCGTTATTTGTGTTTGGCACAATTAAGTCTGCTTCTTTGAATTTTGTATTTGTAACAGGCTTATCCGCTTCACTAACATCTTTTACATGCGATGCAAATGCACCTTTTTCAAAAATGGCATAGCGGTCAAAGCCTCTTAAATCAGGGAAGTTTGTAATAACAGAATCATACATTGCATCCCAATCTGATACATCTTCACCCTTTGATAACACCGCATTCGCTAATCCACGTTTTGCTTGGTGCAACGGAACGATGAATGTTCCTTTTGGATACGTGACATCTCCAATTTTCACTGATTTTGTTGTTTCTTCTACTTTCACTCCGTTACGAGTTAAATAGTCGACCATGTTATAGACTTCTAACTCATTTTTCTGTAAAGACTGATCAATTGGTAGTGCGTAGTAATCTGGGAAGAATTGTCCGTTCTCTGCGTAGTCACGACCAATGACATCACCTTTTTGGTTCACAAGCCACTTATCAACTTCTTTGCTTTCTGTTCCTTCAATACCTCGTTTGAAGATTTCAAGTTGGTTCGTATATAGGCGGTCTTTGTTTTCTAGTGAATAGTTAATCGCGCCTAAACTCGCATACACTAACGCTTTGTTCGACTCTTCATTTAAATCAGGAATCTCTACCGTGTGACCCATTGCGCCGTGAAACATTGCGTACATCGCTGTGTACGCTGTAGTTGCATCATCCCAGCCATTTTCATAGTCTAATAGCGGAATTTTGTAGCTGTCGTACTTTGTATTTGCGATACCTGCATTCCCCATTGCATGAGCGTGTTCAATCATTCCATCCATTAATAAGTCATATTCAAAGTTTGGATTATGTGGAGGTGTACAAGGCTCAATTAAAAAGTCTTTTACAAATCCATGTAAATCAATAAACGAAAGCGGTGTCCACTTTGCGATTTCTTCTGTTACAATGACAGATTCTTTCTGCGTTTGATAGCCATTGTCACGATTCAAGTCGAATCCATTTGCATTTTGACGTGTATTGTTAACACGCCCATCTGCGTTATGACCTGGGTTAAAGATGAAGATAAAGTGATCCAACGCTTCTTTCACGTTCATTTTCACTTCCTCTTCTTCCCCTTTTTCATTTGTTGCTTTATACGTGATTTCTTCTTTCGTCGCAAATTGCTGTAAAATATCCATCATCGCATCTACACCAGGGGATTCATCTGGATGAATGTTATTAAACCAAATTGGAATTTGATAGTCTTTTAATGTCCCAGATTTGATTTCCTTTTGTAGCTGTGCTGGATTTTCTAATGCTTTTGGTAAGGTGTCATTTAAATAACGATCAATCGCTTTCTTATCTTTTGCTAGTACAGCAAAATGCATGTCTCTTCCTTGGACAGACTTCCCAAGCGATTTATACTCAATGTAGCGACCTTTACCAGGGTTCGCCACAAGCTCATCCATTTCTTTCTTTATCTCATCATATGTACGATAGCTATCGTAAACATTGAGTTTAAGTGATGCACTCGCCTTTTCTTTTTTCTTCAGATCTGTTACGGCTAATTCATAGTTGTTTAAAAATTGAGGGTACTTTGTGCGAATAGAACGTGGAGATAAATCTGTTGTATTGAATAATAAATCAAAGTGAATCGTTGCTTTTACTTTCTTTGTTCCTTTCACATAGTGGGGCTCTTCTTTAAATGTAAGATACGGATCACCTGTAAAATCCCCCGCTTTACTGTCCCACTTCTTCCACTCATCAAACGTTTTGCCACCAAACGTCCACGTTAAATGCTTCAGGTTGGCTTTATAGCTTAGCTCTACCTCTACTTCCACATCACGTGCTTCTGTGATCGACAATAATGGTTGACTTACGGTCATAGATACCTTTGGGTTGGTTTTCGCTGTTGCGACACTTGTGAAATTAGGCAATAGAAGCGATAAAACAAGCGTAAGCGCCAACAAAAGTGACCATCTCTTTTTATTCATGAACATAACTCCTCTCTCTTTTCACTCTTATCTTCTACTAGGATTCTATCATATTCCTTTCGAGAACAGAAATATATTATCATATTTAAACATAAAATCGTATAAATATTATATAAAAATATTTTTCTTTATTTTCTGATAATAACACATCAAGACAATGATGACTATCCTTTCAAGTCCTACTTTACTTCTTTACCCATATAAATCATTAGCAATCTATCATGACCAGTTACATTTATTTTTTCTCTTCTTTCTAATCTAATCATTATAAATATAACTAACAGAAATTTCAGAAATAAAATGGAACCTTTTTACAATTTTGTCCGTATTAGAAGGTAGCAATCATAAAAAGGAAAGGAGCGCATGTAATAAATAAGAGTGTTTTATACAAGGTGGTGATGTGATGGAGATAGTTGGTTTACCGATTCAAACGCTTTATCTTTATATCCTTATCATTAGCGGGAGTCTGACACTTTTGTATCTTTTATTCGGAGATATGGTGGACGGGATATTTGAAGCGGTTCCTCTTTTCAATGTGGCGCTTATTTTCCCGTTTTTTACAATCTTTAGTGCAAGTGGCTATTTACTTGAAGCAGCTAGCTCCTTTTCAACAGTTCTTATTGCTATCTTATCGTTTGTAGTCGCACTTATTCTCGTGATCCTTCTTCACTTGTTTATTCTCGTGCCTTTACGATCGGCCGAAGAGTCGCTAGTTTTTACAGAAGAATCACTAAGAGGACGAATTGGAAAGGTAATTGTCTCAATACCAGAGGATGGATTTGGTGAAGTCATTATTGAAGGTGTAAGCGGAACGATTTCAAAGCCCGCTTTTAGTTATCGAAATGTACCGATTTCATCTGATACAAAAGTGTTAATCATTGAAGCAGAAAAAGGAAATGTGGCAGTTGTACCATATGAAGCTTAATTTAAAGGAGGAGTTGTCATGGGCATATTAGCATTTATTGTCATTGGTATCGTAGTCTTTTTACTTTTAGCATTTGTTGCGATCTTCATTATGAAATACCGAACAGCTGGGCCAGACGAAGCATTAATTGTTACCGGTAGTTATTTAGGTAGCAAAAATGTACACATTGATGAGTCTGGAAACAAAATTAAAATTGTACGCGGTGGTGGTACGTTCGTTTTACCTGTTTTTCAGCAAGCGGAGCCTCTTAGTCTTCTTTCTAGCAAGCTAGAAGTCTCCACACCTGAAGTCTATACAGAGCAAGGCGTGCCCGTGATGGCCGACGGTGTCTCTATTATTAAAATTGGTGGATCGATTGGTGAGATTGCCACGGCGGCCGAGCAGTTTTTAGGTAAAACAAAACAAGATCGCGAAACAGAAGCACGTGAAGTGTTAGAAGGTCATCTTCGTTCCATTCTTGGGTCAATGACGGTGGAGGAAATTTATAAAAACCGCGAGAAATTCTCTCAAGAAGTACAGCGTGTCGCTTCGCAAGACTTGGCAAAAATGGGGCTCATTATCGTATCATTTACGATTAAAGATGTTCGTGATAAGAATGGCTATTTGGATTCTCTAGGTAAGCCGCGCATCGCTCAAGTCAAGCGCGACGCCGACATCGCAACGGCCGAGGCAGAGAAAGAAACACGTATTAAGCGAGCAGAAGCCGATAAGGATGCGCAAAAAGCAGAGCTAGAGCGGAAAACAGAAATTGCAGAAGCTGAAAAAATGAATCAGTTAAAGACGGCCGAGTACCGCCGTGAGCAAGATATTGCGAAGGCCCGTGCTGACCAAGCGTACGATTTAGAGACGGCTCGCGCGAAACAAGAAGTAACAGAGCAAGAAATGCAAATTCGGATCATTGAACGTCAAAAGCAAATTGAACTAGAGGAAAAAGAAATTCTTCGTCGTGAGCGTCAGTATGACTCCGAAGTAAAGAAAAAAGCAGACGCAGACCGTTATGCCGTTGAACAATCAGCAGAAGCAGATAAAACGAAGCAACTGGCAGAAGCGGATGCGAACAAATATCGAATTGAGGCGATGGCTAAAGCGGAAGCCGAGCGAGTTCGCGTCGACGGCTTAGCCAAGGCGGAAGCGCAGCGTGCACAAGGTGAATCGGAAGCAGAGATTATTCGTCTTAAAGGTCTTGCAGAAGCTGAAGCGAAGCAAAAGGTGGCAGAAGCATTTGAACAGTTCGGTCAAGCAGCCATCCTTGATATGATCATTAAAATGCTTCCTGAATACGCAAAACAAATCGCAAGTCCATTATCAAACATTGATAAAATTACAGTTGTTGACACTGGAAGCAGCGGTGAAAACGGCGGAGCTAATAAAGTAACGAGCTACGCCACCAACTTAATGTCAACGCTTCAAGAATCTTTAAAAGCATCCTCCGGCATCGATGTGAAAGAGCTTATCGAAAACTACTCAGGTAAAGGTAATATCCGCCATAGTATTGATGACTTAACTAGCGAAATGAAAAAGCAGCAGCGTCCATCCATTGACGAGTAACACGTTCAGCTAGAATCACACCTTCATTCTTTGTATACAAAAAAGGCAAAGAGCTCATTCTTTGCCTTTTTATATAACCTGTTATTTGACCTTCACTTCCATCCCAGCTTTTACTTCTGGAGAAGCTTTTGGGTTTACTACATACGTCTCACCATGCTTTAAGCCTTCTAACACGCGATACGTTTTCTCATCGACTTCTTCTAAGACGACTTCGCGATTTTTTAGCTTACCTTGACTCACAACATACACGAATGTTTTCTTTTCTTTTTCACGTACACTTTGCTTTGGAATCGTAATTTCCATTTCAGAAGGAATTTCTACACGAATGTCTGTTGGATAACCTAAATACAGCTTATCTGTTGAATTTAGTGCGATACGGAAGCTAAACGTTGACTGTTGCTTCTTTTTCTTCTCTTCTTCTCCTACAATGGAAAGAAGCTGATCAAGCTGCGGATAGTTATCAATTGTAGCAAAGCTACCTGACCACAATTGCTCAGGAGCCGACTTTGACGTTACTTTAACAGGAAAGCCTTCTTCAAGCTCACTGCGTTGGCGTTCTGTTAACACACCTTCAATTTGATACGGCTCTTTTGACAAAATCGTCATAAGAGGTGTTTGATTGTCAGCATTAGCTGCGTCCTCTACGTGCGTCACAATTCCATCGATTGCACTTACAACCGCTAACTCATTCTTTTGTGATTCAAGTGCTTGCTGCTCTGCTTTTGCCTTTTCAAGCTCTAATTGTGCGAGCTCTTTACTATTTTCTTGATCATCTAGCTCTCTTTTTAACATAAAAACGCTCATTGTCGATTCTGATTCGACTAACACATTGCTTTCTAACGTTGCCATTTCGCTTCGGATGTCACTGATTGAACTATCTGCTTGAGAAACACGTAATTGTGCGAGCTCTTGAGCCGCTGCATTTTGACTTAATAACCGCTCAAGCTCTCCATTTTCATAAGAAAACAGTTCATCTCCTGCAGCAACCTCTTGTCCTTCTTCTACTAATACTTCTTGGACATTTCCTTTTTTAGAATCAGCGTATACAACCTGTACCTCGCTCGGTACGACTTGACCTTTTAACGTATTCAGTTCATTTTTCTTTGGTTTAGCAATCGTCGTAAATTGTAGCTTAGGCTGACTCGTCATTTGTGCCGCAATCACTCCACCAACAGCTGCCATAACGAACAAACCAACAATAATGCCTACAATCCACTTTCTACTAAACGCTCTTTCATTTTCAGCCTTGACCCCTGGCCCTTCCATGTATTAGCACCTCTTCTATTTATTAAAAGTATTTTCATATAAATTCCATACTATTCTATTATAGTCTGTTACCTACTACCTGTCACTTCATGTCTGTAAGATTTCATGTTAAAGATTTACAAATACTCTTAAAACAAATAAAAAAACGTTAAACCAAGAAAGTATCCACTCTCTCAGTTTAACCGTTTTGTTCTGTCTATTTCTCTGCTTCTGGCAAATCATGCGCTTGTTTATAATCGTTAATGAGTCTGTAGTGTTTATCACTACCTACCACATTTGCTGCTTTTTCTGGATCTACATGGATCTCTTTTTCTGTTGAAAACTTATGTTTCAAAATACGTTCGACTGATTCATTAATACGTTCTTCCGTAATATCACCAGCCTTTACCGCTTTTAAAATACCATTATAGACTTCTAGTTGGCTTTCATATTCATGACAAACAAGCAACAAATCTACCCCTGCTTTTACAGCTTCAATTCCCATATCTTCATATGAGTAATACTTGTTAACAGCGCCCATTTCCATATCATCTGTTACAACAATTCCTTCATATCCAAGTTTTTCACGTAACAAATCTTGAATAATAACAGGAGATAGGCTCGCTGGATTTTCTTTATCGTAGGCAGGATATTTAATATGCGTTACCATGACAAAGAATTGCTGTTTGTTCATTTCTTCAATCATTCGCTTGAATGGGTAAATGTCTGAGTTCTCAAGGTCAAGTTGATTTGCTTTTACCGAAGATGTCTCGACGTGAGGGTCAACATTACTTCTTCCGTTACCTGGAAAATGCTTTAACGCACCTGTCGTTCCTGTATCATTTAAACCTTTAATAACTTGAGAGCCAAATTGATATATCTTTTCACGGTCATCACCAAATGAACGGCTATCTACTGATGATAAATCAAGAACTGGTGAAAAGTTGATGTCAATCCCCATTGTAGAAAGCTCTTCTCCGTTTAATTTAGCAATATTGTACACTTCCTCAGCAGTCGCATGTTTTCCTAGCTCTTGTTGAGCAGGAAGTGGCGCAACTTTGTCTTTCATGCGAACAATGTCCCCACCTTCTTGATCAACCGCTACCATTAGTGGGATACCATGATTGCTTGTTGCAGCTTGGTCTTGTAACGAATTTGTTAATGTTGCCACTTGCTTTGGTGTTTGCATATTTCGACTAAATAGAATGACACCACCAATTGATTTCTTTGTCACAAGCTCTTTAATTTCAGGACTCATTTCTGTTCCATGAAAACCTACCATCACCATTTGACCAATTTTCTCTTCTAGCGTCATATCTTCAAGTACAGCGGATACTTTTGCATCCACTGTTTCATATGCTGCGTGTGTGACAGATTGTTCCTTTTCAAAGGATTCTTTATTGTCTTTAGCAGCGGTTTGTTCTTGTACAACTTTTTGGTTAACAGTGACCTGTGCTTCCTGATTACTCTTATCAGATTCCATGAACTGTTTGTATATAAAGAACACAATCAGCACACACAAAATAGGTAATAAATAAAAAATAATAGTTGATTTTCGTTTTGTTCTTTTTCTCATTATTCTACTCTAGAATCTAGCTTTTCAATTTCAGGTGTTTCTAATTTCCAACCACTTGCTTCCTTCACTAGATACCATTGTCCTCCCCATTCTTGAACTAAGGTTGAACCATCTTCTTGCTCATCATATGATGTCATGCTGAAGCTAACAACCGCTTTGTTCCCATTTACTTCTTCTAAGTCCGCATAATGAACGATATTATTATAATTGGCTTTCAAACCTTTTTGCCATCCATCAAAAGCCACTTTTCCTTTGCGGCTAGAAGCAAACAAATCGTACGCATTGCTATAATTACCATTCGAAATATTCATATAATGATTATTTACTACACTTGTAATATCTGACGAGTCACTTTCTTCGTCAAATTCTTCTACTTCCTCCGGTTCAGCAATAACTTCTTCATTTTCATAAGGGAATTCTAAATAAATATCTTCTTCTGCTGCTTCAATAGCCACGACATCACTTTTCTTCCCTTTATACTCAGCATGTAGTTTTATAGATCCATCCGTTTTGACTGGACCAAATTCATAAATATCGCCTACTTTTAACTTTGTATTTTTGTCGTTTACAAATAAAATAGCATCGTCGTAATCAGAGTAGACATACACTTGATCACCTGTTAAGTCTAATTCAACAGATTGTTTATCTTCTTTTGCGTCTTCAAAGCTAACAATTTGCTCATCTTCAACCGCTGCATATTCATCCTTATACGTTGCTTTTATCGTGTGTTCCCCAAATAAATAAGGACCAAATGTGGAAGCTTTTTCTGACTTAACACTGCCCACTTTTTGGCCATCAATTTCTACCGTTACCTTATCTTGATTTGCTGTCACTTCTATGTAAAATAGTTTAGACGATAATGCATATTGGTTAAAAATCAGCCACTTTTTCTTTTCTACTTCCTCTATCGTTAAAAAACTTTCTTTACTAGGTATAACCGTTTGTCCTTGCTCATGAGCAATCGCTTCACTTCGCAACTGCTTCAATACATCAGACAAAATATCTGGATTTTCTTTAAAATACGAAATGACTTGTTTCGCACTTTGTTTGTCAACTTTTAAATCTGAATGACTTTGGTTTAACAGTACAGCTACTTCTGCTGCATCATTTGATTTCAAAGCTTGCGCAAAGTTACTCACTATTTTCGTTGGTTTATTGGATGACTCAACAAATTTATATCCTCCAAATAAAGCAATGGCCACAATGACAAAGGTAACAAGAAGCGCTTTTTTACCTTTCGTAAAAAATCCTGATGATTTTGCATTTCTAGCTTCAGGTTGAACAGTGCTCGTTTCTTTTTGTTTTTTCGCACCACACTTTGTACAAAATGGTTTATTCGGGTCCATTTCTTGACCACAATTTTGACAATAAGACACAATGACTCCTCCTATAATCCCAAATCTCTCCATCGGGAAATTTTGACTATTATTATAGTACGAGAAAACCCACACATGCACAACTACTTATCTACATAAACTTATTGTGAAATTACTGTTCATTATGTCTATTTATCTATTTTTCCATCTATCCAAATAACCATATGTATGGTAAATTAGTTAATGTTTTGAAAAAATGATAGAGGTGATACGATGAACGACTTACAAACAAAATTAGGAGGCGGATTGAATAAGATTCAAGATAGCCTTCAACAAGGAAAACAAAAGATCCAAGTTGCTCAAGAAGTTAGTCAGTATAAAAAAATCATTCAAGATGCTGGTATGCAACGCGCTGAGATATTACTACAAATTGGTGAAAATGTGTATCAGAAAGTGCGTAGTGGTGAGCTTCAACATGCAGAGCTTCTTCAAGATGTACAAGCTATTTCAACACTAGACCGTAAAATTTATCAAGCTCAACAATCGATTTCTCAATTAACACAGGCATCGGCTTTAGGTGCGCTATGCAGTTGTGGCGCAGCCATTACACCAGCGGATAAATTTTGTGGATCATGTGGCAGTCAAGTAGAGCTTCAACAAACAAGTATCGAAGAAACGAAATCGTGCTCAACATGCGAAGAGCAAATTGCTGTTACAGCTAACTTCTGCACTTGTTGTGGCGCTATTGCGCATTAATTGCAAGAGGAGGATATCATTCAATGTATTGTCGAACATGCGGAACATCTAATTCAGATACAAGTAACTATTGTATGCATGATGGTACTGCTCTATCGAAAAAGGAATACCAAACAAAGTTACAACTTGTCAAAAAGGATGCAGCATTTTGTTCAAAATGCGGACATAAAACAGCGGACATAGAAAATTATTGCTCTTCATGCGGTAACGTCTTACATACATACGAAAAAGCAACGTCAGATTCCCTCGGAAAAGCGGCTTCCTCGTTTACTATGAAAGAATCTACACAATTACCAACATTTCATTGGCCAAAATTTGAATTGTCTTTCTTAAAAAATGCACTTATTCCAGCTATTGGCGCATTTGTCATTATGCTATTACTAAACTTAGCTGTCTCCAACAGTACAGAATCTTTTTACACAGACTTAATGAAGGATTTTCCCGAGGAAGCAGATTTTGAGATGTTAATTCATGAACTATCAGAAGAGCTGGATACAAACATAAAAAAGCCAGATCCCTTATATGGATTCACCGACAGTGTGATGCAGTCTCACTTAATTGCACCTCATTTTGAAACATCTGTCAAAGGTGTAATAGATGAGGATGAAGGAAGCTTTAAGGTGAAATTCTCTCTCTCTTTCATGCTTATTATTTTCATTTTTATTCCAATCATAGCCACATTGATTGCAGGTATTATTTATGGCCAACGCCACAAAGAAGCAAGTATACCAACTCGCCTTTATTCAGCTCTTTGTATTGGATTAATCTATGGCCTATTTTTAAGTATTTTCTCATTATTTAGTGGCTTCTCTTATGATTTAAACTTGGTTAGTGAAGGTGACAAAATAAACATTGAAGCAGCAACTTCTTATTCATTTATTAAAAGCTTTATACTCGCTGCTATCCTTGGTACTATTTTTAGCTTTGTTGGAACACTTTTTGCGGTTAATTATCGTCACTTTACTCGCACACTAGCAGAGACAGTTCCATACGGCCAAGTGATTCATCAAAGTTTTTCAACATTTGTTCGTGGTCTTATTTTAAGCATTGCAATTGGAATAGCCTTTATTATAAGTAAGGCTAACGAGCTAAAAGAAAACGTACTTTTCATGGAATTTGCTGACCTTGGTCCTTTAACAGCATTAATTGAAAAAGCAAACACGCTTAGTCTCATGCTTGGTACACAAATTGGCTCAACCCTTTGGGGAATGGTTCACTTCACACCTTTAACGCTGAAGGTAGCTAACGACGATGAAAATATTGATATTGCTTACTCACTATTTTCTGGACTTGAGCTAGGAAGTGTACCTGACTATAGTGACTTTTTATTCGATAGTATTAGATTAGAGGGACTTGGCACTTCATTTACCGTTAAACTACTTGTGATGATTCCAACTTTATTATTTGTTTGGTCGGGTTATAAAATTGCCAAATCTGGACAATTCTCATTTGTATCTATTGCCTTATACAGTGCTATTTATAGCTTACTTGTATTAGCGCTTGGTTCTTTATCTCTATTAAGTGTTGATTTCTCTATGATTCAATCAGCATCTGAATACGGTGATAAAGCAAGCTTCTACCTAGGTATGGGGGCCCTAGGCTTATTTATTCGTAGCTTTATTTTCTCTTATCTTGTTACGTTTGCAAGTGGATTTATTACAAAATTAAAAGGTTAAAAAACATAGAGGGTGAATCAAGAGGAAATCTGTTGATTCACCCTTTTTATAAACTCGTATCATAAAAAGAACATTTAATAATCACAGCACTCACACTAAAACCTTTTTACTAAAACAAAAAGAATAAAAAAGAAGATAAAAGACCTAAAAAGAGCCTTTTTGCTCATTTTACTAGACTAAATATGTAGTACTATATATGTAGTCACATAAGTCGACGAAAGGGCAAAGCCATTGAAAAATGGTGACGCAAAGCTAAAGGGGCTAACGTCTCATAAAGACTATGCTCGCCAGTTGCCGAATCACTTCCTCTCTTCGTCTTATGGATAGTCAAATGATGAAGGAGGATCTATAAGGTGAATGTGCGGTGGCTGACACCAGAGCGAAAAGAACAGTTATTTTGTGCTGTTTTATCGTTAGTAATTGCTTCAATTGTTGTAATGATGGCTCAATCGTAAACATGTACATAGCGAAAAAGGAGAGACGTTTCATTTTAGATGAACGACTCTCCTTTTCTTTTATTTAGCCACTCTTTAAAATTGGTACAGCCCTCTTCTTACATCTCTCATTCCTTAAAAGCATCTAAGCATCGTTGAATATCTTTTGTTACTATGGGCTTCAACAAGCAGCTGACTCTTTTGTTTTTAAAGTCATCGAGAATCGAGTGACGATGAGCTGTTGTAAAGATAATGATGAGATTTTGTTGCTGATTAAGCAATTGATGAGCTAGCTCGATACCCGTCATTTCAGGCATTTCCACATCTAAGAAGACCAAATCAGGCTGTTCTCCTTGTTCAAATGCACGTAGTACCTCTGTTGGGCTTAAAAAGCTTCCAATTAATTCAAGATCTTTTATCGGCGCAATTTTACGCTTCATATAGTTTAAAATATGAGGCTCATCTTCAACAATCATGACGGTATACATTTACTTCACCACCTCTACAACAGAAGTACATCGTTGTTTTGGTAACAACAAGGTGCACTTCGTTCCTTTGCCTTGCTCAGAATGAATATGAAACGAAGCATTGTGATAGGATTGCACACGTCTATCTATATTTTTCACGCCTACCCCTTTTCCTGTTTTCTTTAGTTCTTCTATTTGCTGCTGACTCATCCCAATTCCGTCATCTTCAACAGTCATGCAAATAAACTCTCCTTGTTCTTCAATGGTTAACGTGACCGTTCCTTCTCCTCTTTTATGAAACAGTCCATGTCGAATCGCGTTTTCCACTAACGGTTGAATTAATAAAGCTGGTATCATGATTTCTTCTTTTAACATCGAAGTCACGTGTACTTCATAATGTATACGCTCAGAAAATCGTAGTTTTTCAAGCTCAACATATTCCTGGATTAACTCTAGCTCTTGATAGAGTGGAATTCTTTGATGAGGATGGTCCATTTGAAATAAATAACGCAAATAATGGCTAAGCGATGCAAGGAGTTCTGCTGCTCTGTCTCCATCTTCATAACAAATCGCAATAATGTTGCTTATCGCATTATGCAAAAAGTGTGGATTAATTTGGGCCTGTAAATAAGCAAGCTCATGCTGAAGGGCTTGTTCCATCGAATCGTTTAGCTTTAAGAGCACCCGTATACGAGATTGAATTTCTTCTTCCGTAAACGGCTTTAAAATGTAATCATTTGCACCCGCTTGATAAGCTAACTCAATGTCTTTTTCTCCATTTCGAACAGTGGCCATAATGATGGGCAGATCAAGAATAGAGTGATTTTCTCGGATAAGCTGAACAAGCTCAATACCAGACATTTTAGGCATCATGACGTCTGTAATAACAAGATCTACTTTATGCTCATTCAATAATTGAAGAGCGTGATCTCCTCGATATGCAACAAAAAGCTCAAATTGATCTTCTAACATTAACGTCAGAACACGAATGTTTGTCGGTTCATCGTCCACAAGTAAAATTCGTTTCTTTTGTTGCTCATGTTCGCTTTTTTCATATGAAGACGTTTTGATGTTTTGTCGACAATTGATTGAGTTGCTTTCTTTATCAAGTTCGTCTCCTTTTGCGCTTAAAAGCTGAATTGAAATGGTTGTTCCTTTTCCAACGATTGAATGCTCTACCCATACATCACCGTTCATTTTACGCGCTAGTTGCCGACTAATATAAAGTCCTAATCCCATTCCATTATCTGAAAACTGCTTTGGAGAAACGACACGATAGGAATCTTCAAAAACCATGTCCCATTCCTCTTTAGGTATCCCTATACCAGTGTCGGTAATAGACACGAAGAGATTCTCACCCTCACGCTTTGCCGTAGCCGTCACCTGTCCAGTATCTGTATACTTAACAGCATTGGCTACTAGGTTGTATAACACTTGACGTAGTCTGTTTTCATCAGCCTGCACAAAGGTCATCGGCTTAATGTCATTAATTAACCGCACTTCTTTTTCTCGTGTGTTAAATGATAGTAGTTGAAAAACGAGTTGAACGACAACCGATATGTCTACGCTCTTCATTTGTACATGTATGTCTTCATGTCGTAATTTAATCGCATCAGTTAAGTCATTTACAAGAAGCGAAAGCTTCATCGATGTATCTTGAATAAGTGCAATATTTTCTTTTTGACGACTTAGGTTTTCTTGCTTTTCTTTTAATAGATGATTTGAGATGTTAATAATGCCGTGAAGAGGGGTTTTTAATTCATGCGAGGTTCGAGCTAGAAACTCATCTTTGATGTCATTTGATTTTTGCAATTGATCGGATAATAATTGCACTTCATTCATTTTATTTGTAAAACGGCGTGCTAGAAAAAGGTTTAAGGCCGTTAGAAAACCAATGGTGCTAAACTTCCCAATGACATTCGAATTTGTATAGCCTGTATGATACAGAATGCTATTCACCATCAGCGCCATAATAAAGAACACAATGCCAGCTACGTACCAAAATTCATTAGAAGAGGATTGTCTCTTTTCACTTTTTATGAGAATCGTTAACAAACGAACAATGAACCAACCAAGCATCACAAAAATGTACAGTGTCATAAAAGGTTTCATATGTGTATAGAACTGATAAGGTAAACCTACAACGGCTACACAAAAACAAAGTATAGGCGACGCAATCATGCGGATCACCTTTTTACTAAGCACTCTTGGCTCTAGTGATTGAAGAAAAAAGATAAGAACGGTCATACTTAAGAAAATACTTAAATCTTGTAATTTGTAAGTTATTTGAAAAGATAAATAACCGTCTAATAAACGCATCAAAAGCTTTTCACCCGTTGTCGCCACTAAAAGAGAAACTAAAAGTAAATGAAGTCCACTATATAAATAAATCATTTCCTTGTTTCTCATTTGATACAAATAGAGATGAAAGATACCAAACACAAGAAATAAATAAACGCCTGCCATGTCACTTCCAAACGAAAGAAACGAATTCATCGTCATTTCTTCCATGCTACCTAGCTGAATAGGATGAGCAATCCCCCCATCATAAAACAGATAGTTAGACACTTGAAGAACGAGCTCTACTTCGCTTGCGGGCTGAATCGGCACCGTATATGGAATATTTTTCGCTTCGTGCTCCTTAAAACGCTCATGAGGCTTCCCCATCTCTTTGACTAATTCACCATTCACATAAAGCCGGTGAGACATCCATACATTTTGAACTTTAAGGAGTAGCTCCTCAGAATCTGGTAAACGAATGGATAAATGATACGTTCCATTCCCTCGGTTCTTTTGCTGATAATTCTCCTTCTCACTCCATCGCCCAGGAACTTTAATGGATACGGGTGTGTGGTTGGCTAATTCACTTGGTTTCAACAGTTGGTCTGGGTAGAAATCCCACTCACCGTTCAACAAACTCACACCGTCCTGATCAAACATCCAATTTGTTAAATTCAGCTCTCCTCCCACAGCTTTTGGCGATTGATGAATGGATGCTGTTGGATAGTACTCTAACCATAAAAGAAGCAAAATCGCTCCAATTGTCAGCACACGACTAAACCAATGCGTTCCACCCTTTTTTTTCAATTTTTTGCACCTCAGTTACGATTAATTGTTCAAAAAAACACCTATTCACCTTGCATACATACGATTAATGAATGTAAAATGCACAAAATCTATTAACCTACTCTATTCTACTTATATTCTATGTTTGCTTCTTTTTATGACGGAAAATACAACTTTATTTTGGCAAGAGAACGATGTTTCCATATGTAAACTTATATCTCAATACAGTCTACATTTTTACAAATACTCTGTAGAGCCAATTATCCATGGTAACTGTTTCACCATCAATAAGTGCTCGTATTCTAATTAGTGATCGATTTTGATTATCTATAAATTTTTCCCAATTAGTCGATACAATAGATAGATATTCCCTTCCCCATAAAAAAGGATGAGAATGTACATATAATTAATGAAAGAACGAGGAGAAAAACAACATGAGGAAAAGAGCATTATTTTTATTCTTATTTCTAGTATTAGCAGGTTGTAGCAGTGAATCCACCACTCAATCTGAACCGACTTTCAACTCAGAAAAAGAACAGACAGCTATAACGACAAACGAATCAACCGAAAAGAGTACGGCTGAACAAAACAAACAAGTAAAAAATGAAGAAGCCTTTGATTGGTCAGGAGAATGGGTATTTTTAAGTGATGATAACCTTGGAACTCTTCGTATTGAACAAGAAGATGATCATACTATTCGTTATCACTTAGGTGGCTCCTCGATTAGTGCGGTGAACCATAGCTCCTACGGTAACTTACTAGAAGGAAAAGGTACCATTCAAGATGATACCATCCTATTTACTAATGACCTACAAAAAGAATGTGGTGGGACCATGGTCCGTGATGGAAGCAGGATAACCGTTACTGTAAAAGATGAAAACTGTCACACATCTCGAGTACACCTAGATGGCGAATATAAAAAGCTTGACCATATCAAAAAACAACCTCTTTTTAATATGAAAGATGGAAAAATGGTCGTGTGGGGTATTTTTCTAGGTGATAATCCGTCGGCTGTTAAATCGCTTCACGGTAATCCCGACTATGAAGGACCTGATGAAGATGGTTTTTACGAATGGATTCAAGATTATAAAAGAAAAGAACTATTTGTTTCCTATTCTAGTAATCAAACCGTCTCTATTCATGGAGTAGCGCCTAAGAAGCTTTTCTTAAAAGCAGCAGAAGTGAAACTTTCGGGAGAACGCTATCGAAGCGAAGATGGAGCAAACTATATCTATGTTCCTGAAACAGAAGAGCTTCTAATTTATCGGACTGACAGTGAAAACCCATCAACCATCACCTTTTTTATGACATATGCTGACGGAAACTTCCACGCTGGTGTGGAAGGTGGGTGGATTATACCTGTTAAATAAGCAAAAAGGAGAGCTCTAAAAAGAGACTCTCCTTTTCCTACGTGCACGTATGAAGAAATGCACAGACAGAACAACTGCAAGCGTCATACTAGACAACAGGATTCCTTCTCGTAAATAAGGTGTGTGATACGTAAACTCTACGATGTGAGTACCTTTTGTAAGCGGCACTCCAACAAAAGCATGATTCACTTCAAGCGGTTCAACAGCCTGTCCATTCACGCGAACATGCCAGCCTTTGCTGTAAGGGATCGAGGTTGTGAGAATGCCCTCTTCAATGACCTCTATCTTCCCTTTTACTTGATTGTTTTCATAGTCAAGAACATCAAGTCGTTGCTTATTAAGTTCTTGCACTCGATTAGCATAATGCGTCACATCATGATGATAAACTGCTAGCTTTTGTATTTCATATCTTCCTGGAGTTAGCGTGACATCAATGGAAGATAACCGATCGTGTATACCTGCATTGATGACAAACGTCTCCTGCGGAACAGAATAAATATGATCAACCGCTCGCTTTAAAAAGGATTGATTCCCTACTTTAATCGTAAACTCACCGCCGTCTATACGCGTTAGCCTTAACTCAACAAGGATTTCTCCTGTCGTTTGCGTAGGAGGAATTGGAATAGAAAGCTTTCCTTCGCTGTTTACTTGATACTGATGAGAAGTCGCCTTTTCCACTTCATACAGCTTCACTTTTGGCATGCTATCAACAAGCGTCGTAACGAATTGCTCACTTCGATCAACCTCGTTCAGCTTTAATGCATTCATTGATTCATCTATCACTACTGCTTGCAACAGCATATGGTCACGCTCTGCCACATTTAACTCTTTAAACTGTTTTGAATCAAGGTAATTCGTCATCATATAGCCAAATGGAACGCTATGCTGATTTTCATAAATGGTATACCTACCAAGCTGTTGAAGCGGTTGGTAGCCGTATGGCTGAAAAGCGACACCTTTAGGAACAACATAATATTTAGCTCCTAACGCTGTTTCCATAAAAAGTCGCTGATTCACTTCACTGAATTGACTCAACGAATCGAGCTGAAGCGTGAGATAGTCTTGCTTCAAAAAGCTAGAAAGATTTTCAGGAATTAAGCTTTGATAACTACTAAAGCCATGATAGTGATACAACATCGACTTATTATGCTGACTAAAGTTCAGCTGTTGATAATGATTGGCTTGAGGATGCCAAAGAACTCGATATAAGCCTTCATCTCGTTTCTTTATATACTCGATGACCTTCTGTTCTTCTTCATCATCTATTGTTTCGATAGGTGAACCCTTACGAATAAGGCCGCTCCCTCCTCCTGGAAGCTCTCCTATTTGCTTAAAATAAATAAAATGGTTCGTTAAAACCGAAAGCGACACTACACTGACAAAGAGAACGTACGCAATTTTTGACGAAACTCTATTAAGTAGGAGTAAGCAGCCAAATGTGACAAACGTCATCATAAGAAGGATTTGCCTTATTGAATTCTCTCCTATTTGGTTAAAGTAATCATTCATACATGCTAGAAAGCCGATAATAAGAAGCAAGAAGCCAATCACATACACAGTGAGAGATTTCTTCTTTTGCACAAGGTAATCAATCACAAATGGCGTATAAAGAGCAATCGAAAACACAAACAAGTACCGCCAGCGACTCTGCATCGCAGAAAATCCATTAAAAGCAGAATAGGCAAACGGCAAACTATAAAGAGCGAACATAAACACGACAAACAAAAAGCGAAGGCGAAGCTCTCTCTCTTTGATGAAAAAGCCAATTAGAAGTAAAAATAGCGTTAACGCTGGAAACGTAATCGTTGTCACATTGAAAAATAATCCGTACAGAATGTCTTTATAAAAAGAAGACTCAAAAAGCAACGGAATGTGTAGGTCCTTCTGAAAGCGATCGGCCTGTAAAAATTGATAAACTGCCGGAAGAAAAGACCAAGCCCCAAGTAAAAAACCAACAAGATAATGAAACGAAAGCGTAAATCCATAGGATAGAAACGCTTTCCAACGAAAGCTTTGATGAGTGAAAAAGAAGCGCCAAATCGCATAAAAGATTAGAAACACAGTTGCGATGTAGGCATAATAGAAATTCATCATGACAATAATGGCCATCACTACATAAAAGAACCACTTTCTTTTTCCCTTTACTAACTGTTCAAATGACAAAATAAGCAGAGGAAGGAAAACCATCGAATCCGTGACGAATTCCATATAAAGCGAAAACGACAAAAAAATAACGGACCCCACATATGTTAGGGCTCCTATGATCGAAGCAGCTGTTGAGCGATTTAGTTGTTTTAATAAGACATACATAAAGCTCATCGCCAAAAACGACTTAAACACACTCATCGCTAGCTTCATATAAAGCGTATCAGTCAAAGAATCGATTGGAAAAAGAACACTTAACCAAAAGAACAACGACGAGGAATAATAATAGAGAAATGGCCCAAAAATATCGCCACCTAACCCGTATTCCCACGACCACCATAAATTCCCATTTTGATACTGCTCATGTAAAAATGAGTGAAAGATCAAAAACTGATCAACCGAATCCCCACCCGTAACCGAGAAGTGAAAATCTCCTAAAAAGAAGTAGATATGTATCCCTACAGCCATTAGTAGAAAATAGACGAACGGCAGCAGTTGCTGTTTATTCTTATGTATCAACCATAACATCCTTTCGCGTAACAAGAGGATGAGTCTTTTAGTCACTCGCTCGTCTCGTTACCTATAAATGTATAACGTTATGATTATATCATGGTTGTTTTATAGATTACTTAGGAATAATGGAGGAGGGAGAGTTGTATAGGGTTTTTATGTAAAATATTGGAGGGGGATTTAGTAAGAGTTATATCTTGTTTAGTGATCTGTTCATTTATTGGACGTTTATTTAGTTGTTTCTTAATACGTTGTATGAGCAAAGGTTAGCATCTCACAAAGCTTTTATTTATCGCCTTTTTATTATAAGGATAGTTAGGTCATAGTATAAATTAAGTACGTACAAAAAATTCAAAAACAAAAGAGCCCAGCAGAGATTTCTCTCTACCGGGCTTTCTCTCATCTAATAATCTTCGACAAGATTTGAAGAGTGATGCTCACTCTCTATAATTTTATTAGTTACCTTTACTATCTTTCGTAGTTGTTGATGCAACTGCACTTCCTGTACCTTTATTACCTTTTCCGTCTACTACACTTAATGTAGTATTCACAGGATTTGTAGATCCTTCTGGTACAATTTCAATTGTAGAAGATTGAGCAATATTTACTGCATTAGCTAGGCTAATTACAACATACTCATCAGTTGTATTTAAATTAGAGATTGAAGAAACTGTCTGAACTGAACCTTGAAGCACTACTTTAAAGTCATCTGCTTCAGGAGTTCCAGAAAGAACTTCTGAGAATTTAACTAATAAAGTGTTTGTAGTTGTATCAGTATCATTAACAATTACATACTTAGCTTCTTGAAGTACTGGTTTAACATTGTCTTCTAGTGTCAGTACTGTTTCGTAAGAAGATTTAGTTTGTAAGTTACCAACAACATATTCACCTTCTTTAGTTGTTACACTTGACTTAATAGTTAACTTATATTGAGTAGTTGTGGCAAACGATTCTTTAGGAAGAGTAATTTTTACATTCTTCTTGTTTCCTACAAAATCAATTGTAGTACCTGTAGGTAAAGCTTTGCCATCTAAAGTATAATTCGCTACATTTAAAGCTGAATTGTCCATATCTACACCATAGTTAATAGTAATTGCATTTGAAGTAACTGTAGGTGCAGAACCAGCTGCTGTAAATTCTACATATTTAAAGAAGTTATTAGCTGTTGATTTTACAGTTGCCGTTAATTTATCATTTTTATTTGCATTTAGATTGTAGCTAGATACATCATTCTTTACAACTGCATATTTAACTTTTTCAGCAGCAAATTCTACCGTATATGGCTCATCTGTAACGCTTGAAACTGTAATTTCAACTACAGACTTATCGGTACCCAAAGCTACATTGTTAGGTGCGATAATTACGCCATCTTTATCACGAACTACAATATCAGTAGAAGCAGGTGCTGCATCTAATTCACCATCAAAATCAACTAATAGCTTTTTGTTAGCTACATCAATATTAGTTTTCTCAATAGCTGGCTTGTTAGTATCTTTAGATAAAGTGATAGAGCCTTGATACTTAGCACCAACAAAGTTAGAAGAATCTTTATAGTTTTCAAAAGTTACATCTAAAGTAACATTACTTTGACCTGATCCGTATAATGGATTTAATTCACCAGTAGCAGGTTCAGTAATTGCTACATAATAACCAGGCTTACCATCTAAAGAACCAGCTTCGTAATAAACTTTATTCTTTTCAACGTTTGTACCTGCATCCGTTGCTAATTGAGTATTATCTCCCCCAACAGTGAAAGTATAGTTACCTTTTTTAACTGTAAATGATGCATTAGTTACAGTTGTAGCTCCTTCACTAAGTTCGATGAAGAATTTGTTTGCATTTAAAGCTTTAACCGCCTTAACAGCAGGTGCTTCGTTATCTTGAGTTACCGTGTAAGAAGACGTTGCTACACTCGCACTATTAGCAACTGTACCTTTTGTATCCTGAAGATCGAAAATAACAACTTCATGAGAGCCTAACTTACTAGCAAGTTTCTTCTCATCAGGAGTTAAAGTTACAGTGTATACATAATTTCCAGGAGCATCGTCATCAGCAGCTACTAGAGTTTTAGAGTTTAACGCTATGCCATCTAATTTAATTAATGTTGTTGTTGTATTAACTGGTCTGTTAAATTCTAATTCAAGCTTATCTCCATTATAGCTAGATTTAGTAATAGCAGGAGCAGTTGTTACATTAAAAGCAATCTCTTCAGATGCGAATCTTTCAATTTGTTTACCTGAAACATCTTTGATTGAATCTTTAGCTTGTAACACAAACTTGTCGCCACTTTTGAAAACAACTCCATCTTTAAGACGAATTAAAGCTGTTTTATTTTTAACTACGATTTTCTCTATATCTGCAGTTTTACTTACTCCATTGATTTTCAGCTCATAATTAGTTGGTTCAGAAGCATTTGAGCTCATATCTTTGTTAAAAGTAACTAAGACTTCTTCTGCATTAATTGCCTCAACAGAGCTAACTACTGTTTTTACTTCTACAACAGTAAATTCAGCTTCTTTCTTAGCTTCGCCTGCTGTTACACGTACAACGTGTTTACCTACTGGAAGGTCAGCAAATGAAGTAGAGATTTTACCGTCTTTAACTTCTACTTCTTTAGTAGCTGCAGCATCTTTCGAAGTATCACCGTTAGCAAATACTGCTACAGTTGCTTTTTCAGCGTTACGAACATCTGCAGTTACTGTTGTTACAGCATCTGTAGTTGATACAGCAACATTTTCAACTGACTCTTCTGTTGCATTAATTGTGTTGATGATGAAAGTTGCGAATTGTGCACGAGTTACTAATCCTTTTGGATTGAAGTTTTCTTGGTTAGTGATACCTAACTTAGAAAGGATTTCGATATTTTCACGTTGATCTGCATCTGCAGCATCAAGGTCTTTTACTTTAGATACGTCTGATTCTTTTACAAGATCAGCTAAGTCGAAGCCACGAACAAGAACTTTTGCCATTGCTTGACGAGAGATTTTGTTACCAGCTAGAAGTTTGCCGTTAGCACCTTCAAATACGCCAGCAGCTTTTACTTTTAATGCAGCTTCTACTAATTCTGCATCAGTGTGACCTACTACGTCTTCAAAGTTTTCTGTTTTAGATGTGTCTACATCTCCTACTTGACGAGCAAGAATTTTAACAACTTGACCACGAGTGATTGTTTCGTAAGGCATGAATTTGCCGTCTTTACCTTTAACTAATCCTAATTCTACAGCTTTTTCAATATTAGCTGCATGAGAATCCTTAGGATCCACATCTGAGAATGATGCTGCGCTTGCTACTGGAGCTAGTGCAGAAGCAACTACTGCTGCTGTAACAGTACCTGCTACAAATTTACGATAAGACTTTGGTTGGTAAGCCATTGAGTTATTTCCTCCCTTGGTTGTTTCAAAATATTTAAACTAACATTAAGAGATTTGTACTATATGTATATCGAAAGCTCTTAACACTAGCTGTTAACAATTACAAATTATAGTATAGTTATTGCTAGTTTTATTGTCAATATCTTTCATAAATGGATTTATAAGTTATATTTTTGTCTGTGTTTATTCCATTTACATGACATTTTAGCAAACTCTACCTTTTATTCTACATGTTTCTATGTAAGTTTCAACACTTTTTTACATAGATTTGTAGAAAAATAGGTTTTTTTATTCATAACCTAAAGAATCAACATTTTTACAATATGAGACATTAGAATTAATTATTCTCACTATTTGTTACATAATTGTAAAATAAGATGCTTCTTTTTTATGGTAGACTATTTTCAGAAAATACGTTAAATAACTACAAATTTCGGGAATAACTACTATTTATGAGGTGTCATTACGATGTTTAGACGTTTACTATTCGGAATACTTTCATCAATCTTTATAGTTTTATTTACCTATCAACCTACTAATGTTAGTGCGAATTCGACATTAGTGAACTATGATAAGATTATCCCAGCTGCTAAGAAATACATGGGTGTTCCTTACCGTTATGGTGGAACTGCTCCAACTGGGTTTGATTGCTCTGGCTACATACAATATGTGTTTAAAGAAGCTGGAATTAAGCTACCACGCACCACTGTTGATATGTATCGAGTGGGACAAGCCGTATCAAAGCATAACTTACGTGTTGGAGATCTCGTCTTCTTTAATACAACAGGTCGTATTCCATCACACGCAGGTGTCTATATAGGAGATAACCAGTTTATTCATTCCTCTTCTTCAAAAGGAATTAGCATCTCAAACATTAACGACCCGTATTACTGGGGAAGTAAATACATAGGAGCTCGACGTGTTCTTTCATATCCATTAGCTCAAGGTCAATTTCGTGACGCTGGCACATCTTATTGGGCTCATGACGAAATTAAAACATTAGCGAATAACGACATTATTCAAGGATATGAAGGAAGCTATTTTAAACCGAACGAAAGCATTACAAGAGCGGAAGTGGCTGCACTTCTTGCCAAATCTTTAAATCTATCGATGTCGAATCGTAAACAAACATTTAAAGATGTATCATCAAGTCACTGGGCAGTCGGTGCCATTAACGCACTTCGTTCAAAAGGTATCATGAGCGGTGATCAAAGCGGAAACTTCCGTCCAAACGAACGCTTAACTCGCGCGCAACTATCAAAAGTATTGGCAGAAGCCTTTCATTTACAAAAAGCAGCATCAACAGACTTTAACGATGTGCCTTCAAATCATTGGGCCAATCAATACGTCAATCAATTGGCGGCATCCGGTATTACAACTGGTTACCAAGATGGTACATTCAAGCCAGAAAATAAAGTGAACCGCGCACAGTTTGCGACATTCTTATACCGCGGTCTATAATGAAAAACCCCACGCTACTACTAGATGCGTGGGGTTTTTCATTCATTCATTTAGCTGAGCTGATCTCGTTAAGAACAGCGCAAACTGTCCGCGTGATACAGAGTCGGTTGGTCGGTAGTAATCTGTTACAGTTGTCACTTTGTTGAACGCTAATTGATTAATAGCTTCGTAGCTATGATAAGACGTTGGAACGTCTTTAAACGTTCGTTGCTCTGATGCTGACTTATACGTCCCTTCATACGCTCGCGTTAAAATGGATGCCATTTGAGAGCGACTTAAATTCGCTGTAGGTTGAAACGTCCCTCCTACTCCCATTAAGCCGTGAGCTTCAACAATCGCCATTTGTTCATAGTAAAGGTCAGTTGGCTTAATATCTGTTGCTTTTACTTGATACCCCTCTGGCAATTTTAAATTTAGCGCATCCACTAACATTTTCGCGACATGGTGACGTTTAATGATCGAATGCGGCTTATACGTACCATCACCGTAGCCTGTAATAATGTCATTTACTTGTAGGTACGCTGTTGCTGCAGAAAGCTCTGGGTCGTCACCGGTCATATCGGTAAAGAACGTTACACTTCCTTTTTGAAGATGTGACTCTCCTACATATCCTTCAAAGTTATAGCCCTTCACTTTATACAATGAAACCGTGTCTGATTGTTGATGAGGACCGCTGATGACTTGAAGCGGTGTGTACATCGGTAGCGTTCCAATTTCTTTTCCATTCACTCCACTGAAATATGGAGTTGCCTTTTTCAAATACGTCATTTCTCCAGCATAATAAGCACGGTTCTCTTCTTCCTGAATCAATTCTTCTTTGCTTCGCTTGGCTAGATTCAAGTTTTGATACGATAAGCTTAACTTAGAAGAGCCACGGTTAAAGCCTCGTTCTGAATGTTGAACGGCTTGTACGCTTACTTGATCAATGCTTGTTTTATCCACTAACCAGCGATTCGTGTGAAGGTCACTTTGATTCAGCCATTGCTCACTACTTGTCCCACCTGTAACAGAGCCAAGAGACAACGGAGCATAACGCCCTTCATAATCTTGACCAACTAAATAAGCTTGTTTGCTTTGAAGGTTTTGATAAAAAAGCTGTAAATCAACGTAACGGCTATTTACACTGTTTGGTCGATAATCGATTAAGTTTAATGCAATAGGTGTTTGAATCGTATATTCCGGTGAAGACACATAGTTTTGCCAATATGCCTGCATTCCGCTCGTTTCGAACGCTGTTGGTAGCTGTGCGTTCATTTGCATATGTTGAGATAGCGCCTTTTCTGAACCAAAAAGCTGTACATAGTCTTCTGCTAAAAGCTCAGCAAGCATCCATATGTATTCTCCATCTCCCACATTTGCTTTTGGATATTGTGCTAATTCACGCACCTTCGCATAATCTGACTTTAACCACTCGTCCGGAAGCAGACGTTCACTATTCAACAAGTGATAAAACGTAAAATGATGGCCATATTCATGTGACAGCGTTAATGCGAGTGATTCGACCGTTTCATTTGTGTTTCCGTTATAGAGGTGAATTTTACGTCCTGGTAGAAGCTGCTTTCTGTTTAGCTCATATTCAGCAAAATACTGTCCTAACACACCTTTACCCGCAGGTGCGTTCGGAAAAATAATGACTTCTTTTAAGAGAGAGATTTCTTTTCCATATTTGTTTTGGCGTAGCTCTTGCTCTAGTTCTTTTAATTTAGCTGTTGTGCCCCACTCAGAGCTATAGCTTTTAATGGTTACGCCACTTTCACCTTTATATGTAGCAATGAGTTGATAATACTGTTCATAATCTGACTGTGCACTTTTTACCTTTGTTTCGTCGACAACGTGTGCATGTGCATCATTTGCCTGTACCACGAAGAAAAGTGCTCCTACTAAAATAAGAGACTTTATAACTCGTTTCATTCATGTCCTCCTTCTCTATACACCTACTAGAACCCAATTCTCTTCGATTTTATCATAAACTTTCTTTTATTGAAGAACAAAAAAAGACCTCTACCATTAATAGTAGAGATCTCTTTTCTATCGGGTTACTGCTTTTGAATTGTTAATGTGTACGGATTGCTGCTTGAACGTAAATCAGCATCTTTTACTTCTACAAAGTATTTTCCTTTTTCTAATGATAACGTATCAATTTCTTGATCACCCATCATATAATGATCAAGCTTTTTCACGACTTGACCTTTCGCATTATACACCGTCACAACTCCATCTAACTCAACTGGTGTTTGGAACGTAAATGTGTAGTTTCCTTTTGCAGCAACATCAAACTGATAGTAGTCTTTGTCACCAAATGGTACACCTGCATTTAAGAATGCTTTTGCTTCCCATTTCTTATCATTGATTTTCTTTAATGATAATGGTTTAGATGGAATGTTGTTCACCACTTTTGAATGAGCATCTTCATCTTTTGTGTTTAATGCATTCAACGATAACTCATAGCCATTGACGTTAGAACCTGTCCAGCTTTCTAAAACAAAGAAGTAGCCCACATCTTTTTTCGCTTTAAACGAGCCAGCTTCAGGTTCATTGCCCCAGCCTCGATCATAGTACATAGCACTATTAATCTCACTACCATCCATACGCATGTTACCATTTGTATCTTCTACAATGACCGCAAGTGGATCTAACGGTAATGTAAAGTGGAATGGTAAGCCTGCTTTTTCAGACGCACTTGCTTGTAACGGATTTAAATAAAAGCCATATAAACTGTCTGCTTGACGATGCTTATAATAGAACATATCCACGTCGCCTTGCTTCATAAAGTTGCCTTTCACTTTGCTTCCTGTCTTTAATACTTTTGCTTGAATGTCTGTATCGTTATTTTCATGTGCATCTGGAAGCTCGTCTTTTAGCTTTTTCGATGTTAGTTTATATGGATCAAATGACAGAGCGCCCATATTGTCTGTCTTAACAAAGTATTGCTTTGACTTATCTAAATGAAGTGTCGCATGTGCTTTTTCTGCCGAATTTGCATGAAGAATTGGATTTTCTTCAAACCATGAGCTGTATACTTCAAAAATGCTATCTGACTTTTCATCATATTCGTAAATGGTCATGCTTGGCTGTAAAGTTTTAGACTTATCCATCGCAAACTGATAAACAGCAGATTCATCTAGATTTAACTTGTACCAATCTTGGTCACCCATGACTTGGAAATATCCTTCTTGGGTCTGGCCAATCGTCATTTCTTTTGCATTTTCCTTAATAAGCGCAAGCTCTTCTTTTCCGTACTCGGAGAAGCCAAAGAACATTTCCATATTATATGGATCTGCTAGTACGTTCGTTGATTTTCGATCAAGCTTACTTTGTGGGTTCATCTCTTTCATCATTTCTTCAATCTCTTCAGGTGTTAGCTCTA
Organism: Priestia iocasae; assembly: GCF_016909075.1. Classification (GTDB taxonomy): domain Bacteria; phylum Bacillota; class Bacilli; order Bacillales; family Bacillaceae_H; genus Priestia; species Priestia iocasae. Next base: position 53,226 of record NZ_JAFBFC010000005.1, read on the forward strand.
CCGCTTGAACTGGGAATCCATCTTCATCCTCTGGTAACTCTTTCGTGTCTACTTTTAATTCATATGGTAAAAGTGCGCCTGCTGATGCAGCTCCTTTCGTGCTCATCATACCGCCAAAGAATAAAAAGTCAAAGATGGATGCAAATGATGTCGCTTCTGAAGAAACTTCTAATACGTATTCCATTCCTGGCATTGCTTCAAACGCCAATGATTCTCCCTTACTATAGCCATTCATATTACCTACATATTCAGGATAAGGCCACATTTCTTTCTCAAACTCTGGTAAATCAGCCGGTGGTTCCTCATTGAACATGTCAGCTGTATAAATTCTTAATTCTGTGTCTAGACCAGGAAGAGCAGACAAATCAACATTTAGCTTTGTTGGCTTATCAAATGTAAAGGTGTAATAGTGCTTATCTGCTGCATCTTGCTCGCCTAATAATTGCAAGCCTGATTGTTTAAACGGTAGCGATTCAATTTTAACTGGATTTTCTTTTGTTGCTTTCTCTTCTTGGTTTGGCTGATCTTTCATCACCTTTAATTGGTACGTTGATTTTCCTTCTTTGCTGTAGTTTTCATTTCGATCGGCTACGCCAATGACTAACGTTCCTTTGCTATCGGCTTTATACAGATATCCTTCTACTTCGCTTTGTTTTACTGTTTGAATTTCAACAGGTTTACTGCTTTCTGTTTTCCCTTCTGGATAGAAGCGTAGCTCTAGCTTATAGTCGTAGTTTGCCGCTCCTTCTAAAATAGACTGAACATAGTCACCTTTATTCACATCTACTTTATACCAATCTTTTTGCTTCATTTCTTTTAACGAACCTGTTTTCGTTACACCCTGCTTTGAAGCGTTAATCGCTACAGCTGTTTTTAGCACTTCCGCTGCTGTTTTTTCTTTAAACGAAGGAATGTTTTTGGCATCCATCTTTAAAGCAGCTACTGGATCGATTAATCCATGACCATAATCTAGGTCAAACCCTTTACTACCTAAGTCCTTCGCTGTTTGTTGTAGAATGTAATTCACTTGATACGAATCTAGCTTTGGATATTTTGACTTAATAAGTGAAGCCACACCGGCTACGATTGGAGATGACATCGATGTCCCACTCATGTTAGCAAATGTTGAACCTTTGAATGGTGTGTAAAGCGATGAATAGACATTTTCACCTGGTGCCACAACATCAATCCCTGGACCATATGTTGAAAAGTATGCTTTTTGGTTTTTATCGTTTGTTGCCCCAACACTAATGACCCCGTCAAACGATGCTGGATATTCATATTCCATATTTCCACTATTCCCCGCAGCTGCAACAACAACAATTCCTTTATCAACAGCCTTTTTAACAGCGCCTTTAATAATTGGAGACTCATAAAAGCTACCAATACTCATATTAATGACGTTCGCACCTTGTTCAATGGCATGCAAAATCCCATCTGCCACTACATAATCACTTGCTCCTAGCATTCCACTGAATACATCAATTGGTAAAATGGATGCATTAGGGTTTACACCTTTTCCACCTACTCCATTATTCGCTTCACTGGCAATAATGCCAGCTACATGAGTACCGTGTTCAGCTGGAGAGCCTGGATTGGCTGGATCAGAAACGTTGTACGGAGCTAATACTTTATTTTTCAACTCAGGGTGATTCACATCAATTCCTGTGTCAATAACCGCGACTTTCACTTTGTTTTCCCCTGCAAGTGTTAGTGCTTTGTCAATTTGAAGCAAGGATAAGTGATACATTTCTTTTGCTTTCGGATCTGCTTGCCCACCTAATAATTCAACCTTCACACTCGGTACTGCACTGTGTACACCACTTGCCTTACGATAGTTTGTTAAAGTAGATTCAAGCTTCTTCCCTTTTTGTAATTTCACCACATCATACCCAAACTCAGGATATGTACGAATAACTTGTCCACCAAGGCGACGGTGATCAGCTACTGACAGCTTTTTGCTGTATTTAACGATGATAGTGTCTTCGCTATATTTTTTCATTTCTTCTTGCTTTTGTTTATAAAGTAACTTGCTCTTTTCTTTTGCGGATAAGCCTAATCGCTCTTTCACATCATATTCTGGCTTCTCCACACTAGCTGGTGCGGCTGATACAACACTCGGAACAACTAATGATGAAGCGATACTAGCGACAACAGCTCTCTTTTTCCAGTGATTCATTTCTCAAAAGCCCCCTGTTAATTACAAAATTTTTCCTACTCTACTATAGACGTATATAATAGGTAAAAGTTTCATATAAATATATTTTTTTCTAATTAATAGTTAAATAGAACTAAATCGCTCTTCTATTCCTAAAATTGGATATGGAATTACAGATAGACTTTGCCAATTTAAGATGAAAGTGGAATTGAACAATGCTATACTAAACCTAGAAAATTAGTTAGAAAGGCTAGGAGAAGAAAGATGTTATCTTACATCAAAAAAATGATTGGTGACAGCCAAGAAAAGCGCATCAAAAAATACTACAAGTTAGTAGAAGAGATTAACGCTCTTGAAGATCAGTTCGCTGCGCTCTCAGATGAAGAGCTACAACATAAAACAGTGATGTTTAAAGAACAATTACAGAACGGTAAAACGATTATTGATATTCGCACAGAAGCATTTGCCACTGTTCGGGAAGCCGCAAAACGCGTGGTAAATATGAGACACTTTGACGTTCAGCTCATTGGAGGTCTTGTTTTATCAGAAGGAAACATTGCGGAAATGCCTACCGGAGAAGGTAAAACGCTCGTCGCTTCTCTTCCTAGCTACTTACGTGCGCTAGAAGGAAAAGGTGTGCATGTTATCACAGTGAACGACTACTTAGCAAAGCGTGACCGAGAGCTAATTGGACAAATTCATGAATTTCTAGGCTTAACGGTTGGACTTAACTTACCAATGATGGGGCTAGAAGAAAAGCAGCAAGCGTATCAAGCAGATATTACATATGGAGTTGGGAATGAGTTTGGCTTTGATCACCTACGTGATAACATGGTGTATGAAAGCACTCAACGCGTACAACGTCCTTATCACTTTGCCATTGTCGATGAAGTGGATAGTGTGTTAATCGATGAAGCCAAAACACCTCTAATCATCGCCGGAAAGAGTGGAGTAAGTGCAAACTTCCACCAGCTATGCACTCGTATTGCGAAAACGTTTAAACGTGACGCAGACTATCATTTCGATGAAGAAACAAAGGCGACAAGCTTTACAGATGAAGGAATTGAAAAAATTGAAAAAGGGTTTGGCATTGAAAATCTTTATGAGCTTCAGCACCAAACGCTTTATCATTACATGATTCAAGCTCTACGTGCACACGTCATGTTTACACGTGATGTGGATTACATCGTACAGGATCATAAGATTTTACTCGTTGATATGTTCACAGGGCGCCCAATGGAAGGACGCACATTAAGCAACGGTCTTCATCAAGCCATTGAGGCAAAAGAAGGCGTGGAAATTACAGAAGAAAACAAGACACAAGCATCCATTACCATTCAGAACTACTTCCGTTTGTACCCAACTCTTTCTGGGATGACAGGTACAGCAAAGACGGAAGAAAAAGAATTTCAAGAATTATATGGGATGGACGTTATCCAAATTCCAACCAACCGCTCCATTCAACGTGAAGATCAAACGGACCGTGTGTACGCAACAATTGATCAAAAGTATCAAGCAATGGCACTTGAAGCAAAACGTGTTCACGAAACAGGACAGCCTGTTTTAATTGGGACAACGTCGATTCTTCAGTCTGAGAAAGTAGCCGACTACTTAAAAGAAATTGGCCTTTCGTATCAATTGCTTAATGCAAAAAGTGTCGAGCAAGAAGTTGATCTCATTTCACGTGCAGGAGAAAGGCATCAAGTCACGATTGCGACAAACATGGCTGGACGTGGAACAGATATTAAGCTTGGTGAAGGTGTCGAAGAGTTAGGTGGTCTATTCGTTCTTGGAACAGAGCGCCATGAGTCTCGTCGCATTGATAACCAGTTAAAAGGTCGTTCTGGCCGTCAAGGTGATCCAGGTCGCTCACAATTCTTCATTTCAATTGAAGACGAGATGTTCCGTCGCTTTGCCAAAGACGAAACCGAGAAATTTGAACAAACAATGAAAACAGACGATACAGGACTGATTTTAAATAGCAAGATAACGGAGTTTGTTGACCGTGTTCAACGTATTTGCGAAGGGAGTAACTATGCCGTACGCGAATACAATCTAAAGCTAGACAATGTGATTAACGAGCAGCGTGGGGTTATTTATTCACTTCGCGATAAAGTACTCGCTTCTGATGACATCGTGTCGATCGTAGAGCCAATGGTTTCATCACACGCAGACTACATCACAAACGAGTACTGCCCAGAGGATTTACTTCCGGAAGATTGGGACGTGCAAGCTTTAGCACAAGAAATGAACGATATTCTTGTTCATCAAGAAGTGACATTACCACAAACGGTACATGACCGCGAAGAAATTGAACAGGTTCTGTCACCAGCTATCAGTGATTATGTAACTGCGCTACAGCCTTATAAAGAGGATGAAGCGTTCCAGCGTGCATTAAAGCCTCTTCTATTGAATGTCATTGATGCAGAATGGATTAAGCACCTTGAAGCAATGGAACGTTTAAAAGAAGGAATTGGGTTACGAGGCTATAGCCAAGAAGATCCGATGCGCCAATATCAGCGTGAAGGCTTAGAGTTGTTTACGATGTCTTATCATCAATTAGAGAAAGTAGCGGTTCAGCAGCTCTCTGCTTTAATTGAAGCGACAGAAGAAGCACGACAAACGAACTTATAATCATAACGGAGGTTACTCATGCTTTCATTTTTCAAACGAAAAGGTAAAAACCCTAAAAAGCAAGGTTTAGATAGCACGGTCGAGTCAAAAGATATTGTGGCCATTGAGGAATCTGCCACAACAGAAGAAGAAGTGCAAACAACCTTATCCATTCACCCAGATTGGAATGTATCAGAAGAAGACCGTTACATTTATCAGTTCATGCACAATAGCTGTGATCCGTTAAAACCAAATCAACTTTCTTTATCAGGTCTTGATTTACATCGTGAAGAAGGAACGGAACGCGTGATTGTGACAGCACTTGTTCGTAACAGCCTTTCACAAACGGTTCGTCTACAAGCTACACCACTTGTTTTAATTGGATCAAACAATGAAATTCTTGCAAAAAAGACATTTGACTTAGAAGCAATCGGTGAAATCCCAGAAAGATCAAGCCGTCCATGGCATTTTGCTTTTGAAAAGGAAACACTCCTTACAGATACACTGCCAGAAAATGAGTGGAAATTAGCGTTTCAGTTAAAGCCATCTCACAAGCTTGATTTAGAAGAGTCTTGGCAAAAGTCATTAGCTCCTGAACAACAAGCTTCATTAAAAGAACTTGTTGAAACGAAATTACCAGCTTTAAACGAAGGTGAAGTAAACTTTATGGGTCTGCAAGCCAATCGTCCAGAGGATAAAAGTTTACACGTTACGATCTTAATTCGAAACGGTAGCGAAAAGGACTTAACACTGCAACAGCTTCCTCTTTTTGTTGAAGATGCTACAGGTGAAGTGGTAGCAACCGGTGGATTTAAGCTTGATAACTTAACGGTAAAAGCTTATACAACAAAGCCGTGGACCTTTATCTTCCCTGCTGAACTTGTTCAGAAAGAAGACATTGATTTAAGTAAGTGGAGAGCATACGCGAAGCAATAAAAAGGATGAAAAATCCCATGCCGTCAACCTATTGGATTGATGGCATGGGATTTATTTTTATATACCTTTTTCACATACATCTTAAAATAAAAAAAATGAGAAAAACGCCTAATTTGTTAGGCGTTTTTCTCATTGGGCTACCAACCGAGGTTATTATTTCAAAAGAAGGAAATATTTCTCTCTACTGTTATTTTATCACCGAAACCTCGATTGGACAATTGCTTTTTTTGAATTTCTTAAATTATTTTTGATCATACTTACTCAGTATGAAACGTGGCAGCTTGCGTGTTTTCTAGCTTATGCTTTGAGCTTTTCACGATCTTGCTCAATGCTTGTCGAAGCAATCGCATAGGCAATCATTAACAAGAACACAAGGTCTAGTAAACCTGTATGAATGGAGATAACAAAAATGGTTAAGACAAATCCATATGCTAATGATTGATACGATTTTACGCCTGTACGCTGCATTTGATTATAAATCATCGCTAGCACTGCTCCGTATAATGCAAAGCCAAGCGCAACAGCAATATATCCACCTTCAATAAAGAACTGACCAACAAGGGTTGGCGTTGTTGTACGACCTGGACGCGTCACGTACTTTCCTTCATCAACTGTTCGTTCATTTACAACTTCCGTAATCGTCATACGAGGTGATGTTTGCTCACCTGGTAACACCGTTGAGAAGATGCCTGCATGAAGGCTTCCATACATGTAGCCATTATCCCCTGTGTGATCCATAATCTTACTAACAACGATACGTCCTGTTACCATTTCACTTGTCAGCGCACGTACCCATTTCGGTGTACTATTGATCTCACGGATGAGTTCTAAGTCTTTTGATACCTCTTCCTCTTCACGAGGTTGCTCAACTTTCGGACCTTCACGGCTGTTGAACTTTTGTGTTGTATCTTCCGTTACAATACGGAACAAGCCGAATAACGAGAATGTGACGCCAATAACAATCATGAATAGAATAAGCCAAGATGTTTTAATCCGCTTCACAATGTAGTGGAATACAATTAACGACGTAAAGAACATCACAGCGATCGGTGTACGATATCCCATTAAAATAAATGCAACAAACACAAATGCTAATAAAATTAAGTAAAACACCTTGCGTTTTGATGTTAGTTCTTTTTCTTTAATGACGCGATAGCAAATTAAGAAAATAACAGCAAACCATAAGAATGAACTTAAAAAGTTCAGCTTTGGATCTAGGTTACGACGAACAGATTCGTCTGTAATCCCAATTTGACCAGTCGCTAGCATAATGATGTAACTAACAAGACCAATAATTCCTAATAAATATAAAAAGTAAATCGTTTTCCCTTTTAAGAAGCTAAGACCAAATGCCGGAAATGTCCACCCTAACTTTTGTACAGCATAAACTGCAAGGTAATAAGCGGCTAGTCCAACTAGAATCGGCCATAAAATATTTTCATGAGCTTCAAAATACTCAATTCGACCAAAGTCAAAAATACTTAAAAAGAAGTAAATGACTAAGATAGCCGGAAAGAATATATAGGGAGAAAATACATCGTGCTTGTTAATAGCTTGAATAAGTCGATTGTTTTTAAACATATTCTTTACAGGGTAAGGTTGTTTACCCACTTACCTCCCTTCACGCGCTTGGCGGCGGAATTCTTTAATGTTCATTAATTCTCGAATCGATTGCGATTTCATGAGCCATAAAAGCGCAAAATAAACGATGGCACCTACAGCTCCCATGATAAACACATACAGATACACATGAAGCTGTTGAAGTGCAAGTTGTGTTTTTGCAGTCCATAGTACTCCTAGCATTCCGGCTGTTGCGATCGTCATTTTTACATACTCTAAGCCTACATAACGCAGACTAAAGCCCTCTATCATTCGATAAAGAGTTGTAAATGTAATCGCTGAGTAAATAAATCCAACAAGCGAAAAGGACAGAGCAAGACCTGATGCACCCATCGTTTTTGATAAGATGGCATTTAAAATCACATTACAGATGATTGAAATAATACCGACTCTAAGCATATAATGTCCTTTTTCAAGCGTATAAAACCCTTTTGCAATGACAGCTTGAATACTATAGAACACAACTGAGCCTGTATATAAAACAGCGTATTTTGCTGTTTCAGAAGCGGCGTCTGCACTGAACGCACCACGTTGGTACACAATTTGAACCACTTCTTGCATTAAAAAGATCATTCCTGCAACCGTTGGCGCCAGCAATAAAAACATAAACGAAAGCCCTTTTTCGATTCCTCGCTTGAATAACGCCATGTTATTTTCAGTCTTCGCACGAGCAATAATCGGGAAAATGATGGTCGCAATTGTCACTCCAAATACAGCTTGTGGAATGTTCACAAGACGAAATGCGTAGTTTAAGTTCGCTAAAGCTGTTTTATCCTCCAACTGAGCAGAAAAGATCGTATTTACAAACAAGTTCACTTGTCCCACTGCAATCGTTAACCCAACTGGTAAAAAAATTAAATAAAATGCATACACTTCTTGTCGATCAATGGATTGCTTCCAGTCGAGAAAGTTTTTTGGCTTTACATACACAAGCTTAATGAAAAAGGATAAAATCGTTCCAATGAAATAACCAAGTGGCACAGAATAAATTCCAATTGAACCATGAAGCAACATCGCACCACCGATTGTACATAGAACGACAATCGTTTGTGAAAAGGTTGAAAATGAGAACTTTTTCTGAGAGTCAAAGTACCCTTCATAGACAGCATTAATGCCGACTAAAAAGACAGAGCCGAAGTAAATAATCGATGTCCAAATGGCTACTTGGATGACTTCTTCTTCCCCTGCCCATTGCGGGTAAATCAGAGGCATTAAAAAAGGTGATAAAGCGATGCCGATAATCGATACGAGTAACGAAATCCAAAACGTCCCTTTTAAAATGTTGGTTAAATGAGAGAAGCCTTGTCCCTTCGCTTCAAATTTATAATAGCTCGGTAAAAATGCTTCCTTCATTCCTGTTAACATAAATAAAATAAACGCATTTGGAATGGTCATGGCTGCTACATATGCACTTGTTACTGCACTAGAGCCAAAATAGTTTGCGATGACCATTTCGCGTAACAAACTCGAAAATTTTAAAACAAATGTGGAAACAAAAAATAAAAGAGTCGCAACTCGTAATTTTGACATAGCAACCCCTTCTATCCTTTTAATACTTTAATTAAAAATTTCGGTAGTACAAGTTGTCTTTTCCAACGCCACGGTTCTTTTAATAAGCGGTATAACCACTCCAAGCCAAAGCGTTGAAAGAAAGCTGGAGCACGATTTAAGCGACCTGAAATGACATCAAATGAGCCACCGACACCTTGATAGACAGATGGAGAAAGCTTGTCCTTATGCGAAATAATCCAATTTTCTTGCGTAGGACTCCCAAGTGCAACGAAAATGATTTCAGCTTTTGATTCATTGATGCGCGCTTCAATCACTTGTTCATCTTTTTCATAACCATCTAATGTGCCAACAATTTGAATGCCAGGATACATTTCTTCTAATTTACTCTTTGCTTCATCCGCAATGCCCGGCTTTGCTCCGTAAAGAAAGACTTTCTTTTGATGAATAGCCGCTTCTTTACAAAGGTGAAGCATCATATCAATTCCAGTTACACGCTTTCGAATCTTTCCACCTTTTAACATCGAAGCTAAGATAATCCCAATTCCATCTGGTATTTGATATGTCGCTTGATTTAAAAGATGGTTCAACTCTTCATCTTGTTGAGCCTTCATTATTTTTTCTGGGTTGATGGCAACAATAAATGACTTTCGCCCATGTTCGATATCCTCTAACAATTTATCGGCTAATTGTTCATACGTATCGCCACAAACATCTACCCCTAAGATGTTTTCCTTCATCAAATCACCTATTCAAAAGAGTTCTTGAGCGGATAACGCTCAAACCACATACTGCCTTTTATTTCTCATGGTTACTAAGAAGCGGTATGAATAACAATATTTACAATAAGGAGAGAAAGACAGGCAGCCTGCCCATCTTTTCTCACTTCATTTATCATTTATAGAGACGAGTTTTTAGAATCGCCTAATGAAACAACTTCAAATCCAGCTGACTCCCATTTCTCACGATCAATACAATTTTTTGTATCAAAGATAACAGGTGTACGCATTGAATCTTTTACTGTTTCAGGGCTAAGTTCTTTAAATTCATTATGATCCGTTAAAACAAGAATAAGATCTGCATGCGAAACCGCTTCTTCTAAGCGTTGTGTTTGACGCTCTAGCTTGTTCTCTTTAATATGTGGATCAAACGCTGTATAGTCTACTCCAGCTTGTTCTAGGTGATGAATCACTTCTGTTGAAGGACTTTCACGCATATCATCAATGTTTCCTTTGAACGCTAAGCCTAATACTGCCACACGACCGTGCTGAATACCTTTTTGCTCAATAATACTCTTTGCTTTTAACGCTGTGTATTCAGGCATTGAATCGTTTGTTTGACGAGATAAGGAAATAATTTTTGCTAATTCTGGTTGAAGCTCCACTAAGAACCATGGATCAACCGCGATACAGTGTCCACCTACACCTGGTCCTGGTAAGTGAATGTTTACACGTGGGTGATAGTTGGCAAGCTTAATCGCTTCCCATGCGTTCACACCAATTTTTTCACTGATTTTTGCTAATTCGTTTGCAAACGCAATGTTTACATCACGATACGTATTTTCAATTACTTTTACCATTTCAGCCGTTGTTGCATCTGTTACGTGAATGTTTCCTTTTACAAATGTCTTATACAACTCAACGGTTAAACGGCTTGATTCTTCATTAATTCCACCAACAATACGGTCATTGTTGATTAACTCTTCAAATACTTTACCTGGAATCACGCGCTCAGGTGAATGAGAAACAAAAATGTCTGTACCAATTTCAAGTCCCGTTTCTTCTAGTACAGGTAACATCACATCTTCTACTGTACGAGGAGGAACAGTTGATTCTAAAATCACTAAGTTTCCTTTACGAACGAAAGGAGCAATTGATTTTGTTGCTTCACGAACATAGTTTAAGTTCGCTGTTTTATCAGCATTAATTGGAGATGGAACAGCGATAATAAATACGTCTGCTTCTTCTGGTGTTGTTGAAGCAGTAAAGTGACCACTTTCAACTGCTGATATTAATCGTTCTTGTAATCCGTTTTCTTCTATGTGAAGTTGTTTTTTATTAATTAATTCGACTGCTCTTTCATTTACATCCACACCATGAACATGTAACCCATGGTTGGCAAACATAACAGCTGTTGGTAATCCAATGTAACCTAAACCAACTACGCATAACTTCTTTGTCATTGCAGAAAATCTCCTTTGTATGACTTCCTTTGTAATTTTAACCTAAATGATATTATATCGAAAAACACAAAATCATGATAGCATTTATCGAAAAACATGAAAAGAATTTATCTCATGTAAAATACGCTTTTTTTCCTGTTCTTTTAGGTTTTTTACCCAAAAAGCGACTTTTCACTCATCATTCTTTCTTCATATATGTTTATTATTTGTTGAGGATATGCTCTTTATCCAATTGTCATTCAAGTAAAAAAGCCGCTGATTAGCGACTTTTCTCGATAGGTTCCCGACCGATTGATAAGTACGTAATCGGATATTTTTTCGCTTCTTCAATTGAATAACAGTTACGACCGTCAAAAATCATCGGTTCCCTCATATATTCAATGTATGCGGTTAGTGGTAAGCTCTTAATGTCACTCCATTCGGTTACAATGAACGCTAGGTTGGCATCGGTAATTGCCTCAATTGAGGAACCTGCATACACTAATTGGTCTCCAAATTCTTTTTCAACATGAGGCATCGCAATAGGATCATACACCGTTACGTGAGCGCCATCCTTTAACAGCTCACGAATTAACAAAAGCGAAGCTCCTTCACGAATATCATCTGTGTTTGGCTTAAATGCCAAACCTAAAACCGCCACCTTTTTCCCTGTTAGCGAACCTACTTTTTCAACAGCTTTGCTATACAATACCACTCGTTGCTTGTCGTTGACTTCAATAACAGACTGCAGCATCGGTGAGGTATAGTCCTTTTCACTTGCTAGTTGAAGAAGGGCTTTCGTGTCTTTCGGGAAGCATGAGCCACCATATCCAATGCCAGCGCGCAAAAACTCTTTTCCAATGCGCTTATCCATCCCAATCCCTGATGACACATCATCAATGTTTGCGCCTACTCGCTCGCAAATATTGGCCATTTCATTAATGAAGCTGATTTTTGTTGCTAAAAAGGCATTGGCTGCATACTTAATCATTTCTGCACTGCGGATGCTTGTTTTGACAATCGGCAAGTTAAATGGCTTATAAAGTGCTTCTACTTTCAATGCGACTTCTTCTTCATCTGCTCCAATGACGATGCGATCTCCATTGAATGTGTCATATACAGCAGAGCCTTCTCGCAAAAACTCTGGATTTGATGCGACTTGAAACTGAACACCATTCTTATTCTTTTCTAATAAAATGCTTTTCACATGCTCATTTGTCCCAACTGGTACCGTGCTTTTTGTAATGACAATCGTGTCTTGCGTTGCATGAGTAGCAATTGCTTCAGCTACTGCTTCAACATATTGCAAATTAGCAGAGCCATCTTCTTTTTCTGGTGTGCCTACAGCAATAAAGATAAAGTCTTTCTTTTCATACGCTTCGTTCGCACTTGATGTAAAATGAAGTCGACCCTCTACAATGTTCTTTTTCATTAATTCTTCAAGTCCTGGCTCATAAATAGGAGAAATCCCGTCTCTCATGTGCTGAACTTTTCCTTCATCTATGTCATAGCACGTCACATGATAGCCAATCTCAGACAAGCAAACACCTGTCACAAGACCTACATATCCCGTTCCTGCAATTGAAATGTTCACAAAACTACCTCCACATATCTACAATCTAGACTATTACACTCGCTTCATCACATCTTGAAAATAAGCGATTAATTCATCACGAAGATGCTCTCGTCTTAAAGCAAAATCAATCGTTGCCTTAATAAATCCAAACTTATCTCCCACATCATAGCGAACACCTTCAAAATAGTAAGCAAGCACCTCTTGAAATTCGCTTAACTGACGAATGGCATCCGTTAATTGAACCTCTCCGCCTGCACCGGGTGGTAGCTCCTCTAAAATATGAAAAATTTCAGGTGTGAGCACGTAACGCCCCATAATGGCATAGTTTGATGGCGCCTGCTCTAACGTCGGCTTTTCAACGAGTGATTGAACCGTTAGAATGTCATTATCTAACGTTGACTCTTTTGGTGCAATAATTCCGTATTTTGATACATCTTCATCGTCTACTTCTTGCACACCTACCACCGCACAGTGATGCTTCTCATACACATCCATTAACTGACGCAAGCAAGGTACATCTGATTGTACAATATCGTCACCTAACATGACCGCAAATGGTTCGTTGCCAATAAAGCTCCTTGCACAATAAATAGCATCTCCTAAGCCTTTCGGTTCTTTTTGACGAATGTAATGGATATTCGCTAAATTTGAAATGGCTTGAATTTCGTCTAAGGAAGCCCACTTTTCTTTTTGAGCTAATGTTTCCTCTAATTCATATGATTTATCAAAATGATCTTCAATTGCTCGCTTTCCACGGCCACTAATGATCATAATATCTTCAATTCCAGATGCTACTGCCTCTTCTACAATATATTGAATAGTCGGCTTATCAACAATTGGCAGCATTTCTTTTGGTTGTGCTTTTGTAGCCGGTAAAAACCTCGTCCCCAATCCAGCCGCTGGAATAATAGCTTTTCGTATCTTCATTTAAATTGTCCCCCTATCATCTATGTATAGCTTAACCGCTATATTCTCATAAGGAAGCGCTTTTTCTCTATGCTTACACATAGCTAATTCAGTTCTTTCCACCATAATCATACCAAAAGCCCTTCGTTAATTCTATTTCTATCATGTAAATATAGCGTGAATTCGTTTACAAAAGGTGGAAGAAATTGACGAGTGTTTCATACTACGATTTCTCCCTTGTTCTTTAACGCTTGGTCTCACTCATTCAAATAGAATGCTTTAGCATTTCCACCTCGAAACTACTAGTTCTCCTTGTTAGATTTTCTGCATAAATTCAGATATAATTTGCTCATATATTTTGATGAACGAAAGGAAAGTTTAAGGATGAACGATTCAATCGCTAAGACAGAAGAACAATTCCTGCGTCTTTTTTCATATGAAGATTCGAGTGTGCGAGAAGCTGCACAAAAAGGATTACAGTTTTATCGTTTAAGTCATGTTAAGGAAAGCGAAGCGTTGCAGCGAACATTCGTTGACAACGAGCAGGTGCATATGGATGAAAAGAACCTAAAACAAAGTACTTGCTCATGTGGAAGAGCTAACCCATGCGAGCACTTTTTCGCTACTTTTTTCCATAAATACGCACGACAACAAGATTTAATGACCCTTATTCATACTTGGAAAAGCCAATCAACGCCTTCTGTCTCATTATCAACTTTAAACGTTTCACCTTCACAGACACACACCCACTCATATAAGAGTTGGAAAAAAGCATTTACCCATCAATATGAAACGTTCATTCAGCATCAATTAAATGTTGATTTTACAATCTATGAAAAGCTCTACCACCACTACTTTCAAAAATTGCAGAGTCAAGCTCCTTCAGCTTCTCCGTTGCGAGAACTTTATACCGTTTATAGCGGGGTGGAAACGTTTTTTAAAATGAGTCTCTGTATGCAAAGCCAAGAAATGACATCCCACCGATTAGATTCGTTTGTTCGACCCTATATCTATCAGCTACTAGAGCAAATTGACTCGCAGTTGTCTCAGCTAAAAAAGGAGCAGCTTTCACCGTATAAAACGTCCATTCTTTCTGCCAGTATCTCTGATATTCGCGAACTGTTACAGCTCTCTATTCCATTACCTTATGAGAAGGTCGAGCTTTATCAAATGATGTGGACAACTTTATATCAAGATTCAACATGGATGCGAAATGAGCAAAAAGAACTTCAAGAAAACTCACTCGAACAAACGATTGCACGAGCTCATTTGCTCTTTTTACAAAAGCAGGATACAAAAACGATTGAGCAAATTCGCCACCAACCAATCGCAACCTTTCTTCCTGCTATGAAGTGGGCCACAACTGTCGTCATGAATGAAGATAAAAAACGAGCGCCTCAATGGATGGATTACATAGAGCGTCATATGAATGGTTATGTTCGCAGTCTTTCCTCTTATCAAGGAAGTCGAAATATGGTGTCGATGATGTTAACACTGTTTGAATCTTATGATGAAGCTGCCTATATCCGCGCTCTTCGACGATTATTGCCTTATAGCTTTATCGAATATAGCCGCTTCTTGTACGAACGAGGAGACTTGAAGCAATGGATTGAGATGCAAGCTGCATTTCGGTACAACATTTTAGAGTATGAAAAAGAAGCATTAGCAACGATTAAACAAGATCATAAAGAATGGTTATTACCTATTTATCATCAATCTATTCATTCACTTATTGAACAACGCAATCGTAAAAGTTATGAAGAAGCTGTTCATCATTTGCATGAACTAAAAACACTTTATCATGCGCTTCAACAAGAGGACGAGTATAAAACCTACGTAGAAAAATTAACCACATCAACAAAGTCATTGCGGGCGTTTCAACAAGCCTTACAGAAAGGACAGCTTATTCATGTTTGATTTGTTTCATATGACCTTACATGTCGAATTGCAACAAGATGACCAATTTTTTATCTATTGTACAAATGAACAAGACAACGTCATAAAAGTAGACATGTGGAAGCACGCCGTTCTCCTGTGGCATAAGCCAACGTATTACGGAACACTTGTGACAACAGCAACGCTTGATGAAAAAGAAGGAGTTATCCTCTCTGCTTGGGAAGCCTTTTGTTTCTTTAAGCACTATACACAAGATTCCGTTCTACAGCTATCACTCTCAGCAAATGCACAAAGCTGGGTAAAACGCGCTCAAGAAGTTGAAGCGTTAATTGAAAATGAAGCATTCATTCCAAGCTTTACAGATTGGCAAAAAGGATCACTTCAGTGGATAGCAACCGTTGATCAAGTGTCTAAAGAGACCACCTACTTGCTTTCACACGTCGTCAATGAGCTTATTCAAGAGGATGAAACGATCGCTCACATTTGGAAGGAGCTCGTAGATCAACACTCACTGTTTAATAAAAATCCACTAATTGTAGACAAACAAGATTGGCTTGAGCAGACAGGTCTTCAGCAAATCGAGGTTCCGTTTCAGCTTATTTTACGATTAACAGAACCTGAGGAGGACGGTGGATTATGGCAAGTGCGTACACTCGTGATTCCTTCAGATGAAGAGAAAGAGCCGTTTACTTTTCATGGCTCCTTGCCAACAGAATGGGTAGAACACGAGCCCTATGTCGCACGTCAACACAATAAATGGAGGCTGTTAGCTCCTGTTTTAGATGGCTCTTCTTCTTGGATTAACGAATGGCTGACCGAGGACGAGGCGTGGCTGTTTTTAACCGAACAAAGTGAAGCTCTGTTACAGGCCGGAATTGATATTCACCTTCCAGCTTGGTGGCAAGCAGTGCATAAACTGAATATGAAGATGAGCGTGTCTGTAGTGGATTCAGCAGAGGATGGGCGTTCATCCTTCTTTGGATTGCAGTCTCTTATTAACTATCAATGGAAATTTTCTTTAGGCGGGATTGCGCTATCCGAAGAAGAATTTCAGCGTCTCGTTGAACAGAAGCGACGCTTGGTTCATATTGATGGTCAGTGGATTAAGCTTGATCCACAATTCATTAAACAAGCTCAATCACTCTTACGCGAAGCTGATAAGCGAGGTCTACATGTAAGAGATGTACTAACAAGTGAACTGAATCGTGCTAGTCACTCTTCCTCAGCTCCTCAAGACAGCACAGTTTCTCTTTCCTCGGTATCCATTGATTTATCAGGAGGGTTTAAGCAATTCGTGCGGCAATTACAGGCACAAAAGCCGTTGAAAACACATCCACTGCCTACTTTGTTCAACGGGCAACTTCGCCCTTATCAGCAAGAAGGATTCAATTGGCTCTTGTTTTTACGAAAGTACGGACTAGGGGCTTGTCTAGCAGATGACATGGGACTTGGAAAAACCATTCAACTCATTGCCTACTTTGCACACCTTAAAGAACAAGAAGAAGCGAGGCCATCTTTACTTATTTGCCCAACATCCTTAATTGGAAACTGGGAGCGCGAATTGAAGGAATTTGCTCCTTCCCTTAATGTCTATGTCCATTATGGATCAAAGCGGGATGACGATGCGTCCTTTTCTAAACGAGCAATGGATGCCGATATTGTTATTACGTCTTATCAACTCTCTGTTCTTGATTTTGAGCAGCTTTCTTCTGTTCATTGGACATCTATTTGTCTGGATGAAGCACAGCACATTAAAAATGCTTATACAAAGCAATCGAGAGCGATTCGAAAGCTTCATAGCCACCACAAAATCGCATTAACAGGTACACCGATGGAGAACCGCTTAACGGAGCTATGGGCAATTTACGACTTTATCAATCCAACTTATTTAGGAACACTTCCTTCTTTTCAAAAAAAGTTTGTAACTCCCATTGAAAAAGATGGAAGCAAACAAAAAGTGGCACAGCTTAAACGCTTTATTCAACCATTTATGCTGCGCCGAACAAAGCAAGATCAACACATTCAGCTTCACTTACCAAGTAAAAGTGAACAAAAGCAGTTTATTCCACTAACAATCGAGCAAGCTTCTTTATATGAACAGCTTGTAAAAGATACATTAACAGAAGTAGAGAAGCGGTCTGCGTTCGAACGAAAAGGATTCATATTGCAAATGCTCACAAAATTAAAGCAGCTTTGTAACCATCCTGCTCTTTATTTAAAAGAACCAGGATCCAGGCAAACCATTAAAAGATCACATAAACTTGAAGCATTATTAGACTTAATGAAGGAAATTCGTGCACAAGGTGAAAGCTGTCTCATTTTCACTCAATATATTGAGATGGGAACAATGATTGAACGAATGGTTGAAAAAGAATTAAAAGAAAAGGCACTCTTTTTGCACGGCAGCCTCTCAAAGACAGCGAGAGATGAAATGGTCGAATCATTTCAGCGAGGAGATTCTTCTATTTTTATCTTGTCATTAAGAGCCGGCGGAACAGGCTTGAATTTAACAGCCGCTAATCACGTCATTCATGTCGATCGTTGGTGGAATCCAGCTATTGAAAACCAGGCAACAGATCGTGCGTATCGAATTGGGCAAACAAAATTTGTTCACGTTCATAAACTCATGACCATCGGAACAATCGAAGAAAGAATTGACAAAATGATGACAGAAAAGCAAACTTTAAATGACCAAATTATCGGTGAGCAGCAATGGATAACAGAGCTATCAAATGAGGATTTAAAGGAGCTGTTGACCTATCACAGAGAAGAAACAACCAACCCAAAAGAACCAAGTTCAACCAGCTAACAAGTCTGAAAAGTGGACGAAATTCTATCAAACTATGAAAGAAAAAGTCAAAAAGTCCTAGCGAGGACTCTTTACTTTTTCTTTTTTTTCCATCATATTATACATAAGGACTAATTTGTCAGAAAAATAGTATAGTCTAGATACCCCTTTATCATCCATTTTAATCCATATACAACACACTGTGATGACTTACAGATTAGTTATCGTTACGCATATCAATTGTTTTAGAGGAATCTATAGAGGGTGTTTTTAAAATAAGACTTGTCACTTTGTTCATTGATTTAGTAGATTACTAACTTTTACATATCATACTTAAAAAACAATCGATTTGTTACATACCAGGAGGAACTGAAAATGAGAAAAAAGTCGTTAGCCTTTACATTTGGGGCTCTAGTTGGAGGAACATTTTTGTTTCAAGGATCCGCTTCAGCATCGACGGAAACAATTGAAGTTAAAAGTGGAGATTCATTGTGGGGATTAGCTCGTACACATCAAGTACCTGTTTCAGAATTGAGAAGCTATAATAAATTAACATCTGATACTATTTATGTTGGACAAAAGCTAAGCCTTCCTTCTTCTACCAATCAGGTTGTGTCAAAACCAGTTGTAACACCTCCCCAACCTCAACAACCTACTAGTATAACTACATATAAGGTAAAAAATGGTGATTCTCTTTGGGGCATCTCAAAGCAATTTGACTTGTCTGTAACCGAAGTAAAAACGTTAAACAACATGAACTCTGATGTCATCTATGTTAATCAAGAGCTAGTTGTAAAAGGACAAGGTGTACCACCAACACAGTCAATTTCGCCATCACCACCACCGGTATCATCGCCTGTTACAACCTTTCCAACTAGCTTAAATGTGAACACACTCTTAGATCACGCAAAAGCAGTTGTAGGTGTTCCTTATCAATGGGGTGGTTCTACGACCAAAGGCTTTGACTGTAGCGGATTTATCTATTATGTATTAAGCAAGCAGCTGCCAAATGAAAAGCGTGTAAATACGGTCAGCTACTGGAACAAGTCTCAATCTGTATCGAGCCCTCAACCTGGAGACTTTGTCTTTTTCTCTACATATGCTTCTGGTCCCTCTCATATGGGGATTTATATCGGGAATGGCTCTTTTATTCATGCAGGGTCTTCAACAGGCGTTACCATTACTAAGCTAGACAATAGCTACTGGAAATCTCGTTATCTTGGTGCAAAGCGTTACGCTACAAACTGAATACATAAGCAAAAAACAAGGTGAGAATGATAACTCACCTTGTTTTTTTAAATAAGTGAACTAAAAAAACTGTTGAGCATATCATGTCAACAGTTCAAATAAAAGTGGGCACTTTCGTGCATATTACAACGAGGTGTCTTGCTTATTTCTGGAAAAGGATTTGAGGAGAGTTCACTTAGTAAACTCTTTTGAAAAGAGGAATTCGGTATATTATACCAACTAAGAGTACTTATTACCTTTAATGATTATAAAAAGAAAGTTGTCATTCAATAGAAAGTTGCTAATAAAAAAGCTTGGTTACCTATCTTTTACAACATATCGCTACGTCAATCTCTAACGCTGAACGCCTCCTTTCTTTTATGAAAAAACGTTGATCCATTCACCTCCTTTCACTTTCGATTATTACTTTTCTAGTTTATTGCTTAAAAACTTCACATAGTCTGCTACAATATCGGTCACGTACACGCGTTGCTGCTGCTGATTCTCAAAGGACCTAGACTGTACTTTACCAGTGACACCTACTACCGCTCCTTTTTTACAGTAGCTTACTGTATTCTCTGCTGTTTTTCTCCATAGTGTTACATTGACGAAGTCTGCCTCTACTTCGCCTTCTTGATTCCGATAATGACGGCTAACGGCAAGTGTAATCGTAGCAAACGGGGTTCCTTCATTTGTATAACGCAGCTCCGGATTTTTTGTTAATCGACCAACAAGAACTAATTGATTAATCACGCATTTTCACTCCTTAGATTACTTCTTTAATCGTTTACAAATTTTGTAACAAGAAAGAATAATGTGAAAATTCATCCATTCATATGATATACTAGTCACTAAGAGTCATTTCAATTAATTGTAAAGGGGGAACTACGTATGAAAACCTTTAAATTAGTCGCTCTTCAATTTTCAGATGAACGTGTCAAATCGCAACAGCTTTCTTTATTAGATGGGCTTATTATTAATAAAGAAGATGGGGAAAATCATTGGGTGCTAGAAGCTTTACTGGATAAAGAGCATCGTGATGTGTTTCATCAACTATTGCTTACAAAAGAACGATTTAACATGTATGCAACGATTTCAAAGAAAAGCAACGATCCAGCAACCTTCTCTGCTATTGTGACTCATATTACAACAATCGGTGAACGAATTAGTGTTCTAATGGACGGACTGCTCATCGAGCGAAGAACAAATAGATCTGAAATGGTATTATCCGATTTAATTGAAAAGGGACTTAATGGGACGCAGCTCCTACATGAATTTAAGCTACAGCTACAAGAAAAGAAAATGAATCGCTCTTCTGTTAAATAAACATTCTTCATAAAAGGATAGATTGTCGATAAGGTGGAGAGTTAGAAAGTGGAGAAACTCATTTTGAGGTTTGTTTCACTTTCTGGTGTTGAAGATAATATTGCTTAAGCGGGTCGAATATAAATTGTGGACTTCGTTTTCCTAAAAATAAAGGTACACCTCGATTCGATAGTGCATTCTCTCTATTTTTAGTAGGCTTGTTCAGATGATACTTGGTCATTTCATCCTCCTTTTGATATGCTCTATTTGTAATAATAAACCATTTTTTCTAAAATACAACTATTTTTTCATCGTTATAACGAAAGCAAAATACGAAGGTTTACACCTTAGAGTCTCGGATGTAATCCGTTTTAATTGTTAGTAAATTTAACACTGTGTAAAAATTACTAACCTTCTTTTTTGTTTGTATCTCTTCATTTTTAATCACTCACATTCGTTTGTCTCGCATCTGCTTAGGCACAATTTTCTTAACATTGTTCGTATTTTGAACAATATTCAAAACTGTTCTTTTTATCTTTTTTGACAATTATTTTACACATTTACTTTAAAATATGACAAATTTCTAAGAAAGTAGTGTTCATCTATGAAACCTATTGGCGAAAAAATGACCTATCTACGTAAGCGCTCAGGCCTTTCTCAAGGAGAACTGGCCTTCCACCTCAATATGTCTCGATCAAAAGTAGCCAAGCTAGAAACAAATACACAACCTCCATCCATGGAAGACCTTATGACCATTGGAGATTTCTTTCAAATAAGCTTAGATCATCTCGTTGGACGAGACTTTTCTAAAATTCAAACTCTATCGGAAGTAAAGCAAGTTTATCAAGTTGGGCAGGCGGTATTAGATACTGAACTGTACGAGGTTGTCACATTACTATCAACTTATCCTCACTTACAATCTTCGTTACATCAAGTATCGTCTCTACCTAAAACAAAACAAGATAAGCGAATTCCTCTAATCACGTCATTAATGACACAAATAGCTCAATTAGATGACTAAACATAAAAAGTCCTCTTCATAAAAGACCTCTTCTCTTTTGGGACATGTTCATGATGATGCCTCTTTCTGTTATATTGTGTTGATACTTATACGACGTGTAGAAGGAATCTTGATTCCTGTAGAAAAAAACACCTCCAAGTTGAATTTCGGCATTGTAAATCCGTTTTTTCAACTGAAAGGTGTTTTTTATGAGTTAGGGTCAAATATGTTCCTTGTATATAAGTCCTATTACATAGCATTGCATGATTTCTTAGAAAAAGACCGCTTCATACGTCGCTATTCAGACGTTCTGAACTTTTTCTCACATAAGGTAGTGTGTCCGAGCTCGATTATTAAAGAATGTTGCACCTATATGACGCACCACTTATTTATGATGAAAGTTTATCAATTAAAAAACGTGCTTCCTCTTTACAAGAATAACTCACATCCGTCATATTGTGCTGTTCTAAGAGGCTTTCTACTTGTTGAATCTGCTCGTCAGTCGGTCTTTCTGTTAAAATCTTTTGAACCGTTTCATTAATTTTCACTGCTAGCTCTTCATGAAAAATTGGACTACCTTTTATTTCTTCATCGAGGTTTTTGTACCAAGACGCATGCTGCTCAATATATTGTTTCCACTCTTGAATAAAGTGTTCTAGTTTGTACTGGTCTTCATTCCATTCAATATTACTCATATACGTTTTAAAAGCAGTAACAATTGATCTTGTGATACTACTCTTCGTGCCAGGTGATAAATGTTTTAACATGTATTGAAAGTACCTCCAACATATAGTTTCAGTATGTATTATTTTATCAAAATTAATAAAAACTGTCATGTTTCAGAACATAGCTTCTACTCCAAAGCAAATAAGAGAAGTACAACCTTACAAAATAGGAGGCTGTACTTCTCTTAGTAAAAAATTCATTTTAAATTGTCTCTTGTTCCCTATCAAAGAACAAAATGAGTAATTAGTATTTCAAATCGAGTAGATTTTACTCCATTTGAAACATTTTTTATTCATCTTTTGTATCTTTGTCTTCCATGTCTTGTGGGTCTTCCATCATGTCTTCACCGTCTGATTCTGTGTTTTCATCATCTTGACCCATTTGATCATTTTCTTCCATACCAGGAGCTTGATCTTCTTCTGGTGCCATATCGTTTTCACCGTTATCTTCAGGAGCTTGCTCCATGTTCGGATCTTCTTCTGGAGGTGGCTCTTGAGTGTTACAAGCAGTTAACGCCATTGCAGATAAAAGTAAGGCTGTTACCATTAAAGATAGTTTTTTCATCAGTTTGTCTCCTTTCTGTGATATGTAAGACCATACAATGATACGGCCTGTGTATAGATTGCCCTCTCCATATTAAAATATTCACTCTAAAAACAATGTAAATAAAAAAGTTGCTTCTCATTGTACTGAAGCAACTTTTCGTTCATTCTTATTCAGCTTTTTCACCTAAAGCAAACATAATATCGGTTTCACAAACGAGCTCACCATCAACAGTAGCAATCCCTTTACCTTTACCAATTGCCCCTCTTACACGAACCATTTCCACTTCTAAGCGCAGTTGGTCACCTGGTTTTACTTGCTTCTTAAAACGGCAGTTATCAATGCCTGTAAAAAACGCAAGACGCCCACGGTTTTCTTCTTTTTTTAGCATCGCAACCGCTCCTACTTGAGCAAGTGCTTCAACAATTAACACACCTGGCATCACAGGATAGTCAGGAAAGTGTCCATTAAAGAACTCTTCATTTGCCGAGACGTTCTTGATTCCAACGGCACTCTTACCTTCTTCTATTTCAAGAATACGATCAACTAATAAAAATGGATAGCGATGCGGAATAATTTCCTTAATTTGTTGCACATCAAGCATCGTATAGTCTCCTTCCGGCTAAAAGCATTTACTACTTCCACTATACCGAATGCATGTGCATCACGCAATCATTTTTATGACCTGATACTAAAAACAAGTTCTATTAAGAGCGAATACTGTTGACAAGACCCATCATCTGATCCGACATCGAGATTGACCTTGAATTAAACTGATAAGCACGTTGCGTAAGCATCATTTCAGACATTTCTTTACTTAAATCGACATTTGATTGCTCTAATGCACCTTGTTGAATTCCCGCTTCTTGACGTCGCACGCCAATGAGCTCATTTACAATTTCTTCTGCATTTTGATTAGGGGGAAGTTCAAATAAATTTCCACCACTTGCAACAAGTAATTGTGGACGATTCACTTGCACCAAACCTAGCTCAAATGTTTGAGGTATACCGTTAGCAGATTGCGCTACAATCTCCCCGCTTGCCGTAATTGTAATATCCGTTGCTTCACGTGAAAACACAATTGAATTTCCGTTCGCATCAAGAATTGGATAACCATTGTCACTTACTAACATCACGTCGTTTTGTCCAACAGGTGTTAATTGAAAGTTCCCACTACGTGTATACTTGACTGCTTGCTGTCCATTTTGCTCAACAAGAACTTGAAAGAACATGCCCGCTTTGGAAAAAGCCACGTCTAAGGGTCTTTCCGTTTGTTGAATAGCACCTTGCGTTAACAGTAATTTTGTCGCACCAATTTTAGCTCCCACACCTTGTCGAATCCCCATGGGCGTTAAGCGATTATTCTCAAATCGTTCATCAAATTGATTGTCAAACTGTTGATAAAGCATCTCGCTAAACGTGGCTTCACGCTTTTTATAACCTACTGTATTTACATTCGCTACGTTATGGCTGATTAAGTCTAATCGTTGCTGAAGCTGACTCATTGTATTTGCTGCATGAATCATCGATCTATTCACGTTATAATCCCCCTAGATGTTCTTAACGAACTCTCCCGATATCATTGACAGATTTCTCCATACTACGATCATAGGCTTGCATAATCTTTTGATTGGCTTCAAAAGCACGGTAAGCTGTTAGCATCTCGGTCATGGTTTGAGACGTATCTACATTCGAACGCTCTAAAAAACCTTGCTGTATGTGATACGAAATCTCGTTGTTTCCAATTGCAGAAGGAAGGGGCTGCCCATTTTCAGTTCGGTAAAGACCATTTCCTTCCTTAGCAATAGTGGACAAGTTATTTGCGTACGCTACATTCAAGCGAGCTACCTCTTCTTCATTTTCAAAGATGATTCCACCTTCGTTAATGCGCACATTTTCACTTTGTAATTGAATTCGCTCGTTCGCCTCGTTTAACACATAGCGACCATCCGTTGTTGTTAAGAAACCCGCCTCATCAATTGTAAAGTTTCCATTACGCGTATAACGCAGCTCATTGTTATCACCTTCTACAACAAAAAACAGTGCACCTTTTTGTCCATTTTCATCGAAAGGTACAGCACGTTCTACTAAGGCAACATCAGTTGGAATTTCTGTTTCATGTATATCGCCTTGTGCTAAATTTGGCATCGTCTCTTGCATATATACACCCGTGTGTAACGATCCAATCGTTTGTTGAACGGGAACATGAAAGCTCTTCTCAACAGGTATATCTTTTGAATCCATACGCTGTACCAACATGTCAGGAAATGCACGAAGTGACGATTGATCAGCCTTAAAACCAGGAGTATTTGCATTTGCCATATTATTTGTTAACAAATCCGTTCTTCTTTGCTGTGCCATCATACCAGCTGTTGCTGTATAAAAGCCTTTAAACAAAGCAGTCACCTCTTTTAACTTTCAATAGTTTCATTTTAAAAGATGCCTTAGATGAGTTGACGACGAGAAAGCTTATCCATATTATCTAACATAATGCCAGTTCCGATAGCCACACAATCCATTGGTTGTTCAGCAATAAGAACTGGAACCTTCAGCTCTTCTGCAAGTAATTGGTCCATTCCGTGAAGAAGGGCGCCCCCACCTGTTAAAATGACACCTCTATCAATAATATCGGCAGAAAGTTCTGGTGGTGTACGCTCTAATACACTTTTAGATGCTTGAACAATGACACTTACAGATTCACGTAACGCTTCTTCTACTTCACGAGAATGAACGGTCACTGTACGTGGTAAGCCTGTTACCATATCTCGTCCACGAATTTCAAGCTCTTCTTCACGTGATCCAGGGAAGACGGTACCGATTTTAATTTTGATTTCCTCTGCTGTTCGTTCACCAATTAACAGCTTATATTTCTGTTTAATATAGTGTAGGATTTCATTGTCGAACTTGTCCCCTGCCATCTTAATGGAAGAAGCGGTTACAATGTCTCCCATTGATAGTACAGCAACATCTGTTGTACCTCCACCAATATCAACGACCATGTTACCACTCGGTTGAAAAATATCCATTCCGGCTCCAATTGCGGCAACTTTTGGCTCTTCTTCTAAGTAAATCTTCTTACCACCGCTCTTTTCGGCTGCTTCACGAATTGCTTTTTGTTCAACAGATGTGATATTTGTCGGGCAGCAAATCAGAATTCGTGGCTTCGATAAAAAGCCTTTGACATTTAATTTATTAATAAAATATTTTAACATTGCTTCTGTAATTTCAAAGTCAGCAATGACACCATCTTTTAATGGGCGAATAGCAATGATATGACCAGGTGTACGTCCAACCATTCGGCGAGCTTCCTCCCCAACAGCTAACACTTTTCCATTCGTTTTATCAATCGCTACAACTGAAGGCTCATTTAATACGATGCCTTTTCCTTTTACATGAATTAAGACGTTAGCGGTCCCTAGATCGATACCAATGTCCTTGGCTAACATACTTACAATCTCCTTCCATTTGACCATTCTATATGTGAAGATCAACCTTTTTTCCCTAATTTATTATTTTATCACAAATTGGTTTTACATGTAGATTATTACAAAAAACTTTTAATAAAGCTATCTAGAACGTAAGTTTGATTAAAAATGTTAGAACAAACCAACACCTTCTCCAACTTTTTCACTAAACAGTTACATATTGAACGTAAAAATAAAGATCGGGAACATGTTCGTATGACTCATGTCCCCGACCTTTATCTACTATTTTGATTGGATTTTCATAACTGACTGTCGATTTTATTTGACAGGCTCCTCTTGAAGTTCTTCTTTTTTGTACTTAAGCTTTGTTGCTTCCCCTCCGCGTAGATG
Source organism: Priestia iocasae (assembly GCF_016909075.1). GTDB lineage: Bacteria > Bacillota > Bacilli > Bacillales > Bacillaceae_H > Priestia > Priestia iocasae. Next base: position 80,005 of record NZ_JAFBFC010000005.1, read on the forward strand.
TCTAATGGATTTATGATAATCGAGAATTTCTTTTACTTCATTTGCTAATTCAGGGTTTATTTCTGGTAGCCTCTCGGTTAAATCTTTATGGACAGTACTTTTGGAAACACCGAATTCTTTCGCAATTACACGAACGGTTTTCTTTGTCTCCACGATATACTTTCCAATCTTGATAGTCCTCTCTTTGATGTAATCGTGCACACCACTCGCCCTCCCCAAATTGGATGTGAGAAGTGTGAAATGAGACTAAATGCATGAAAACGAAATATTACTTTCGTGGCCTCACCTCAAACACTCTCTTTGTTAGGTTTGTAACATTTTATTAGCTTGGGTAAGGATATATGCTAGAAAAGTCAAGAAGGACAAGGGTTTTATCATATTTTTTTGAAAATTCATTTGGTGTTCGACACATTACATGACAACTTGATTTAAAAAGACAAATGTCGCGCTGGTGAATTTGTCACTTGTAAAAGATCTCCCCACGTCGAATAACCTCTATCTTTGAGATGACCTAATAATTCTACAAATAAATAAGCCGTCGTTAGTGCGTCCCCTAATGCTTGATGGCGAGGATAGATGCGCGTACCAAATGCTTGAGCATACTTTTCAAGATCTCTCATATCAAATGACGGAGCAAGAAAACCAATTAAATCGAGCGTATCAATGTGCTGTAGCTTTTTTAAATGGAATTTGCTTCTCTTTAATTCATTCTTTAATACAAGTACGTCAAAAGCGACATAGTGCCCTACAAGACAAGATGTTTCATTTCTCTGAACAAAGTCAAAAAATTGTTCAATAGCCTCTAAGGCAAAAGGTGCCCCTGCAACTTGTTCGTTTGTGATTGTCGTTAATTCGGTTATTTCCTGAGAAATTTGTCGCTCTGGGTTTACATATAATCGAAAGGTGTCAGAAGATTGTACCTGACAGCCTTTTACGGTTACTGCTGCGACTTCAATTAAGCGATCCGTCGAGGCAACCTGAAAGCCAGTCGTCTCTGTATCAAACACTGTGAAGACGATATTTTCGATTAACGTATTAAGTGGAAGGTGTTCATTGAATTGAACGGGAAATGCTTTTCTTGTAAAAAACACATTTTGCTCCTTTCTCTTCAAATAGAGAAGTGTAGTAGCATTTTACTTTGAAGCTCCTTTAGGGTTTTTAAGCTCCATATGAGTTCATCCTTTTGGCGAATAGTGAGAGTATGAAAAGAAAGAATAGAGTTTTTCTCTTCATTCATTGAAAATTGACGCCACTTTAATTGCACGTATCGTTCAAGAATCGTTTCAATGGCCTTTTTTATGTCTTCTGCAAAAGAAGCGGTCAATACGCCTTTTTGCACTAGTCGGTCCACTTGCTCCAAAGGTGAGCCGTGAAGTGTATCATGACTAGCGGCGAGGATTTGCAGTGCATGATGATATGGAAACAATACTTCTTTCTTTAAATCAATTTGCTTTCGTTCAAGATGAAGAAGAGAACGAATTCGCTGGTGAATAGATGGAATGGGCCTTGTTTTTTCTAGTTCTGCTAAGCGATACAAAAGAATTTGCGCTTTCTTCCTATGTGTTTGAACAAGGTGGTCAACTGCTTGATGAATGGATTCGTTTCCGTATAAAAGTCGATAAGAAAAGAAGTTTTGCACGTTTAACATCACTTCATTTGTCGATTCAAGTGTCCAAGAACGAATTCGATTGTCCCATTGCCCAACTGACCCTCTCCAAATATGGTTACTAGCCATCATGTTGCCTTTACATCGTTCATAACCAGCTTGCTCGAGTAACTTAACAATCCGCTCACTTAGCATTTTAAAATAATCATGATTGTCTCCTTGATAGACAAGGAAATGGTCTTGGTCTGTTAAGAGAAATTGTTCTTTACGACCACTACTGCCCATTTGGTAAAAACAAAATGGAGCTGGTTGCTTTTTTCCTTGCTTTTCTAAATCTTGTAATGCTAATTCAATGCATCGTTTCACAAGGCGATCGTAAAGCTTGGTTAAAATATCTAACATGCTAAGGACTGGAACTTGATGATGAATCAATGTTTGAATGATCTCGTATGCTGCTTCTTTTACAACAGGCAAAGTAGATGAATCTGCTTGATCAATTTGGTGAATGACCCTAATCATGTTTTCATTTTTCTTTCGTAATAAATCCGATAATGACACAACTCCTACCACTTGCCCTTCATCCGTAACTGGTAGATGCTTAATTCCTCTAAGTAGCATCATGGCTAACGCTTCATAATAGTAGGAAAAGCGAGAAACCGTAACAGGCTCTGGTGTCATAATCGTTTCCACAGCTTCTTCTACACTTCTTCTTTCTGTGATGACTCGTTTGACTAAGTCTTTTTCTGTCACAATTCCTACTAGTCGATGATTGTCGATTACGACAACAGAGCTTATATTATGATCAATCATTCGTTTAGATACTTCATGAATAGACATCACTGGTGAAGCTGAAATGACCTTGTCAGACATCACTTCTTGTACACGTAAAATGATTGAATCTTTCTCCCCAAATGAACTAGCTAACTCAATTTGTTCAGCTAATGATTGATACACACCTTTTAAGCGAATTGATACTTGTGTTAATAGATAATGTTTCACTTTTTCGTCTTGCCAACGATTTTCAATAACCGAAAAAGGGATAAGCAAAGCTTCAGCTTCTGTTAGCGTCCGAACTTCTAAGTTATCTTCCTGATACTTGATTTCTGCTTCATTCAAGAAATCTGCTAGTGTAGGAAAGCCAATAAGCTGGCCTTCTCTTACAACTTCTAATACTTCTTCACGCTCATGCTGACGATCCTTTACGTATACCTCCGCAATGCCATGAAGCAGCAGAAGGAGACCCTTCTGCTGCTTCGTTTCAAATAAAATATTCTGATGAGACTGATACGACTTTATCTGACAATCTTGTAAAAGCGACACCATTTCTTCTTCTGATAACCCTTGAAATAATGGATGGCCTTTGACCTTTAAAACATGTTGGTGATTACATTTGTTTGTCTGATCCATCGTTCATCCAAACCTCACCGTCTTTGTATGTCATTTGTTCTGGATAACGAAGATCCATGACTTCTTCTTGAAGTTTTTGAGAAGGTGCTTTTGTCGCTAGTGATACGCCAACGTTCGCCAAAATAGCTGCTACTGCTCCAAATACACCTGCACCTGTATCAATAATTCCGGCAATTGTGAAGCCACCATATTTTGCTGCAATAATATAGCCTAATGTGACAAACAGCCCAACAAGCATCCCTGCAATGACTCCATTTGAATTTGAGCGCTTCCACCAAACTCCTAATAAAAGAGCAGGGAAGAATGTACCAGATGCAATGGCAAATGCCCATGCAACAATTTGTGTGATGGCTCCCGGAGGGTTTAACGCAATTAACCCTGCAAACAGAGCGGCTAATGCAATCGATAAGCGAGCCATGAATAATCGACTTTTTTCTGATGCATCTGGCTTCAATACACGATAATAAATGTCATGAGCAAATGAAGAGGAAATAGCAATCATTAATCCTCCTGCCGTTGATAAGGCTGCAGCCATCGCTCCCGCTGCCACTAACCCAATGACGAATACGCCTAAATTTGCAATTTCAGGTGTAGCCATTACGACAATATCTTTATCAATCATGAGCTCAGACCACTGTAAAATTCCATCATTATTTGTATCTGCTAATTGCAATTTCCCTGTATTCACCCATGATTCTGTCCATGCTGGCAAATTATTAATATCACTACCTGCTACATTTTTCATTAAAATAAAACGTGAAAATGCTGCATATGCAGGAGCTGATATATAAAGTAAACCGATAAATAGTAACGCCCACGCCCCTGACCATCTTGCTGCTTTCATTGTAGACACGGTATAAAAACGAACAATTACGTGTGGTAAGCCTGCTGTACCTGCCATTAACGTAAACATAAGTGCAAGAAACTGCCACTTTGTATCCTCTGTAAAAGGAGCAAAATATTCAGAGAGTCCTAGTGCTCGGTCAAGTTCACCTAATTCAGATACAACTTTTCCATAGGATAGCCATGGAATCGGGTTATTTGTTAGTTGAAGTGACATAAAAATAACTGGAATTAAGTAAGCAATAATTAAAATGATGTACTGTGCAACCTGTGTCCAAGTAATTCCTTTCATTCCACCAAATGATGCATAGAATGCAATTAAAACGACACCAATCATTGTGCCTACTTTTGCATCAATCTCGAATAAACGACCAATAACCACACCTGACCCCGATAACTGTCCTACCGAGTATGTAAAACTAATTAAAATGGTACAAATGGCTGCGATAATACGTGCAGAGTGACTATTAAATCGATCTCCGATAAACTCTGGTACTGTATATCGACCATATTTACGAAGTTGTGGTGCTAATAGAAAGGTTAGAAGCAAATAACCGCCTGTCCACCCCATAATGTAAGCTAGTCCATCATAACCCATCAACATCACTGTTCCAGCCATACCAATAAAGGATGCAGCACTCATCCAGTCTGCTCCAATCGCCATTCCGTTATAAATAGCAGGAATCCCCCGACCCGCTACATAAAATTCGGAAGTTGCGCGCGCTTTGTTATAAATAGCAATTCCGATATATAAAGCAAATGTAAAAATAATAATTAAAAATGAGACCCAAAACTGCGTATCCATTCATGTTTCCCCCTTTGTCTAAATCATGTTCTCTAATCCCCTGATTTTCTTCCCTTAGTGATCAAACACTTTTCCTTCCGATAATTGTTTGTTTTTCGCTTCATCAATGCCATATTTACGATCAATGGAGTCACTCACTTTCGCATTCACAAACAGTAAAAGAATGAACACTAAAATAGATCCTAATGCTCCCATAAAATAGTGAAACGGGAAGCCTAAGAATGTAAACATTAAGGATTCTGCAAATAACACAACACCAAAGGACACCACAAACCAAATCACTAAGCAAATTGCAATGAGCCTTGTTCGCTCACGAAAGTAGGAATCCGCTATTTTTTTATCAATTTTTTTCAATCTCTCCACCCCCAAAAGTATTGAAAGCTTTTCACATTTCATCAATCTTTTTGAACATCAATTGATACATGTATCACATCCTTTCAAAGTGAGAGTTAAAGGAAACAGGTACATTCATTCGAAGATAAAAGACAAAGAAGTGTTGATAGGACTAATTGTGTAAGAGTAGAACGGAAGTCTTGTTGTAAGGTACAAAACGAGGTGACTAGACTCATGGAGAAAAATAATGTTAGTGCAAGCTAAAAATAAATTTGACCGTTTCAAAAAAGGGCGCTGGAACTAATGCGATTTCAACGACAAAATAAATCAATAAACTTAAAAACGGAACGGCAAAAAAGAACGGTTTCTGCTTTCTTAAAGCAATGACAATGCTTATAACTGTAATGATAACTAGTAAAGCCAAAATAACCATTCCGCCTCCCCCCCTCTCTGTAAGCGTTATCAAATTTGTTCTAATAAACCAACGATTGACTTAACCTACGATTAATTTCAAGAATATTCTAATAAGTAAAATATTACATTTTTTCCCTCATTCGTCAATACTTGTTCTCATATAATCCTAATATGAGTCTTTTCGCTTATAGGATAACCGATTAACTGATGAGTAAATAAAAAAAGTAGAAGTTGAGAAATCTCAACTTCTACTTTTTTTATTTAGGCTGTTTTATTAAAAGATGTGCTAGAGTCTTCTTCTTTCACATCTGATTCACCTTTTTCTTCATCAGAAGATTCTTCGGTTTCAGACTGCTCGTCCTTATCTGTTGATTCAGATTCAGATGCACCATCTTCCTTCTCTTCTTCTGAAGCTGTTGTGTCAGCTTCTACTTTAATGGTTGATAATGTTTTTCCAAAATAGCTATTAGGGTTAACAGCCACGCCATCTTTTCGTACTTCAAAGTGTACGTGTGTTTTTGCTTCTTGATTATAAATATTTTGACCTGCTTTTCCAATCACTTGTCCTTGCTTAACAGTATCGCCAACTTCAACACTAACATTTTCTAATGATTGATAGTTCGTTACGACACCATCGGCATGCTCTACTTCGACAACATAACCAAGTAAAGGATCTTTTTCGTTATTTGTCACAGTACCACTTGCTGCAGCTACTACATCAAATGAACTGCCATCTTTTGCAGTAATATCAATTCCTGTGTTTGGATGATACGTATTGTTGTAGAATACAAGCGCTGCTTCTTGCTCTTCTTTTGAAGCTTGGTCATCATAAAAAGACTTTTGAATTACTGTTTCTACTTCTTCTAGTACAGGCATTGCTAAATTTTCCATTGCACTGTTTACTTCAACTGCATCTTCAGTTGGGTCATAAGCTGTACCTTCTGATACATCATTCTGTTTGTCTTGTGCATTGTCTGGGCCATTTGCTTGAAACCAAAGGACTGCTGTAAGAATGATTGCTGCACTCATCAAATAAATTGCAGGAAATACCCAACGTTTTCTTAAAAGCTTTTGTAATTTTGAAGATTGAGAAATGCGATTCTTTTCTTCTTCTCTCATTTATTATCACCTCTGCAATCATTGTGAACAGAATTTAGTAAATATATACACATCAAAAAAAGTTTTTTCGATTATTGTTCGACAATGTTTGCAAAATTATACGAGGAAATCAAAATCGCATTTTTCTTATACAAGAATAGTCAAAAAAGGAGTGGCCTCAACTACTATGAAGCATAAGTAAAAGCTGTTGTTTGTAAACAAGTAGCGGTTAACTTGTAAGAAAACCATCTAACACAATCATCTTTTAGAAGAGAGCGGAAGAAAAGAATGACTTAACGTGAACATCCCTTGCTCATTTATCCATTAATGTTGGATATCATGAGCAAGGGATGTTGTGTGATGTAGTCAAAAGGAGACGTTTCGTTCATTTGACCATCTTCCCATTTTCTATTGTTTAGCTGTTAATTTTGAAACGTATTGATCTGGAAGAGCAATACTTACTCCTTTATAGTAATACTCAACAATTTGTTTGTATGACTTCCCTTCTACTGCCATTCCGTTTGCACCATATTGACTCATTCCTACACCATGTCCAGACCCTTTTGTTGTAATGACAATTTGATTCCCTTTTTTCGCCCAATTGAAGTCTGCAGAACGCAAATCAAGCTTTTCACGAACTTCTTTACCTGTTAACGTTTTTCCACCAATTTCAATAGAAGCAATTCGTTTACCAGTTGTTCGAGCGACTACCTTGCCTAACGAACCATCTGTTGGTATCTTTATTCCTAATTGTTGCTCAAATTCTTTGACTGAAACTACTTTTTGATCTGTAAAACTTGGTGCTTCTTTATCCCATGGGCTTTCTACACTCTGAAGGTAAGGAAAAGGATTCGACCAATACTCTTCCGAATTTTCAGTGTATCCGTTACTTGTTGAAAAGAATTGGGCACTAATCGGTTGATTTTCAAAAGTTAAAATTTGTCCTGCTGTTTCTTGTACCGCTTTTCTTACTTTCTCCATCTTCCAATTATAGTCACCTTGCCATTGTACTTTTAATTCATCTGCACTTTTATATACTTGATGTGTTACTGTATCGGATACATGCGCTCCTCCTGGTAGCTTTTTTCCAATATTACCACTTAGCATTTTTTGGACGATATACGTACGTGCCGCTAAACTTTGAGCTTTTAGTGCTTCTACTTCAAAATCTGCGGGCATTTCTGAAGCGACCACCCCTACAACGTATTCTTCTAATGGTAATGTCGCTACTTTCTTTGTGCTCATTCTATATACAGCCACTTCTATTTGCGGACCTAAGTTTGTTTGTTTCATTTCTACCTTTTGACTTTCAGATGTTTTTTTTTCTGTCAGCTTACCGTCTGTTTTATCTCCAAATGAAACAACGAGAAGCGTAGGGATCATCAAAACAATAAAAAAGAAGACCGAGACTAGTAGGACTACTGGTTTTATATGCTTCATCAATATTGAACCTCCATTGCCTGTGTAGGATAAGAACTATCTTCATAACATTTGTATGGAGATGGACAACCTTTTATGACTTAAATGGGGAAGATCATCATTTATACAAGTCACTCCTAAAAAGAGCCTATTAAAATAGCCAACCACCTAACCCAAAGAGGTCAAGTGATTGGCTATTTTCGTAAAAAGCATGAAACATGTTATCTTTCGTTCACACCGTTTTCATATAAAATGGTTCTCAGAAGTTTGAAGAAGAATTAGCTAATATCAGAAGATACTTGCTTTACTTCACCTGTTTCAGTTGCTTCTTCATTTACACGTTCAATATCTGCACCTAGCGCTTGTAGCTTATTGTGGAAATCTACATAACCGCGATCTAAGTGTTTTAATTCCGTTACGCGTGTATACCCATCTGCTACTAAGCCAGCTAATGTTAAAGCTGCTGCTGCACGAAGGTCTGTTGCTGCCACTTCTGCACCTTGAAGTTTAGAAGGACCATTGATAATAACTGAGCGCCCTTCAATTTTAATATCCGCATTCATGCGACGGAATTCTTCTACGTGCATAAAACGGTTTTCAAATACCGTTTCCGTAATCATACTTGTACCTTGAGCTGCTAACAGTAGTGACATCATTTGTGACTGCATATCAGTTGGGAACCCAGGGTGTGGCATTGTTTTAATATCAACCGCTTTTAACTTTTCAGGGCCGATTACACGCAAACCATCTTCTTCTTCGCTGATTTTAACACCCATCTCTTCCATTTTCGCTACAAGTGAGCTTAAGTGCTCCATTACAGCACCACGCACGAGAACATTTCCACCTGTAATTGCAGCAGCTACCATAAATGTTCCTGCTTCAATACGGTCTGGAATAATTGTATGGTTTGCACCATATAATTTTTTAACTCCCTCAATGCGGATTGTACCTGTACCAGCACCACGAACTTTACCTCCCATTGCATTTAGGAAGTTCGCTAAATCAACAATCTCTGGTTCTTTTGCAACATTCTCAATGATTGTTGTACCTTCAGCTAACGCTGCTGCCATCATAATATTTTCTGTTGCACCAACACTTGGGAAGTCTAAATAAATCTTAGCTCCACGTAATTTATCTTCTACTTCAGCATCAATAAACCCGTTTCCTACTTTAACTTTTACTCCCATAGCTTCAAAGCCTTTAAGGTGCTGATCAATTGGTCTTGAACCGATTGCACAGCCACCTGGTAATGCAACGCGTGCTTTACCTGTACGACCTAATAGTGGGCCCATAACAAGTACGGATGCGCGCATTTTTCTTACATATTCAAACGGTGCATCTGTCTTTAATTCTCTCGATGCATCTACAACAACACGATTTGTCCCAAAGTCTACTTCTGCATTAAGATGACGTAAAACTTCGCTAATCGTAAATACATCGGAGAGAGCTGGTACATCATTTAGAACTGTTTTTCCATCACTAGCTAATAAAGTTGCAGCGATAATAGGTAATACGGCATTTTTAGCACCTTCTGCTTTCACAGTACCGTTTAACCTTTTTCCGCCGCGGACGATGATTTTTTCCAAGGTATTCCCCTCCGCGTCCATTTTCTATATATTAATATTCAGACGTGATGATTGGTGTGCCAACAACTAGGGTTGTTTGACCGCCCAATCCTGTCTCTCGTAGTGCTATCTGTAAATTCATTTGTTGTCCTTTTGTTGGAATTGCTTCTTCCCACAATTCAGTATATGCCGACACTGATACGAATGACTCTTCGGTAATCGATTCAACCGGTGTAGCATGAAAAGCTTTCAATAATTTATCAGTTGTCAAAGACAAAACACTTTTCATCTTATCACTTAATTGCCCTTGCATACAAGAGAAAATTATGGGATTTGATAGAAAAAGTTTATGATAGCTTACTTGAAAGATTTCTTCATAAGAATTCCAGCTTTGATTACTCCAATCTGTTCCCGTCACATGATATAGTATATACGCATGCTGAATCTTTTTTGTGGGTGTATAGGCAAATGTAATTTTCTCTGTAATTGAGCCCGTTACATTCACACCAACTGCTTTCCACACTTCTCTTTCCCTCTTTAACTCCCAATTGAAACTATTAAATTCAATTTTTAATGCATTTAATTTGCGATTAAATGCATTCATGTTGTCAATTGTTAAAATTTCTTCCCTTGCATATAAAGACCATTCATCAACTTTAACATTTTGTTGTTGCAATACTTGAGCCAATTTTACAATGGTTGATTGGTTCTCTTCAGCTTGACTCACATAATTTCCATGATATATGAATGCAGCTATAATGAAAATAGCTAAAAAGACACTAATTTTTTTATTCACCCCGTCACTCCCTCTCCTTATCTTCATTTTTGCCAAAATAAAGAGTGACATACATGAAAAAGGTCGTCACATTTAGACAGAGAGGTGACAATTTTCATAAGCTCAATCATTCACAATCATCGTTAAAAAGAATGGTTCATTAAAATAATGAAGAAAGGCGCTGTGACCAAAATAAGTAATCTAAAAAGAAATTACTAACCGCTGATCCAATTGCAATTGTTAACAAAATCATCATTAATCGCCCTTGCATCACACGATTTGGTTTCATCATCTTCTCTATCTGAAACCCCTGTAAAGCATACCAAGTAATGACGATAAAGAACAAGTGAGAAATAATCCCCAATAAAGCTTGCGAACCTGCTCCTGGTAACAACATCTCATTTAACACCCCTTCACAATTATAAAGTGTACCCTCATAGATAAAGGATTGGCAAGTTTTTACCTTGCCAATCCTTTTTATAAATATAACGACTCATTTTCTATTGCTAATACACTTATTAAATCACAACTCCCTCGTCCCCGTAAATTACATTTCAAGAGAAAAAGTCTGTAAAGCCACTAAACTGTTCAAAGAAGAATGTATATGCAATGTTTGGAACAATCCCTAAAATGATTGTAAAGCATGCACACAATCCAATTGACACCAACAACCCATTTGGTTTCTTTATTTGCGCACTTTCATAAGAAGGTCGGAAAAACATATGAACAAAAAGAGTAAAGTAATAATAGTAGGAAATGACGGTGGTCACAATCATAATACTGACTAATACATAATGAGTAGATGAAACGGATAGTGCACCAACAAAGATGTTAAGCTTTCCAATAAAGCCAGCCGTTCCTGGAATTCCTGCTAATGAAAGGAGGAAAATAGCCATACTTATCGCTAAAAATGGCGATCGTTTGTACAATCCTGAAAAAGTAGTTATTTTCGCGCTATCACTCGCAATCGTGACAAGCTGGATAACAGCAAATGCTCCAAGGTTCATGAAAATGTAGGCTAGAAAATAAAACCAAATCGCATCGAACATAAACGGCGACAAAGCAGCCAATGCGACAAATAAATATCCTGCATGTGCCACACTAGAATAAGCGAACAATCGTTTAATGTTTTGTTGTTGAAGCGCCACAAGATTACCGATAATCATTGTAGCACCCGCTATTAATCCAATATAACCTTGCATGGATTCTAAAATGGATGTTGTCATTTCTTTTGCAGGGGCATTGGCAAAAATGGTGAAAAAGAGACGAATAAGAAGAGCAAAGCCTGCAATCTTAGAAATGACGCTTAAGAAAGCCGTAACAGGAATCGGAGACCCTTCGTATACATCTGGAGCCCACATATGAAAAGGAACGGTCGCTACTTTAAAAGACAAGCCAACGAGCATCATTAAAAAAGCCAGTGATAACATTCCCTCATAAGCACGTCCGTTTAAAAATGTAACCTGAGAGGCAATTTCTAATAAGTTTGTCGAGCCGGTTAATCCATATACATAGCTCATTCCAAACAATGTAATCGCTGTCGCAATCCCTCCATTAATCACATACTTCATCGCTGCTTCATTAGATGAAAGCTGCTGTTTACGTATACCTGCTAAGATATACGATGAAAGAGATAATAGCTCAAGTCCTACAAACAAAGTAATTAAGTCTCCACTCGATGTCATAAACATGGCCCCTAATAGAGCGGTTAACAACAGATAATAAAACTCGCCTCTATATGTTAGCCCCTCTTTTGGTTCATAGGAGGACGCTAATACCATCACACACGCCGCCCCTCCTAATAAAAGGAGCTTAAATGCTTTTGCAAATCCATCTAATCGAAAGGTATCTTCTAGTATGCTGACGGGTGGTTCATTTAGTAAAAGGAGAAGAGAAATCATTGCTAATAAAATACCAACAACCCCTATATACCCAAACCACTTTCGATTCCATGTCTTACGAGCGAATAAATCAAGAAGGGATAAAAATGTAGCAACTACTAAAATGATAAATTCCGGCAACATCGCTCCCCAACGATAACTTAACAATGCTTCCATATCCATCTCATTCACCTCCTAACCCTTCAACAATCATCTGTAAAGATGGCTCAATCATATTTGTTAACACATCCGGATACACACCAATCAGGAGAATAAAAAGCAGGAAAAGAGATACAATCGCGATTTCTCCTTTATACAAATCATGTTTGCTAACGTGGTGTTCTGATTGCTTACCAAACGTCATATTTAACACCGCTTTTAGCATATACACCGCGGTCATAATAATACCTAACGTTCCCAATGCTCCGAGCCAAGGAAATGTATTAAAAACACCTAAGAACGTCATAAACTCGCTAATAAATCCTGATAAACCAGGCAGACCTAATGATGCCATAGCTCCTGTTAATAACACACCTGATAAAATGGGGGCTGTGTTCGCCAATCCACCTAATTTCGAAATCATAGACGTATTGAAACGTTCTAATAAGGCATTAACGAGGAAGAATAACAGCGCCGAAATGAAGCCATGAGAGATAACTTGAAAAATCGCTCCTTGTACGCCTGCATGATTTAAAGCTCCCAGCCCCATTAACACAATGCCCATATGCGATACACTTGAATAAGCGAGAACTTTACGTAAGTCATCTTGCCGCCAAGCTAGAAACGCACCGTATAGTAAGTTAATGATCCCAAGAATCACAATCAACATCGAAAGTGAGGAAAACTCTCTAGGGAACATTCCTATGCCAAAACGAATCAAACCAAACGCACCAATTTTCAACAGAATGCCTGCATGGAGCATAACAATGGAAGGCGGTGCCTGCACATGAACACGTACCATCCATGTGTGAAGCGGAAAAACAGGTAATTTAACAGCAAAAGCAATTAGTAACCCAAGAAATAGCCCCCACTTTTCTTGATTTGTAAAGATCTTTAATTCATTGTTTGCTAATAGATCGGTTAAAAAAGCGATATTGGATGTTCCTGTCTTTGCAAATAGCGTCATAATGACAACTAATAAAATCGCAGAACCAATCCCGTTATAAAGGAGAAATGTGTACGCTGCTTTCTCCCGATCAAATCCCCCCCATTTGCCAATGAGAAAAAACATCGGGATGAGTGTAAGCTCAAAAAAGATGAAAAATAAAATTAAATTTTGAGCTACAAACACTCCAAGCATTCCTACTTCCAACAAAAGAAACAATGCATAATATCCTTTTAACCCACTTTTAATTGAAAAAGATCCAAACGCTGCTAGTGTTGAGATTGTGGTCGTTAATAATAAAAGCAGTAATGAAAACCCATCTATCCCAACTTCGTATTGAATAGAAAATAAGTCTGTTGGACTCTCTGTATAACCAAACCGAAACCATTCATACTGCTGTAGAAAAGAATCATACGCTCGCCCAGTCTTCACTTGTATATAAATGAGCCATGCAACTGAAAGAGGAAGAAGTGTTGATAACGCACCTACCCATTTTATTAATTTCTCTTTGTCTTTTTTTATAAAAAGAAGAAAGAGTAAGCCAATGAACGGGGAAAAAATAAGAAATGTAAGTAAAAAGGAATGCATCACCCTATATCCCCCCCTTTACGACAAGCAACAAGATGAAGAAAGCCAATCCTACAAATGCTACTAATCCATAACGCTGAACTTGACCATTTTGAACACGAGCCCCTGTTTGACTAGCGATAGCAATCAGACCGACAATAAAGCTTATCAACCCTTGAACTACAAACTTTTCAATATAGTAAAAAGTAAGGCTAATCACCTTGCCACTTTTTATAAACGTTGCTTTATAAAACTCATCCACGTAATAGTGATGAAGGAGTATACGAGTCATTGTAGGGAAAGATTGACTTCCCCAGCTTTTAGATACTGTCTGCCTTTTATACATGAGGTACGCTAAACCTATTCCTAAAGATGATAACAAGACCGTTACAAGCATAATCCATAAAGGGGCTTCAGTATGTGAAGCGTCTAACCACTGCTGATCCGCTGTTAACCAGTCTCCTAAAAATGTGCCAAACCAATGGGTGTTCACATACCCACTGCACACAGCTAGAAACGCTAACACTCCCATCGGAACCGTCATAAATAACGAAGATGGAGTCGTCTTGTGACTTTGAGGTTGCTTTTCTCCTGCAAAAATGAGAAAGAATAGACGAAACATATAAAATGCGGTTAAAAAAGCGGTCAAAAGCGCCACGATAAACAACACATATCGTCCATCATTCCACGTTGCAATCAATATTTCTTCTTTACTAAAAAAACCAGATAATAATGGCACACCGCTAATGGCTAATGTTCCAATCAAAAAGAAAACTCCAGTCATTTTCATGGTTTTCCATAAGCCACCTAGCTTTTGAACATCTTGAATATGAATCGTATGAATGACGCTGCCTGCTGCTAAGAACAGAAGCGCTTTGAAAAATGCATGGGTCATTAAATGAAATACACCTGCAACATAACCTGCTGATCCTAAAGCTAGCATCATATATCCAAGTTGACTTACCGTTGAATAAGCTAGAATTCTCTTTATATCTGTTTGAGCGAGCGCGATAGAAGCCGCAAACAAGGCCGTGAATCCACCGACCGTAGCAACAACTGTTAAAGCAAAAGAGCTTGCTGAAAATAAAGGAAACATTGTGGCTACTAAATACACGCCTGCTGCTACCATCGTTGCCGCATGAATGAGGGCTGATACTGGTGTAGGACCTTCCATAGCATCTGGTAGCCAGGAATGAAGGGGAAATTGACCTGATTTTCCAATAGCACCAACAAACAGTAAAAGACTTGTTAGTGTAATCATTGTCGGAGAGATTGTTCCAGCACTCACTGCAGCAAAAATCTCGTCATA
Organism: Priestia iocasae; assembly: GCF_016909075.1. Taxonomy (GTDB): domain Bacteria; phylum Bacillota; class Bacilli; order Bacillales; family Bacillaceae_H; genus Priestia; species Priestia iocasae. The sequence continues at coordinate 95,131 of NZ_JAFBFC010000005.1, forward strand.
ATTAAAGCTTCCAACCTCCCAGAATAATAGAATGATTCCCATAAAAAGGCCGATATCGCCAATACGCGTCATAATAAATGCTTTTTTAGCCGCTTCTTTCGCTTCCTCTTTATGATAGTAGAAACCAATTAATAAAAACGATCCTACCCCTACTAATTCCCAAAACACATAGAGTTGTAATAAATTCGTCGATAACACAAGGCTTAACATCGCAAATGTAAAGAATCCTAGATAAGCATAAAAGACAGAGAAGCGCTTTTCACCTTTCATATATGCTTTTGAGTACATATGTACAAGCAAGCTAACCGTTGATACAATGACAAGCATTAACGCATTTAACGGTGTTACTTCAAAACCTACTTGAATGGAAAACTCTCCAATCGTGAGCCATGTTCTTTCTACTTTAAATGTGGACATATATAAACGGTCAATGAGTACCATGACTGAAAAGATAAGCGAAATAAATGTTAACAGAATTCCTACGTAAGCACATCGCTCTTTTAATTTCTTACCTATAAGTAAAAGCAAAATAAACGAGACAAGTGGAAAGAGTGGTATAAGCCATGCATTCTCCATCATCTTTTTGTCCCCCCTTTAATTAAGCAAAACACGAAATCTAGTGTTTTAGTGTATCCATCTCATCTACATTGACTGTTTTTTTGTTGCGATAAAGCGCAATTAAAATTGCTAGTCCGACCGCTGCCTCTGCTGCTGCAACGGTAATTGTAAACAAGGAAAAGATTTGCCCGGTAAGGTTCGCACCCATTCCATACTTACTAAATGCCACTAAATTAATGTTCACAGCATTTAACATCAGTTCAATACAAATCAACACAATGACCGCATTTCGCTTCGTAAGTGCACCGTACAAACCGATGCAAAATAAAATGAGAGCTAATACAAGATAGGATGATAATGGACTATTGCTCACTTTCATTCGCCTCCTCATCATCTTTCTTCGCTAAAATGATGGCCCCAATTAACGCCACAAGTAATAAGACAGACGTTAGTTCAAACGGGATGATAAACGTTGAGTAGAGTTCTATTCCAATTTGCTTTGTGTTTTCTTCATGCAACCCCGTCGCTTGCCCATCAAATGGCACGGCACTAATTGAACGAAAGGTAACAGCGGCGAATAAAAAAATCGAGAGTAAGATCAGTAGCTTTTTCCATCTTTTTATATGAGGAAAGGTTTGATCATTGTGTTTCGTTAGCATGATGCCAAATAACATAATAATGGTAATTGCACCTGAATAAATCAAGATTTGGACAGCAGCGACAAATTCTGCTGATAACAACACATACAATCCTGCAATACTAACAAAGGTAAAAACGAGCGCTACGACCATGTGGACAACTTTTGAAAGGCTTAGCATCAAAATGCCTCCAGCGAGAGCGACGAGTGCAAGACATAAAAAGATGATGTATTCACCAGAGAACATCATGCCTTGTTCTCCTCTCTTACATGTTGATTGTTTTCATCAAGCCACTTCATATCTTTAAATAGCGCATCACGGCTATACTCTGCTAACTCAAAATTACTCGTCATGACAATCGCTTCTGTCGGACAGACTTCTGTACATAAATCACATAAAATACAAATCTCAAAGTTTATATCATACGTATCAATAATTTTTCCTTTTTTTGTTGGGTCAGGATGTTTTTTACCTGTTAACTGAATACAGTCAGTTGGACAAATATTCGCGCATTGATTACATACAATGCATTTTTCGGGGTAAAACTTTTGAATACCTCGAAAGCGATCTGGAAGTGGCAAAGGTTCGTTAGGATAGTCGTATGTGACTTTTTTCTTCGTTAAATTCTTCAATGTATAAGCTAACCCTTTTGCTAAACCAAACATAGCCGTCACCCTTTCCTTTTCTTTTTTATTACGAAAAGAATAATTCCTTAATGAGAGCCGTGATAAAAATATTCGCTAATGCGACAGGAAGCAATACTTTCCATCCAAATTCCATCAGCTGATCGGCACGTACACGTGGAAATGACACGCGAAACCAAATAAGAACAAACACAACCATAATGAACTTTAAAGCGAACCAAGCCGCCGCTGGAATAAAGTCTAAAAATAAAACGGGTTGCCACCCTCCTAAAAACAAAACGGTTGTTAAAGAGGCCATTGCAAAAAAATACACGTACTCGGCGAGCATAAAGAAGGCCCATCGAAAACCAGAATATTCAACATGAAAGCCTGCAACTAGCTCCGACTCTGCTTCAGGTAAGTCAAAAGGAGTTCGATTTAATTCCGCTACTGATGCAATGAAGAATACTATGAAGCCCACAGGTTGAACAAAGATATACCATACGTCTTTTTGAGCATGCACAATCTCATTTAGATTTAAGCTACCGGTCAACAGCACTACTCCCACGATCGACATTACAAGGGGCACTTCATAGGAAATCATTTGTGCAGCTGCACGCATTCCTCCTAGTAATGCATACTTATTATTGGAAGCCCAAGCTCCTGCTACAATTCCAACCGTTGACAGGCCTGAAATCGCGATATAATAGAGCAAACCAATACCAATATCAGCAAACTGGAGTTTATCTGTAAAAGGAATGGTCGCTAACACCATAAAAGCAGGAGCAAACGCTAATACGGGTGCTAAAATAAACAACGGACGATCGGCTAGTTTTGGGATGGTGTCTTCTTTTATGAGTAGCTTTAACACATCCGCTACGGTTTGAAGCAACCCCCACCTGCCACCTACTTGGTTCGGACCGTACCTCCCCTGCATAAATCCCATCACTTTTCGCTCTGCTAAAATCCCATATGTGACAAAGCCTAAAACTACAAAGAGAAAACAAGCTGCTAATCCAAAAAACAAAAAGAACTGTGTCCAACTAGGAGATGATTGTAACAAGCTTTCAATCATTAACCGTCTACCTCCCCTAATACAATGTCAATAGCGCCTAAGATCGTAATAAGGTTTGCGATGTTCTCTCCTTTCAATAACTTAGGTAGAATTTGTAAGTTATAAAAAGACGGTCTACGAAATTTTAGTCGATACGGCTCTTTTTTCCCCTCACTTGCAATGTAACAGCCAATCTCCCCTCGAGGCGATTCAATTCGAACGAACGCTTCCCCTTTTGGTGGTTTAATAATCTTGGGCACTTTCGCCATGATATCTCCTTGCCTCGGCATTTGTTCGACTGCCTGCTCAATAATCTTAAGTGACTCTTCAATTTCCTCTAAACGACACTCATATCTTGCAAATGCATCTCCCTTTTCTCGAACGGGGATATCAAAGTGAAAACGGTTATAAATGGAATAGGGTTCATCTACACGAAGATCCCATTTCACGCCGGTACATCGTAGATTCGCTCCGCTTAACGAATACTGCAACGCTTCTTCTTTTGAATAAATACCAATTCCTTTTACTCGGTTTAAAAAGATTTCATTCCCTGATACAAGGTCATGATAGCCTTTTAATTGTTCTCTCATGTAAGGAATGAATTCTTCTACTTTCTCAACCCAACCATCTGGTGCATCCCATTTAACACCCCCAATTCGCATATAATTAAAGGTTAATCTTGCACCTGATAACTCATTTAATAAGTTAATAATCATCTCACGCTCACGAAAAGCGTATAAAAAAGGACTAACTGCTCCAATATCAAGTAAATACGTCCCCCACCAAACAAGGTGACTCGCAACTCGTCCTAACTCCATCACGAGCACTCGTAAATACTCTGCTCGTTCGGGCAATTCAATCTCCATCATTGTTTCAACGGCATGACAGAGAACATAGTTATTAGTCATCGCTGATAAGTAATCCATACGGTCTGTGTATGGAATGATTTGTGTATATTGTAGGTCTTCGGCAAGCTTCTCCGTACCTCGATGTAGGTAGCCAATCACGGGTGTCGCTTCTGTAATGATCTCTCCATCGATTTTTAAAACAAGACGAAATACACCGTGTGTGCTTGGATGTTGAGGGCCAACGTTTAATAGCATTTCTTCTGTACGAATCAACCGTTACACCTCCACATCGTAAGCTTCGTAGTCTTTGCGTAATGGATAGCCAACCCAATCATCCGTTAACATAATTCGCTTTAAATTAGGATGGCCGGTAAATTGTATACCTAATAAATCAAACGCCTCACGCTCTGGCCAATCTGCACCATTCCATAGAGGCTGTAGAGAATCAATTACTGGTTGCTCTCGATTCACTTTTACCTTTAAGGCAACCGATTGTTTATGTTTAGATGAAAACAAATGAACATATAGTTCAAAGTGAGTTTGAAAATCTGTTCCATGCAGTTCCGATAAATAATCAAATGCAAGTTCCTCATTGTTTTTCAACAACTGTGCGACTTGGAAGTATGTATCATCGTTAGCAACTAAGGTGGGTACGTGTTTTGAGAGACGATTAATATAGTAGTCATGGATAGCGTCATCGTTTAAATGCTTTCGAATGACACTCACATATTGATCTAGAAATGGTTGATTAGGAGATGGAATTTCTTCTGGTTGAGGTGGATGATCGACGTCATTCATATTAGCCGACTTAGCTTTTTCTATGGCGAGCGCTTTTGCTTTTGCCGCTGCAGCCGCCTTTTTCTTCGCGAGCTCTAGGTCTTCTTCGTCTGTCTCTTCTCGCTTTTGTTTTGCTTGCGCTGCTGCCTTCGCTTTTGCCGCTGCGGCCGCCTTTTTCTTGGCAAGCTCTAGGTCTTCTTCGCCTGTCTCTTCTCGCTTTTGTTTTGCTTGCGCCGCTGCCTTTGCTTTTGCCGCTGCGGCCGCCTTTTTCTTGGCAAGCTCTAGGTCTTCTTCGCCTGTCTCTTCTCGCTTTTGTTTTGCTTGCGCTGCTGCCTTTGCTTTTGCCGCTGCGGCCGCCTTTTTCTTCGCGAGCTCTAGGTCTTCTTCGCCTGTCTCTTCTCGCTTTTGTTTTGCTTGCGCTGCTGCCTTCGCTTTTGCCGCTGCGGCCGCCTTTTTCTTGGCAAGCTCTAGGTCTTCTTCGCCTGTCTCTTCTCGCTTTTGTTTTGCTTGCGCTGCTGCCTTTGCTTTTGCCGCTGCGGCCGCCTTTTTCTTGGCAAGCTCTAGGTCTTCTTCGCCTGTCTCTTCTCGCTTTTGTTTTGCTTGCGCCGCTGCCTTCGCTTTTGCCGCTGCGGCCGCCTTTTTCTTGGCAAGCTCTAAACCTGACTCTAACGCCACTTCTGTTTCTTTCTTGCTTTCAGTGGACTTTTTTAACACGTCTTCCTTTGCTTTTTGAGCTTCTTCCTTCTTTCGTTCCTCTAGCGACTGGTCTCGACTCATCGACTACATCACTCGCTTTCCGGTCTTTGCTTCATATCTTATTTTTTCTTTTAATTTATTGATTCCATAAATTAAAGCTGCTGGGTTAGGAGGACAGCCAGGAATATAGACATCCACAGGAATGATTTGATCGACACCTTTTACAACAGCGTATGACTTCACATACGGTCCTCCTGCTGTCGCACAAGAGCCCATTGCAATGACCCACTTTGGTTCAGGCATTTGATCATACAGTCTTTGTACAACAGGAGCCATCTTTTTAGTCACTGTTCCTGAAATAATCATCACATCAGACTGACGAGGAGATGTCCGAAAAAAGGAGCCAAACCGATCTAAATCGTAATGAGAAGAGCCAACTCCCATCATTTCAATCGCACAACAAGCAAGTCCGAATGTAAGAGGCCATAACGAATTACTTCTTGCCCACGCTTTTAACTGCTCAAGAGTAGTTAAAAAGATATTTCGACGCATCTCTTCTAATTCTTCTTTAGAGATATTTTCAATATTTAATTCCATTTCAACACCTTCTTCTTCCAAGCATATAAAAGACCGATTAATAACATCGCAACAAAAATGAGCATTTCAATTAATGCGAATAAACCAAGCTCATTATAAGCAACTGCCCACGGGTATAAAAAAACCGCTTCGACATCAAAGATTACAAATAATAACGCAAAGATATAATACCTTACGTTAAATTGAATTCTTGCATCGTGAAACGGTTCAATACCACTTTCATATGTTGTTTGTTTTTCCTTGGTTGGTGCATGTGGTCGCAACCATTTTCCGAGTGTCAATGCGACAACGGGAAGTAACATACCAATTAATAAAAAAACCAAAACAATAACGTAGTTATTCACATAAACATTTTGGAAGTCCACCTACACACCCCTTTGTTTATTTTCTGATTTTTCTAAATGTAATCGCTATCATTATAGCAAATCTATTTAATAGTGTCGATACAAATCATGGTTATCACTCTTTCTCTACTATATGTAGTAAATAAGCCATAAAAAAATAACCGCTCTTTCGAAAAAGAGCGGTTATTTCGTCAAGCACGCTTAATTAATTTGACAACTAGCACGATCAGCGCAATCACCAGTAATGCATGAATTAAGCTTCCTACATCAAACACGACACCTAATAACCATGCTAATAATAAAACTCCAATAATTGTCCATAGCATTTTATCATCACTCCTTATGTATAAGTTTCTTTATTGTTTGCTTATTTTATACCCATCATGAATGTAGACAAACATTTATAAGAAATATTTTTTATAAAAAGGATGTAAGTTAAGCTGATGAATCTTATTTAAAATAAACATAAAAAATAAACCCTTGAAGGCAAGAATACCTCCAAGGGTTTACATTACATTTTACGTTGTGTTACTTCAATACGGTTAATTGCACGCTTAAGCGCAAGTTCTGCACGTTTGAAGTCAACGTCATCTTGTTTACTGTTTAATCTTGATTCTGCTCGGTTCTTCGCTTCTTCAGCACGAACAAAATCAATATCTTCAGCTTTTTCAGCAGTCTGTGCTAAAATTGTCACTTTGTCAGGTCTTACTTCAAGAAAGCCTCCACTAACAGCCACAAGTTCTGTGCTGCTTCCTTTCTTCAAGCGGACAGCTCCAATTTGTAAAGGAGCAACCATTGGGATGTGACCTGGTAAAACACCTAACTCACCACTTTGAGCTTTCGTGCTCACCATTTCCACATCTGATTCATAAACCGGGCCATCAGGAGTGACTACACTGACATGGATTGTCTTCATTTAAAAAACCTCCTATGTCCCTAAATTAAACTTCTACTCCCATACGCTTCGCATTCTCAATTACCTCTTCGATGCGTCCTACAAGACGGAATGCATCTTCTGGTAAATGATCATACTTGCCTTCAAGGATTTCCTTGAATCCACGAACCGTTTCTTTTACAGGTACATAAGATCCTGGTTGACCTGTAAACTGCTCAGCAACGTGGAAGTTTTGAGATAAGAAGAATTGAACGCGACGTGCACGTTGTACAACAAGCTTGTCTTCTTCAGAAAGCTCGTCCATACCTAAGATCGCGATAATATCTTGTAACTCTTTGTAACGTTGTAATGTTTGCTGTACTTGACGAGCCACAGCATAGTGCTCTTCACCAACGATTTCAGGTGATAACGCACGAGAAGTTGATGCTAAAGGATCCACGGCTGGGTAGATACCCATCTCTGAAAGCTTACGCTCAAGGTTTGTTGTTGCATCTAAGTGAGCGAAAGTTGTTGCAGGAGCTGGATCCGTGTAGTCATCGGCTGGTACGTAAATCGCTTGAATCGATGTTACAGAACCTACGCTTGTTGACGTGATACGCTCTTGTAATTGACCCATCTCTGTTGCTAATGTTGGCTGATAACCTACGGCTGATGGCATACGACCAAGTAATGCCGATACCTCAGAACCAGCTTGCGTGAAACGGAAGATGTTGTCAATAAAGAATAATACGTCTTGACCTTGCTCATCACGGAAGTATTCTGCCATTGTTAAACCAGTTAATGCAACACGTTGACGTGCTCCAGGTGGCTCATTCATCTGACCGAATACCATCGCTGTTTTCTTAATAACGCCTGAATCAGTCATTTCATGATAAAGGTCATTACCTTCACGAGTACGCTCACCAACACCTGCGAATACCGAGATACCACCATGCTCTTGAGCGATGTTGTTGATTAACTCCTGAATTAATACTGTCTTACCTACACCGGCACCACCAAATAGACCGATTTTTCCACCCTTGATATAAGGAGCAAGTAAATCTACTACTTTGATACCTGTCTCAAGAATTTCTGCTTGAGTTGATAATTCTTCAAACTTCGGAGCTTGACGGTGAATTGGATCACGACGAGCACCTGCTTCAATTGGTGCATCTAAATCGATGTTTTCACCAAGTACATTGAATACGCGTCCTAAAGTTATGTCACCAACAGGAACAGAAATTGGTGCACCAGTATCTTCTACTTCTAAACCACGAACTAATCCGTCAGTAGAAGACATTGCTACTGTACGAACTGTGTCATCACCTAAGTGAAGCGCCACCTCAAGTGTTAATTCGATGCCTGCTTCATTTTCATTGTTCGCTTTATGAGAAATTTTAAGGGCGTTATAAATTTCAGGAAGGTGTCCGCTGTCAAACTTTACGTCTACAACAGGACCCATGATTTGAGTAACGCGTCCTTTTGCCATCGTGTTCCCTCCTAACTTGCTTCTCTATGATATGAAACCAAAAACTGTTCTATTCTAATGCAGCTGCACCGCCAACGATCTCTGTGATCTCTTGGGTAATCGCTGCTTGACGAGCTCGGTTATAAGATAGAGTAAGTGAATTAATAAGTTCTTTTGCATTATCTGTTGCACTTTTCATCGCTGTCATACGAGCAGCATGTTCACTTGCTTTACCATCAAGTAACGCGCCGTAAATTAAACTTTCTGCATACTGTGGTAATAAAACCTCAAGAATTTCTTCTTGAGAAGGTTCGAATTCATACGACATAAGCTTTGTTGAAGAAGCAATATCTGTTAATGGTAATAGCTTCTTCTCCGTTACTTCTTGTGAAATTGCACTTACAAAGTGGTTGTAGAACATGTAAAGCTCATCAAACGTTCCATCTCCAAACATATTAACCGTTTGAGATGTAATCCCTTGAATATCGGCAAATGATGGTTGGTCAGATAAACCAGTAATCTCTAGAAATACCGGTATTTGACGTTTTTTAAAGAAGTCACGGCCTACACGACCAATTGCAATGATTGCATATTCATCTGTTGACTTGTGACGCTTTTGGATTGTTTGATAAACCGTACGTAATACGTTACTGTTGTAAGCACCAGCTAAACCACGATCAGATGTAATAACAAGATAACCTGTTTTTTTCACTGTTCGTGACACTAGCATCGGATGAGAAGCATCTTTACTACCGACTGCAATGCTTGCTACAACCTCTTGGATTTTATCCATATACGGAACAAATGATTTCGCATTTTGCTCTGCTCGATTAAGCTTGGCAGCTGAAACCATCTCCATTGCTTTTGTAATCTGGCTTGTTTTTTTTGTCGATGTGATTCTTGTTTTTATATCACGTAATGATGCCAAAGGTTTCACCACCTTTTTCAGAAGATCACATGGTAATTGAAGGTGAACAAAAACGAACAGTATGATGTTCACCTTCATCATTATTTATTATTCTGATGGAACGAACGTTTTCTTAAATGCCGCAATTGCTGCTTCGAAATCAGCATCTTCTGGTAAACCACCAGTCGTGCGGATTGTTTCAAGTAGCTCTTTACGGTTTGAATCTAACCATGTTAAGTACTCGTCCTCAAAACGGTTAATGTCAGTTACAGGAACATCGTCTAAATGTCCACGTGTTAACGCATAAAGAATCGCTACTTGCTTTTCAACAGCAAGTGGCTTGTGTAAGCCTTGTTTTAACACTTCTACTGTACGTGCACCACGGTTAAGCTTCGCTTGTGTTGCTTGGTCTAAGTCAGAACCAAACTGAGCGAATGCCTCAAGCTCACGATAAGAAGCTAAGTCTAAACGAAGTGTACCTGATACCTTCTTCATCGCTTTAATTTGCGCTGAACCACCTACACGTGATACTGAAAGACCCGCGTTAATCGCTGGACGTACACCCGAGAAGAATAAGTCAGATTGTAAGAAAATCTGTCCGTCTGTAATTGAAATTACGTTTGTTGGGATATAAGCAGATACGTCACCTGCTTGTGTTTCGATAAATGGAAGTGCTGTTAAAGAACCTGCACCTTTTGCATCTGATAATTTTGCAGCACGCTCAAGTAAACGAGAATGCAAGTAGAATACGTCACCAGGATATGCTTCACGACCTGGAGGACGACGTAGTAATAATGAAAGCTCACGGTAAGCCGCTGCTTGCTTCGTTAAGTCATCGTATACAACAAGAACGTGCTTGCCGTTATACATGAACTCTTCACCCATTGTTACCCCTGCATAAGGTGCTAAGAATAATAATGGAGCTGGTTGAGAAGCTGATGCTGTTACTACGATTGTGTAATCTAATGCACCGTGGTTACGAAGTGTTTCTACTACGTTACGCACCGTTGATTCTTTTTGTCCGATTGCTACATAGATACAAATCATATCTTGACCTTTTTGGTTAAGAATTGAATCAATTGCAACCGATGTTTTACCTGTTTGGCGGTCACCGATGATTAACTCACGTTGACCACGACCGATTGGCACAAGCGCGTCAATCGCTTTAATACCTGTTTGTAATGGCTCATGTACAGACTTACGATCCATTACACCTGGTGCTGGGCTTTCAATTGGACGTGTTTTTGTTGTTTCAATTGGGCCTAAACCGTCTACTGGTTGACCTAATGAGTTAACAACACGACCGATTAACGCTTCACCAACTGGTACCTCCATGATACGACCCGTACGACGCACTTCGTCACCTTCACGAATGCCTGTATAAGGACCAAGGATAATGATACCTACGTTATTTTCTTCAAGGTTTTGTGCCATACCCATGACACCGTTTGAGAATTCAACAAGTTCTCCAGCCATGACATTGTCGAGGCCATGAGCACGTGCGATACCGTCACCAACTTGAATAACTGTACCTACATCACTCACTTTAATTTCAGACTGATAGTTTTCAATTTGCTTTTTTATAAGCGCACTAATTTCTTCAGCTTTGATGCTCATGCATTTCACCCCTATCTACGATCTGTTCGCTAGAAGCTCACGATGGATACGCTCTAGTTTACCGTGGACACTACCATCATAAATACGATTACCGATTCGAAGCTTCACGCCACCAATTAAACTTTTATCTACAACATTCGAAATACGTAATGATTGCTTGCCAACTTTGCTTGCAAATGCTTCTGATAACGCCTTTTCTTCATCTTCACTTAAAGGCTTTACAGAATACACTGTTGCTTGAGCAATTCCACGTGCTTCGTTCGCTAGTGTGACATATTCATTGATTACATCTACTGTACTATTAACACGATGACGCTCTAATAGTAAGAAGAGTGTATTTTGTACAAATGGTACTAATCCTGAAAAAGCAGAACTTACCATTTGCTTTTTTGTTTCTAACTCAACTTTTGGATGCATTAATAACTCCAATAAGTCTTTGTTTTCTAGAAACACTTGTTTAACAACAAGCAACTGATCTTCAATTTGATCGACCATGTTCTGTTCGTTTGCTAATTGAAAAAGAGCGAGTGCGTAGCGTTTTGCGACTAATTCGTTGCTCATCGCGCGTCCCCTACTTCTTGAATGTACTCATTGATTAACTTTTCTTGGTCTTGTTCAGAAAGTTCTTTTTCAATTACTTTAGAAGCGATAAGAACAGATAATGACGCTACTTGCTCACGTAAAGCTGCAACAGCTTGCTCTTTCTCTTGCTCGATTTCTTTCTTTGCTGCTTCTTTCAGACGATTAGCTTCAGCACGAGCTGTAACCATGATTTCTTCTTTTTTGTCTTCTGCAGACTTTCTTGCGCTTTCCATTAAAGCTTGTACTTCTTGACGCGCTTCTTTTATCGCTTGCTGTTGTTCTTCCATCAGCTTTTTCGCTTCTGCATTTTGCTTTTCTGCTGAAGCAATCTCATTCGCGATATGGTCTTCACGCTCTTTCATGATGCCCATTAATGGACCCCATGCAAATTTACGAAGTAATACTAATAAGATAAGGAACATGACTAATTGGAAAAGGATATCTCCCGTATTTAGACCCGCAGCTCCTACTACAAACATATTTGACACGACCATGTTCACTCCCTTCAGAGATTCAACATATGTGAATGTAAGACAAATTTTTGTTCTTTAAATTAAAGACATAAAGCAATGGCGAAGGTTCTTTTCGAATGATCTTCGCCATTTTTGAACGTTGTTAAATTGCTATTATTGACCTTGTACCATGAACGCGATAACTACAGCGATGATAGGAATCGCCTCTACTAATGCTACCCCGATGAACATAGTTGTAGTTAAAGTACCACGTGCTTCTGGTTGACGAGCGATACCTTCTACAGTTTTAGATACGATTAAACCGTTACCAATACCTGCACCTAGTGCGGCTAAACCAATTGCGATTGCAGCTGCTAATAAACCCATTGTATAAAGTCCTCCCTTAATGTATGTAGAATTTTTTCAACAAAGTTTCAAATTGTCCAAAATGGGTATTTGAACAAAAAGTTTTATAAATTAATGGTCCTGACTCACTTTGTGTGCCAAATAAACCATTGTTAACATTGTAAAGATAAATGCTTGAATTGAACCTACAAAAATACTAAATCCTTGCCATATAAGCGTTGGAACTGCTGCTCCTAACACGCCCATAAAGCCAGTTGCTGCCATACCTGCTAGTAGACCTAATAAAATCTCACCAGCGTAGATATTCCCGAAAAGACGAAGACCAAGCGTTAATGTGTTCGCAAACTCTTCAATAATCTTAAGTGGGAATAAGAAAGGCATTGGTCTAAAGTAATCTTTGCCGTATTCTGCGAAACCTTTCATCTTAATTCCATAGTAATGTGATAATACAACTACCATGGCTGCCAATGTTAAAGTAATCGCTGGGTCGGCAGTCGGTGATTTCCACCATAGATTATGGTCAACAATGACTGCAAATGGTAAACCTAACATATTTGAAACAAAAATATACATTAATAAAGTCATTCCAAGTGTTAAGAATCTTCCACCTGTTTTCCAATCCATCGTGCTGTTAATGATGTTTTTCACAAAATCAACAATCCACTCCATGAAGTTTTGAATACCTGTTGGCTTCATAGCTAAAGAACGAGTGGCTAAGACAGCAATAAAAAATACGATGGCAGAAGCTACTGTAATCATTAAGACGTTACTTAAGTTAAAGGTAAGACCTAAAAACTCCGTAGTTGGCGATTCGTGACCCAACTGTTTTCACCTCTCTTCCCATCTCTTACGTAAATTTTGGACAACTAAATCTATGATTATGACAAGATAGGATGTCATTAATCCCAAAACAACACTAACTATATGGAACTCAGTTGGATAACGCATTGCAATAATGACAGCTAATGCAGCTGAAGCAAATCGTGCAAACGTTCCTACTGATCGGGGTCTCCGCCCCTCTTCTACGGCTTGTCCAAATTGCTTTGACCTTCTTACTAGCACCCACAGACTGTACAAACTGAGCACTGTCCCTAAAATTAAGCCTAAAAAGACAGACTGATAGCTTGTAAATCCCCAGCCCAACACATATAAAGCTAGTAAGTAGAAAATGTATGAACGAAGTCGTGGAAACATTTGATGCAGCTCTTGCATAGGATACTATTCTCCTGAGAAAAAATGACGGACTGATCGCAACATGGCATAAACACCTGTTGCAAGCCCTAAAAGAAGGCCGACAATTAAAAAAAGTGGTTCGGTTACAAATCTTTCATCGAGCCATTTGCCTAAAAATAGCCCTATTAAGACTGACCCCGCTAATTGCGAAAGAATGGCTGTCATAAGCGCCATTGCTTGTAAAGGGTGACGTTGTTTTCGACTCATTTTACCCACTCCTTTTTTAGCAAAAATTCCATATTTTCGAAATACTTTCTTCGTTACATTATATGTATATACAATGTGAAAATATTGCTAAAAAAGTGTAAGATATTGTCGAAAAATTATGGCAAAAACGTTGATTTTCCAACATTGAAAACCTTACCATTTATGTCCCCTGTAAGCATACAATAGCTACTATTTAATGTCAATGTCTTTAAGCCAAAAACTTCACAAACTGTCAAGCATCGTTCACAAAATTGTCATACCATAAACAAAAAAGTGTATCAAGAAAAGCAAATAGTATGTTATTTAACACAGCAAGCAACACTCCTCACCATTAAAATCCAGTTATATCAACAGGTGGGCAAGGAATGTTGCATAAAAACATTCTTTTTTCTCGTCTTAACCACTTATAGGACAACTCCTATTTATTGCATTTCAATTGTAACATCAAGTGTATCTTCATGACCATTCTTTTTCGCAAACACAATTGCTTTGTACATTCCACGTGGAATTGTATTACCGATTTGAACAGTGCGACGTACTGTTCCTCTTTCGACATTTTCCTCAACACCTAGGTACGTAACAAACCTTAACGTATCTGGATGATAAAGCGCAATCCCTACTTCATCTGCTCCTTCTGGTAAAAATAATTCATAGATATATTCTCCTTTTTTATCACCTGGAACAAATTGAAAACCCATGACTCTTGGATAATCTGGTTCCTCTATAATAAATAGATATGGAATTTCAACGACCTCTTTATTGGACTGTATACGAAGCACTCCATCATGCATGCCCGCTCTCCACTTTCTTGCATCTACTTCTAAACCAATCTCAATTTGTTTTTTCTCTTTTGGCCCCACTACAAAGGAAAGCGGGAATTTCCACGTTAAGCCTGGCTCATAATGAGGGGATTCGATTTTATACATTTGTTTTGTTGAAGATTGATTATCAATCGTAACGACTTGTTTAACGAGTTGAAGCGGCTTATCTTTCTTATGGACTCGATAAGATAATGTACTTGGATAAATAAGTGATGATGATTGGATGGCTTTATCCACTTGTATCCTGCCAGTTCCTTGTTCATAAGGAGCATATCTCTTTCCATTAGACTTAAATAGTGGTTTCGCCGTATTCATAAGAGCTGCTTTCACTTGTTCAGGTGACCATTCAGGATGCGCTTGCAATAACAGTGCACAAGCTCCAGCTACATGCGGCGCTGCCATACTTGTTCCATGCATGGAAACATACCCACCTGGAACGGTACTATCAATGCTATAACCAGGTGCAACGATATCTGGCTTAATATCCCAAGTTGAGGTAACAGGACCTTTTGAGCTAAACGAAGCCAAAAAATCCTGAATCACTGCATAGCGTGTATATAAAAGGACGTTTGACTGGACTCCCTCTTTTAATTTGATGGCATTTTCTTTACTTATTGATACAACTGGAATTCCTACCTCTTGTTCTAAAGCACCTAAAAAGCTTCCTTTTAAATTGTTTCCAATGATTAACGCAATCGCTCCTGCTTTTTCAGCATTTCGTGCTTTTTGTGTAAAGGAAAGCTCCCCTCTTTCAACTAAGACAACCTTGCCTAATGCACTTGTTAAGTCACTTTCCTCCCCTATTCCTCCATCTATCACCTCATACCCTCTAGTAAATGCCCACGGAATTGAGCCTTGAAGAGGGTTCACTTCTATCTTTTTATTATCAAAGCCTAGCTGAAGATAGGGAAGTTTAACAGGTGGAAGTGACGCTCCTACTGAAATGGCTTTTGATGCTGTACCTGGTGATCCTACTGTCCATAAATCTGGACCGGAGTTTCCACTTGAAGTAACGGTGACAATTCCTTTTTCTGTTGCCTTATTTAATGCAAGACTTGTAGGTAAATCGGGACCATTCACTTCATTACCAAGTGATAAATTAATCACATCCACTCCATCTTGAATGGCTTTCTCTACTGCTAAAATGACACTTTCCGATGTTCCTACTCCTCCTGGACCAAGCGCTCGATACGCATAAATTTCAGCTTCCGGCGCTACACCTCTCATTTTACCGTTTGCGGCAATGACACCCGCTACATGTGTGCCATGGATGGTAGGATCGCCTTCTCCTTTCAGCGTTTCCATTGGCTTATAGTCTTTATCAATAACATCATAGCCACCTATGTAATTGCGCCTCAAATCAGGATGAGTAAAATCAACCCCTGTATCAATCACCCCTACTTTTACTCCCTCACCCGTTAATCGGTGATGATGCTCATCAAAAAGCCCTCGAACTTGCTCACTTCCGATAAAAGGAACACTTTCATTCATTGTTACTTTATATTCAGAAAGAGCATGAGTACTTTGAACAAATGGTTCCTGCGCTACCTTGTTTAATTCTCTATTCGTTCCTTTAATAGATAAACCCGAAAAAGCAGTTTGAAATGTTGTTCTTATACGTAGGGTTGGATACTTTTTTTTAATCATTTCTTTTGCTTCTTTTACATCATCACGCAATAAGAAAATCTTCGTCTCCTCTTTTTCAACCATGATATCTTGAACGAGCGGACGATCTGGAAATGTAAAAGTAGTAGACTGACCTGTTGTAATGAAAAGAAGTAATAACATCATCCATTTTGACCAAAACATAAAAAAACACCCCTTCACCATATCGTGTGTCAATTAGACCCATTTCATGTGAAGAGGTGTTTGATTCTATTTTAACTTAATGGTCGAAATTCATCTGGTCGCTCACTTCGCTGTTTAAAGTGATAACTAATCGCATCACAAATGCGCTTAGACGCTAAGCCATCTCCATAAGGATTCGATGCTTTAGACATTTTTTCATAAGCATCTTGGTCCGTTAGTAACTCTTTCGCTAACGAGTAGATGGTTTCTTCTTCTGTACCTGCTAGCTTAAGAGTCCCCGCGTCAATTCCTTCTGGTCGCTCTGTCGTATCACGTAAAACTAATACAGGAACTCCTAAAGATGGTGCTTCTTCTTGTACACCGCCAGAGTCTGTTAAGATTAAATGAGCGCGCTCCGCAAAGTTATGAAAGTCAATCACATCAAGCGGCTCAATCAGATGAATACGAGCATCTTCTCCTAAAATTTCAGCTGCCGTTTCACGCACAACAGGATTCAAATGTACAGGATATACAACTTGAACATCCTCATGCTCATCAACAATTCGCTTTACTGCTCGGAACATGTTTTTCATTGGCTCACCTAAATTTTCACGACGATGAGCTGTTAGAAGGATTAGACGGTCTTCTCCAACTTTTTCTAATACAGAGTGCGAATACTCTTCTTTTACAGTTGTTTTTAACGCATCAATTGCAGTATTACCCGTAATAAAGATCGATTCCTTCGGCTTATTCTCTGTTACTAAGTTTCCAGCCGATTTTTCCGTTGGAGCAAAGTGAAGGTCGGCTAGTACACCCGTTAATTGACGGTTCATTTCTTCTGGATATGGAGAGTATTTGTTCCATGTACGCAGTCCTGCTTCTACGTGTCCTACTTCAATTTGATTATAAAAAGCCGCTAAGCCTGCAATGAATGTTGTTGTCGTATCTCCGTGTACAAGTACAATATCAGGTTGTACTTTTTTCATCACGTCATCTAAGCCTTGTAAGCCTCTTGTTGTTACATCCATCAAGGTTTGACGATCCTTCATGATGTTTAGGTCATAATCTGGTGTAATGTCAAAGATACTTAATACTTGATCTAACATTTCACGATGCTGAGCCGTTACAGTCACAATTGCTTCGAATTCTTCTGGACGTTTTTTTAATTCTAATACAAGCGGCGCCATTTTAATTGCTTCAGGTCTAGTGCCAAATATCGTCATTACTTTAATTGGTTTTTTCATTATCGATCACCTGAACTTATCAAATTATTTCGTTCCAAATAAACGATCCCCTGCATCTCCTAAACCTGGCACAATATAGCCATGGTCATTTAGCTTTTCATCTAACGCAGCAATATAGATGTCTACATCAGGATGAGCTTCTTTTACTACTTCTACACCTTCAGGAGCAGCAATTAAACACATAAATTTGATGTTTTTTGCTCCACGCTTCTTTAAAGAGTTAATTGCTTCAACGGCAGAACCGCCCGTCGCTAACATTGGGTCGACTACAATGAAATCACGCTCTTCTACGTCATTTGGTAGCTTTACATAATATTCAACTGGTTGTAACGTCTGAGGGTCACGGTATAGACCAACGTGCCCTACTTTCGCAGCTGGCATTAATTTTAAGATTCCATCTACCATTCCAATACCTGCACGTAAAATCGGAACAATTCCAAGCTTTTTACCAGCTAGTACTTTTGACGTTGTTTTGCATACAGGTGTTTCAATCTCTACTTCTTCTAGAGGTAAATCACGTGTAATTTCAAATGCCATCAAACTTGCAACTTCGTCTACTAACTCACGAAATTCTTTTGTACCTGTTTTGATGTCACGTATGTACGTTAGCTTATGTTGAATTAGAGGGTGGTCGAACACATATACTTTAGCCATTTATATCTCTCCTTTTAAGTAAAGTGAAGCTTCCATCAGTAAGATTTTCATCTTAGAGGATCTTTCGTTAGCAAGCTATCATTGCTTCATTAACGATGTTATTTGTAAATAAGACTTTTGCACATGGAAGTGGCTGACTCGTGAAAACCTGAATCATGTACAGTACATAGTCTCTACTTTTATCAAGAGATTAACTACTCTACAGAATCATGTTCTTTCTTTTTGTCAGCCACTACTATACAGACTTATGAAAAGAATTCTTTACACATTGCGTCTATTTTACAGAAAAAGAAAATTGAGTTCAAGCGTTATCAGCAAAATGACAGGGATTGTTAGAAATTTGTCATCTCCGCAAGAAAGCTACGATAGAAAACATAAAATATCGTACGTTATGCATAAAAAAGACCACCTTTTTAGTAGATGGTCTTTTCAAACACAAAGCAACATTAGCGAGTTGAATATAACTCAAACTTAGCTGTTAACTCTTCAACACGTTTTTTCGCTTCTTCTAATTTCTCTTCATTCTCAACATTTTTAAGTGTAAGCGCCATAATAGATGCGATTTCATCCATATCTTCTAAACCAAAGCCTCGGCTTGTCACCGCTGCTGTACCGATACGGATACCACTTGTTACAAACGGACTTTCAGGGTCAAATGGAATCGTATTTTTATTTACTGTAATTCCCACGTCATCAAGTGCTTTTTCAGCAACTTTACCTGTTAAATTCATAGAACGAACATCAATTAACACAAGATGATTATCTGTTCCATCTGAAACAAGAGAGAAGCCTTCTTTTTTCAATGACTCCGCTAGACGATTTGCATTGTCCACAATATTCTGAGCATATACTTTGAAGTCATCTTGTAATGCTTCTCCAAATGCTACTGCTTTTGCAGCAATTACATGCATAAGTGGTCCACCTTGGATACCAGGGAAGATGGATTTATCAATCTTCTTCGCAAATTCTTCACGACAAAGAATCATTCCACCACGAGGTCCACGTAACGTTTTATGTGTTGTCGTTGTCACAAAGTCTGCGTAAGGAACAGGGTTTGGATGAATACCCGCTGCTACTAATCCAGCAATATGAGCCATATCAACCATTAAATAAGCGCCCACTTCGTCTGCAATTTCACGGAAACGTTTAAAATCAATGACGCGAGGATATGCGCTTGCACCTGCTACAATAAGCTTTGGTTTATGTAGACGCGCTTTTTCTAATACATCTTCATAATTAATACGATGAGACTCTTCATCTACACCATACTCGACAAAGTTGTATTGAACACCACTAAAGTTTACAGGGCTACCATGTGTTAAATGACCACCATGTGATAAGTTCATACCTAAAACTGTATCACCTGGATTTAGCACCGTGAAGTAAACGGCCATATTAGCTTGTGCACCAGAGTGAGGCTGTACGTTCGCGTGTTCAGCACCGAACAATTGCTTTGCACGATCACGAGCAAAGTCTTCTGCTACGTCTACATGCTCACAACCGCCATAATAGCGCTTGCCAGGATATCCTTCTGCATATTTGTTCGTAAGTACAGAACCTTGCGCTTCCATAACAGCTTCACTTACAAAGTTCTCTGAAGCAATTAGTTCAATCTTTGTACGCTGTCTTCCTAATTCTTCTTGTATTGCTTTATAAATTTCTGGATCTTGCTGCAATAATCGGTTTTCCATCAAAATCCTCCTCACGTTGATAACGTTCGTATTTTATAAAATTCAGTTACATTGTAACACGTTTTTATTATTATTAAAATCTAAAATGTGAATTAACAACTCATATTTTCTTCAGATTGTTCGTAAACAGCTCGGGAACCACCAATTAACTTAGGACGAGTTGTCGCAATCGTCACATGTGCACTGCCTACTTGCTTGATTGAGCAACGAACCGGGACTGCTACGTGCTTTATATGCATACCAATAAATGTATCACCAATATCTATTCCAGCATCTGCTTTTATAAATTCTACTACTACAGGATTTTGAAGGTGCTGATATGCATATGTAGCCATTGCGCCTCCTGCCCGACGGACTGGAATAACAGATACCACTTCAAGTCGATGCTGATTTGCTACTTCTTTTTCAACAACAAGCGCTCGATTTAAATGTTCACAACATTGAAACGCAAAAGACACGCCTGTTTCTTCTTTAAAATCAGCCAATGTACGGAAAATCATCTCAGCGACTTCCGTTGTGCCTGATGTTCCAATACGCTCTCCTATCACTTCACTGGTGCTACAGCCAATAACCATGAGTTGGCCACTCTCTATCTTTACTTGCTTATGTAAATCACGAAGAATGGTTTGAAGCTCTTTTTGCCAATGCAAAATGTGATGATTCAACATTGCCACCCTCTTTTCGTTTTAAACACACATTTAATCTTCGTACTGTTTAATTTTATTCACACGATTTTCATGTCTTCCACCTTCAAAATCAGTGGTTAACCAAATTTTCGCAATGTCTCGAGCAAGACCTGGACCGATGACACGCTCTCCCATTGCAAGGATGTTACTATCATTATGCTCTCGCGTTGCTTTTGCACTGAATGTGTCATGAACAAGTGCACAACGTACGCCCTTTACTTTATTAGCTGCAATGCTCATACCAATTCCTGTGCCACAAATTAAGATCCCTTTATCTACTTCACCACTTGCTACCTTTTCAGCAACAGGAATTGCATAGTCAGGGTAATCAACAGAAGTACCACATTCACAACCTAAGTCTTCAAATTCAATATTTAACTCTTTCATTAATTCCATAATTTCTTGGCGAATATTGACGCCACCATGATCAGATGCAATTGCTACTTTCATTTCTTATAACCTCCTGATGTGATGCTTATTGTCACTTAGTTCGTCACTAAGGATTGATATCGACTATTCATAATGTTACATGATTTCTACATAAAAATATATAATTCAACATTGCAAATATTTCACCTTTGAATTTGCGCTAAAAATTATACATGTTTATCATACCCGTCACCTTTGTTTCTAAAAGAACAAGACCATTCTATATAGAAAAAACCCTCTCACACTTGTCCACTTATAAATGAACAAGTGCGAGAGGGCCCCTTATCTATATAAGGCCATCTCAACCATTTATCACTACTCTTTAAACAAGTAACTCATCCTTGGCTCGAGATGTTGACATAACTATCCGTCCACTTCTAGACGAGCTCTCCTATTTATATAGTGAACTGCTGAATGGTTTCTTTTAACTCTTTAGCTTGCATAGAAAGTTGTTTTGACGTTTCGTCGATTTGATCAATTAAAGCGCTTTGTTGTTGAGTCGCTGCATTGACTTCTTGTGCTCCTGCTGACGTCTCCTCAGCAATCGCTGCCACTTCTTGTGACTGCTGTGCAGTGTAACGAATGCTTTCCATTTGCTGTTCCACAAGACCGGTAATATCTTTAACCGCTTCGACTACTTGATGAACAGATTGCGTCATGATGGTAATTTCTTTTGTTGTTTCATTTCCTTTAGTCGCTTCTTGCCTTGCAGTTGCTACTTGCTTTTGAATATGTACGACTACGTTCTTCACTTCATCTTGGATATTATGGATAAGACTCGTAATACCTTGCACCGCTTTTGCACTTTCATCAGCTAGCTTTCTTACCTCTTCAGCAACAACCGCAAAACCTTTCCCCTGTTCACCTGCTCTTGCAGCCTCAATTGAAGCATTTAATGCTAACAAATTGGTTTGTCCTGCAATATCTCCTACAAGTGAAATGATATGTTCAACTTGTTTGGCATGCTGCTCTAATCGTTGAACAGCATCTAATGATTGTTCATTATTCGTAGCCAAAATGTGAATTCCTTGAATTAATGAATCCGTTGCCTCTTTACTAGCTTGCAATGTTCCTACCATTTCAGCAGAAAGTTGCATGGATGTATGTGCTTTTTGCTGAACCTTTTCAGCAATCACAATTACCTCATCAACAGATTCTGATGTTTCTTGAATGGAAACAGCAGCTCCTTCTGCTCCTTTTGAAATTTCATCAATTGTCCGAGCAATGTTTTCTGCTTGGATAGCAGCTTCACTAGAAGAAGCAGAGATGGAAATAACACCTTCATTTGTGTGATCAAAGTTTTGGTTGATATTACGAATAATTCCTTTTACATTTCCTAGCATCTTATTAAAAGCGAGTCCCAACGCGCGAATCTCATCATCAGATGTTGAAACCTTGACTTCTTCCGTCATGATTCCTTCAGCTGCTTTCTTTGCTACTCGCTCTAATTCTTGAAGCGGCCTAATAATAAAGCCTGCTGCTAGATAAGCTAACAACCCCGACCAAAAAATACCTAACACAAGCGTACTCACTGTAAAAATATGCTCATTGATATACGATTGTACAAAAGGATAAACAAAATAAATAAAAAATGCACTTGTTGAATAAGTAATAATTGCCAAAACAGAGATAAATATAACAAGCTTTACTCTTAAACCAAATCGATAATGCGACTTCTCTCCCATACTTGCCCCCTGGTTATTTTAATTTATTAACAAGCTTGTCCACAAATGAATCAATTTCCTGCAATGTTTGTCGATAGATAGATAACGAGCCACCAAACGGATCTGATATATCTCCACTATGTCCAACAAATTCTGCTAAAGTGAACGTTTTCCCCGCAGCTTCTGGTACACGCTCTAAAACAAAGTGTTTATGAGACATCGTCATTGTCAAAATGTGAGTTGCCCAGTTGATTAGCTCTTCATCTACTACATTAGATAGGTGTTGATGATTAATGCCCTTTTCCTCTAAAGCCTTCTTCGCATGAGCAGAAGCATCACTACCAGGAGAAGCAAAAATACCAGCCGATTTCACCTCTACCCCTTTTACATCTCTTGCTTTTAATAAGGCTTCAGCAATAGGGCTGCGGCATGTGTTTCCTGTACAAACAAATAAAACACGGTTCACAAAAAGACCTCCTTTTTACCTATTATAAGTGATAATATCTAACCATATAATCCTTTTCACAAGATTTTCATAATCTTTCAATAAAAAAGAATAACTCGTCTCTTATACACCTTATCAAATGGCATAAGAAAACGCGTCATTCTAATGAACTCACTTCATTAAACTACGTAAATCATAACGGAAATAAAAGCTTGATACCAAAAGCGAGTAGAATGCTACCTCCTAGCACCTCACTGTAAGATCCAAGCCATCCCTGCACTCTTTTACCTAATAAAAGTCCAAGCCACGTTAACCCCATACTCACCACACCGAACACAGCAATTGTTAAGAGTGTACGCGCACCAAAAATACCTAGACTTAGACCAACTGAAAAGCTATCTAAGCTAACGCTAAGCGCAAATACAAGTAAGCCAAAACCGACTGGTTTGATGAATCCCGCTTCTTCTTTCTTAAAAGATGAATAGATCATCTGAACTCCGAGAGCGAGCAATAAAATACCACCTGCATAGGAAGCGATATGACCTAATTTATCAGATAACAATTTACCAATTGACATCCCTAATAAAGGCATCCACACATGAAAGAAACCAATTGTTACGCCAATATAAAAGATTTGTTTTAAGCGTAAGCGAATGAGGCCCATCCCTAACCCTACCGAAAAGGCGTCTAGTCCTAATGCAAATGCCATAATGACTAATGTAATCATTTCACCAACAATTTCTGAAAAGTTCATCCCTCTCCCCCTCGGACTTGCCTATTTCACCATATGCATGTACAAGGGTATTTAGAATGACTTTTCCATACACTTCTGCGGTTTATTCCGAGATAATCTTATGCCCAGCAGCCTTTGTTAAGCGATTCATAATAGCCTGTCCAACTCCATCATAAGGAAAGCTTTCACTCAAAATAACATCTAACTCACACTCGTTAAACGATCGCAATGTATCATAGAGCTGACTAGCAACCGTTACTAAGTTTGCTCTTGTTCCGCAAGTCTTTATTACATCCGCTTGGTAGAACGTTTGATTTTCCATTGTCGTAAGAACTCCTACCCTTTTTCCTTCCTTTTGATACTCTTCAATCTTTGCTTGTAAAAACGATTTGGAGCCTTCCACAATCATCAATAGAGCATCAGGAGCATAATGAGTGTATTTCATACCAGGAGATTTTGGCGCTTCCTTTTCATCTACTAACGCTTGATCTACTTCTACTGCACCGACTACCTCTTCTATCTGTTCTTTTGTTACACCACCAGGTCTTAGGATAACAGGGACTTCTCCTGTACAATCAAGTACGGTTGACTCTAATCCAACACCTGTTGGTCCACCATCAACAACCCCACTAATTCGACCCTCTAAATCATTTATGACATGCTTTGCTAATGTAGGGCTAGGCTTACCCGACAAATTCGCACTTGGAGCAGCAATAGGTAGATTCACTTCCTTCAAAAGAGCAAGTGCTACTGGATGCGCTGGCATTCGAACAGCAACCGTTGATAAACCAGCTGTTACCTTCTCTGATAATCCAGCTTTTTTAGGTAAAATAATAGTGAGCGGACCAGGCCAAAATTGTTCAATTAGCTTTTCAGCTTTCATTGGAACGTGTGTCACAATACTAGATAGTTGTTCTTTATACCCAATGTGGACAATAAGTGGATTATCACTTGGTCGTCCTTTCGCTAAAAAAATCTTATCAACAGCTTGATCTGATGTCGCATCTCCACCTAACCCATAAACTGTTTCTGTAGGAAACGCCACCACTTCACCTTTTTTCAATAATTTAGCAGCTTCTTTTATCTGTGGATAACTTTCATTTTCATCAACATCATTATCCACAATCCACTTGTTCGTATCCAACTTATTCCACTTCCTTTTTTCCCTTTGTCTATTTATTAAAATCGTTGTTATATCAAGGTTTATTTTCTTTTTAGTATGATGATTGTTCTTGCATTTTATCAACAAACAAGCTTTATCCACAAAATGTGGATAAAGCTTGTTTGTTCGTGGATAAGTTTGTGGATATACACTTATCATTCTTGATAACACATCACGTATAACTTATCCACATTGTGGGTGTTTAAAAGATTTGATTGTTCTTGTAAACCAATAGGGATTGACTCTTTAGAAACGATTTGAAAGTGCAGTAGTTCAAAGAAAGAAAGTGATGCTTCTTTATTCGTCACAAGAAATAATTGATCAATGCCATTTTCTTTCGCTAAGCTAACAACGCTTTTGAATAACATGAGAATTTTTTCTTGCGTTAAAGATGGCACAATAACTAGGGACCTTAATAACCCAGAAGCACCTTCTTTTTGAAAACCAACTGTTGCTAGTAATTCTTTCTTGTCATTCTCCATTATAACAAAGTGTTCAATGTGACATTCTAGATCTTCCACACTAACATCCGCTTTTTGCAAAAAGTGGTTTACTCTCGATACATCGTTCATCGTAGCTAATTGAATTCGTTCATTCATTCTCCTATCACCTCGACTAGTTTTCTAGTAACTAATCTATGAGCCGTTAAGAGAAATAGAACTGGTTTCTATTATTTTCTCTACGAAAATAATTTCGAGAACCATTCTACCAGAAAAAATTTCACTTCCACTTCTTGTTGCTGTAACTCTTCTGACTTTTCTTCTTTTTCTTCATCAATCGGCATTGGTTCTTGAACTGCTTCACCATTTGAAAAATCTAAGAAACAAAGTGGAGGAAATAACACGCACCACCAATTGGCTCCTTTTGCTTCTCCTAATGAAATTAAAATGGCTTCGTACTCACCAGCTGGATATAAAAATTGACCGTATAACTTTGTCGGAAAGCTCACTTTACCAAAATCAACTGTAACGGATTGATTCACTTGTTCTTCATCTAGCACTTGTTGAGCAATCATTTCAATGTTGTCTAAGTTTCCACGAATAACATTGCGTGCTTCTTCTACAGATGTTAACTCCTGTACCCACTTTGTAATTTCCGCATTTACACGATCACGAATTAATCGTTTGACATGTTGATCTTCGTCGTCATCACTATTAGCTAGAATACGTAAGCGAATTGCCTCGTCTGGAATAACCATCGGCTCGTTTGCCTGTACTTCCTCATTGGTATATAAAAGGTGCGTATTAGCTCCTATTAATAATAAGATAAAATAAATAATGACTTGTTTTTTCATGTTCTCCACCATCCCCTCATCACACAGTATGGACAGTGGATTCTCATATTAAACTACCAATCTTAAAAAAATTGATAGTAAACAACAAAGGGGAATGAACGAACATCCACCTCTGTTGTTTAACCTTAACGGAATAACTGCCTAAGCATTCCGTTAGGTAGATTTTTGAAAGTCTATTCTAGTAGCAACAGTCTTAATTTAGTTCAACGAATACCATACGGTCTTTGCCGTTGATGTCGTAAACGACTTCTACTTTCGCCGTTGGAAAGGTTTCGTTTAACATGTTTGCAACTGTTTGTGCCTGCCCTACTCCCACTTCAAAGCCGATTATGCCTTTTTTATTCATCACGAGTGGCAGCTCTTCCATGAAACGTCTGTAAAAGTCTAATCCATCTTGTCCGCCAAATAAAGCACGGCTTGGTTCATGATCTTTCACGACGTTTGAGAGAGTTGTCGCATCTTCATCTGGAATATAAGGTGGATTTGAAACAAGCACATCTATTTTTTTGTTCTGCTGTATAAGTGGCTGTAGTAAATCTCCACATAGAAAATCAACAGGCGCACCTAGCGTCTTAGCATTATGGTTTGCTACATCTAAAGATGCTTGAGCGATATCAGTTGCAGTGACAGCTGCTGTTGATAACTCTAATGCTAATGTAATAGCAATTGCTCCACTACCCGTACCTACATCCACAACCTCAACAGGCTGAGTTGAAAAGATACGTTGTACACGCTCTACAATTCCTTCAACTAACTCCTCGGTTTCAGGTCGAGGAATCAGCACTTCTTTATTTACCTTAAAACGTCGACCATAAAATTCTTCGTATCCAATGATGTGCTGAACAGGTACACCCTCTACGTGTTGTTTTACGTCTGCTTCAAACTGATCGTATACCTCTTCACTCAATTCGTCTCGAAGTGAACTGAGCAAGTGAGCTCGACTTACATTTAAACGATAACGCAGCAATAACTCGCCAGCATTCTCATCCCGCCCTGCCGACTTTAAAAAAGAAGAAGCCCATTTAAGGGCTTCAAATACTTTTTTTGACATTATTACGCTTGCTCCATCTTCAGTGCTTGATCTTCCATGATCAGAGTTGTAATAACCTCATCAAGCTTACCTTCTAGAATTTGATCAAGCTTTTGAATCGTTAAGCCAATACGATGATCCGTTACACGGTTTTGCGGGAAGTTATATGTACGAATACGTTCTGAACGATCACCTGAACCGACCGCTTGTTTACGAGTCGCATCGTACTCTGCTTGCGCTTCTTGTTGAAATTTATCATAAACACGAGCACGTAGAACTTTCATTGCTTTTTCTTTATTTTTAATCTGTGATTTCTCATCTTGACATGATACAACAATCCCTGTTGGCAAGTGAGTTAAACGAACAGCCGACATTGTTGTATTAACACTTTGTCCACCAGGTCCGCTAGAAGCAAATGTATCTACACGAATATCTTTTTCATGCACATCCACTTCTACCTCTTCCGCTTCCGGTAAGCAAGCTACCGTTGCTGTTGATGTATGAATACGGCCTCCAGACTCTGTTTCCGGTACACGCTGTACACGGTGAGCTCCGTTTTCAAACTTCATTTTAGAATAAGCACCCTTACCGTTAATCATAAAGATGATTTCCTTGTATCCACCTACACCGGTAGATGTCGCTTCCATTACTTCGGTTTTCCACCCTTGTGTCTCTGCATAACGAGAGTACATACGGTATAAATCACCAGCAAATAGAGCTGCTTCA
Source organism: Priestia iocasae (assembly GCF_016909075.1). Taxonomy (GTDB): domain Bacteria; phylum Bacillota; class Bacilli; order Bacillales; family Bacillaceae_H; genus Priestia; species Priestia iocasae. The sequence continues at coordinate 123,339 of NZ_JAFBFC010000005.1, forward strand.
TCGCCACCAGCTGCTCCACGAATTTCCATGATAACGTTTTTATCATCATTCGGGTCTTTTGGTAACAATAATACACGAAGAAGCTCAACCAACTCTTCTTCACGCTCTGCTAGTTCACTAATCTCTTCTTTCACCATCTCGCGCATATCGGCATCTAACTTATCTTCTAGCATTGCTTTTGCTTCTTTTAACTGTTCACTTACTTCTTTATATTCTTGATAAGCTGTAACGGTTTCTTGGATATCTGATTGTTCTTTTGAATACTCTCTTAATTTAGAGGGATTATTGACAATCTCTGGATCACTAAGAAACTCATTTAGCTTCTCATAACGAGCCTCTACCGCTTCTAAACGATCAAACACGTTATTCACCTCATTTTTCACTTTTCTTATTCGTCGCTTGTCCTAAAGGAAAATACGACATCTCGTCTATTCGTTTAACTTCTTAAATCAGCTAAAACATACTTGTTTTATGCGTTAAGAAGCTTCTTTTTACCCATAACATTCTAATTATAGTATAGGTCACAAACTGAGTCAAAAGCAAATTACATAAGGTAAATAACCGTTTGAAGTCGTTAAGGCTTCACATTTACATGAAAATGTAAGCGTGGTAATCCTTTTGATAAAAGGTGTGTCACTTCTTTTGCTGTTTCCTTTTGCTCAGCAGCAGACATTTCTTGTCCTGTATGAATCGTCACCCAAGCATCTCGTCCGTTCACAACGACATTCCCCACTTCATAAGGGGTTGTTGCATGGATAATTTCTTCAAATTTCTTATTGTTATTCATTGATTGCGAACGCATTGGGGTCGTATTAGGGAAGTTAGGATTTTGATCAGTTGACTCTAAATAATTTTCCGTTTCTTGTTTCATTTCTTTTTCACTTTTCGTGTACGTCATAAGTTGCGATCCGTCTTTGTTTTCACGTTCATTCGCTTGATTCGACTGACCAGAGCAGGCTGCTAGACAAAGGATTGATAATAGAATGATTTTTTTCATTTCTTGCACCTCCTGCCTTTAGCTTTCCCACACTCATCCAAATTTACGTAAAAAAGAAAGAGCGACGGAAAAAGTATACTTGAGTATACTTTTTCCGTCGCTCTCTTTTTTGATTGCATCTCTATTACGGTGTAACAGTCTCATCTATGATCTTGATGTGGCCAATACGCTTTTTTTTTTACAACGTGACAGTGGCGGCATCTCGGCTCATACGATTCTGATGCACCGACTAAAATGATTGGATCATCATACGAAGCAGGCTCGTCATTAATTAGACGTTGTGTACGACTTGCAGGTGAACCACAAGATGCACAAACTGCTTGGAGTTTTGTGACCGACTCAGCAATCGCCATTAAATGAGGAACTTGGCCAAACGGTTCTCCTCTAAAATCTTGATCAAGACCCGCTACAATTACTCGGTATCCTCGGTTTGCTAATTCTTGTACAACTTCAACAATGTTATCATCAAAGAACTGCACTTCATCAATGGCAACAACATCAGTATTTTTAGAAACTTTCTCTAAAATCATTAATGAATTTGAAATAGGCTGAGCTATAACAGATGTACCATTATGTGACACAACCGCCTCTTCACTATATCGATTATCAATAGCAGGTTTAAACACTTCTACTGCTTGCTTTGCAAATTGTGTACGGCGTACACGACGAATAAGTTCCTCTGACTTTCCAGAAAACATACTACCGCAAATTACTTCAATCCAGCCACTTTGCTTCATTACGTACATGTTGCGGGTCTCTCCCTTCTTTCTTTTTCATTGTAATTGAGCGAACCGCTACTTTATATCATCTACCGCGTTGTATGTAGACTATACTACTTATATAAAATGTTCATCCGAATTGGACTCTCATGAATGTCAATAAAAAGGCTTTTACAAGTAAAAAAACAGGCAAGAGGTAAACTTACTTGCCTGTTTGTTCAAATAATCTCGATTATTTAATACCGTACTTCTTGTTGAATCTATCTACACGTCCACCAGCTTCAGCGAACTTCTGACGGCCAGTGTAAAATGGATGACATTCAGAACAAGTCTCGATGCGCACCTCGTCTTTTACAGAACCACTTTCAAATTCGTTTCCACAAGTACATTTCACCATAACTTTTTTGTAGTTTGGATGAATTCCTGCTTTCATTCTTTTCATCTCCTTCCGCCCTGAATCATTTTTGAAACAGAGTTTATCGATAAACGTAAGCACTCATAGGTTGTACTACTTGTGCATTAATTTATCAACACACATGATGAAATTATAACAAGGGTTCTTATGTTTTGCAACCACCTGTTTAATGAATCGATGACAATCTTTCATCATGGATTTTTATATCATTCTGTCAGCTATTATAAATTATCTTTTCGCTGCAAGCAATGCCTTTCGTTCTTCATCTAACATTTGGAAGAATTCAATATTTGTCTTTGTCTGTCTTAATCGCTTTAAGAACTTTTCAACAAAGTCCGGCGTATCAGTCATCGACTTACGAATTGCCCATAAATGATCAAGATGCTCTTTTGGAATAAGTAGCTCTTCTTTACGTGTTCCAGAGCGACGAATGTCGATTGCTGGGAAGATTCTCTTTTCAGATAATGAACGGTCTAAATGAAGCTCCATGTTGCCCGTTCCTTTAAATTCTTCATAAATGACATCATCCATACGTGAACCTGTATCGATAAGTGCCGTTGCCAAAATAGTCAGACTGCCACCTTCTTCAATGTTTCTCGCAGCACCGAAGAAGCGCTTAGGACGATGAAATGCCGCCGGATCAATACCACCAGACAATGTACGTCCACTTGGTGGGATGACTAGGTTGTATGCTCGAGCTAAACGAGTGATACTATCCATTAAAATAATAACGTCTTTCTTATGTTCCACAAGACGCATTGCACGCTCTAACACAAGCTCTGCTACTTTAATATGGTTTTCTGGTACTTCATCAAATGTAGAACTTACTACATCTCCAGCTACTGAACGCTCAATATCCGTTACTTCCTCAGGGCGCTCGTCAATTAATAAAACAATAAGCTCTGCTTCTGGATGGTTGGTTGTAATGCTGTTTGCAATTTCCTTTAATAGCATCGTTTTACCTGCTTTTGGAGGTGCAACAACTAGTCCCCTTTGTCCAAAGCCAATTGGAGCAATAAGGTCGATAATCCTTGTAGAAAAGCTTCGTGGAGTTGTTTCTAAAACCATTTGGCGATTCGGATAAATCGGTGTTAACGCCGGGAAGTGTACACGCTCTTTTGCGGATTCAGGATCGTCACCATTTACTGCCTCAACATGAAGCAAGCCGTAGTAACGTTCATTCTCTTTTGGCGGCCTTACTTTACCAGAAACCTTATCTCCATTACGCAAATCAAAACGTCTAATTTGTGACGCAGAAATATAAATGTCTTCCGAGCTAGGCGAATAATTAATTGGACGAAGGAATCCAAATCCCTCTGACTGAATAATTTCTAGTACGCCTTCCATAAACAGAAGACCGTCTTGTTCTGCTTGCGCTTTAAGAATTGCAAACACAAGCTCTTTTTTTGTTAATTTACCGTAGTATGAAATTTTATACTCCCGTGCGAGCTCATATAGCTCTTTTAATTTCATATTTTCTAAATTCGATAATGTCAAACTCATGGGAACACCACTCTTTATTTATGAAATAATTTCTGATTTCCCCCATATTAAATTCAACCGGTTACATGAGATATGATATGGATGGAATGTATAATTGAAGATGGAGAAGGTAGTCTAGAAGTATGCATAAGTAGAATCTTTTAGATGTTTACAATAGTCGCTTAAAAGATAGAACTTACTGTTTCACTTTACGCAAACAGATAAACCAACGTAGCAATTTATATTCTACCCTTTTTCTATCTTTTTAATCAATCTTTTTTTCTCTAGTCCTTTACTAGTAGAAAATGGATGTATAAATTTAATAGATTAAAAGGCTTATAGTTCCGTTCCTCACGTTATACGTACTGTATTTAGGAACAGAAAGGAGTGAGAACCTTTTTGGTTATCACTCCATAATTATCTCTCTCATCCTTTTATCCTTACATCCATTCAATCATTAAGGCTTGATGACTAAATTTGGCTTTTTCTTTAAGCTATGTTTGCCATCAATAAAGCGTACAGTTCCAGACTTAGCACGCATAACAATGGATTGTGTTGTACCAGTTGTTCCTTTAAATTGAACACCTTTTAAAAGCTCACCATCTGTTACACCGGTAGCTGAAAAGATTGCATCCTCACCTTTTACAAGGTCATCCATGTATAAGACGCGACTGATGTCCGTAATCCCCATATTTAGACAACGCTTTAGCTCATCATCACTTTGTGGCAGAAGCTTACCTTGTAATTCTCCACCAAGACACTTTAAAGCAACCGCTGCAATTACGCCTTCAGGTGCCCCTCCTGAGCCGAATAAAATGTCTACTCCGGTATGATCGAATGCCGTGTTAATTGCACCTGCTACATCTCCGTCATTGATTAACTTAATACGCGCACCCGCTTCTCGTAATTCATTGATAATCTTCTCATGTCGTGGACGATTAAGCACCGTTGCCACTACATCTTCAATGTCTTTGTTTTTTGCTTTCGCTACAGCTCTTAAATTATCAATAACTGGTGCATTGATATCAATTTGTCCAACGGCTTCGGGGCCGACTGCAATTTTATCCATATACATATCGGGAGCATGCAGCAAATTACCATGATCTGCTACCGCCAAAACAGCTAGTGCATTCCAGCCACCTGATGCCACAATGCTTGTTCCTTCTAAAGGATCAACTGCTACATCTACTCTTGGACCATAGCCTGTCCCTAACTTCTCACCAATATAAAGCATCGGTGCTTCATCCATTTCTCCCTCTCCAATGACAACCGTACCTTTCATTGGAATCGTATCAAACACATCACGCATAGCAGAAGTGGCTGCATCATCTGCTTCATCTTTTTTTCCTCTCCCCATCCATCGAGCGGAAGCTAAAGCAGCTGCCTCTGTTACACGTACTAATTCCATTGATAAACTTCTTTCCATCCGATTTTCCCCCTTGTTGTCAATCAAACTCTATTCCCTTTATCTTTGTTACGAATTTTGAAATTGTTCGATTTCTTGCTCCGTCATTCGTTCACGCCAAACCATCGCTCCTAAATTCGATAGCTTGTCAACAAGATGACTATAACCACGATCTACATGCTCTAATCCCGTTAGTTCTGTGATTCCCTTCGCCATTAACCCAGCTGTCACTAGCGCTGCGCCCGCACGTAAATCTGATGCTTTCACTCGTGCTCCTTGCAGTTGAACAGGACCATTAATGATAGCAGATCTTCCTTCTACTTTGACCGAAGCATTCATTCTTCGTAACTCATCAATGTGCTTAAAGCGCGCCCCGTAAATAGTGTCTGTTACCATGCTTGTCCCAGTTGCTCTTGTTAGAAGTGACGTAAAAGGTTGCTGTAAGTCTGTTGGAAACCCTGGGTATACTAATGTTTTAATATCCACAGCTTTCAAACTCGGCTGAGTCGCAACGAGAATTTGATCTGAACTTGTTTCAATACGAATTCCCATCTCTCTCAACTTGGCAATAACAGACTCTAAATGTTGAGGAATGACATTATCAATAATCATTTCTTTCCCCATAGCAGCACCCATGATTATATAAGTACCTGCTTCAATTCGGTCCGGGATGATGGAATGACGACATCCTTTTAGCTCATCTACACCATCAATACGAATAACATCCGTTCCTGCTCCTTTAATTCTTGCTCCCATGTTTGTAAGCAAGGTCGCGACATCAATGATTTCTGGTTCTTTCGCTGCATTTTCAATAACCGTACGACCTTTCGCACGAACCGCCGCTAACATAATGTTAATCGTTGCGCCAACACTCACAACGTCAAGATAAATTCTTGCCCCTCTTAATTCGTCAGCACGTAAGTAAATCGCCCCTTGTTCATTTGTCACCGTTGCACCTAGCGCTTCAAATCCTTTGATATGTTGGTCAATTGGGCGCGGTCCTAAGTGACAACCACCAGGCAAACCGACCACTGCTTTTTTAAAGCGTCCTAGCATTGCCCCCATTAAGTAATACGAAGCACGTAATCTTTTTACTTTTCCGTTCGGTAAAGGCATTGCAACCATTCTTGATGGATCAACCGTTAACTCATTGTTTTCATACGTCACTTGCCCACCAATTTCTTCCACTAAGTCACTCAGCATTTGAACATCAGAAATGTCTGGTAACCCTTCTATCGTTACCGGCGACTCGGCTAAAATAGTAGCTGGTATAAGCGCTACCGCACTATTTTTAGCTCCACTTACCCGGACTTCTCCACTAAGTGTGAATCCACCTTGTATTTTTAACTTTTCCATTTGCTTCTCCTTTCTAGCGAAGATGCTCATTATCTCCCCTATGCATTGTATAAGGAATTATTTGGAAATTATTTTGACAAAAGAATGGTTATTTTCCTTATTACCTACTAGTTTACACGAAAATAAAAATTTCATGTATAAAATCGCAAATTTTACAGAAAAATGGAGGTTGAACCAAAGAAGCGAGCCTTTCTCTCTGATCCAACCTCAAACATATAACCAATTTTTTACCCTTTATAAATCACTCATCAGGCAGAAGCAAACCTGTTTTTTGTACTTTTAATTAGGCTTTACGATTTTCCCAATCTGCTAAAAATTTCTCAATTCCAGAATCAGTTAACGGATGTTTAAATAATTGCATTAATACTTGATAAGGAATTGTAGCGATGTGAGCTCCGTTTAAAGCTGCCTCTGTTACATGCATCGGATGACGAATAGATGCAGCAATAATCTCTGTTGAAATGTCATGAATCGCAAAAATTTCTGCAATTTCCGAGATTAATTGAATGCCATTATGACCAAGATCATCTAAGCGCCCTAAGAACGGCGACACGTATGTTGCACCTGCTCGTGCTGCTAATAAGGCTTGATTAGCTGAGAAGATTAATGTTACGTTCGTTTGAATTCCTTCACTCGCAAATACCTTGACTGCCTTTAATCCGTCTGGTGTCATTGGTACTTTAATTGTAATATTTGGTGCAATTTTCGCTAGTTCTTTTCCTTCCGAAATCATTCCTTCAGCATCTGTTGCAATGACTTCAGCACTTACAGAACCAGAAACAAAGCTAGTAATCTCACGTAAGCGGTCTTCAAATTGAATACCTTCTTTCGCTACTAAACTTGGATTGGTTGTGACTCCTGATAATAATCCTAATGAATGCGCTTCCTTAATTTCTTCTAAGTTTGCTGTATCAATAAAAAATTTCATCGTCCATTCCCCCATTATTTTAATGAATGTCTTCTGTATGTTAATTTTACACAACTACAAATCACTTAATAAAATAGAAATCGTCTCGCAACTGGTCATCTAGCCCTTTTTGAATGCTCCCCTTACATGTTCTAGATGACACTTCATACCGGAAACGCTTACTTTTATGATACAAGAGAAACCGCCCTACGAATAAGGCGGTTTCTTAATTAAGATGTCATAGAACCTCTAAGATAGAGTAATGCTTCTATTACGCTTTATTAGAAGAACCGAATTCACGCATTTTACCTTTTACCGTCTCTTTAATTGCATCGCGAGCTGGTCCTAAGTATTTACGTGGATCGTATTGCTCTGGTTGTGCAGCTAGTACTTCACGAACTGCTTTTGCAGAAGCAATTTGGTTCTCAGTGTTTACATTGATTTTAGCTGTTCCTAAAGAAACTGCTTTTTGGATATCTTTCGTTGGGATACCTGTACCACCATGAAGAACTAAAGGTACACCTGTACGTTGTCCAATTTCTTCCATTTCAGTGAAACCAAGGTTTGGTTCACCTTTGTAAGGACCGTGAACAGATCCTAATGCTGGAGCTAGGCAATCGATACCTGTGCGCTTAACAAGCTCTTCACACTCGTTTGCATCTGCGTAAATAACGCCATCAGCAATTACGTCATCTTCTTGTCCACCAACAACACCTAACTCAGCTTCTACAGATACACCGTGGAAATGAGCTAATTCTACTACTTTAGAAGTTGTAGCAATGTTTTGTTCGAATGGATCATGAGAAGCGTCAATCATAACAGATGTGAAACCTGCATGGATAGCTTTTGCACATGACTCAAAGCTTGAACCGTGGTCTAAGTGAATCGCAACTGGAACCGTCACTTTGTACTCTTCCATTAATGCTTTAACTAGTGCCACAATTGTTTTGAATCCGCCCATGTAACGAGCAGCACCTTCAGATACACCAAGAATAACTGGGGAGTTCTCTTCTTGTGCAGCTTGAAGAATTGCTTGAGTGAATTCTAAGTTATTTAAGTTAAACTGACCTACTGCGTAACCTTCTTCTTTTGCTTTATTCAGCATCTCTGTCATTGATACTAAAGGCATAATGAATCCTCCTTGAGATAAGCCATTATCAGTACTATTCGAAAATTCTTCACTTACCTAGTATGTTCTGAAATGAACGTTTCATGTAACTAGATAATACTATCTAAACTTGTCGAATAGCCAATCACAGTACTTAGGATACCAACTATAAAGCAAAACGGCAACATTTTTACAAAGATATTCAAAAAATGTTTGGCTTTTTCACTATGGTTACGCTTCACTTGTTCTTACTGGTAAATATTCCTTGACAGCTTTACGAATTTCATCAATATCAAATGGCTTGGCAAAATGCGTTAAAGCACCTAAATCTTTTGACTCTTGAATCATATCAAGTTCACCGTAAGCGGTCATAATAATTACTTTAATATCTGCATCGTATTGTTTTAGTCTTTTCAAAATTTCAATTCCGTCCATACCAGGAATCTTCATGTCTAATAACACCAAGTCAGGTGATTCTTTCTTCGCAATGTCAATTGCTTGAAATCCATTTGCTGCTTGGAATGTTTGATATCCTTCTTTTTGTAGCACTTCTGTTAACAAGATTCGAATCCCATACTGATCATCGACAATTAGAATTTTCTCACTCAATGTAACCCCACCTTTTATTTATAAAAATCCCACACAAACATAACTAAACCTATATTTCGACTTTGAAAATAAAATTCCTTCTTTTTAAATAAAATGACACTTGTATTTTTTTCCTTATTTCCAACTACTCATCCCTATGTCTATGAAGGATTGCTTCAATGAATGGTAATGACACACCCTTTATTTTTATTATACCAAGATAATACACTCGTTTCTTCATGAATTCATCTAGCTCATTATAGATAAGAGCTGTTTACTTATTTTGTCACACCTCCTCGCTTTCTTTGTTATTTTACTTTCGTTATAATGACTAACAGAATGTAAAGGAGAAAGGTGAAGAACATCATGCTTAAGATTTTCACAACTCAATTAATGGGTTTACTTAAACGAATTGATGAAAAAGAAGAATTTACGATAGAAGATGGTGCACGCATACTAGCACAAGCAGCTGTGGGAGATGGCTCAATTTTCATCTACGGCGCAGGTGAAATGGAGGCAGTCACTCTAGAAGCAACTGTGAGTGAAGAACCACTTCCTTATGCAAAGCCTTTTACGTCTTTTGATGAATTAACATCTGTTGATCGTGTTTTACTCGTGTCTCGATTTTCAACAAATGAAACAGTGATAGAAATGGCTAAACAGCTACAAGAGAAAGGAATTTCTACTGTTAGTATTGGAGCTGTTCCAAAAGAGATTGAACGTGAATCTGTACACACCCTTACAGATGTACACATTGATACAAAGCTTCTTAAGGCTCTTATTCCTGGTGAAGATGGAATGCGTTTTGGTTTTCCTGCAGTAATCACTGCGTTATATGCTTACTATGGTCTCGCATTTACGATGAAGGAAATGGTTGAAGAGTATGAATAAAAAACGCCATCCGCTTGAGCGGATGGCGTTTTTTATTAGTTATTTTCACTAAGCTCAATTGATGCACGAACAAAATCTCTAAATAACGGCTGAGGTCTTGTTGGACGAGATTTGAACTCTGGATGGAATTGAGATGCTACGAACCAAGGGTGGTCTTTTAACTCAACGATCTCAACTAAGCGACCATCTGGGCTTGTTCCAGAGAAGATAAACCCTGCGTTTTCCATCGCTTGACGATACTCATTGTTAAATTCATAGCGATGACGGTGACGTTCATATACAACTTCATCTTGATACGCTTCGTAAGCTAATGAACCTTCTGTTAATTTACAAGGATATAAACCTAAGCGTAACGTTCCACCTAAATCTTCTACATCTTTTTGTTCAGGCAGTAAGTCAATGATTGGATTTGTCGTTTCAGGGTTAAGCTCAGCAGAATGCGCATCTGTTAATCCTAACACGTTACGTGCATACTCAACTGAAGCTAATTGCATCCCTAGACAAATACCTAAGAACGGCACCTTATTTTCACGAGCATATTGTGTAGCAACGATTTTACCTTCTACACCACGATCACCAAATCCACCAGGAACTAAAATCCCATCAACATCTGATAATAATTCTTTCGCATTTTCAGGTGTTACATGTTCAGAGTTAATCCATTTCACATTTACATCTGCATCAAACGCATACCCAGCATGGCGTAATGCTTCAACAACTGAAATGTATGCATCTTGTAACTCTACATATTTACCAACAAGCGCAATTCTCGTTGTTTTTGATAATGCTTTTACCTTTTCAACTAACGCTGTCCACTCTGCCATATCTGGCTCTTTCGAATTTAACTTTAAGTGATCACACGTAATTTGATCTAATTTTTGTTGTTGTAATGCTAATGGTACTTCATATAATGTCTCTGCATCACGACATTCAATAACTGCATTTGAATCGATGTCACAGAATAGTGCTAGCTTATCTTTCATATCGTCTGAGATCGGCATTTCTGTGCGTACAACAATAACATTTGGTTGAATACCTAAGCTACGCAATTCTTTTACACTATGTTGCGTTGGTTTTGTTTTCATTTCGCCAGCTGCTTTAATATATGGCACAAGTGTACAATGAATGTACATCACATTATCGCGGCCAATATCACTCTTAATTTGACGAATCGCTTCTAAGAATGGTAATGACTCAATATCTCCTACCGTTCCACCAATTTCTGTGATAACAACGTCTGCATTTGTTTCTTTACCAGCACGGAATACGCGCTCTTTAATTTCATTTGTGATGTGAGGGATAACTTGTACAGTACCACCTAAATAATCACCGCGACGCTCTTTACGTAAAACAGTTGAGTAAACTTTACCTGTTGTAACGTTGCTGTATTTGTTTAAGTTAATATCGATAAAGCGCTCATAGTGACCTAAGTCTAAGTCTGTTTCTGCACCGTCATCTGTTACGAATACCTCTCCGTGCTGATAAGGACTCATTGTACCCGGGTCTACGTTAATGTATGGATCAAATTTTTGAATCGTTACGTTTAACCCGCGATTTTTCAATAGACGACCTAAAGATGCAGCCGTGATTCCCTTTCCTAAAGATGATACTACGCCACCTGTTACAAAAATGTATTTTGTCATGTTTTTTCCCCCTCTAGATTGAAGTATGCAATATTAAAAGTGTTCACATAAACCATTATGATTCATTCATGAAAGCCTCTAAAATAACCATTGTTACGTTTATAAAAAACAAAAAAATTGCTCCCAATACCTTAACGGATTGGGAGCAATTATCTATAGACGTAGATTCTATTTTATAGAATCCTCTCTTGAAGAGCCCAAAAAAGATTCTACAGATTTCAACATAAAAAGTCAAGAGACGATTACTTATCTTCGTCTTCCTCTTCTTCATATTCTAGATCATCTTCTAATTCTTCATCTTCTAGATCATAATCTTCATCTTCATCTTCTTCAATTGACTCATCATCGAAATCGTCCGCATCGATGCTTTCGAAATCTTCCTCTTCGTCATCGTCCTCATCTAGAGAATCTAAATCTTCATATTCTAAATCTTCTTCATCTAAATCATCAAAGTCTTCGATGTCCTCATCTACAACTTTCTTCGCTTTTTTCTTTTTAGGCTTAGCTGCTGGAAGTACTTCTTCATCAATTTGATCATACGGATACCAGCTACGTAAACCCCAACGATTTTCTCCAACAGAAATGAAGCGACCATCAATGTTTAAGTCTGTATAGAACTGTGCAATTTTTGCTTTTACTTCTTCATCTGTTAGCTCTAAAATTGCTTTTACTTCATTCATAATTTCTTGAAAAGACATTGGTGTACGATCTGCTTTTTCTGAAAGAAGCGTGTAAGTTAGTCCAATCATAGACATCTCTTTTAATTGCTCTTTTGAGTATTGTGCTAGACTCAAATTAGGCACATCCTTTCTATGTATACATAAAATCTATTTCATGCGTTCATCATACGTGCAAAATGATGGAAATGAATAAATACATACCATTCATTATAAACAAATTCAATACATTTATGCTAGTGTTCCTTTTAAAAAACTATTTACAGAACAAAAATGCCTTGCCTATTCCATCCTGTTAAACCAATGGATAAATAGACAAGGTATTTTGCTTAAAAAATCTCGTTGACCCTCGTTATAACTTAGGTGAAAATCACTTCTATTTACATGTTACGACGATATTGACCGCCTACTTCATAAAGAGCTCTTGTAATTTGACCAAGACTTGCCACTTTTACTGTTTCCATTAACTCTTCAAAAATGTTTCCATTTCTTCTTGCTACTGCTTTTAAATTTTCTAATGCTTGATCCAGTCTGTCACTATGCTTTTCTTGGAACTTTTGAAGTTGCTTGATTTGATATTCTTTTTCCTCGTTTGATGCACGAGCTAACTCAATTTCGTTCAGCTCTTCTTTTGAAGGAGGATTTGGATTTAAATACGTGTTCACACCAATAATTGGTAGATCACCTGTATGCTTTTTCATCTCATAATGCATCGATTCGTCTTGAATCTTTCCTCGTTGATATTGCATCTCCATAGCGCCTAATACACCGCCACGATCACTAATTCGCTCAAACTCTTGAAGAACCGCTTCTTCAACTAAATCTGTCAACTCTTCAATGATAAATGCCCCTTGAAGTGGATTTTCATTTTTTGTTAATCCATGCTCTTTTGTAATAATCATTTGAATCGCCATGGCACGACGAACAGATTCTTCAGTTGGAGTTGTAATAGCTTCATCGTATGCATTCGTATGAAGAGAGTTACAATTATCATGCAGCGCCATTAATGCCTGTAACGTTGTACGAATATCGTTAAAGTCGATCTCCTGAGCATGTAATGAGCGACCTGATGTTTGAACATGATACTTTAATTTTTGACTTCGTTCATTTGCTCCATATTTATCACGCATGACAACTGACCAAATCCGACGTGCTACACGACCAATGACACTATACTCTGGATCTAAGCCATTACTGAAGAAGAAAGAAAGGTTTGGTGCAAAGTCATCAATACTCATTCCTCGACTTAAGTAGTACTCTACATATGTGAATCCATTTGCCAACGTAAAGGCTAACTGTGAAATTGGATTTGCCCCTGCTTCAGCAATATGATAACCAGAAATCGAAACAGAGTAATAGTTGCGTACCTGATTTTGAATGAAGTACTCTTGAATATCTCCCATCATTTTCAGCGCAAACTCCGTAGAGAAGATGCATGTATTTTGCCCTTGATCTTCTTTTAAAATATCTGCTTGAACCGTACCACGAACTTGCTCTAACGTATACGTCTTCACATTCGTATATTCCTCTAGCGTTAACATACGGCCTAATTCTTGCTCTTTCTTCTCTATTTGCTGACTAATTGCCGTATTCATGAACATCGCTAAAATGATTGGAGCAGGGCCGTTAATAGTCATGGAAACCGATGTAGATGGTGCACATAAATCAAAGCCGTTATAAAGCTTTTTCATATCTTCGAGTGAACAAACATTCACACCACTTTCACCAATCTTCCCAAAGATATCTGGACGATAATCTGGGTCTTCTCCGTAAAGAGTAACCGAATCAAATGCCGTGCTTAAGCGTTTTGCATCATCATCCTTTGATAAATAATGGAAGCGTCGATTTGTACGATCTGGCGTTCCTTCACCAGCGAACTGTCGCTTTGGATCTTCCCCTTCTCGTTTAAACGGGAATACACCTGCCGTAAACGGAAACGATCCAGGTACGTTCTCTTTATAAACCCATCGTAAAATTTCTCCGTATTCCTTAAATCTCGGAAGCGCTACCTTTGGAATTGATAGACCTGATAACGTTTCAGTTCGTAGCACCGTGACGATTTCTTTGTCACGAATCTTTGTAACTAATTTTTCTCCACTATAAGCCTGCTTCTTTTCATCCCACGTGTTTAGGATTTTCTTTGAGTGTTGCGTTAGCTTGCCTTCATATTGCTCTTTTACAGCTTCTAATGTTTCAAGCGTCGTCTCATCTGACACTTCTTCCATTGCACCTTCAAGCTGATAAAATTTACGAGCAATATGCACTTGATCTTCAGTTTGTTGATGATACGTACGAACAGTATCTGCAATTTCTCTTAGATATTGTTGCTTTTCATTTGGAATAATGATGTTTTGTTTTTCAACGGTTGCGGCTACCTCTAACGTTGTTTGCCAATTCAACTCATACTTTTCATTCACACGATCTAATAGCTTTGCAAAGAACGTGTTTGTACCCACATCGTTAAACTGACTAGCAATCGTTCCATATACAGGCATTTCATCAATCTCTTGCTCAAATAGAACATGATTTCGTTGATATTGCTTTTGAACTTGACGCTTTGCATCTAACGAGCCTTTTTTCTCAAACTTGTTAATAACGATGAAGTCTGCGTAATCAATCATTTCAATTTTCTCTAATTGAGATGGTGCTCCAAACTCGCTTGTCATCACATAAAGAGACACATCTGAAATATCTTTAATTTGCGCATCTGCCTGCCCAATTCCACTTGTTTCAACAATTATTAAATCAAAGCCAGCTTTTCTAACAATTGAAATCGCATCTTTAATCGCTGTAGATAGCTCTGTTCCTGATTGACGTGTAGCCAAGCTTCTCATATAGATGCGTGATGACGAAACAGAGTTCATACGAATGCGGTCACCAAGCAGAGCACCACCCGTTTTTTGCTTTGTTGGATCAACAGACAAAACGGCAATATTAATATCTTTTACTTCTGTTAAAAAGCGTCTTACGAGTTCATCTGTTAATGAACTTTTACCAGCTCCTCCTGTACCCGTAATCCCGATAACAGGTGCAACCTTATTCTCCTCATTCGCCTTTGTTCTAACTTCCTCTAACGTTGCGGCATGCTCGTCGACTAGCTGATGAGCATTTTCAACTAAACTAATTAAGCGAGCAATTGACAAATGATTCGAAGGAGATAGCTGCTCTAAATCACGTTCAACTTGATGCACTGTTGTAAAGTCGCATTCCTGAAGCATAACGTCAATCATTCCTTGTAAGCCTAGCTCTCTTCCATCTTCAGGCGAAAAAATACGAGCAATTCCGTATTCATGAAGTTCATCAATTTCTCTCGGAATAATAACGCCTCCGCCACCACCATAGATACGAATATGAGAAGCGCCTCTTTCTTTTAACAAATCATACATGTATTTAAAATATTCAACATGACCGCCTTGATACGAAGAAATCGCAATTCCTTGGACATCTTCTTGGATTGCTGCATTGACAATATCTTCAACTGAGCGGTTATGACCTAAGTGAATCACCTCTGCACCACCAGCTTGAAGAATGCGACGCATAATATTAATGGAAGCATCATGACCATCAAACAAACTAGAAGCTGTCACAAAACGAACATGATTTTTCAACTTATACCCCGACACGTAAAAATCCCCCTTGTTAATACGTAGTTTGACGTGAGAAATCTTGCAGTAAAAACTTAATTTGCATGTTTGTGTATTCTTCAAGGCTATATAGACGATGTAAGGCCCATCTCCTAAACGCCCACATTTGACCTTGAACAAAAATGTGATGAGCAAGCAATTGAATTTCTTTTTCGGTTAATGAACATTCATTGTTTAGGACACACCCTTGAATAATGGTTTCGAACATACTAACCATCTCAACTTCTTTTTTTAGTACATAAGGCAGTGCATCTTTTGACAATGACTTAACCTCTTGATACATGACCAGCACTTCATCTTGTAATTCATCTACTACTTTAAAGTAGTTTTCAATGGCTTTTTCCAAGCTTTTCACTGTATATTGCTCTGTATGAATGGCCTGTTCTAAGCGTTGGCGAACTTGGTCATAGATGCTGTCACAAACAAGGTAGAGGACATCCTCTTTCGTTTGAATATACTCGTATAGGGTACCAATGCTAAAACCTGAAGACTTCGCAATTTCTCTTGTCGTTGTGCGATGAAATCCTTTTTCCTTAAAAAGACTTACCGCCCCCTTGACCATTTCATTACGTCGCTTCTCTATTAAACGCTCATCTTTTACAGAGGCCGGTACTTCTCGTTTCTTCAAACCCTCCACCTCATTTAACAGCTGAATTTTACTTTCCTAAATATCTTGAAATAACAAGACGTTGAATTTCTTGTGTTCCTTCATAAATTTGCGTAATTTTTGCATCACGCATAAAACGCTCGACCGGATAGTCTTTCGTATAGCCATAACCTCCAAAGACTTGAACCGCTTCTGTTGTGACTTTCATCGCTGCATCACCCGCATATAGCTTAGACATAGCAGACTCTTTTCCATAAGGAAGCCCTTCTGATTCTAGCCAAGCTGCTTGGTACGTTAACAAGCGAGCTGCCTCAATACTTGTTGCCATGTCTGCTAATTTAAACGCGATACCTTGTTGAGCAATAATTGGCTTACCAAATTGATAGCGCTCTTTTGCGTAAGCAACCGCTGCATCTAGTGCACCTTGGGCGATACCAACTGCTTGAGCAGCAATACCGTTGCGGCCACCGTCTAATGTCATCATCGCTACTTTAAATCCGTCACCTTCTTCACCTAATACGTTCTCTTTTGGAACACGGCACTCTTCAAACATGATTTCAGTTGTTGGTGAAGAGCGAATCCCTAGCTTGCTTTCCTTTTTACCAACCGAGAAGCCTGGCATATCTTTATCAATAATAAAAGCAGTTGTTCCACGCTGCTTTTGATTTGGATCTGTTAAGGCAAACACCACGTAGAAATCAGCAATACCACCGTTTGTAATGAAGATTTTAGAGCCATTTAAAATATAATCATCGCCATCTTTTTTAGCCGTTGTGCGTAAGCCACCTGCATCTGAACCAGATCCTGGCTCTGTTAAACCGTAACCGCCAATGCTTTTCCCTTGTGCCATTGGCTTTAAATATTTTTGCTTTTGTTCTTCTGTACCAAATTTGTAAATTGGCCAACCAGCTAGTGATGTATGTGCAGATAAGGTTACTCCCGTCGATGCACATACACGAGATAATTCTTCAACTGCGATACAATACGCTAAGTAATCGCTTCCAATTCCGCCGTATTCTTCTGGCCAAGGAATACCCGTTAGCCCTAGGTCTGCCATTTTATCAAAAATCTCACGATCGAATCGTTCTTCTTCATCACGCTCTGCAGCCGTTGGCTCTACTTCATTTTTAGCAAAGTCTCTTACCATCTTGCGAATCATTTCATGCTCTTCTGATAATTTAAAATACATCTCTTCATCCCCCGTCTTATAAATGCTTACTAATGACAATTCGTTGAATCTCACTTGTACCTTCGTAAATTTCACAAACTTTTGCATCACGGAAATAGCGTTCAACTGGATAGTCTTTTGTGTAACCGTAGCCACCAAGTACTTGAATGGCTTCTGTTGCGACCTGCATAGCTGTTTGAGAGGCAAATAATTTAGCCATCGATGCTTGTTTACCACAAGGTAGGTTATTTGCACGTAAATACGCAGCTTGATAGGTTAATAGTTTAGCAGCCTCTACACTTGTTGCCATATCAGCTAACTTGAATGCGATACCTTGTTGCTTGGAGATTGGTTTACCAAATTGATGTCGCTCCTCTGCATACTCAGTTGCCTTCATCAAAGCTGCCTCGGCAATCCCTAATGATTGTGCGGCAATCCCAATTCTTCCAACGTCTAAATTGGCCATCGCAATTTTAAATCCTTCGCCTTCGTCCCCTAAGCGATTTTCAATTGGAACACGCACATCTTCTAATGTAATCTGAACGGTCCTTGAGCCATATAAGCCCATTTTCTTTTCGTCTTTCCCAACGTGGAAACCAGGCATATCTTTTTCTACAATAAATGCAGTCACACCTTTGCTTCCTAGCTCTAGATTTGTCGTTGCAAACACGATATACGTGTCAGCTTCGCCTCCGTTTGTAATAAACACCTTTGATCCATTTAAAAGATACGTATTCCCATCTTTAGTTGCTCTCGTTTTCAAGCTTGCTGCATCCGATCCTGCTTGTGGCTCTGTTAAACAAAACGCCCCTAAATACTCACCAGTCGCTAGTTTAGGAATATATTTTTTCTTTTGCTCTTCTGTGCCGAAATAAAGAATGGGATTCGTTCCAACAGATGTATGAACAGATAGGATAACTCCCATCGTTGCACTTACTTTTGAAATTTCATGTATCGCGATGATATAGGACAGAAAGTCCATTCCAGACCCGCCATACTCTTCTGAAATCGGAATCCCTAGTAATCCTAACGCTCCCATTTTCTTTAAGACTTCTCGCGGAAATTCTCCCTGTTCCATTTTTTCAACAAAGGGTTCAATCTCATTGCTTGCAAAGTCCCTTACCATGGCTTGCATCATCTTTTGCTCTTCTGTTAATGGAATCATGCTGTGCCTCCTAAGCAATTATTCGTACACATAAAACCCTCTGCCTGTTTTCTTTCCTAGCCATCCAGCTTTTACATATTTTCGTAAAAGTGGACATGGTCTGTATTTGTCATCTCCAAATCCTTCATGAAGAGTTTCCATAATATAAAGGCATGTATCAAGCCCTATAAAGTCAGCAAGCGTTAATGGTCCCATCGGATGGTTCATTCCGAGTTTCATCACATCATCGATTGCTTCTTTTGTTGCTACCCCTTCGTATAACGTATAAATGGCTTCATTAATCATTGGCATTAAAATTCGATTCGAAACAAATCCAGGAAAGTCATTAACCTCTACCGGAACTTTATTTAACACTTTTGTCGTTTCATAAATGACTTGATACACCTCTTCACTTGTCGCTAACCCACGAATAATTTCTACTAGCTTCATAACAGGTACTGGGTTCATAAAGTGCATGCCAATAACTTGCTCTGGTCTTTTTGTTGCTGCTGCAATTTCTGTAATTGGTAATGAAGATGTATTAGACGCTAAGATCGTATGTTCAGGTGCTAACTCATCTAGCTTAGCGAATAGCTTTGTTTTCACATCCATGTTTTCAACAATAGCTTCAACGACTAAATCCACGTCTTTTACTGCTTCTACTTCAACAGTTGGATGTAAGCGACTTAACGTTTGATCTCTCTCTTCACCTGAAAGCTTTCCTTTTTCCACTTGTCGATTTAAGTTCTTTTCAATTGTTTTCATGCCACGCTGTAAAAATGCTTCTTGCAAGTCTTGAAGCTTTACCTCATACCCAGCCATTGCAAATACTTGTGCAATACCTGCCCCCATTTGTCCTGCTCCTATAACCATTACTTTTTTCATTTCCATGTCCATCCCCCTGGTTCTCTATTAATCTACTTGAATCATAATGGCATCGCCTTGGCCGCCACCACTACAAATTGAAGCAATTCCAATGCCGCCACCACGGCGTTTTAACTCATGGATAAGCGTGACAATGATTCTTGCACCACTCGCCCCAATTGGATGACCAAGTGCTACGGCACCACCGTTTACATTTACCTTTTCTTCTGGAATATCTGCTAATTTCATACTAATAAGTGCCACGGCCGCAAACGCTTCGTTAATTTCAAAAAGATCAATATCTGCAACTGTTTTACCAGTCTTCTCTAATAGTTTTGTAATAACGAGTCCTGGCGTTTTCGGAAAATCTTTCGGCTCTCCTGCTAACGATGCATGACCTAAAATGGTTGCTAGCGGCTTTTTCCCCTCTTTGATTGCTCTTTCCTCGCTCATAAGAACAAGCGCGGCCGCTCCATCGTTTACCCCTGGCGCATTGCCTGCCGTGATGGTTCCAACTTGGCCGAATACAGGTCGTAGCGTAGACAGCTTTTCAATTGATGTGTCTTTCCTTGGTGCTTCGTCTCTTGAAACAGCAAGTGGTTCCCCTTTACGCTGTGGCACGTTCACCGTCACCATTTCATCTTCAAACTTCCCTTGTTCATGAGCCGCTACCGTAAGTTGATGGCTACGAAATGCCCATTGGTCTTGTGCCTCTCTTGAAATGTCCATTTCGGTTGAAATTTCGTTTCCGTATGTACCCATTTGAACACCTGTAAAGCTACATGTTAAGCCATCATGAATCATCAAATCCTTCACGGCTGCATCGCCCATTCTTAATCCCCAACGAGCTTTTGGAAGAATATAAGGTGCATTACTCATGGACTCCATACCACCTGCTACAATCACTTCTTCATCTCCAGCTCGAATGATTTGATCAGCCATTGTGACGCTACGAAGACCAGATGCACATACCTTATTAATGGTTTCCGTTTTCACCTGTGGAGGAAGGCCTGCGTAGTGACTAGCTTGATGAGAAGGGATTTGCCCTTGCCCTCCTTGTAAGACACAGCCCATTAGTACTTCCTCTACCTCTTCTTTTGCAACACCTGCCCGATTTAATGCCTCATCAATCGCAATCCCACCTAATTCTGTAGCCTTTAACGAGCTTAAACTACCTCCGAGCTTTCCAAAAGGTGTACGCACACCGCTTAAAATCACTGTTCGACTCATGTTCAATTCCTCCCCTATTATTACTTGCTTCTTTTGACTGAACGCTCGCTCGACATAACCGAAAAACAAACGGACTGCCATAAAACGAGCGATAAACACTCCTTTTATGACAGCCCATGAAAGCCCCTGCTTTGTAGAACCGGTTGATAGATGGGCAGAGGATTTCATAGGATACATTTCTTCTTGCCTTTCATACAGCTCTTTTATTCATTACGATACTAATTCTTGTTGCGTACCAAATACCGCTTTTTCTAGTAGTTCTGCTACATCGTATGTGGACACTTGCTCTTCTACTTCTTTTGCTTTTGTTCCATCACTTAACATCGTTAAGCAATAAGGACATCCAGCACTAATAACACTTGGACTTACAGCCAACGCTTGTTCCGTGCGGGCTACGTTAATGCGATTTCCTGTTGTTTCCTCCATCCACATTAAGCCACCACCTGCTCCACAGCACATTCCTGTTTCACGGTTACGCTCCATCTCTACTAATTTCACACCAGGAATTGATTTTAAGATTTCTCGTGGTGGATCGTACACTTCGTTATAACGACCTAAATAGCAAGAATCATGGAACGTAATGGTTTCATTTACTTCAAACGTTGGTTTTAACTTTCCTTCTTTAACAAGCTGATCTAGTAGTTCAGTATGATGATAGACCTCTGCTTCTAACCCAAAATCTGGATACTCATTTTTGAAGATATTATAAGCATGCGGGTCAATCGTTACAATTTTCTTCACATCATTTTTAGCAAATTCTTCAATGTTTTTTGTTACAAGCTCCTGGAATAAGAATTCATTCCCAAGACGACGCGGTGTATCTCCAGAGTTCTTCTCTTTATTACCAAGGATGGCAAACTTCACACCCGCTTCGTTCAATAACTTCGCAAAGGATAACGCAATTTTTTGACTGCGGTTGTCGTAAGAACCCATTGATCCAACCCAGAATAGATATTCAAAGTCTTCTCCAGCTTTGCTCATTTCCTTTACAGTTGGAATTTGCACATCTTCACGTGCTTCACGCCATGTTTCACGCTCTTTACGGTTTAATCCCCATGGATTACCTTGACGCTCAATGTTTGTCATCGCACGCTGAGCATCTGCATCCATCTTTCCTTCTGTTAAAACAAGGAATCGTCGTAAATCAATAATTTTATCTACATGCTCATTCATAACTGGACATTGATCTTCACAGTTACGACACGTTGTACATGCCCAAATCTCTTCTTCCGTAATGACATCACCGATTAAAGAAGGATTGTATTCTGTTGTAGCAGCCGCCTCTACACTCCCGCTACCTGCAGCCATCATTGCAAGCTGATTGCCTTTTGTGTTAGAAAACGCGTAGGTTGGAACCCAAGGAGCTTTTGATGTAATAACGGCGCCTTTTTCTGTTAAGTGATCACGCAACTTAATAATTAAGTCCATTGGAGATAATATTTTCCCTGTGCCTGTTGCTGGACACATGTTGGTACATCGTCCACATTCTACACAAGCATATAGGTCAATCAATTGTGGTTGAGTAAAGTCTTCAATTTTCCCAACACCAAATGACTCTTGAGATTCATCTTCAAAATCAATTTTTTCAAGTTTTCCTGGATTTGATAAACGAGTAAAAAAGACGTTTGCTGGACCTGCAATTAAATGTGCATGCTTAGACTGTGGCACGTACACTAAGAATGCAAGTAATACGAGTAAGTGAATCCACCATGATACGTAAAACAATGCGATAGCAACGGTTTGATTAATGCCACCTAATAAGAACGCAAACGCTGATGCGACAGGCTCTGTCCACGTTAAGCTATGTTCATGCCAGATGAGTGACATGCCATTTCCAAATAAGACGGATAACATTAAAGAACCAATAAAGATCAGTACAAGTCCTGATTTAAAGCCTCTTTTTAGACGAACTAATTTTTCAATATAACGACGGTGAAATGCCCATATAACAGCAACTAAGATGGTAAGTGTGACAATCTCTTGGAAGAAGGTAAATGCAGGGTATAGCGGGCCTAGTGGTAAGTGAGCACCAGGAATAAGTCCTTTTAAAATAAAGTCAATGGCACCGAATTGAACAAGAATAAAGCCATAAAAAAACATCACATGCATAATGCCACTTTTTTTATCTTTTAACAACTTTTTTTGTCCAAAAACGTTAACCCAAACTTTATCTAAACGCTCTTTAAATTTTTGATCAAACTCTACTTTTTTGCCTAGTCGAATATACGCAATACGTGTCTTAATTAGATACACAAACAAGGATAATGCGTAAGCGGTTACAAACAGAAACAAACCAAAGTTGATCCACAATAAAACATCCACGCTGAAAACTCCTTTCATCCTCATTATAGTCGGCTCATAGGTGTTTGACTATAATAAATTTTCAGATAATATCGTTAGTTTTATTGTAGTTATGAATGAGCATTCAGTCAACAGCTTTTTTTACTTCTTTTCATATTCTTGGTAAAGAAGGTGAAACTAATAAAAAGAAAAAGGAGGAGTTCCATTTGCTAGCTATTCTCGTGATCATCTTGCTTCTAATTGTTCTCGTTGCTTGGTTTGCTCTTGATTTCTCACTCGGAAAAAAAGCACACCTTCAAAAGCAAGAAGAACAAACATTTTCAAAAAAACATGCTCACATTCAATTATTTACAAATGGTACTGACCTTTTCAAAGATTTGTTTGCTGCAATCGATCAAGCCACTCACTCCATTCATATTGAGTTTTACATTATAAAAAGAGATAACATAAGTCAGCAATTCCTACAGCTCCTGGAGAAAAAAGCAAGCGAAGGGGTAGAAGTTCGTTTACTGACCGATCGTATTGGGAGTTTAAAAATACGAAAAAAGGCTATTTCTTCTTTAAAGGCTCACGGCGTTCAGTTTTCCTATAGTCAAATACCTAGATTGCCTTTTCTTTTCTATACGCTACATGCAAGAAATCATCGGAAGATTTCTGTCATTGATGGAAAGGTAGGTTATATCGGTGGATTTAATATTGGCCAAGAATATTTAGGACTCGATCCTACCTTGGGAATATGGAAGGATTATCACTTGAAATTAAAAGGATTAGTGGTAAATGACTTACAAAGACAGTTTTTACTTGATTGGAAAGCAACGACAAAAAATAACTTACTTCACGAATCAAGGTATTTTTCTGCTCAACCTGCTGGCACAGAGATGGTTCAGTTAAAATCAACGGAAGGCTATACATTAGAGCGTGATTTCTTAATGCTAATTGAAAAAGCAAAGCATGAGCTTTGTATTGGTACTCCTTATTTTATTCCAAGTGAAAAATTATTTAATGCTTTGTTAGAAGCAATAAAAAGAGGGGTAAAGGTTAATGTATTAATCCCTATGCGGGCAGATCATCCGTTTGTCCGAGACGCTGCTTTTGCTTATATTCCGACTCTTTTAGAAGCTGGCGGATCTGTATACGAGTATTATTATGGATTTTATCACGCCAAGGTCATTATTGTAGATGATGACATTTGTGACATTGGAACCGGTAACTTTGATAAACGCAGTTTGTTTTTAAATCAAGAAGTGAATTGTTATATTTTCGATCAATCTTTTATTAAACAAGCGAAAGAAACGTTTTACAAAAGCTTGATGGAGTCAAAACAGTTACAATTAAAAGATTTGAAAAAACGAAAACTTCTTGATCATGTAAAGCAAGCATTTGCCACACTAATCTCCCCTCTTTTATAAAAAGAAGGAGTCATCCACCTAGTAAAAAGCAAAGAAAGGATTTTTACATGGATATTCGATTTGGCTATGTGTCACACGCATTATCACTATGGGATTGCTCCCCTGCTAAAACACTCACATTTACAAGATGGAGTAAGATGGAACAAGCAGAGCGAACCGAGAAGCTACTTGACGTAACGAGGCAAAATTTACATCATACAAAACGAGCGATACATTTTAACATTGCACATGAAATCCCTCTCTACCGCCTATCATCTTCCCTTGTCCCTCTTGCCACTCATCCTGAGGCAAAGTGGGATTATCTTTCGGCGTTTAAAGATGAATGGAAAGAGCTTGGTGAGCTGATTAAAAAGCATCGCTTACGTGTTAGTCTACATCCAAATCAATTTACCTTATTTACAAGTGATAAAAAGCATATTACTGAAAATGCGGTGATTGATATGGAATACCATTACAATATGTTAGAAGCCATGGGAGTCGCAGATGAAGCGGTTATTAATATTCATGTTGGTGGTGCATACGGGAATAAGCATGCGGCAGTTGAACGTTTCCATCAAAATATTTCTATACTCCCTCCTCCTATCAAACAACGCATGACACTTGAAAATGATGATAAAACCTATACGACGGAAGAAACGCTTGATATTTGTGAACAAGAAAACATCCCTTTGGTTTTTGACTATCACCACCACCAAGCAAACCCGTGCGAGACAGCACTAGAGACGTTACTCCCAAGAGTGTTCTCTACGTGGAAACATACAGGGTTAAAGCCAAAAGTGCATTTATCTTCACCAAAGTCTGATCAGGCTTTTCGTAGTCATGCTGATTACGTCTCTTTTGAATTTATTCACCCATTTTTAGAGCTAGCAAAAGGGGTAAATGAAGACTTTGACGTCATGATTGAAGCGAAATTAAAGGATCAAGCACTTTTAAAGCTGATTGAAGACATTAGCAAAGTACGGGGGGTAAAACGAATTGGCGGTGCGACCATTCGCTATTAAAAAAGATGACCTAGACAGAAGCGATTTAATATCGCTTCTGTTAGGTCATCTTTTTACATCTTCTCTGGAGCTGATACACCAATAAGTTTTAACGCATTTTGTAACGTAATTTGAACTGATTTAATTAGAGCTAAGCGAGCTTTACTCTTCTCAATGTTTTCACTATCTAACACTTTTTCAGCGTTATAGAAGCTGTGAAGAGCTGAAGCAAGATCAAACACATAATTTGTAATGCGGTGTGGAATACGCTTCGTTGCTGCTTCTGCTACAGCTGCTGGGAATTCTCCCACTTTCTTTAACAAATCAATTTCTTTTTCTGCACTAATATGACTTAACACTAAGTCTTTATCAATGGAAATGCCCATTTCTTCACCTTGACGTAAAATGCTACAAATACGAGCATGCGCATATTGTGCATAGTACACTGGGTTTTCATTTGATTGAGATACAGCTAAATCCAAATCAAAGTCCATATGTGTATCACCGCTACGCATTGCAAAGAAATAACGAGTTGCATCTAGTCCTACTTCTTCAATTAGGTCGCGCATCGTAACAGCTTTACCTGTACGTTTACTCATTTTCATTTTTTCACCATTTTGATAAAGCTGTACCATTTGAATGATTTCAACTTCAAGCGTATCTTTTTCATAGCCAAGCGCTTGAATTGCCGCTTTCATACGTGGAATGTAACCATGGTGATCTGCACCCCAAATATTGATTAGCTTATTAAAGCCACGCTTAATTTTATCTTGGTGATAGGCAATATCTGGTGTTAAATACGTGTAAGACCCGTCATTTTTAATTAATACACGATCTTTGTCATCACCAAATGTAGTGGAGCGGAACCACGTTGCTCCTTCTTCTTCAAAAATGTGACCTTGCTCACGTAATGTTGAAAGTGCATCATCAATTTTTCCGTTTTTATAAAGAGATGTTTCTGAATACCACACATCAAATTTCACACGGAACTCTTCTAAATCACGCTTTAACTTTTCCATCTCATACTCTAATCCATATTGACGGAAAAACGCTAAACGCTCTTCTTCTGAAACTTGAATATATTGGTCACCATGTGTGTCGGCAAGCCCTTTACCAATTTTAATGATATCTTCACCATGATATCCGTCTTCTGGCATTGCTTGATCCATTCCTAGCGCTTGCATATAGCGAGCTTCGACCGATTTAGCTAGGTTGTTAATTTGATTTCCTGCATCGTTAATGTAATACTCACGTGACACATCGTAGCCTGCTTTTGCTAATACGTTACAAAGAGAATCACCAACTGCTGCTCCACGTGCATGTCCTAAGTGTAGGTCTCCTGTAGGATTAGCTGAAACAAACTCTACTTGTACTTTTTGACCGTTACCTGTGTTTGTTTCCCCGTATGCTTCACCTGCATCTAAAATAGTTGGTACAAGGTCTGTTAAATACGAATTATTCATATAGAAGTTAATAAATCCTGGTCCAGCAATCTCAATCTTTTCGATTGAAGCTTTCGTTTTATCAAAGTGATTCACTAAATCTTCCGCAATCATACGTGGTGCTTTTTTAGCAACGCGTGCTAATTGCATCGCCATATTTGTTGAGTAATCACCGTGTGACTTATCTTTTGGTGTTTCTAAAATCACATCAGGAATTTCTTCTACTTGTGCAAGACCTGCTTTTAAAACCGCTTGTTTGACTTCTTCTTTTAAATTTAATTGAACTTTCTCCACTATGTTCATGACGTTACGCCTCCTTAAAAGTGATTGTTAACGCATAGTTGCCTGCATAATCACCTTGCATATGCAAATCATATGTCATAAACAATCTACCCTTTTTATTCATTTGTTTATATTCAATGTTATGGGCAAGTGTCTTCATGTCCATACGCCCGAATGGACTGATGTATGTACTTTCTGATAGCTCTCTTTTACGAAACACTTGCTTCATTTTTACAGCACCAGACCTTGTAACACTGACTTCTTGCTCACTAACTTTTACAATCGTCTGAATTTCACCTACTTCTTGCTTTTCTTTATAAGCAAGGTAGATTGTCTCACCTTTTTTATAGTACATTCCCTTCGCGCTCATCGCTGTTGTTTCTTTGCGATGACCATCTCGAATGTCTGTTACGATACGAATTTGAACGGCCTTCTTTTCTGATGAAGCATAATCCACCAAAAGACACTCCTTATTTACATGGTTATAACCTAACTAGTATAAACATTCTAGGACAAGAATTCAACAAGAGGAAAAAGGAAAAACGAGAGTTCATCGTTACCTTTTCTCTTCAAGAGATTGTAGAAATCCAATTCCTTGCAAAGTAATCTTTGTCCCTGATCTCCCTCTTCCCTTTGTAATGAATGAGTGAGATTCAAGTGCGTTTAATCGGTGACGAATTTGTTGGTCAGTAAGAACTTGATCTGTATGCTTCATTTCTTGAGAAATGATTCGTCGACTGGCTGCTTGGCTATTCTCATTGCAACGTTTAATGATGCGAAGGATTAATTCATATTCCTTTCTTTCCATGAGTGTAAGAGACGATTGTTTCACATGAAACACACTGTCCTCTGCTGTCGAGTGCGTAAAAGAAGACCAATTTTTCGGGATATCTTGTAACGTTAATCGCTCACCGTTACACACCGTTAGCATGTAGTCAATTGTGTTCTTTAATTCACGAATATTCCCTTCCCACTTGTGTTGAATGAGCATATCCATGACAGTATGTTCAATGTCCACTGTTTGATTACTTTGATTAATAAAGTGCTCAACTAATAACGGAATATCTGCTTTTCGTTCTACTAAGCTTGGAAGCTGGAGACTGAGAACGTTTAATCGGTAGTAAAGATCTGAACGAAACTCTCCCTTTACAATTTTGGCTTGCAAGTTTTTGTTTGTCGCTGCAACGACTCGCACATTAATGGGAATGAGCTTTTCACCACCTATTCTTCTTACTTCTTTTTCTTGTAAAACACGAAGTAAACGGGCTTGTAAGTTAGGACTAATATCGCCAATTTCATCTAAAAAAATGGTTCCCCCATCAGCTAATTCAAATAATCCTCTTTTTCCTCCTCGTTGTGCACCTGTAAAAGCTCCTTCTTCATAACCAAACAGTTCACTTTCAAGTAACGTCTCTGTAATCGCGCTACAGTTCACAGCTAAAAATGGACCTGTATGCCGAAAAGATGAATGGTGAATTGCATGAGCAAACAACTCTTTTCCGGTTCCTGTCTCTCCTTGAATTAAAACTGGGAGCTCGGACTTGGCAAGCTTTTCACCAATCTTTTTCGTTTCCTTAATCGTTGGGTGGGAACCAATAATATGCGTAAAGTGATATTTAGCAACGAGGCCGCTCTTCAGTTGCTCTTTCTTTACTTTCTTTTCAATCTCAATAGCTTGATTAACATTTTTAATCGTGACAACAATGGCTTTCTCTTGTGACAATTCTAACCTGTGAACAACCACATCGATGCCGTTAATCGTAAATAATCCATCTTCGCCTTGTCTTTGTTGAATAAAGGTTGCTACGTCCTTTTGAACTTTTAATTCATCTATTGATTTGCCTATTGCTTCTTGTTGCGGAATACCAAATACTTTTGCAGCAAACGCATTATACACTGTCACTTCTCGACCTTCATTTAACGCTAAGACCCCTTCATCTACAGCATCTACAACATTTTCTAAATGAAGACGTAATCGTTCTGCTTGCTTTTCAGCATGAAGTAGTTTTTGGTTGAGGTGAATGAAGCTCTGAATATAACGTTGCGATACAACTGTTGACATATGAGTAAGGGCGTAGTGATCGACTAGCTTCAAGATCGTAGATACATCTAAAAGCCGAACACCAATGTCGATTTTATGTGGTATATATTTTGGAATGATAGTCGTTTCCCCAGGTGTAATCGCAATGTCGATGTCGTTATAATATCGTTTATTTGAATCATAAGGGACGTATTGAAGGTGTAGCAATCCAATTTCAAGTAATGTATCAATTAATTCAAGAGCTGTTTCTTTAAAGTCATTGACCACTAATACTTTCTTTCCCTTCTCAAGTTCTAATAGTTTATCTAGTTGCTCATGATTAACTGTACGATTCGCCACAATTACATTAGAGTGAGTAGATAGCATCTCTTTCACTTCTTGTAGAACATGATTCGATGAAAGCAAAATCGTTTCGTCATTCAATTGATTTGGCAGTCCTTCATCTACAGCAAAGCTATGGATGTGTAAAAATTCACCCATCAAATGGTTTAACTGCTTGGTTAATGCCTCTTTGGTTTCAATCGTTCCTGCAATTAATGTCAATGTATACTTTCTCACACCAAACCCCTCCTAATTGGTTTTATTATAACAACCAAAAAGAACTTATTTATAGTCAATCGACAAAAAGATGTCTAAAAAAACTGACAATAGAACTTTTCAATCGATTGGCACACTTCTTGCATGTAATAAAGATAGATAGATAGAGAGAGAGAAGCGTTAAAAAATAGAGAGGGGAAACAAGCATGAAAAACGAAAAGCAAAAACAACCTAAAGCAATTTCAATGCCACACACGTTTGTCATCATCTTTTTCGTGGTATTATTTGCAGCTTTACTAACTTATCTTGTTCCAAAAGGCATGTTCCAAACAGAAGAAATCACGTACTCTGATCAAGGTAATGAAGTAACAAAGACTGTTTTAATTCCAGATAGCTTTGAATATGAAACAGATGAGAGTGGAGAGGCCGTTAAAGAAGGCGTTCGTTTGTTTGAACCTTTTGGAGAGGTCGGAATTTTAAACTATGTATTTGAAGGACTTGTCTCAGGAGATAAATGGGGATCTGCTGTTGGAGTCGTTGCCTTCATTTTAATCATTGGAGGCGCGTTTGGTATCGTTATGCAAACAAAAGCGATTGACCATGGCCTTCTATCGATGATTAATAAAACAAAAGGAAAAGAAATTTTACTTATTCCACTTATGTTCTTTTTATTCTCCCTTGGTGGTGCTGTTTTTGGAATGGGAGAAGAGGCCATTGCATTTGCAATGATTTTAGTTCCAATCGTCATTCGACTTGGCTATGATGCCATTACAGGTGTCATGATTACTTATGTAGCAACACAGATTGGATTTGCTGCTTCGTGGATGAATCCTTTTGGTGTGGCAATTGCTCAAGGTGTGGCAGGTGTGCCCGTTTTATCAGGAGCACCTTTTCGAATCGTCATGTGGATTATCTTTACGGCTGTTGGGGTTGCCTATACAATGTGGTATGCATCGAAAATCCGAAAGGACCCAACAAAATCTCTCGCTTATAGCACGAGTGAATATTTCAAGAAGAAACAAGACTCTGAAGAGCTAAAAGCAGACTTTAAATTAGGGCATGGGTTAGTTGTATTAACGCTTACGTTAGGAATCATTTGGATTGTATGGGGTGTTGTAAAACACGCTTATTATATTCCTGAAATCGCAACACAGTTCTTTATCATTGGATTTGTAGCAGGAATTATCGGTGTTATTTTCAAATTGAATAACATGACTGTAAACAGTATTGCCGAGAGCTTTACGCAAGGAGCAAAAGACTTGTTACCAGCTGCTTTAGTCGTTGGAATGGCGAAGGGAATTGTCTTGATTCTAGGCGGAGATTCACCAGATGCTCCTTCTGTACTTAATACAGTCTTGTATCATGCAGGCGGTTTGACCGATAACATGCCAGCGGCTCTATCTGCTTGGTTTATGTTAGCATTTCAATCCATCTTCAATTTCTTTGTTGTTTCAGGATCAGGGCAAGCAGCTCTTACAATGCCTCTAATGGCGCCATTAGCTGACGTTGCAGGTGTGACACGTCAAGTAGCCGTTCTAGCGTTCCAATTAGGAGACGGACTAACCAATATTATCGTCCCAACATCAGCTGCTTTAATGGGTACACTAGGGGCAGCACGGATCGATTGGGGTACATGGTTTAAGTTTATTTTTAAGTTTCAAATCGTATTGTTCATTCTTTCTAGTATTTTTGTTATTATAGGTGCTTTAATTGCATTCTAAAATGAACATCGCTAATTTCGATAAAGGGAGTTCTAGCTATGCTTGTATTAATTAAAAACGCAGAAATATATAGTCCAGACTATCTTGGAAAAAAAGATGTACTGATTGTTTCCAACAAAATTGGGTATATCCGTGACACCATTCAAATCGATGAAGATTTGGTCACAGAGATCATCGATGCCGAAGGGAAGCTATTATTTCCAGGCTTTATTGACTCACACGTTCATATTATGGGTGGTGGTGGTGAAGGAAGCTACAAAACTCGCACACCTGAAATGATGCTAACAGATGCGACCACTTCCGGCATCACAACGATTGTAGGAGTCATTGGAACAGACGGCACAACACGTACAATGAGCGCTCTCTTAGCAAAAGCACGAGGATTAGAAGAAGAGGGCATCACCTGCTATGTTCATACAGGCAGCTATCAAGTCCCTGTTAAAACCTTAACAGGCAAAATCGAAGATGATTTAATCTTAATCGACAAAATCATTGGTACAGGTGAAATTGCGATTAGTGATCATCGCTCTTCTCAGCCAACAGTAGAGGAAATGGCGAAAATCGCATCTGCAACAAGAATTGGGGGCATGCTTTCTGGGAAGGCTGGCATCGTAAATGTACATTTAGGCGACAGTCATTCTAAGCTATCTCTTCTTGAAGAGGTTGTAGCAACAACAGATATCCCAATTCGCACCTTCCACCCTACCCATATTAACCGTAACCCCTACTTGTTTGAAGCAGGTATTGAGTTTGCAAAAAAAGGGGGCTATGTAGATTTTACGACAAGTACCATTCCTCGCTTTTTAGAAATGGGCGAAGTAAAATGCAGCAAAGGTTTAAAACAAATGCTGGATGCAGGTGTGAGCATTGACCAAATCACCTTCACATCAGATGGGCAAGCAAGCCTTCCTGACTTTGATGAAAACGGCGAGCTGTTAGGTCTTCAAATTGGGAAAGTATCATCTCTTTATCGTGAAGTCAGAGCAGCCATCTTAGAAGAGCACCTACCGATTGAAACGGCGATTCGTGTCATTACATCCAATCCTGCTCACTTGTTAAAGCTTAACCAAAAAGGACGAGTGGAAACAGGCAGAGACGCTGACTTAGTGTTGGTAGATCAGGAAACACTCGAAATTCAGACCGTTTTTGCTAAAGGCGTTTGCATGGTAAACGAAAAAAACATACTTGTTAAAGGGACATTTGAATAGCATAAATAAAAAAGAGGTAAGTGCTTAAAGGCACTTACCTCTTTTTTTGTTTATTTTTGTACCCATCCTAAAATCATTTCACGAATAAGCTTACTAGCTGTATTGGCTGTTTGCTCTGATGGATCGTAAATTGGTGCAACCTCAACTAAGTCTGCTCCCACTACATTTACATCTGAATGTGCAATGGCATGAATCGATGCAAGTAGCTCTTTTGATGTAATACCACCACAGTCAACCGTACCCGTACCAGGTGCATGAGCTGGGTCTAGTACATCAATATCAATTGTGACATAAACAGGACGACCTGCAAGTGTTGGAAGCACTTCTTTCAATGGCTCTAGCACCTCAAATTTTGAGATGTGCATGCCGTTTTCTTTTGCCCATTTAAACTCTTCTTTCATTCCAGAACGAATGCCGAATGAATAAACGTTTTTAGGACCAATTAATTCAGCGACTTTACGAATTGGTGTTGAATGAGATAGAGGCTCTCCTTCATACTCTTCGCGTAAATCTGTATGAGCATCCATATGAATGATTGCTAAATCTGGATACTTCTTATACATTGCTTTCATAACTGGCCATGATACTAAATGCTCTCCGCCCATTCCTAATGGAAACTTCCCTGCATCTAATAATTGATCAATGTATTCCTCAATCATGTCTAAGCTGCGCTGTGGATTTCCAAACGGTAATGGAATATCACCTGCGTCAAAATATTTTACTTCCTCTAGCTCGCGGTCTAAATAAGCACTATACTCTTCTAAACCAATTGATACTTCACGAATACGAGTAGGACCAAAACGAGAGCCTGGACGATAACTTACGGTCCAGTCCATTGGCATACCGTATAAAACGGCTTCACTTTCTTCAAAACTTGGATGACTTTTAATGAACACATTGCCTGAATAAGCTTCATCAAAACGCATGGTCGAATCCTCCCTGTATATGAGATGAACACGAAACATGACAGAAGCGTCTTCACCTACTCCTGTCATGTTTCATCATCAATCATTTCTTATTTAATTAAATCAGACACAAACTTCGGTAATGCAAAGCAAGCTTTGTGTAGCTCTGGTGTATAGTATTTTGTTTCAATGTCAAAGAAGCGATCACTGCTTACTTCTAATGGATCATGCTTTTTAGAACCAATTGTGAATGTCCACATTCCACTTGGATATGTCGGGATGTTTGCAATGTATAGACGCGTAATTGGGAAAATTTCTTTCACATCACGTTGTACATTCGTAATAAGCTCTGGTGTGAACCAAGGGTTATCTGTTTGTGCAACAAAAATACCGTCTTCTTTTAATGCTTTTGAAATCCCTGCATAGAAGCCTTTTGTGAATAAGTTTACAGCTGGTCCAACAGGCTCTGTTGAATCAACCATAATGACATCATACACGTTTTCACTTTTTGCAATGTGCATAAAGCCGTCATCTACTTTTACTTCTACACGTGGATCTTCTAACTTGCCTGCGATTTCTGGTAAGTATTGCTTTGAGTACTCAATAACCTTTCCATCAATTTCAACAAGTGTCGCTTTTTTCACGCTTGGGTGCTTTAACACTTCACGGATAACACCGCCGTCTCCGCCTCCTACTACAAGAACGTTTTCAGGATTTGGGTGTGTAAATAAAGGCACATGTGCAACCATTTCATGATACACAAACTCATCTTTTTGAGTCGTCATAACCATGCCATCTAACACTAACATGTTGCCAAACTCTTCTGTTTCAATCATATCTAATTTTTGAAACTCTGTTTGCTCTGTATGTAAAGTACGTTTAATTTTCGCCGTAATACCAAAGTTCTTCGTTTGTTTCTCAGTGAACCATAATTCCATTTATGTTCTTCCCTTCTATTTTGTATTAAATCTATCCATAGATTACCCTAACACAATTTATACAAACATGAAAAAAGTATAGAGGAATCTAGCAAAAATGCAAGTGAATTTTTAATATTTATTTCATACGTTTAAAAAAATAGTTTCCATTTCATACTGTTAAAGAGTGAATAATAGGGCGGTGAAAATTGATGGAAGCTGTACGAATAGAGCAACTTAAACGAGCACGTAAGTATTTGCGCATGATATTTGTCATAGCATTTATCCTATTAATCTTTTCTCTTTTCATCATTGCGAGCATAGTCATTTACGCTAAAATACAAGGCCCTCCACCTCTCACTGTTCCTCAGACTGTTATTTTTTATACTGATGATGGAGACAACGTTCTTGATGAAGTCCACCACGGTGAGAAACGCTATTGGGTTAGTCTAGGTGACATTTCTCCTTTTCTTTTGCAGGCCACCTTATCTGTTGAAGATAAAAGGTTTTACCAACATCACGGGTTTGATTACAAGCGAATTGCAGGTGCATTACTAGCGGACATAAAAGCCATGTCTAAAGTACAAGGAGCTAGTACGATCACCCAGCAATATGCACGAAATTTATTTTTAGAGCACGACAAAACATGGAAGCGAAAAATGGAAGAAGCCTTCTACACTATTCGTCTAGAAGCTAATTACGATAAAAATCGCATTTTAGAAGGCTATTTAAATACGATTTACTATGGACATGGTGCATACGGCATTGAAGCCGCTTCAAGAGCGTATTTTGGAAAGTCAGCCAGCAATTTAACATTAAGTGAAGCCACGTTACTAGCCGGTATACCAAAGGGGCCTAGCTATTATTCTCCTCTCCTTCATTTTGATAATGCCAAAAAAAGACAACAAATTATCTTAAACATGATGGTTGAAGATGAATTTATTTCAAAAGAGCTAGCTCATACAACGCACAAAGAGAACGTCACGTTTACTTCTGCCTCCGTTGAGCATAAAGAAGCAGACGCTCCTTACTTTCTAGCTGCCGCGATGGTGCAGTTAAAGGATGAACTTCACATTGATGAGCAGATGATTCAAACAAAAGGGTTAAGAGTATACACAACGTTAGACGCGACACTACAAAAGATTGCAGAAGAAAAGATGGATGAAACGATTTCGGCACAATCTTCTATTCAAGCTGCTTTTGTAGCGATGAATCCTAAAAATGGTGAAGTAAAGGCGCTCATTGGAGGACGAGATTACACTGAAAGTCCTTTTAACCGAGCAACACAAGCTGTTCGGCAGCCTGGATCAACAATGAAACCACTTTTATATTACGCTGCCCTAGAAGATGGCTTTACCCCTTCTACGGTTATGAGAAGTGAGCGTACAACGTTCACATTTGATGATGGGGCATCAACTTATACACCTAGTAATTTTAATCATTACTATGCAAAAGGACCAATTACGCTCGCGCAAGCCATCGCTCTTTCTGACAACGTTTATGCGGTGAAAACCCATTTGTTTATCGGGCAACATCGCTTAGTGGAAACAGCTAAAAAGATGGGAATCACGACACCGTTAAAACGTGTCCCATCTCTTGCACTAGGAACATCTCCTGTAAAAGTGATTGAGATGGTCAATGCTTATAGCATACTGGCCAATGGAGGCGCTGAAGTAAAGCCAACGTTCATTAGAAAAGTGGAAACATATGATGGAGAGTTGCTTTATGAGGCAGAGAGCGAAAAGAAGCAAGTTCTTGATGAAGGGCTTGCATCTGTTGCGACCCATTTAATGACAGGAATGTTTAGCGAAAGCTTAAATGGTTATACGACCATTACTGGCAAACCAATTTTAAAATACATTTCCCGTCCTTATGCTGGAAAATCTGGTTCAACCTCCACTGATAGTTGGATGATTGGTTATTCTCCAGAGTTAGTATCAGGTGTGTGGACAGGCTATGACAAAGGAAAATCCATTGATTCTGTGCCAGAGCGATCCTATGCGAAGAAGATGTGGGTTACGTTTATGGAAGAAGCGTTAAGAAAGCAACCTATCTCTTCGTTTGAACAGCCGAAAGAAGTCAAAAAGGTTAAAATAAATCCAGAAAATGGATTATTAGCTACGGACGCTTGCCCTGTAAAGCATACTGCCTATTATATGAGTGGAACAGAACCGACAGAGCAGTGTACAGACCATTTGTACAACAGCTCTGAATCAGCACCAACGAAAGAGAAAACCCAAGAGAAGACAAAATGGTATAAAAAATGGTTACCATGGTTTAATTAGAAAAGCCGAAGGGATAAATCCCTTCGGCTTTTCTAGTGTCCTAGTTCTATAAAATATCCATAATTATTTTAAGTTTACTTATTTTGTGAGAAAACCTCAAGTAGCTAAAAGAAAAACGTCACAATTTAGACAAATTTTATCCACTTTTTATTGATTGAGGAGACCTTCTTTTAATTTCACATCAGATGCTTCCCACATCTCAGGGTTATGTCCTTTTAAGAATTCTCTTAATGTATGCTTAGATGTCTCATCCATATGATCGACCATAATGTAACGCTTCAATGATTTGTCCATCTTATTTACATGCTCCGGTAAAGACTTATAGCCTCGACGAATTTCACGATCCACAGTCATTTCACAAGCCGTTACACCTGCATAATAAGGGCCTGTTTCTTTACGGTCAATTGTCACCCATACAAGCCAATATAATTTACCGTTTGGCACGTCTTCTTTATTGGGAAGAAATTTAATTCCTTTTTCTACAACACTACGTGCATGCATTGCTCCAATATCAACAAATGCTTCTTTTTCTGTTGGATCCACAAATACAGGAGAAATGTTATCTAAGCTTAACGCCCCTACGCCAAATCCTCCATGTCCATCTGTTGGATCATTTTTAATAATATTAAAACCGATATTTTTCTTTTTAGGTTGATCTGTCATAATAATCCTCCTATCGTCAGCTGTATAATTGGATGTAACAAGCTATCAAAAATGCGTATAAAAAACTCCACACCTATATTATAAATAGGGGCAATGACATAGTCACTTAGTGGCGTAATGGCAATAATAAGAAACATAAGAATTCCCCAAGATTCATACTGCGTCATCTTGGCGCGAATGTCATTAGGCATTAAATCTTCCAAAATGCGGTATCCGTCTAGAGGTGGGAATGGTAATAGATTAAAGAGAAATAAAACAACATTAATTACGATAAACAGATTAAAGAACTCATATAACCACTCACTTGTCCCTGTATCAACACCAAAGCGGATACACAAATACCAGATAACCATACCTAAAAACGCCAATATCAAATTGCTAATAGGCCCTGCTATGGATACTAAAATACCTGCCAAACGTGGATTTTTAAAATAGAACCGGTTCACAGGAACAGGACGTGCCCAACCGAATCCTGCAATAATAATTAAAAGCGTTCCAAATGGATCTAAATGAGACAAGGGAGAAAGTGTCAATCTACCCTGGTTCTTAGCCGTTGGATCACCAAACTTATAAGCCACATATGCATGTGCAAATTCATGCACAGTAAACGCAATCAACAACGTTACGACTACATAAGGGATAGTTGAAAGAGGAAAAGCTAAAAATTGTTCCACATCGCAACTCCTTTATTTTTGTTTTCACCGTACGACAAGTATACTATAGATGTATGTATGAAACACTTTCTGTCATCGTGTTTTTTACAAATCATTCTTTCCATTACCCACATCAAAGGAGCGATTGAAATGCCTTATGTAACAGTTAAAATGCTTGAAGGACGTACAGAAGATCAAAAACGAGCACTTGTTGAAAAAGTAACAGAAGCCGTATCTGAAACTACAGGTGCACCAGCTGAAAAGATTGCTGTATTTATTGAAGAGATGTCTAAAAACCATTACGGTGTAGGCGGAAAGCGTCTAAGCGATCAGGAATAAGGACCTTATGCATAAAGGGCTGAGTGAAAAGGGGCGAAGACCACCCCTATTTGGCTCAGCTCACAATGTCCCTTGCTGGAAAAACCCAGTCATATCAACGGATAGACGAGCAAGGGATGTTGCATGCAACCTTCCTTTACTTACCTTTACTTACTTTTACTCACTCATCTTCAAGCCTCTTACGCATAAAACACATTAATGCCGAAGTGTTTGTGTCGCTATTGCTTTTTCACATAGCTCTTCAATATAAAGATAAGCTGATTCAATATCTTCTTCTGTATAGCCTTGTTTACTTTTTAATGTGAACA
Source organism: Priestia iocasae (assembly GCF_016909075.1). Lineage (GTDB taxonomy): Bacteria > Bacillota > Bacilli > Bacillales > Bacillaceae_H > Priestia > Priestia iocasae. Next base: position 162,175 of record NZ_JAFBFC010000005.1, read on the forward strand.
CTTTTTCTTTTACTTCCTCTTTGGATAAATCATCAAAGTAAAGAATTGTGGATACAAGCTCTAGAAACTTTGAGCTTCGGTCATTCATATCAACCATACACGGTTCTAAATGAGGAAGCTCTAGCTCATAATGACTTAGAAATCGTTCACCTTCTTCTGTAAGTCCGTATCGATACTGCATGTAGCCACCTTTTTTCTCTTTTACCTCACTTAAAAAACCTAAGTTGCACAGTTCTTCAATACGAAGCGTTAATTCTTCAGAATATGGTCCAAAAAAGTGAAAATTATATTTTTCATAAAAAGGAAACTTTAATTTCTTTGCAATAAAAATCATCTTTTGTAACTTTTTTCTACCAACAATCTCTCCAGCAGCCGCAAACACCTTCACGATTTTCGCATGATCATTTAACAAAGCCCCTTCAACTCCTATACTATTTAACTCTTATCTCTTTGCAACAAGCTTCTAATTTGCTCTTTTACTTTTCGTTTAGATGATAATTGATCAATTAAATCTTGAGGAAAGTATAATTTATGATCTGTTCTTTTTTTACCTGAAATGGATTCAACAATTTCTGATTGACGAGAAAGTTCCTTTAACTCACCGTTAGGGATGAGTAAATGAATAGGCAACCGCTCTTCTTCTTCTCCTGGTCGATAGAAATCGTATGGCAAGTCACTTGAAGAATCGACAACGAGGTAATATTCAGGATCAATTCCAGCTTTTTTAAAAAGCTGAGTAAGCTCCATCCACATTTTCATCTGTGAGTTCGGATTAAACTCAATATACTGAAATAGTTTTCTATTAAGAAAGCGACGGCATAAATCTGATAAAATTTTATCTTCTTCTTCCTGCCATGCCTGAAAGTAAAACAAGACGACCGATTCATCTAGTTTTAGGTATTCTTCAACAGACACTTTATCTTCAAAAATTGAATAAAAGTGAACAGGTTGTTGTTTAAATGGGTAATGGTCGAGGTGTAACTCTTTTGCGCGGTGCAAAATCTTTGTTAAAATGACTTCAGCACTTCTCGTTACAGGATGAAAATATACTTGCCAATACATTTGATAGCGGCTCATAATATAGTCTTCAACCGCATGCATGCCACTTTCTTTGATCACAACTTGATCTTCTCTTGGTCTCATGACTCGTAATATACGCTCCATGTCAAAATGACCGTAGCTCACGCCTGTATAGTAAGCATCACGCTGTAAATAATCCATTCGATCTGCATCAATTTGACTTGAGATTAAGCTAACAACAAGCTTGCTTTTGTAGGTTTTTGCAATGACTTCTGCTACTTTTTTCGGAAAGTCTTCACTTACTTTGCGCAACACTTCGTTGACTTCTGTTTTTCCCATTATGATGGCTTGAGTAAACTGCTCATGGTCGAGGTGAAAAACTTTTTCAAATGAGTGCGAAAAAGGGCCATGACCTAAATCATGCAGCAACGCAGCACAAAGGCAGAGCAATCTCTCATCATTATTCCATTGTTCACGATCTTGAAAAACATCATCAATAATGCGACGAACAATCTCATATACACCAAGAGAATGGTTAAATCGACTATGTTCTGCACCATGAAATGTTAAATACGTTGTACCGAGTTGACGAATGCGACGTAATCGTTGAAACTCCGATGTTCCAATTAAGTCCCAGATTACTTTATCTCTCACGTGTACATATCGATGAACGGGATCTTTAAATACTTTTTCTTCGCTTAATTTTTCATTAGGATATGCCATCTGCTACATACCTCTCTATTTTTGTACTTGTTGTTATTACTTTTCTACAGTGACAAGAGATTTTCCTAGTAGGAATAAAAAATCACCTTCTATAAAAAACAAAGGTGACTTTATCTATATTCATTTGACACTCTACCTGTTGGAATCCATCAAATAATGAGTGTCGAGCTTTACTTTTTTAATTTCTTTTCAATCTTTTCAATTAACTCGTCTTCCGTTGGAGCTGAGACAGGACGATTATTGACAAATGCAAATGACTTTTTACGACCCGGTCCACAATATGATTGGCAACCAACCTCGACTTCAGCCTCTGCATCTACTTTTTTTAACTTTGGTAACAATGTTTTTAAGTTTGTAGCCTGGCAATCATCACAAACTCGAAACTCATTTGCCATTCTCATACAACCCTTTCAAAATTCGTTCAACAATTCCTTTTTAACCTAAAGGGTATTTTACATTTATTTATCAAGCAATGCAAGCTAGAGAAAAATCTAGCAAAAGCAAGCAATCCGTAAAAATCACGGTATGAAAGGGCTATTTTCATCTAAAGCAGCCAGTTAGGGTTTTCATTAAAGAAAAGACCTCTTTTCTCCAGAAAATAAAGCATGGCAGCTCTTCACCACGGTTCATTGTCTAAATTGATTTCTATATATTAGTACTTTGGTATAAACTAGTTTCCTTTTGTCCATGCTGATAGTAACAAAGTTTCTATATTAAATAGCCGCAAGGAGTGAATAAAATGAAAGATAGACAAGATGCTTGGACAGAAGAAAATGATTTATTATTAGCAGAGACGGTTCTTCGTCATGTACGTGAGGGTAGCACTCAATTAAATGCATTTGAAGAAGTGGGAGACGAATTAAATCGCACATCTGCTGCATGTGGATTTCGATGGAATGCAGTCGTTAGACATCAGTATGAGAAAGCATTACAGCTAGCAAAAAAACAGCGTAAGCAACGCATGCGAGCGCTTGGACAAACACAAGGCAAGAAAAAGTTACTCTATACACCTCCAACACCTGGATTAGATCTATTAGAAGAGCTAGAGGAAACCGTAGAAACGATAGAAACGGTACATGCAGAGCCTGCTCTTGTACCACCGACTACAAGCACGTATTCAAGCCCTTCATCGAAGCTTACACTAGAAGGTGTCATTCAATACTTACAAACGTTAAGTACTCAAGCTGGAGATATACACGTATTACGTAATGAAAACCTTAGCCTTTCGCATGAAAACAAGGATCTTAAGCAGAAGAATCAAGAGCTTATGAAGAAGGTAGAACTATTAGAAGCAAATGCTACTACTATTCAAGAAGACTATGAAACATTAATGCAAATCATGAACCGAGCACGTAAATTTGTTCTTCTTGATGATGAAGAAAGGCCATCAACCAAATTTAAGATGGACCGAAACGGAAATTTAGAAAAATTAGCTGAATAAAACAAGAATAAATGGGAATCATAAAGATAAGGAATCCCATCCCCCTATTCTATAGATGAAAAAGCTGGACCGTCAGAAGAACTCGGTAATACCTAGAGTTTTTTGACGGTCCAGTTTGCGTGAAACAGAAATGCTTGTGACAACTCCTTTTCTAATCGGTTAATATGCTATAATATGTTCATCTTATATAAGCATAATTTCATTGGTTGAACTCCTCACTACTTAGCTGACGCTTGAGGTGGGAGTCTTCTGTCGGAAATGATAAAAGGAGTTAGACAATGAATTCTACGATTTCTGAACTTTTAATTCAGCCACAATGGCGAATTATTGACCAGTCCAGTCTTGGACCTCAGTTCAACCCTCTTCAATCGTTTGCCATGGATGATACCCTATGTACAGTTGTTGGAAAAAGACAATCACTGCCTACCATCCGTTCTTGGGTACACCACCAAACCATTGTATTAGGAATTCAAGATGCACGACTTCCTCATTTAGAGCAAGGCGTATCTTTTTTACATGAACAAGGCTTTCGAGCCATTGTCCGTAATTCTGGCGGGTTGGCTGTTGTATTAGATGAAGGAGTATTGAACCTTTCACTTATTTTCCCTGATACAGAAAAAGGAATTGATATTGATCGTGGATACGATGCGATGTGGATTCTCATTAAAGAATTGTTTAAATCTTATCATGTTGAAATTGAAGCGAAGGAAATCGTTGGCTCTTACTGTCCCGGAAGCTACGATTTAAGCATTAACAATAAAAAGTTTGCCGGTATCTCTCAACGTCGTGTACGTGGTGGTGTAGCCGTCCAAATTTATTTATGCGTATCTGGCAGCGGCTCAAAAAGAGCTCAACTCATTAAAGATTTTTACGCGCTCGCTCTTCAAGGCGAACAAACAAAATTTTCTTACCCGACGATCGTTCCAGAAACGATGGCCTCTTTAACTGAACTGTTAGGAGAAGAAATAACCGTTTCCTCTGTTATGCTTTCTTTGTATCAAACATTACAGAGTCTCGGTTCTTCGTTAAAACCTATTAGTCTTAATGACCAAGAAAGTCAGCTTTTCGACCAAAACCTACAGCGTATGTATGATCGAAATGAAAAGGCGTTAGGTGACTTCTTTAAGTAAAAATGGCTGACTCTAGCGTGAGAGTCAGCCATTTTTGTTTATTTTACAGAGCTTGAGCTGCTGTAATTAATGCTAGTTTATAAACGTCTTCCTCGTTGCAACCACGAGATAAATCATTTACTGGTTTGTTTAAGCCTTGTAAGATTGGTCCTACAGCTTCAAAATTCCCTAGACGTTGCGCAATCTTATAACCAATGTTTCCAGCCTCTAGGCTTGGGAATACAAACACGTTTGCATCACCTTTGATGACGGATCCTGGTGCTTTCTTTTCTGCTACAGATGGAACAAACGCTGCATCAAATTGGAATTCACCATCTAACGTCAAGCTTGGTGCTTTTTCTTTGGCGATTTCAACCGCTTTTGACACCTTTTCTGTCTCAGGAGATTTTGCTGAACCTTTTGTAGAAAAGCTTAGCATCGCAACACGTGGATCAATGTCAAACATTGCTGCTGTACGAGAGCTTTCAATAGCAATTTCAGCTAAGTCGTTGCTGTCTGGTGAAATGTTAATAGCACAGTCTGCAAATACATACTTTTCATCACCACGAACCATGATGAATACGCCAGATGTCTTCTTTACGCCTTCTTTTGTTTTAATAATTTGTAATGCAGGGCGTACTGTATCTGCTGTAGAGTGCGCTGCACCACTTACAAGTCCGTCTGCTTTGTTCATATGAACAAGCATTGTACCAAAGTAGTTTTCATCTAATAAAATTTTACGCGCATCTTCTTCAGACACTTTTCCTTTACGACGCTCAATGAATGATGCAACCATTTCATCAAATGCAGGGAAATTTTGTGGATCGTACACTTCCACTCCCTCAAGACTTACATTTAAATTAGCTGCTTTTGCTTCAATTTCTTCTTTGTTTCCAACGACGATTGGAGTTAAGATATTTTCACCTGCTAAGCGTCTTACCGCTCCTAAAATACGCTCATCTAATCCTTCTGGAAAGACAATTTTAATGTCTTTTTCTGATACTTTATTCTTTAATCCTGTAAATAAATCACTCACAGTGAATCCTCCTTACTATGTAAAACAGCTTTCATCATTATAGGATACTTTACTTCTACTTGAAATTCAAAGGAATCTACCTTAATAGTCGGCACCTCTAAAAAGTCTTTCAATTGCTAATTTTCCACAAACTAAAACTCTTAAACATCTCTTTATAATATGAGCTTCCCTTCTTTTCTTTAGTCATAAAATTAAGGGGTTTTCGCTAAGAGGATTAGGATAAACTGTGATATAGTAAAAGGAGACTTCAATAAAATGTAGTAATAGGAGTGAATGATTAATGGCAGAAGCGGCTCAAACACTAGATGGATGGTACTCTCTTCATGATTTACGCTCAATCGACTGGAGTGCTTGGAAGCGCTTATCTAGCGACGAACGCCAAGCGGCAATTCATGAATTTTTAGGATTAATGGAAAAATGGAAGAAAACAGAAACAGAACAGCAAGGAAGCCACGCTCTATATACAATCGTTGGGCAAAAAGCAGACTTTATTCTTATGTTTGTGAGACCGACAATGGAAGAATTAAATGAAATTGAGCTAGAATTTAATAAAACAAAATTAGCTGAGTTTACAATCCCTACATATTCATATGTATCAGTAGTTGAACTAAGCAACTACTTACCAGCTGGTGAAGATCCATATGAAAACCCACAGGTTCGTGCTCGCTTATATCCAACTCTACCAAAAGCAAATCACATTTGCTTCTATCCAATGGATAAACGTCGCCAAGGAAACGATAACTGGTACATGCTTCCGATGGAAGAGCGTCGTGATTTAATGCGTAGCCACGGAATGATTGGGCGTCAATATGCAGGAAAAGTAAAGCAGATTATCACTGGCTCTGTTGGGTTTGATGATTACGAGTGGGGCGTTACATTATTTGCTGATGACGTTCTACAATTTAAAAAGCTAGTCTATGAAATGCGCTTTGATGAGGTAAGTGCTCGTTATGGTGAATTTGGTAGCTTCTTTGTAGGAAATATCCTTCCTGAAGAGCGCATCCATTCATTCCTTCATATCTAACCACAAAGCTCTCGTTACAATTATGTAACGAGAGCTTTTTTTATGGAAAGAAAGCATATTCTATGTCACTAGTCATATTTATGGAATAGTGGAGTATTAAAGCGAGGTGAGAAGATGGCAGTCGTCGCACACAACGAAGAAGATGTAAAGCTTCTAGCCAGACTCCTACGCGCTGAAGCTGAAGGCGAAGGTAAGCAAGGGATGCTGTTAGTAGGAAATACTGGAGTAAACCGTGCTAGAGCAGCTTGCTTAGACTTTAAAGATATTCGAACCATTAGACAAATGGTTTTTCAAAGCCCAGGAGGTTTTGAAGCGACGCAAAAAGGATATTTTTATCAACGTGCTAGAGAATCAGAAATCGCATTGGCAAGACGAGTTCTAAAGGGCGAGCGGTTTAATCCTGCGACGAACTCTTTGTGGTTTTTTAAGCCTAGTGGAAATTGCCCTGCTCAATGGTATAACCAAAACAATAGCGGTCGATTTAAATCTCACTGCTTCTATATCCCAACACGTGCAGATTGTCCTCAAGTTTATTAGTTAAAAGGGGGGTTCTATGAACAATGAAGAAGCCAAAATCAAATCAGCAACAGCAACAACAACAAGCTTATATGCAAAACCCTTATATGAGCTACAATTATCCATACTATAGCAGCCCATATCAAGGGCAACAAGGAGGACAAATGCCTCCTCAAATTCCAGCTGGAGGTACAGGTGCTCCTCAAGACCCATCAATGCTTCCACTTGAAGAATCCTATATTGAAAACATCTTACGCTTGAATCGAGGAAAATTAGCGACTGTTTATATGACATTTGAAAACAATACACAATGGAACGCCAAAGTATTTAAAGGAATTATAGAAGCTGCTGGACGTGATCATTTAATTTTAAGTGATCCTCAAACAGGAAAGCGATATTTACTCTTAATGGTGTATTTAGACTACATTACATTCGATGAAGAGATTAATTACAACTATCCATTTAATAGCGCTGGTCAACAGCAGCTAAGTAATTATTCTCCGCGTTAATCTACCAAAAAGCCCTGCATGTTAGTAACATGCAGGGCTTTTTGTGCTTTTTACAACCATTTTACTGCTGCAATGATGATTAAAATCCACGCAACGATAAATGCGACTCCACCAAACGGTGTAACCGCTCCTAAAATTTTAATACCAGATGTACTTAATACATATAGGCTTCCTGAAAATAAAAGAATGCCAATCAACATAACCCAGCCTGACGCTTGAATCAATGAAGATTCTGGAAAGCGTCCTGCTAAAAATGCCACAATGAATAGACCAAATGCATGAAACATGTGATAAAGAACGCCTGTTTTCCAAACCTCTAAATACTTAGCGGAAATCTTCCCCTCTAAACCGTGCGCACCAAATGCTCCTAATGCCACTGCTAAAACTGCATTAATGGCTCCTAAAATCAGAAAAATTTTCATGTTATCCTTCCCCTACCCTTTGCTTAAAAATCAAAAAGACTATCACCATTTGCATCCTCAGATATGTACTTTTTCTCCTCTTGAGAAGAAGGACCAGCTTGAATGATTTGCGGTTGCTGCATATATGGAACAACTTGCGGCGAGGGAGTACTCGTAGGCTGTTGTACATTCCCTTTTTGTTGATCAAGAGCTAGTTCACATAATGTTTTAATGGCAATAAGCTGATCGCGAACTTGAGTTTGTGATGAAGAATGAGCCTTTTGCTTTGCTTTACTAACTTCTTCACTCATCTTATCAAGCAAACGAGCTATCGTAATATCCATATTATTTGTCACCTCTTAGTTAATTCAGCACCTTTTCATCTCTTCATCATTTTAACAAAAGTTAAAAAGACAAGCTATCATTCAATGTTGTCAATTTGCCAATCAATTGGAGCTCTTCCGTTTTCCTCTAAAAATTGATTGGCTTTTGCAAAGTGATCATTTCCAAAAAACCCTCGATTGGCTGAAAACGGGCTAGGATGCGGGCTCTCAAGGATCAAATGATGACTTTTTTGAATCAATGCTTTTTTTTCCTGTGCATGTCTCCCCCACAGCATAAAGACAACAGGTTCTTCTTTCTCAGCCACTAACTCAATAACACGGTTTGTAAACTGCTCCCATCCCTTTCCTTTATGAGAATTCGGATTGCTTCGACGTACCGTTAATACCGTATTTAACAGCAGTACTCCCTGTTCAGCCCACTTCACTAAATAGCCATTGTTTGGAATGTCACAATCCAATTCAGCTTGTAACTCTTTGTAAATATTCACAAGAGATGGTGGAGTTTTCACACCGGGCTTTACCGAAAAGCTCAACCCATGCGCTTGCCCCGGACCATGATAAGGATCTTGACCGAGAATGACCACTTTTACATGTTCATAACTCGTTAAATGTAATGCGTTAAAAATATCATATTTATCAGGATAGATTGTTTGATTATTATACTCATTGACAAGAAATTCTCGTAATTGTACGTAATAAGGCTCTTGGAATTGATCTTCAAGTAACAGCGCCCAATCATTCTTTAAAACAGACATCTGCTCACACCTTTCCATTTCGTTTAACTATGTAAATTATGTGACGTCTATATAGCTAGAATACCCTACTTACGCTTTATAAACTCACCTCCCTACATCTCCTTGTCATGTTCTTCTTGTATTTGTATAAAATGATAAAGAGAAGATTTTCAATTCAAGGAGGGATTACCATGCTTATATTAAATCCCGACAAAGTTGATATCAAATACCAACTAGGTGCTACACCAACACAACCAATTATTCCAAGAAAGTACACTTTTCTTCCTATTGTCAATACATCAACAATTTCAATGATTGTAGGCTTAGAATATGCTTATGATCAAATGAAGCAGTCTCGTGATGAGCTCCTTGCATCTTTTAAGTTTCACCGTCATCATTACTTCTTTTATATGTATTGCTATATTGGTAAAGAAACAACTATTTCGTTAGCTCGTAAACGCTATGAAACGTTCTTAAAACAAATTCCGATTGCACTAAAAGCGATGTACCACGGTGACTCAGCGTTTTTTAAGGCCCATCCCTTTTTAGAGCAATGCCCTGTTTATATTCATTTTGATTCTGATTATCCATCTTTAAATGGTGTTGAGCAGATTGGCTATTTATCAAATTATAAGTAAAGGACGTTACGAGTGAAAGCAACAACAAACGCATACATCTATCTATATATTAGTAGGAGATTCCTTTTTTAAGATAGCAAAAGGCCGCTATCACCGAAAAGGAACTCCTTTTTTATTCGTTTCTTAGGATGAATCTCATCCTTTAGTTAACACTAACATTGGTTATGTGTCTTACAATATCAAACAAAATGCTTTTAAAGTGAGCAAAAACATGGAATAATAACAACAAAACGTCTAATAGTTACGTTAAAACTTTTAACTGTGTTGCTAAATGGCAACACATAACATGTACATAATGACGAGTAAACGTATTTACAACAAAGTGAGGTCCTGTAAGTGATGACAAATACACAACCGAAATCCATTATTGTAATCTTTGGAGCTACCGGTGATTTAGCAAAACGCAAACTATTTCCTTCTATTTTCCGCTTATATAAAGAAAATAAGCTATCAGAAGATTTTGCGGTAGTAGGTGTAGCGAGACGACCGTGGACAAACGATGAACTTCGTAGCAACGTTAAGAAGTCCGTTGAAAAGTTACAAAGCGAAAATGCTGATGTCGAAAAGTTCGCTTCTCATTTTTACTATCAACCATTTGATGTGACAGATGTCGCATCGTATCAACAATTGAATCATTTACTTAGCGATCTAGACAAACAATATAATGTACCTGGTAACCGCATCTTTTATTTAGCGATGGCTCCTGAGTTTTTCGGAACAATTGCGTCTAACTTAAAAGATGAAGGACTAACATCAACAGAGGGTTGGAGCCGACTAGTAATCGAGAAGCCTTTTGGCCATAACCACCCGTCTGCTAAGCAGCTAAATGAGCAAATTCGCCAAGCTTTCAATGAAGATCAAATTTATCGTATCGACCATTATTTAGGAAAAGAAATGGTTCAAAACATTGAAGTTATTCGTTTTGCTAATGCACTATTTGAACCAATGTGGAACAACCAATACATTTCTAACATTCAAATTACATCGAGTGAGACACTCGGCGTTGAAGACCGCGGACGTTACTATGAATCTTCTGGCGCATTACGCGATATGGTCCAAAACCATATGCTTCAAATGGTGGCTCTTCTAGCGATGGAACCGCCAATCAAGCTAACACCAGAAGAGATTCGCAGTGAGAAAGTAAAAGTGTTACGTGCATTACGAAAAATGGATGTAACAGAAGTTGATGACTACTTCGTACGCGGACAGTATGGAAAAGGCATCGTTGAAGAGCAAGAGGTACAAGCATATAATGAAGAGCAATCTGTTGACCCAGATTCAAACACAGAAACGTTTGTTTCAGGTAAGCTAATGATTGATAACTTTAGATGGGCTGGTGTACCAATTTATATTCGTACAGGTAAGCGAATGAAGGAAAAATCAACTGAGATTGTCGTTCAATTTAAAGATTTACCAATGAATCTTTATTTTAATAAAGGTAAAAACATTCATCCAAACTTACTTGTTATTCATATTCAACCGGATGAAGGTATTACATTACACCTTAACGCTCGAAAAGCAGATAGCGCTGCTACTTCTACACCAATTAAATTAGATTACTGCAATAATTGTGGTGACAAAATGAATACACCTGAAGCATACGAGCGTTTAATTTACGATTGCATGCGCGGTGATGCAACAAACTTTACTCATTGGGATGAAGTATCTCTATCTTGGGAGTTTGTTGATACAATTTCTCAAGCGTGGGCAGACAAAAAAGCCGACAACTTCCCGAACTACGAATCTGGTTCTATGGGACCAAAAGAGTCGGATGCATTACTAGCGAAAGATGGATTCCACTGGTGGAATATTAGCAAGAACCATACGTTAGAAGATTAATAAAGAGGATGTCTCATAAAATGGACCGTCATACCAAGAGTTTTAGGTGACGGTCCATTTTGCATAAACAAAAAAGTAATCACGTTGCGCTTTTGAGACATAATAAACAAAAAAAGAAAGCATTGAAAGCTTTCTTTTTTTACTATTCTGCTTCAGTCTGTTCTCGATGCTGAATAATTTTATCGGTGTTTTCAACTCCCCACTTCAACATGAGTTGGATAATAGGTGTAAGAGTTTGGCCAAAATCTGTTAACCAATATTCTACTTTCGGTGGGACTTCTTTATATATTTCACGATGAATAATTCCGTCTCTTTCTAGTTCACGTAGCTGCAACGTCAGCATGCGCTGAGTAATACCAGGAACAAGTCGTTTGAGCTCATTAAAACGCAATGTTTGATCGATTAAATGATAAAGAATCACACTTTTCCACTTTCCACCAATAATATCAAGAGTTGCTTCAACAGGGCATGAATATCCATGAGTTTCCCAATTAGAAAGATCAATTTTAGCTGCCATCTCAACACTCTCCTTTAGTATAAAAAATGATACTATAACACAAAAATGTGCGTACTTTTATTTTTTATGGTTACTTTTATAATATAACGTGTAGAAACAAAAAAACAATCTTTCATTTTATAGAACACTACATCAAAGGAGAGATAAACATGAATAAAGAAGCAAAAAAGCAAGAAATCTTAGAGGCCTATCAATTTAGACATGCGACAAAGGAATTTGATCCAGAGAAGAAAATTTCTGACGAAGATTTTGAATTTATTTTAGAGACTGCACGACTATCTCCAAGCTCATTTGGGTTTGAGCCTTGGCGCTTTGTCGTTATCCAAAACCCAGAGCTTCGTGAACAATTACAGCCAGTTTCATGGGGAGCGCAAAAGCAGCTACCAACTGCCAGTCACTATGTTGTGATGCTTGCACGTACAGCAGAGGACATGGTATACAATTCTGATTACATTGAGCATATGATGAAAGATGTAAAACAGCTACCAGAAGAAGCATACGACGCCATTAGCGGTTTCTATAAAACATTTTTAGAATCAGACTTCAAGCTTCTTGGAAATGACCGTGCGATGTTTGACTGGGCTGCAAGGCAAGTATACATTGCGCTAGGGAATATGATGACAGCTGCCGCTCAAATTGGCATTGATTCTTGTCCAATTGAAGGGTTTAATCAAGAAAAAGTGCACGATATTTTAGAAAAAGCAGGCGTTCTAGAAGGTGGAAACTTTAAAGTAGCAGTCATGGCTGCATTCGGTTACCGCGTTCACAATCCACGTCCAAAAGTACGTCAAGATATGAATGATGTCGTAAAATGGATTAAGTAAATAAAAAAGAGGAGGGAATCATCCTCCTCTTTTCTTTATTATTTTAACCACTCTGTATGGAATACGCCCTCTTTATCAACACGTTGATAAGTGTGAGCACCAAAATAATCACGTTGCGCTTGTAACAGATTTGCTGGTAGCGTTTCTGTACGATAGCTATCATAATATGCTAATGCACTTGAGAAGCTAGGTACAGGAATTCCGCGTTTTACTGCAAGTGAAATCACTTCACGTAATGCTGATTGGTAGTTTTCAACAATATCTTTAAAGTATTCATCTAATAATAAGTTTGTTAAGTTTGCATCACGATCGTATGCTTCCTTAATTTTTTGTAAGAATTGAGCACGAATGATGCAACCACCACGGAAGATCATCGCGATGTCACCATAACGTAAGTTCCAATCATATTCGTCAGAAGCTGCTTTCATTTGAGCAAATCCTTGTGCATATGAACAAATTTTACTCATATATAGTGCTTTACGAATTGCTTCGATTGCTTCTTTTTTATCTCCATCAAATGAACCTACTTCAGGTCCACTTAGTACTTTACTTGCTTTGACACGTTCTTCCTTCATTGCTGAAATAAAGCGAGCAAATACAGACTCTGTAATGATTGGAAGTGGTACTCCTAAGTCTAATGCACTTTGACTTGTCCACTTACCTGTGCCTTTTTGTCCAGCTGTATCTAAAATGACATCAACAAGTGGTTTCCCTGTTTCTTCGTCTATTTTAGTGAAAATATCAGCCGTAATTTCAATTAAGTAGCTATCTAGCTCACCTTTGTTCCACTCTGAGAAGACTTCATGTAATTCTTGTGCATTTAATCCTAATACGTGCTTCATGATGAAATACGCTTCAGAGATTAATTGCATATCTCCATATTCAATTCCATTATGAACCATTTTCACATAGTGACCAGCGCCATTTGGCCCGATATATGTACAACAAGCATCTCCATCTACTTTTGCAGAAATAGCTTTTAAAATCGGTTCTACAAGCTCATAAGCTTCTTTTTGGCCTCCAGGCATAATAGAAGGTCCTTTTAACGCGCCTTCTTCCCCACCTGATACACCTGTTCCAATAAAGTTCAAACCTGCTTCAGCAAGCTCTTCACTTCTGCGGATTGTATCGTAGAAAAGAGTATTTCCACCGTCGATTAAAATATCACCTTTATCTAAATGAGGCTTTAATGACTCAATCGTTGCATCTGTAGGTGCACCGGCTTTTACCATTAATAAAATTTTACGTGGTGTTTCTAACGATTGAACAAACTCTTCAATGCTATATGTACCAACAAAGTTTTTACCTTCTGCTTCACTCTTTAAAAATTCTTCTGTTTTTTCAGGTGATCGATTGTAAACAGATACTGAGTACCCTCGGCTTTCAATGTTTAAAGCAAGGTTTTTCCCCATTACCGCTAAACCAATTACACCGATTTGTTGTTTTGACATATGCTTTCTTCCCTTCTTTGAGTTATGGGACTTCGCAAACTTGTTCAGTCGCCTACACTTTCTTTTTATACTTTCTTGAAAATAACATAATAAAGGCGGTTTTTTCAAGTTAGATGCAATCTCAAGCAAATCACAAGCTCTCTTTTGTATTATCTAGCAATGATCTCTTAATTATGTTTTTTAGATGGACTACCGCCTTTTCATCTTTTTTTTAAAAATGATGTTTTATCTTTTGGAATAGGGGCTATATAGTAACCAAGATACAAAGTTGTAGCTACAACCTCATAAGAAATTGAATGTACATGTAAAAGTAAATCAAATAATTAGGAGGTTTTAGAAAATGGTAAACGTAAAAGTAGTTGAAAATGGAGTACAAGCAAAAGAAGTAGTGGAGCAATTTGCACGTAGTGGTTTTACAATGAAAGAAATTTACCTATTAGCGCATGACAAAACACGTTCAGAGGATTTAGAAAAGGCAATTAACGTTAACAATATTGGGGTATCTGAACAAGGCTTATTCGATTCAATGTCAAACATTTTCCGTTCACGCGGTGATGAGCTGCGTTCAAAAATGACGTCATTAGGATTGTCACAGCCAGAAGCGGAACAATACGAAGAGCAGCTAGATCGTGGAAAAGTGATTGTTATTGCTTCAAAAGTTGCCTAATAAAAAAGGGTGTCGGTAGGAACCGACACCCTTTCTTATTAACTCGCTTTTTTCATTTCCGTCATTTTGTAGTGATTGTCAAAGTAATCATTTGTTTCACTTACAATCACTTTATAGAGTAAGATGAGTGCAACTAAGTTTGGAATCATCATTAATGCGTTTGCCATGTCTGCAAAAGCCCATACAACCGTTAAGTTTGCGACAGCACCTAGTCCACAAGCAAATACATAGACTGCACGATATAAGCTTGTTACCTTTGTACCAAATAAGTATTCAAAGCACTTCTCACCATATACATACCAGCCAACAATCGTCGAGAATCCAAAGAAAATAACTGAAAATGCGACAATGTATTCACCAACAAATCCTAAAGATGAAGCAAATGCTGCTGATGTTAATGCTCCCCCATCTAAACCTGGGTCATGAGTGACACCTGACAGCAATCCACCTGTTGGATCCCAGAACCCTGTAATTAATAGAACAAGACCTGTCATTGTACAAACAATAATCGTTACGATAAATGTACCTGTCATCGCTACTAACGCTTGCTTCACTGGATGATCAGCACGTGCGTTACCTGCGATTAAAGCTGCTGTACCTAAACCAGCTTCATTTGAGAAAATACCACGCGATACACCACTTCGAATCGCTTCTGTCACTGCTACTCCAATAAATCCACCTGTTGCAGCAATTGGACTAAACGCATATTCAAAGATTAATGAGAATGCTGGTATAACTTGATCGATATTTAGCGCAATAATGACAAGCGCTCCACCAATGTATAAAAACGCCATCATTGGTACGAAGAAACCAGCTACCGTACTAATACGTTGAATACCACCAAAAATAATTAATGTTGTTAAAACAGCTAGTACAATACCCGTTGTTAAGTTACCTATTCCAAAACTTTTGTCCATTACACTCGCAATTGTATTTGATTGAACACTATTTCCAATTCCTAACGCAGCAAAAGCCCCAAATAGTGCAAAGGCTAACGCTAAGAATTTCCACTTTGGTCCAAGTCCTTTTTCAACATAATACATTGGACCACCTGAGTACTCACCTTTATCATTTTTAACACGGAATTTCATTGCTAATAATGCTTCTGCATATTTTGTCGCCATTCCTAAGAGACCTACTATCCACATCCAGAAAATCGCTCCTGGACCCCCTACAGTGATGGCTGTTGCAACCCCTGCAATATTACCGTTTCCAATAGTAGCAGCAAGTGCTGTCATAAGTGCTTTAAAGTTACTTACGTCTCCTTCAGCTTTTGCGTCTTCTTCTTTTTCTCTTGTAAAACCTAACTTAAATGCATAGATTAATTTTCTAAACTGTAAACCTCGTAAAATAACGGTTAAAAATAGCCCTGTTCCAAATAATAAAATGAGGCTAGGTGTTCCCCATAACACCCCGTTAATCTTACCTAAGATGTCTAGTAAATCCATTTGTAGTTCCTCCCCTATTTGTTAACGCTTACACATAATGTAAGCGCTTCAATAGTCCCGTTGGTATAATATTAACATTTTTGTGAACAAGTTTTTTTGTTAAAATATAAAAAAAGAACGTTCCCTTTTTGTTTATTTTCACAAAATGATTTTTTTCAATAGTCAACAGAGTACCAAAAGATTTATGATAAATCAACATGTATTATTTTGATAAAGAGGAGCTAAAAATGAGCGCTATGAACATCGACCCATTTAAAGGAAATTTAGATACATTAGATGAGTATGCAGATCGTATTAGTGAGGTTTTACAATGTCCGATTACAATTGAAGATTCCAATCACCGACTCATTGCATACAGTACACACGACGAGCGTACCGACCAAGCCCGTATTGCTACCATTATCGGTCGTCGAGTTCCTGAAAAAGTAATCAACAACTTATGGAAAGAAGGAACGATTCCAGCTCTATTAGAGACGGATCAACCCGTTCGTGTAAAAAACATCGATGAAATTGGACTGGGAGATCGCGTAGCTATTTCAATTTGGAAAAACGATGAAGTGTTAGGGTTTATTTGGGCTATTGAAATTGATAAAACGTTAAATGAAGAAGAGCTATCTCTATTAAAACAAGCCGCAAACGCCGTAAAGAATAAACTTTTACAGCTTCAAGTAAGAAAATATAAGAAAGAAGAAAGATTCCAAGAGTTTTTCTGGCGACTTTTAACGGGACACATTAAGTCTCATGAAGAGATTGTAGAGAAGTTTCATGATATCCATATTACCCCTCCTTCTTCTTTCTCAATTGCCATTTTTCGCTTTCAAGAAGATATTACACCAGAAGCAGAGCGACAAATTTCATATATTTTAAAGACGATGCAACGATTAAAGCTCGTTTTATAC
The DNA here is from genome assembly GCF_016909075.1 of Priestia iocasae. Lineage (GTDB taxonomy): Bacteria > Bacillota > Bacilli > Bacillales > Bacillaceae_H > Priestia > Priestia iocasae. The sequence continues at coordinate 179,315 of NZ_JAFBFC010000005.1, forward strand.
ACCATTGATTGTAATGATTTAATCCTGCTCATTTCTCTAGATAGCATCGAGAAACCAACAGAAGAACGGAAGCAGTTCGTTGAATCATTCACAAAGAAAATGAAGGAACGATTTGGGGTTGACCAGATTCAAGCAAGCTTTAGTAGTATTTATTCAACATACAAGCAAATTGAAAAAAGCTACGAAGAATCCTTAACCGTTTTAAAAATAAAAAAGACGTTCCCTGATGAAACAGCCCATATTCTCGGTTATCAAGAGCTTGGTATTTATCAATTACTCGATGTTATTTTAGAGAAGCGGAAACTAGATCAGTTTGAGAACTATTCCTTAAAAAAGCTAGTTGATTATGACGAACGCCACAATAGTAACTTAGTAGAAACGCTAGAGGTCTTCTTAAACAAAGATCATAATATTAACGACGCTGCAAAAGAACTTAATGTTCATACCAATACATTAAGTTATCGATTAAAGCGCATATCTGAAATTGGGGACATTGATTTGCGAGATCCTAATCAAAAAATGACTCTTTACATCGATATAAAATTAATGAAGCTAAAAGCAAATTAATACAGAGCGTGGGTAGAAATGACCCACGCTTTTCTCTTACATTCAAGTCTTTTGTCATTTTACCTGACAAATAAAGATTTTACACAAAAAAGTAAACGCTTTCTTTTGTGGTTTTTCACAAAAACAATTAAAACGATTCTCTTTTCTAAACAATGAAAAACAGAAAAAATTTTTTTATACTTTAGGTACAACAAAACGTTAAACGTTTTCAAAGGGAGGATTTTTACCATGATTATTGGTGTACCTAGAGAAATTAAAAATAATGAAAACCGCGTTGCAATTACTCCAGCTGGAGTTGCTTCATTTATCGGATCGGGCCATCGTGTATTAGTAGAAACAAATGCAGGAATGGGAAGCGGTTTTACAAACGAAGACTACAAATTAGCAGGTGCTGAAATCATTGAACTTGCATCTGATGTATGGGCACAAGCTGACATGGTAATGAAAGTAAAAGAGCCACTACCAAGTGAGTACGATTACTTTCGTCCAGGTCTTATCCTTTTCACATACTTACACTTAGCTGCAGAACCAGCTTTAGCGCAAGCGTTAACTGAAAAAGGTGTAACAGCAATCGCTTACGAAACAGTTGCAGTAAATCGTACATTGCCATTATTAACACCAATGAGCGAAGTAGCAGGTCGTATGGCTGCTCAAATCGGTGCTCAATTTTTACAAAAATCAAATGGTGGTAAAGGAATTCTTCTTGCAGGTGTTCCAGGCGTTAACCGTGGTAAAGTAACCATCATTGGTGGTGGGGTTGTTGGAACAAACGCAGCGAAAATGGCGATTGGGTTAGGCGCAGATGTTACAATCATCGACTTAAGTGCTGATCGTTTACGTCAATTAGACGATATTTTCGGTAACCAAATCAAAACATTAATGTCGAATCCAATGAACATCGCTGAAGCAGTTGCTGAAGCAGATCTTCTAATTGGCGCTGTACTAATTCCTGGTGCAAAGGCTCCTAAATTAGTAACAGATGAAATGGTTCAAGCAATGAAACCAGGCTCTGTTATTGTGGACGTAGCAATTGACCAAGGTGGTATCGTGGAAACAATTGATCACATTACAACTCATGATAACCCAACATATGAAAAACACGGTGTTGTTCACTATGCAGTTGCAAACATGCCTGGTGCAGTTCCAAGAACATCAACAATTGCCTTAACAAACGTAACAGTACCATACGCATTACAAATCGCTAACAAAGGTGCTCATGCGGCGATCGCACAAAACGAAGCACTTAAATTAGGTGTAAACGTAGCAAACGGCGCTGTAACCTATGAAGCAGTTGCACGCGATCTTGGTTATGAGTATGTAACAGTTGAAAAAGCACTTGAAAAAGAATTAGCATCAATCTAATTTATACCTTTGAAGAGGCTGATCCAAAACAGTGGCTAGCACCTCCATACAAATATATTGTGTCTTAGTTGGATATAAGTACAATATAGACATGGAGAAGCTGGGCACTTGTGGATCAGCCTCTTTTTCATACACACACTATAGGGGATGTTGACATGAAAACGACAAGTTATCGCGATACATGGGCAGAAATCGATGTAAACGCCATTCAGTATAATATGGAACAATTTCGAGCATATGTGACTCCTTCTACACAACTAATGGCTGTTGTAAAAGCGGATGGCTATGGACACGGTGCAATTGAAGCAGCAAAAGCGGCGATTGCCGGAGGCGCTACCTATTTAGGAGTCGCTCTTTTAGATGAAGCCATTGAATTAAGAGAAGCTGGCATTGATACACCTATTTTGATTCTTGGTTATACAGCTCCTCATGCGATTGAAAGAGCACTTGAAGCAAATGTAACGCTTACTGTTTTTGATCATGAAGTGGCCGATGCGATTATTGAGGCTTCACAAAAACAAGGAAAAGTGGCTAATGTCCATTTAAAAGTTGATTCAGGCATGTCTCGAGTTGGTGTGAGAACCCCTAACGCAGCCTATGAATTAGCCGCAAAAATTCACGTATCTTCTTCAGTAAAGCTTGAAGGAATTTTCACACACTTTGCACATGCGGATAGTACAGATTTTCATTATACTAAAAAACAATTTTCAGTTTTTTCGTCAATTGTCGACTTTTTAAAGGAGAAGGATATTATTATCCCAGTAAAACATTGTTGCAATACTGCAGGAACAATGAACTTTAAAGAGATGCATTTAGATATGGTTCGAGTTGGCATAGGATTATACGGATTATATCCAGATGAGAGTTTAAAAAACCATTCTATTGTGTTAAAACAGGCGATGAGCTTTAAAACATCCATTGCTTTTGTGAAAGAAGTAGAAGCAGGACAGCCCATTAGCTATGGATGTACGTATGTTCCAGAACACACAAGCATGATTGCTACTCTACCAGTAGGATATGCAGATGGATTATCACGATTGTTATCTAATAAAGGGTATATGATGACCAAAGAGAGCAAAGTGCCAATTGTTGGGCGAGTGTGCATGGATCAAACAATGATTGATGTAACCAATCTTGAACATGCAGAGGTTGGTGAGGAAGTCACCATTTTTGGGTACGATCATCATGCCTTTCAATCGGTTGATGAAGTGGCTTCATTAATGGGAACGATTAATTACGAAGTCGTTTGTTTAATTGGAAAGCGTGTGCCACGCGTTTATAAAAAACGGTAAAAGTGAGACAGTGTCATGTTGACCTTACAAATTGCGAAATTAGCGATATAATAGAGAAAATAAATTGAGCTTCTATATAAAGAATAGAAGGATGAGGGGGATTTTTGATGACAATGCACAAAGCTTTAACAATTGCAGGCTCTGATAGCAGTGGTGGCGCTGGTATTCAAGCTGACTTAAAAACGTTCCAAGAGTTAGGTGTATACGGAATGACCGCATTGACAACGATTGTAACGATGGACCCTGAAAATAACTGGTCGCATGGTGTATTTCCACAAGCTGTTGAAACAGTTGAGCAGCAATTAAAAACGATTGTGCAAGGAGTGGGCGTAACTGCTTTAAAAACAGGGATGCTTGGCTCAGTTGAAATCATTGAATTAGCTGCAAAAACCATCGATGACCATCACTTAACAAATATTGTTGTAGACCCTGTTATGATTTGTAAAGGTGAAGATGAAGTGTTACACCCTGAAACAATGGTGAGCTTACGTGATGTTCTTGTTCCAAAAGCAACGGTTGTCACACCTAACCTGTTTGAAGCTGGTCAACTAAGTGGATTAGGTCCTATTAAAACGATTGAGCAAATGAAAGAAGCGGCAGTCAAAATTTATGAGTCAGGGGCAAAATACGTCCTTATTAAAGGCGGAAACAAATTAGCTCATGAAAAAGCAATTGATTTACTATACGATGGACAAACATTCGAGATTTTAGAATCTGATCGCATTGAAACAACGTATACACACGGTGCAGGCTGCACATATTCGGCTGCTATTACAGCTGAACTAGCAAAAGGAAAAGACGTAAAAGAAGCCATTCAAACGGCTAAAGCCTTCATTACAGAAGCAATTCGCCATTCGTTCCCATTAAATCAATACGTGGGTCCGACAAATCATGGTGCTTACCGTCGTCAAAAAGAAGCAGTACACGCATAAAAAAGAAGCGTCTGAAAAAGGACGCTTCTTTTTTATGCCATTTGCTTTGAAAGAACGGCTAGAATTGCTTGAGCCACACCATCTTCATCATTCGTTCCAGTTACTTCATCACTATAAATTTTCACGCCATCCGGTGCATTCCCCATCGCAATGGCTTTTCCTGCTTTTTTAAACATAGATACATCGTTGTAATTATCACCAATGGCTACGGTATCTTTAAGGTCGATGTTACGCTCCTTTACAAACTCAGCAAGCGCCATTCCTTTTTGTGCACGTAAATCGTTGACTTCAATGTTTTCTTTACCAGAAGAGCTAACTGCAATTCCTTCAAAGGTTGCTAAATCAGACTTTGCTTTCTCTAATTTTTCTTCATCAAAAGAGAAAGCCAGAAGTTTATAAATCGAGATGTTCTGATCGTCATAAAGAACATCATACGTATCAACAAGGGTGACATTTCCTTTTTCGAAACGCTCTTTTGCTCCTTCTAGTAGCTTTTCATAATCATTTTTTAAGCTTGCGCTCATGTAAATATCCATGACAACGGCTAACGCTTTATCGTAATCATTCGAATACGTTCCTTTGTTCGTGTACACTTCAAAATATAAATCATAATGCTGAAAGATTTCTTGCACAGATTTAATATGAGTCGTATCAAGACTGATTGAAGAAAGCCTGTCCCCTTTAGGATTTCGAACTTCAGATCCATTCACACAAATAATATGTGTATCAATCCCTGCTTCTTGAAGGACATACTTTGCTTCTTCATAGGACCGCCCTGTTGCAATGACCACTTCAATTCCTGCTTGTTGTGCCGCTCTAATCGCATCCGCATTTTCTTTACTTACCACTTGTTCACTGTTGACCAATGTTCCATCCATGTCAATGGCAATACACTTCATGTTGCTTGACACCTTCCTTTTATGTGAGTCCTTGTTGTCCATTTTATCGTAACCAATGAAAGTTGACCTTATATGTGCTTTATGTAAAAAGCTTGTTTACTTTCTAACTATAAGAGATTGTTTATTATCTTTATCATCACTGATGCGAAACATACTCTTTTCACTTCATAAAAAAACAGTCGTCTTCAAAGGTATGAACATTCATTCCTCTCTTTGGAGACAACTGCTACATTTATTCAACAATGACCTTAAATGTCATCATGCCATGACCTGTTCCACATAGTACACTACATTGACCTTCATACTCACCTTTTTGTGCTACAACAAATTCTGTCGTTTCATTGTCCTCCGCCTTTACATTAAGCCCTGGAATCCAAAGGCCATGAGGAGCACCCTCTTCACTTTTAAGTGTGAGTTTGACTGTATCTCCTTCATTCACCGTCAGTTCCTCTGGTTCAAATTTGAAGTCCTCAGGCTGACTACCTGTTTTCCCAACCACAGTGACTTCTTTTACTTCACCAGTCGGTGTTGCTGATGATTGATTGTTCTCTTCTTTACTCGCATCATTGCTACAGCCAACAATAAAAATGGCTATTATCAGTCCCATCATCCACTTTTTCATCTACCTATTCTCCTCTCATTAAATCGCTTCCTTATTTCTTCTAAATGGAGCTCTTCTGTACTTTTCACATGCCAATCAGCTGCTTCCATCTCTTCATGAGTACCAACACCGATTGAAAACATGTTCGTTTGTAAAATTGCTCTTAATCCGGCTTCACCGTCTTCAATTGCTACACATTGCGCTGGATCTACACCTAAGTATTGAGCAGCTGCAAGGAAAATTTCTGGATCTGGCTTTCCTCGTCTCACTTTCTGAACATCTACAATATGCGCAAAGAAAGGTGCAAGACCTAGCTTATCCACTACTTGCTTTGCATTTGAACTTGAAGAAGCAATTGCTACTTTTATACCTTCTTGCTTTAACTGTTTTAATAAAGGTAAAATACCAGGAAGAACATCAGCGCTTGTTAGCTGTTGAATAGACGCTTGATAAAATTCATTTTTCTTATCACCAAGCTTCTGTTTGTCTTCATCTGTAAAAAAACGATTGCTTTTACTTACTAAAGCATCAATGGTTTTCCGGCGACTCATACCTTGAAGTTGCTGATTCCATTTTCGTGTAAACGAAACACCTATTTCATCTGCTATCCGTTTATTCGCTAAGTAATAAAAGTCAACCGTATCCGCAATCACTCCATCTAAATCAAAAATAATTGCTTGCATGCGTTTCCCCCACTTTCATCAAGTATAGTGTAGCATACTCATTCTTTAAAAAGCTTTGATGAAGATGCCGAGTATCCAGCTTTTCTCCTACGCTCTAAAAAGAAAAAATAAAAAAATAGTAAAATAGCAAACAATTCTATTGCATTATGTAAGCACTTTTATTACAATAGGTCTATGCAAACGGTTGCACTATGTTGCACAACATTTTGCACCTAAGTGACGCTTAATTAAACGATTCTTTTTAAAAATAATGAAAACCCATACATAGGGGAGGGAGCTAACATCATGAAAAAATTCTTTTCATTTGATTTTTGGCAAAAATTCGGAAAAGCCTTATTAGTAGTAGTAGCAGTTATGCCAGCAGCAGGGATTATGATCTCTCTTGGTAAATTAGTTGCCATGACAGGTGGAGACATCGCATTATTGCAAACGATTGCACGAGTGATGGAAGACATCGGTTGGGGTGTTATTACAAACCTTCATATTTTATTCGCAGTAGCCATTGGGGGCTCTTGGGCGAAAGAACGTGCGGGTGGTGCTTTCGCAGCACTTATCGCATTCATCTTAATTAACCGTATTACAGGTGCTATCTTCGGTGTAAACAGCGGCATGCTTTCTGATTCTGAAGCAACTGTTACATCACTATTTGGTCAAGAGTTAGTCGTAACTGATTACTTTACATCTGTATTAGGTGCACCAGCTTTAAATATGGGTGTATTTGTTGGGATTATCTCTGGTTTCTTAGGTGCTAACTTATTTAACAAGTATTACAACTATGATAAATTACCAGATGCTCTTTCATTCTTCAACGGTAAACGTTTCGTTCCGTTCGTTGTTATTGGTGGCTCGATTGTAACCGCTATTATTATGTCGTTAGTATGGCCGTTCATCCAAGGCTTACTAAATAGCTTTGGTGAGTGGATTGCAACATCTCGTAACACAGCGCCAATCATTGCGCCATTTATTTTCGGTGCATTAGAGCGTTTATTATTACCTTTTGGTTTACATCATATGTTAACGGTTCCGATGAACTATACAGAGCTTGGTGGAACATATCAAATCCTTACAGGTTCTGGTGCAGGCTCAACAGTAGCTGGACAAGATCCATTATGGTTAGCTTGGATTGCAGACTTAAACAGCTTCCTAGCAGCTGGTGACACGGCTAGCTACAACCAATTATTAAACGATGTAACACCTGCTCGTTTTAAAGTAGGTCAAATGATTTTATCTTGTGCTTCATTAATCGGTATCGCGTATGCTATGTACCGTAATGTAGACAAAGAAAAGCGTGCAAAATATAAATCAATGTTCTTCTCAGCTGGATTAGCTGTATTCTTAACAGGTGTAACAGAGCCAATTGAATTCATGTTCATGTTTGCTGCTCCAGTATTATATGTGGTCTATGCAGTAATGACTGGTTTAGCATTCGCAGTGGTTGATTTAGTCGATATTCGCGTTCACGCGTTCGGTGTGATTGAGTTGTTAACTCGTACACCAATGATCGTAAAAGCTGGATTATGGTTAGATTTCGTCAACTTTATTATCGCTTGTCTTGTGTTCTTTGGATTAAACTTTGCTGTTGCAAACTTTATGATTAAAAAGTTCAACTTCCCTACTCCAGGTCGTAACGGTAACTACATTGAAGACGAAGGTGGAGCTGAAGGTTCTAGCTCTGTCAAAGAAGGTTCACTTGCTCCAACTATTGTTGCTTTATTAGGTGGAAGCGAAAATATTCAAGACGTTGATGCGTGTATGACTCGCTTACGTGTAACAGTAAAAGATGCTTCAGCAGTTGCAAGTGAAGCAGATTGGAAGAAAAACGGTGCATTAGGTTTAATTGTAAAAGACCAAGGTGTACAAGCAATCTACGGTCCAAAAGCGGATGTTCTAAAGTCAGATATTCAGGACTTGTTAGGAGCGTAATGAAATGAAACTTTTAACACTCAATTGTCACTCATGGCAAGAAGAGAATCAGCTAGAGAAAATTCAATCTCTAGCTGAGACAATTAAAGAAAAAGCATATGATGTCATTGCTCTTCAAGAAGTTAGTCAGCTAATTGAAAAGCCTGTTGTCTATGACAATGTAAAAGAAGGCAACTATGCGCTTGTGTTGATAGAGGAACTAAAAAAGCTTGGAGTAGACGATTATTCTCTTATTTGGGATTTTGCTCACATCGGATATGATATTTATGAAGAAGGTCTTGCGGTGTTAACGAAGCATCCTCTCATTGAAAGTCATTCCTTCTTCATTTCACAGAGCAAAGATACGGATTTCTGGAAAACACGTCGAATTGTTGGAGCGACGGTTGCTCATAACGACCAGGAAATCTCTTTCTATTCTTGTCATCTTGGCTGGTGGAACGATGATGAAGAACCATTTAAAGAACAAATCGATGCGCTTTTGGCTCACGTTCCAAAAGATAAACCATTTTTCTTAATGGGTGACTTTAATAATAATGCTTTTATCCGAAACGAAGGCTATGATTACCTCATGAGTCAGAACGTCTATGACACATATGAGCTAGCTGAAGAAAAAGATAGAGGAATTACGGTTAAAGGTAAAATTGCTGGGTGGGATCAAAATCAGCAGGATTTACGTATTGACTTGATTTTATCAAGTGAGGAAGTGGCCGTGGCAACGTCGGCCGTCATCTTTAACGGTACAAACAAGCCTATTGTATCTGATCACTTTGGTGTAGAAGTTGAAATTAAGAGATAAAAAAGAACGGCCGTCGATGGCCGTTCTTTTTTATGTCGTCCACTTTGTGATTTCTCTTGCTACTTGCTCTTTAATCTCATCAACTTTAGTAAAGTCCATTGCCTCGATATAGTAATTTTCTAATTGATCATGATGTGCTTTTGCTTGTGCTAAACAAGCGATAGCTTCTTTCATTTTAGTGGAATATCTCGATGCGACATCTTTGAGCTCTGCTTCATACTTCTCATCTGTTCCAAAAGTAATAATGGTTCCGTACATATCAACAATTTCATCAGAATTATGTTCCGGGAAATATTCATGCGGAGCTGTACTATCAAAGATAGCGAAGCCAAGCTCTCTAACAATAACCATATCTAAGCTGTTAGGATCAAAGCCACAATGATACACTTCTACATCAAAGCCTCGTTGCTCCGCGGCCGCCGCGAGCTTTTTAAGCATGGTAGACTTTCCAGAGCCAGGACGACCTTTAATCAGATAGCGTTTCGCTAGTCCTTCTGTTAAATTTGGTACAAAGTCAACGGCCCCTTTTGGCGTGGCTGCACCTAGGAAGCGGTGGCGGACATCGGCCTTTTTGCGTAGCTCTTTTCCTTGAAATAAAGATGAAATCAATCTATCTGTAAGCTCATTTGCTTTTTGAAAGTCCATGTTTTGAATGTAAAAACGCTCCCATTCATCATGAATACGCAAAGCTTCTTCAAAATGACTATACGCCGCTTGAAATGATTGTTCAATCTTAGTTGTTACTTCCACAATCTTTTCTTTTTGACTCGTTAATAAATCCGTATTCCAAGCAACTCCCAAATGAACATATTCCTCGATTGCGCCAGGTGCTTTTGGTTCAATGACATGCGGAGAGGTTCCATCGACGATACCTACTTTTAATGAAGGGATAATGACGCCATCAATAGAGCCGTTATCTGATGCACAGTGAATGAATTCAATATCAAAACCTTTCTCATTCCACTCTTCACCAATCTGTTTCATTAACGTTGATTTCCCTGTACCCGGGCCACCTTTTAAAATAAATAAACGATCTAATCCTTGTAGATTCGATTCAAATAAGCTATAAAACCCTCTAGCCGTGTTACCCGCTGCATAGTAGTTTTTCACTTTACCAGCCATCATAATCCTCCCTTATTTGAAAGAAAGTGTGTCACATGGTCTAACATATGTAAACGCAACCAAATGGGTGATTACCTAAAATGATGACAAACGAAAAAAAGCTGTATCAAATAAAAGTCTTTTGACACAGCTTTTTCTCATTATTAATAGTATTTATTGCTCAATTCTTGCATAAGAGATTGAATACGGTACGCTGCATGCTCTTGTACAGCATACACATCTTCTTCCGTCATCTCTAACACATTGATTGCACTGTTTGCGTTCATAGATGGAATGGTTACTTTCTCTTTTAGTTCCGTCTTAGAGTCTATATTTAAGAAAAGAGTTGCAGATTCGAAACCATCTTCTACGTTCAACTCCACATCAAAGACATGATCCGCACGTTCTTTTTCGAGGTCAATGTCTTGCTTTTGCGTAAGCGTTCCACTCATAGATGGAATGTCCTCATCTGCTTGTAAAGAGAATTCGCGTTCAACCTCACCGGAATTCTTAAATGTTGAATCTACTGTCAGTCCAATATTTGTTGGTGTTTGTCCTTTTTCCTCTAGTAAAAGGTTTAGTTTACGCTTCTCTATCCGGTTTTCTTTTTGTTCTGTCATTGTATTTGTTGATTCAAAAGAGAGGAAAGAATCTGATTGTCCTTTTGAACCTACTTCAAACTTAAATAATTTGTCTGTTTTGTTATCATCAATCGGTACATTTTTTGTTTTAACTGCAAATTCGACTACTTCTTTACTTTCGATACGATCTTTTGGTTGAACAGCTAGTTGAAGAGTACGATCCACTACAACATTATCTTTTGTGACTAGTAGCGTAGAGGTAAAGCCTTTAGGGTATTTCGCTTTCTCCACATCTTGTTTCATCTCTTTTAAGCCTTTTTCAATTTCTTTCTGCGCCACTTTAGGGTTTGTATAATCCTTTTCTATTTGAGCTTGTGTATTCACCGATGAAGCTTTTGCCATACTTACCGCGCGCTTCGTTAAAATATCAATTAGCTTCTCATCTTCGCTCATATGACTCACTAGATTAGTTAGGATTTGCTTTGTTTCTTCTGGAGACATGGCTAACGTTACTTTTGTTAGCTTCATTTCTTCCCCTTCATGTTTATATGCAATTCCTTTTTCTTTTGTAAAATACTCTTCTTTCAACTGCTCCATTAGGAATGTGCTGTAATGTTCTTTTAAATGTTTTTGCTCTGCTTCGGTTAACTTCAAGTCTTTCCACTCAAAGTAATCAATTTCTAACGTTTCAGGTCCTACGTAGTACGGGTCAAACATGCGCATAAATTGTCCGTAATCCTTGGTATTTAAATAAAAATAATCATCATAAATCAACGGAATTTTCACGCCTGCTTGAGTATCGGAATAAAACATGTCAAACCCTACTTTTGTTCCTTGTGCATTTAACATGATACTACCAGCACTAGCTTTCGCTTTTGGATCTTGCTCTGTTTTAATTGTAATGGCCGTTTCTTTTAAGATGCGTTGCAACATCTCTAAATTCGGGTCTCCTTGCGCCATTGACATATCAACATTTCCACTGATTTTCATGTCTGTACTTGATGGCTTTTCAAGTGTTTTTTCTTGAAATTCCATTTGATTTCCATATTTCTTCTCTAGCTCTGTTGACAGCTGTTTATATGCATTATACTCGGAAAGTAAATAGATATCTTTTGCAGACTTGCTAAAGAAAACACCAAAGGTAACAGACGCACCGATTAGCACAAAAATAAGAGCTGCTGCTACAATCCATTTCACCGGAACACGTTTTGGGGTTTGTTCCGCTTCAATCGTAGCACCAGCTTCTGTTCTTGATTTGTATTGATCATTCACTATATATCGCTCCTCTTTCATTTTATGTACCTTGTTCATAATAGGGAAGCGACTTACTTATTTCTACTGTTTCGACAAAAGAAGACATTTATTGGTTATTTGGCACGAGGGGTTTAGACTTATCTGTTGAACGTTATATAGGTATAAGGATTCGATTATTTTCTTTATTTAACCAACTCATGCTTAAACGCATAAATAACCGCTTGCGTGCGATCTTGAACTTCTAACTTACTTAAAATGTTACTTACATGGGTCTTCACGGTTTTTAATGCGATAAACAGCTCATCTGCAATTTCTTGATTGGTTTTACCTTGTGCAATTAATAATAAAATTTCCATCTCGCGTGTCGTGAGCTGATCATGAAGAAATGACACTGGCTTTTGGCGCATTTTCATCATCATTTTTCCCGTCACTTCTGGCTCTAAAACAAATTGTCCTTCGTAAGTAGATCGAATTGCATTGGCAATTTCACTCGCTTTGGATGTTTTCAGCATGTAACTGACAGCTCCAGCTTCTAAGGCCGGATATACTTTTTCATCATCAAGAAAGCTCGTCACAATAATCACTTTTGCTTCTGGCCAGCTTTCAACAATTTTCGTTGTCGCTTCAATACCATCCATTCCGTCCATAACCAAGTCCATTAAGATAATGTCTGGCTTTAATGTTAAAGCTAATTCAATCGCATCTTGACCATTTGACGCTTCCCCTACTACCTCAATGTCTGACTGAGCTGATAAATACGAAGATACACCTATCCTAACCATCTCATGATCATCGACAAATAGTACTTTAATCAATTCCTTCACCCTCTTTGTTCATCACTGGTACTTTTACTTCTAATCTTGTTCCTTTCTCTTTTAAACTAACAATTTTCATGACTCCACCAATTTCAATTGCTCGTTCATACATGTTTTGCAACCCATACGATCCAGCTTTTTGTGTTTCTACATCAAATCCTTTCCCATCATCTACAACTCGTAAGATAATCAGGTCATCTCGTTGAATAAGCAGAACGTCTAAACTGGAAGCTTTAGCATGTCGAAGCGTATTCGAAACGGACTCTTGAAGAATGCGGAATAAATGATCTTCCACACCTTTATCTAATGAGATATGCTCGACTTTCCACGTAATGTCCATCGGCACCTTTTGCGATAATTCAATTAACAGCTCTTTCATGCCTTCTTGCAACGACTTTCCTTTTAATGCAACAGGACGCAAATGCAATAACAAAGCTCTCATCTCTAATTGCGATTGATTAATCATCTCTTCAACCATCTTTAGTTGCTTCGTTTCTGCCGCATTTGTCTCTTCCCTTGTTTCAGTAATAGCTGACATTAACATGGAAGCGGCAAAAAGCTGCTGACTCACAGAATCATGTAACTCCCGTGCTAGTCGATTTCGTTCCTGTGATACAATCTCTTGAATACGCTTTTCTTGATTCTCCACTTTTTCATTCGCCATTTTTTGAGATATTTTGGTCTGTTCGTTCATTTGCTTTCGAATTTTATCGATACGATCGGTAATGGCTGCTATCTCTTGTAGCATGGCTCCATCTTTAATCAAACTGCTCTTTCCTTGTTCAACTTCATAGAGCGTATCCGATACGACTCGTAACTGTTTACGCCAAACAATTCCGGTAATAATCCCCGCTAACAAACCTATTGTTAAGCTCACACTAAGCGCAAAGACACTAAATGGAACATCTAGTACTTCAAGCTCCCATAAGAGACGCCAGTCTGATAATGGAAAGACCGTAAAGAAAATCATCATTAAGGTAAAAAACTGCAACAACGATAAAGAAATTCCCCATAGAAGTTGACGTTGGACGGCACTCATATTCGCTTCACCTCTAAATCACCTGTCATCATCGATGTCACAATTTTTACTTTTTGTGTCGCCTTTTCATAGTGAGGCGTTTGAAACGAAATGTTTTGATTAAAGAATTTTAAGGGCTCTTGTTCAAAGATTTTCACATGGCCAGCAATCGCTGAATGGCTAATCGCTACTTCTACTTCATAAGGCACGAGAATCTGAACATTTCCAATAAAGTGGCGCGTCACAATGACTGCCTCTCCTTTTGGAAGAACCGTATAACTTAAATCAATGACAGTATCACCAACACCGGTCTGGATGTTAATATCATTCCACTCATAGACGTGTTCATCTGTTTTTTGACGTTCAAACAACGTATTTCGAAATAAAGGCTCCTTTTTAAGTAAGGGACCTTCCATTGAAAGAGGCTCTTTGAGAATGGGCTTTATGTGAACAGGCTCACGCTTAGCCTGAATAAACTTCAAAACAAGGTGGATAAGAATGGCTAAGAGAAAAAACTTAAACGTCATCATATTTAAAATATGAAAAATAAAACCAATGATTCCAATCCAAAACAACAGCTTTCCTGATTGCTTCGGAAGGCGTTTACGACCGATATAAATACAACCAGCTGCAACAAGAAGCGAAAAGATGAGGCCTCCATTAAAAAAAGAAAGCTCTAATAAAAGCAACATAATACCCATGATTAAAATCCAATTTAGATAATCTGTCTTTTTCGTATTCATTGATCTTGCCTCCCTTCTTCATTGGTTGCTGGATTAGATGCTGAAAAAGACGCAGAAGTCCACGTCTTTTTTAGCATACCATGTTTTGTATTTATGAAATAGAAGATCCATCTTTGTTTTTTACATCTTTTTCTAAATGAGCGATACGGCTATCAATTGTACTGCGATGGTAATCACGATTCACTTGATGTTCAAGACGATCAATGTAGGTTTCCATTTCTTGAAAGCGTGAATATGATTTCATTGTATATGCACTGTTATCCAATACTTGGTTCATGCGATGATGCGCACGTGCAATATTTTCACGTCCCATTAATTCCATACGCTTAATATGCATATCCTTTAACTTGTGCTTCATTTCTTCATATTTTCTCTCAAGCTCATCTAATTGATGAGAAGCGTTCGTAAGTGCTTCTTGCAGATGTCTTGCGCGCTCTTCGTATTGCAATTGCTCTTGTACCGCGAAATGGTGAAGGTCTTTTTCATCAGCTTTTTCTGCCACACCTGCTTGATACTTGCGCTTTTCTATCATCTCTTTTGCATGATGATACTCACGTGTAAACTCTTCTTTTAACAAATGTTGACGCTCAACGAGTTTGCGTACTTTTTCCGTTTCTTGTTCACATTGACGTAAATAATGATTAAGCGCACTTAATGGATTTTTTTGCTCTTTCTGATCTAGTAATTGATGCAAATCTGACGTAATTGAATCTTTCATACGTGTAAATAAGTTACTCATTTTATTCGCTCCTTTTTATCGCTTTTGATTTAGTTGAGACCATTCTTTTTCAAAGCTCATAAACGGGTCTTTTGTTTCTATCACAACATCTTCTGATTCATTCCATTTTTTATAGATAACATATAGAATATAAGCTGCAATAACCCCGATAACCGCTGGAATATTGGAGATGGAAGCTGTGACAACGAGTAAACCAATTCCACCCCATACGACTTTTTTGAATGTCGTATCTGCTTTGACGAACTCTTTAAAGACAAAGTATAGAATCGCTAAGCTAATCGCTAGTGCAATCATCGGACCTAAATTTGTTAGTAAAACAATCGCTGCTACAGCTCCTAAAATAAACAAACCAAACTTCTTCATGTTCATTTCCTCCTTTCGTTTCTCTATAACTTTATTCTATCTGTAAACGAAAAAGCTCATAACGAGCCTGAGCTTGATTTTCAACTAAGACCTGAGACGTAGCTGATACTACGCACAAAAAAAGCTGTCCCATTTGGCATCTTATCAATGCTAAACAGAACAGCTTTTCATATGGTTATTTACTTAATGTGCTGTAACGATTCAATTAACACTTTTGCCGATTGTGCTCTTGTTAGGTGCTGCCTTGGGGCAAATTCGCCATTTGCTTTACCCGTAATAACTCCTAATTCTTTTAATGTGCCAACGGCCTCTCTTGCATAAGGAGAAATGTTCTCATAATCCTTGAACGATTGATAATTACCCGTTGGAGCCTGTATGTTTAAGTGCTCATAAAGCCTTGTGATGATTAACGCCATTTGTTCACGTGAAATAGGCTGATGAGGTTGAAATGCGCCATGATTTCCTTTTACAAGACCTATTTCTGCCGCTTTTAAAATGTAAGGCGTATAGTATTCTCCTTTTTTTACATCTTTAAATGTTGCTTGATATGTGTGCTCTTCTAAATGTAGCGCACGTCCAATCATTGTAACAAATTGACCTCGTGTAACAGACTTACTTGGATGAAATTTAGTCTGTGTCACACCTGTTGTCATGCCTTTATCTACTAGCTCCTGAATGTACGTTTTTGCCCACTCATAGCCAACAGGTACATCGTTAAAAGGGAACTTCTCCTGAGTTGGATCTACTTTTCCTTCTAGCACAAATGTGCTAAGAGCTGGTACTTTTACACGATTACCCTTTATTTTTTGAATCACTTTTGTACCTGCCACTTTTCCATTTACAAGTAAAGACCAATCTCCCTTGCCAGGAAGCGTCATGTCTATTTCGTTTTGATTTGCATTATGAATCACCACAAGCTGCTTTGTTGGGTTCTTCTTTGCTGGATCTGTTAATGTATAAGCGACAGCATTGTTCGGTGCTTTCACAAATGCTAAGTTTTGTTTGATTTCTTCTGCTGTTGCCATACGGAAGGCAGGATATTGCTTACGTAACTCAATTAAGCCTTTCATGTATTCAACTTCTTGGTCAAATGCACCACGACGCGTCCAGTCTAATTGGTTCACTGCATCCGATGACTTGTAACTGTTATGGTCGCCACCTTTTGTCCGCATAAACTCTTGACCTGCATGAATGAATGACATACCTTGTGATGTTAAAATCATTGAAGAAGCTAATTTATGCATCTGCTTGCGCTCTTGCTCGCTTGCTTTTGGATTTGTTAAGAACAATTTATCCCAAAGTGTGTGGTTGTCATGCGCTTCTACGTACGTTACCACTTGCTCAGGATCTTTATACGTAGCTGTTGAAGCATCGTAATCAATGCCACCTGCTACACTTTTCTTCATGATGTCTTCTAGCCCTTGCTTTCCATTTACGAAGCCACTATCATCATCATAAAACACGCTGCCTTTTAAGCCATCACGAATCGCATCGTTAAAGTGAGCTACTCCTGGCATTTGACCTGCATTTTTTTGATTGGCTTTTTGATCAGCAGGAAGTGGGGTATTAAGGTCCCATCCTTCTCCAAGAACGATAATACTTGGATCAATTTTATTTAATGCGTCACGAACCTCATTCATTGTTTGCACATCATGAATTCCCATTAAGTCAAAGCGGAATCCATCTAGATTGTATTCCTTTGCCCAATATGTCACAGAATCCACAATGAATTTTCTCATCATGTTACGCTCTGAAGCAGTGTCATTTCCAACACCTGTTCCGTTTGCCAGCGTTCCATCTGCGTTATAGCGGAAGTAGTAGCCTGGCACAAGCTGGTTAAAGTTTGATTCGTTTACTGCGTACATATGGTTATACACGACATCCATAATGACACGTAAATCATTTTTATGAAGAGACTGCACCATCTGTTTCATTTCGTTAATACGTACTTTCGGTTCGTAAGGATTCGTTGAATACGAACCTTCTGGTGCATTGTAGTTCTTCGGATCATAGCCCCAGTTATATTGAGGTTGATCTAATTTCGTCTCATCAACCGTTCGATAATCGTAAATAGGGATGAACTGAACGTGTGTAGCACCTACATCCTTCATATGGTCTAAGCCTGTTTTGGCTCCACCTGGACCTCTTGTTCCTTCTTCTGTTACACCTAAAAACTTACCTTTGTTTTTAATTCCACTTTCCGGATGCATGGATAAATCACGAACGTGTAGCTCATAGATAATGGCATCCTCTGGCTTTTGTAAAGCAGGCTTTTTAGACGGCCATTTACTTGGATTTGTTGTGTTTAAATCAACAACTGCTCCTTTGTCACCATTGACTGTGACAGCACGCGCATATGGATCGACGGCTTCGTTCCATTTGTCTCCAATTTTGACCTTGTACGTGTAAATAAGACCGTCTTGATCACCGTTTCGTTCAGCCGTCCACGTACCTTTTTCTGCTTTTTTCATTGCCACTTCTGTTCCTGTGGAATCATCCCATTTTTTATAGGTCACAAGCTTCGCTTCACTCGCTGTTGGAGCCCACAAACGGAATGTGGTTTTTTCTTTCGTATACGTATTTCCTAAGTCGCTTCCTTGATAATAAAACAGCTCGTCAAACTCTTTTGAACGGACAGCTTCTCCTACTTCAACGGTTGCACTGCCAAAAAGCTCTTTGGAAATCGTGTAAGATTTCGTTAAATCTAATGCATCTTCTGTCACAATGCGTACTTTATTCGTTGTCTCGTCTTTTTCATTAAATGAAACCACTTCTTTGATGGTAGCTCCCTCTAATGTAATTCCTGCATTGTTTTCTTCTTTTACTGAAAATGGAACATTCGTCTCAAACGTAATTTCATTCATTTTATCAATCGCTGCACGAACGATTTTTGGGTTGCGGTCGATGTTACTTGGATCATAAAAGACACGTTCCATTCCTTGTGCAATCCAAATTTCAGCGGAACCATCTTTATTAAATTTTGTCACGTATCGATCGTTAAATTCTTTATTTGCCCAGTCATTGCCTTCTACACTTTGACGGACAATAAATCCAACTTTCTTAATGCCTTCTGGATTTGATAATTCGACGGTTGCTACTTTTCCAAACTCATCTTCTCCTGTAAATGTAACAGCTTGTCCATCCTTTCCTTCTGGCCACGCCCACACGTTCCACCCGTCATAACGTTGATCATAACGAGAATAGTGAATCGTTAGCTTCACCTTTTCATAAGAAGGAAATTCACGATATTCGCCATCAGGCGGCTCTGTATAAGTCGCTTCGTCTCCACCTTTTATCCATACTTCCCCTTCACCGTTTTGGATGTCAATCCAACGGTCTTCTCCATCTTTTTCCCATGTATCTGTACGGACAATAAATCCAACGCGCTTTACATCTCCTGGCACTTCAATTTCAGCATACTTGCCAAACGCATCTTCTCCCGTAAACTCATAGGCTTTTCCATCTCCACCTTCAGGCCATACCCATAAGTTCCAATCCTTTTTATTGTCAGGTGTTTCTTGATAATGAATCGTTACTTTTGTTGTATTTGCAAACGTTTGCATTGGAAAGCTCGAAAAAATTGATGCAATCATTGCAAAAATCGTTACTATAGCAAACCACCGCTTTGCTCTCACTTTACTCCATCCCCTTTTTAATCTAGTAAAGAATAAATCTATTATACAAAATATGGAAAAGCTTGCACAACATAATTGTTTGAATATTTTACAATTAAAGTCAAAAGTCCTACATCGGAACGAACAAAAAAAGGACGAAAAATTCTCTATTTATTTCATGACAGCAAGCTATAATTGAACTATGAATGTATAAGAAGGAGAACTTCAATGAATACAACGATTGAAAAGAAACAATTTAAAATTGAGCGTTATGGGCTAGAGGCTGTTCCAAAAGAGCTACGCCAGACAAAATGGTATGAGTATGCTAGTTTACAAGCAGCGTTCGCGGTAAATGCGGGTAACTTTCTTGTTCCTGCTTTCGCCGTTTTACAAGGTGGCCTTTCCATCACTGCAGCCATTATCTCAACAACAATCGGAGCTGCACTTGCTTTTTTACTTGTTTCTTTTTTATCTATTCCAGGTGCACAGCACGGTATCCCCGCTCAATATGCAATGCGATCCATATTAGGAGTTCAAGGGGCTCAGTGGATTTCTTCTCCTATTCGCTCTCTTACATCCTTATATTGGTTTAGTGTACAAGTAATTGGAGGAGCTTACGTTATACAAGAGGTTGTATTAAGCTCGTTTCGTATTCACATTCCTTTCCCAGCAATTACGTTGGTTCTAAGTAGTCTAATGATTGTTCTATCGCTTATAGGATTTGATGCGGTAAAGAGCGTGACAAAGAAGCTTTTTCCTGTTCTCTTTATTGGGCAAACCGTGATGCTTGTGCTATTTATACGTTCCGAACCAATCGTCTCCACTTCTCAAACGACAGACACCTCTTCATCATTTTTTACTATGATTTTTTTTGCTAGTTTAGCATTTATGCAATACGTATCAGGTGTAAGTGCCTCTTCGGATATGACTCGATACGCTAAATCAATCAAACATGGTTTTTATGGTGTTCTCATTGGAAACGTATGGGGCTTTTTTGTGACCGCCATCTTAGGTGCGTTTAGCGCTGGCCTTTTTCAACATGTAAATCCTTATGTAGCCGCGATGTCTTTAACAAATTCTAAATGGGTCATTTTCTTTATTTTACTGTGCACTCTTCTATCTATGATTTCTATTAATTTAAGTAATGCCTACACAGGTGGACTTAGCTTATTGAATAGCTTTCCGGCGCTAGGCAGGGTAAAGGCTTCCCTCCTATTTGGAGCGTTTGCTCTTATGTTAAGCATGCTTCCACAACTTGTGAATGAAGCAAAGACTTATATTGCGTTATTAGGAGCGTTTATTGTCCCTCTTTCAAGCGTGATTGTTGCTGACTTTTTGTTGATTAAAAAAATGCGGTTTCGTGCAGCTTTTTCAAAAGAACAACATCGCTTTCATATACCAGCTCTTGTTCACCTACTCGCTGGTGTGATTGTTTATTTCCTTATTCCTGAAGCATTTTCTCCAGGCTTTATTACGTTTCTTTTTGTATTCATCAGTTACGGTGTCTTCCATCCATTTTTAACAAAAGCGAACTAATCAACAAAACCCCCCTGCGCTTCATTTCAACAGAAGCGTCAGGAGGGTTTATTTGTACAAGTAAGGACGTTGCACTACATCGTTTTTTTCTTTTTCGATAACGAAACTTTTTCTTTTAATTCTCCTACACGGTGCTTAATATGATCTGCGTCTAAACCATTCCCTAAAGAGCCGTACATTTTATTTTGATAGGGATCGACTAATTCACTTCCTTGGTAATACACACGTGGTGTTTTCCAAAGAGCAATCATCGCTTTTACGAACGTCATCTCATGATAGCGATCAGGCCACATACGCTTAATATGCTGCTTCACTAACGGATAATATTTAGGGTTCATTCCAGGGAACAAATGATGTTCTGTATGATAGGAAAAATTAAAGTGTAACACATCTACCCACTTCGGAACCGTAACCGTTAAGCAGTTTGCTAATGGATCATTAACAGGTACTAACGGATTTAGACGGTGATTGGTTGCGATATATGACATGACAATAAAGTTTGCAATTAACAATGGTAATAAAAAGGCGAAAAACCATTTGGCTGGACCCATAATCACTAACAACGTCACCCATGTTGCCCACGGAAGAACAAGTTGAAGCCAAACCTCTGGACGCTTATTCGGCTTAAATTCACTAATATAAAGCTTGAACATTTTTAGTGAATGGAGTGAAAATGAAATCGCTAAAAAGCAAAAGCCTGCAAATGCACGAAATGAATGTGGAATTTGATACACCCAACGCAAGAAACGACTTCTGGCAATTTTATCAACTGTTGGCCAAGCATCTGGATCTTTGTCTTCATCTTGCGTATGAATATGGTGATTCATGTTGTGCCACTTTCTCCAAAGTCTTGGTCCTACACTTAATGGGAAAAAGGAAACTGCTCCTAAAAAGTCACGAAGCCACGCTTTTCTTACAACCGTACCATGTAAAATTTCATGACCTAAAAATCCCATCGCAGCAAAGCTAGAGCCTAAAATCACCGATACACCAAGGCTAATCCATGGATTTAAGTCTAGTAAGCCAATTGTTAAAAAGCCCGCAATCACAATAAGAAGATAAGCGAGACCACCAAAAAGACGAGTAGGGACAGGTTTAAAAGCCTTTTTAGGAAGATGCGGAGACACTCTCGCTGCATACCACCCAAATGTTTTTAATTCTTTCATCGTGTTTGGCTCCTTTCATTTTTCAACTATCCTTATTTTGTCAGTAACTACTACATTCATTCATGTTGCTAAAAATGAAGAAACCACCTACTTCGTCACTTCAGATTCTCCTTATGCGTTGTTTAAACCAAATAGCAACATCATGATTTGTCTTAAAAATCTGTTTTTTACAATTACACTCATCCTATCAGTATATTTTCATACTTGTCAACAAATTTTATTACTTGGTACTAACTATAGGTTATATTTCCTAGTGTAAACTATTTATATTATCACTCACACACCCATAAAAAAAAGGCTTCCATTAAGGATGCCTTTTAGTACGAGATTGTGTCGTTTTTTTTGTATTCGAGCGTTTACGATTGGATTGTGATGCAAAACGACCTTGCTTCTTTGCAGCAGTATGAGAAGTTTGAGCACCACCTGTGCGTTTTTTCTTATTATCATGTCTCTTTTCCTTGCCGCCTTGCTCTTCTTGTCCAGAAGTAGATGAAGCAGGTTCTAGCTCAATCTTCTTTCGTTTAATGGTTTGATTAATTCCTTTTTCAATCATTTGTAAGTAATTTCGATCTTTTGCAGCGACAAACGTAACGGCTACTCCATCTCCACCTGCACGTCCTGTACGGCCAATACGGTGAATATAACTTTCAACATCCTCTGGAATGTCGTAGTTAAACACATGAGTGACACCTTCTACATCTAATCCACGAGCCGCTACATCGGTTGCAACTAAAAATTGAATATCTGCTTTACGGAACCGCTCCATGACTTTTTCACGCTTATTTTGTGATAAATCACCATGTAGTTCATCAGAGTTATAGCCATGTTGCTTTAATGCCTCTTGTAGCTTGCTCACCCTTCTTTTTGTTCGGCAAAAGATAACCGCTAAAAACGGGCGATATGCATCTAACACATGAAACAGCGTGGCTTGCTTCGCACGATCTGTTGTTTCAATGACAGACTGCTTAATATCTGTTAGTGTGATTTGAGCACTTTTTACTTTCACTCTCTCAGGTTTATTCATATAGACCTTCGCTAGGCGCTGCACTTCATCTGGCATGGTTGCAGAAAAGAGCATGGTTTGCCTGTTCACGCTTGTTGCTTTAATGATGTCTTCTACTTCATGTAAAAAGCCGATGTGAAGCATTTGATCAGCTTCATCTAATACAAGTTGAGTGACGGTTGAAAGGTCGAGTGTTCTTCGTCTCATATGATCGAGAATTCTTCCAGGTGTCCCAATCACAAGATGAACACCTCCACTTAACTTATTAATTTGTCGCTCCACGTCCTGTCCACCATACACAGCGAGCACATTCACTTCTGGCTTGTGACGAAGCACCTTTTTAACTTCATTCGTAATTTGTAACGCAAGCTCCCTTGTTGGTGCTACGATTAATCCTTGAACGCCTTTTGTTTCTGGTTCAATAGCTTGAATAAGCGGTAATGCAAAAGCAAATGTTTTCCCTGTGCCTGTTTGTGCCTGGGCAATTACATCTTTTCCTTCAAGTAATAACGGTATAGCCGCTTCTTGTACAGCAGTTGGCTGAGCAATTCCATTTTCTCGTAACGCTGAACTTAACTCTTTTTCAATTCCTAAACTTAAAAAATCTTGCAAGTACGACACCTCTTTTTTTTTAGTAAATCTATTTATACGTATTTTAATGACAAACTCTAATCTAGCCATTTTCTACGGATTAGCCAATTTTCTTAATAAACACTACTTTTAAATAGTCGCCTTCTTTGAACTCTTTAATGGTCTTGAAATCCTCTGGTAATGAGAATTCTTCCATTAGTTGATAGTCCATATTCATTTCCTTAAAGGCATCTTTAATAAACCCCTTAAACTTCTTCATCCCGAATGAACTGCAATTTGTTGAAGCAACAATTGTCCCGTTGTCTTCTGTAATGGCAATGGCTTCTTTTAGTAAGTTTTTATAATCCTTCGATGCACTAAATGTGTGCTTTTTTGATCTTGCAAAGCTTGGTGGATCAAGGATAACGGTATCAAATTTTAGTTCTTTTTTTACCGCATACTTAAAATACTTAAATACATCTTCAACGATAATATCTTGCGCTTCAAAATCAATGTCATTAATACTAAACTGCTCAATCGTTCGATTTAGGCTTCGATTGGCTAAATCAACACTCGTTGTCTTTGTTGCGCCACCTAAAGCAGCAAAGATCGAAAAAGCACCTGTATATGAAAATGTATTTAATACACTTTTTCCGTTTGAGTATTTTTCCATAATCGTTTTACGCACATGTCGTTGATCTAAAAAGACACCCACCATGGCCCCTTCATTCAAATAAATCGCAAAGCGAACACCATTTTCTTTTACGATGATTGGAAACTCTCCTCTTTTTCCCACCACGAACTCATCATCTTCAATGTATTTACCATCTCGATCAAAACGTTTCTTTTCATAAATTGCCTTAAACTCTACAACTTCTTTTAAGGCTTCAATAATAAGAGGTTGAAACGTATAGATTCCTTTGCTGTACCAATTAATCAAATAGTACCCATCAAAATAATCAATCGTAAAACCACCAATTCCGTCTCCTTCACCGTTGAATACACGAAAAGCTGTCGTCTCTTTATCTTCATAAAAAGAACGTCTTTCCTGTATAGCCGCTGTCAATTTACGCTTAAAAAACGCTTGATTCAAGGATTCATGTTCATTTTGACTAATAATCCAACCGTACCCTTTGTTCTGTCTCCCATAGTATCCTTTTCCGATAAAATTCTTTTTCTCATCTACTAGCTTTATGATCGTTCCTTCTACTTTTAAATCTCGGCTATTTGTAATCGCTTCTTGATGGATAAGTGGATATCCACCTTTATACTTGCTGCTAAATTTACTGTTCACTTGTAATACGACTTCTGAACTCATGCATTTCATCCTATCTACTTTTTTTCATCTATATTATATATAGTACCGAACAAACTGTTATCTAAACTTCCTTCATTTCCCCTTAAATGGTTCACATAAGCGAATGACATCTGAGACGGTAGCCGCTTATGTCTAGAAAGGTGGACCTGACAATCTTTACAGAACGTAATTCTCTCCAGATGAATGGATATAGATGTGTCTTCTAACTATAACAGAAATAGCATGTAACTGCTTTAACCGCTTTTTATACAAAATGTATAAACATCTATCACTTTTTTACCCATCTCAATGAAAATGCATGAAGGAAATTCAAGATTATAACCTCACTTCTACCTATTAATTTTACTATTTTAGTAAATCTTCCAAATCGTTAGATGTATATAGAAAATCTATAATTATACTTCTATGTAAATATATTTAAAATTTTTTTGACAATTCTAGTAACCAAAAGTATTATATTAGAAGAATAAGGAGGGTAACTGATGTCAGATTTAAATAAACAGAAAATTGTGTCAAGTGTTCCTCAAAAAGGATTTTTTGGCCATCCTAAAGGACTCTTTACACTTTTCTTCACAGAGTTTTGGGAGCGCTTCTCCTATTATGGAATGAGAGCAATCCTTGTTTTCTATATGTATTACGAAGTATCAGAAGGTGGATTAGGACTTGATGAAAACACTGCTCTTGCTATCATGTCCATTTACGGTTCACTTGTCTATATGTCTGGAATTATCGGTGGTTGGTTAGCGGATCGTATTTTTGGAACATCAAGAGCGATTTTTTACGGTGGAATTTTAATCATGCTTGGTCATATTGCTTTGGCGATACCAGGCAATATAGCTCTATTTTTCGTCTCGATGTTTCTGATCGTTATTGGTACAGGGCTACTAAAACCTAACGTTTCAAGCGTAGTAGGAGATATTTATAGCCCACAAGATAACCGTCGTGATGCAGGATTTAGTATCTTCTATATGGGGATTAACCTTGGAGGATTCCTTTCTCCATTAGTAGTCGGAACAGTTGGAACAAAAGTAAGCTTCCATTTAGGCTTTAGTATCGCTGCTGTTGGTATGCTATTAGGGTTACTTGTCTTTGTTTTTACGAAAAAGAAAAACCTTGGACTTGCAGGCACTTATGTACCTAACCCATTAGCACCTAATGAAAAGAAAAAAGTGTTTACACAAATAGGTGCTGGAGTAGCCGTGCTCGCTATTTTATTAGCGGTTACGATTCCAACAGGCATTTTAACATTAAACGTATTTGTTGGTCTTGTTGGTATTTTAGGTATTTTAATTCCAACGCTTTATTTTACAGTCATGTATCGCAGTCCTAAAACAACAGATGTAGAGCGTTCACGCTTAATTGCATACATTCCGCTCTTTATCGCTTCTGTTATGTTCTGGGCAATTCAAGAGCAAGGTTCTACCATCTTAGCTAGCTATGCAGATAAGCGTACACAGTTAGAATTTGCAGGACTATCCATTTCACCTGCTTGGTTTCAATCATTGAATCCATTATTTATCATCATGCTCGCACCTGTATTCGCATGGTTTTGGGTAAAGCTTGGCGACCGTCAGCCATCTGTTCCTAAGAAGTTTTCATTCGCTCTTTTATTTGCTGGTTTATCATTCTTAGTCATTTTATTACCTGCATACTTTGGAGGCAGCGATTCACTTGTTAATCCATTGTGGCTTGTTCTGAGCTATTTCATTGTTGTACTTGGAGAGCTATGTTTATCTCCAGTCGGTCTATCAGCTACAACAAAGTTAGCTCCTGCAGCTTTTTCAGCACAAACAATGAGCCTATGGTTCTTATCAAGTGCAGCAGCTCAGGCAATCAATGCTCAACTTGTTAAATTCTATAGTGTAGAAAATGAAATGCTATACTTTGGTACAATTGGAGGAGCTGCAATTGTTCTTAGTATCATCCTCTTTGCATTATCACCAAAGATTCAAGTGTTCATGAAAGGTGTAAGATAATTACATCTTCCTTTAAAATAAAAGACCCTGATTCTCACATCCTATGAGTCTATAGGAGTGGTGAATCAGGGGCTTTGTTGACTAAATGTTCTTTGCTATGTAAGGATTGCCGCTAATTTGCTTTCGCATTTCTTCGGTCACGATACTATTTTTTGATGTCACAGAAACGTTCTCTTTTTCTTCTCTTTTTTCTATTCCCCTACCATCAAAATAAATTGGTTTTTCACTTTTCATCGATAACACCCTTTCTTTTTTAGTTAGAATGGTTTTGTTGACATTAAGACAATTAAAAGAATAGCTGCTGCATGTGCAACCATATTTAACTTCGCGATTTTTCGATCTAGCTGATGATAGTCATCTGATAATGAATTGCCTTTGCTATCCATGACAATTTGAACTTGCTTTTCCACTGTTTTTGGAATGATGGCTGCAACAATGGGTTGAATTAAAAAGTAGATAACAAGAGAGGCAATAAACCAACCTTGTGTCCATAAGTGAGGATTAACAATCCCCATTAAAATCGCACTTGCTAATAATACAAGTGACCCTATTTTAGCGAACTTTTCAATTTTTTTATTAATCTCAAAGCATAGCTTTGCATTCGAAACAGACTTGGACCCATACTTTGCTACTACAGGCATTCCAAAGCTCGCTCCTAATCCCACAACAGCTGCAATTACATGAATCAAAACGAAAGCACCATACAATGTCACTAATTAAAACCTCCTATAAATGGAAATTAAATAAGTACAATTACCTATATTAGGATTATATTTGTTTTATGACTACATTTCATTATAAATTAATAAAAAATGGTAAAAAATAAAATATTTTACATTTATTCAAGTTAGTTTAATTGCGTTTCAGCCTCCTTGACATGCTTCTCCTGTTTTCTAAATCTATTTATATTGTCTATATACTCGTAAACAACCGTTCAATTGCGTTATAATAAAAGACAGATATTAATTAGATTCACAAGTGAAAGAGAGTGGAACGTTATGGGGCGTAAGTGGAATAATATTAAAGAAAAGAAAGCAGCAAAAGATGCAAATACGAGTCGTGTTTATTCAAAATTTGCGCTTGAAATTTATGTAGCCGCTAAACAAGGTGAGCCAGATCCAGAAGCAAACCAAGCATTAAAATTTGTACTTGAACGTGCAAAAACATATAATGTGCCGAGAAATATTATTGATCGTGCGATTGATAAAGCAAAAGGCGGCGGTGACGAAAATTATGATGAGCTTCGCTATGAAGGGTTTGGGCCGAATGGTTCAATGATTATTGTGGATGCTCTTACAAATAACGTAAACCGTACCGCTTCGAATGTACGTGCTGCATTTGGTAAGAACGGTGGTAATATGGGCGTTAGTGGTTCAGTTGCCTATATGTTTGACGCAACAGCTGTTATCGGTGTGGAAGGAAAAACTGCAGACGACGTATTAGAGCTGTTAATGGAAGCAGACATTGATGTACGCGATGTGTTAGAAGAGGATGACTCAGTCATTGTCTATGCAGAACCTGATCAATTTTATGCTGTCCAAGAGGCATTTAAAGGAATCGGTGTTACTGATTTCACAGTAGCCGAATTAACCATGCTTGCTCAAAATGATGTAGAGCTTCCAGAAGAGGCACAAGCACAATTTGAAAAGCTAATTGATGCGTTAGAAGACTTAGAAGATGTTCAACGTGTTTATCACAATGTTGATTTAGGTGAATAACAAAAAAGCCGTAGGAATAAGTGAAGATGACTCTACTCCTACAGCATCCCCCTTGTTTTAATATCAAGGGGGATTTTATTTATATTGATAAACGTGATTAATACTAAGATTGATTTGCTACAGAACGACGATCAGATTGTAGCGCATTTACAAATAATAAAAGAGCCGTAATGATATGCATCATCATCCCTACTATTGGAATCCAGCCAATACAAGAAGTAATAATTCCTACAATACTTCCCGCTGAAGCTCCTCCATCTTTCTTTGTAAGCACTAATGTGACAATGTGCAATCCTAACATAATAAGTAAAGGTGTCCATGAAAAGCCCAAAATAATGGCCCCTCCTAAAAAAGGAATACCTAGTACAGCTTCAAGAGATCCTGTAATCCATTTCATGATTTTAGATGTCGACATTAATATCCTCCTTACTTTCATTGATTAACCATCTTATTGAGGTCTCATTATCCCCTTATTGTACATAGTTGAAAGTTGAATTTTCATCTATTACATACGTTTTATTTTTAAAGAAGTTACATTTTATTTTTGCCTTCTGCTGATTTCCTTCATCATCATCACAAAAGGAAGAGATTAGGACATAAGTTGATAAAGCTAAGTAACAATAGTTGATATGGAGCATCCCTTGCCTGTTAATTCGTTGATATGACTAGCTAGACAAGGGATGTTTGGGGCTAAGTCGAGGAGAGACGCTGTTTGACCCTTTTAAATCACCTGCGTTTCTTTATTTTTACTTTTCACATAAATGCTTCATTGCGCGAAAAAACCATTTCATATTGCCTAGTATTTGGTTAGATTATTACTTTTCTAACTAAGATAGTTGTTGACAATAAAAATAGGTAGTATTATAGTAGTTTTTGAAACTGATAATCATTATCACTTCAACCAACCTACCTTTAAGACTACATACAATACAACGAACATTTTATTTAAAGGAGAAGAATAAATGAAAAAAGTACTAGTTCCATTCTTACTGCTACTTGTTCTACTTATTAGTGCTTGTAGCAATGGATCATCAGAAAAAGAAAGTACATCTCAAAAAGATGAAAGCAAACCAGAAACGATTACCTACGAGTCTGAGAATGGACCTGTTGAAGTACCAGCAGATCCACAGCGTGTTGTTGTTCTCTCTTCGTTTGCAGGTAACGTCATGGCATTAGATGTCAACCTTGTTGGCGTTGATTCATGGTCTAAAATGAATCCTAAGTTTAAAGAAGAGTTAAAAGATGTTGCAGAAGTAACCGATGAAAGTTTAGAACAGATCATTGAGCTAAATCCTGATTTAATCATTGGTTTATCAACTATTAAAAATGTAGAAAAACTGAATGAAATCGCGCCTACTGTGACATATACATATGGAAAAGTAGACTATCTAACTCAGCATTTAGAAATTGGGAAGCTTTTAAATAAAGAGAAAGAAGCTCAAGCTTGGATCGATGACTTCAAAAAGCGTGCTCAAGTAGCTGGAGAAGACATTAAAGCAAAAATTGGTGAAGATAAAACCGTTTCTGTTATAGAAAGCTTTGATAAGCAACTTTACGTATTCGGTGACAACTGGGGACGTGGGACTGAAATTCTCTATCAAGAAATGAAACTACCAATGCCTGAAAAAGTAAAAGACGTGGCGTTAAAAGATGGTTATTATGCATTATCAGCAGAAGTTCTTTCTGAGTTTGCTGGAGATTACTTAATTATTAGTAAAAACCCAGATGCAGATAACTCTTTCCAAGAGACTGAAACATACAAACAGATCCCAGCTGTGAAAAACAATCAAGTATTTGAAGCAAATGCAAAAGAATTCTATTTTAATGATCCAATTTCATTAGATCTACAATTAGATTTCTTTACAAAAAGTTTTCTTGGTAACTAATACAACGAAAAGGGATTCTTATTTTAAGAATTCCTTTTCCTTTATTCTAAAATAGAAAAGATGAGAAACTGATGACAAAAGAAACGAAACGTTCTATTGCATTTATCTACAAATTAATTGCAGGGTTAGTTGTATTTGTCGGCATGTTTGTAGTAGCCATGGTATTTGGTGCAGCTGAAACGACCGTTTGGGATGTTTGGTTAGCGCTTACGTCTCAAGACGGTAGTGACAAAGTTATGATGCTTCAAGAGATTCGTTTACCTCGTGAAATTGCTGCTATCTTTGTAGGAGCTGCCCTTGCTGTTTCGGGTGCAATCATGCAAGGAATCACACGTAATCCTCTTGCTGACCCTGGTTTACTCGGTCTGACCGCTGGGGCAAATGCAGCTCTTGCCGTGACCATTGCCTTCATTCCTTCTGCAAACTATTTCAGTATTATGATTGCTTGTTTTATCGGAGCGGCCGTTGGTTCATTACTTGTGCTTGGAACCGGCGTCGTAAAAAAGGGAGGATTCTCTCCTTTTCGAATTGTGCTAGCTGGAGCGGCTATCTCTGCCTTTCTCCATGCAATTGCCGAAGGGATTGGAATCTATTTTAAAGTGTCAAAAGATGTATCAATGTGGACAGCTGGGGGAATTGTCGGTACCTCATGGGGACAGCTTCAAATCGTCATTCCGTTTATTTTAATTGGTATCATTGTTGCGATTATCCTTTCTAAGCAACTGACCATTCTTAGCTTAAGTGAAGAAGTTGCTGTTGGATTAGGACAAAACATTCCTTTTATTAAATCCATTCTGTTTCTTGTGATTGTGCTATTAGCTGGCGCTTCTGTGGCACTCGTTGGCAACATAGCGTTCATTGGACTCATGATTCCTCATATTGTTCGTAGCATTGTTGGAACGGACTATCGTTTTATTATTCCGATGTCCGTTATGATAGGCGCGATTTTTATGCTCTTTGCCGACACGCTTGGACGTACGATTAACGCACCCTATGAAACCCCTATCGCAGCCATTGTAGCTGTGCTAGGCTTACCTTTCTTTCTATTTATCGTGAACAAAGGAGGGAAAGGATTCTCATGATTCATTCACCTTTTGTTAAAAAGCAAAGAATCACCTTATTTATTCTAGCGCTATTTATTATAACGACAATAATTATCAGCATGGGGATGGGCTACTCCTCTGTCTCGTATGATCGCCTCTTCCCTACTCTACTTGGTCAAGGTACGTTTAAAGAGGAATTTATCTTATTTTCGGTGCGCTTACCACGTATCTTCATTACGCTTTTAGCAGGAATGGCTTTAGCGTTATCAGGAGCCATTCTTCAAGGAATTACACGCAACGATTTAGCTGACCCTGGCATCATCGGAATTAATTCTGGTGCTGGAGTTGCCGTTTCAGTATTCTTTTTATTTTTCCCAATTGATGCGAGCTCGTTTGCTTACTTGCTTCCGCTTGTGGCATTTATCGGTGCTCTTTTGACGGCTTTCTTCATCTACTTGTTTTCCTATAATCGACATGTAGGTCTTCAGCCAGTAAGGTTAGTTTTAGTAGGGGTCGGGTTTTCAATGGCATTGTCTGGTGCAATGATTGTTCTCATTTCATCAGCAGAGCGGGCAAAAGTCGATTTTATTGCAAAATGGTTAGCAGGTACGATTTGGGGAACAGATTGGCCGTTTATTTGGGCGATTCTTCCTTGGCTACTCATTCTCATTCCGTTTACCCTCTATAAAGCTCATCGATTGAATCTACTTAGTCTGAGTGAGCCTGTAGCGATTGGGGTCGGTGTATCCATCGAGAAGGAGAGAGTGGTCCTACTTTTAACGGCTGTAGCTTTAGCGGCTTCTGCTGTTTCGGTTACGGGTGGCATTGCCTTTATTGGCTTAATGGGACCACATATTGCAAAAGCATTGGTGGGACCTCGAAATCAATTGTTTCTTCCTGTTGCGATTCTACTTGGTGGATGGCTATTACTCATAGCCGATACCATTGGACGTACTATTGTTCAGCCAGATGGGATTCCAGCAGGGATTATGGTTGCATTAATTGGCGCACCATACTTTATATATTTACTGTTTAAGCATAACGAAAGGTATTGAAGCCGTTATTTCAATGCCTTTTTATTTTGCATCTATTTACAATAAAATGAAAGCATTTGCAAAATGATAAAATTATATTATAATACTTGTATACAAGTACACATGATTAAAAGAAGAGGTGACTGTATGACTAAATCAAACGAATTTTTATACCCAACAAAATGGCTCTCAAAAGCTTCAGCTGGTGATCGTGTTGCCTATGAGCTTAGAATGCGCATCATTTCTGGCCTCATTGAAAGCGGTACCATATTGTCTGAAAATAAGCTTGCGGCAGACTTTTCTGTGAGTCGTTCACCTGTGCGTGAAGCGTTAAAAATATTGGCAACTGAAAATATGATTCGATTAGAACGAATGGGTGCGGTTGTGATTGGTTTAACAGAAAAAGAAATTGAAGAAATTTACGATGTCCGTTTACTGATTGAAACATTCGTCTTTGAACGACTTGTTAAGATGGATACAACCGCTCTAGTAAAAGAGCTTAGCAAAATACTTGAAATGATGAAGATTGCAATTAAATATCAAGATCCTGATGAATTTTCCTTTCAAGATGTACGATTTCACGAAACCATTATTCGTACCATTGACCATTCGCACATCTTCATGATTTGGAATCATTTAAAGCCTACGATGGAGAGTCTCATTCTTTTATCCATGAGACTGCGCTTTGACGAAAAATACGATGATCTTGCCAGAATTTTAACAAATCATGAGCTTTACATTGAAGCGATTCGAACAAAAGATCGAGCGCGAATGATTGAATCGCTGCATCAAAACTTTGATGATGTTCAAGGAAAAGTAGAAGACCTATGGATGTCGCAACAAATTTTATCAAAAGGAGTCGAACAAGACCATGACTAGCTATATGTTAGGAATTGATATTGGGACAACCAGCACAAAAGCGGTGCTGTTTGATGAAAAGGGTAAGGTCATTCAACAGGAAAACATCGGTTACCCTCTTTATACACCCGATATTTCCACTGCTGAACAGAACCCAGAAGAAATATTTCAAGCGGTTCTACAAGCGATGACCAACGTTATGAAGCAGCATGATGAAAAGAGCCTTTCCTTTGTCTCATTTAGCAGTGCCATGCACAGTGTCATCGTGATGGATAAGGATGATCAGCCAATCACGCCTTGTATCACATGGGCAGATAATCGAAGCGAAGCATGGGCACACAAAATTAAGCATGAATACAATGGGCATAGCGTGTATCAACGAACAGGTACACCCATTCATCCAATGTCACCATTAAGTAAAATCGCTTGGATTGTGAACGATCGACCTGAAATCGCTTCTAAAGCCGCCAAGTATATTGGCATTAAAGAATACATTTTCAAGAAATTCTTCGATCAATATGTAGTGGATCACTCTTTAGCTTCGGCGATGGGGATGATGAATCTAAAAAGTCTAGATTGGGATGAGGAAGCGTTAAAAATTGCTGGTATTCAACGAGACCAAGTATCCAAACTTGTTTCAACAACGCAAACGTTTACGTCTTGTAATGAACAGCTAGCCAAACAAATTGGGATAGACCCTGACACTCCTTTTGTCATTGGCGCAAGTGATGGTGTTCTGTCTAACCTTGGTGTGAACGCCATTCGAAAAGGTGAAATTGCGGTCACGATTGGAACAAGTGGCGCTATCCGTACAATCATTGATCAGCCACAAACAGATGAAAAGGGACGCATCTTTTGCTATGCCTTAACAGAAAAGCATTGGGTTATTGGCGGACCTGTCAACAACGGCGGCATGATTCTTCGTTGGATTCGAGATGAATTTGCTTCTTCGGAAATCGAAACGGCTAAAAGACTTGGGATCGATCCATATGAAGTATTAACAAAAATTGCAGAGCGTGTAAGACCAGGTGCAGATGGCTTGTTATTCCATCCCTATCTTGCAGGCGAACGTGCACCATTATGGAACCCAGATGTACGGGGATCATTTTTTGGTTTGACGATGTCTCACAAAAAAGAGCACATGATTCGAGCCGCGTTAGAAGGTGTCATTTATAACTTATACACCGTCTTTTTAGCTCTAACTGAATGCATGAACAGCCCAGTAACTCGCATTCAAGCAACGGGTGGATTCGCAAGATCAGAGGTATGGCGTCAAATGATGGCCGATATCTTTGAATCTGATGTCGTGGTACCTGAAAGCTATGAAAGCTCATGTTTAGGTGCTTGTATCCTAGGCTTATATGCAACGGGGAAAATTGATTCCTTTGAAGTCGCTTCCGATATGATAGGAAGTACTTACAAGCACTCACCAAAAGAAGAAGCAGCGAGAGAGTATCGACAATTATTACCGATTTTTATTCATTTATCTAGAGTGCTAGAAAACGATTATACAAGAATTGCAGATTATCAACGAAGCTTAATTAATACAGCAAGATAATGACTTGGAGGGATTAAGATGCCATTACTTATTGTCGCAATTGGAATTGTAGCCTTACTTATTCTTATAATGGGATTCAAATTAAATACGTTTGTTTCATTAATTATTGTATCGTTTGGTGTAGCTTTAGTACTCGGAATGCCACTTGAAAGCATCGTGAAGACCATTGAAGCAGGATTAGGTGGAACACTTGGTCATCTTGCGCTAATCTTTGGACTTGGCGCGATGTTAGGAAAGTTAATTGCGGATGCAGGAGGTGCCCAGCGCATCGCCATGACGCTTGTAAATAAATTTGGAGAGAAAAACATTCAATGGGCAGTTGTAGCGGCATCATTCATTATTGGTATCGCCTTATTCTTTGAAGTAGGACTTGTGTTATTAATTCCTATTGTCTTTGCTATCTCAAAAGAATTAAAGGTATCTATTTTACATCTTGGTATTCCAATGGTAGCTGCGTTATCTGTCACACACGGCTTTTTACCACCTCATCCTGGACCAACCGTTATTGCTGGTGAGTATGGTGCAGATCTTGGTGAAGTGTTACTTTACGGATTTATCATCTCAGTTCCAACCGTCATTATCGCGGGACCTTTATTTACAAAGTTAGCAAAAAAGCTTGTTCCACAATCGTTTACAAAAACAGGTAACATTGCTTCCCTAGGTGAGCAAAAAGCATTTAAGCTTGAAGATACACCAAGGTTTGGGATTAGTGTCTTTACAGCGATGCTTCCAGTCATTTTAATGTCGATTGCAACCATTATTACACTCCTTCAAAAAACAATCGGGTTAAACGACAATGCTTTCCTTGCAAGCATTCGCTTTATCGGAGATGCATCAACGGCGATGCTGCTTTCTCTTTTAGTTGCGATTTACACAATGGGAATTGCCCGAAAAATTCCGATTAAAACAGTGATGGATTCTTGCACAACGGCTATCACACAAATCGGCATGATGCTGTTAATCATCGGAGGTGGCGGCGCCTTTAAACAAGTATTAATCGATGGCGGTGTCGGTGACTACGTAGCAGACTTATTCGATGGTACTTCTTTATCACCTATTTTACTTGCTTGGATCATTGCAGCGATTTTACGTATTTCATTAGGATCTGCGACCGTAGCAGCTCTAACAACGGCTGGATTAGTGATTCCAATGCTAGGTCAATCTGATGTAAACTTAGCTTTAGTCGTACTCGCAACTGGAGCAGGTAGCTTAATTGCTTCACATGTAAATGATGCCGGCTTCTGGATGTTTAAAGAGTATTTTGGCTTAACGATGAAAGAAACGTTCGCAACATGGACATTACTAGAAACAATTATCTCTGTTGTTGGATTAGGGTTTGTCCTATTGCTTAGCTTATTTGTATAATAGGTAAGTCTAACATGGTAGCTTATCTTCATTATCGCTCTTTTTTAGAGCGATAATGAATGATAACTGCCTCTTTATCTGAAAAAGAAGGAGTCAGTAATATGGTTAATACAATTGGTGTCATTGGTTTAGGTGTAATGGGAAGTAATCTTGCACTAAATATGGAGAGTAAGGGAGAGCAAGTAGCCGTTTATAACTATACACGCGATTTAACAGATCAACTGCTTGAAAAGCACCCTGGAAAAGAAGGCATTCACCCTTATTATGAGCTACAGGAATTTGTTCAGTCCTTACAAGCGCCTCGCAAGGTTTTTCTCATGGTAACAGCGGGCAAGCCAATTGATTTAGTAATTGATGCGTTAATCCCTTTACTAGAAGCAGGGGATATCATTATGGACGGTGGAAACTCTCATTATGAGGACACAGAACGTCGATATGATACCTTAAAGGACAAGGGAATTCATTATATCGGTATGGGCATCTCAGGCGGTGAAGTCGGTGCGTTAA
Source organism: Priestia iocasae (assembly GCF_016909075.1). Lineage (GTDB taxonomy): Bacteria > Bacillota > Bacilli > Bacillales > Bacillaceae_H > Priestia > Priestia iocasae. The sequence goes on from NZ_JAFBFC010000005.1 coordinate 216,136, forward strand.
AAGGTCCTTCTATTATGCCTGGTGGAGATCAAGAAGCGTATGAAAAAGTAGCATCAATCTTCACAAAAATTGCAGCTCAAGTGGACAACGACCCTTGTTGTGTCTACATTGGACCAAAGGGTGCAGGACACTTTGTTAAAATGGTTCATAACGGCATTGAGTATGCAGACATGCAGCTTATTGCAGAAGCATATACGTTTTTACGTGAGAGACTGCACTTATCAGTGGATGAAATCGCAGATATCTTTGAAACATGGAATCAAGGTGAGCTACAGAGTTACTTAATGGAAATCACAGCGGATATTTTAAGAAAGAAAGACGAGATTACAGGTCTACCTCTTATCGATGTTATCCTTGATCAAGCAGGACAAAAAGGAACAGGTAAATGGACAAGTATGCAAGCAATTGATAATGGCATTACCTCTTCTATTATTACGGAGTCTTTATTTGCACGCTACATATCGGCATTAAAAGATGAGCGTGTTGCTGCTGAAAATGTATTAGTAGGTCCAGAGCATGATCGTCAATCTTTAGATAAAGACGAATGGATTGAGTACGTAAGACAAGCACTCTATATGGGGAAAGTATGTGCTTATGCACAAGGCTTTAACCAATATAAAACATCATCAGAGCTTTATGACTGGAATCTTCCATTAAAAGATATTGCTCTTATTTTCCGCGGTGGCTGTATCATTCGCGCAGAATTTTTAAATGTTATCAGCAAAGCATACGAAGAGCAACCGGATTTAGCTAACCTCCTACTTGCTCCATACTTTGCAGATAAATTAAAAGCGTATCAATTAGGACTACGTAAAGTGGTTTGTGAAGGAATCAATGCAGGAATCTCCTCTCCTTGCTTAAGCACATCGGTTACTTACTACGATGGCTATCGAACAGGAAATTCAAATGCAAACATTCTTCAAGCACAACGTGACTATTTTGGTGCTCACACGTATGAGCGTCGTGACCGCGAAGGAACGTTCCATACAAATTGGCAGTAATGCAATTGATTAAAGCAACGTAAATACAAAAGCCCTTCTTGTTCGTTTAACGGAACAAGAAGGGCTTTTTTTCTTTCATGAAGCTCCTTCAAGTACTGAATTAACTACAAACAGGCTCTTTTTCACTTAAACCAAGTGTATCAGCCGTTGAAGCATGAAGCTCTTGGAAAAGCGCTGGATTTTCAACGAGTGATATGCCATAGGAAGGAATCATTTCTTTGATTTTAGCTTCCCATTCACTCATATACTGAGGGAAACACTTTTCTAATACTTCAAGCATGACGTGAACCGCAGTAGAAGCACCTGGAGAGGCTCCGAGTAACGCCGCAATTGAACCATCAGCGGCACTAACCACCTCTGTTCCAAATTGAAGGGTTCCTTTACCGCCTGTCTCGGTATCTTTAATAACCTGCACACGCTGACCTGCTACGACAATGTCCCAATCTTCACTTTTTGCGTTCGGAATAAACTCACGCAGTTCTTCCATGCGCTTTTCATTCGAGAGAAGAACCTGTTGAATTAAATACTTCGTTAGAGACATCTCTTTGAGTCCTGCAGCTAGCATCGTTAGAACGTTATTTGGCTTGACCGAGTTCAGTAAATCAAAATTTGAACCTGTTTTTAAGAATTTCGGTGAAAAGCCTGCAAACGGTCCAAACAACAATGACTTTTTATTGTCAATGTATCGCGTATCAAGATGCGGAACAGACATTGGAGGAGCTCCGACCTTTGCTTTACCATAAACCTTTGCATGATGACGCGCGATCACTTCTGGGTTATTACACACCATAAATAAGCCACTTACAGGAAATCCTCCAATTTGTCTAGACTCTGGAATCCCTGTTTTTTGTAATAAAGGCAGGCTTCCTCCCCCTCCACCAATAAAGACAAACTTTGCTTGGTGGTATTCTATTTGACCACTATTCAGATTATGAACTTTCACTTCCCATAACCCCTCGTTCGTACGCTTGATATCCTTCACACTATGTTGGTAGTGCATTTCAACATTTTGACTCTTAAGATAATTAAATAACATCCTTGTTAACGCACCAAAATTAACATCCGTTCCTGCATCAATTTTCGTCGCCGCCATTGGCTCATCTGATGTACGCCCTTCCATAATAAGCGGAATCCATTCCTTTAATTTTTGAGGATCTGTCGAAAATTCCATTCCTGCGAACAAAGGATTATTTGATAGCGCTTCCATCCTTTTTTTCAAAAATGTCACATTTTCTTCCCCTTCAACCAAACTAATATGAGGAATCGGCATAATAAAATCTTGTGGATGACGAATCAAATTGCTTTTGACAAGATACGACCAAAATTGTCTAGAAAGCTGAAACTGCTCATTTACTTTAACCGCCTTGCTAATATCGATTGAACCATCTGGTTTTTCATTGGTATAGTTTAGTTCACATAATGCAGCATGCCCCGTTCCTGCATTATTCCATTCATTAGAGCTTTCTTCCCCTGCGCTTTTAAGCTTCTCGAATACTTTTATTTCCCATGCTGGTGCTAACTCTTTTAGCAATGATCCTAAAGTTGCGCTCATTACTCCCGCACCAATCAAAATTACATCTGTTTTTATTCCGTTGTTGCTCATTTCTCCCATCCTCACACCCTGTAATTTTCAGAAAATCTACTATTATCTAATAATTATAAACGATTTCGCACGAATAAAAAAGAGAGAAGTCTATCAGTAAGGTGTTCATACAAGTAACCCAAGCCTCTGATTAGCTATTTTAAGGAGGTAGAACTTTCGTTTTTTATTACGTATGACCCGGTTCGTAAAGAGATTTATTCAAAAAGAGCCTTTCAATATGGAGTTTATATGTAATTAAAGAGCTATCTTGTTGAATTATTTACATATATCTTTCTAAGGTGGGAAATTTATTGTTATCTACTTAAGTAAGGAGAGCATCTGTATGAAATCCAGTTTTTTCAAGTCAATCAATCGTTTTTCTGGTCGCTGTACTCCTATTGATTTTTTGATGATATTTTTCTCACAGAAAGTTCGTTATGTCTTTCTATTTTTTATCATGATGATGTGGTTTAGAAATCGTGCTTACAGAAAAATAGTGTATTGTGCGGGCATTTCTTCAGGAATCACTTTGGTTATTAACTTTATCGTTAAATTGTTTTACTACAAACCACGTCCGTTTATAAACCATCGTGTGGGGATTCTTATTCCTTCAAAAATGGATTCTTCCTTTCCAAGTAAACACACACTACTGGTATTCGCTGTATCTACTTCTATTATCCTTCACCAACGTGCGGTTGGATCCATTATGTGGGTATTATCTCTGTTAACTAGTTTCTCTCGCATCTGGGTTGGACATCATTATCCAGCTGACGTTATCAGTAGTGCCCTAATTGGGAGTATGACAAGTATCATAGTTGATCGAGCGGCTCGCTTCTATCATTTCTTTTCACGTGATACATGATGCCGACATAGAGGTAGGCACCATAATCAGATTGGAATCTATTTTAGGTCTCAACTTTGTTCATTACATTCTTAATGAGTTGCAACCTATTCACGTTTCAATTTCTTCCTATTGCACTTACTCCTAAACTTAACAAGGACGCCCAATTAGCCCTTCTATTGTTTCTTCTTTCAGACTTTAAAAGAAGGGCTATTGAGGCACAGCTATTTCCACCAATCCATACCGTTCTTTCACAGTTAGGAATAACTAAGCCTCATTCTTTCATAAGGTTCATATCACCACATGAAAGAGTGAGCTTTTCCATTTGTAAGATGCCTGTCATCTAGAGTCATTATTTATTTTTCGCTCTCATTAAAAGATAAATAAAATAAGGTGCACCTAAGGCAGCGGTGAATACACCCGCAGGCACAACAGATGGCAAGAACAAGGTACGTCCCACTAAGTCTGCTAACATAACGAGAATGGCGCCTAAGAAGGCAGAAACAGGCAGTAATACCCCAAATGACGATCCAACAAGCTTTCTAGCCATATGAGGAGCCATCAGTCCAACAAACCCAATACCACCTGCAAATGCCACCGCTGTCCCTACTAGCCCTGTACTAATCATTAAAAGGACAAAATGCTGACGCTGAACAGAGCTTCCAACCCCTGTTGCCACTTCCTCTCCTAATGATTGAACGTTCACAATACGCGATGAAAGAAAAGCGAGCACTAATAAGACAAGAGTTACGGGAACAAGGATATTCACATCTTCCCAGGTGATGCTATTTACACTTCCTGTAATCCAAATATTTGCTTGGCTTGCCATATAAATGGGACCTAAAACCATAAACATCGTTGTTCCTGCCTGCATCAATGCTGAAATCCCAATTCCAATTAGGATGAGTCGAACCGGTGTGACACCATCCTTCCATGATAAGAAGTAGACGGCCGCTGCAACGAGCGAAGCTCCAACAAATGCGGCCACAGGTAACCATTTTATACTAACGATTAACGAATAATTCTCATCACTAAAAAGCCATAGAAAAGCAACGACTGCCATTCCAGCGCCAGCTGTTACCCCTATTGTATCTGGAGCGGCTAAGTCATTTCGAAGCATCCCTTGAAGAATTCCACCGGCTACCGCTAACCCCATTCCTACTACCATGGAGGCAATAATCCTTGGTAATCTAAACTGATAAACGACAAGCTGTTCTAACTCAGTCCCTCCACCAAATAGTAAGCTAACGACGGTAAATGGATGAACCTGAAAATCTCCTAAGCCTGCGCTTATAATGAAAATAGCGAGCGTGAGAAAAACAAGGATCATTAATTTCATAAGGGAATTTGTGTCTAAAAGCAGGGATATCTTATCCTTACCTAACCGTATGCTACGATATCCTCTCATCCTTTGTTAAACCCCTTCCTTGCAATATAAATAAAATAAGGTGTTCCGATGAATGCAGTCATGACTCCTACAGGAACTTCTTGCGGCATCACAATATACCTAGCTCCTATGTCTGCGGCTAATAACAGAACGCCTCCTAGAAGACCTGCAAAAGGAACTAACCATCGATGATCCGTTCCTATTAACCGTCGAGCAATATGAGGAATAACGATTCCAATAAAGCCAATCGGTCCTGCTACTGCAACCGATCCTCCTGCGAGTAAAATGACGATAACCCCTACTGCTACCTTTAAAAAGCCAACCTTTAAGCCTAGACCCTTGGCTACATCATCTCCCATCGCAATGACATTCATCATTGGCGTCATGATGAGCGCAAGCACCCAGCCTACGACTAAGTAAGGGAACACAGAAGCTAAGATTTCAAGCTTTCTTCCTTGAATCGACCCTGATAACCAAAATAACACCTCTTCAAGAGCCGCTTCATTGGTGACTAAGATTCCTTGTGTAAAAGAGGAAAACAACGCTGTAATAGCTGCTCCCGCAAGCGTTATTTTCATAGGTGTTAAGCCTTCCCTCCCTACACCTCCAACAAAGTACACCACTAATGCAGCAACAGCCGCACCTAAAAAAGATACCCAAGTAAAGATGCTAAGGTTTGACACATTAAAGAACGTTAAAACAAACACGACTGCAAAGCCTGCTCCGGCATTAATTCCTAAAATTCCAGGTGATGCTAACGGATTTTTGGTAAGAGTTTGCATATACACACCTGCTATGGCAAGAGAAGCGCCCACGCAAGCAGCAATTAATGCTCTAGGCAAACGAACCGTTTGAATAATTAAATGCTCATTACTTCCATCAAAGGAGGTAAAGGCTTCAAAAGATAATCGAATAGAGGTATCTGTGTACCCAAAAATAATACTCATCCCCATTAATAGAATGAGAAGAAGTGTAGCAATGACTACTTTTACGATTCTGTTCAAATCTACCATTCCATTCATAACTATGACCCATCCTAATTATTAGATAGTAATAGTTTAGAAGATATTAAAAATACAGTCAATGATAGTGATAATTATTTTCAATAAATGATTGACAGTTATTTCTTCTTGACCTAATATAGTGAATAGAGTTTTCAATTGATAATGATTATCAAAATCATAATTAAGAAGTTTAGGGGGAAAAGAAATGAAAAAAAGCATTTGGTCTACACTATCTATTCTTGCAATGCTATCACTTCTTTTGTTAGCTGCTTGTGGGAATACAAATGAAGAGGCGTCAAAAGAGAAAAAAGAAGAGCCAAAAGCTGAAGATACAAGTTATTCAGTTGAGCACGCAATGGGGACAACTGAAATACCAGATACGCCAGAACGTGTAGTTATTTTAACAAACGAAGGAACAGAAGCATTACTAGCACTAGGAGTTAAGCCTGTAGGAGCTGTTATGTCTTGGGATCAAGATCCTTGGTACGAGCACATCAGCGCTGACATGGAAGGCGTTGAGGTTGTTGGTGATGAAAGTGAAGTTAACATCGAAAAGATTGCTGAATTACAACCTGATTTAATTATCGGAAATAAAATTCGTCAAGAAGCAGTCTATGACCAATTAAAAGCAATCGCTCCAACTGTTTTCTCTGAAGACTTAGCGGGTGACTGGAAAATTAACTTTGAATTATATGCAAACGCACTAAACCTAACTGAAAAAGGCCAAGAAGTAATGGCTGAGTACGATCAAAAGGTAGAAGACGTTAAAACAGCTCTTGGAGATAAAGTGAACCAAGAAATTTCTGTTGTTCGCTTCAGCTCTCGTCCAACTCGTATTTACTACACAGATTCATTCTCAGGTGTTATCTTTGATCAATTAGGCTTTAAACGTGCGGCTCACCAAGAAAAATTATTTACTCCAGATAACAAAATGGGTAACTTCGCAGTTGAAGTTGATAAAGAATTAATTCCTGAAATGGATGCAGATTCACTATTCTACTTTACATATGCTGATTCAACTGCAGTTGAAGAAGAATGGACAAACGATCCACTATGGAAAAACCTAACAGCTGTTAAAGAAGGCAATGCTCATAAAGTAAGTGATATCACTTGGAACACAGCAGGTGGCGTACTAGCAGCGAACATCATGTTAGATGATATCGAGAAAATTTTCACAGAGAAATAAGAGACAGATAAAAGACACGGGAGCGTTTTCCGTGTCTTTTTCATTTAAGGAAAATGATTGATTATTTATTCTTCATGGCCTCCGCAAGCTCATCCAAAGCATGCTGCTGTTTAATGAGGTAATTCCTCCCTTCCTTTCGCAAATAGCCTTTATCACAAAACTGTGTCAGAACATGCAATAAATGCCGATAAGATACCCCTAAATAATCACAAACACTCACATGCTTTTCTCTATAAACCCCTTTATCAGCCGTTTGTAAAATAAAATCAGCAAGCCTGTTTTCAAGCGGAAAGGCCAGACTTTGCGAATACTTGGCGGCCATCGCGGTTGCTTTTACACTCAAAATTTTTGTTAATTCCCGCAGGAACTTCGCATCTTCTAGCAGCTGTGTACGGTATCGGGAAACAGGAAGTGCAAAACAAACGGTCTTCGTTGAGGCTTGAACTCCCTTTGTATAGTAAACATCATGTAACAATTCCATTTCTCCAATGTAATCATGAGCGTTCGCAAAATTAATTAACGATACTTTTCCATTTTGATGGGTGACGTAAATTTTTGCTTTTCCTTCTATCACATAAAATAAAAAATCCGTTCGCATTCCTTCACGTATCATCCACTCATCGCGGTCATATTCGTGTACTTCGATAAACTCTTCTACTGGAAAAGAAAAGAGATGTGCGATTGAATGGTTTTCTAAATACCAACGCTTTTTCTCACTTTTATAAATGTTCATCTTTCACCTCAAAAATAGGAGATATCTCATATTAATCATCTCTACTCTCATGATATCATGCGAGTGATAAGGAGGATAACCATGAACGCACAAAGATGGATGAGCACACGTTTTTTTAGTTTTTTTATGACATGGGGTATTTTTCTCCCGTACTGGTCAGGTTGGATGATTCAAACAAAAGAGATGACAGTCGCGCAAGTGAGCTTGATTATGAGTCTTGGTCTACTCGCACGAGGTTTATCTACGTTATTTGCCTTTCCTTATTTATCAGAAAAGGTAAGTCAAAAAACATTACTACAGATTGCTGGAATCGGGACACTGATTTCGGTTCTTTGTTATCTTCCGGCATCGTCATTTTCTAGTTTACTACTCGTCACAATTATGGTGAACGTCTTTTACCCAACATTGATGCCTGCTTTAGATAGCGTGGCTAGTGTGTTGGTACAAAATAAACAGTTAAAGGACTATGGAAGAAGTCGTCAATGGGGATCCATTGGATTTGTCTCGGTTGGAATACTGTTAACCATTTTTACAGGCATGTTTGGAGATTACGTTATTTTTTGGGCGTTGTTTCTTGGGATAGCGGGGTTTGTTTATCTTAGCTTTCTGAATGCGCCTGATGTATTATTGAAAAAGCCAGAAATCAATCAAATAAAAAAAGGAAGCATGCTGCAGTTATTTCGTGTAAAACACTTTTCATTTGTTCTTATCATTGTCATTTTACTTCAAGCAGCACATGCAACGTACTATAACTATGGCTATATTTTTCTACAAGAAATTCATGCACCCATCTACTTAATTGGCGTTATCATTAACATCGCGGTCATCGCCGAAATCTTCTTCTTTTCAATGGCCAATAAACGCTTCAGTACGTTTTCAACAGGTACTTTACTAGCACTATCAGCACTAGGGTCTTCTTTACGCTGGATACTCGTATTCACGTTTCCAAACGTGATTGTGTTCTGCCTTGCTCAAACGCTACACGCTTTCTCGTTTGCAATGGGACATTATGCCTTTATGAAATACTTAATCAACAACATCCCACACGCGCAAATCCCAAAAGCACAAGGCATCTACTCCGCGCTCGCCTTAAGCTGGAGCACGGCTGTTTTCACCATTTTCGGAGGCTTTCTCTACGAAATTGAACCAAGATACGCCTTCCTGGGCATGTTAGTTTGTAGTTTACCCGCGATGGTGATTGCACTTGTGTATCGAAAGCTAGAGGTTGAAAAGGAAGTTCTCGTTTCTGCCTAAACGTGATAGTAAGTGTATTTGTTTTTTAGCATAGTAAAAAGAGAAGGCTTGTCTAAGTTAGATTAGATAAGCCTCACCTGCTTACACATAATATCCATCAGGATTATCCTAGAAAAAGCTAGACTAATAAATAAGTCAGCTTTCTTTTGCTATTCTTTTTAGCTCCTTACTCCATTTATAAATTGGTTCTTTAAGAAGCAGTCCAAACAACAGTGTTATAATCACAATAAAAAAGAAAGCAGCACGATTCCTATTAAACCATGCATCAAGCGATGGTAAGATCATTAAGGACATCATCATTGCTTCTGCAACCCAGTTAGCTGCCACACTTAAGAGATCATTTCAGTAGATTTGAAAAATCCTCTTAAACATAATACATCATCTAATATTCTTTTTAATAAGCGTATTATTAGGTTCATTTTATAATTTATATGTTTCGAATTCTTCATAAAGCTATCACCTTTGTTGACAGGCACGCAAAACTAGTTAATCGCAAATTTTTGATTAATCCAATCCACAACCAATTGCGCCACCTCGTGTTCATTTCCTTCGTAGTTATGATTGGCCTCTTCTACAACGGCATATTCAAATGTAGGACAACGAGTTGCTTTTGCTTGCATCAACGCTAAATCTTCACTTGGAGTGTGAATGTTGACTTCGTTAACGTCCCCCATGAATGCAAAAATAGGTCTGCTTATGGTAGCTAACGCACCGAAGTTGTCGGGGTTTCGCAAAACAGGAAGGTTATCTGCTTCACATTCGTCTAAGCAACGCTCCAAGTACGCTTGTGAGCTCATTTCAAGCCATCCATCATGAAGGTGTGAAAGAATCTTCATCGGTTCATGGTTTTTCACGTTCAATTGTGCTTCGTATATCATGTCGTCTCGATTACCATCATAGCGTTTGGATAGTCCTACAAGATCGGGTGGGGATGCGAGTATTAATCCAGCAATAGCTGAGACGTCCTCATGGGCTAGGTAGTGAATCGCTTTATTTGCGCCTAAACTGTGACCCATGACGATAATTGAGTCATACCCTAGTTCACGTACTTTTCTTACCCATAAGTCAATGTCATACATGCACTCACTGAATGTTTCATACCTAGCACCAATTCGGCGATGATTTCCATCCTTGGTTAATATGTCATTTAGGTGGTTGTACCCTCGAGTGTGTCCATAAAAAAAACCATATCCATGCTTCACTAAGTGCTCACCTAAAACGTGAGCAAAGTAATTCTCAATAATGTTGCCACTTGTACCGTGAATAAACAATACACACGTTTTTCGACGAACTTCTTTCCAATGAACTCCTTGTAGACGTAAACCGTCTTTTGTCCAATCATGCACAAATGATACGCTTGCCATGCGCACTTTCCTTTCTCATTTCCCAACCACTAACGGTTAGTTAGAAAATTTATTTGAATGTTAGTTTATAAAAGATTTTTTTCTTTCTTTTTCTATTTCTTTCTCTTCTTTCAACTTCAATACCTTCTGCATATCTATAAAAGGTAAAGAGGGCGTGAAGAATGAGTGATGATTGGCACTGATGGGGATAGATTTTCACCTCGATCACACATTAAGCAGTCGGCACAAAAGTCGATTAATAAAAAAAAGAATTCTAATCATCGTATTTTTAATGATTGGAACTCTTTTTTCTATTTTTATCTAACTATTTAGCATTCTACCCTATCACTGTTCTTGCCCAATCAATATTCCTTTTCAAAGCGATCAAGCAATGCACGCACTTCATCTGTGGATTTCGTGTTCATCAGCTGATTTCGTAATTCTCCAGCCCCACGGAATCCTTTGACATAGATTTTGAAAAAGCGATGAAGCTTTGTGATAGGACGTGGCACAACTTCGGCATATTGATCTTGAAGATCCAACTGCAATCTTAAAAGGTCAAGGTATTCTTTACTGCTATGCTCTTTTGGCTCTTTTTCAAATGCAAACGGATTTTTAAAGATGCCTCGGCCAATCATCACGCCATCAATGCCGTATTGTTCCGCCAGTTCAAGACCCTTTTGACGATCAGGAATGTCTCCATTAATGGTTAAAAGCGTATCCGGTGCGATACGGTCGCGTAATTCCTTAATAGCCGGAATGAGCTCCCAATGCGCAGGGACATCGCTCATTTCATCTCTTGTACGTAAGTGAATCGACAAATTGGCAATATCCTGTTTTAATACATGCGTTAACCACGCCTCCCACTCATCGATCTCATGAAAGCCGATTCGGGTTTTCACACTAACAGGAAGGCCGCCCGCTTTTGCTGCTTGAATCAGCTCGGCCGCTACGTCTGGACGTAGAATAAGGCCGCTACCTTTCCCTCTCGTTGCAACATTCGGCACAGGGCAGCCCATGTTAATATCAATTCCTTTAAACCCTAACTCTGCCATGCCAATACTCATTCGACGGAAATAGTCAGGGTTGTCTCCCCAAATATGCGCCACCATCGGCTGCTCGTCCTCGGTAAAAAGCAAACGGCCACGCACACTATCGATGCCATCTGGATGACAATAGCTGTCTGAGTTCGTAAACTCTGTAAAGAAAACATCTGGTCGACCAGCTTCACTAACTACGTGACGAAACACAACATCCGTCACATCTTCCATTGGTGCCAGTACAAAAAATGGTCGTGGTAACTCACGCCAAAAATTATCTATCATGTCAAACTCAAATCCTCTCATGTTGAATACAACTTCAAACAATTGGTCAAAAAGTACAAAGCCAACTGTTCTACTTCTTTTATCTTATATCATGCTTCATTACTTCTTTTCAAACATAAAAACATGTTACCATTTATTACGCTCATAAATGGTAACGAGCACGACTTAATTTATGTATATTTTGTAAAGTTTTTCATGAATCTACTCCTGTTTTCTTTTTGTAGTTTTCTTTTGTAATTTCCTTCAGCTATCAAGTGTGATAGTAAAAGCTCTAGAAAGGGTGGTAAATAGATTAGTAAGAATGATGTATATCGGTAAGAAAGAAAGTGCTTGTTTAGTCCCTTCATTTATCTATTCGTTTCATGCACTTATAAATTTAAATATATTTACAACCACTTTTGCATTTGGTAAAATTTTTTGGATGAAGTAAAAATATAACTCATTAAATCAAATTCCTATAGTGAAATTCTACACGAACAAACAACCTTTAAATTTTTTTACACAAAAAGTTTCCCTAGGGCAAAAAAACTTCCTTAAGGAAAATAAGAATTAAAGAGGAGGAGCTACATGAAAATTAATAATGTAAAACTATTTTCATCACTTATTGTTTTAACACGGATTCTTTTTGGAATAGGTTGGCTATTAGCAGGTATAACAAAAATCACAGAAAAACTATGGTTTAAAGAACCGGGTATATTTTTGAGAGAATACCTTACCCATTCATTACAACAACCCAATGTCCCGCTTCTTTATAAGATGTTTATAGAGAATATAGCTTTAGAGCATGTACTGGTTTTGAACTATGCTATACCAATTGTTCAAATTTTACTTGGACTATTTCTTATAGTAGGTTTATTCTCTATACCTGCTATTTTTGTTTGTCTTTTCATGCACATTAACTTTATCTTATCTGGAAATATAAATGTAATAAGCCTTATCCTTTATACAAATGCATTCTTATTAATTATTTTCAGAACAAATATATATCATTTCAGTTTAGATAAACATTTTAATTTGATTTCTCTCTTCACCATTCAGATAACCAAAAAAGAAACAATCGTTTCACTACAACCTAAGCAAAAAAAGTTACTTAATAACTCTTAAATCATAGTTACTTAAATAAATCTATGACCATGGTCGTAATCCAATAAAGCAATCCAACTATATTTACTAACACAAAGCCGTATAATAAAATTCTCAAAATCATTACTTCCTTTATTAATCAATGTTTTCTGTACCTATTAGCAATAATAGTTTAAAGTCATCTCAGAATACTATAAAAGCCGTCGCTACTAATAGTGACGGCTTTTATAATATATTTTGTACTATTTATTATGTTAGGGTTTCGCCCGATACACCTGCTCGAACAAAATCAAGCACATGAACTGATTTCAGGTTCACTTAGATTTTCTTGCACCTTTTCATCTAGTAATTTGATGATATTCCTTTTCGCATAAGCTCCTAAGCACTTTGTATGTGCTGCAATTCCTGGCTCTACAAACATGTTGTCCACATGCGTTAAATCTTATATTTATTTAAAGTCTCTTTAGGAATATGACAATAATCATCTGGGCATCTCTCTAGCCTGTCCTGATGTTCCTCCGCACTTCTCACGTAGTTGGTAAGAGGAAGAACTTCCACAACAATACGGCTCGCATCACTTCTCTTATCAATAAAGGCTCTCGCCTCTTCTAAATGCTTATGATCTTCACTGTACACGCCCGTTCTGTATTTCTCTCCTATATCATTTCCTTGTTTATTCAAGCTGTACGGATCAATGATCTCGAAGTAATAGTCCATTAGCTTTTCCATCGTGACAACAGCTGGATCAAACTCTGTTTTTACACATTCCGCATAGCCATCATAGTCACCCTCAAGTGTGTTGCTGGCTCCATTCGCTCTTCCCGCTTCTGTAGACGTAACACCAGGTAACGTTTTAATAAATGCCTGCACTCCCCAAAGACACCCTCCAGCAAAATAGACAACTGCCATTTATCTCACCTCTTTGTATTGAAGGATGGACGAAAAAATGACCGGATCCCCCATTCAATTTAGAAATCATTCTATCTCATTATACCAAACGACAAATTAACAATTGAACGTAACGTATCGATTATAACCAAAGATAGGAGACTAGAAGTGGCTTTAGTCATGGGTGATGTGGGGTCTTTGGAGCTTTTTGTTTGTATTGCGTGTGGTGTATGTAAATGAGGTTTAATTCAACTTCTATTCATCTGCTTACTACTTTCTTTATGTTTATTCTGCCAAATTAGATACCTGTTTGGTTTTTTTTGGTCCTGTTTCTTCCTATCACAATTGGTGTGAAATTACAGTTTTTCACAGTTAATAAACTGTAATTTCAACCATGTTCTTTCTATTATGCAAAAAACCCATGAACTGCACCAAGGATGGTAAAGATGACAAAATGATCGCCAATTGCTATATAGCAGGCCCTTTTCTCTATCAATCCGAACATCGTATTTTTTACATACACGATGCTGATGAGAAACCCAATAGCCATTCCAGTGAGTGCCCCGCCTAAAATACTTTCTACTCCTGTTGCTTGTACAATGGTCCCTACTAGAAAAGAACTGACAAACGCAACGAGGACAGAGACGACATATGCAATCGGATGATTCTTTTTATTTCTTAGTAGGATGGAATAATAGATTCCCCCGTATAGCATGTAAAGTATTGCTCCTACGATAAACGCTGTTAAAAACATCTTGTTGCCTCCCATATTCATTTTTTTCTCTACGCTTATTTTACACTACAAAAGTCATGTTTTTTCATTTAAATAAAGAAAAGCACTACAATAACGTAGCGCTTTTCTATTCGCTTACTTTCATTTTCCTTGATAGTAAAGATTGAGTATTATTCTATTTAGATATTTAGCAACTTCATTAGGGATTTATTAATAATGGGTATGAAATTCTGGTTTATCATTTCTTATGGTAGGGTTTTACGTAGTGTATCTAAATGAGGTTTTTTAGTAATTTTAATGTCTTCTTTGATAAGCCTGACCTATAAATGGCTTTATCTCATCTAAAGTTTATTTATAGTTAAAATCTATCTGCTATCACTTTTAAAGTAATTGCCATTCTTGCTAATTCAGTTGCTGATAGAGAATTACTACTAGTATATTTTATTTCTCTCAAAGTTGAATAAAACACCTTAATGTGAGGATAAAGCTTGCTCATTTTTTCATAATAAAAAGAAACATCATCCAGATTTACTCTATTTTCTTCAATATCTAAAAGAGGAATTGCATCTAGCCTGCCTGCCGAACAATAATCTACGAATGGAAGAAGCGTTGAGAGTACTTTTTGCATGAGAGTGCGTCCATAATTTAGCCCGATAATTAATATGAAAGCTAATTTTTACTTTACGTCGCTTTGCTTCTTTCATTAGTTGTAGTGTAAGTATTCCCCAGTTGCTTGACATAGCCGGAGTAATTCCTGAAATATGTAATAGTTCCACATTATGAAATAAATTATCCATTGACCATTCTAAGATATCCATTTCCGAGAAGCTAGAATTGGCGCGATCATAGATGACTGAGGAAGTACGTTCACCAACACCATTTTCCAAAAAACAGAACCCCAGTCTAGGACCATCGAAGATTATTAAATCAGTTGCCACCCCATAATGCTTAAAATGTCTTTTTACAGCTAGCCCCAAAGAATTATCAAGCACCTTGCTAGCAAAAAATAAACTATGGTTAAAATTAGCCAGACTAATCGCTACATTGGCTTCACTACCACCATAATGTACTTGGAACTGATTTCATTCACTTAATCTAGTATCCATACTAGTTGATAACCGTAACATCACTTCACCTAAGGTCAAAACTCCACCCATTTTATTTGTCTCCTCTGATATCCTTAAGACGTTGTATATATTGTTTGGCCAAATTCGTAATTTCATCAAAACCACCGGTTTTAGCAGGTGCTAATAAGTTTCCCCCCACTCCAACAGCAATACTTCCACTTGCAAACCATTGATCCATATTTTCCAAGCTTACACCACCGGTAGGCATGACATTAACC
The DNA here is from genome assembly GCF_016909075.1 of Priestia iocasae. GTDB lineage: Bacteria > Bacillota > Bacilli > Bacillales > Bacillaceae_H > Priestia > Priestia iocasae. The sequence continues at coordinate 231,841 of NZ_JAFBFC010000005.1, forward strand.
TGCGGTAACGGGGCTTTTATTACACTTACAAAGCTAGGACTAAACGCACTGCCTGGAAAAAGTTTTATTATATCCACACCTGCTTTTAAAGCATTGGATATTTCCTTTATACTCATACACCCTGGAAGATAAGGTATCTGATATAAATTACAACATTCTGCTGTTTTCTGATCAAAGAACGGACTTACAATATATTCAGCTCCAGCCATAATAGCAAGTCTTGCTGTAGTAGCATCTAAAACGGTACCTGCTCCTATTACTATTCCTTCACTGTTTGTATACTTGTCTTTCAATTCACGAATTATTTCTTCTGCATTTGGAATTGTAAAAGTTAATTCTAATCCTGTTATACCTCCCTTAACGAGGGCCTCTGATGTTCTAAAGGCCTCATTTTTTGAATCTGCTCTTATAACAGCAATTACACCACTATTAATTAATTTATTTAAAGTTGCGATCTTTCTCATATGTCCTCCCCTGATAAGTATCTTTTCTATAAATATCTAAAATAAATGCTTGACCACCAAAAGGAAGCCAAGCATTTATTTTCGTGTAATAGATAAGGCTATTTGTTTATAGGCATTTTGATTGGTTCAGAAGTCGCGCCTATCATTACTTTTTTTATAAAGAGGCGTTTAATAATTTATTTAATAATTTTTTAAAAATTCGTTTTCAATCAATATCTAAAATGGAGATGAAATTTTTCATAATGGATGTAACTATCCAATTCTCTTCAAAGTGGCATTGTTAAATGTATTACCACTATGAGATTTTTTCACAGAAAAATACGTAATGAGAAAGGAAGTACTAATAGCTATTACGATGCCAATTAAAGCATACGGAAAATATGGACCTACATATGCAACTAAACTTACGATACTTGATAGGATATATCCATATATCCTAACACCCATCATAGCAAAGAATGTCGCGGCTACTGCGCTGCCGATCGTACAGCCTATAAATGCTTTTCGATTCTTAATCAGCACACCAAATAAAGCTGGTTCTGTAATACCTAACAGGGCAGAAATAGTTGCTGAAAGAATAATAGATTTCTCTGATTTACTAGTAGTTGTAAAGAACATCGCAAACGTTGCACCTGCTATAGCCATATTTGTCATAAACATCATCGGCATTAGCATGTCAAATCCTTTATCTGCGAAGTTTTGGAGTGCGATGGGAGTCATTGCATGATGCACACCAAATACAATTTCAATTGGTCTAAGACCGCCCATGACAACACCAGCTAAGATTGGAGAAATATTAAATAAAGAATCTACCATAAACGCTAATCCCTTACCAACGTAACTTCCTAATGGTCCAGTTACGATTAACGCAAAAGGTAAAGAGATAAGTAAGGTAAATGTAGGAGTGAAAACAGTTCTCAGAACATTAGGCATATACTTATCAACATTTTTTTGAATATAACTTAGTGCCCAAATTGATAAGATAATCGGTATAACATTACCTGCATAGTTAATGACTGGTACTGGGAGCCCTAAAAAATGAATTTGACTTATTTCACCCAATTTAGCAGCATCATTTAAAGTTGGGTACATAAAACCAGCTGCAATAGCAATGGCGAGATACTGATTTGTTTTAAATATTTTGGATGCTGAAGCCGCTATGAAAAATGGTAAGAAATAGAAAACGCTACTTGCAATCAAGTCTAAAATTTTTACTGTTTCAGTATCCGTTGATAGTACTTTTAATGCAATGAGACCTGCTATAATCCCTTTGACCATCCCAGCACCAGCAATAGCCGGAACAATTGGACCAAATACACCTGAAACAACATCCAATAAGCGTGAGAAGAGGCCTTTTTTCTTTTGATTAGCATGGTCATTTTCCTGCACATCATCCATTCCTAGCTCTTCTGCTAATGTAGAATAGTATTTCTGTACGTTTGTCCCCATGATGATTTGATATTGATCGCTTTGTAGCTGTTCACCAATAACCCCATTTAATTGTTTAACCTCATCATGCTCAATTAAAGAATTGTCATATAAATCAAAACGCAACCTAGTCATACAATGCCAAGCTTTCCTGATATTCTTTTTTCCGCCTACATGTTGGATAATTTTTTTTACAGTTTCTTTTTCTTTCATGTTTTCTTCATCTCCTAGAGAAAGAAATTAATAAATTCAAAATCTTTAGATATTAAATTACAATTCGAATTGACATGCCAATGATAACACAGTAAAAATTAATTTGAAAACGCTTCAAAAAGGACCAAAAAAAAACAAGAAACCTTATTCTATCAGAGGTTTCTCCATGTATTTAAAAATAATTGGTACGGTAAATTTTATAAATAAACCTGCTTCCCATACCAAATTGACGCTGTTGTTTTTATTATGTTTTAATTTAAGTATAAATTGCTTCGAGTTGACAATTGCAATTTAAAAAGAGAGGAAGAATCACAGTTGGAACCTACAATTATAACGGATGTAAAATCATTTGTGACTAATCCACATAGACATAACCTTATTGTCGTTAAAATAGAAACAAATAAAGGTATTCATGGATATGGGTGTGCAACTTTTCAACAACGACCTTTAGCTGTACAGGCCATTATTGATGATTATTTAAAACCTCTACTAATAAATCTTGATGCGAATCATATTGAAGACATATGGCAGATGATGATGGTTAATTCTTATTGGAGAAACGGTCCTGTTATTAATAATGCTATTGCTGGTGTAGATATGGCTTTATGGGAAATAAAATCCAAATTAGCCGATATGCCACTTTATCAATTATTTGGAGGAAAGTCCAAAGAGGCTATTGCCGCCTATACGCATGCTGATGGATTGTCACTAGAAGAACTTTTTTCAAATGTTGATTCACTAATCAAAAGAGGATATAAGCATATTCGTTGTCAATTAGGGCTATATGGTGGCAAGAATCAAAATATGCACTTAACACAAGAGTTAAGTGCAGGAGTATACTTTGATCCAGACATCTATATGAAAGATGTCGTGAACATGTTTAAATCTTTACGTGAAAAATACGGTTATGATATTCATTTTCTTCATGATGTTCATGAAAGGTTATTTCCTAACCAAGCACTACAATTAGCAAAAGATCTTGAACCATTTAAACTTTACTTTTTAGAAGATATTTTACCTCCTGATCAAAATGAATGGTTATCTCAATTACGAGCACAGTGTACTACACCCTTAGCAACTGGAGAATTATTTAATAACCCAACTGAGTGGAGAAATCTGATTGTAAATCGTCAAATTGATTTTATCCGCTGCCATGTGTCACAAATTGGAGGAATCACACCTGCACTAAAACTAGCCGCGTTATGTGAAAATTTTGGTGTTCGAATTGCTTGGCATGGACCATCTGATATGACTCCTATTGGAGTTGCGGTAAATACGCACTTAAATATTCATCTTCATACGGCAGCAATACAAGAGATACAAGAACCAGATGAAACGACGAAACGAATGTTTCCTAACTCCGTTGAAGTAGTTGATGGATATATTTATCCTATCGAAAGAGTTGGAATTGGCGTAGATTTTGATGAGGATATGGCCAAAAATTATCCGGTTATTTATCGCGAACACGAATGGACACAGGCACGTATTCCAAATGGAGCTATTCACACACCATAAAGAACAGAGCTTTTTTCTATCATTACCTCTAGAGCACTTACGCTCTAGAGGTGTGTTTAACTAAAAGAAGCTATAGTATATGAGTATATGAATGAAGAAAGCCATTTTATTGAGGTATAAAATGATGAAAAAACGAGATTTTATTGCTAATGATATTCTAAGCAAAATTTATCAAAATAAATACAAAGCAGGTGAAAAGATACCTACAGAAAGGGATCTTGCAAAAAATTATGAGGTTTCGCGATATACAATTCGAGAGGCCTTGAAAAAACTTATGAATATTGGATGCATAAAAATCATTCAAGGATCCGGTGTTTTCGTACATGAAACAAAATATAAAAGCCCATTAATTTACAATTCTCTAACAGAAAAAAAATTCAAAGATATTCAATCTAAAATCATCTATTTTAAAAAAGTTCCACCTGATAATAACTTAGAGAAAATTTTTGATCTAAGTGGTAATCAAACGGATTTATGGGAATATCAACGAGTGCGAATTGTGGACTATCAAAAAGTACAAATTGAGACCACAAGATTACCCTTTTCTTACTTTCCCAAGCTTAATGAAGAAGAAGTGAAAAAATCCGTCCATGATTATGTACAACAATGTAATTATAAAATATCTCACTTTATCACATCCTATAGTTCTGTAAATGTAAATAAAGAGGAAGCTGATATTCTTAATTGTAAAAAAGGAAGCGCTGCGATGAAAATTATTAATAGAGGAATCCTTCAAAACGGCAAAGTATTTGAATATAGCGAAATAATTAACTTGGATTATTCTGTTACCTATTTTACACCATTTAATCCTTATAGTCATAAGAACAGAAAGAATTAAACATTGCTAATAACCCTCTCGTTCCGTTTGAGATGACGGTCTGATGGAAAAACAGATAAAAAAACCTCTAACTTTCCGAGGATAAAATCTGATTTATAAATGAGTGGTTGACACTAACGGATACAAACGCCGTGTTTTTGATAATCCAAACTAGAGTCACTTTTAAGAGGTTCTATCACACAAACAATGAGGCACAGATCCCAATTCTATCAACCTCTCATATGAAAACTCATTTCATATGAGAGGATGAAAAGGATAATTGACAGAGCTCGATTTCATAATATCAAATTTTTAAAATTAGGCTTAACCAGCAAACTATATTTATTTCGTCCTCATTTTTGCTTTCATAGTCTATAAAATTTTTTAAGAGAAGTTTAATTCAACTCCTCTTAAAAAATTGCAGTTATTTATGATACGGTTCACCGTAACGTTGGATAGGGTAAAATAAAATAAAGGGTAGAGGGGAACATCTGTATTACCTTCTACCCTTTCAATATACATTTGACTTGTTTCCTACTACGGCCTAAACATGAATTAGTGGTATGCCACTAAATTGGTCATCTGATGTCGCTCTCATTAGTCCTTTTAACTGGATAGGTGAATTTGTTTTGCTCTTTACATTCACTTTCAATGGAAATGTTGGTGTTGTACTCCTACTTACACCTATAAAAATTGCATTAGCATGTGTACCGTCATTTAATTGAATATTTGAAGTGAAACTATTATTATACATACTTTCGTTTGTAACTTTGAATTCTATTTCGCTTTCATCGTTATCTAACAATATAAGATATCTTGAGATCGGCTCTGCATAAGACTCAGCTTTAAATTCTATGTTTACTTCACTAATAGAAAGCTTTGTTACATACCCTCGTACATTTTCGTATCTTTGTAATCCAGGACTATATGTATTTCTCCCATTAACAACATCAACCATTTGTCTAACTGCATATTCAAGTCCTTTTCCATATACATCAATGTACAATGTTTGTAATAGTATAATGGGCATGAGACAATCATCCAATTTTACAGGTATGAATTTTATACCCGTATTGTTACTTGCTCTCATCAACATATTCTGCCATTCGAGCTGAACCATACTGCTTTGTAAACTGTTTTTGGATACAAAGAAAAAAAAGAATTTACATTCTGATAGTCCTTCAGTCATCTTATCAATGATCCCATCACCTGGCTGTATTGACCAGCTATCGTAAAATATATTTTCTTGACCAAACGTGTTAACAAAGATTTGTGCTATTGGTTCAATTATTTGTTTGTCACTGTGTGTATGACTAAAGAATATCATTGAGTTCCCCAACTCCTGTCCCATATCATTTTGCGCTAGTATCGCACGTAAAACAATAACCTCGCTCATATTCTCTGTAGTTATGTTCATATTCAAGTAATGCTTCTTCTCTATTCTTTAAATGTAGCCAGCCTCCATCACGGAGTAAGCCATTCAACTTTTTATATCTGGAATTACCCTTAGGTATATATGAACAATCATCTTCATGGATCGTGACTTTTTTAGTGGGTATATCAACATTCAACCACATAATATCCCCCCTCCTTATTTATTCAGGTGCTTTATCTTTACCTTCTTCACTTGCTTTTTTCATAATTGTATCTAGCTCGTCTGTCCCTTTTTTATCAATATAATATGCCTGTGCTGTTTTCCCAATTGCATACGTACCTGAGAAAGCCAGTGTGCCGCTCACTGCACTTCCCGCCCCTGGAAATACAAGGTTAAGGAGTTTGCCTCCTTGTTGAGCAAAAGTTCTCAATCCATAACCAAGAGCGCCGACACCACCAATACTAAGTAAAAATTCCTTTGCAGTATCCTTATCAATATCAGATCCACTTAAATACGCAATGAATATTACTAGTATTAATTGTATTGGTACTAGTATCGCTATGTCACTAAACGGAATTGGAGTAAGAGCTATAGTAGAGCTTGCAATAGCAAAACCATTGATAATCAGGTTAGATATTTTTCTAATTGCGGTATCAATCCTTGTTGTCATCATTAAATATATGGAAGCACGAAAATCTATATTATTTTCCAAAAAATCTATTAATTCACCAATATTGTACCTTCCATCAAAATCAATTGTAAGTTCTTGTTGTTCTTGGACGCTTAATAAATGTGGGTCTTCTTTGTTCCATTCTATATAAGTCGATACAGGTATTACCGTTGAACAAGCAACATTTAAGTTCTTGAGTAATTTTTCCATTTGTACTTTTTTATCTTGTATATTTCTTAATTTTGAGCTTGTATATTTTTCGGGCTCTTTTATCCTTGATGGTTCTAAGTCATCAACGTGAGTGAGCACAGTAACCAATGGAATTTCTGTACCGATTTCTTTATATAGCTTCTTAATATAATCTACATCTTCATCCATTCTCGCCCGCTCTGTGGCATCCGATAGAAAAAGAACAGCATCTGGGTCAAAATCCTCGATTGCATTTTTGAAATCTTCCTCTGCCGTAGTTTCTTTTTCATTAGTAGATTCGGCGATCCCCCTTGTATCTATAACTTCAAAAAGTATATCCCCCTCAATTTCATAGTTATATCTACTCAATTGATTCGTTCCGATTTCTACTGGGCTAGTTTTAGCAATGTATTTTCCAAATATCGCATTAATTAAACTGCTTTTTCCAACACCCGTTCTACCTACTAGAATAAGTCTCGGAGGTCTTCTTTCTTTAAATCCAGCGATAACGTCGTTTATTTCTTTATTGCTAAAAATGATTTTCTTCACCTGTTCTTTAGCACCTTCAGGAAGCTTTACAGGAAGTGTTTCTATTAGATTATCTAGGTCGTCATATAGGTTTATTATTCTATTTAATCTTGTTTCAAAAAGTTTCTTATCTATCATTCAAATGCACCCTCCACATTCTTATAATATAGCTCAATATTACCGCACAATAATTACCAATAAATAAAACTTTTTTAGTCAACATACTTAGGCCAGAAATTAAGGAGAGGAATTGACCTCTCCTGCTTTTTATTTATTTAGACTATCCAGGATCACATTTCTCCAAGCTTTTGCGTCAACACCATTAAGATCATCTGTAACAATAAGGCGTTGAGAGAATCTATGTTTCTCGTACCATTTCTTTTTCTTTTCCCAATGCTGACGGTAGCTTGGAACATTTAACATACCAAGATGTTCGATATACCATTCCTCACCGCTGTACTGAAGGGTAAAGTCTGGTCGATAGAATGTTCCATCGTCTGCATATAAAGGAACATCGTATTGGAAAGGAATGTCCTCTTCAAACAGGATGTTAGCAATAATGACTTCATTTTTAGATTGAACCATATGGTCAGAAAGAGTTCGATGTATCTTCCCTTCTTCATACCATTCATCCATATTAAAAAATTCTAATGGGATAGGCTCAAATTCGAAAGTTGATGAGTTAATCTTAATTAGCTCAGATGCTTCTTTCCTGCTCAAACTTAGTAATGGTGATATATCTTCCTCTACGAACAGTGTTGTATGCACTTGAGCCCTTGTAATACCTGTATAAAAGAGTTCCTTTGAAAGTAAACGTTTCTTACTTTTCGGCAGCACAAAGTAGACTCTTTTAAATTCACTTCCTTGGGACTTATGAACCGATATCGCATAAGCTAATTCCAGATTTTCTTCTACGGCCGACTTTGAATCAAAACTTACTCTGTAATGTTCCTTTCGATTGAATAGAACTTGGAACTGTTTTAACCTAAACTTATTCCATAGCCATTTCTTCTTGTCGAATGGATGAACATGGACAAAGCCTAACTCGCCATTAAATACTTGAACTTTTTCATTTGACTTTGTTAGCATATTATAGGCATAGTAAGGGTTTGACTTTGGACGGTTTTTATACTGAATAACTTTGTCAAAATAGCTAACGCCACCGAGGTTGCCTTTGTTTGTTTTTATAGAACCATTAAACACATCTTGAATTAATTGATTAATTGCCTCCGTGCCAAATGCTTCTCCTCTGTAGGGCGAGATGATTTGAAATGCCTCTGCACTTTGATTCCCATCTTCCTGATTAAGCACCCTAAAGTCTTCCCATAGCCGATCTGGGTCTACCTTTTCACCGCTTATTTCCTCGATATCACTAATAATTGTTTGGTATATCTTCCGTTTAAGTTCTTCTCCGTCATTCCAGTATACAACGCTTAAATCTTTATCAATTTTCCCACCTTTTTGTACTTTTTGTAATACTTCCTCAGAATTGATTTCCTTTTCCACATTAGAGCCTTCGGTATAGAGACTGGCAAGCTTTAAAGATATACCGCCGCTTTCTAGCTGCCTGCAATTCGTTTTTAACATTCCTACTGATTCAGGAAATTTATTTTTCAACCAATGTAATATGTCTGCAAAAGGCTTACCCACTCCTATTGGTGGTAGCTGATTGACATCTCCAACAAAAATCAGCCTTTGGACAGTATTCAAGTTTATCGCTTTGAACAGAGTAGCCAACAAATTGACGTCTATCATAGAAGCTTCATCGATGATATATGTGTTTACGTTTGTCTCTACTGTTCCGCCACTTCTCTTAAAAGTCATATTATTATTTAACCAGCCACGCTTGGCTAAGAATGAATGAATCGTCTCGGCAGCCTTGCCTGTTCTCTCCCTTAATCGATCCGCTGCTTTCCCTGTCGGAGCTAATAACTGAAATGTAGTTCCTTCACCGTGTGCTTTCATTATTCCATTAATAATAGATTTAAGTATTGTTGTTTTCCCTGTCCCTGCTTCTCCATGAATAATTGATATTGGCTGTCTAAATATTTGACGACATATCTCAACTTGCTCATTTAATATGCTCTTATATTGATCTGGAGCTTTTTCAAGAATTGGGCTATCAGGGCTGTATAGCATATTCTCCCAATCATCATCTGTAACTGGATACTTGAGGGTTATTTTAGACCGTGATAGCAAAGTGCGGATAACCTTTTCAATTTGTCTTTCTAGTTCATGAACATGTTTTCGATATAAATAAATTGACTGGTCTGTCTTTCTTATATAGAGGCTTTTGGCCAACTCATCTTCATCTACTTCTATATGCCGCATTGTAAAAGAATCTTTTTTATATTCAGGCATGTGTGAAAGGCTTTTGTTTAACTTGTTTAAAATCTGTTTCGCATCTAAGAATGCATGTTGGTTAAACTGCTTTAGCACTTCACAACAGAGTGCTTTTAGTCTTCTTGGGTCATCTGTGTCCATTAAACTTTCTTCCCCTAAGTCTGGAGAAGGAAAAATTCCGTGGTCAATCTTATAAAATGTTATTCTATCATCCGTGTCATCACCGATATATTCTTCGTTTAGTAAATATGGATTTTCAATTATTTCACTTAGAGATGAATATATCCCTGATTCTTCTCTATTCTCACTAACAATTCTTTCAATCTGCTCTTTTGACAGATCGAAACGGGGAAGAACGTCTTTAAGCATAATCCGCTCTTCGTCTTCTTTGATTTTCCAATGTCTTTGTATTTTTTTCAATTCCGCTTTATCAATATTTAAAGAGGCTGGCGTCTCAGCTTTTCCCTCAAGCATGTCAAAAAGCGTTTCTTTGATCTCCCTGATATCTGTTTTGGCGATTTGTGTTTTTATATAGGGAATTGCTTTTGAAAAATTTATGTAGTTCATAGCTGCTGGTAATCCAGGCAAAAGGCCTCGGTGTTCCCATAGCTCATTTATTAAACTACTTAACCAATTTATTCTTTGATTCCAATCTTCAGTGGTATCACCAATCTCTTTAAGAGTATGAGCAATATCTAAAAAACGCTCGATTAGGCCTAAAGCTTCGTCATCACTGAATTTCCGTGTACCATATTTGAAGTTCCGTTGATTTTCGGGAATAAAAGCTAACTTTGAAAGGATTTCTTCATTGTCCATATAACGGTGATAAGGAATTCTCATACCCTCTTCAGCATAATTGGATTGAATGACACGTCCCCACACAAAACCTCCGAATCTATTCAGACTTTCCTCACTTTGGTTTTCGTAGGTCATTTCATCTCCAATTTTCTTTAAGCGAGCCACACCAACCAGGACATATTTTTTATCTTCACCGCTAAAAGGGTTATCATAGTTTGCATAATAGAAAATTAATGACGTACCTTGCTCTAAATCGGCAAAATACTCCCTCATATTTTTAGCTCTTAATTCAGGATCAAATCTTCCATTGCTTTTAGCACTCTCATCATACATAGCCTCATATGGCCATGTACTAATAGAGTATGGTGGCATAGTCCACTTTGCTGTTTTGGTATTATCGTTAAAAAATCCTGGTGGTTCATTCTCCGCAGTAATTTCACGGTCACCAAAAGCATTAATACTATACGAGCATGGGAGAACTTTTGTTAACTCCGCTGCATGCTCTCCGCTGTTTTCTTCTTCCCATTCTAAATTACGTTGACTGGCAATTACATCTCCTGGGTAAGAGTACCTACCCACACAATAAACATTCTCACTCGGATTATTGCATACTCTTCCATTCCATCCATTATCATGCCAGGCAATTCTTACAGATAAGTGATTAGGCAATGAAAACTCCCCCTCATATTGCATCTATTCAAAAAAAATAATCAATATGTTCAATAACACCAGAAATCTCCTTATATTTCCTATTTTACTACAAGTATTTGGTTAGTTCGATTGAATTCTTCATTTAATTTCCATTCTTGGCCTTATAAATACGAAAAGCAGCCCAATGTTTCTTAGGCTGCTCTGTAATACGGAATTGTATGATACTGTAATCATTCTTTATTCAGATACTCTTCTATTTTCATTTTCACTTTTGTTCGAAGGTTCTCATGACCATTTTCAATCTTTGATAAGGTTTCTAGACCAATGCCTAGTTTCCGTGCTAGCTCTCTTTGTGTTAGGCCTTCGGCTTTCCTTTTACAAAAGACGTCCATTGCTAATGATGAAGGCAACTCGTAAGCATCGCTGTCATCATCCCAATCTGGTTCCCAGTCGCCATTCCCTTTATTAAACTCCATGTCCAGGTATTCCTCTATTCCCACTAGCGCTCTGAGTTCTTCTTCTGTTTCATACATGAAACCATGGCATAAATTGCTCTTCATATCATCCGCACCTTTTAGTCAAATTACAAACAGAGTGTATTGTGCTTATCTCGTCTGTTAATTTGAGTAGAACCATTGGGCACAGATAATGCAAGGGTAAAATATGGGTCTATATTCCCATTTTGAATTTTTCATAGCTATTAGCGAGCTTGTATGTGACCCCGTTCTCCAATGCCGCAAAGTGCTTCCGACCACATGTGATCTTCCCATCTTCTTTCAATCGCAGATCCTCCTGGTCAGTGCTCCCCTTTGTTTCAACAACGAAAAATAGAGTTTCTACTCCATCTTTTTCAACCAACACTGCCCAGTCAGGGTTATAATTGCCCAGCGGTGTATCTATTACAAATGATGAAGGGAGCTTAACAAACAACTTAACGTCTTCATCATTGTTAAGCTTTTCTGCAAATGCTCGCTCCACATTGGAATCATAGCGAATATAGTTATAGATAGATTTATCATGTGACACTTCGACTGCATTAGCCTTCATGTAACCGACAAGCTCTTGATGCTCGAATAAAGATTGTTGATAAAATGCATGGTCACCTATACGCTCATATTTAATGCCATCCACAATTAACTTCTTCTTTTCTCTGTTAATGATTTTCATCACAGCTTCCATGAATGCTTGTGGATTTTTTTCAAAGTCTTTCAAGCGTTTGGAGCCAATTAAGATGTCAACAAGTGTACGTCTTTTAAGGTTGGTCTGTTCCTGTAAATAACGGAGGATGTCTGGCAGACGCCGTTTCTCTTCAAGCGCTTCATATACACGCATAGTCTGCCCTTCACCAGACACCCCTGATTGGTCCACTTTCAATAGGGCGTTTTCTCGTTTAATTTTCCTTGCCTTAAATGCATCCAGCTTTTGTATCGCATCTATACAACGGCTCTTAAGTGTATCGGAGTCCAAATCTACTGAGTAAGTCGTTTTGTATTTTATCTGGTTCCACAGTTGATTAAACTCGTCGCTTAGGAGAACTTCTTTATTCAGCTTAATATCCACTTCGTCTTTCTTATTGAAGATTGGCAGCTTCTTTATGGAACTTCTTATGATTCTTTCAATATCCTGCTTTATTTCCTTAAATTCATCTGGAACATCGAAAGTTTCAGCTGCAATTGCTTCCTTCAGCTTGTTCTCAACTTTTCCTTTTTTATCAAGGAATTTTTCTTTAACAAGGAAGGAATACACTTTGGTAGAATAGTCATAGCCTATTTCCTTGGACTCTCCAGTGACCTCATCTGTCAAAGTAATTGAAGAGAAAGATTGTTCTTCAAGGTATCCAAACTTAACACCTGTCTCATCTTCCATTTCCTTCTGAAGCGATTCTGCAAATTGTTGGTACGATTCATTTGCTATTACTGTGAGGACATTGATATTTTCATCATATTGTCTTTGTCCATCTTGATTCACAGATAAGCGCAATCCACGACCAATTTTTTGCCGCTTAGTAAAAGGGTCCTTGGTTTCAACTAAAGTGCATATTTGGAAGACATTTGGGTTATCCCATCCTTCTTTAAGGGCAGAGTGGGAAAAGATAAATCGCAACGGCGTCTCAAAGCTTAGTAGCTTTTCTTTTTCTTTCATGATGAGTTCAAATGCTGATTCATCATCTTTATTCGACCGCAGGCTGCCATCTTTCGCAACTTTACTGTCTTTATAGTTTCCACTCTTATCCTTTGAAAAGTATCCGTCATGAACCTCTTCAGCACTTTGGTTCGAAATATACTGGTCTTCTTCAAAGAGCGATCGATATTTAGGTAACCTAATAAGGGAAGCATACTCTTCTTCAAAAATTTCGGCATACTTTCCTTTTTGCCAAGGTTGTCCTTTTGGATAAACTCGATAGTTTTCTACTTTGTCTATAAAGAAAAGAGTAAGTACTTTGATTCCTTGGTAGACAAGCCTTTTTTCCTTATCCAAATGAGTGCGAATAGCTTCTCTTATTTGATATCTCTTAAGCAGATCATCATCAATACCACCAATTGATTCTCCTAGTTTCAATGCCTTACCGTTTTCAAATTCAACCATTTCGTTTCCAGTATAACAATCGATACCTTCTACAATATATCCACGGTAGAGTTCCCGCTCACCAGATAATAGATATAAGTTGTTCTTATTGTTAGGATTTATTTCTTTTTTCACCCTGGTAACAGAACCATTTTTCTTTTTCTCATCTATTTCCACAGTGGCCTTATATCCGTTTGTATTGGAGACACTCAACAGCTTAATGTATGGGTCGTTATAGTCGTCATCAGAATTGACGGATAGTACTTCAATTTTCTTAACAAGCTTCTTCTCATAAGCATCAACGGGGTCTAGCTTGTACATTAGATTGTATGTGTCCCTATGAGTAGCAGAATACCGCAATTTACAAAGTGGTTTTAATGAAGCGATAGCTTCCTTTGCTTTATCAGTGTTATCAACACTTTGTGGCTCATCAATTATAACGATAGGGTTTGTTTCTTGAATAAATTGGATAGGCTTTTTGCCATTCATTGTGTCTCTTTCACGGTGAATAAGGTTAGCCTTGTTTTCCTTTTCTGGGTCATCAAAGCTTTTCTTAAAGGCGTCAATATTAATAATCATTACTTCAATATTGGAGCTTGTTGCATATTCACGTACCTGTTCCAGTTTGGAAGAATCATATTTAAAGTAGTTACAATGCTGCCCAGGATACTCGTTTGCAAAATGCTCTTCTGTCATCTGCAACGATTTGTATACCCCTTCACGAATTGCCACACTAGGCACAACAATGATGAATTTTGAAAAACCATACATTTTATTTAACTCAAAAATACTTCTAGTATAAACGTATGTTTTTCCCGTTCCTGTTTCCATCTCGACTGTAAAGTTCCAGTCTTGAATACTTGTACTCTTTTTAAGATGATTTCTCACCTGTACCTTTTGAACATTTTCAAGAACTTCCGTTTCAGACAACTCCAGCTTGTTTCCGATTCCTAGCTCTGTAATTTCTTGTCCGACAATATCGCCCATACTAACGGTAAAGTTAGACACTTTTACTGTTTGGCCTTCAAAGATATCCGTAATGGAATGAATGGCATCAAGCTGATATTGTTGTTCATCAAATTTAATCTTCATGTTACCACTCCTTTTTAAATCACTCTAATATCTTCTACACCATAACGCTTAAGGATTTGTTGGGCATTTGTACGTACTCTATCGTCTATAAACCCTTCATCATAGAATACAATTCGGGCTGGTTTTTCTTTTGCCATTTCTTCAATTTCATACAATGTTAAATCTCTTTCTAAACAAACTAGTAAGTAGCCTAATCCAATAGTAAATACAGTCTTTCCTGCAATTTTAGTTTCCTTAATTGGAACTGTTAAATCGATACCATATTTGAGTAAAACCTCGTATACAACATCTTCCTGAGAACGCCCCTCTTTTATTGGTTCAACGAAGTCAAGTAAGCTTCTTTCTAAATTTAGTGACTCTTCATCCCATGTTTTGAGGTTAGTTTCATCCAATTTAAAACATTTAAATCCACTGTCTATTTGCACCACACTATTATTGTGGATCTCATTTTTTATCTTCTCAGCTACACGTCGTATCCGTTCTTTACCTATTTCAGACATATTTAATGGTTTATTTAACAAAGTTAAAAAATCATATGCAGCTTTTTGATCTTTGTTTTTATCGTCCAACAACTCAGGTAGTTGCACCAAAATAAATCTTCTACTTTGACCATCATCAATATTTTGTTGAAGAGTTGCATGTGCCGTTGAACCTGAACCAGCAAAAAAGTCTAGTATTATATCGTCATTTTTAGCATTAGATATTTGTATTAAATTTTTTATTAATTCAGTAGGTTTAGGATTACTAAATATATTTTTTACACCCATTAATTCATATGTTTCATTATTTGCACCTTGATTATGACCGAAATCTTTTGCATCCCACCAGTTATTTGCACATTGTCCCTCTTCTTCTCGTTCAAACTTATAGTATTTTTTTCTTGGAGAACCATCTCCGTTCTTTGGAAAATATATTCTATTGTCATCTAACAACCTTTTATAATTACCATAATCCCCCATCCACTCTCCATCATAAACTACACCTGTTGGTGTAGTAATTACATACTTAGACCCATTCTGATCAGAGCCAACTTTCCAAGGTTTTGATGCCCACTCTCCCCTTGGGTCATTGTCTGGATTACTAAATTCACCAGTAAGGCCGATTTTGCCAACTCCAGATGCTTTTAATTCTGATTTGTTTTTAGCATATACAATTATATGTTCCGCAACTAAACCAATCAGTTTTGTTTTATCGTTAGGTTGGTTATGTCTTCTTCTCCAGTGGATGTGACCTTCAAAATTTTCTTCTCCAAATATTTCATCACATATCTTCCTCAAATTGTGAATTTCTTTATCACTTATACTAATAAAGATTACACCGTCTTCTTTAAGGAGATTTTTTGCGATTTTTAATCTTGGATACATCATATTTAACCATTTAGTATGAAACCTGCCATATGTTTCGGGATTGGATTTCATATTTTCATTATTTTTTATTTTATAGTTTTTAAGATTATCAGAGTAATCATCTTCATATATGAAATCATTTCCTGTATTGTACGGAGGATCAATATATATCATTTTAACTTTATTCCTATACGAGTTTTGCAATACTCTAAGAACCTCGAGATTATCGCCCTCAATATATAAATTTTGGGTATTACTCCAATTTACGCTTTCATCTTTACAAGGAAGAAGTGTACCCGTTGTTTGCTTTTGTGCTAGTTGAATCGCTTCTGTTTTACCATTCCAGGTAAATTCATACCGTTCCTTTTCTTTTTCTACATTTTCACCAAGAGCAAGACGTAACCTATCAATATCGACTTTGTCTTCCGTAAATACTTCTGGAAATAATTCTTTTAGCTTTTCAATATTTTCTTGTACTACATTGAATGTTTTTCCTTCTAATTTCTGCAATTAGCACAACTCCTTAATTTGTTGTAATTGAGTATTGATTTGTTGTTCTTGTCGCTTTATCTTCATGTGCAAATCCATCTTTGCACCAAAATCAAGTTGCCCTTTCTGCTCCTGCTGCAATTGTTCAACTTCCTTACGATGTTTCTGAACATTACTAAATATGTTGACCGCTTCTTTGCGATTGTCTGAACTGGTTGGTATTGTCCCTATTAACTGAATTAATTCTTCACATATTATCCATTGATGAATATCCTCGTAAATGCTATGTAGGTTTTCAAAAGATAAATATGAAACGACCAATGAGTTCAGTAAATTGGAATATGCGGTATTTTCTTCCCTCGGGTTAAACCAGTCGGTAATGGTGGGTTGTTCGACAACAACTTTAGTCTTGTCATTTTTATTAAGTCTTTTGTGACTGGTACTCAAAAGAATCTGACCTTCTGAAGAACCCACTATTAATACGACTGGATTAGGGATAGACTTATGAACAGCACCAATAATCCTATTTATATTTTTGTCCGTTCGAAGCTCAACGTATATCCATACTACTTCTGCATAATTGAATTCGTCATCTTGGTAGATTGGGATATTCATACTCTGTTGATTCATAACACTTAATAGAAAAATCCCCTCTATCTGGGAAGTGAACATTTCCTTCTCGGTTGTGGAAAGGTCCGCTTGTGTAAAAAATGCTTTCTTTGGTATCTTACGGTTTAGCACAGCACGTTGAGGTATCTGCAACCGATTAATCAACCATTCCCTCATTCCATCACCTACTTTATCACTAAAAATGAGATTAATTCAAAGTCTTCCGAGGTTGTAGCTGTATCCTGTAAAAGACTAGAAATTCCGAGACTGAACAATGACTCCATACCTTGCTCTTCTACAATACCGAGAACAAATTCGACTGCCTTGTCTAGTAGATACTTGTAAGTAGACATGTCGTTCATATCCTCTGTTTCTTGTGCGAACTGATGAATCAACTCGTTGAACACGTCCCCTTGACCATTAGCAACTTTACGGAAGAGATCCAGTATCTGCTTTGTCTTTAAATGTCCTAGTCGAACCTCTCCATCCATATTCATATACACCAGATAATATGGATAAAGTGCGCTTGTTTCTTTTACTGGTGCTGCTGCATTGCGTTGTTTGATGCAGAATATTACCCCTGGTTCGGTATCAGAAGACGGAGCCA
Organism: Priestia iocasae; assembly: GCF_016909075.1. Classification (GTDB taxonomy): domain Bacteria; phylum Bacillota; class Bacilli; order Bacillales; family Bacillaceae_H; genus Priestia; species Priestia iocasae. The sequence continues at coordinate 249,540 of NZ_JAFBFC010000005.1, forward strand.
ACTGAAGCGATGTAACTGCATGTAATCCTAGAGGGGCTGTCTCAACTTTCTTCTTATTGGTATCCATGTAATCAAGCAAATCCATTTTAAAGTCGTTCAGGGTCAAATCTGTGATAGAGATTCCTCCAGAAATGTCTTCCAAATCAACAACCTCTTCTTGTAACTGCTTCAGTTGCTTTTTACGGTATTCCAAATCGTTCATTTGCTTCTTTTCATCGTATTCTATTACGTTCTCTTCACCCGTTGCTGAAATATCAAGGAGTACCATTCTGCCACTGACACGTGCTTCTAAATTAATGTACTCATCAAGATCCATGTTCGGCCAGAAGTTCACCAGTTGGATAACATCATTCTTAGAGCCTAAACGATCGATTCGACCAAACCGTTGGATGATTCGGACTGGGTTCCAGTGAATGTCATAATTAATAAGGTAATCACAGTCTTGCAGGTTCTGACCTTCCGAAATGCAGTCGGTAGCAATCAAAATGTCGATCTCATCCCGAATTTTGGAATCTATTTTACTTCTCTCTTTGGATACGGGTGAAAAGTGGGTTAAGATTGCGTTTAAATCTTTCTGGACTCCTTTGAGTGTGGTCTGATTGCCTCCAGAACCTGTTACAAGGGCAGTATTTATCCCATGCTGTTTCGACACCCATTGTGATAACTCACCATATAAATAGCTTGCTGTGTCGGCAAAAGCTGTAAAAATTATGATTTTCTTATTTTCGCCATTGATGGGATGAAGGAGCTTATGGTCAATCATGGATTTAATCTTATTCAATTTGGCATCACGTGGAGCTTGAACTTTTGCTGATTCAATCAGTAGCTGCTCAAGTTTCTCCTTATCATCATGTAAATCTTGCTTCCACTTAATGCGGTCGATATCTTGAAGGAGTACTTTTACTTTCGAACCTATTAGCATGTTTTCCACATCATCATCGTCAACATCGATTTCATTTATATTAATATCGGCATTGGAGTATTGCTGAATATTATCAAGCTTAAGTAACAGATCATCGATTTTCCTCAAAAGAGAAGCTACTGTCATACCAAATGAGTGAATAGAGCTTTCCATCCTTTTAAGTAAGTTAACCCTCATTAAGTGAACTAGACTGCGTTCACGGTCAATTTGTTTAAATACTGAACCGCCTTTTACTTTCTTATCATATTTACGACTATACTCCTCTTGCTTTTCAGGCATTACATACTTTAATGGTGAGTACGCACTTAAATTTAATCTGTTAATGAGCTTATTGACTTCCTTTATTTTAGGGAACTCATTGTACTCATCAATATCGGCATATACATTACTTGGCTTTAATCGTTGTGGGAACTTCCCAATTTCGGACATATCATAGTATTTTTCGATATGTTTTCTTGAACGAGCGATGGTAACTGCATCAAGCAATTTGAAATAATCAAAGTTCAACATTTCCAGGAGATTATCTGATTTTCGCTCTTCTTCATCTAACTTGAGCCATTTATTGAAAGAAAGTTGTGCTTTTCTTAACGTTTGTTCGATACTTTCAATACCTGCTGATTCCAGAGCTTCATCTTTACCTTCCGTAATAAAAGCAACTTGGTTTTTCAAATCATTCATTTTGTTATTTACAGGCGTCGCTGATAGCATTAAGACCTTTGTCTTAACACCTGCTTTAATGATTTGATTCATCAATCTGGAATAGCGAGTTTCCCTGTCATTTCTTGCCTGGTTATTCCTGAAATTATGTGATTCATCAATAACAACTAAATCGTAGTTACTCCAGTTCACAGTAGACAAATTAATATCCCCTGACAAACCGTCTGTACGACTCAAATCGGTATGATTTAACACATCGTAGTTGAAGCGATCAGTAGAGAGGACATTCCTCTTATCATTTTGAGTGTAAATCAGCCAGTTTTCTCTTAATTTTTTGGGGCACAAGACGAGTACTCGGTCATTTCTTAACTCGTAGTACTTAATAACAGCCAGGGCTTCGAACGTCTTCCCCAAACCTACACTATCTGCAATGATACAACCGTTATGCTTTTCCAATTTATCGATAGCTCCGAGAACACCATCTTTTTGGAACTTATAAAGCTTATTCCAGATTGTGGTGTCTTTAAAGCCTGTTTTTGATTTTACAATCGCATCCTCATCGAATTCTTCCAGGTAGTCACTGAAAATATTATATAGCGTGACATAGTAAAGAAACTCTGGAGAGTGATTTTCATAAATTGCTGCGATTCTTTCCAGCACTTCCTCTTTTACCTCTTCAACGATAGCATCGTTCTTCCACACTTCATTGAACCACTGAATATACTGCTTTGTAGATAGAGGTTCGTCCATTAGTGAATTCATATGAAGACTGGGTGAGTATGTATAGCCTAACCCGCTGCTGGTAAAATCCGAGCTTCCTTGAATAGCCACAGATGAACCATCTTTATTTTCAATATGGAACAAGCGATTCTGTGTTAATGGTGATGTCAAGGACTTCATCTTTACTTTTGAACTTATCCAATCAGCACATTCTTTAGCGATTTTCGCCTGTGTAAGTTCATTCCGCATCTTAATTTCGAGTTCTGAACCAGACAACTTTTTCTCTCGATCTGACTTATCAATGTCTGTAGTGCCTTGTGTATGTTTTTCTGAAGTAAAGGTAGGGTCGATAAATAAAAACCGTACCTCATTCACCTTCATTAATTCCTTCTTTAAAGCCTTGAACGCATATATCGTAAAGTAGGATGACATGATCGCTACCTTGGCATCTTTTTTAAAATATGGTTTCAATGCATCTCCCACAATACCAGACCTTTTGTTATCTAACATTTTTCCTATCATCCTTACACCTCCAAAAAATAAAAATATAACTATTCTACTACTTTTATTCTACAAGACTTTCTATCAAGGATAAATCAATTTTACAAAAATAGTAATCTCTATTCTAACCGATTTGTAATATGTAAAAAAATGTAAACCTTATATAGTGAAAAATATTGAAATTTTTTGACCCCAGGCAATGTATTGTATGAAAGGTTTGTACGTTGATTGGTGCCCACCCGTTCCTTCGAAAGGAGGTGAAGCTTCTGTTGCCATCAAGAAGGAACGATTAACTATTGAAAGGAGGTGAGTCAAATGGAAAAGCAGCATAAAAATACTGTAAAGTCATTAATTGTTAAGAATGGTTACTGGACTGGCTTTCTTGTAGCTAACAAAGTGAATCCTGTTCATGTTAAGGGTTGTTGGCAATTAGGATTTAGAGTAAAGGTATCTAGCATAGAAGAACTTGATAAAGCCATTAATAGGTTTGCGTACTACAACTGTAATCGTGAATTAGGGAATCGTGTATCCTTCTATAAAAAGTAGAAGGCTTTTCTTGTAAGGAAAATCGAAATGTGGGAGTGAACTTACAATGCTTGGAGAAAATGGTGTCTATCGTAATGTGATACCCATTAGGGAAAGAAATGTAAAAGTGAGTCTAGTACCAAGTCTAGCTATCTCCTTAGCTGAAGCTAAAGAAAGAATAGATCTGCTAGAGCAATTTGTAAAAGAAATGATGAAAAAAGGCTTGGATTACGGAATGATTGAAGGCTTTCGGAAGCCCACGCTTTTAAAACCTGGGGCAGAGAAGCTTTGTGACATCTTCGGTTTTTCCAAACATGTAGACATTATTAACCGTATGGAAAACTGGGAGAAAGGAATTTTTGCTTATGAAGTGAAAGTGACTCTAGTTAGCAAACAAACAGGTTATATGGAAGCAGAAGGGATTGGGACTTGCAACAACAAAGAACAACCTTTTATTGACCAAGACCCTTTTAGCCTTGTAAATACACTACTTAAGATGGCTAAGAAAAGAGCGTTGATTGATGCTGTACTCTCAGCTACAAGAGCAAGTGGACTATTTACACAAGATATTGAGGACTTATCTATGGAGAACCCAATAAACAAAGGAGGTGAGGCACCAGCCACTGATAAGCAACTACTAATGATTTTCAGAACAGTATCAGAGTTGAATATGCGTCCAGAAGTCGCAAAAGAAATGATGCAAATGATGTTTCAAGTTGATCACAGCACTAAGCTCACAAAACAACAAGCATCCTCTTTCATACAAGACTTGTTACTGTTGAAAATCAAACCTTAATGGAGGTGAGAATGTATGGAATCAGTTAATACCTTGAATCAATGAAGCTCTATGAGTGCAGCACGCATTCATAGGGCTATTTTTTTGCAAAAAAAAGATGAGCCGCTGGAATGGACTCATCAGTAACAATATCAACTAGCTATATCATACAGAAAAAATCTATATCAATCAATTGGGGAGGCGTTCATTCGTCTCTCCTTTTTCATTTCAATTATTAGGAGGAAAAAAATAATGACTACTCAATTCGATAAATTTACATTTAAACTATTGCTGGCTACCACAATCCGTGAAAAGGATGACAGCTACATCGTTAGTGAAATCTTTACCCGCTTCCCTTCAATTCAGGAGTTATTGGATGTTACTGAGGAAGAGCTTCTATCTATTAAAGGTATTGGAAAAATCAAAGCTCAGCAAATTATCGCAGCATTAAGGCTGGCGAGATTAAATCCAACTACGGCAGAGGAAAGATATGCTATCCGTTCACCACGGGATGCATACGATTACCTTAAAGACATGCAGTATCTGACTCGTGAGGAATTCGTTTGCTTAGGACTGAACACGAAGAATGAAATATTGTTTAGACAAACAGTCTTCACTGGCTCTCTTAACGCATCAATCGTTCATCCAAGAGAAACCTTTCTGCCATTAATAAAAAGAAGTTGCGCTAGTTGTATTGTGGCTCATAACCATCCATCAGGACAGCCAGACCCTTCAAGGGAAGACATTGATGTTACGAAACGTCTTGCAGAGGTCGGAAAAGTAGTCGGAATTGAATTGCTTGATCACATAATAATTGGTCATGAAAAGTATGTCAGCTTAAAAGAAAAAGGTTATTTGTAAGAATTATTGTGGGGGCTATCTATATCCAGTTAGCCCTCTATAAATAATATGTCAGCGAAGAATATCTGATTTCTATTAAAATTACACCACCCTTCATACAATCTCCTTCCAAAAGTTGCATAAACCGCTATGTGACAGGACTTTCTAATCCAAGATCACTTTATTACAGAATGTCTTTCATGGTACATCTAAGGTGGGGCTTGCTACTGTTCTAGTGAAAAAGTGCCGATTAAACCTATTAAAATGATAAAATAATGCCGATTAAAAATCATCTATAAACCCTTCTATAACAATGAATCTAAGGTTAAAATAGCCTTTTACCCTTTTAGTATTTATAACTATTTATGCATGCTGTCCTTAAACTGAATCATCTTGAGCAGAGAACATCCTTTTGTTAGCTTATTCAAATTAGAAAAACCCACCACCAAAAAGTAACTGCGTGGTAGAGACAATAGGCATGAGCGTAAAAGCGAAATGCCACTTACCAAACGTAGTGAAGGTAATTCAGATATTACATGCGTGATTCCACTAGAGAACTATACATCCATGATGGTGAATGGGAGTGGATACGACAATGAATCCATCCAGCCTTATAAAATGAAAGTTACTTCGTTCTAGCCAAGGAGCTCTTCTTTTAAAGATGCCGTTTGCCCACATAGAGTGTGGAGGACTGGTCTATGCCCCGCAGTTGTTTATCCATTAAGGCAGCAACCATATCCTCTCGCTAATTGTGGAGGATCTCTAACTCATTGTGCAGTTGTTTAGTTTATTAAGTGACCTTCTTTGAATGGGCTTTCTTAGCAATATCACATCTTTCAATTAATAGGTTCATCTTTGCTTTAATGTCTCTTTCTGAGTCATATTTCATTTGTCGGTGTAGATTAGCGAAATATCCCATCACTTTTGCATAGACATCTCCTTCTTCATTTCCTCTGGAGACAAGCTGTGGATGGATGTAGAAAATCTTCTTTGTTAATGGGCTTCCTGCTGGTCCGTCTTCATATAGTATGCCTGCATTTCCTAGCGCTTTAATATAGGCTTTCGTTGTCTGTTCACTGTCACCCATTCGTTGAGCTATGTCTTTAACCCTGAGTGGTACCAATTTATCAGGATTCTTTTCGTATGGGTCCTGAGCTATTATGAGCGTGTTAAAGTCAATGAAAAGACTTAACTTCAATAGAAATCCCAACTCTTTAGCATCCAATTTATCTTGAATATAGCGCCCAGTTTTTTTGTAGAGCCGTGTAAATGGAGCTTTGTTTCCTTTCGTGTTACCTATTCTTACGAACATTGGATTAACAATGTACTCTTGATCTTTCTTAGAACCACTCTTAATGATTAACCCAAGTTCCTCTAATCGATTAAGTACCTTCCGAAGTTGACGGTCCCCAAGACCAGTAATGGTTCTTAGCTCTTTCAGTTTCATTGATTTTCCATCTTTAATTAAGACACCATCTTTGTCCCATTGAAGATAGAGCACCAATTTATAGAATGTCCCTACTTCTGCATGATTCATCTGAAAATACAGGTCGTGAACTGTATGGAACTCTATAACATGTTCATATCTTTTCTTGAACTTTTTCTGAAATCCTGCTATTTGGTTTTTATTTCGAACATCATACTTGCTACCAATTTCTTTACGGGCTTGTTCAGCTGTAAGAGCTCCATCTACTGCCTGCTCTAATATTTCTGTAAGTTGTGACTTACTCATAAGATTTCCTCCTTTCCTGGACAAGACTAAGTGCATGCCTTTGTATAAAAGATATCAAGTTATATCCGTTTAAGCAAGTATTATTAATATTACTTGCAATAACGCATTGGCAGTGATAATCTTGAAACAAATACAAAAAAGGAAGTGATTTCATGACGGATTTAAAGATGTACAGAGTGGAAGAAAATGATTTAATGTATCTCAAAAACGAAAACTTAGGTGGGCGTTTAAAGTGGATAAGGGAGAAAGCAAATGAATATAACAGTCCTTTATTCACGGTTTATCGACTTGCAGAAAGCATTTCAGTCGCTCAATCAACAATATCCCGTATTGAGTCGGGTACTCAACCAAGAGTCGATCTACTCGAAAAGATTGCTGCACAATTAGGAGTCTCTATCGCTGTGTTTACAGATTCCTATTACGAAGATGGGGGAAAACCTTTTACCATTTGTGAAAAGAAAGACAGTAATCTACAAGGTTCAACAAAGAGAACCTTTAGCTTGCTCGACACTCAATATGAGGCAACCCTTTCATTATCAATAAAAACACATGAAGGGCTTGACTATAAAAACATTGAAGAAACAGTTTTTCTATCCCCAATTGAACATGAGGAATTCGCTGATGAAGTGAATGCACTTATTTCAAAGGTAAGAAACAGACGAAAAAACTGGAAGACCAAACAGGCTTCTTTTGAAAAGCTGTTTAGCAGAAAGGAGGAATAGATATGGCAGCAAATCACTCATCAAATCATACTAACAAGCCAATAGCCAAAACCCCTGATACTACTAATTATCAGGAAGAGCTTTTTATGAATGCGTTCATTAAAATTGCCAAAAAGGGGATTTCTGACTGGGAACACTTAAGAAAAACAAAGGGAAATGATGGGTAGCATTCCCCCTTTGATATCGATCTTCATAAACCACTTATGAAAAATACAAGGAGGATAATAATATGTACGAAATTGAACAAGCCTTTGATAAATATAAAGGAATAAGCATCGAATCTTTATATGATATTTTACGCTCCATGGTAGAAAAAGCTGACGCTGATCAGTTGGATACCTCAGAAAAAGATTCACTTTTGAAGGATATTGATGTGCTCCATGCCTATATTTTGTTGTTACTAGGGATGGAACACCATTCTTTAGAAATGCTAGTAGCTAACCATCCAGAGGTATATGACCAGGTATTTAATGTAGGAAACCACATTCGGAGTTTAATCTAATCATGAAGAGGTGTAAAAGCCTCTTCCATTTTTATTTAGGAGGTATTCAAAAAATGATAAAAACATTGCAAGCAGTAATGTATGCTCGGGTTAGTACAGAAGAACAAGCAACTGAGGGCTATAGTATTAAAGCCCAGAAGGACTTATTAAGCTCGTATGCAGAGAAACATAACCTCATAATCGTTTCGGAGTATATCGATGAAGGAAAAAGCGGAAAAAGTATTGATGGCCGCCCTCAAATGATGCGCTTATTAGAGGATGCCAAACAGAAGAAATTTGAAGCAGTCGTTGTTTACAAGCTGGACAGATTAGCTAGGAAAACACGAGATTCATTGGAAATAGTAGAAACTTTAGGGAGCCATGGCGTGCAACTCATAAGTTTGTCTGAAAACATAGACACCACGACTCCACATGGAAAGATGTTTTATACGGTATTAAGCTCGTTGGCTGAAATGGAGAGGGAGCAAATTGTAGGTAGAGTAAAAATGGGAATGACCCAAAGAGCAAAGGAAGGAAAATGGAATGGCGGACAATGCTTTGGATATGACGCTAAAGAAAAGAAGCTATCAGTAAATGAAGCTGAAGCGAAAATTGTAAAAGAAATATTTGAATACGCTGATCAAGGTTTCGGTTACAAAAAAATTGTAGGTATTCTCAATCGGAAAGGATACACCACAAAGAGAGGAAACGTCTTCTCTATCGGTACACTGAAAGGGATCTTGGATAATCCCGTTTATATCGGGCAAGTTCGCTTTAATCAATATGAGAATTGGGCAGAAAAGAGACGTTCAGGTAAAAATAAAGATGCCATTATAGTTGAAGGACAACATGAAGCAATCATTCCTGAAGACTTATGGGAAAGGGTACAGCAGAAGCGCTCTGCTCGATCATACAAAGCTGTACAGTCAGATCAACCTTATATTCTCACCAAGCTTATTCGCTGCCCACAGTGCGGTGCAGGAATGGTGGCTGGCAAATCAAAAGGGGCGAATAAAACATATCGATATTATAAATGCGGTACCTTTCATAATAAGGGAGCCTCTGAATGCTCTGCTAATAGTATCAATGCAGATAGGGCAGAACGTCAGGTCCTTGAGGAATTCAAACGCATTGTAACTGAATCACAATTCCTTCAACGATTGGTCTATAAAATGAATAATGAAAGAGAAAATGCCAAACAACCACTCTTGGAGGAAAAGAAACACTTAGAATCTGAATTAAATAAATGTGAAAGGTATATCTCCAATATCACTGATAAATTAATGAAAGACCCTGATTTGATGACTACCTTTGCTGAAAAATTAAAAGAGCAACAACAAGCCAAACTTGCTTATCAGCAGCAACTAGAAGAAACCGAAGAAAAGCTATCAAATACAACGAGTAAACCAATCGACCTTATGGCGTTGCTTTACCTTGTAAGAAATCTCGATAGTATTTTAGAGCAGGCAGATAGCGCAGAAAAGAAAGAACTCCTTCGGATGATTATTAAAGAAATAGAAATCACGCCTACGGCTCCCTCTCGAAAAGAAGGAAGACAAATAAACAAGATACATTTGCACTTTGATTTCACGCCAGCTGGTGTAAAAAAAAAGTCAAAAGACCTCATAAGGAAGATGGGAAGCTATGCTCATGATAATAAAGTTGATTTATCAGCTTTAGATAAGCATAATCCAACGGATAAAGAGATAAGGGACACATTGAAGTCCCTTTCTATTTTACCCTCACTTATGATACGGTTCCCCCCGATTAATCCGAAACGCCCGATACACCTGCTCCAATAAAATCAATCGCATAAGCTGGTGAGGAAAGGTCATTTTTGAAAACGATAGCTTGTCATTGGAGCGCTTTAGCACTTGATCACTTAGGCCAAGAGATCCGCCAATGACAAAGGCGATTTTGCTTTTTCCGTATGTCGCTAGCTTGTCTAGGTCGGCTGCGAGCTCTTCAGATGATTTTTGTTTGCCTTGAATGGCTAGTGCAATGACGTGGGTGTCATCTGAGATTTTGGCGAGAATGCGTTCGCCTTCTTTCACTTTCACTTGCTCCATTTCAGATTCGCTTAAATTTTCAGGCGCTTTTTCATCTGGTAATTCAATAATGTCGATTTTTGCGTAAGGTCCTAATCGCTTTGTAAATTCTGCGATGCCTTGCTTTAAATATTTTTCTTTTAATTTTCCAATCGTTACAATTGAGATATTCACAGTTAATCCCCGCTTTACAAACATGTTATCAACAGAACTTATCCACATATCCACATTTTATATCCACATGTTGTATGAGAATATTAGTTCCCTACTACATATATCGCTTCATTCGAACAATATTCACATGTGGATGACTGTTGTTCATTTTCGATTTTTTCAAATACTGGTGCTAGTTCAATCTCGTCTACGACAATGTCTAGCGCTAATTCAATATGTTCTTCACAGCAATAGATTTTCATCTCTTTCCCTCCTTTTCAGGACTGTCAGAAAAAAGACCACAGGGGGAATTATCCCCCTGTGGATATCTTTACATTTTTTGTTCCGTTAACGTCAGCTCGACTTTGTTTTCTTGTCCTTGACGATAATAGGTCACTTCAATCTTATCGCCAATTTCTTTTTGTGTATACAAGTACTTGCGAAGCGCGACGACATCTGGAATTTTTTCTCCGTCAAATGCGACGATGACATCATACTCTTTCATTCCTGCTTTTGCAGCTGGTGATAAAGGCTCTAATCCTAGCACCGCTACACCCTCTACGACGTTTTCTGGTAATTTTAATGTTTCTTTTAAGTGATAGCCTGAAATTTCATTAAGTGATAACGTACTAACACCAATGTAAGGACGACGAACCTCACCAAACTTTTCTAAGTCATTGATGATTGGCTCTGCAATGTTAATCGGAATCGCGAGTCCAATCCCTTCAACTTCTTGCTGAGCGATTTTCATGGAGTTAATCCCAATTAACACCCCATCAATATTAATAAGTGCGCCACCACTATTACCTGGGTTAATCGCTGCATCCGTCTGAATAACCTCTGCTTGCCAATCTGGTGTTCCATCTTGGTTTAAATCCTGTGGAATGACTCGGTTTACCCCTGACACCACGCCTTGCGTAACAGACCCTGAGAACTGTAATCCTAGAGGGTTACCAATGGCAATAACGGGCTCACCTGCTTTTAATACATCTGAATCGCCAAACTGCATAACTTTTGATACATGATTTGAATCAATTTCTAATACAGCAAGATCGGTTAGTTGATCACTACCTAATGGCCGAGCCGGAACGCGTGACCCATCTGCTAGACTCACTTCTACTTGAGTGGCTCCTTGTATAACATGGTGATTGGTCACAATGTACGCTTTATCACCAGCTTTTTTATAAATAACGCCTGAGCCTGTTCCTGCATCTGTCCGCTCTTCGTTCCAAAAGCTTCGGGATTGTTGAATGTTCACAACCCCTACAACCGCTTCATTTACTTGATCAACTGCTTTTGTCACACTCGTTGTCACATCAACCGCGACTTTTTTTTGAATGACCTCTCCGTCTTCGTTTCTAACCGTTTCATTTTGAGCCTCATTGCCTGGCATCATTTCTGTGTTAGATAAGAAAGGAGACGCTACTGCTACAATCAGTCCACCGACAATGGCTCCTATTAATGCGGGAAGAAAGCCACCTCTTCCTCTTCTCTTTGGCTTTTGTTCGTACTCTTCATCATAGTAACCCACTCTTGTGATCAACCCTTTCAAAATAAGTGATTGTTGTAAGAGTTTAGCGATTTTTCCTTCAATTATATGTGATAGATTCTAACCACTGTTAGTTTCGACGTTCTTTTAACTCTCTATACATACACTAATTGAGTCGGTTGCTTCGGATCGGTATCATGTAGTGTGAAACGTTCATCAATTCCAAGGTCCTTCTCTTGCAGCACTTGATGAACGGACATTCTGGCAATCTCTTTCATGTTGTTATCTTGACTTAAATGGGCTAAATAAATGCGCTTTGTTTTATCTCCGATGACATCAGCTAGCGCTAGTCCCGCATCTTCATTTGAAACGTGTCCTAAATCACTCAAGATTCTGCGCTTCACACTCCACGGATAACGGCCCATCCGAAGCATTTCAACATCGTGATTGCTTTCAAAAATAAACACATCACTGTTATCAATGATTCCCTTCATGCGGTCACTTACGTATCCTGTGTCTGTAATGAGCGTTAGCTTTTTGTTGTCTTGGTGAAAAGAGAAAAACATGGGCTCTGCTGCATCGTGTGAGACACCAAACGATTCAACAGAGATGCCTCCAAATGCTTGCACAGTACCTGTTGGAAAAATGAATTTTTGATCAGGCGCAATGGTTCCAATGAGCCCTTCCATCGCAGACCATGTTTTTTCATTCGCATAAATAGGAACGTTATATTTTCGTGCTAATACCCCAATCCCCTTAATATGATCACTATGCTCATGTGTTACTAAAATGCCAGATAGATCTCGAACGTTGCGATTAATTTGTTGAAATAGTGCTTCCATTTGCTTACCGCTTAATCCCGCGTCAACAAGCAATGAGTGATTCTCATCACTAACAAAGATCGCATTTCCTGTGCTCCCACTTGCTAGCACACTAAAATGCAAGCTCATGCTTCTCACTCCAATATTTAATTAGTTCGTTTACTTAAAATTTGTCCTTCGAATGCATTTACAAAATAATGCTCCTCTTCATTCACAATAATGTGCCACGTAGGAACCAACACTTGTGAACTAGAGACCGGCAGATCAAATGTATAATAGCCTAATGATACTTTTGTGATTTTACTGCCTGGCTTTAACTCGTCTTTGAAAAACAAATTTTCGAGCGCTTTAATAGGCGTTAATATCTCTTGATCATCATCCATCTTTTCAATATCTTTTAATAGCTTTTGCTCATACGACACCATTTCATTCTTATCATTTAAATGAACAATGAGCATCGCGTTCGTATTGTCGTAAATTAACTTATCAGCATGCTTTTGATAAAAGATAATGACATTTGCTTCTTTATTTACGTGCCATAACGCATAGGAGCTTCCTGCGAAGATGTACTCCTTGAGAAACTGGTTTAATCGAAATGAGGTATTGTTAGAAGGCAAAGGAATGGGCTCTTCAAATACTCCCTGAATTTCATAATCACTTAAGAACTCAATTTTTTGACCCTTTAGCTTTGTTAAATCCTCTTCAATAAAGTTCAAGCTTCTCGCATTGAGATACGTCTTCTTCTCGACACTCTTTGGTAATTCCTCATACGTAATATTCTCTTGTGCTAGCTGCTCTTCGACGCTTGCTTCTGTAATGAAATCCAAATCATTTTGATTTTTTTTCACCATAAATTGATAAGCTAAAAACAAATCAAGAATTAAAAAGGTAATGATAAAGACGGTTTTTGTTTTATTCCAATCCATCCGCTTTACCTCCTAATTCCTTCTCCATAATCACTTGAAACCACTTTTTGTCATACACGTAAAACCATGCAGGCTCTAATGAAATATTGGTTAAATTAAGAGTCTCATTAACCTCTTCATTTCCCTCCACACTTTCACCTTTTACAAACGAATAACCAACCACTAAGTCTTCAAGTAACTCTTTTTGAAAGTTTGGATGCTTTTTTTCGATAAATTCAATGATCTCTTCACCAGAAGAAAGTGTTACCTGGTACGAATCTAGCGGAAATTTAACCACTCGATACAGCGATCGCTTGTAATTTAAAAGCTCCATACTGCCCCAACGCTGATAAATCTCAGTCAGTCCTTGAGAATTGAAAACAGGATAGTTTTTCTCATGAAAACGGTAAATGATTTCTCTTGTATTAGGATTCCAGCTCGCAAAACGATAAGACTTATCAATCCACCCGCCATGATCATTCATAAAGGTGAAGCTACGGTTCAGTAAATTATTATTTTCAGGACCTTCCGTATTAGAATTAACTAGGCTTGTATACTCAATCATATTGGTTTGGGTATTCACATCTAGTACACGTGGTCCATCGGTGTATAAATCGCGATTCATGAGCGATTCTTTTTTTACATATTCCGTACTGTTGAAAAGAGCTTTCCAAAATTTCTCGACCTCAATCGTATCAATGTAATACTGCACGTGATTTAACTTTTGCGGCTCTTTTGGTAGGAAGATTTTACGCACATCTTTTATATCATACGAAACATATGGCTTGTATGTGGATTTCAACTCCGCTTTTAGCTGCTGAAAGGTTGCTTTATTGAAGTTTTCAACCGTTGCCTCAAACACTCTACGTTTGTCATAGTCAATAAAGTAAGCCGTAACGAACTGAGATTGCTGATTCTTTAAACTAAACAAAATGCGGTCAAAGTAAGCATTTGGAACCGATTGTTCTTTCACTTGAAACATCAATTGAAAGACTTTAAACGATATTCGATCAGGATACATCACTTCAATTCCATCTCGGTCATGCACAAACGATAGAAAATCCTCTTCGAACAACGCCGTATTCATAGGTCTAACCTTAGAAAAGCCCCATTTTTTCATATCTTCCATAAAGCTTTTCACATTCTCGTCCTCGGTTGAGCCAACAATGTGTGATGAATGATGATACACAATTTTAGATGGAATAATATGCTCTTCTAGTTTTCTCTCTTCCGTTGTCACAACATCTTGTAAAAATTGAGTATTATCTACCACATCATAGGCTGGCTGATAGGTCCATAAATTCCATGTTAACACTAAGCTAATTCCAACAAGGAAAAACAATAATACCGTTTTTACACTTTCTACTTTCATGCCCATTCATCCCCATCTTCATCTTCAACAGGAAGAGTGAAGTAAATCGTGGTACCAAAACCTTCTTTACTTTCTGCCCAAATGCGACCCTCGTGAGCGACAATAATCTCCTTCGCAATGGCTAGGCCTAATCCTGTACCACCTAGCTTACGCGTTCTCGCTTTATCCACTCGGTAAAAACGCTCAAAAATCTTCGTCACATTAGCTTGAGGAATCCCCATTCCTTCGTCTTTTACGCTAATCAATACATCAACGTCTCGCTTTTCAAGTGAAAACGTAATTGCTCCACCCTCAGGAGAATACTTAATAGCGTTAGATATAATGTTATCAAGTACTTGTGTAATTTTATCTTGATCAATCGATACATAGACTGGATGCTTAGGTAAATTACGTGTAAACGAAATGCTTTGTTCAATTGTCATCTCAAAACGATCAATCACATGGTGATAGAAGTCTACAAAATTAATATAATCCGTTGCAAATCGATAATCTTCGCTATCTAACTTTGATAATTGAAGCAAATCATTTACAAGACGAATCATCCTCTCCGTCTCTGTTTGCGTGACATTTAAAAACTTAGGCGCAATGTCTTTATCTTCCCAAGCACCATCGGCTAATGCTTCAAGGTAGCTTCTCATCGTAGTTAGCGGTGTACGTAACTCATGTGAAACATTCGCTACGAACTCTCGACGCTCTTGATCAATTTTTTCTTGCTCTGTAATGTCATGTAAAACGAGAATAATTCCGTTTACAAACCCTGTTTCTTTTTGAATAGCTGAGACCGTTGCACGTAAAATAAACGGCTCTGCATTTGTACTAAAATCTAAAATCAAGGAATCTTGATTTTCAAGAATACTTTCAAACGTATGTGTTTCTTCTAAGCCAAGTAAAGTTACAACTGGTTCTGATAAAACCGTTTCACGTGAAACATTCAACATATCTGCAGCAGGATCATTAATTAAGATGACTCTTCCTTTACGATCTGTTGCAATCACTCCATCTGTCATGTGAGCTAGGACAGAGCTCAACTTTCGACGCTCTCCCTCTGTTGTCGCTTGTGCCTCTTGAAGCTTGCGCGTTAAGTTATTAAATGTTAACGCAAGCTGTCCAATCTCATCATAGCCGTATACTTTTGCTTTTCGTGAGAAGTTTCCTTTCGCCATTTCAAGCGCTTGCTTTCTCATCTCAGACATTGGTCGTGTAATGGTTTGTGCAAGGAGAACCCCGAGTATAGCCGTAATAACTAAGGCGATCATTGTGCCGGTTACAAAAATGCTATTAATATCTCGCATCTGGTTGTAAATCGGCTCCATCGTTGCCTTTAAATAAATGGCTCCCACAATCTCATCTTGCGTTCCAATAGGAATAGGAGCAGTAATAATCCTCATTCTTTTTCCCGTTTGAGGATCGACTACTACTCTTTCCGATTTCGTTCCGACTAAAAGCGCACGTTTTACATTAATTTCAGTCGTTCGCTTTCCAAGAATGCGCTGTGGATATTCATGAGAGGTTCCAATCACTCGCCTGTTTTGATCGATAACTCGAACCTCTGAAATATCTTTTGAGACAACATCTTGAAGAATCGTACGAATATCTTGCTCTAACGTAGTGGTTCCTTCATCGCGCTTTTTCTTCATCTCTTGATCAATGTTATACGAAAGAAAACTAATCCGTTCATCTAAAGACTCCGAGAAGTTGGTCACAAGCTCTTTTTCAAGCTGTCTCACAAAGTACACGCCAATAATTTGCATGGCGATCAAAATGAGTAACACATAAATAAGCACAAATTTTAAATGAATAGATTGTAAAAACCGAACTTTCTTCATCTTAATTACTCCTGTTCAGGATTGCGCAAATAATAGCCCACTCCTCGTCTTGTCACAATCCACGCTGGGTGACTTGGGTTGTCCTCAATTTTCTCACGTAGACGTCTTACCGTTACATCAACCGTACGTACATCACCAAAATAGTCATAGCCCCATACGGTTTGAAGCAGATGCTCACGCGTCATGACTTGACCAATATGCTTGGCAAGATAATGAAGCAATTCAAATTCTCGATGTGTTAATTCAATCGTTTCCCCGCGCTTTGACACAATGTAAGCATCTGGATGAATAACAAGCGAGCCAATCGCAATCTCATTTGTTTCGTTTTCTTCTGTTGCGTTTGCTACTTGCTGATGTCTTCTTAAATTTGCTTTTACACGCGCTAACAATTCTCTTGTACTAAAAGGCTTCGTCACATAATCGTCGGCCCCTAATTCTAACCCTAATACTTTATCTATTTCAGAATCCTTCGCTGTTAACATAATAATCGGCATGTCATATTTTTTTCGTACTTCTCGACATACTTCCATTCCATCTTTTTGCGGTAACATAATATCCAATAAAATGAGCTCTGGCTGAACCTCTTCCACTTTCTCTAGCGCGTCTGCACCATCGTAAGCGCAAAATACTTCATATCCTTCTTTTTGTAAGTTGAATTTTAAAATATCTGCGATTGGCTTTTCATCGTCAACCACTAAAATACGTTTATCCATAATTATCGTTCTCCTTTATTGTTAAGAAACCCCTAAAAAATAAGATGTTATCACTAATTTTTCAATACATCATTTTTATTATACTTGATAATTGAATAATCGTCATATCTTCAACGTATTTACCCCAAAACAAAAAGCATGACTCATAAAGTCATGCTTTTTTGATGGCTCGGGACGGAATCGAACCGCCGACACATGGATTTTCAGTCCATTGCTCTACCGACTGAGCTACCGAGCCCAATTGTTATGTATGAAATGTATATAATGGCGGTCCCGACGGGAATCGAACCCGCGATCTCCTGCGTGACAGGCAGGCATGTTAACCGCTACACCACGGGACCTTACAACTATGTATGATAAAAAAAGATGACCCATACGGGATTCGAACCCGTGTTACCGCCGTGAAAGGGCGGTGTCTTAACCGCTTGACCAATGGGCCGTATTATTTTATCGAAAGTGAGCCATGAAGGACTCGAACCTTCGACCCTCTGATTAAAAGTCAGATGCTCTACCAACTGAGCTAATGGCTCGTATTACGCTATCAGCGACAAAAATAATATTATCATAGATTATTAATCTAGCGCAAGAGGTTTTTTAGTTTTTTTTGAAGATACAAGCTTTTTTCTTTACATACAAAAGGTAGCGGCACTTGGCCACTACCTTTTTATTCTTTTAGCTATATACACTGCGAAGGACATTTGTTTGAGAACGATCTGGCCCTACAGAGAAAATAGATAAAGGAATTCCTGTTAATTGAGACACACGCTCTAAATAGTGACGAGCATTTTCAGGAAGTTCAGCTAATGATTTCACACCTGTGATATCTTCCGTCCAACCTGGTAACTCTTCGTATACAGGCTCACATTCAGCTAACACTTTTAAGCTTGCTGGGAACTCTTCCATGACTTCCCCTTTGTAACGATACGCTACGCAAATTTTCAGTGTTTCGATTCCTGTTAACACATCAATTGAATTTAGAGATAAATCCGTGATGCCACTTACGCGACGAGCATGACGAACAACAACACTATCAAACCAACCTACACGACGAGGACGTCCTGTTGTTGTACCGTACTCACGACCAACTTCACGAATTTGGTGACCAATTTCATTATCTAGCTCCGTTGGGAATGGACCATCTCCTACACGTGTTGTATATGCTTTTGATACACCAACAACATGGTTAATCTTTGATGGACCTACACCAGAACCGATTGTTACACCACCAGCAACAGGGTTAGAAGACGTTACAAACGGATATGTTCCTTGGTCAATATCTAACATAACCCCTTGTGCACCTTCAAATAAGACACGCTTGCCTTCATCTAATGCATCATTTAAGACAACAGATGTATCACATACGTATTGAGCAACTTGTTGACCGTACTCATAATACTCATCTAAAATATCTTCTAATTTAAATCCTTCTACTTCATACATTTTCTCTAGAAGGCGGTTTTTCTCTGCTAAGTTATGTGCTAACTTTGCTTCAAACACTTCACGATCTAGTAAATCTGCGATTCGAATTCCGACACGCGCAGCTTTGTCCATATAAGCTGGGCCAATCCCTTTTTTCGTTGTCCCAATCTTATTTGCACCTTTACGCTCTTCTTCTACTTCATCTAATTTCAAGTGATAAGGTAAAATCACATGTGCACGATTACTGATACGCAGATTATTCGTTGTCACATTGCGATCATGCAAGTATTTTAACTCTTGTACAAGTGCTTTTGGATCAACAACCATACCGTTCCCAATTACACATGCTTTATCTTTATAAAAAATACCTGAAGGAATTAAGTGTAACTTATATGTTTCACCATCAAATTTAATCGTATGACCAGCGTTATTACCACCTTGATAGCGAGCAATAACCTCTGCATTTTCAGATAGGAAATCAGTGATCTTCCCTTTACCTTCATCTCCCCATTGTGTTCCTACTACAACTACAGAAGACATAAATTAAGCACCTCCGCTTAGTAAATCACAGATTACTACAATATAATTTAACCGTTATTAAGTGTAACAATTCACTATAGTAAAGTCAACAAAATCCGAACAATTAAATCATATTAAAGTTTATCTATCGTATTTTAACGAACTTATCTACATTTGAATGAGAAAAAGGGGAGGCCTTACGTATGAAAACGAAAAAAATGTGCACACGAAACATCCCTTGCCTCTCTAACCATTGATTAAACGTAGATGTAAGAGACAAGGGATAGTATGAGTTGTTTTAAATAGAGGCTTTTTGACACAGTCCCTAAGCACCTGGCGGAATACCAGAGTCATCAAATCGCCGCTCTAAATTCACAAACTTATTGTATTCTTTCACAAATGCTAATTGAACGGTTCCTACAGGACCATTACGCTGCTTTGCAATAATGATCTCAATGATATTTTTATCTTCCGATTCTTTATCATAATAATCATCACGGTATAGGAACGCCACAATATCCGCATCCTGCTCAATACTTCCTGATTCACGAATATCAGACATCATTGGACGCTTATCTTGTCTAGACTCTACTCCACGAGAAAGCTGTGATAATGCGATTACTGGAACATCTAGCTCACGCGCTAATCCTTTTAACGCACGGGAAATCTCTGATACTTCCTGTTGGCGGTTCTCGCCGCCGCGGCCGCTACCTTGGATAAGCTGTAGGTAGTCAATAAGAATCATCCCTAAGCCACCTTCTTGCTTCAGACGTCTGCATTTAGAACGAATATCACCTACACGTATCCCTGGCGTATCATCAATATAGATACCCGCATTCGATAAAGACCCCATGGCCATCGTTAGCTTTCCCCAGTCATCTGACGTTAAAGACCCTGTACGTAAATTTTGTGCATTAATATTTCCTTCTGCACAAAGCATCCTCATGACAAGCTGCTGTGCGCCCATCTCTAAACTAAAGATGGCGACATTTTCGTCTGTTTTTGTAGCCACGTTTTGGGCAATGTTTAAGGCAAAGGCCGTTTTACCTACTGATGGACGGGCAGCCACAATAATTAAATCACTACGTTGAAATCCTGCTGTCATACGATCTAATTCAGCGAATCCAGTTGGAATACCTGTAATATCACCTTTTCGATTATGAAGCTGCTCAATGTTGTCATAGGTTTGAACCAATACGTCTTTAATGTTCTGAAAGACGCCTGTATTTTTACGTTGAGCAACCTCTAAAATATTTTTCTCCGCTTCATTTAATAAAACTTCTACTTCATCTTCTCTTGCGTACCCCTCAGAAGCAATATGTGTAGCTGTACGAATTAACCTTCTTAAGATAGACTTCTCTTCCACAATCTTGGCGTAATACTCGAGGTTTGCCGCTGTTGGCACGGCATTCGCTAAGTCACTTAGATACGAAACGCCACCAATTTCTTCAAGAATCTTTTGATCAGCTAGTTCTGATGTCACTGTCACTAAGTCTACCGGTTCGCCTTTATCAGCAAGGGTTAGCATACAGTTAAAGATTTTCTGATGTGCAGCTCGATAAAAATCTTCTGGTATCAGCAGCTCGGATGCTAATGTTAAGGAAGATGGTTCTAAGAAGATTGCCCCTAGTACAGCTTGTTCAGCTTCAATATTTTGGG
This sequence comes from Priestia iocasae, assembly GCF_016909075.1. Lineage (GTDB taxonomy): Bacteria > Bacillota > Bacilli > Bacillales > Bacillaceae_H > Priestia > Priestia iocasae. Next base: position 270,339 of record NZ_JAFBFC010000005.1, read on the forward strand.
GCGGAAGACGGTCTGCTAAAAGATCACTCATAGTTTCTTTGCCCCTCTTCATCCTGTTTAATTAGATGCTTCTTTTTCCAAAAAGCCACCTTGACGATACGAAAAGAAAAGAGCCAGACCCTCCCTTACAATAACTAGTCTTTGAATAAAAAGTAAGTACTGGATATTGTTAAATTGGAGAATCAGGCACTTCATTGACTCATCGTTTGTTTATCATGGTTTCTTATTGTTCTGTTACATGCACTTTCACTGTCGCTGTTACTTCCGGATGAAGTTTAACCGGAACATTTGTATACCCAAGTGCACGAATGGCGTCATTCATTTCAATTTTGCGCTTATCAATTTTAATTTTATGCTTCTTTTGAAGCTCATCCGCAATTTGTTTACTCGTAATTGAGCCAAATAAACGGCCACCTTCTCCAGATTTCGCTTTTAACTCAACTGTTAGCTTCTCTAATTCTTCTTTTAACTCTTTGCTTTTCTCTAGCTCTTCTGCCGCTTCTTGCTTTGCTTTATTTTTTTGTGCTTCTAAGGCTTTTAAGTTCCCACCTGTCGCTTCAACTGCTAAGCCTTGCTTAAGCAAAAAGTTATGCGCATAGCCATCTGCTACGTTTTTTGTTTCTCCTTTTTTCCCTTTACCTTTTACATCTTTCAAGAAAATTACTTTCATGATTTTTTGCCTCCTTCTAAATAATCATCTATTACTTTCTTTAATCGCTCTTCCGCTTCATGGAGAGTAAGGTTATTTAACTGTGTCGCTGCATTTGTTAAATGACCGCCACCTTGTAAGCCCTCCATAATCACCTGAACGTTAATGTCACCTAATGAACGAGCACTAATCCCTACTTGCTGATCACGCCTTTTTGAAATAACAAATGAAGCACCGACACCGCTAATGCCTAACAACGTGTCAGCAGCTTGTGCAATGAGTACGTGATCGTAGGTTTCATCTTCTTCGCCTTTTGAAATTGCAATGCCATCTCGATAAATCTCTGCATTTTCAATAAACCTTGCTCGCTGAACATACTGATTCAAATCTTCTTTTAAGAACTTTTGAACAAGAACCGTATCTGCTCCTTGAGAGCGTAAAAATGATGCAGCATCAAACGTACGTGAACCTGTTCGTAACGTAAAGCTCTTTGTATCAACAATGATACCTGCTAAAAGAGCCGTAGCTTCTAGCATATCAATTTTAAAGCGCTTTGGTTGATATTCAAGTAACTCTGTCACCAGTTCAGCCGTAGACGAAGCATAAGGTTCCATATAGACAAGCAGAGGATCTTCAATAAATTCCTCTCCCCTACGATGATGATCAATAACAATGATATTCTCTATCTTGTTAATTAACCGCTCTTCGATGACAAGAGATGGTTTATGTGTATCAACAACAACTAATAATGTATCATCTGTTAAAATATTTAACGCTTCTTCTGGCGTAATAAAACGAGACCATAAATCTGGCTTCTTCTTAATCTCTTCAAGCAATCTTTGAACGCCTGTGTCGATTTGATTCATATCTAACACAATAAATCCTTCTTTTTGATTCACTTGTGCTACTTTTAAAATCCCAATCGCTGAACCTATCGCATCCATGTCAGGGAATTTGTGACCCATGATAATCACTTTACCACTCTCTGTCACAAGTTCTTTTAGTGCATGTGAAATGACTCGCGCTCTTACTCTTGTACGCTTTTCCATTGGGTTGGTTTTTCCACCGTAAAACTTGACCTTACCGTTTGGTTGTTTAATCGCGACTTGGTCACCACCACGACCTAATGCTAAATCTAAGCTCGATTGTGCCAATGCTCCAAGCTCTGGTAAAGTAGAGCCGCCCGTTCCTACCCCTACACTTAATGTGAGAGGGATGCTTTGCTTCGATGTCTCTTCTCGTACTTTATCTAAAATAGAGAACTTACTTCTTTCTAACTGAATGAGAATTTGCTCATTCATAACCGCAATAAACTTATCAGATGATGTTCGTTTAATAAACACACCTGACTCGTTGGCCCAATTGTTAATCAGCGATGTCACTTGACTATTTAAATTACTTTTAAGCTGATCATCCATTCCTTGAGTTAACTCATCATAATTATCTAGAAAAATAATAGCTAATACTGTTCGTTCATCTTCATATAACTTTTCAATTTCTGTTTGTTCAGTTATATCAAAGAAATAAAGTAGTCGTTCTTCTCGCTTAATAATGACTTTAAACTTTCGATCATGAAGTGTGACGACTTCTGACTCCACTTCTTGCTTAATCAGTGGGATTAGGCTCTCGGCGACATCATACAATGAACGGCCTACAAGCGTATCTTCTGCAAAGCATGATGCAAGAAATGGATTGGTCCACTCTACTTGAAAGTCTTCATTAAAGAGCATAATTCCAATAGGCATCTCCATTAATGCCTCTTCCCCTACTTTCTTCAATCGATGAGAAAGCATAGAGATATACGATTCGAACTCGTTGAACATTATTCGCTCCATCTTAACAAATAAGGCTAGAAAAGTAAAAAGCAATAAAAACCCTACTGCTCCTACGATCCAATTATGATAAGTAACAATACCCGTTAAAATCAAGGTAAGGCTATAAAGCAAATAAAATGGATAGCGAATCAAGTTCTTTTTTGTAAAGACAGGCATCCATTTCAGCTCCTAATCTTTGAGTTAATCAACGTACTATTTTTATTATTTCTGTTGCTTCTTTCGTAAATCAAAACCTAAATCAATTATACCTAAGATGCGGACAAATTGAAGAAAAATCGGAATAATTAATGATAGGACAATGACGACAATCGGAATGACTTTTGAATATCCTTTTTGACGACAAAAATAGAAGATAAACGAATACCCCTGAATTAAGATGAGTGTTTGTAACACCATCAATAAGTTCACAACAGCAATATATAAAAATGAACCAGTTTCCATACTAAAAAATGATAAAATAAGCACTAATAAATAGTACCAAAGAATGCTTTTTGGTAACTGTAGCTGATGAAATGGTGGAAAACGCTCCACTTCATAACGCATTCTTTTTAAAATAGGTGCTGTAATTAGCTGCGTAATAAACGCAAATACAAACGAAACCATCACAATTAAAGATGGAAACATGTACTTAATGAGATCTAACGCCTGTTCAAATTGCTTCATCTGCGCTTCATTTGGCGTCTGCCCCATCATTTCTAATGTATGTTTTGACATCGCAATGGATTCACTTAATGCTTGCTCCATTACTTCCATTAAGTTGATGTTGAGTACGACATTTACTAGTACATAGAGTAGTAATAACGTCATACTAAATGCAACCGTTCCACCTAAAAGAATGATATACCGACTTCGTTGCTGCTTGTATAAATACCCCATAAACACACCGCTCATCCCAAAAGCAACTACCATTGGTAATGCGACTACACGCCCAAAAAGAACGCCTAGCAACAATGACACAATGAAAAAGACAATAGCCTTTTTCAACCCATGGCGAACAGTAAAAATGATAAATGGAACAGCTAAACTAAGCATAAATAACTGACCAATTATCGGTATGTATAATGAAAAGAGCAATAGCCCAACAAAAATGGCTAATAACATCGCTCCTTCTGTAATAAATCGTGTTCCTTTCACAACTCCACCTCATATGTTATAAGCTATTTCTTATTTTATCGGTTCGTTGCGTGATAATCAAATGTTTGCCAAGGAAATAATAATGTAAAAAAAGACAGTAAGGGATTCCCTACTGTCTCTCATATACATCTCAACTATTATTCGCCTGAAACGTATGGTAATAAAGCCATTTGACGAGCACGTTTGATAGCGATAGTTAATTTACGTTGGTATTTTGCATTCGTACCTGTTACACGACGAGGTAAGATTTTACCACGCTCAGAAACGAATTTTTTTAGTAAATCCACATCTTTGTAATCGATATGTGTAATGCCGTTAGCTGTAAAGAAACAAACTTTACGACGCTTTGCACGACCACCTTTGCGACCTGCCATCCGAATACGCCTCCTTCCGTTTTATGTTATGTTATATCCGAAATGTATACTCGAAAGATGAGTTCTTAAAAAGGTAAGTCGTCATCTGAAATGTCAATTGGTTGACCATCATTTGCAAATGGATCATCATCAACACGAGTATAACCTTGATTACCTGAGTTACGGTTCTGATTATCCCCAAATGGGAAGCCTTGTCCTGATCCACCTGAACCTTGGCCTTGGCCTTGTCCAGCAAAGCTATTTCTTTGCATGTTATCATTGCCACCAGATTTAGGCTCTAAGAACTGTACGCTTTCCGCTAAAACTTCTGTAACATAAACACGACGACCGTCTTGTCCTTCAAAGTTACGAGTTTGTACACGACCATCTACACCAGCTAAACTACCTTTTTTCAAAAAGTTCGCCACATTTTCAGCAGGACGACGCCATACTACGCAGTTAATGAAATCTGCTTCACGTTCACCTTGCTGATTTGTAAACGAGCGGTTTACAGCTAATGTGAAGGTTGCGACAGCTACTCCATTTGGCGTATAACGTAATTCAGGATCTTTTGTCAAGCGCCCTACTAGAATTACGCGATTCATCATCAGAACCACTCCTTAAGGAATTAAAACTTTTTTATTTAAACAATTAATTATTCTGCTTCTTTAACAACGATATGACGGATGATGTCTTCGCTGATTTTAGCAAGACGATCAAATTCTTGAATAGCTTCGTTACCTGACGCTACGTTAAGAATCATGTAGAAACCGTCGCGGAAATCGTTGATTTCATAAGCTAAACGACGTTTACCCCATTCTTTTACGTTTGAGATTTCTGCGCCATTGTCAGTTAAAACGCCATTAAAACGCTCAACTAAAGCTTTTTTAGCCTCATCATCAATGTTTGGACGGATGATATACATAACTTCGTATTTTTTCATCACTGTCACCTCCTTTTGGTCTAACGGCCCTCTGAGGGGCAAGGAGCAATAAAATATCACTCACAAATTAAGATTATAGCACAAGGTCATAGCCAAAGCAATATCATCTTAACAATTAAACGAACTCTTTCATTCCGATGGTTTCTATGCTGATTATGGATTGTAAATAGGATGAAATGCTAACATAAATGGAAGATCACTGCATCTACTTTCATTTATCTATCATCTTTGGAATGTTCGACTATTATTTTATATGGATAATTATAACACAAGAACATACGTTTGTATATTATGAGCGTTGAACTTTACCTTTTTTATTAAAAGAAGCTGATTTTTCATAAAAAAACTCTAGGACGAATCCTAGAGTTTAACTGTTTTACAATTTATTTATTAAACATTGAATCTAAAGTGCATAACATCGCCGTCTTTTACGATGTATTCTTTTCCTTCTAGTCTTACTTTTCCAGCCTCACGAGCAGCGCCCATTGAACCATTTGTAACAAGCTCTTCATAAGCGACTGTCTCAGCACGAATAAATCCACGTTCAAAGTCTGTATGAATAATTCCCGCACATTCAGGTGCTTTCATACCTTTTTTAAACGTCCACGCTCGTACTTCTTGCTCACCAGCAGTGAAATACGTAGCTAAACCAAGAAGCTGGTAAGAAGCTTTGATTAATTGATCTAATCCAGACTCTTCAATTCCTAGCTCTTCTAAGAACATGTCCTTTTCTTCGCCTTCTAGTTCAGCAATTTCCGATTCAATTTTTGCACATACAACAATTACTTCAGCACCCTCTTTTGAAGCATATTCACGAACTTGTGCTACGTATTCGTTATTTGAAGCATCTGCTACTTCGTCTTCTCCTACGTTCGCTACATAAAGAATCGGCTTAATTGTTAATAGATGTAATTGTTTTACAAGACGTAATTGCTCATCTGTGAACGAAACGGCACGAGCTGGTTGATCGCTTTCAAACGCGTCTTTTAATTTCACTAAAATTTCATGCTCATACATTGCGTCTTTATCTTTTTGCTTTGCCATTTTTTCTACTCGGCTAAGTCGCTTCTCTACCGTTTCTAAGTCTGCTAAAATTAACTCTAAGTTAATGGTTTCAATATCTGAAATTGGATCTACTTTTCCCGAAACGTGTGTGATGTTTTCATCAACAAAGCAGCGAACAACTTGACAAATTGCATCTACTTCACGAATGTGAGATAAGAATTTGTTTCCTAGTCCTTCTCCTTTGCTGGCACCTTTTACAATTCCTGCGATATCTGTAAATTCAAAAGCAGTTGGAATTGTTTTTTTAGGTTTCACTAACTCTGTTAATTTTTGTAAACGCTCATCTGGAACCTCAACAATTCCTACGTTTGGATCAATTGTACAGAAAGGGTAGTTCGCTGATTCTGCACCCGCTTGTGTAATTGCGTTAAATAACGTTGATTTCCCGACATTCGGAAGACCAACAATACCCGCTGTTAAAGCCATATCTATTTCACTCCTCTTTTATAATCCGAAAACAAGTTAACCTTTCACAATTATAGTGAGTCATATTTAAAAAGACAAGCACTATTCACTTACCTATCATTTACAATCTTTATCGAAAGCGTAAAAAAAACATGAGGTCATTCCTCATGCTTAATTAAGACTTTCTTCATCTTTCGCGCAAAATCACGTCTTGGAATTAACACGCTATGGCCGCATCCTTCACATTTAATTCGTATATCCATTCCCATACGAATAATCTTCCAGCGGTTTTCACCACAAGGGTGGGCTTTTTTCATTTCTACAACGTCTAATAAACCAAATTCTTTTTCAATCATCTTCCTACCCCTCGCTTACGATTACTCATTCATTCTCGTTTGTTTCGCACTTATTTCTTCTGTACGATTATACATAACCATTCGTGGAAATGGAATCTCAATGCCATGCTCATTTAATCGAACGCGAATGTCTTTTCTTAGCATTCTAGCAATGAAAAAATGACGCATCGGTTTTACTTCACTAATGACGCGAATGACGAGCTCAGAAGGACCTAACGTTTGAATACCTAGGATCTCTGGAGGTTTGACCATATCCTCATATTTCTCAGGCAATTCCTCAAGAAGGTCAGCGATTACTTTTTCCGCTTTTTGAATATCTTCTTCATATGAGATACTCACATCAACAAAAGCTACACTATTATGGATTGAAAAGTTCGTAACCTCAATGATGCTTCCATTAGGTAAGATATTGAGCTCTCCTGTCCAACTTTTAATTTTCGTCGTGCGTAACCCAATTTCCTCAACCGTTCCTTCAAATGAGCCAACCCTTACATAATCTCCTACTGAAAACTGATCTTCAAAAATAATAAAGAATCCAGTGATAATGTCTCGTACGAGATTCTGAGCGCCAAAACCTACCGCTAAGCCAACAATACCAGCACCCGCTAACAAAGCCGTTATATTAATGCTCATTGCTTCTAAAATCATCACAAGCGCGATAAAGTAGACCGCATACGTAAAGACATTTTGTACAAGCTTCATTAACGTAGCTTCTCGACGTTCTGAAATACGAAGAGGACTTTTTGTTCTTACTTCAAAAATTTTATTCAACATAGCCTTTCCTATACGAATAAAGAACGTAGCTACTAAAAGGATGAACAAAATTTTAATTACGGAAAACCCGATCTGTTGCCATGTGCTTTCATTAAACAACGATTTCATTATTGAACTAAATTCATTTTGTAATGACTGTATCATTCATTGTTCCTACCTTATGTTGTAAGTATGTTATGTGTTTTATTTTAACAACTTTCTTTTATATTTTGTAGCGATTTACAATTGGATATAACAAAATAGCGGTTAATAAATATAAATTCAACAATCCATAAATAGGATAAAGAATTGAGATGAGTGTTGAGAAGCCAAAGGTTGTAAAGGGTAGCATGAGTAAAAGAAGAATTGAAGCTAAGAGCCATAGCGGCATTTTTGTACATCCTTTAAATCGAGTCGTTAACCCAAGAATGCCCGATACAGCTGTTGTATAAATTGCAATGAGCAACAGGCCCGTCATAAACACTAGCATAAAATACGGGAAATGCTTCAAAATGGCAAACAGAGGGATTTCGTATAATGGTAGTGATTCAGCAACTTGCATTAATGACTCATTATAAATAAATGAGATAGCTCCTAAAATTAAGCCACTTCCAATGCTTGCAATCCCAATTTCTCCTCGATCTTTAATTTGATTTCCTACCGCAGATAACACAGCTACAAGTGGTAAGATGTTAAGTGATGTAAATGTAAAAGCAGCAGGCCAATTTGCTTGCGCCGTCCATTCTAGTGCCCAAGGCTTGTCATTATCAAACATAAAGATAAACAATACACCTATTAACCCTATGATTAAAACCGGAATAATCATAGCATTCATCGTAATCATGCCATTTAATCCTTTTAGAAAAACCAATACGACAAAAATGGAAAAAAGAACAATTCCCACCCAATAAGGAACGTGAAACGTCTCCAACGTCGCCCCTCCACCTGCTAGCATGACAACTGTTGTCGTAAACAGATATAAAATAATTAGCACATCATAAATATGACTCCATTTTTTCCCCACCAACACATGTAAGACAGGCAAGAAGTGCTCTGTTTTTTGCTTATAGCTAATGGTCATAATGGTATAGCAGCACACCGAAAAGATAACGGTAAATAGAATAATAGCCAGTCCACTTTCTTCGCCGAAAAATTGCCATAATTCACGTCCAGATGCATATCCTGCTCCAATCATTGTTCCCATAATTAAAAACATCCATTTAAAACCAGACTTCCACATTCATTCTCCTCCAAACTATCTAATATATGTATAGATTTCTATAAATCTTCGTATACTGTTACTACTATGTAAAAGGAGTGGGCACTATGAACGTAAAATCCTCCTTCTTTGAGAGGAATCGAGATCCGATCCGTATTCCCCATGATGAACTAGATGCTTTGACTACTTTAAAAGAAAGCTTGCTATCGTTTCTACCTACCTCTCTAGATAAACAAATTGTCGTCGTATGTATTGGAACAGATCGTCTAACTGGTGATTCATTAGGCCCACTGGTTGGAACGAAGCTAAAAGAGAAAGGCGTATCCTCTTTTCATATATATGGGACATTAGAGGAACCTATTCATGCTGTTAATTTAAAAGAAACATTGAAACATATTCATAAAGCACACCATAATCCTTTTGTCATTGGGATTGATGCATGTCTTGGAAAGATGAAAAGTGTGGGTATGGTTTCAATGGCTGGCGGGCCTGTAAAGCCTGGAGCAGGTGTAAATAAAGATTTACCACCTGTAGGAAATATGCACATTACAGGGATTGTAAATGTCAGTGGATTTATGGAGTTTTTTGTTCTTCAAAATACCAGACTCTTTCTGGTGATGAAAATGGCAGATTTAATTGCAGACTGTATTTATGAAGCGAGCGAAGATGCCTCAAGAAAAAAGCCAAGCCGCTCTATTTTTCTAAACTTACGTAAATCGAAGCAATAAAAAAGATTGTCCTAATGAAGAACGCATTCTTTAGGACAATCTTTTTATTGGCTTTACATTATGACTTTGTTACTTTCTGAAGCATATCTAGTAATCTATTTAAATCTTCGGGTGAAAAAAACTCAATTTCAATTTTCCCCTTTTTCTTCTGCTGCGTAATGTGTACGGATGTTCCAAATGTTTCACGTAACTTTGCTTCACTTTCCTTCACAAATACGTTCTTTTCTGGCTTTTTCTTTGTTTCACGTGAAACATAGTCATTTAATTGAGCGATATATTCTTCTAGTTGGCGCACACTCAACTGATTTTCCACTACTTTTTGCGCCACGTTCAATATCGTTTCTTTTTTCTTTAAACCAAGTAACGCTCTTCCGTGTCCCATCGATAGCTTTCCATCTGATACAAGCTGTTGAATAGGATCAGGAAGATTAAGCAGGCGTAGATGATTCGCAATATGAGGACGACTTTTTCCTAGTCGATTCGCTAATTGTTCTTGTGTCATATCCAATTTTTGAATCAGCGTTTGATAAGCAATTGCCTCTTCAATAGGTGTTAAATCTTCTCGTTGTAGGTTTTCTAAAAGAGCTAATTCCATCATTTGTTGTTCGGAAAACTCTCGAACAATTACAGGAACCGTCTCTAACGCAGCCTCTTTCGCTGCACGAAATCTTCTTTCACCTGCAACAATTTCAAATCCTTTTATGCTTTTGCGCACAATGATAGGCTGTAAAATACCGTGTTGTAAAATTGATTGTTTTAATTCTTGAATCGCTTCAGGTTGAAAGGTTTTACGAGGTTGATATGGGTTAGGTCTTAACTCATGAAGAGCAACTTCTTTAATTGAGTCTTCACTTTGTACATCCAATCCAGAAAATAATGCATTAATGCCCTTCCCTAATCCTTTCGCCACTATACATCACTTCCTTTGCAAGTTCCATATAAACTTCGGCTCCTCTAGATCTTGCATCATATAGAATAATAGGTTCACCGTGACTTGGTGCTTCACTTAGACGAACATTTCGAGGAATTATCGTTCGGTATACGCGATCTTGAAAGTATTTCTTCACTTCTGCTGTCACCTGTAATCCTAAATTGGTTCTTGCATCTAGCATCGTTAATAAAACTCCTTCAATTCGGAGATGATGATTCAAATGCTTTTGCACTAAACGAACGGTATTCAAAAGCTGACTTAGTCCTTCTAATGCATAATACTCACATTGAACAGGAATTAAAACAGAGTCTGATGCTGTTAATGCATTAATAGTTAACAAGCCTAGAGATGGCGGACAATCAATAATAACATAATCAAATTGATCTTTCACGGCTTCTAGTGCTCGCTTTAGACGAACTTCTCGAGAAATAGTTGAAACTAATTCAATTTCTGCACCCGCTAATTGAATGGTTGCAGGAATAATAGATAGATTATCAACAGCTGTACCGCAAATAACATCTCTCGCACTCATGTCTTCTACAATGACATTGTAAATACACTCATCTACTTCAGCTTTATCAATACCTACGCCGCTCGTCGCATTCCCTTGAGGATCTCCGTCTACAAGTAGCACTTTCTTGCCTTGATGCGCTAAGCATGCTCCTAAGTTTACTGCAGTGGTGGTTTTTCCAACTCCACCTTTTTGATTGGCAATTGCAATAATCTTGCCCACGGTGTCACCTACCTTCATTTGCATAAAGTCTATTAATCTACCACCTATTCTATCAATAAATTGCGAATTTTTTTACTATTTTACAAAAAAACCTCATCATAATAAAAGATGAGGATTATTCACGACATTATTTCTTAGGAATTTTAATAGTAAATTGATAGTATTCTTCAAACTCTTCTTCTTCAGAATCAAATGAAATTCCACTATCGTTTACCATCGAAAGTGATTGGCGAATGGTATTCATTGCAATTCGAGCATCTTTAGTAAATGCTTTTCGCTTTGCTTTTTTCTTCGTTGTTTGATTTTCTAACAACTTCGCCACACGTTCCTCACTTTGCTTTACATTCAGCTGCTTTTCTAAAATTTCCGTTAACACCATAAGCTGCTTTTCTAAATCTTTTAACGGAATGAGAGCACGTGCATGTCGTTCTGTTATTAACTTTTTCTTAATGGCTTCTTGCACTTCATTTGGAAGTTTTAACAATCGAAGCTTATTAGCAATCGTAGACTGTCCTTTTCCAAGGCGCTGTGCCAATGCTTCTTGTGTTAAGTTATGTAACTCTATTAATTTAGCATAGGCTATTGCTTCCTCAATGGCCGTTAGCTCTTCACGTTGTAAGTTTTCAATTAAAGCAACAGAAGCTGTTTCTGTATCATTAAAATGTTTTACAATTGCAGGAATTGTCTCCCAACCGAGCGTTTGTACAGCTCTCCAACGGCGCTCTCCGGCAATAAGCTCATATGACTGTTCATCAATTGGACGTACGACAATTGGTTGAATAATACCATGTGTGCGAATTGTTAGCGCTAACTCTTCAATTTTGCTTTCGTTAAACACTGTACGCGGCTGATAACGGTTTGGAATGATGCTTGAAACTTCGATTTGTCTCACTTCATCTCGTATCACTTCTTCTTCGTTTTCACTTTCGATTGGCTGTTCAACGTCTATATCATCTTGAACTTTATCTTTTAAGTTAAAAAAACGGGAAAAAGCAGACTTCATAATCCTACACCACCTTTAGGAAAATCCCACCATAAATTAGTTCTCTATTCTTTTGTTTTTTCCTGCTTACTCTTACGAAATTCTAAAAGTAGATAGATGTTTCATGTGAAACATCTATCTACTCCTTTTCTCTATTCAAGGGGCATTTTAACTGGTGTACCTGGTTTTCTCGGATACTTTTTAGGCGTCTTTTTTACCTTATCGATAAAAATGATATAGCGCTCGCTATTTTCTATAGGCAATTGGAAATGTTCAATTCGATTAAGTTTTCCGCCTAAGACCTGCATTGACTTTTCGCCTTTTTCGAGCTCTTCAGGTGCAGATGCTCCTTTCATTGCGATAAAAAGACCGTTTTCTTTTACAAGAGGTAAACAAAATTCATTTAATACTGAAATACGTGCAACGGCTCTTGCTGTTACCACATCATAAGATTCACGAATGAGCTCTTTCTTTCCAAATGTCTCTGCTCGATCATGATAAAGCGATACATTTTCAAGCTTTAACGCTTCCACTAAAGTTGATAAAAATGTAATGCGCTTTTGAAGTGAATCCACAATCGTCACGTGAAGATGTGGAAAGCAAATCTTTAAAGGGATACTCGGAAAGCCCGCTCCTGCTCCCACATCACAAACTGTTTGAACAGATGAAAAATCATGAAAGAATGCAGCTGAAACGGAATCATAAAAGTGCTTTTCAAGAACTTCGCCATATTCTGTAATCGCCGTTAAGTTCATTTTCTCGTTCCATTCAACGAGTAACTTGTGGTACATATTAAACTGTTCAATTTGTTGAGACGAAAGGATAATCCCCTTCGCCTCAAGTGATTGTTGAAACTGTTCTATATTCATATGTCTTCCCTTTCACATTGAAAATTAGCTGTTCTATTCGTTTGATACTTTTGCAATACGACCTTGTTCAATATACACAAGTAAAATAGACACATCTGCAGGATTAACACCCGAAATACGAGACGCTTGTGCAACCGTAAGTGGACGTACCTCTTTTAGCTTTTGTCTCGCTTCAGATGCAAGTCCATTAATCGCATCATAATCAATGTTATCTGGAATTTTTTTATCTTCAAGCTTCTTTAAACGTTCTACTTGTTGTAAAGACTTTTGGATATATCCTTCATATTTCGTTTGAATTTCTACTTGTTCAGCTACATCTGCATCAATTTCCATCTCTGCTGGAGCTAACTTATAAATATGTTCATATGTCATTTCAGGACGCTTTAATAAGTCAAGTGCCTTAATTCCATCTTTTAATTCACTTCCGCCTGCTTCCTTGATTACTTCTTGCACTTCAGGAGACGGTTTGATAGTGAAAGCAGCTAAACGCGCTTTCTCTTTCTCGATTAGCTCTTTCTTCGTTTGGAAGCGAGCATAACGATCGTCTGATACTAATCCAATCTCACGTCCGATTTCTGTTAAACGTAAATCTGCATTGTCATGACGAAGTAATAAGCGGTACTCCGCTCTAGATGTTAACAAGCGATAAGGCTCGTTAGTCCCTTTCGTTACTAAATCGTCAATTAAAACGCCAATATACGCATCAGAACGACTAAGGATAAGCTCGTCTTCTCCTAGTGCTCGTCTTGCAGCATTAATTCCTGCCATTAACCCTTGACCTGCTGCTTCTTCATAACCAGACGTTCCATTAATTTGGCCTGCCGTATATAGGTTTTTCACTACTTTGGTTTCAAGCGTTGGCCAAAGTTGTGTAGGAACAACTGCATCATACTCAATCGCATAGCCTGCACGCATCATTTGTACGTTCTCAAGCCCTGGAATAGTTGATAAAATTTTACGTTGTACTTCCTCTGGTAAGCTTGTTGAGAGCCCTTGCACATACACTTCTTGCGTGTTACGTCCTTCTGGCTCTAAGAAGATTTGGTGTCTTGGCTTATCATTAAAACGCACGACTTTATCTTCAATTGATGGACAATAGCGAGGACCTGTTCCTTTAATCATCCCTGAATACATTGGCGATAAATGCAAGTTATCATCAATAATTTGATGCGTTTTTTCGCTCGTATAGGTTAACCAGCACGGTAGCTGATCCGTAATATACTCTGTTGTTTCGTATGAAAACGCACGTGGCACATCATCACCAGGCTGAATTTCTGTTTTACTATAGTCAATTGTATGGCTATTCACACGAGGCGGTGTTCCTGTCTTAAAGCGTACAAGGTCAAATCCAAGTTCTTCTAAATGCTCTGATAATTGAACAGAAGGCTGTTGATTATTTGGACCGCTAGAATATTTTAATTGGCCAAGGATAATTTCTCCACGTAGAAACGTCCCTGTCGTAATAACGACCGTCTTCGCTTTATATGTCGCACCGGTTTGTGTGATTACACCTTTACACTCGCCATCCTCAACAATTAAGCGCTCAACCATTCCTTGTAGCAACGTTAAGTTTTCTTCGTTTTCTAACGTTTTCTTTAGTTCATGCTGGTAAAGGAATTTATCTGCTTGTGCACGTAATGCTCGAACAGCAGGACCTTTCCCTGTATTTAACATTCTCATTTGAATATGCGTTTTGTCGATGTTTTTACCCATCTCTCCGCCTAACGCATCAATTTCACGCACAACAATTCCTTTAGCCGGTCCGCCTACAGACGGATTACATGGCATAAACGCAACCATATCTAAGTTAATGGTAATGGCTAATGTCTTAGCCCCCATACGAGCTGAAGCTAACGCCGCTTCACACCCTGCATGTCCGGCACCAATAACAATTACATCATAATCTCCACCATGATAGTGCATGTCTGTACCTCCTTTTTATTTTCCTAAGCAGAATTGTGAGAATAACTGATCAATCAAGCTTTCATGAACGGATTCTCCAATAACTTCTCCTAGTAGTTCCCATGTTCTCGTTAAATCAATTTGAACAATATCAATTGGAATGCCACTTTCAATGCCCGAAATGGCTTCATCAATCGAAGACTGTGCTTGTGTAAGAAGCGCAATATGCCTTGTGTTTGAAACATACGTTAAATCTTGTGACTCCACTGATCCTTCAAAGAATAACGCTGCGATTGCTTCTTCTAACTGATCAATTCCTTCTTCACGTAAAAGTGACGTTGTTACAACAGGATGTCCTTCTGCTAATTCAGTCACTTTTTCAAGGTTAATTTTTTGTGGTAAATCTGTTTTATTGACAATCACAATATAATCCATACCTTTTACAGCTTCAAACAAGCGCTCATCCTCTTCTGTGAAATCA
This sequence comes from Priestia iocasae, assembly GCF_016909075.1. Taxonomy (GTDB): domain Bacteria; phylum Bacillota; class Bacilli; order Bacillales; family Bacillaceae_H; genus Priestia; species Priestia iocasae. The sequence continues at coordinate 285,677 of NZ_JAFBFC010000005.1, forward strand.
TCATGAAAGTTCAACACAAGCAAGATTAAATCAGCTTCTTTTAAATATTGACGAGAGCGCTCTACTCCAATACGTTCTACAATATCTTCTGTTTCTCGAATTCCAGCAGTGTCAACTAAACGTAAAGGTACGCCTCTAACATTGACATACTCCTCAATCACATCACGTGTTGTCCCTGGAATATCTGTTACAATTGCTTTTGTATCTTGTACTAGACTATTTAAGAGCGAGGATTTCCCTACATTCGGACGCCCTACAATGACCGTTGCTAATCCTTCTCGTAAAATCTTTCCTTGCTGAGAGGTTTGAAGTAGTTGAGCAATTTCATCTCTTACTTTCGTTGCCTTTTCAATAAGAATAGAATGTGTCATTTCTTCAACATCATCGTACTCTGGATAATCAATGTTTACTTCTACGTGCGCTAGTGTTTCTAAAATCTCCTGGCGAAGCTTACGAATCAAATTAGATAAGCGTCCCTCCATTTGATTTATCGCCACATTCATCGCTTTATCTGTTTTTGCACGAATGAGATCCATGACCGCTTCTGCTTGTGATAAATCAATACGACCATTTAAAAAGGCTCGTTTTGTAAACTCACCTGGCTCCGCTAAACGAGCACCATTGGCTAATACAAGCTGTAAGACACGATTTACCGATACAATTCCACCGTGACAATTAATTTCAACGATATCCTCTCTCGTAAAGGTTCTCGGTCCTTTCATGACTGACATCATTACTTCTTCAATCGTTTCATCTGTTTTTGGATCAACAATATGACCATAATGAATCGTATGAGAAGGAACGTCTAATAAGTTTTTATTACCAGGGCTTTTAAAAATCGCATTAGCAATTGTGAATGCTTCATCTCCACTTAAGCGAACAATCGCTATAGCACCCTCTCCCATCGGAGTCGAGATGGCTGCAATTGTATCAAAATCTAACATCAGCCTTCACCTCATTTCCTTTCCACTTGCAATTTTATCTATTTCAACACGAATTGTTACTACTATCGTTTACCGTTTTATGAAAACAAAAACATTGAGTCTTTAAAATAAAGTAGATTACACCAAATAAATAGGATACCATATTTTAAGCAAATTCAACATCATTAACTTCTTTAAATTATTCACAGCCAATTGGTTTATAACAGTATTATTTTAACTTATCCACATGTGAATAACAATTCTGACTAGCCTCTTCTTTTATTCCAAATCTTGTTGTCGTGTCACCTAAGCTATTCAACAAAAAAAGCCCTAGCGTTACCTAGGGCTTTTTAAAATAGGCTCGATTACAACATTTCGATTCGGCTCTCGTCCAGCAGATGATGAGCGAACAGAAGAATGATGAGCCAGTGAATGATGAATGATTTTTCTCTCATAAGAAGGCATAGGCTCAAGATGAACCACTTTACCTGTTTTGATCACCTTTTTAGCCATTTTCACAGCTAAATCTTCTAAAATGGCTTTTCTTTTTTCACGATAGCCTTCAGGATTCAGCATAATTGTTATATAATGGGAACTATAACGATTAGCTACGAGTTGAGTCAACACTTGTAATGCATTAATGGTTTGTCCTCTTTTTCCAATTAGAACCCCAAGTCCTTCACCACTAATTTTAAATTCACATGCTCTTGCACGTTGAATAACTTCGACCTCAATCTCTACATTCATCTCTTTACTTACACGCTTTAAAAATTTCTCTGCTTCTTCAATTGGATCTTGTAATTTTTCAATCCTTACAACAGCAGGTTTTGATTTAAAAATCCCAAGGAAGCCTTTTTTTCCTTCTTCAACCACTTCTATTTTTACTTGATCTCTCGAAACTCCTAGTTGAGCTAAACCATGTTTGACTGCTTCATCGACCGTTTGACCAGTAGCAGTTAGTTGGTTCACTTTTTAGCTCCCCCTAATTCCTGTTTTTTTTGACCTAAATCAGGACCTTTAATAAAGTAAGTTTGAGCAATCATAAATAAGTTACCTACTACCCAATATAAAGATAGAGCTGCTGGGAAGTTAATGGCAAAGATAACAATCATAATTGGCATAATCCAAAGCATCATCGCCATTTGTGGGTTTTGATTAGCAGAGCCTGCCATCATCATTTTTTGTTGAATGAACGTAGTAACACCCGCAATGATTGGTAAAGCAAAGTACGGATCTCTCGTTCCTAAATCAAACCATAAGAATGTATGATTAGCGATTTCTTCTGTACGCGTAATCGCATGGAAGAACCCAATTAAAATTGGCATTTGAATTAAAATTGGTAAACAACCCGCTAGCGGATTTACATTGTGTGTTTGAAACAACTGCATTGTTTCTTGTTGAAGCTTTTGTTGGGTTTTAGCATCCTTTGAGCTGTGCTTTTCTTTTAGCTTCTGCATTTCTGGTTGTAATGCCTGCATGGCTTTTGTATTTTGCATTTGTTTAATCATTAAAGGTAGAATAAGTAAACGGATTAAGAGTGTTACCACAATAATAGATAATCCATAGTCACCAAAAAGATTTGCAAAATACGTAATTAACCATGATAACGGATAAACGACATATTCGTTCCAAAACCCTTTACTTTCCGATGTAATTGGCTGGTTAATTTCTGTACATCCAGCTAACACTGTTAATGATAGGATAAGGACAAGTCCTAATAATAACTTCTTTCTCAATCTTCATTTCCTCCTTTTGCTTATTCTCTTCTCTTTTAAGAGGTTGTCCAAGTACATTATATAAAGATTAAATAGAAAACAACACCCTACTTTCTATTTGTGAGCGTTCGACTTATTTATGTACTTTATTTAACACCTTTGCTTTTGTTAACACATGCTGCAAGCTCTTTTTTACTTCTACATAATCCATCGTAGCAGCAGGATGACGCGCAATAATAATGTAATCTTTTGGTTGCTGTAAAAGCGGACTCAATTCAAAGATCGTTTGCCTCAATAATCTTTTTACACGATTACGAACTACAGCGTTTCCAATTTTCTTTCCTACTGATAAACCTACACGAAAATGAAGCTGATCTGGTTTATCTAGTACGTATACAACAAACTGTCTATTCGCAACCGATTTCCCCTTTTTAAACACTTGTTGAAATTCTTCGTTTTTCTTAATTCGATAACTTTTTTTCATTTACACAGCTCCTGTTCAATTCCAGGTCATCACTTTATTTACTCTATATTTCTTGTCAAAAAAGAGGCAATTTATGACGTTAAATAGAAAAAAAAGACCACTGACGTCTCAGTGGCCTATTATGCAGATAATACTTTTCTTCCTTTACGACGACGACGTGCTAAAACTTTACGTCCGTTTGCTGAGCTCATGCGAGCACGGAAACCATGTACTTTGCTACGCTTACGTTTATTTGGTTGATAAGTTCTTTTCATCTATTAACACCTCCCTGAGGAATATCTGAAAAAGACAGTCCTAATAATTATAGAGAATGGCTTAATCATCTGTCAATGTTATTTGTAAAAAAAAGCTTTTTTTTACTTTCTCTTTTACAACATTACAATCGTATCTTCTTTTACAAAGCTTGTCCATACTTATCTTACTTTTTTTGAATGTAAAATATGCCCTTTATAAAATTGATCTCATTTATTCATTTTGATCTTCTACTTCGTATGTGGATAAGTTTTTTCGACATTTTTTAGTTATCAGGATATTTGTCGACAAACCATACACAGCATCTAGTATTGTGGAAAACTTCACTCCACAACCTGTAGTTCTTGTGGATAAGTTTTCGAAATCCATTGCAACTATTGATTTTCTTTGATATTATATTTTTGTTTTCACTCTTAACAACTTTTCCACACATTTTCTTTATCCACAATTGTGGATAACTTGTGGACATTAAATCCACTGCGTCGGATAACGTTTATCCACATGCTGTGGAATCTGTCGAATAGTCGACTATCTTCTATAATATATATTCACCGACATAAATGCAAATGTATAAATATTAAATTTATATGCATATAGCTGCATAAACGCTTGTACACGTTTTGTACAACCTTAAAAATGCATGTAAAGGAGGGTTCTTTTGGAAAACATACATGACTTATGGAGTCGAGCATTAGGCGAAATTGAAAAGAAACTAAGTAAACCTAGCTTCGAAACATGGTTAAAATCGACAAAAGCTCATGCTTTACAAGGAGACGCTTTGATTATTACCGCTCCTAATGACTTTGCTAGAGATTGGCTAGAATCACGTTATTCTAACCTAATTGCTGAAACACTATACGATCTAACCGGTGAGGAACTAGCAGTAAAGTTTATTATTCCTCAAAATCAAACAGAAGAAGACTTTGATTTACAGCCACAAAAAAAGAAGGTATCTAAAGAAGAACCTGTTGATTTACCACAAAGTATGCTGAACTCAAAATACACATTTGACACATTTGTTATTGGTTCAGGAAATCGATTTGCTCACGCTGCATCACTAGCAGTAGCTGAAGCGCCAGCCAAAGCTTATAATCCATTATTTATTTATGGAGGTGTAGGATTAGGTAAAACTCACCTCATGCATGCAATTGGCCATTATGTACTAGATCATAATCCAGCAGCAAAGGTTGTTTATCTATCTTCAGAAAAGTTCACAAACGAATTTATTAACTCCATTCGTGACAATAAAGCAGTAGAATTCCGAAATAAATATCGAAATGTAGACGTGCTACTAATAGATGATATTCAATTCTTAGCAGGAAAAGAACAAACACAGGAAGAGTTTTTCCATACGTTTAATACACTTCATGAAGAAAGTAAACAAATTATTATCTCTAGTGATCGACCACCTAAAGAAATTCCTACGTTAGAAGACCGTTTGCGCTCTAGATTTGAATGGGGGCTCATTACTGATATTACACCTCCAGATCTAGAAACCAGAATTGCCATCTTGCGTAAAAAAGCAAAAGCAGACGGGTTAGTTATTCCCAATGAAGTAATGCTTTACATTGCTAATCAAATTGATTCAAATATTCGTGAGCTTGAAGGTGCTCTTATTCGTGTAGTGGCCTACTCATCTTTAATTAATAAAGATATCAATGCAGACTTAGCAGCCGAAGCATTAAAAGACATCATCCCAAGCTCGAAGCCAAAAATTATTACCATTCATGATATTCAACAAGTTGTCGGGCAGCACTTTAATATTAAATTAGATGATTTTAAAGCAAAGAAGAGAACGAAGTCCGTTGCCTTCCCACGTCAAATTGCTATGTATTTATCGCGTGAGTTAACGGATTCTTCTTTACCTAAGATTGGTGAAGAGTTTGGGGGACGTGATCATACAACCGTCATTCATGCTCATGAAAAAATCTCAAAGCTTGTTCAAACTGATGCCCAATTACAGAAACAAATAAAAGAGATTAGTGATTCTCTTAAGTTTTAGACTCTTTTCATTCTTGTTTTTTGTGCATAAATGCGATAGGATTGTACACAGTCTGTCCACATGTGGATAGGCTGTGTTATCATTTTTTTGAGGCTTATCCACATTTCCACAGGCCCTATTACTACTACTACTTTAAAAAATATAATTAATAATAGACTTCGCTTTTAAAACTACTTCTCTATAAGGAGGAACACTCATGAAATTTATGATTCAAAAAGATTATTTAGTGCAAAGTGTGCAAGACGTTATGAAAGCCGTCTCTTCTCGAACAACGATCCCAATCTTAACTGGAATTAAACTTGTTGTTAATGAAGAAGGTGTAACATTGACGGGTAGTGATTCAGATGTTTCAATTGAATCATTTATTCCAAGTGAAGATGAAGGAAAAGAAATTGTAGAGATTATTAGTACAGGTAGCGTTGTGTTACCAGCTCGTTTCTTTAGTGAGATTGTGAAAAAGTTACCGAAAGAAACGGTAGAAGTTGAAGTGCAAAATCACTTTTCGACAATGATTCGTTCTGGAAAAGCTGAATTCAATTTAAATGGACTTGATGCGGAAGAATATCCACATCTTCCTCAAATTGAAGAAGAGAATGTATTCAAGATTCCAAACGATTTACTTAAAAACATGATTCGACAAACTGTCTTTGCGGTGTCCACCTCAGAAACACGCCCAATCTTAACAGGTGTAAACTGGAAGGTTGATGGTAAAGAGCTAACGTGTGTTGCAACAGATAGTCATCGTTTGGCTTTAAGAAAAGCAACGATTCAATCTGAGAATGATAGCGCCTATAATGTGGTGATTCCAGGAAAGAGCTTAAGTGAGCTTAGCAAGATTTTAGATGATTCGAATGAACTCGTAGACATCGTTATTACAGAGAATCAAGTTTTATTCAAAACCAAGCACCTTTTATTCTTTTCTCGTTTACTAGATGGGAACTATCCAGATACGTCACGTTTAATTCCGAATGAAAGTAAAACGGATGTGATTGTCAATGTAAAAGAGTTCTTACAATCGATAGATCGCGCCTCTTTATTAGCAAGAGAAGGGCGTAATAACGTAGTTAAACTATCAACACTATCTGATGGAGTGATTGAAATCTCCTCTAACTCACCAGAGATTGGAAAAGTAATCGAAGAGGTTCAAAGTGATTCAATCGAAGGAGAAGAATTGAAAATTTCCTTTAGTGCAAAATATATGCTAGATGCGTTAAAAGCATTAGAAGGATCAATGATAAAAATTAATTTCACCGGAGCAATGAGACCATTTGTTATTAAAACAGTAGAAGATGATTCAATGCTTCAGTTGATTTTACCGGTAAGAACATATTAAGAATAGGAGCTGACTCAATAATGTCAGGCGATTCTCCATGACATCTATACCTTAATAGGTCAATGTCTATTACATGTTGGAGTAAGCTAAAACGTTAGGAGTCGGCTCCTTTTCTTAAGGAGTATTATTTAGTAAAATAGAAGAATAGATATTATTTGAAAGTGAGCGGAATGCGTATATGAAAGAAATTCAAATTTCAACAGAATTTATTACGCTAGGACAATTCCTTAAATTAGCGGATATTATCCAAACGGGTGGAATGGTCAAATGGTTTTTAAGTGAGCATGAAGTGTATGTGAATGGAGAATTAGACGATAGACGTGGTCGTAAATTAAGAGTGAACGATACAGTAGAAGTACCAGGAGTCGGTGCATTTATTGTTATTTCTTAAAGTTGGTGAACTTTTTTGCATATAAAAGAACTTTCATTAGTCAATTATCGTAATTACAGGAAAACCACTGTAGAATTTGAAAATAAAGTAAATGTTATTTTAGGTGAAAATGCACAAGGGAAAACAAATATTATGGAATCAATCTTTGTTTTATCAATGGCAAAATCTCACCGTACATCCAATGACAAAGAATTAATTAGTTGGGATCAGGAATACGCAAAGATAACAGGAATTGTTGAAAGGCATAATGGTCCTGTTACGTTGGATTTGATTATTTCTAATAAAGGTAAAAAAGCAAAGTTCAATCATCTTGAACAGCAAAAGCTAAGTCAATATATCGGTTCAATTAATACCGTCATGTTTGCACCAGAAGATTTGAATCTGGTTAAAGGTAGTCCTCAGGTTAGAAGAAGATTCATCGATATGGAAATTGGCCAAGTCTCTCCAATTTATATGCATGACTTAAGCAGATACCAAAAAATCTTACAGCAACGGAATCAATATTTAAAGCAACTGCAAACAAGAAAACAGTCTGATTTATCGTTATTAGATGTATTAACGAGTCAATTAGTTGAAGTTGCAGCTCGTATTCTAAAAAAACGTTTTGAGTTTCTGCATTTGCTTCAGCAATGGGCTGAGCCAATCCATAAGGGCATTAGTAGAGGTCTTGAAACACTAAGAATTGAATATAAGAACTCAATTGATGTATCAGACGAGAAAGATTTGTCGAAAATGATAGAAGCATATTATGAAAAGTTTGATAAAATAAAAAGTAGAGAAATTGATAGGGGGGCAACGTTAGTTGGACCTCATCGTGATGACCTCGCTTTTTATGTCAATGAAAAAGACGTTCAGACATTTGGTTCACAAGGTCAACAACGTACAACGGCTTTATCATTAAAACTAGCAGAGATTGAATTGATTCACGCTGAAATTGGTGAGTATCCAGTTCTTCTGTTAGATGACGTTTTATCTGAGTTAGATGATTTTCGACAGTCTCATTTGCTTAATACAATTGAGGGTAAGGTGCAAACATTTGTAACAACAACAAGTATTGATGGAATCCATCATGAAACCTTAGAAAAAGCAGCCACGTATGAAGTCGTCTCGGGAAAGATTGAAAAAGTAAAATGAGGTGCAAAATTGCTCATTGATATTGGAGAAGGCATAATCATTCGAAAGTGTGATATGATTTTTATCTTGGATAAACAAGTTTATCAATCATCTTTTGTATACAATCAGCATGATAGGGAACTTAATGATATACTTAAACAAACGAAATCAGTTGTCATTACAAACAATGGTGTTTATTACTCCGCTTTGGCTCCTCAAACAATAAAAAAGAGAGCATATGGTCTTTAATAGTCAGGAAAATAGCGATAATAGTTCACTGCTAATAAAAAGTGTAGGTGATACGTTTGACAATGGAACAAAAAGAATTAAAAGCTCAATCTTATGAAGCTGATCAAATTCAAGTATTAGAAGGTTTAGAAGCTGTTCGAAAGCGACCAGGAATGTATATCGGATCTACAAGTGCAAAAGGCCTTCACCATCTTGTATGGGAAATTGTAGATAACAGTATCGATGAAGCATTAGCTGGATATTGTGATGAAATTAACGTGCAAATTGAAGAAGACAATAGTATTACAGTGACAGATAATGGTCGTGGTATCCCTGTAGGTATTCAGGAGAAAATGGGACGACCTGCAGTAGAAGTTATTCTAACGGTTCTTCATGCTGGTGGTAAATTTGGCGGTGGAGGCTATAAAGTTTCAGGAGGTCTTCATGGTGTAGGGGCTTCTGTTGTAAATGCTTTATCTACTTCTTTAGAAGTTTATGTTCATCGTGAGGGTAAAATTCATTATCAAAAATATACAAGAGGTGTACCTGTTGAAGATCTAAAAGTAATAGGTGAAACAGATAAAACAGGCACAATCATTAACTTTAAACCAGATGGCGAAATCTTTACTGAAACGTTAGAGTATGACTTTGATACTTTAGCAAACAGGTTGAGAGAGTTAGCCTTCTTAAATCGTGGCATTAAAATTGCGATTGAGGATAAGCGAAAAGAACACGAGCAGAAGAAAGAGTACCATTACGAAGGTGGTATTAAGTCTTACGTTGAGCACCTTAACCGTTCAAAAGAAGTGGTTCACGAAGAGCCAATCTATATTGAAGGAAAACGAGATCAAATATCTATTGAGGTTGCTTTACAATATAATGCAAGTTTCACAAGCAATTTATATTCATTTGCAAATAACATTCACACCTACGAAGGTGGGACGCATGAGGCAGGCTTTAAAACAGCATTAACGAGAGTAATCAATGATTATGCGCGTAAACATAATGTGTTTAAAGACAACGATGCAAACTTAACAGGTGAAGATGTGCGTGAAGGGTTAACAGCCATTATTTCGGTCAAACACCCAGATCCTCAGTTCGAAGGTCAAACGAAAACAAAACTCGGAAATAGTGAAGCAAGAACGATTACTGATTCTGTTTTCTCTGAACACTTTGAGACATTTTTACTTGAAAACCCTGTAGTAGCAAGAAAAGTGATTGAAAAAGGTGTTATGGCAGCTAGAGCTCGAATGGCAGCTAAAAAAGCACGCGAACTAACTCGACGTAAAAGTGCCTTGGAAATTTCAAACTTACCAGGTAAGCTAGCAGATTGTTCATCGAAAGATCCTTCTATTGGTGAACTGTATGTGGTAGAGGGAGATTCAGCGGGTGGTTCTGCTAAGCAAGGACGTGACCGCCACTTTCAAGCGATTTTACCGTTACGAGGAAAAATCATTAACGTTGAGAAAGCACGCTTAGATAAAATTCTTTCAAATAATGAAGTTCGCGCAATCATTACTGCACTAGGCACAGGAATTGGTGAAGACTTTGATATTTCAAAAGCTAGATATCATAAAGTCGTTATTATGACCGATGCAGATGTGGATGGAGCTCATATTCGAACGTTACTATTAACGTTTTTCTATCGTTATATGAGACAAATTATTGAGCATGGATACATTTACATTGCTCAGCCTCCACTTTACAAAGTTACACAAGGCAAGCGCATTGAATATGCGTATAATGACAAGCAACTTGATGAACTATTAAAAACATTCTCAGAAGGTGCCAAACCAGGTCTACAGCGTTACAAAGGTCTAGGAGAGATGAACCCTGAACAGTTATGGGAAACAACAATGGACCCTGAAACGCGAACTCTTCTTCAAGTAAACTTACAAGATGCAATTGAAGCAGATGAAACGTTTGAAATTTTAATGGGTGATAAAGTTGAGCCTAGACGTCATTTCATTGAAGAGAATGCTAAATACGTTAAAAATCTAGATATTTAAATAAAGAGTGGATAGCTTATAAGTGCTTGTTCCCTTTGATTCTCAAACTAAATTGTACCGACTATTTGAACATAATTGAGGTACTTTAGGGGGGAGCTAGCACTTTTCTTTTAGCTATATCATCTTTACATAAATGATTTATTATACTGAACTTCGCGAAGGAGGTTCTTATCGATGTCAGATAAACCAAACTCTCAAATTCGAGAAATTAATATTAGTCAGGAAATGAAGTCATCCTTTTTAGATTACGCGATGAGTGTAATTGTATCTCGTGCGTTACCTGATGTACGAGATGGCTTAAAGCCTGTTCATCGTCGTATTTTATATGCAATGAATGATCTAGGGATGACAGCAGATAAAGCGTATAAAAAATCTGCTCGTATCGTAGGAGAAGTTATTGGTAAGTATCACCCGCATGGTGACTCAGCTGTTTACGATACGATGGTACGTATGGCGCAAGATTTCAGTTATCGTTATATGCTAGTAGACGGTCACGGGAACTTTGGTTCTGTTGACGGTGATGCGGCTGCTGCGATGCGTTATACTGAGGCAAGAATGTCAAAAGTGTCGATGGAATTATTAAGAGACATTAATAAAGACACAATTGATTATCAAGATAACTATGATGGCTCAGAACGAGAGCCAATGGTTCTACCGTCTAGATTTCCTAATTTACTAGTGAATGGTTCAGCGGGTATCGCCGTAGGGATGGCAACAAACATTCCTCCTCATCAACTAGGTGAAGTAATTGATGGTGTACTAGCCGTGAGTCAAGATCCAGAGATTACAATTCCAGAGTTAATGGAGATTATTCCTGGCCCTGATTTTCCAACAGCAGGACAAATCTTAGGTAGAAGTGGAATTCGAAAAGCTTATGAAACAGGAAGAGGTTCTATTACACTACGTGCCAAAGTAGAAATTGAAGAGCGTAGTAACGGTAAAGAAGCAATCATTGTTCATGAGTTACCTTATCAAGTAAATAAAGCGAAGTTAATTGAGAAAATAGCTGAACTTGTTCGTGATAAGAAAATAGAAGGTATTACTGATTTACGTGATGAATCAGATCGCTCTGGTATGAGGATCGTGATTGAAGTAAGAAAAGATGCAAATGCGAATGTTCTATTGAACAACCTTTATAAACAGACCGCCTTACAAACAAGCTTTGGTATTAACATGCTAGCTTTAGTAGAAGGCCAACCTAAAGTACTGAATCTAAAACAATGCTTAAAGTATTATTTGGATCACCAAATTGTCGTTATTCGCAGACGTACACAATACGAGCTGCGAAAAGCAGAAGCTAGAGCTCATATTTTAGAGGGATTACGTATTGCGCTGGATCACCTAGATGAAGTAATTAGCCTTATTCGCGCATCTCAAACAACAGAGATTGCAAGAAATGGATTAATGACTGAGTTCTCTTTATCTGAAAAGCAAGCTCAAGCGATTTTAGATATGCGTTTACAACGCCTAACAGGTTTAGAGCGTGAAAAGATTGAAGAAGAATATCAATCTCTAGTCGCACTTATTGCTGACTTAAAAGCAATCCTTGCAGATGAAGAAAGAGTACTAGAAATCATCCGTACAGAGTTATTAGAAGTAAAAGAGAAGTTTAATGATGGTCGTCGCACAGAAATTATGACAGGTGGAGCAGAAATCATTGAAGATGAAGATTTAATCCCACGCCAAAATATCGTCATTACTCTTACTCATAATGGTTATATCAAGCGATTACCTGTTTCTACTTACCGAAGCCAAAAACGTGGTGGTAGAGGTATTCAAGGTATGAATATGAATGAGAACGATTTTGTTGAACATCTTCTCACTACGTCCACGCATGATACAATTCTGTTCTTTACAAATAAAGGGAAAGTGTATCGTGCAAAAGGATATGAAATTCCAGAGTATAGCCGTACAGCTAAAGGCATTCCAATCATTAATCTACTAGAAGTAGATAAAGGTGAATGGGTAAATGCTATTATCCGTGTAGAGGCTTTCACAGACGATAGCTATTTATTCTTTACAACAAAGCAAGGAATCTCAAAGCGTACTCCTTTATCATCTTTTGAAAATATTCGTACGAGTGGTTTAATAGCCTTAAACTTACGAGAAGAAGATGAATTGATTTCTGTTAAACTAACAGACGGTAAAAGAGATGTTGTCATGGGGACGAAAAAAGGTCTTCTTATTCGATTCACTGAAGACAATGTTCGATCAATGGGACGTACTGCAACTGGAGTTAAAGGAATTACATTAGATTCAGATGATGAAGTAATTGGGATGGAAATCGTAGAAGAAGATGCTGATATTCTTATTGTAACTAAGAATGGCTATGGAAAACGAACACCAATCGATGACTACCGCATTCAATCTCGTGGTGGGAAAGGTTTACGAACGTGTAATGTGACTGATAAAAATGGTCCAGTTATATCATTAAAGTCTGTTCAGCCTGAAGAAGACATCATGCTTATCACAGTAAGCGGTGTTCTTATCCGTGTGTCAGTTACAGATATTTCTCAAATGGGCCGTAACACACAAGGTGTTAAATTAATTCGATTAGGTGAAAATGAATTTGTTGCAACTGTTGCGAAAGTACAACTATCTGATGACGATGAACCTGAAGATGAAGAATTAGAAGAAAATGAAGTAGATAATATAGAAGAATAAGCTTATAGGTAAAAGCTCTTTAATCCAATTAAAGAGCTTTTTATCTTTTTTTATAAAAAACCTTGCATGCTGTAAAAAAATCTGATAGTATTTTAAAAGTCATCAACAAGCACTACTAAAGAAAAAACAAACTACATCTTTTCTTTTAAAAATGTGTTGACAAAGAAAGTTGAAAAATGCTATGATAAAGAAGTCGTTTCGGCGACGAAGAGTTCTTTGAAAACTGAACAAAGCGACAAACGTCAACGTTAATTCAAGTTTTAAAATTTATGAGCAAGTCAAACATTTCTTCGGAGAGTTTGATCCTGGCTCAGGACGAACGCTGGCGGCGTGCCTAATACATGCAAGTCGAGCGAACTTCTTAAAAGCTTGCTTTTAAGAAGTTAGCGGCGGACGGGTGAGTAACACGTGGGCAACCTACCTGTAAGACTGGGATAACTTCGGGAAACCGGAGCTAATACCGGGTAATACTTAACCTCACATGAGGTTAAGTTGAAAGATGGTTTCGGCTATCACTTACAGATGGGCCCGCGGCGCATTAGCTAGTTGGTGAGGTAACGGCTCACCAAGGCAACGATGCGTAGCCGACCTGAGAGGGTGATCGGCCACACTGGGACTGAGACACGGCCCAGACTCCTACGGGAGGCAGCAGTAGGGAATCTTCCGCA
>NZ_JAFBFC010000006.1 GCF_016909075.1 Priestia iocasae
ACCCGTTCCCATGCCGAACACGGAAGTTAAGCTCTCTAGCGCCGATGGTAGTTGGGACTTTGTCCCTGTGAGAGTAGGACGTTGCCGGGCAATAACGAAAACACTAGCGATATCGCTAGTGTTTTTTTGTTTAGATCATTATTTTCCTTAGCTAATTTGATTATGAAAACAAACAAGGTATAGTATACTAATAGATATTTATCGGAGGTGTTAAGGTGTCAAATAAGAAGAAAAAATGTCTGTTTGAATTACGTTCAGATGAAACCATTTCAGAATGCCTGGATCGCATGAAGGCAGAAGGATACGTGCCTGTTAGGAGAATGGAAAAGCCAGTCTTTGAAGAGCAAATCATAAACGGTAAAAAAGAGTATGTTCCTGTAAAGCAACAAATCATTTTTGAAGGTAAATTAATCTAAAAGCGAACATTAAATAAAATAATGATAATAATATTCGATTTTGAGTTGACTTTTAGCTTTGTAAGTTGTTATTATTATGGTGTCAAAAGAAATAAACGAAACCTCATATAATAGCGGGGATATGGCCTGCGAGTTTCTACCTAACAACCGTAAATTGTTGGACTATGAGGAGAGTACAATTACTGAAAAGGTCAATATGTGAGTCCTTTTAAATGAGGATGATTTTATACATAATACCTAGAGTGGTTGTAGCTTTCCTTAAGCTACCACTACTCTAGGTTTTTTATTATCTAAAAAAGGAGCTTATATCCATGAATATAGAAGTTGCTGTCATTATGGGAAGTCAATCTGATTGGGAAACGATGAAGCATGCATGTGACATATTAGAGGAGTTACACATTCCATATGAGAAGCGAGTAGTATCTGCTCACCGAACACCTGATTATATGTTTGAATATGCCCAAACAGCAAAAGAGCGTGGAATAAAGACTATCATTGCAGGTGCAGGTGGAGCGGCTCATTTGCCAGGAATGGTAGCAGCGAAAACTACTTTACCAGTCATTGGCGTACCTGTACGTAGTAGTAACTTGAATGGCCTAGATTCTTTACTATCGATTGTCCAAATGCCAGGTGGTGTTCCTGTAGCCACTGTAGCGATTGGTAAGGCCGGAGCAACCAATGCAGGCCTATTAGCAGCTCAAATGCTGGCATTATCAGATGAAGAGCTAAGCAAACGGTTAGAGGCACGCCGAAATCAAATAGAGGCAACGGTGCTAGAAAGTAGTGAGCAACTTGTTTAACTCATTGATTCCTCCAGGTAAAACAATTGGTATTGTAGGTGGTGGCCAGCTTGGGCGAATGATGGCTCTTGCAGCGAGAGAAATGGGTTATTATATTGCGGTCCTAGATCCAACTGAACATTCACCTTGTGGTCAAATCGCGGACATTGAAGTTATTGGTCAGTATGATGATTTGGATGCGATTAAGAGATTGGCTGCTGTTTCAGATGTCATTACGTATGAGTTTGAAAATATAAACGCTGAGATGGTGAGATGGCTTCAATCAAATAGCTATGTTCCTCAAGGAAGTCATGTTCTTGAGATTACGCAAAACCGTAAGCTAGAAAAATCACTCATTACAAAGCTAGGTTTACAAGTCCCTGCTTATCGAATTGTAAAAGAAGAGAACGAATTGTATACAGCCATTTCAGACATTGGTTATCCATGTGTAGTGAAAACATGCATTGGTGGTTACGATGGAAAAGGGCAAGTGGTTGTGAAAGCGGAAGCGGATATCATTGATGCTTCAAAGCTATTAACATATAGTGAATGCATTGTTGAAAAATGGATGCCACTAGATAAAGAGATTTCGGTTATCGTTCAGCGCAATGTAAACGGTGATACGACGTGCTTTCCAGTAGCTGAAAACATTCATCGTCATCATATTTTACATCAAACGATTGTGCCAGCTCGTATTGATAAACATCAACAAGATCAAGCATTGCATTACGCAAAAGTAATTGCAGATGGACTAGAGCTGGTTGGTACCTTAACAGTTGAAATGTTCATGACGAACAATCAAGACATTTATATTAATGAGTTAGCGCCTCGACCACATAATTCTGGGCACTTTTCAATTGAAGCTTGTACGATGTCACAATTTCAGCAACATATAAGAGCCATTTGTAATTGGCCGCTTAGTGAACCAGAATTATTAAAACCAGCTGTAATGGTTAACCTATTAGGGGAACATGTTGAAAGAGCAATCGGAAAAATCGAATGTTTCAGTGATATACACCTACATTTGTACGGAAAAAAAGTTGCAAAAGAAAAGAGAAAAATGGGACATATAACGGTATTAGCTGATAAGATAGAGGATGCGGTGTCAAAAGCCGAATCATTAGCTATTTGGAAGAGAACGGAGGAATATACAACATGATTGAACGTTATACTCGTCCAGAAATGGGCGCAATTTGGACTGAAGAGAATCGCTTTCAAGCTTGGTTAGAGGTAGAAATCTTAGCGTGTGAAGCGTGGGCAGAATTAGGAGATATTCCGAAAGAAGATGTAGCGTTAATCCGTAAAAATGCATCATTTAACATCGATCGCATTAAAGAAATTGAAGAGGAAACACGCCATGATGTTGTCGCATTTACTCGTGCTGTATCTGAAACATTAGGGGAAGAGCGTAAATGGGTACATTATGGTTTGACATCTACAGATGTAGTAGACACAGCTTTATCATACTTATTAAAACAAGCAAATGACATCCTTGAGAAGGATTTAGAGCGCTTTGTTCAAGTATTAAAAGAAAAAGCTCAAGAACATAAGTACACAGTAATGATGGGACGTACTCATGGTGTTCATGCAGAGCCAACAACATTTGGTTTAAAAATGGCTCTATGGTATGAAGAGATGAAACGCAATCTTGAGCGTTTCAAGCGTGCAGCGAAAGAAGTAGAGTTCGGAAAGATTTCAGGAGCAGTTGGTACATTTGCTAACATTGATCCTTTTGTTGAAGCATATGTGTGTGAAAAGCTTGGCTTACAACCAGCGCCGATTTCAACTCAAACGTTACAGCGTGATCGTCATGCTCATTACATGTCTGTTTTAGCACTTATTGCAACGTCAATTGAGAAGTTTGCCGTTGAAGTTCGTGGATTACAAAAGAGTGAAACAAGAGAAGTAGAAGAGTACTTTGCAAAAGGTCAAAAAGGTTCGTCAGCGATGCCACATAAACGTAATCCAATCGGATCTGAGAACGTAACGGGTCTAGCGCGTCTAGTTCGCGGCTATATGTCGGCAGCATACGATAACGTACCGCTTTGGCACGAGCGTGATATTTCACATTCATCAGCAGAACGTGTTCTTTTACCAGACTCGACAATCGCGCTTAACTACATGCTAAACCGTTTTGCAAACATTATTAAAAACTTAACCGTATTCCCAGAAAATATGCAACGCAACATGGATCGTACGCTAGGTCTTATTTATTCACAACGTGTTCTATTAGCTCTTATCAATACGGGTATGACGCGCGAAGAAGCATACGATCTTGTACAGCCAAAAGCAATGGAAGCGTGGGAGGTTCAAGTTCCTTTCCGTACGCTTGTAGAAGCTGAAGAAAGAATTACAGATCGACTATCAACAGAGCAATTAGATGACTGCTTCGATTATCAGTATCATCTAAAGAGTGTAGATATGATCTTCAACCGTCTAGGTCTTTAAAAATTTTAAAAGGTAAGGAGTTTTCCTTGCCTTTTTGTAAGAAAATTTATCGGAAGATTCTGAATCAAGAGGTGGAACAATGAAACAAGAACTACTGTATGAGGGAAAAGCAAAACGAATTTACAAAACAGATCAAGAAAATGTTTTATGGGTAGCTTACAAAGATTCAGCAACGGCTTTTAACGGACAGAAGAAAGCTGAAATTGTAGGTAAAGCACAATTAAATAATAAGATTAGTAGTTTTCTATTTTCAATGCTTCATAAAAAAGGAGTTGAAACACACTTCATTCAATCGCTTTCTGATTCAGAACAATTAGTGAAAAAAGTGGATATCATTCCTCTAGAAGTTGTTGTACGGAATATGACAGCTGGTAGTTTAGCTAAACGAATTGGCGTAAAAGAAGGGATACCATTTTCTAATCCAATTGTAGAGCTATATTACAAAAATGACGATTTAGGTGATCCTCTTATTATCGATGAACATGCTATTTTCTTAGAAGCAGCAACGGCGGATGAAATTCAGTTTTTAAAAGAGCAAGCATTGAGCATTAATGAAGTATTAAAGCAGTTTTTTAAAGATAAAGGCATTCAGCTCGTAGACTTTAAATTAGAGTTTGGAAAGACGGCATCGGGTGACATTATTTTAGCAGATGAAATCTCACCAGACACTTGCCGATTCTGGGATATTGAGACAAACGAGAAGTTAGACAAAGATGTCTTTCGCCGTGACTTAGGAACGTTAACAGAAGCATACGAAAAAATCTTAGAAAGAATCGGGGGATAATCATGTATAAAGTAAAGGTATTCGTAACGTTAAGAGAGAGTGTATTAGATCCACAAGGAGTAGCGGTAAAAAATTCTTTACATCGCATGTCTTATGAAGAAGTAAGTGACGTGCGTATCGGTAAATATTTAGAGTTAACAATCAGTGAAACAGATCGCTTAGATGAAAGAGTAAAAGAAATGTGTGAGAAGCTACTAGTTAACACGGTTATTGAAGATTATCGCTATGAAGTTGAGGAGGCTGTTGCACAGTGAAATTTGCAGTAATTGTGTTCCCAGGGTCAAACTGTGATATCGATATGTACCATGCAATTAAAGATGAACTTGGCGAAGAAGTAGAATATGTGTGGCATGATCGCGATAACTTAGATGAGTTCGATGGTGTGTTACTTCCAGGAGGATTTTCATACGGAGATTACTTACGCTCTGGAGCGATTGCTCGTTTTGCCAATGTGATGGAAGCTGTTAAGAAGGCAGCAGCTGCAGGTAAACCCGTACTAGGTGTGTGCAACGGATTTCAAATTTTATTAGAAGCTGGGTTATTACCAGGTGCAATGAGACGTAACCAAGATCTTAAGTTCATTTGTCGACCAGTGACACTAGAAGTCGTGAACAATGAAACGTTATTTACAAATGCGTATGCAAAACATGAGCGCATTTCAATTCCTGTTGCGCACGGTGAAGGAAATTATTACTGTGATGAAGCAACATTAAAACAACTTGTAGACAATCATCAAATTGTTTTTCAATATGCAGATGAAAATCCAAACGGTAGCTTACAAAACATTGCTGGGATTGTGAATGAAAAAGGGAATGTATTAGGAATGATGCCACATCCAGAACGAGCAGTAGATACATTGTTAGGCAGTGCAGATGGATTAAAACTATTCAAATCAATCGTAAAGCAGTGGAGGGAACAATATGTCGTTACTTCTTGAACCAAGTGTAGAACAAATTAAAGAGCAAAAGATTTATAAAGAAATGGGATTAACAGATGAAGAGTTTGCTAGTGTAGAAGCATTATTAGGACGTCTTCCAAACTATACAGAAGTTGGTCTGTTTTCAGTAATGTGGTCTGAGCATTGCAGCTATAAAAACTCCAAGCCTGTTCTTCGTAAGTTCCCAACGACTGGTGAAAACGTATTGCAAGGACCTGGAGAGGGAGCTGGAATTGTAGACATTGGGGACAATCAAGCGGTTGTGTTTAAAATCGAAAGTCACAACCATCCATCTGCCATTGAGCCTTACCAAGGGGCGGCAACAGGTGTGGGTGGAATTATCCGCGATGTGTTTTCGATGGGGGCAAGACCCATTGCGCTGTTAAACTCTTTACGTTTTGGTGAGTTAACGTCACCGAGAGTTCGTCATTTGTTTGAAGAAGTAGTAGCAGGTATTGCAGGATATGGGAACTGTGTAGGTATTCCAACGGTTGGAGGAGAAATACAGTTTGATCCTTCTTATGAAGGTAATCCATTAGTTAATGCGATGTGTGTTGGTTTAATCAATCATGAAGATATTCAAAAAGGTCAGGCTAAAGGAATTGGTAACACCGTGATGTATGTAGGCGCTAAAACAGGCCGAGATGGGATTCATGGTGCAACATTTGCTTCAGAAGAGCTGTCTGATCAGTCTGATGAGAAACGTCCAGCTGTACAGGTAGGCGATCCATTTATGGAAAAGCTTTTACTAGAAGCGTGCTTAGAGTTAGTAAAGTGTGATGCGCTTGTAGGGATTCAAGATATGGGAGCTGCAGGCTTAACAAGCTCTTCAGCAGAAATGGCAAGTAAAGCAGGATCAGGAATCGAGATGAACCTTGACTTTGTTCCACAGCGTGAAACAGGAATGACGGCTTATGAAATGATGCTATCTGAATCTCAAGAGCGTATGCTTATTGTCGTTGAAAAAGGAAGAGAAGAAGAGATTGTGCAAATCGTTGAAAAATACGGCTTAGAAGCGGTATCAGTCGGGGTTGTAACAGATGATAAAATGCTCCGCCTCACACACAAAGGGGAAGTCGTAGCAGAAGTGCCTGTTGATGCTTTAGCTGAAGATGCACCTGTTTATAACAAACCATCTGAGGAGCCTGCTTATTACAGAGCGTTCCAGGAACAAGATGCCTATGTACCATCGATTACAAACTATAAAGAAACGCTTTTAACACTGTTGCAACAGCCAACTATCGCGAGCAAGGAATGGGTTTATAACCAATATGACTACATGGTGAGAACAAATACAGTCGTTTCACCAGGTTCAGATGCTGCGGTTGTTCGTGTGCGTGGAACGAATAAAGCACTAGCGATGACAACAGATTGTAATTCTCGTTACTTATATTTAGATCCAGAAGTGGGCGGTAAAATTGCTGTAGCAGAAGCTGCCAGAAACATCATTTGTTCAGGTGGAGAGCCATTAGCTATTACAGACTGCTTAAACTTTGGAAATCCAGAGAAACCGGAAATCTTCTGGCAATTAGAAAAAGCGGTTGATGGCATGAGCGAAGCGTGCCGAGAGCTTCAAACACCTGTCATTGGTGGAAATGTCTCGCTTTATAACGAAACAAACGGAGAAGCTATCTATCCAACTCCTGTGGTTGGAATGGTAGGGCTTATTAAAGAGTTAGAGCATATTACAACGCAAGCTTTTAAGCAAGAAGGCGATCTTGTCTATGTGATTGGGGAAGCAAAGTCTGAATTTGCAGGTAGTGAGCTTCAAAAGGTACTAGAAGGGGAAATCTTCGGTAAAGCACCAGCATTGGACTTAGAGGTAGAGCAACGTAGACAAAAGCAATTACTAGCGGCTATTCGTGCAGGTCTTGTTCAATCAGCTCATGATATTGCAGAAGGTGGATTCGCTGTTGCCTTAGCAGAAGGGTTAATGAGCAGTGACGAACTAGGTGTGAAGGTGCGAACGGTAGAGGAGCCAACCTTATTATTTAGTGAAACGCAATCACGCTTTATTGTAACGGTGAAACAAGAAAACAAAGAAAAATTCGAACAGCTTGTACAAGAAGCACTTGAGCTAGGAACCGTGACAGCAGATGCGACGTTTACAATTGAAAATGATCAAGAAGCAATGATTCAATTGCCAGTGGCTGAGCTAAAAACAGCTTGGAAAGGAGCTATTCCATGCTTGCTGAAATAAAAGGTCTCAATGAAGAGTGTGGGGTCTTTGGAATTTGGGGACATGAAAATGCGAACCAAATTACATACTATGGCCTGCATAGCTTACAACATCGTGGTCAAGAAGGAGCGGGCATTGCCGTTTCAAATGGTGAAAAAGTGAGCGTTGCCAAAGGACTTGGGTTAGTAACCGAGGTCTTTGGTAACGGTGTGTTAGATAAAGTAGAAGGAAGAGCAGCGATTGGTCATGTTCGCTATGCTACTGCTGGAGGTGGAGGATTTGAAAACGTTCAGCCCCTTCATTTTCGCTCTCAAAGTGGCAGCATTGCGCTAGCTCATAACGGAAACTTGGTCAATGCAAATGCATTAAAGCATCAGCTTGAAAATCAAGGAAGTATTTTTCAGTCTACTTCAGACACAGAAGTACTGGCACATTTAATTAAGCGAAGTGGCTATCAAGATTTAAAAGATAAAGTGAAAAATGCGTTATCAATGGTGAAGGGAGCATACGCATTTGTTATTTTAACAGAAGATGAAATGATGGTAGCTCTCGATCCGAACGGATTACGACCGTTATCGTTAGGACGCTTAGGAGATGCTTACGTCGTGGCATCTGAAACGTGTGCGTTCGATGTTGTGGGGGCAGTATATGAGCGTGATGTCCAGCCTGGTGAGCTTCTTATTATTAATAATGAGGGGATGACATCAGAACGCTTTACATTGAATGTAAATCGAGCGATCTGTAGTATGGAATACATTTATTTTTCACGTCCTGATAGTAACATTGATGGAATTAACATTCATTCGGCTCGTAAAAACCTAGGCAAAGAGTTAGCCATTGAATCACCAATTGAAGCGGACGTTGTGACAGGTGTTCCGGATTCAAGCATTTCAGCTGCAATTGGATTTGCCGAACAGTCAGGTATCCCGTACGAATTAGGATTAATTAAAAATCGTTATGTAGGTCGTACATTTATTCAGCCTTCTCAGTCATTACGTGAACAAGGGGTAAAAATGAAGCTTTCACCTGTTCGTAAAATCGTAGAAGGAAAACGAGTTGTTATGGTGGATGATTCGATTGTGCGTGGGACAACGAGTAGACGTATCGTGAGAATGCTACGTGAAGCAGGCGCAACAGAGGTGCACGTTCGTATTAGTTCACCTCCCATTAAAAATCCTTGCTTCTACGGAATTGATACGTCCTCTGAAGAAGAGTTAATTGCAGCGACTCACTCAATTGAAGAGATTCGTCAATTAATTGAAGCAGATTCGTTAGAGTTTTTAAGTGAACAAGGGTTAGTAAGTGCAATTGGAAGACCATATGAAGGGTCTCATCGTGGTCAATGCATGGCTTGTTTTACAGGCAAATATCCAACAGAAATCTACCCAGACACGGTTCATCCTCATGAAAAGGTAACGTGCTAAAAAGGAGTGACAAGATGTCTCAGTCATATAAACAAGCAGGAGTAAACTTAGAAGCGGGCTATGAGTCTGTTGAGCGTATTAAAAAACATGTGAAGCGTACCGTTCGTCCAGGCGTCATGGGAACGGTTGGTGGCTTTGGTGGAATGTTTGACCTATCTTCATTAAATTTAAAAGAACCAGTCCTTGTCTCTGGGACAGATGGAGTGGGAACAAAGTTAAAGCTAGCGTTTGTAATGGATAAGCACGATACCATTGGCATGGATGTTGTCGCTATGTGTGTGAATGATGTACTTGTACAAGGCGCACAGCCTTTATACTTCTTGGATTACATTGCTTGTGGGAAAGCTGTTCCTGAGAAAATTGAACAAATTGTAAAAGGGATTGCAGATGGATGCGAGCAAGCAAACTGTGCATTAATTGGCGGAGAGACGGCTGAGATGCCTGGTTTATATGAAGAAGATGAGTACGATCTTGCAGGCTTTACAGTGGGTGCAGTTGAAAAGGCAGACATTATCACAGGTGAGAGCATTGAGCAAGGAGATATCCTTATTGGTATTTCTTCAAGTGGGATTCATAGTAACGGATATTCACTCGTACGTAAGATTGTCGACGATGCGAAGTTAGATGTACATCACACATACAAAGGTTTTAATCAAAATCTAGGTGAAGAGCTTTTAACACCAACGAAGATTTATGTGAAACCAATTGTAAAGGCGTTGCAGTCAGCTTCAATTGCAGGGATGGCTCACATCACTGGTGGCGGATTTATTGAGAATATTCCTCGTATGCTACCGGAAGGCTTAGGGGTTGAAATTGATTACGGTTCATGGCCAATTCCTTTTATCTTTGATTTTCTTCAAGAACACGGGAAATTGAGCCGCTTTGAAATGTTTGAAGTATTTAACATGGGGATTGGGTTTGTTTTAGCGGTTAAGCATGAGCAGTTACATGCAGTCATTGAAGCGATTGAAGCCGAAGGCGAAAAAGCGTTTATTATTGGACGTGTGAAGGAAGGCGCAGGGGTTACATTTGGTGGAGGTCGAATGGAATGATGAACATAGCGGTCTTTGCATCAGGAAACGGTTCAAACTTTCAAGCCATCTATGATGCGACTCAGCGTGGAGATTTACAAGCAAACATCACGATTGTAGTTTGTGATAAGCCAGGTGCATCTGTCATTGAACGTGCAGAAAAGGTAGGGATTCCAACACTTGTTTGCTCACCAAAAGAGTTTGCTAGTAAAGCAGCCTATGAGCAGGAAATAGTGAAAGAGCTTGCGACGAAAAAGGTGGAATTCATTATACTTGCTGGCTATATGAGAATTATCGGAGAGGTACTACTCAAGCAATATCCAAATCGCATTGTTAATATCCATCCGTCTCTATTGCCTGCATTCCCAGGCAAAGACGCCGTTGGTCAGGCGTTAAAAGCAGGAGTAAAAGTAACGGGCGTAACGGTTCATTATGTAGATGCAGGAATGGATACGGGTCCGATTATTGATCAAGTCATTGTTCCAATCGGTGAAGCAGATACACGTGAACAAGTGGAACACCACATTCACTTTGTTGAACATCGCTTTTATCCAGAAGTGTTACAGCGGGTGTTGACGAAACAGACTTTAAAAGCATAAAAGAGAGTTCTCTTGTCAAACTCTTTTTAATACTTTACCATAGTAATATACTAATAAAAGAAAGAATCGAAAAAGAGAAGATTGGTAGGAGGAATTTCAATCATGTCAAAAAAACGTGCTTTAATTAGCGTTTCAGATAAAGAAGGGATCGTTGCATTCGCACAAGCTTTAGAGCGTTTAGGTGTGGAGGTTGTATCAACGGGAGGTACAAAGAAAACACTTGAGGAAAATGGTGTAAACGTTATTGGGATTTCAGACGTAACAGGATTTCCAGAGATTTTAGATGGTCGCGTTAAAACATTGCATCCTAAAGTACACGGTGGATTGTTAGCAATTCGTGACAATGAAGCACATCAAGCACAGCTACAAGAGCATGATATTACGCCGATTGACTTTGTTGTCGTCAATCTATATCCATTCAAGAAAACGATTGAAAAAGAGGATGTAACTTTAGAAGATGCGATTGAAAACATTGATATTGGTGGACCAACGATGTTGCGTTCGGCTGCTAAGAACTATCGAGATGTTACGGTAATCGTAGATCCTACTGATTACGAGGTTGTTTTAACAGATTTAACAAAGGACAATAAAGTATCCTTTGAAACAAACCAACGTTTAGCGGCTAAAGTATTCCGTCATACAGCAGCTTATGATGCGCTAATTGCAGAGTACTTAACGAACGTGGCTGGTGAAACGGAACCAGAAACATTAACAGTGACGTATGAAAAAGTACAAGATTTACGCTATGGAGAAAATCCACATCAGAAAGCAGCGTTTTATAAAAAGCCATTAACACAAAAAGGCTCAATTGCGGCTGCGACTCAATTACATGGGAAAGAGCTATCTTACAATAATATCAATGATGCAAACGCTGCTCTTCAAATCGTAAAAGAATTCACTGAACCAGCAGTTGTGGCGATTAAACATATGAATCCTTGTGGTGTAGGTGTTGGCACGACGATTAACGAAGCATATGAAAAGGCATATGAAGCGGATTCTACTTCTATTTTTGGTGGAATTATTGCAGCGAATCGCCCAATTGATCGTGCAACAGCTATTCAAATGAAAGAAATCTTTTTAGAAATTATCATTGCACCTGCATTTGATGAGGATGCGTTAGAGGTATTAACGGCTAAAAAGAATTTACGCTTATTAACGGTCCAATTTGAGGAACAAGCAACGAAAGAGGCATTTCTAACATCAGTTAAAGGTGGCGTACTTGTTCAAGACGAAGATGTATTTGGCTTTGATGATGCAAACATTACGGTTCCAACAAAGCGTGAGCCAACAGAAGAAGAGTGGGCGAACTTAAAGCTTGCTTGGGGAGTTGTGAAAAACGTGAAGTCAAACGCCATTGTATTAACAAAGGATAATATGACAATCGGCGTTGGAGCAGGGCAAATGAACCGTGTAGGTGCAGCAAAGATTGCGATTGAACAAGCTGGTGAAAAAGCACAAGGCTCAGCGTTAGGGTCTGATGCATTTTTCCCTATGGATGACACAGTGGAAGCGGCAGCTAAAGCAGGTGTGACAGCAATCATTCAGCCTGGTGGTTCAATTCGTGATGAAGACTCGATTAAAAAAGCAGATGAGTACGGGATTACGATGGTATTTACAGGGATGAGACACTTTAAGCATTGATGAGGTGATAGGTGTGAACGTATTAATCATTGGAAAAGGCGGCAGAGAGCATACCATTGCTTGGAAAGCAGCACAGAGTGCACTTGCTAAGGAGGTGTTTGTTGCTCCTGGTAATGCAGGCATGACAAACATTGCGACGTGTGTAGAGATTGAGGAACACGAGCAAGAAAAGCTCATTCGCTTTGCAAAGGAAAATGAGGTTGGTTTAACGATTGTTGGTCCAGAAGTTCCGTTAATGGAAGGAATTGTTGATGCTTTTGAGCGTGAAGGACTCATGATTTTTGGTCCGAGAAAGAAAGCGGCGATGATTGAAGGAAGTAAGGCTTTTGCAAAAGAACTAATGGATAAATTTCATATTCCTACTGCTTCGTATGAAACGTTTGAATCGTATGAAGCAGCAAAAGCATATGTAGAAGCAAAAGGTGCACCTATTGTAATAAAAGCAGACGGCCTTGCAGCTGGAAAAGGTGTAACGGTTGCGCTTTCTGAAGAAGAAGCCATCGAGACTCTTCGTGACATGTTAGTTCATAAAAAATTCAACGAAGCAAGTCAGCAAGTCGTCATCGAAGAATTTTTAGAAGGTGAAGAATTCTCACTTATGGCTTTTGTACACGGAACAGATGTCTATCCAATGGTTATCGCTCAAGATCATAAGCGTGCTTACGATGGAGATAAGGGTCCGAATACAGGTGGCATGGGAGCTTATTCACCTGTTCCACAAATCAGTGAAGACATCGTGACAGCAGCGGTTGAAACGATTTTAAAGCCAATGGCAAAAGGACTTGTACAAGAAGGTTGTTCGTATACAGGTATTTTATACGCAGGATTAATCGCTACAAGTGAAGGACCAAAAGTGATTGAGTTTAACGCTCGTTTTGGTGATCCTGAGACACAGGTCGTGTTACCAAGAATGAAAAGTGACTTAGTCGAGGTGTTAGTAAATATCTTAAACAACCGTCCTGTGACAATTGAGTGGTCAGAAGAAGCCGTTGTGGGGGTTGTGTTAGCCTCAGCAGGTTATCCAAACGAATATAAAAAATACGCATCCATTAAAGGAATAGAGCAGGTAAGCTCTGACACGCTTGTCTTTCATGCAGGAACCGAGCTAAGAGACAATCAGTATGTATCCAATGGTGGCCGTGTATTATTACTTGCCCAAGCGGCAGCAACGATTGAACAAGCTCAAAAGAACGTATATGAGCAGCTCTCGTTAATTGACACAGAGCCAGACTTCTTTTATCGATATGATATCGGAGCAAAGGCGTTAGCAAATGCTATAAAATAATAAAAACTCCTCACGCTCATGAAGAGCGTGAGGAGTTTTTATGTTAGAGTAACAATGTCAACAGGCCCATGGTCATCACAATGGCCGTTGTGAACGTGATGCAACCGGCCATTTACAAGGTAATCAAAATGATCTCCATGAGGCACAAGTTCATGCCCGCATTCTTCATCGTGCTTACATCCGCAGTTCATCGGCTGACATTGGTCTGGGTTTGTTTCAGTTACTTCTAGCTTACATTCATCCCAATGCCCTTCGTGCTCATGGTGTAAATGTCCATTGTGAATATAGTCAATATGATTGCCGTGACGAATTTTCGTATGTCCACATGCAATGCTATGTTGATGCTCGTGGTGTTTGTGTATATTATGTTCCATAACTACCAGCTCCTAAGATGGATTATAAGTCATTTCATCGTGGTCAGATGTGCTATTTTGTTCGTTTTGATATTGATCAAATGCAAATGTTAAAGGACAGAATCGAGTGATTCCTTCTGCGACCTTCATGGCTGCAAGAAGCGCCACTAGTAAATAAGAGTCGCGATAAGGTCGTTTTACTAGCTTAGCTGTCACCCAAGATAAGAGTGCAAAGCCCATTGTCAGTCGAACAAGAGCATTGATTATGCCAATGTTTGGTTTCATTTTTTATCACCTTTATTAATAGAATTTTTACATAATCTTTAATGCTTTAAACAAGTTAATGTGATACGATTGTAGCAATAGGAAAAAAAAGGGGGATGTTCATGGCTGAACAACGATATCGTTGGAAAAATAAACAAATACGTGAACACATTGAAATTTTAAATGGTCATAAATCTCCAACTATAGTGCTTACTCATGCTACTTATTTAAATTCGTATATGAAAACATGGATGACGGCTAACATTTGGATTGCAGACGACAGAATTATATATGTAGGCGATGATATGCCTCAACTACTCGACGAAAAAACCGAAGTGATTGACTGTAGCAACCAATTTTTAGTACCAGGTTATATTGAGCCACATGTACATCCATTTCAGTTATATAATCCCCATACATTCGCACAATATGCATCACAGCATGGAACGACGACACTCATCAATGATAATATGGTGCTTGCTTTACAATTAGAAAAAAAGAAAGCGTTTTCTTTTTTGGAGGAAATGAAAAAGATTCCTTCTACAATGTACTGGTGGAGTCGATTTGATGCTCAAACCGAGATTATGGATGAAGAAGCTGTATTTTCTCATCGTAATGTAAAATCGTGGCTTGAGCATGACGCGGTTTTACAAGGGGGAGAGCTGACAGGCTGGCCTAAGTTAGTAGATGGCGACGACTTAATGCTTCACTGGATCCAAGAAGCAAAGCGCATGGGTAAAAAAGTGGAAGGCCATTTCCCTGGCGCATCTGATAGGACGTTAGCTAAAATGCTTTTATTTGGGGCAGATTGTGACCATGAGTCAATGAATGGAGAAGATGCACTGCGAAGGTTATCTCAAGGTTACACCGTTTCCTTACGCTATTCATCCATTCGACCAGATCTACCGGTAATCTTAAAAGAAATCCAGGAGTTAGGCATGGAACATTATGATCGCTTCCTTATGACAACAGATGGATCACCACCTTCTTTCTATAAAGAAGGAGTATCGGATATGTTAATTCATGTTGCGATGAAACAAGGAGTGCCTCCAATAGATGCCTATAACATGGCAAGTCATAATATTGCGAGGTATTACAACATGGAACATTTACATGGAAGCATCTCAACGGGACGAATTGCCAACATTAACTTTTTACAATCGGCAGATAAACCTACTCCACTATCAGTTTTAGCCAAGGGACAGTGGGTGTTAAAAGGTGGGGAAAAGCAAGAAACGGTTCCGTCATTTCCATGGAGTGAACACGGATTTTCTCCATTGAATTTAAAGTGGGATTTAACGGTGGATGACTTACAATTTTCAATGGCACTTGGCATGAAGATGGTCAATTCTGTTATTATGAAGCCATATTCAATTAGCCTTGATGTATCGGTGGATGAACTTTCTCATGATCATGATGAAAGCTTTCTTGTGCTCATTGATCGTCATGGAAAATGGCGAATCAACACTATTTTGAAAGGGTTTTCAAATGAGGTGTCAGGATTTGCGAGCTCTTATTCAAATACAGGAGACATCATTTTAATTGGTAAACGAAAAGAGGATATGATCGCAGCGTTCAAGCGAATGAAGGAGCTAGGTGGTGGAATCGTGTTAGTGGACAACAATGAAGTTGTCTACGAAGTACCCATGTTACTAAATGGTATTATGTCTGATAAGCCATTAGAGCAATTAATGGAGGAAGAGCTTACATTAACGGCTCTATTGCGCGATCGTGGCTATACACATAATGATCCTATCTATTCATTATTATTCTTTTCATCCACTCATCTTCCATATGTAAGAATTACACCAAGAGGAATTTATGACGTTATGAATAAAAAAGTACTCTTTCCGTCAATAATGCGTTAAAATATAAAAGAAAAAAGGTTGGGTCAATGTATGAAGTATCTTCTATTCATTTCATTAGCCATGCTTGTACTTTCAGGCTGTCAAAAGGACGAACGTGTACAAGGTGAGCAACCTCAAGAGGTTGTAGAGGAATTTGAAGCGGATGAGCCTTCAGAAGAGCAACCGAAAGAAGTAGCACCGTTAACAGGTTTACCTGTTCAAACAGAAAGTAATCATCGAGCTGTTGCCGTTATGATTAATAACGATCCAAAAGCACGTCCTCAATCTGGCTTAAAAGAAGCCGATCTTGTATATGAATTGTTAGCTGAAGGATCTATCACAAGGTTCATGGCGATTTATCAGAGTGAAAAACCGAAAAGAATAGGTCCAGTTCGAAGTGCAAGAGATTATTATGTTGAGCTGAGTAAAGGATATGATGCCCTTTACGTCAGTCACGGGTGGAGTCCTAAGGCCAAAGAGATGTTAGAAGCTGGTGAGGCTGATTCCCTAAATGGATTATTTTATGATGGGACACTATTTAAACGCTCAAAGGACCGAAAAGCTCCGCATAATTCTTACATTACGTATGAAAATATTGAAAAAGGTGCCGAAGAGAAAGGGTATTCAATGAAGGATCATGTAAAAAGCTTATCTTTTGTTGAGGAAGGTTCGGTGTCTGGAGAAAAAGCGTCACGTGTAACCGTCAAGCATATTGATACTGCTCTAGCAACAGTTTACTATCGATATGATCAAAAAGAAGAGAAGTATATTCGCTCTGATGGAAAAAAAGACACGATGGATGCTGAGTCCAAGGACTTAATTTTATTAGATAATGTACTTATTATTGAGGCTGAGCATGAAATCATTGATAATCAAGGTAGGAGAGAGATTAACGTAACTTCGGGTGGTAAGGGATATTTACTGCAAAAAGGTGTTGCTCAAGAAGTTGAATGGAAAAATAGAAACGGACGTCTCTTACCTTATAAAGATGGAAAAATACAGCCTTTTATAAAAGGTAAAACGTGGATTAATATTATCTCTACTTCTCCTGGCATTGACGGAGGAGTATTAATAGAAAGCTAATGAGAAGGAGTATGAATGATGCAAATTGATAAACTTCGTGGCAAGGAATTAGATCAATTATTTGAAGCGATTTTGTCTTTAAAAGATGTAGAAGAGTGCTATCGTTTTTTCGATGATTTATGTACGATAAACGAAATTCAATCGTTAGCGCAACGATTAGAAGTAGCAAGAATGCTTAGAGAAGGATTTACGTATCATAAAATCGAAACAGAAACAGGTGCAAGCACAGCAACCATTTCACGTGTAAAGCGTTGCTTGAACTATGGAAGCGATGCGTATCAAATGGTATTAGAGCGACTAGATAAAGACAATTAAAAACGACGAGGCCGATTGGCTTCGTCGTTTTTTATTAGAATTGGATTGCTTCTTCAATTAGCGCTTTTAATTCGCTAATTGGTACACGTTTTTGTTCCATTGTGTCACGGTCACGTACCGTTACTTGCTTATCTTCTAATGAGTCAAAGTCAAATGTAATACAGAATGGTGTACCGATTTCATCATGGCGACGGTAACGTTTTCCGATTGAACCAGCATCATCGTAGTCAACCATGAAATATTTCGCTAAGTCACCGAAAACTTCTTTTGCCTCATCTGCTAGCTTTTTAGACAGTGGTAATACCGCTGCTTTAAATGGTGCTAGAGCTGGATGTAAATGCATCACTGTACGAGCTGTGCCGTCTTCTAATGCTTCCTCTTCGTATGCATCAATCATATACGCAAGGGTTACGCGGTCTGCACCTAATGAAGGCTCGATGCAATAAGGGATGTAGCGCTCGTTTGTTTCTTGGTCGATGTATTGGAAGTCTTCACCAGAATGATCCATATGTTGTTTTAAGTCGTAGTCTGTACGAGAAGCCACGCCCCAAAGCTCACCCCAACCGAACGGGAATTTGTATTCAAAATCAGTCGTTGCGTTACTGTAATGAGATAGCTCATCGTCAGAGTGATCGCGAAGGCGAATGTTTTCTTCTTTCATACCTAGAGAAAGTAACCATTTGTTACAAGTTTCTTTCCAGTATTCAAACCATTCAAGCTCTTGACCTGGCTTACAGAAGAATTCAAGCTCCATTTGTTCAAACTCACGTGTACGGAATGTGAAGTTACCAGGTGTAATTTCGTTACGGAAGCTTTTACCGACTTGAGCAATACCAAATGGAAGCTTTTTACGCATTGAACGTTGAACGTTTTTAAAGTTTACGAAAATACCTTGAGCTGTTTCAGGGCGAAGGTGAATTTCGTTTGCTGATGATTCTGTTACACCTTGGTGTGTTTTAAACATTAAGTTAAATTGACGGATTTCTGTGAAGTTTGCAGAACCACAGTCAGGACATACGATGTTGTGTTCTTTAATTAAGTTTTCCATCTCAGAGAATGGAAGACCATCTACAACCATTTCCATGCCTTTTTCTTCTAGCTTCTCTTCAATTAACTTATCAGCACGGTGACGCGCTTTACAGTTTTTACAGTCAATCATTGGATCATTGAAGTTACCGATGTGACCAGAAGCTTCCCACGTTTTTGGGTTCATTAAAATTGCTGCGTCTAATCCAACGTTGTATGGAGACTCTTGGACGAACTTTTTCCACCATGCTTTTTTAATGTTATTTTTTAATTCAACACCTAGTGGACCGTAATCCCAAGTGTTTGCTAGACCACCATAGATTTCAGAGCCTTGAAAAACAAATCCACGATGTTTCGCATGTGATACGATTTGATCCATTGATTTAGTCATCTTTATTCCTCCTAATAAATAAGGGTTTTATACAATAAAAAATCTCCCGTCTCTGAACATAGCGCAAGCCATGTTCAGGGACGGGAGATAAATTCCCGCGGTTCCACCCTGATTGGTACAAAAAAGCTGTACCCACCTTGATAAATATATACTCCAGATTGCCGTTTCTCTAAATCTTTCTCTAGGCTCACACTGTCCCTAGATCGCTATGATGTGAAGAGGATTTAGATACTATTGATCTTTCACTGTATGGATATAAATTTTGTAGCTATATATTAGCATAACCATTGACAGGAAACAATAACCTTGTGCGTAATGTCATAAAATTGGGTTTCTTTTTCAGTTAAAAAGATAGGTTTTACTTTCGTGTCCATTGCTTAGTTTTGTTATAATGTACAAATGGAATAACGAATGGAGGACAACACTATGTACGATATTAAAGAGTGGAAACACGTCTTTAAATTAGATCCTAATAAAGATATAACAGACGAAGAACTTGAGCAGATTTGTGAATCTGGAACGGACGCTGTCATTGTTGGCGGTTCAGATGGCATTACGTTAGATAATGTACTCAGTTTATTAGCTCGTATTCGTCGTTACACCGTTCCGTGTGCGTTAGAAGTATCGACAATTGATTCCGTAACGCCAGGGTTCGATTTTTATTTTATCCCAACGGTTCTTAACAGTAAGAGCACCAAGTGGATTACGGGTCTTCATCATGAAGCTATGAAAGAATATGCGGACATTATGAACTGGGATGAAATCTTTGTGGAAGGTTATTGTATTTTAAATAAAGAGTGTAAAGCTGCCCATGTTACTGAAGCAAACACAGAGCTGACAACGGATGATGTTGTGGCTTATGCACAAATGGCAGAGAAGATGTTTCGGTTACCCATCTTTTATTTAGAATATAGTGGTACATACGGTGACCCTACGATTGTGCGTGATGTGAAAGAGTCTTTAGAAGAGGCGCAGCTGTTTTATGGTGGAGGAATAGAAACGCTTGAGCAGGCAAAAGAAATGGCTCAGTTTGCAGACACGATTGTGGTAGGCAATGCGCTGTACACAAATTTAAGTGAAGCGTTAAAAACAGTAGATGCAATGAAAAGATAAATAAGATAAAATGAGAATATATGTTCGAATAAGGCGGTGGTTTTTTGAATTTTTTAAGTGAAAAGTTGTTAACAGGGTTAAATCCTCAGCAACAAGAGGCGGTAAAAGCAACAGATGGACCGCTTCTTATTATGGCAGGAGCCGGAAGTGGAAAGACGCGTGTATTAACCCATCGAATTGCGTATTTAATGGCAGAAAAAGAAGTAGCTCCGTGGAACATCTTGGCGATTACGTTTACAAACAAAGCAGCGCGTGAAATGAAGGAGCGTGTAGCCAAGATTGTAGGGGGAGCAGCGGATGAGATTTGGATCTCAACGTTTCACTCGATGTGTGTCCGTATCTTAAGAAGAGACATTGATCGTATTGGCTATAATCGTAACTTTACAATTTTAGATACAACAGATCAATTATCGGTATTAAAGAGTATTTTAAAAGATAAAAACATTGATCCAAAGAAATATGATCCTCGTTCGTTATTAGGAACGATTAGTTCAGCGAAAAATGAGCTGCAAAATGCTGAAGACTTTGCAAAGACAGCAGGTGGCCATTACGAAGACGTTGTAAGTGACGTGTATAAAGAATACGAGAAGCGATTAAAAAAGAATCAAGCATTAGACTTTGATGATTTAATCATGTCAACGATTCTATTGTTCAAGCGCGTACCAGAAGTATTAGAGTACTATCAACGCAAGTTTCAATACATCCATGTTGATGAGTATCAAGATACAAACCATGCACAATACATGCTTGTTCGTTTGTTAGGCGCTCGTTTTCAAAATGTATGTGTCGTTGGGGATTCCGATCAGTCAATCTATCGTTGGCGTGGGGCTGATATTGCCAATATTTTATCGTTTGAGAAAGATTATCCGTCTGCAACGATTATTTTACTAGAGCAAAACTATCGTTCAACGAAAACCATTTTAGCAGCGGCAAATGAAGTAATCTCAAACAACATGAACCGTAAAGCGAAGAATTTATGGACGGAAAACAATGAGGGACAAAAGCTTTATCATTACGAAGCGATGAGTGAGCATGAGGAAGCTCAGTTTGTAGCGCGTAAAATTAAAGAAGCGGTTGAAACAGGGAAACGTAAGTATAGTGAATTTGCGATTTTATACCGTACAAATGCCCAGTCTCGTGTGATGGAGGAAGTCCTTTTAAAATCCAGTATTAACTATACGATTGTGGGCGGCATCAAGTTCTATGACCGTAAAGAGATTAAAGACCTTCTTGCGTATTTACGTTTAATTGCTAACCAAGATGATGATATTAGCTTAGCGCGTATTGTGAATGTGCCAAAGCGCGGTGTTGGAGCAACGTCTGTTGATAAAGTGGCAAACTATGCGAACATGCACGACATTTCAATGTTCAAAGCCCTTCGTGAAGTAGAGATGACAGGTGTAAGTGGCAAAGCAATTGGTGCATTAAAAGATTTTGAGGCAATGATTGCAAATATTGCACAAATGCAAGATTACTTATCTGTCACAGAGCTTGTAGAGCAAGTGTTGGAGCGTACAGGCTATCGTGAAGCATTAAAGGCAGAAAAAACAATTGAAGCACAAAGTCGACTTGAGAATATTGATGAGTTTTTATCGGTTACTCAAGAGTTCGAAAAAAGCAGTGAGGATAAAAGCTTAGTAGCATTTTTAACAGACTTAGCGCTTGTTGCCGACATTGATAAACTTGAAGAAGATGAAGAAGAAGCAGAGCAAGTTGTATTGATGACATTGCACTCTGCTAAAGGACTAGAATTCCCAGTCGTCTTTTTAATTGGAATGGAAGAAAGTGTATTCCCTCATAGTCGTTCTCTATTTGAAGAGGAAGAAATGGAAGAGGAAAGACGCCTTGCTTATGTAGGGATTACTCGTGCAGAAGAAGAGCTGTATTTAATCAATGCACAAATGCGAACACTATTTGGTAAAACAAATATCAATCCAAAATCACGCTTTATTGGAGAGATCCCTAGTGAGCTCGTTCAATCTCTCAATGAAAAGAAACCATCTCCAATGAGTAGCGGTAGTAATGCCTCTGCATCACCATTTGCAAAGCGTCGTCAAGCGGCTGTTTCTCGACCGAATCTTATATCAACAGGTGGCGAAGCAATTGGTTGGAGCGTAGGAGATAAAGCGGAGCATAAAAAATGGGGTATTGGAACGGTTGTGAGTGTAAAAGGTGAAGGAGATTCAAAAGAGCTTGATATTGCCTTCCCAAGTCCAGTTGGGGTGAAGCGATTGTTAGCCAAGTTTGCACCTGTTACAAAAGTATAATGGTGAAAAGGAGTTAAAAGGATGGATCTTGAAACAGTTAAATCACGTGTGCATGAATTACAAGAACAGCTTACTCGTTACAATCACGAATATCATGTTCTTGATAACCCAAGTGTTCCTGATGCAGAATACGACCGTCTTATGAAAGAGTTAATTGATTTAGAGACACAATACCCACAGTTTCGTACGGCAGACTCTCCTTCACAGCGTGTAGGAGGAACGATTTTAGATGCGTTCCAAAAAGTAGAGCATCAAACACCGATGTTAAGCTTAGGGAATGCGTTTGATGAGCAAGACTTACGTGATTTTGATCGCCGCATTCGTCAAGCGGTAGGTGAAGATTTTTCGTATGTATGCGAGTTGAAAATCGATGGCTTAGCTGTATCGCTTCGCTACGAGGACGGGTATTTTGTGCAAGGAGCAACACGTGGTGATGGAACAATTGGTGAGGATATTACGGAGAATCTTAAAACCATTCGTGCCATTCCGCTACGTATTAGCGATTCCTTTTCAATTGAAGTACGCGGTGAAGCTTATATGCCGAAGCATTCGTTTGAATCGTTAAATAAAGCAAAAGAAGAGCGTGGAGAAATGCTATTTGCTAATCCTCGTAATGCAGCGGCCGGATCATTGCGTCAGCTTGATCCGAAGATTGCCGCGACTCGTAACCTGTCCATTTATGTGTACGCAATTGCAGATGCAGGAAGCACGGGTGTAGAGTCTCATAGTGAAGGTCTTGATTTACTTGATACGCTTGGGTTCAAAACAAACAAAGAGCGTAGAAAATGTGGAACAATTGAAGATGTGTTAGCCTACATCGAAGAGTGGCAGGTAAAACGTCCAGACTTGTCTTATGATATTGATGGGATTGTGATTAAAGTAGATTCGTTTGAGCAACAAGCAGAGCTTGGCACAACAGTGAAAAGTCCAAGGTGGGCCATTGCTTATAAATTCCCAGCAGAAGAAGTGGTAACGAAGCTACTTGATATTGAGCTAAGTGTAGGGCGTACAGGTGTGGTAACACCGACTGCTATTTTAGAGCCGGTTCAAGTAGCAGGTACTACGGTACAGCGTGCTTCGCTACATAATGAAGACCTCATTCGTGAAAAAGACATCCATATTGGCGATTATGTGGTGATTAAAAAAGCAGGAGATATTATTCCTGAAGTTGTAAATGTCATTGCAGAAAAGCGAACAGGAAAAGAGCAAGAATTTCACATGCCAACACACTGTCCAGAATGTGAAAGTGAATTAGTACGTTTAGAGGGTGAAGTGGCGCTACGCTGTATTAATCCAAGCTGCCCAGCGCAAATTCGAGAAGGACTAATCCACTTTGTATCACGAAATG
The DNA here is from genome assembly GCF_016909075.1 of Priestia iocasae. Taxonomy (GTDB): domain Bacteria; phylum Bacillota; class Bacilli; order Bacillales; family Bacillaceae_H; genus Priestia; species Priestia iocasae. The sequence goes on from NZ_JAFBFC010000006.1 coordinate 23,531, forward strand.
CAATGAACATTGATGGGTTAGGTGAGAAGGTCATCACCCAATTGTTTAAAGAAGAGCTTATTAAAGATGTAGCTGATCTCTATACGTTAACAAAGGATCAACTTGTTCAACTTGAGCGTATGGGCGAAAAATCAGCAGACAACCTAGTGGCTGCCATTGATAAATCAAAAGAGAATTCGTTAGAAAAGCTTTTATTCGGGCTGGGTATTCGTCATGTTGGGGCTAAAGCAGCAAAAACATTGGCCCAGCACTTTGAGACCATGGACAAGTTAACGAAAGCTACGTATGATGAGTTAGTAGCAATCAATGAGATTGGTGATAAAATGGCAGATGCGATTGTGACGTATTTTTCACAGGATGAAGTCATGACACTGATTGAAGAGCTAGCTGAACATGGTGTTAATATGACTTATAAAGGACCAAAGCTCGTAGCCGCGTCAGACAGCGATTCTTATTTCGCAGGTAAAACCGTTGTGTTAACGGGAAAACTTGAACAACTTTCACGAAATGATGCGAAAGCGCAAGTAGAAGCGTTAGGTGGAAAAGTGACGGGTAGTGTGAGTAAGAAAACCGACCTTGTTGTTGCGGGCGAAGATGCAGGATCAAAGCTCACAAAAGCACAAGAATTAGAAATAGAAGTATGGGACGAAGAAAGATTGCTTCAAGAATTAAATAAATAAGAGGTGTATAGGTGTTGAAAAAAGTGTTTTTGCTTTCTCTTATTGTCGTGTTTATAACCTCGGCATGCGCACCTAGCTTTTCAAAAGAGGAAGAAGTTGTACAACAAACAAATGAAGACTCGGAAAAAGCCATTATTCCAAAGTTCAACATTTCCGATAACTACTACCGTACAATTCTACCTTTTAAGCCGGGAGAGGCAAGGGGATTAGTAGTTGGAAACATGAATAACCGCCTTGATATTCAAGAATTTGAATCAGGGCTCATGCGAATGGCGCAATCTGATTTTTCGCCTGATAAATATTTGTTTCAAGAAGGACAATATTTAGATCGCACAACGATTCGCTCATGGTTAAGTCGTAAGCAAACAGATGCACAGTTTGCAGAAACCAAAAAGAAAGATTCAAAAGCGAAAAACGAAGGATTAAACCCTGTTATGTCGGATGAAGGTACGCTAACGGAGCGTAATGAGAAATCCCCACAGTATTTAGGTCATATTCTAGAGCAGAACTACTTAATCAAAGATGGGGAAGACAAAGTACGACTTGGGGGCGTCATGATTGGCTTAGCCATGAATTCTGTTCATTACTACAATCAAGAACAAGGCTATCCACGTGAAGTACCGATTAAGCAAGAAGTTCTTGAAAAAGAAGGAAAAGCCATCGCTGATGAGATTGTAAGCCGGATGCGCAAAATGGATGAGCTTAAGGAAGTGCCAATTACTGTTGCATTATTTAAGCAAATGCCTAAGTCATCCATTACTCCAGGTAACTTCTTTGCGTTAGGAACAGCTGGAAAAGGAGATACAAAGGTTGGGAAATGGGAAGATATTAAGGAAAAGTATTACCTGTTTCCATCTCAAGATGCGACAGCTGATCATCGTGATGATGCAATGAAGTTTAATGAATTTAAAGCACGTATTGAAGATTACTTCCCGAACTTTACGAGTGTGATTGGAAAAGGATTTTATAAAGATGATCAGTTACAGCAACTGTCTGTGGAAATTCCCATTCAATTTTATGGTCGAGGTGAGGTAGTTGGATTTACGCAATATGTAACGGGCTTAATGCTTGATCATTTCCCACCATATATGGAAACGAGAGTGTACATTAATTCGGTTGGCGGGCAAGAGGCTGTCATCATTCGAGAGCAAGATAGTGAAAAGCCATTTGTTCATATTTATGAATAAATAGGGTTAAGCTTACAAGTGTGCTTGCACCTTCAATAGATATTATTCTAAATCGGTTATTACGATAAACCTTATGAAAACAACGGTTTATGTAATAATCGATTTTTTTATGGGGAATGCTTGGTGTTTAGCGCATTGAACAAGAGGAACAAAAAATGGATAATTATAATAGTTAGATTATAAAAATGTTTCTTGGATAATTTTTTTTGATAATTTTTTGCGTAAAAACTAATTTTAATGTTTGAAGAAGTCAGTAAATTCGTTTAAAATAAAAATTGTGAATTGTATACGCTTTAAAAGGGAAAGGGAGGCTTACAACATGGTAATACCTTACAAACATGAACCATTTACAGACTTTTCTACAAAGGAAAATCAAGAGGCTTATCAAGAGGGATTAGCTTTAGTAGAAAGTTATCTTGGACAAGATTATGATTTAGTAATTGGTGGAGAACGCATCTCGACTGAAGATAAAATCGTATCGATTAATCCAGCAAATAAAGAAGAGGTAATCGGTCGTGTATCAAAAGCTAGTCAAGAATTAGCTGAAAAAGCGATGCAAATCGCAGATGAGACGTTCAAGACGTGGCGTAAAGTTAAGCCGGAAGTAAGAGCAGATATCTTATTCCGTGCAGCTGCGATTATTCGTCGTCGTAAGCATGAGTTCTCTGCATTATTGACAAAAGAAGCAGGTAAGCCATGGAATGAAGCGGATGCAGATACAGCAGAAACAATCGACTTCCTTGAGTACTATGCTCGTCAAATGCTAAAAATCAAAGATGGTATGCCAGTTGAAAGTCGTCCTGGTGAATATAATCGATTTAATTACATTCCACTAGGAGTTGGGATTGTTATCTCTCCATGGAATTTCCCATTTGCGATCATGGCTGGTACAACAGTAGCGGCAATCGTAACGGGTAATACAGTGTTATTAAAACCAGCTTCAACAACGCCAATCGTGGCAGCGAAGTTTGTTGAGGTTATGGAAGAAGCAGGTCTTCCAAAAGGGGTATTAAACTTCGTTCCAGGTAGTGGAGCTGAAGTGGGAGACTACTTAGTTGATCATCCACGTACACGTTTCATTTCATTTACAGGGTCTCGTGATGTAGGCGTTCGTATTTATGAGCGTGCATCAAAGGTAAATGAAGGCCAAATTTGGTTAAAGCGTGTCATTGCTGAAATGGGTGGAAAAGATACAATCGTTGTGGATAAAGAGGGCGATTTAGAATTAGCAGCACGTTCAATCGTGGCATCTGCTTTTGGATTCTCTGGTCAAAAATGTTCAGCATGCTCACGTGCAGTCGTTTTAGAAGACGTTTATGATCAAGTACTAGATCGTGTTGTAGAATTAACAAATGAATTAACAATCGGAAACCCAGTGGATCGCTCGAATTACATGGGTCCTGTTATTGATCAAAGCGCGTATAATAAAATTATGGAATACATCGAGATTGGAAAGCAAGAAGGCAAGTTAGTAGCAGGTGGCGAAGGTGATGATTCAAAAGGCTATTTCATCAAGCCAACCGTATTTGCTGACTTAACACCAGATGCGCGTCTTATGAAGGAAGAAATCTTCGGTCCAGTCGTTGCATTTACAAAAGCAAAAGATTTCGATCATGCGATTGAAATTGCAAATGACACAGACTATGGTTTAACAGGTGCTGTAATTACAAACAACCGTGACCATATCGAAAAAGCGCGTGAAGACTTCCATGTAGGAAACTTATATTTCAACCGTGGTTGTACGGGTGCCATTGTTGGCTACCAACCATTTGGTGGATTTAACATGTCAGGTACAGACTCTAAAGCAGGTGGACCAGACTACTTACTTCTTCATATGCAAGCAAAAACAACATCTGAAACACTTTAATTTAAAAAGGAGCTGAGACAAGAGGGATAAAGAACACCCCTGTTTGACTCAGCCGATAGCATCCTTTGTCTCGAAAATCCGAACATCAACGGATAGAGAGGCAAGGGATTTCTGCATGTAAATCTTCTTTTTTTCGCTTTGCCCACGGATGTCCTAGCTTCTTTTTTGCTTTTGAGAGAGTTTGATGAGTTCTCTCCTGATGGAAGGCTCGATGATGACGCACCAAGCTCTTTGAGATTTTCAAGCATTACTGAGCCATTTGGTAATGATGATATTTATATTGTAATAGCTTTTCTTTGGCGAACTGAAAAGCGTCTTTTTCAATTAGACGTTGCTCATATGGCAAATATTTATCAAGTTCAAAGCGAGCTCTAAGTTCTGGAATGTCTTCTTGCATGACGTGACGAAGCTCGTGAAAAATGGTTTCGAGTAAAGGTAGATAGTCATCAAATCGGAAAATAAAGATGATGCCGACTTCTCTCCAATAGATACCGGAAGCATAGCTTAAATACTCCGCTTCTTCTTCTCCTAGCTCACTTACAATCTTATTAGCCTCACATGAATCGCAAAATACAACAGGAATGCGAATGTCTTGATCCATGTATTGAAACACGTCTTCTTTTAACCTCGATAAGTTCCATGCAAACTCTTTATCTACTACATACCAATTGTCCGTTTGTTGATAGATGGTTCGTCTTGTTAATATGTCCTTTATATTCATACGGCTCCTCCTGTATAGGCATCCTTTTGCTTACTAGCAGTTTCGGATTTTTTTGTATTTCCCATACATAAGAACTGATTAAACATGTTTCTTTTTATCCCATTTTATGAACATCTCTATAAATTTTTCTTGAACTTTTCCTCGTTTAGTCGTATCTTATATCCATCCCAATAAAGAGTTATGTTAAGATTCTATATAGTAAGAATATTAAAAAATACATATTTTTATGCATAGTCAAGGGGGGTGATGTGTAATGGGCTTGACGATGCCAACGATGTTGCTTCTTCTCGTCCCTATGCCACTAATCATCGTATTGTGTACCGTATCGGTTATTAGTGAGAGGAGAGGGAACAGATGATGTCAACAGCAACGGTTGTTACATTTAGTATTTATTTAATTGGAATGTTAGGAATTGGTATTTGGTTTTATCGTGTAAATAGTAATCTATCAAGCTATTTACTCGGTGGGAGAAGCTTAGGTCCTGGAGTCGCTGCGCTAAGTGCGGGTGCTTCGGATATGAGTAGCTGGTTGTTGTTAGGGCTACCGGGTGCAGCTTATACAACAGGAATGAATGCGCTATGGATTTGTGTAGGCCTTTCGATTGGTGCTTATTTGAATTGGCAATTCGTTGCTAAGAGATTACGTGCATATACAGAAGTGGCCAACGATTCAATTACAGTGCCGGATTTCTTTGAAAATCGGTTTAGAGACCAATCCAAATTATTGCGTATTATTTCAGCACTTGTTATTTTAGTGTTCTTTACATTCTATTCATCTTCAAGTCTTGTAGGAGGAGCCATTCTATTTCAAGAATCGTTTGGATTTTCTTACAATCTAGCACTAGTGATTGGTGCAGCTATTATTTTATCTTATACATTTTTAGGTGGGTTTTTAGCGGTTAGCTGGACAGACTTTTTTCAAGGTATTTTAATGTTCCTAGCCGTTGTTGTGGTTCCAATTGTAGCCATTGTTGAATTAAATGGTTGGAATGAGATGACCTCTACTTTACAGACGATTAATCCTGATTTGCTTGATGCGTTTCAAGGGACCACTGTTCTTGGTGTGACTTCATTGCTGGCCTGGGGACTTGGTTACTTTGGACAACCTCATATTATTACACGATTTATGGCGATACGTTCTGTAAAAGATGTTCCGGTTGCTCGCTTGATTGGGATGTCTTGGATGATTGTTTCACTACTAGGTGCCGTATTTACAGGTATTACAGGAGCTGCCTACTTCGCAGATGCACCTGTTGATAACCCAGAAAAAGTGTTTATTTTATTTTCGAACATTTTATTCAATCCTTGGGTAGCGGGTATTTTATATGCAGCGATTTTATCAGCCATTATGAGTACCGTTAGTTCACAGTTACTTGTTTCATCTAGTGCATTAGCAGAAGACTTTTATAAAGCGATTCTGCGTAAAAATGCGAGTGAAAAAGAGTTGCTTTGGATTGGACGTTTAGGGGTTATTGTCATTTCAGCTATTGCCGTTGTGCTAGGTATTCAGGCGAATCCAGAGCTCGAAACAGGCTCATCGATTTTAGATCTTGTTTCGTATGCATGGGCAGGGTTTGGAGCGGCGTTTGGTCCAGTGGTGTTATTATCATTGTTTTGGAAACGTATGAACAAACATGGTGCGCTCGCTGGTATGGTAGTTGGAGCTGTAACGGTGGTTGTTTGGAAGCAATTATATCACCTAGGTGGCATTTTCGAGCTGTATGAAATTGTACCAGGCTTTGTGCTTGCTTTTCTTTCAATCGTTATCATTAGTTTGGTGACAAAAGCACCTGAGGAAGCGATTTTACATGAGTTTGATAAAATGGAAGCGGATGTAAAATAGGAGTGTTTTAGCCTTTGCCCTGTCTAGATTGACAGGGTATTTTAATTTTAGATAACTCCTAGTAGAAATGTTGCTTGATGCTACTGTTCTTTGGTATTATCAGTATATTGCAATGGGACGAATACTCGGAGGTGAAAGAATATGTCAAGAATTTCTGTTGATCAAGTAAAACACGTTGCGCATTTAGCAAGATTAGCTGTAACAGAAGAAGAAGCTCAAATGTTTGCAAAGCAACTAGATGCAATTATTACATATGCAGAACAATTAGATGAATTAGATACAACGAATGTAGAGCCAACTTCACACGTATTAAACATGAAAAACGTTATGCGTGAAGACAAGCCAGGTAAAGGTCTTACAATCGAAGAAGTAACAAAGAACGCACCAGACCACAAGGATGGTTATGTTCGTGTACCATCAATTTTAGAGTAAGGAAGGAGGCTTTACGATGTCATTGTTTGATCGAAAAATTTCTGAGCTGCATCAGCTTTTACATAGTAAAGAAATTCGCGTACAAGACCTAGTAGATGAGTCGTACAAGCGTATTAATGAAGTAGATGAGAAGGTAGGCGCATTTTTAGCATTAAACGAAGATAAAGCGCGTGCTTACGCAAAAGAATTAGATGAGGCGTTACAGTCAAAAGATGAGTTTGGCTTGTTATTTGGTATGCCAATTGGTGTGAAAGATAACATCGTAACAAAAGACTTAACAACAACTTGTTCAAGTAAAATTTTAGCAAACTTTGATCCGATTTACGATGCAACGGTTGTGAAGAAGCTTCAAGGTGCAGAAGCCATCACAATCGGTAAGTTAAACATGGATGAATTTGCAATGGGTTCTTCGACTGAAAACTCAGGTTTACAGTTAACACGTAACCCTTGGAATCTTGATCACGTACCAGGTGGATCTAGCGGTGGTTCAGCGGCAGCTGTGGCAGCGGGAGAAGTACCATTCTCATTAGGTTCAGATACAGGTGGTTCCATTCGTCAGCCAGCTGCTTATTGTGGGGTTGTCGGACTAAAACCTACATATGGACGTGTATCACGTTTTGGGTTAGTGGCCTTTGCATCTTCTTTAGATCAAATTGGACCAATTACACGCTCTGTTGAAGACAATGCGTATTTACTTCAAACAATTGCTGGTTTAGATGAAATGGATTCAACATCAGCAAACGTAGAGGTGCCAGATTACGTGTCAGCATTAACGGGCGATGTTAAAGGCTTGAAAATTGGTGTACCTAAAGAGTATTTAGGAGAAGGTGTAGACGAGGAAGTACGTCAATCTGTACTGGATGCGTTAAAAGTATTAGAAGGTCTAGGCGCAACGTGGGAAGAAGTATCGCTTCCGCACTCGAAGTATGCACTAGCAACTTACTACTTACTATCTTCTTCAGAGGCGTCTGCTAACCTTTCACGTTTTGATGGTGTACGTTATGGTTACCGTACGGATAATGCAGAGAACTTAATTGAGATGTATAAGCAAACACGTAGCGAAGGCTTCGGAGATGAAGTGAAACGCCGTATTATGCTTGGTACGTTCTCATTAAGCTCTGGTTACTACGATGCGTATTACAAAAAAGCACAGCAAGTACGTACATTAATCAAAAAAGACTTTGAAGATGTCTTTGAAAAGTACGATGTCATTATTGGACCAACAACACCAACACCAGCGTTCAAGATTGGTGAAAATACAAAAGATCCATTAACGATGTATGCAAATGACATTTTAACAATCCCTGTGAACCTTGCTGGTGTACCAGGTATTTCTGTACCTTGTGGGTTATCAAACGGATTACCATTAGGTCTACAAATCATCGGTAAACACTTTGATGAAAGTACAATTTATCGTGTGGCTCATGCATTTGAACAAGCAACTGAGCATCATAAAGCGAAACCAGCACTGTAAGGGGTGAGATAAAAATGAACTTTGAAACGATTATTGGTCTTGAAGTGCACGTGGAATTGAAGACAGAATCAAAAATTTTCTCGGCTAGTCCAAATGCATTCGGAGCTGATCCAAATACAAATACAAGCGTTATTGATTTAGGTTATCCAGGCGTTCTTCCTGTTTTGAACAAACAAGCGGTTGAGTTTGCGATGAAAGCGGCAATGGCACTAAACTGTGAAATTGCAACGGATACAAAATTTGACCGTAAAAACTATTTTTATCCAGACAATCCAAAGGCATATCAAATCTCTCAGTTTGATAAACCAATTGGAGAAAACGGTTGGATTGAAATCGAAGTAAACGGTAAAACAAAGCGCATCGGTATTAATCGTCTTCACTTAGAAGAAGATGCAGGTAAATTAACGCATACAGGCGATGGGTACTCACTTGTTGACTTTAACCGTCAAGGTACACCGTTAATCGAGATCGTATCAGAAGCAGATATGCGTTCTCCAGAAGAAGCATATGCGTACTTAGAGAAATTAAAGTCAATTATCCAATATACAGGCGTATCTGATTGTAAGATGGAAGAAGGTTCTTTACGTTGTGATGCGAACATCTCTTTACGTCCATATGGACAAGAGAAGTTCGGTACAAAAGCAGAGTTAAAGAACTTAAACTCTTTTAACTATGTACGTCGTGGATTAGAGCATGAAGAAAAAAGACAAGCACAGGTTCTTTTATCTGGTGGAGAAATCCTACAAGAAACACGTCGTTTTGACGAGTCAACAGGTAACACGATTTTAATGCGTGTGAAAGAAGGATCTGACGATTACCGTTACTTCCCAGAGCCTGACTTATTAGCATTACACATCGATAACGAGTGGAAAGAGCGCATTCGTGCTGAAATTCCTGAGCTTCCAGATGCTCGTAAAAAGCGCTACGTAGAAGAGTTAGGATTACCAGCATACGATGCGATGGTTCTAACACTGACGAAAGAAATGTCAGATTTCTTTGAAGCGACAATCCAAAAAGGTGCAGATGTGAAGTTAACGTCTAACTGGTTAATGGGTGAAGTATCAGCTTACTTAAATGCTGAGCAAAAAGAGCTTGAAGATGTTGCGTTAACACCAGAAGGCTTAGCGGGCATGATTAAGCTAATTGAAGCAGGTACGATTTCTTCGAAGATTGCGAAGAAGGTCTTTAAAGAGCTAATTGAAAAAGGTGGAGACGCAGAGAAAATTGTAAAAGACAAAGGTCTTGTTCAAATTTCGGATGAAACGACGTTACGTAAGCTTGTAACAGATGCGCTTGATGCTAATCCTCAATCAATTGAAGACTTTAAAAACGGGAAAGATCGTGCAATTGGCTTCTTAGTAGGTCAAATTATGAAAGCTTCAAAAGGTCAAGCAAATCCACCGATGGTAAATAAAATTTTACTTGAGGAAATAAATAAACGATAATGAAGCATCTATGATAACGGGGTGAAAAAATCCTGGTTGTCATATTCTCCAAAATCCCTTGCCTCTCAAAATCCAGTGAAATAAATGGATAGATAGGCAGGGGATTTTGTTTGAGCATGCAATGTGCTAACGATTTAGGAAATGAGACAAGTGTCATAGTCAATGATGAAGCAGTTTAATTAGGTGATTGTTCTATTTTGTGGTATAATTTTCCTTGTTTATTGATGACAATACGATGACGAATTGATTACGTTTTAAGTTTTAAGTGTAACATCATAGGACGATTATTGTATATTTCTGTTGTTTTCTTTATAATATGTTTTTGTTAGCCCTCTTTAAGTCGTGCTTACTTCGGTTTGAAGGGGGTATTACTATTCAAAAAAAGAAATTAATAAAGATGTTTGAAACAACATAGAGTATACGATACTAACAACTAGTGAAAAATTATCATTATTAGGATGATGAAAATGAAAAGAGCAAGAATTATCTATAATCCGACATCTGGTCGAGAGTTATTTAAAAAACATTTGCCGGACGTTTTACAAAAGCTAGAGCGAGCAGGTTATGAAACATCCTGCCATGCGACGACGTGTGCTGGAGATGCCACTGAAGCGGCTAAGGTGGCTGTTGAACGCCGATTCGATGTGGTCATTGCAGCAGGTGGAGATGGCACGATTAATGAAGTGATCAATGGTATTGCTGGACAAGACTATCGTCCAAAGGTTGGCATTATCCCAGTTGGTACAACAAATGATTTTGCACGTGCAATTAATGTTCCCCGAACAATTGAAGCAGCGTGTGATGTGATTGTAAATGGCATCACAAAGCCAATTGATTTAGGCTGTGTAACCAATGAAGGAAATACGCACTATTTCATCAACATTGCAGGTGGCGGTCGCTTAACTGAGCTAACGTATGAAGTGCCAAGTAAGTTGAAAACGATGCTAGGTCAACTTGCTTACTATTTAAAAGGGATGGAAATTTTACCTTCTATTAAGCCAACATCGGTTGAGATTGAATACGATGGAAAGTTTTTTGATGGTGAAATCATGTTGTTTTTAGTCTCTCTTACAAATTCAGTAGGTGGCTTTGAGAAGTTAGCGCCAGATTCATCGCTGGATGATGGAATGTTTGATTTGATTATTTTAAAGAAAGCAAACTTAGCTGAGTTTATTCGTATTGCTACACTTGCTCTTCGCGGTGAGCATATCAATGACCCACACATTATCTATACGAAAGCAAACCGAGTAAAAGTGAACACAAAGGATAAAATGCAGCTAAATCTAGATGGCGAATTTGGTGGATTATTGCCTGGGGAATTTGTCAATTTATATCGTCATGTGGAGATTTTTGTACCAAAAGAAACAGCAGAATTAATGGAGAAAAATGAGATCGCCTAATCGCGATCTTTTTTATGCATTTTTTTGAAGGAAGATGACAATGTGGTACAATCAGTTCAGTATGTTTAAAAAAAGGATGTAATGAAATGAATATAAAACAACCACCTGTACAAAAGAATGAGTTTGTTGATGTATATATTGAAGATTTAACGCATGATGGAGCTGGTGTAGCGAAAGTGGATGGATTTCCCCTTTTCATACCGAATGCACTACCAGGCGAAACAGCAAAAGTAAAAGTCATCAAAGTAAAAAAAGGATATGGATTTGCTCGTTTAATCGAACGGACGGAGGAGAGTCCATACCGTGTAGAGGCACCCTGTCCAGTTTACCAGCAATGTGGTGGCTGTCAGCTTCAGCATATGAATTATGAAGGGCAGCTTTTATTTAAACAAAAGCAAATGAAAGAAGTAATGGCCCGTATTGGTCAGTTGACAGATGTGCTCGTTCATCCTGTATTAGGGATGGAGGATCCGTGGCGTTACCGCAACAAAGCGCAAGTACCAGTAGCAGAGCGCGAGGGTGGACTTGTTGCTGGTTTTTATCAACAGCGTAGTCATGACATTATCGATATGAATGAATGTCTCATTCAGCAATCAGAAAATGACAAAGTGGTCCAAAAGGTAAAAGGAATTCTTGAGAAGCATGGAGTTCGTGCATACGATGAGGCAAAGCACCGTGGTGCAGTTCGTCACATTATGGCTCGTTATGGACTGGTAACGGGTGAAATTATGGTTGTTATTGTAACGAGAACAGCAGAGCTCCCTCACAAAAATCAGCTTATTGAAGAGATTACAGAAGCAATTCCAGCGGTGAAATCCATTGTGCATAACATTAATTCTAAGAAGACAAATGTCATTTTAGGTGATGAAACAAAGGTCATTTGGGGCGAAGAGTACATCTATGATTACATTGGAGATGTTAAATTTGCAATCTCCGCTAAATCATTTTATCAAGTAAACCCTGAACAAACGAAGGTACTCTATGATAAAGCGCTTGAATATGCCAATTTAACGGGTGAAGAAACCGTGATTGATGCATACTGTGGTATCGGAACAATCTCACTCTTTTTAGCTCAACAGGCGAAGAAGGTGTACGGTGTAGAAATTGTACCAGAAGCGATTGAAGATGCTAAACGCAATGCGGTCTTAAATCATATTGAAAATGCTGAGTTTGCAGTTGGGGAAGCAGAAGTTGTCATTCCAAACTGGTACAAAGAAGGGATTACAGCCGATGTCATGGTTGTGGATCCACCTCGCAAAGGCTGTGATGAAGCGTTGTTAAATACGATTATTGAGATGAAGCCAAAGCGTGTTGTGTATGTGTCGTGTGGCCCAGCAACATTGGCTCGTGACTTAAAAGTGTTAGAAGAAGGGGGCTATCAAACAGTTGAGATTCAACCGGTTGATATGTTCCCGCATACGACGCATTGTGAAGCCGTTGCAAAATTAGTGTTAAAAGAACAGTAATGATTGAGATCCTGACCTTTTAAAGTGGCTAGATGGGTGAGGGATCGTGAATAAGAGTCGTATTGTAAGGCGGCCTTTATGTAGGAAGGGATGAGCGTGATGTATGTAACGCTAAAAGAAGCAGCTGACTATTTATCTTTACCAGAGTCTTACCTTGAAGCGTTGATTCAACAAAAGCAAATTCGGGCTGTGCATGACGGAAACCAATATTTAGTCAATAAAGAGCAGTTTAATACACATCTAGAGCAAGTAGAAAAGTATCGCAAGCTGATTGAAGAAATATTGAATGAGCCAATTCCAGAAGATATCGATGTGAAAGATGAAGATTAACGAGGACACCAAGTGGACATCACTTGGTGTTTTTTTGTTTCATTTGTACTATGTAACTATTTTACCCATACAGTAAAAAAGATAGAAGAATTTCACAAACGTGTATCGTTAGAGGAGGGGATTATCATGAAACGACTACGCAACATGCGGGTGGCATCGAAAATTTTCATCTTAATTATAATATCCGTTTTTTCGCTAGGGACGGTTGGAATGATTGGCTATTTTTACATGAATGACATGGCAAATAATTCAGAAGAAATGTATGAAGACCGTCTTTTGCCAATCATGTGGTTAGGACAAATTCGTATTAATAACCGAGTTAGCGATGCAGAAATATTAGCATCTATCATGACAAAAGATACATCGGTAAGAGACCAGCATATAGCAGAAGCAAAGAAAAGAAAAAATCAGAACAATCAGCTATTTTTACAATATGAGGGCACGTACTTACTGCCCGAAGAAAAAGCGTACATTTTAACCTATAAAGAACAACTAGAGGAACTAACCGCTATTAGAGAGGAAATGACTGAGTTAATTTTATCAGGTAAGGAAGATATGGCATTTGAATTATATGAAACAAAAGCTTCAAAGCTACGAGGTGAAGTGAACACAACGGTTAATGCATTGCAAAAAGTAAATGATGAACGAGCGCAATCTTTATATGAGGAGAGTAAAGCAGATAAAAAAATCGCAACAATCATTTTTATTGCCGTAATTACGGGGACGATTCTATTGTCTATCGTTGCCGGGCTTTTCATTTCTCGAATCATTGTAAGGCCACTAAATGAAATGAAGGACTTGTTGTTAAAAGCGGAGACCGGGGATTTTACAGTAGAGGGCTCTTATCAGTCAAAAGACGAGATAGGGATGGTTGTTGCTTCATTTAATCAAACCATTAAAGGTGTACGAACAATTATGACATCTATTAATGGAATTTCAGAGCTAGTGGCGGCCTCCTCAGAGCAGTTGAGTGCAAGCGTTGAACAAAATAGTACAGCAAGTGAACATATTTCAAAGCTGACACAAGACCTAGCAAACGGTTCAATCCAGCAAGTTCAAAGTGTAGAAGATAGTAAAGACATCTTGAAAGAAATGACTCATCAAACGAAGCAGATTGCTGAGAATGTGAAAAAAGCTTCAGAAAGCTCAACTTTGATGACGGCTACGTCAATTGGTGGAAATGAATCAATTGAAAAGGTAACGATGAAGATGAACGCTATTTACGATAATGTGAAGGGTCTTGAAGGTTCAATCACAGGGTTAAGTAGTAATTTAGATGAGATAGAAGAAGTAAATGAAATGATTACAACGATTGCAGATCAAACCAATTTATTAGCATTAAATGCGACAATTGAAGCGGCTAGAGCAGGTACTCATGGTAAAGGATTTGCAGTAGTGGCAGCAGAAGTACGTAAGCTTGCTGAACAGTCGGCAAAGTCGGCGGAACAGATAAAAAAACTCATTATGACCATTCAGAAAGAAACGACTCAGACAAAAGAATCGATGAGGCTAACGACAAAAGAAGTAAAAGATGGACTTATCGTGGTGGAAGAAGCGGGTACGTCTTTTAGAAGTATTAAAGGTTCAATTGATGACGTGGTTTCGCAATTAAGACACGTGGTGGAGACGGTAGGGGAATTGTCTTCTGGAGCAGGTCAAGTGGATTTGTCTATTCAAGAGGTGAATAAGGTTGCTCTACAAACTGCTTCTAACACACAAAGTGTTTCTGCTACGACCGAAGAACAATTGGCTTCTATGGAAGAAGTTGCGTCGGCGGCGAATGATTTAGCTAAAATGGCTGAAGAGCTACAAAGCTTAATTCTTCATTTTAAAGTGTAATCATAGATAATCGCCTTGCTACCTACAAGGTAGCAAGGCGATTAGTTGTGTTATTATGCCACTTCAGATTCTTTCGAGTGAACCTTTTTCATAAATTCGTTTACATCAGCCGGCACTCGACGGTCAAGCTTCGATACGATGTAAACAGATAAGAAGCCAATTGGAACAGTGATTAAGCCAGGTACCTTGAACTGTAAAAAGTCAGGTAATGTGTTAGGTAAGAAAATCATGTACATGGAGCTAAGTAGACCAATCACTAATCCGGCAATTGCTCCTTTTTCTGTCATTCCTCTCCACCAAATACCTAAGATGAAGATAGGGGTAAAGGTACTTGCAGCTACGGTAAAGGCAAGTGCCACTAAGTGACCGATAGAAGCTTCTTTTACCATAAGTCCAAGTATTCCATATAAAACCCCTAGAATGATAATGGAGACTTTACCAGCGACAACACGCTCTTTTTCTGTAATGTTTTTACGTAAGAAAGTTGCGTATAAATCATGTGCTAATGCACCTGAGCTTGCGATGAATAACCCTGAAAGGTTTGAAAATACTGCTGCGAAAGCACCTGCGATAACAAGGCCCAGTAACCATTCGCCACCTAAAGCTTGTGCAGTAGAAGGAACCACCATGTTATTACCGCCTGCTACTAAATCTTTCATAACCGCACCTTCTGCTGATCCGCTTAAGAAGATAGAACGGCCAACGACTCCAAGGTAAACCGCGAATAAAAAGAAAACGCTTGCAATTCCAATCGCCATAAGAGCGGATTTACGAGCTGCCTTTGCACTCGGATTTGTGTAGAAACGAAGAAGAATGTGTGGAAGACCAATGGTTCCTAATGAAAGACCGATTGTCATTGAAATTGTCTGCCAGAATGAAGGGAAGTAGTTTCCAGTTCCTGTCCATGTTTCACCATCAAATGCAACATCTTTTCCATCAGCTGCATATTGACCAGTACCAGTAATAACACCCTTAAATTCGTTAATGGAAGCTAAAATTTCTTGGTAGTGTAAGCCTCCGTAGATTGCTGCTCCTACCATTAGTAAGAATGCGCCAAGGCGAATCCATAATTCAAGTGCTTGGTTAAGGGTTGTCCCTTTCATCCCACCAACACCTACATAAAAAATCATGACTGAACACGTAAAGATAATACCAAACTCATAGCTTGTGCCAAAGAACATACTTAAAATTTGCGCAGCCCCTAAAAGCTGTGGTGCTGCATAGAAGCCTGAAATGGCTAATACAACCGCAACGGCTGCTAGACGAGCACGTTTACTATGGAAGCGATAAGCGAGGAAGTCTGCTACCGTATAGGCACCAAATCGACGAAGTGGTCCTGCTACGAAGATGGCAAGTAACGTTAACCCAATTGAGAAGCAGAACGCATAATAAGCGCCATCATATCCAAGTTGATACGTTAAACCCGCAATACCTAAGAAAGTAGCAGCACTTAAATAATCGCCACCAATTGCAGAACCATTTGTGAACCAACCGAAGCTACGACCACCAACGAAGTAGTCAGAAGCTGTTGTGTTTCGCTTTGTTAAATACGTAATGTAAACGATCGTTCCCATCAATAAAATCGTTAGTAGCATTTTGGGTTCGAGTAAGGATGCCATCATTAGTTAACGCTCCTTTCTTGTGGAGGTGAAGAAAGCTTTGTTTCACTTTGGTATTTTTGTAAGCGCTTTTCATAAAGTGAAGTGTGAATAAAGGCAATCACAAAAGACATTGCCATAGCAATGATACTAGTGAAGAACCAAGTGTATGTCATGCCACCCCACATATCTGAAAACATAAAATCACTAGCAAACCAGTTTAAGATAGGAATAGTCAAAATAAAGACATAATAGAAGACGGTTAATTTAAAACCTGTACGAAATTCACTTTTCATGATTTCACTTGTTTCTAAATCGAGTGGTTCAAGGTCACGAACGTCGATTGTACCCGCCTCGACGTAGTCATACTCTTTGTATTCAGCAGCCATTCATTTTCCCCCTTTATATCCCTTTAAGCGTAGCCGTGTCTCATAAATCCTCCTTTCTTACGGCTTAGCTATACTATAGAATTGATTGTACGTTATAATAGGAATAGATACCTTACAGAAAATTATCAGAAACTTATAAATATTTAACCTATTCTTAAAATATCTCTTAAGTAGAGATGATATGGAGATGGAAATCTCTCGTTTGAGAGGATTAAAGAGAGTTTGAAGGTCAAGTAAGGGGGGATCGACTATGTATGGTGTGAATGTAAAAGTAGAGCATCAAGGGGAATACAATCAGTTAGTCGATTGGATGCTAACAGAGTATCGCGAGTTATGTGTGTTACGAGAGAGAGAAAGTGGGAAGCAAGTACATATTATTATTGTAGAAGTGTGCAAGTTATTTGATTGGGTGAAAGTGTATCGACTACGTAAGAAGTATAAAGAGTGTAAGATTATTACATTGCTAGATTCATCTTTGTTAGCAACAGCGCCTTTAGCTGTTGAGTGCAAGCTAGACTATTTAGGGGTAAAGCCTATTAAAAAGAGCTTGTTTCTTCGTCATGTAAAAAGAGCAATTGGAGAATTGGCTGATCAACAAACGGCTCTGTTAAACTATGATGAAATTTATGAGCAATTCCGTCCGAATCAAGATTCAAATCACCATACGCTACCATTTCAAGAAGCTTTTCTTCGACGTTTATTAAGAGGAGATGTTACCATCGAGGAAGAGTTAATTCAAGCCCGGTCATTTTTACCAGGTGAAGCTGTTCCAAACTTAGTGTGCTTCGTTCAAGGCTTTGTTCGCTTTCCAGAGCGGAAAGAAGTAGAAGGGTGGCAGGCTCCTGTAGTGATTCAAGATCTTTTTAGAAAGCGCTTCAATGATTATCGGATACATGTTTCCTTTTTGTCTTATCGCAAGCACATTCTTTTGCTTTTACAAGTGCCTGACGGATGCATATCGTTAAAGCATTGGAACGAGGGAGAACAAGCCATTTTAGGTGTAGTAGATGAATTAGCGGAAGTGTACGGTATTTATTTATATATTGGAATAGGGTCCGTTTATCGAGAGCCACTTTCCTTACATCATTCGTATCGAGAAGCTCGTAAAGCAAGACGTACACCGCCATATAAGCGAGTTAATTTTCGGTATTATGAAGAAATCCCAAAAGATACGCAAATTCAAACGTGTATTGATTATATTTCTGAGCACTGCACAGAAGATTTAGCGATTAAGCAAGTGGCCGATCACATCAGTTTAAGCGTTCCGTATTTTAGTCGCTTGTTTAAACGAGAGATAGGTCTGAATTTTGTGGAGTATGTGACGTTTGTTCGTCTTCAACGAGCTGTCTGGCTGTTGCGTCATACTGATTATACGATTGAGAGGATTGCAGAAGAACTAGGGTTTAATACCCCTAATTACTTTAGTGGTACGTTTAAGAAATACGTAGGGCTCTCACCGAGAGAATATCGTGCCACAGAAGAGATTCTATTTGTCTAAAAAGCTACCTCAAATGAAGGATGATGGCTTCATTTGAGGTAGCTCTTATCGTTTTTTAGTGTAATAAGGGAAAAGATAAGGAGATGGTTGTTCCGTTTCCAGGACTAGATTGAACCTAAATGCTTCCATGGTGCAGTTGAATGATGGATTTAGCAATGTTCATTCCAAGGCTCGAACGAAGAAATCAACGATGGTAAATAAATCAAATCCAACCATATCTTCTTAATGACACCCGCTCTACATCATTTGTAAACGAATGATGTAGAGCGGTTTTTTGTTATAACAGGAGGTTATTGGCAGTGAATTGAAACGCAAATGAAATTTTTTGGCGGCCTATTTCTGTTAAAATAATAGTAGAAAATGAAGGATTTGGACCCACTTATCCTGGGAATGGATTAAGAGGATGGACTCATTCGTTTTGCACATCACCTGTTATATGATGTAGCTTGACTTAGCAATCAGGTAAAATTGGCGGTTACCTTTTAACTACCGAGAATTTTTACATAGATAACGGAGGGCACTTATGATAGAAAAACAACCTTTAATTAGAAAGTCATATTATGAAGAATTTGTAGGAGATACAGATGCACGTCACCCTATTCGTGTGCTAGGGGATGTGTATGCACAAGAGCGAGAGAAGGAAATGTATGATTTATCACCTATTCGCTTTGCACAAGGGGAAGTCTATTTTCATCATCGAGATTATGAGGCAGCTATCTTTAAATGGGAGAACATTGAAGGCGAGTTATATGAATGGGCAAGAAAAAACATAGCGGATGCTTATTATGAGATGGGGATTTTGTCTGTTGCAGAAGAGATTTATACGTCTATTGATGCAGAATGCGAAACGTTGACGTCTGAAGTAGCGCTGCAATTATTCTCACTTTACCTAGAAGAGCATCAATTTGATTTCGCTCACAAGGTCATTAAAGAAGCTGTTTCATTTAATCCTGATTATCCAAATGTAACAGAGTTAGCTCGCACCTTCTATGAAGAGCAACAAGACTGGGAGCACGCGCTTGATTTAGCGGTAAATGAATCGATTCGTACGCAATCCAGAGAGTGGTTTGTAGTGCTCAATCGTTATGTAGATGAAGGCTATACACAGCATGCAGCACCGGATTACTTTGAACAAGTCTTACTGGCAATCTATGAAGCAAGTCAAGAAGACTTCGAAAGGCTAGTGGTTTCTCTATGGAATAAATACCGCAATCATGAATTATACATGGAGTGGATTGGAACGGTTAATGCTGTGTTCTTAAACCTTAACCTAGACCAAGGAGATAGCTGGAAAGAGGTTCCTTATTTATTTGAGGAAACGTACTGTGGGCTTATTGAAGGTAAGTATTTTATTAAAGAATTACATGATTTAGTCCCACATTTACTAACAAATTGGTTACGAACAACAAAGAAATCAGAGTCTCTATTTGCGTCTGCAGCAGTATTAGCATGGACAGAGTTGTATCCTTCTTCCATAGCTGACCCGGTTGTAAGTGATGCAGGGAGCTATATTTTTTACTCGCAAAATAACATCGATGGGTTGGATTACTGTCTAGATTTATTTGAGTCGATTATTAACTGGACAAAGCGTAATGGCTTAGAGGTTGATTATAAGTCAATGTGGTGGGTAGATAAGCTGATGGATGTGAAGACTAGCCACATTTTAGTAGCGGGCTCAACGGGCACTGGCAAGTCATCATTTATCAATTCCATTTTAGATGAAGACCGATTAGGAGATGTTGTGTGTCCAGTTGTTGTATCGGATGCGGATGCTTTAGATATTCGTAAAGTAAGCAAGCTTGAAGCGAAATCTTTAGTGGATTTAGCTGAATTAGAAGATACGGGGGCAATGAGTCGTCAAATTGATCGAAATGAGCCGTTTGTTGAACTAAATCTCCCTTGCGATTTCTTAGCAAAAACAAATTGTTCGTTTATTGATACACCAGGGTTTAATGGAAAAGGAGAAGTATCGAATTACTTGCCAATCGGGGATGGTTTATTATTTGTACTTGATGCAAACGAACCGTTCACTGATAAAGAGCGAGATATTCTACTTGAGATGAAAGAACGATACAAAGATATGCCTCTTCATTTTATCCTCAATAAAATGGATGTGTATCGCCATGAAGTAGAGGCTGTGCGTATGTTAGAGGATACACAAGAGCGTGTAAATGAATATTTCCCAAGTGCAAAAGTCTTCCCTTATTCATCCATCTATTCATTGAAGGAACAGCTTCAAGAGTTAACAGAGTTCGTTCAATCAGGTTTCAATACGAGTACGCCGCATTCCAAACAAGAATGTGCGATGAAAATTCTGTTCTTTATTCGTAAAACTCTTACAGCGCTGCTAGAAAAGCGTGTAGAGATGGAGAATTATTTAGTAGATTCAATTAAATGGAACGACGAGATGTTAATTAGGCTAAACGGCTTTATTAACAGCTTTACTGATTTAGAAAAAGAAAAAGTAGCATCGATTGTACAGTCATATCGCAAGGTGAAGGAGAGTCTGAAGGTAGAGCTAACAAAAGATATTCCAGATCTTTTACGTGAATGTTCAAGCTTGATTACAGAGGATAGTGACTATAGTCAGCTTCATGTCGTGTTAAATGATAAGATGAACGAGAAAATTCATGAGTACCTGCAAGAGCAAGTTTTACCTGTCTTTTCGAATCAAATGACTGAGTGGATTCATTATTCAAATGAAGAGTTAGAACAAGGTCAAACTTATTTAGAAGAAATGGCAGAAACGTTTAACGATTTATATGAAGAAACAAGAATGAGATTACACTGTGACTTTAAAGTATTAGATGACTGGCGCCGTGATGTGAATCGTATGACAACGAGAATTCAAATGGATCAAGAAAACATCATGCTTCGCTTTAAGCCAACACAATTTATTTTAAAAAGTGCAGGTAAATTGTTTGGGGCTATTCCACAAAATAAATCGCTCCTACACAATAACTACAAGAAGTATATTGAAAATGAAACATATGAAGATGTGACGGCATCCATTATCCATAAGTTCTTCCTGCAATTTGATTTGTTTGAGAAGTCATTGGAGATTGATATTGATGTTTTCTTTAAGGAACCGTTTAGTAAGCTAAGAGAGTTAGTCGTAGAGACGGAAAATGAGATTGCTCAAAATCAACAGCAACTGGATGAAATGAGATCGAACCCAGAGGCTTATTATGATCCGTTAACATTATTTGAATTACGAGCACGTCAGTACGAGTTAATGGCAAAAGCGCACGAAGATACTCATACGGCAAGAATGTAATAAAAAGAAGCACACCCAATAGAAAATTACCTTTTCTACTGGGTGTGCTTCTACTTGTTTTGATCTATATTTATCGGATTTGATGTAGAAAAATGTCTTTTTCTGTCCAAAAAATACCTTCAAGTAGTGACATCTATCTTTTATTGTTGGTATGATGTCAGATAGAGTATCCGAATATGATTGGTAATTAAGGAAATAATGGACAATATTCGTTTTGTGAAACGTTAAAAGAATAAGAAAGAGCTTTAATGGAGAGATGATGAATGCCTACAAATTCAAATCAAACATATGAAATTATTGAAGTGTGCTTGCTAGCGGGTAAGATTATGCTAGAAAGTGGAGCTGAAACAGGTCGAGTAGAAGACACGATGACAAGAATTGCTGCTTCTTTCGGAATTGAAGATGCCCATAGCTATGTTACGCCTACAGGTATCATCTTTTCGGCTGATGGTATGGCTCCAGCAAAGCTTATTCGAATTTCAGAGCGTACAACGGATTTGAGAAAAGTGACGCTAGTGAATAGCATTTCACGAAATATTAGCGGTGGACAAGTATCATTGGACGAGGCCTATACGGCACTAAAGAATATTGAAAAACGTAATTTGATGTATCCTATTTGGGTACAAATTGCAGCGGCTTCCATATCAAGTGGATGCTTTCTAATTATGTTCCAAGGGGTATGGCAGGACTTTGTTCCAGCCATGATCGCAGGAGGCCTCGGTTTTTCATGTCTTTTATACTTTCATTACCTTGTACAGATTAAATTCTTCGCTGAGTTTTCAGCTTCATTTATTATTGGATTTATCTCATTTTTGTTTATACAGATGGGCATTGGGCATGAATTGGATAAAATTATTATTGGTTCTGTTATGCCACTAGTCCCTGGTCTTCTCATTACAAATGCTGTGAGAGACCTAATGTCCGGCCATTTAGTATCGGGTATATCAAAAGGAGCAGACGCCTTCTTAACGGCCTCTGCCATCGGATCAGGCATTGCAGTTGTACTTTCATTCTTAAATTGAAAGGAGTATCTATGATAGTTGAACAACTAGTGACGAGTTTTATTGCATCCGCTGCGTTTGGGGTCATTTTTAATGCGCCTAAACAATCATTACTAAAGTGTGGATTAGTTGGGATGGGTGGATGGCTTATCTATACACTGTTTGTCTATTTCAACTTTGATAGCGTGATTGCTACATTAATTGCTTCCATTTTTGTGGCGATTGTGAGTCAAATGTTTGCGAAAATTTATAGAACACCTATCATTATCTTTAATGTTGCGGGTATCATTCCTTTAGTACCAGGTGGTCTTGCTTATGATGCCATGAGGAATTTTGTGGAGAATGATTACAACCAAGCTGTTCAACTCGCTGCGAAAGCGTTAATGATATCAGGATCCATCGCGATGGGATTAGTATTTTCAGAAGTAATTAATCAAATTATTCGAAGGTCAAAATTATAGTCTGCATGAATAAAGGAGCCTGGAGAGGTAGACGATAGGACAGGTTAAGGTGAATAAGTATGAAATGGTTTAAATCAAGCATCTTTTGGCGAATTTATCTCATTAATGTCGTCATTATTGTAATTCTTCTTGCATTGATGTTCGTAGTGTCTCGTGTCATACTACCGGACATTTCACAAGATCAATTTCATGAAATAACCGATGAAACGGTACTACGATTGAAAAAGCAAATCTCTTTTGTCGTAGAAGATATACAGGGTCTCTCTACATATGTTCAATCAAGTGACGCGTTTATCATAGATGATCCGACGTTGTGGAAAAAAGAGTTGGAGAAAATCGCTACCATATCTCCCTATATTGATAGTGGAACGATTGTGGATAATCAAGGTTATATTAGAGGCTTTTATCCAAGTGATTTACGAGATATGAAAGATTACAATCTGAGTGATCGAGGGTATGTTCAAAAAGCCCTGGCAACTAAAAAGCCGTATTTAAGTGATGTGATTTCTGCAGATACAGGTCGCTATATTCTTGTTTTATCTGTTCCTATTATAGATGATGAAGGCGTGGTTCAAAAGCTTGTTAACCTTTCACTTCGAATTGAACAAAACTCTAACTTTCAATCAATCTTTCAATCTTTTAACATTGGTAGCGATGGTTATACATTTATTGTTGATCGTCAAGGAAGAGTCATTTCTCATCCTGTTCAGAGGCGTATTGGTGATGACGTAACGGCGAGTGAGGTCGTTCGAAAGCTCGTAAATAAAGAATCGGGCTATTTAAAAACAAAAAACATTGAAAATATCCCAATGCTTGCATCCTATGAACATATTCCAGTGCTCGATTGGGGTGTAGTTGCTCAAGTTCCTGTTAAGGCAGTTTATGAGCCATATGAGACGTTTCAGAAGTCGTTATGGACTTTGTCCTTTATTACCTTCATTTTGCTTTCCTTTTTAACCGCTGTATATGCAAGGCAAACTTTACGACCAATTCGGCAGCTGTACGTCGCTGTGGACCGAGTGGCGAAAGGTGATTTGTATCAAACGGTTGAGCAGGTGGATAAAACAGAAATTGGCATTCTCTCAAGCCGCTTTAACGAGATGGTTCATTATGTTCGAGAATCTAAAATCGGCTTGCAATTAAAAGAAGAACAATTGAATGAGCAAAAAGAATTTTTGCGAAAAGTCATGGATATTAATCCTAGCTACATTTATGCTGTTGATCCAGATCACCGTTTTACACTTGTGAATGAATCATTTGCTAGATTACTAGGTGTAAGGGTAGAAGAGCTAATTGGGAAGCAAGTAGAGGAAGTAGCATTTTCCATTGACCATGATGAATGTACGGCCCAAGAAGGGTATTGTGAACACGAAGCACAGTTTAAAGATAAAGATGGAAACATTCGTTGGATTGAGACAACCGAAGTTCCTTTTTACTCTGTTCAATATGGAGCAAATCAAACATTGTTTGTTTCAACAGATATTACAGACCGAAAGCAAGCAGAAGAGCTATTGCGTAAATCTGAGAAGCTAGCGGTAGTCGGAGAGTTAGCTGCAGGTGTCGCTCATGAAATACGCAACCCTTTAACATCGATTAAAGGCTTCATTCATTTACTAAAAGAAGAAAGTGATGAGCGTAAACATTACTTTGATATTATGGAATCTGAGCTAGAACGGATTAACCTCATTGTGGACGAATTTTTAGTGTTAGGAAAGCCGCAGGTGATGAATTTTCGCCAAAAGGATGTATCCACGCTGTTAAAAGATGTGATGACGTTGTTAGATACGCAAGCGATCTTGAATAACGTGTCGCTGGTGTCTACATTTGAACCTGATTTGCCGCTTATTCGCTGTGATGAAAATCAATTAAAGCAAGTGTTTATTAATATTTTAAAGAACGCAATTGAAGCAATGGGAACCGGTGGAGATATTCACATTCATGCAAAGAAAACAGAAAATGGTGTTGTCATTCAATTTGTTGACCAAGGGACAGGTATTTCACCAGAGCGCTTAACAAGGCTAGGGGAACCTTTCTATAGTACAAAAGAAAAAGGAACAGGATTAGGCCTGATGGTCAGCTTTAAAATTATTGAATCTCATCATGGAGAGATAAACATTAAAAGTGAATTGAATAAAGGAACAACGGTCGAGTTGTTTTTTCCAAAAGCTTAAATGAAGAGGAGTGCGATTACCGAACGGTAATCGCACTTTTTTGCGATAAAATTCAAATTATTTAAAAAATAATCTAAAAAGCGCTATGATAGAAATAAGTGTAAATTCTATAAGTGGAGGTTCATTGAATCGTCCACACCATTCATATACAAAGTTGGAGGAAGGGGTTAAATGAGTATCTTTTCGTTTTTGAAGCCTTATCGTCTTCCGATGGCGGTCGCGCTTTTATTTATGTTAACAGAGCTTATCGTAGAGCTTGTTCACCCCCTCTTAATGGCGAAGGTCATTGATGAAGGGATTATGCAAAATGATTTGGTGATGGTTATAAAATGGGGGAGCATCATGATTGGAATGTCGCTCCTGGCGTTTGTATCGGGTATTTTAAATTCTTTTTATGCCTCTCACGTAAGTCAAAGCTACGGCTACGATGTTCGAAGAGGGTTGTTTTCAAAAATTCAATCGTTCTCCTTTTCAAATTTGAGTCAGTTTCCGACGTCTTCTTTAATCACAAGAATGACAAATGATGTCACGCAAACTCAAAATACAATTTTTATGAGTTTGCGGATTATGCTACGTGCGCCTTTGTTAGTCATTGGTGGTGTGCTAATGGCTTTTCTCGTAAATGCAAAATTAGCACTTGTGTTAATGACGGTGATACCGATACTGTTGATTTTTTTAATGTGGATGATGAAAAAAGGAAGGGTGCTCTTTCAAGCTGTTCAGCAAAAGTTAGATGGTGTAAACAGTGTGATGAAAGAAAACCTATCAGGAATGCGTATCGTAAAAGCCTTCTTACGGCACGATTATGAAATGAATCGTTTTACAAAAGCTAATGAACAATTAAGGGGGCAAACGGTTAGAGTATTAAAGGTAATGGAAGTCACCTTACCGATTTTATTGTTTGTTATGAACATGAGTATGTTAGTTGTGCTGTGGATAGGAAGCTTTGAAGTGAGAAGTGGCAATGCTCAAGTGGGTGAGATTGTTGCCATTATCAACTATGCATTTCGAATTACTTCTGCCTTCTCTATCTTCTCCTTTATTATTATGGCTTTTTCCCGAGCGAGAGCCTCTGCTAGTCGCATACAGGAAGTACTTGAAACAGAGGTTGATCTAACTGACAATATGAACGATGAATCATTCGTTGTTCAAGGTGGTCAAATTGTGTTTGAGGATGTCTCGTTTCACTATCCAGGTACAGATCAATCAGTTTTACAAAACATCTCGTTTACTGCTGAACAAGGAGAAACTGTGGCCATCTTAGGTGCAACAGGATCTGGTAAATCTTCATTATTTCAACTCATTCCACGATTATATGATGCGACGAGTGGAGCCGTGTTTATTGATGGAAGGAATGTAGCGGATGTAAGAGCGCAAGACCTGCGAAAAAGCATTGGCTTTGTTCCTCAAGAAGCGCTTTTATTTACAGGAACTATTAAGGAGAATTTAGCATGGGGAAAAGAGGATGCTACAGATGATGACATGGTGCAGGCTGCGAAGGATGCACAAATTCATGAAACAATTCAAAAGTTGCCTCGGAAATATGAAACAAAAATTGGACAGCGGGGGGTAAACCTTTCAGGTGGTCAAAAACAACGTCTGTCCATTGCGCGAGCATTAATCCGCAAGCCATCCATTCTTTTATTAGATGATAGCACGAGCGCGTTAGATTTAAAAACAGAGGCGAAGCTTTTAAAGGCGTTAAAAACATATACGTGTACGACGCTTATTATTACGCAAAAAGTAAGTACGGCAAGGGAAGCCAATCGGATTTTACTTTTAGAAGATGGAAAGCTTGTTAACCAAGGTACACATGAAGAGTTAGTAGAGACATCAACGCTTTACCAAAAAATCGTTCAATCTCAATTTGGTAAGGAGGGGCTAAAGCATGCGCAAAGAGCTAAGTAGACCTTTTCGATATAGAAAAGAAGTGGTGAGTGACTTATTACGTTCGAGTGAGGCTTCTTCAGCCAATAAAAAGGTAAAAGCGAAAAATGGGCTACATACGCTAAAGAGGATCTGGGCTTATCTATCGTTAAATCAAAACAAGCTACTACTGGTGCTGATTGCGGTTGTTGTTAGTTCAGGTCTAGGACTTTTAGGACCATTCTTAATTGGGCGAGCTATCGATCAGTACATTGTGACACAAAGCAGTGAAGGATTAGGGAGGCTGCTGCTTGTGTTAGTCGGCATTTACTTCGTTTATTCTCTTTCTTTATTTGCACAAAATAGCTGGATGATTCAAATCGCCCAGCAAACCGTGTATAAAATGCGAACGCAATTGTTTCACCATCTTCATGAATTGCCGATTTCATTTTTTGATAAGCGTCAGCATGGTGAAATCATGAGTCGTGTGACAAATGATATTGAAAATGTAAGTTCGACGTTAAATAGCTCGGTCATTCAAATCTTCTCGAGTGTGTTGACGCTCGTCGGTACGGTATCCGTGATGGTATGGTTAAGTCCACTTCTAACAATGGTCACACTCATCATTGTGCCAGTGATGGTGTTTGGAATGAAATGGATTACGAGACGAACAGGGAAGTTGTTTAAGGAACAACAGCGGAACTTAGGAGAGTTAAATGGGTTTATTGAAGAAACCCTATCAGGTCAGCAAATCGTCAAAACCTTTTCACAAGAACAGAAAGTCATGGCGGAGTTAATGGTGAAAAATGAGCGATTAAAAGAAGCGGGATTTTGGGCACAAACGTATTCAGGCTTTATCCCTAAGCTCATGAACGTGTTAAATAACTTAAGCTTTGCGATTATCGCAGGCGTTGGTGGGATTCTAGCGTTACGCAACATGGTTTCCATCGGAGTCATTGTTATTTTTGCTGAGTATGCAAGGCAGTTTACGCGGCCGCTCAATGATCTCGCCAATCAATTTAATACGTTGCTTTCAGCGATTGCAGGGGCCGAGCGTGTATTCGATGTACTGGATGAAAAAGAGGAAGTGACAGATGAAAAAGAAGCGGTAGAGATAGATTCTGTCAAAGGAGAGGTTGTATTCTCACATGTATCTTTCTCATATGATGACGATGAAGCCACCATTCGTGATGTTAGCTTCCGGGCTTCGACAGGTCAAACGGTCGCGCTCGTTGGGCCCACTGGTGCTGGTAAAACAACCATCATTAACTTGCTGTCACGCTTTTATGACCCAAGTGATGGAGAAATACAAATAGATGGGTATGAGACAAAAAGCGTGAAGCGATCAAGCCTTCGCCGGCATATGGGATTTGTGTTGCAAGAGCCGTTTTTGTTTCAAGGTACCATTCGAGAAAACATTCGATATGGAAGACTAGACGCAACAGATGAGGAAGTAGAGACGGCCGCTCGAATGGCCAATGCGCATTCGTTTATTACAAAGCTGCCAAAAGGATATGACATGGTATTAAAGCAAGATGGCAGCGGCATTAGTCAAGGGCAAAAGCAGTTGCTTTCCATTGCGCGAGCGATTCTTGCTGACCCGTCCATTCTCATTTTAGATGAAGCAACAAGCAGCATTGATACCGTAACAGAAGTACATATTCAAGAGGCGTTACAACGGTTGATGAATGGAAGAACAAGCTTTGTGATTGCACATCGTTTGAATACGGTTCAACAAGCGGATCAAATTGTGGTGCTAGTCGATGGAGAAGTGAATGAAAAGGGTTCACATGACGAGCTATTAAAAAAGAATGGCTTTTATGCAGAGCTTTATCATAGCCAGCTAACTGGCTGACATAAGCTAATGAATAAGGATTCACAAAAGGTAGACAAACGATACGTTCTAAATCAAGGATAGCGATAAGGGGAGAGGGCAAGGTGGAACATAATGTACAAGTACGAAATGAATTGTTAGAAAGTGTGAGTGAACTTTCAAATGAGCAGTTAAATCAAAAGGTAGAGGAAGGCTCTTGGACCATTATGCAGGTACTAGAGCATTTATATTTAATGGAAAAGGTGCTTGTTCAAATGATGAGAAAGGCGTTAGTAAAAGGGCCAGAACAGCCCACGGATGAAAAGCCCATTCACTTAACTCCTGACCGCTCTCGCAAAGTAGTAGCACCGGATTATGTTACACCATCAGATGCATATATGACGCTTGAAGAGATAAAACAGAAGCTTCATGAATCACGTGAAGGATTACATGCGTTTGTCGCTCAGCATAAGGAGGAGGAGCTAAAGAAAAAATCGTTCCCTCATCCTGTGTTTGGCTTACTTCACTTAAAGCAATGGTCAGAATTTATTGGCTACCATGAAAAGCGTCATTTAAAACAAATTGAAGAGTTAAAGGTGAAGCTATAAAAAAAGCGAGGCAGATTAGTCTGCCTCGCTTTTGTCATATAAGTAACTTGCCTGTGTGATCGCAAGCGTAAATGTAAAATTTATAATATATGAAAAATAAATTGCCGCGGTTCTTTTTTCCACCTGGTCGTTTTTACTAACCTAAACGACGTAAGCCCTACCTCTCTTACATCCTTACGACTCCGAAGCCGATCCAGTGTGAATAAGTTTTTCATGATAAAAACATTAGTAGAATGCCAGTCATTCTTACTCTTGCATTTTACGTTCTGTCAAGTTACTTCTTTGGCGAAGTGAGATATATAAATATATCATGATAAAAAATGAAAGTCAAATACTTTTCAAAGAAAAAAGAGAAGCGATGTTGCGAGCTGTCAAAGATATATATGTTTTAGCGTTTGCGAGCGCTTCTGGCAATGGCATTGCACCTGGTACCACACTAAACACGGCATCGATGCCATGTTGACGAACAACATCACTATCCGTTGAAATAGACCCTGCAATTCCAATAACCGGAATATGGTGAGCTTTCGCTGCTTTGGCGACCCCAATCGGTGTTTTGCCAAAAATCGTTTGGCTATCGATGCGACCTTCACCTGTAATAACGAGTGATGCTCCTTGCACGTGTTCATGAAAAGAAGTAGCTTCTAAGACAATATCGATGCCTCGCTTTAAGTGAGCAGAAAGAAACGTCACTAACCCAAAGCCGAGACCACCGGCAGCTCCAGCTCCTGGTAAATCTCGCGTGGATTTTTGTATTGTATGTTCAGCAAGGTTGGCAAAGTGAGTTAAGCTTGCGTCAAGTATTGTGATCATCTCTTGGGTTGCCCCTTTTTGAGGGCCGAAGATGGCAGAAGCTCCTCGTGCCCCTGTTAATGGGTTCTCGACGTCACAGGCGACGTCAATACGAACCGTTTGAAGACGCGCATCCATTGAAGCTACATCCACTTGATGTAGCTTTTCTAACTCACCACCGCCAAAACCGATTGGGTTGCCATTCTTATCAAGTAGCTTGCCGCCCAGTGCTTGAATCATGCCTGCTCCACCGTCGTTTGTCGCACTACCGCCAATACCGACGATGATGTGTGTAACACCGTAATCAAGAGCCGCTTTTATGAGTTCACCCGTGCCCCATGTTGTGGTTAGAAGGGGGTTGCGTTCTTGAGGTGAAACAAGATGAAGGCCTGACGCGGCCGCCATCTCAATAACGGCCGTCTTGCCATCGCCTAGTACACCAAAGAAGGCAGTAACCTTATTGCCAAGTGGTCCGGTGACGTTTTGTTCAATGATGCGCCCATTTGTCGCATCTACGAGAGATTGAACGGTTCCTTCGCCGCCGTCTGCCATTGGAATTTTGACATACTGAGCTTGAGGCAATACTTCTTTAAATCCTGCTTCAATTGCGTTTGCCACTTCTAATGCAGTGAGGCTTTCTTTATATGAGTCTGGTGCAATCACAATTTTCATCTGTTATCCCTCCTGTTACACAAATCATTTAAATACACCAAATAGTAACGTTGACACAATGGCAATTGTAAGACCAACTAACGATTCAAATGGCATAATTTTTAAACGTTCTTTAATGCCCATATTGACACTTCCCGCCGTTGCGTGAAAGAAGCTTCCGTGTGGCAAGTGATCGAGTACGGTTGCACCCGAATGAATCATGGCCGCTCCAGCTAATGCAGGAATTCCAAGCTCTAGGATAACCGATGAGAATACGCTGCTTGCAACAACTGTTCCTGCCGTCGTCGATGCGGTTGCCGCCGACATTAATATTCCTGAAATGGGTGCCAATAAGTAAGGGGGAAGTCCAGATTGAGTTAATCCATTAATAATCACGTCTTTTAAAGTAGAGTTTGCTACAATTCCGGCTAACGTTCCTGTACCTAAAAGCATGATGGCCACACCAGACATTTTATTTAATCCAAACGTTGCATATTCGTTGATTTGCTTTCCTCGCTTCATCACAAGAGCTCCCACAATTCCTCCGACTGGAAGAGCAACCATCGGATCAATGGCAATTCCAAGTGTTGGGCGTAACGCTAATAATATAATCGTTACAAGGGGTGCAATAATGGCGGGTAAAAAGAGTGGATGCGTCTCGGTTGATTCATTTTTTACATCGGATGCTTCCACGTGTGAACCTTTGTTGATTAATTTTTTGGCGATGATATAGGTGACGACTAAGCCACATAACCCAGGAATGATTCCGGCGGCCATTAAAGATGTAAGCGGAACATTAAAAGCATCAGCGGCTGCGATGGTATTTGGGTTAGGAGACATGACGTTTCCTGCTTTCCCTCCACCAATCATCGCAATTAAAATCGCTGTTTTTGATAGTTTTGCACGCTGCGCAATCGCTAATGCAATCGGCGCGACAGTAATAACGGCCACGTCTATGAACACACCGACAGCGGTTAAAATCATCGTTGCCACCGCAAGGGCGAGTAAGGCTCTTGTTTCACCCATCTTTCGCACAATTGTTTCGGCAATCGTTGAGGCAGCTCCTGATTGAATGAGCACACCCGCTAATACCCCAGCGGCCAAAATACGAAGAACGGCCGGGATAATTCCTTTTGTGCCTTCGATCATCAGTGTAACCGTTTCGGTTAAATTCACGCCTCCAATTAAGCCGCCTGCTAACGCACCGACAATCATTCCGTATGCAGGTGGAACACGTTTTAAAATAAGGACAATCGCAATAATAAGAGCACTAATAGCGCCTAACGCACTTACTTGAATATCCATTTTGTCTACCTCCTCTATTCATTTGTTACACCTATTGTAAGCGCTTTAATTTAAGTGTTCATTAGCTAAATAAACATAAAAAAGCCTTGATTGATTGTGCATATGCACAATCAATCAAGGCTGAATGCGATAAAGAAGCATGGAGATATACAATTCAAATAGCTCTTTTGTATGTTTAGGGTCTTTGCCTGTTAGCTTCTTTATTTTATCTAAGCGATAGCGAAGAGTGTTGCGATGAATAAAGAGGGAATCAGCCACTCTGTTCAGCTCCCCGTTTTGTTCAATAAAGGAAGTTAACGTTTCTTGCAATTCTCCATTTTCGTCTTGAGCAACAAGAAGAGAAAAGAAAGACTGCAGCTCGCTTTTACTAGGCAACTGTGATAAAAGGACAGGAAGTGACATATCAAAATAGTCATAGAGTGATTTCTCAGGGAATAAAGCGCATCCTGTCTGAAGCGTTTGTTTTGCTCGTTGAAAAGACTCCGAGACAACGGCGCTATCGTGACCCATTGCTATTTTATAAGTGATGTCCTTGTGTTGATTTAACATCGTCTGCAGGTGTGTGAGCTCAGTAAGAGTGAAGGAGCGATTCCAGCTCTGTTCTTTTAGATGAATGCGCTTTAAAAGAACCAGTGTCGGAAATGAAAAATCTGATAACAAATCTGCTTCTGTTAAAACCGACTGAAGGCTTGCGACAATCGATTTTCTTAGCTTGTGATGGTCTTGATTTGTCTCTTTTATCGTTAACTGAATGATGACGGCTACACGTCTGATGGATAAGTCAATGCCAATCATGTTCGCACGATCTACGATAGCAGAGTGAGGAACGCTAGCGTTATTAAGCAGTTCATTCATGACCTCTTCTTTTACGCGCTCCTTCCATTGCATGGATTCTAATAAAAAGGCTTGCTGCAACAGCATTTCGGCTGTCATTTTAACGAGTTTGCCGTAGTTTTTCACCTCGGCAGGAATGCCTGTAATTCCAACTACTCCGACCATTTTATCTTGAAACAGAATGGGAAGGTTAATGCCTGGCTTGACTCCCTTTAATTTCTTCGCTTGTTTGTGATGAATAATAAGCGTTTCTTGCTTTTGGATAACGAGCATCGCGCCATCGTGAATATGATCTACGCGGTCGTGTTCACCTGATCCAATGATGACACCGTGCTCATTCATGACATTAATGTTATAAGGGATAATGTCCATCGTCCTTGTCACAATCTCTTGCGCCAGCTCTTTTGTGATCCATTCCACCTGCATTTCACCTCTTTTCTTCTCATTCTAACAGACAAGGTGAGTGTGTGGCGCAACATAGAATGCAGGGAGAGATGTTATACTATACGTGGAGGTGTTCGTATGCGATTAAAAGATAAAAAAGTCATTGCGCTTGTGAGTGCAGACTTTGAAGATTTAGAGCTTTGGTATCCAGTTTTACGTTTAAGAGAAGAAGGAGCAACGGTTCATTTAGTGGGTGAACATGCAAATGAAACGTACCTTGGTAAATACGGTGTGCCAGCAGAATCGGATTTGTCATTTAAAGATGTGAACCCAGCTGATTACGACGGTATTCTTGTACCAGGTGGCTGGGCACCAGATAAGCTAAGAAGGTATCCAGAAGTGTTAGACATGGTGCGCTACATGGACGAGCATCAAAAGCCAATCGGCCAAATTTGCCACGCTGGATGGGTGTTAATTTCAGCACGTATTTTAGAAGGGCGAAAAGTGACAAGTACGCCAGGTATCAAAGACGATATGGAGAACGCAGGGGCAACATGGTACGACGAGCCAGTCGTTGTAGACGGCCATATTATCTCAAGCCGCCGCCCGCCAGACTTACCTCCGTATGGAAAAGCATTTGCGGATGCGTTGGCAGAACAAGAATGAGAGAAAGGGTAGCACATCATGGTGTGCTACCCTTTTTTTGTGTCCATCATCATTTAAGAGACGAACTCATAGAAAAAGAGAGTTTCAGAGATAGATACTGATGGTAGAATAAGGTTAGAAAAAGTTCATGTTTCAAGGAGCTATTATGGAGATAAAAAAGAAAGCAACTAAAGCATTACGAATGGGTTTGATGGTGTATGCCATTATTATGAGCGCAGCGATAACTATATTATTAGCAGTCATGATGTTTGTTTTTTCTCAAGACGAGATAAATTCAGTGAAAAGTGCTCTTGTAGGCGCAGGTGGCTTTTTCTACGGCACCTCTCTTATCTCTTTATTTGTTCGTGCAAAGTTTACAAGGAAGGTAGAGTAGGATTACGTACACCTGAATGTCAAAAAGTTTAGATCACATAAAAGAAATGAGGGGTTTCGTTGGCTAGCCAAAATACAAAGCGCTTTATGCGTCCCGCTTTGTTAATTATTCCAATCTTTTTTGCGGTTTGTGCAACGATTTCGACAACAACGGTCTTTATCGTTGAAGGGGCGAAGGGGAATTTACCATCACTTTGGGTGTTTGTGATCATTGTGATTCCATTTTATTTATTTGTATGGATTGGCTTGCGACTTCGAAAAAAGTTGAAATAATATAGTGATTGTTTCATAAAAGAGCCAGTGAGAAACTAGCTCTTTTGTTGTAAAGAGAGGAGAACAGCGGGATGAGGTTAGAAGGGAAAACAGCGCTTGTGACAGGAGGCTCACGAGGGTTAGGAAGAACAATGAGCCTTGCGCTAGCAAAAGAAGGAGCAACGGTAATTGTGAATTATCTACATAATCAAGAAGGGGCCAACAAGGTAGTAGAAGAAATTGAAGCGCAAGGTGGAACAGCGTTTTCAATTCAAGCAGATATTACAAAGGAAGAGAGCGTGGCGCGGCTCATTCGAGAAATGAATCATTTGTCAGGAAGTGATGTAGACATTTTGGTAAATAACGCAACAGGGCCGCAGCCAGAGCTTTCTATTGAACAATCAACGTGGGAAGATTATGAAAATCAGCTGACCTTCTTTGTCAAAGCGCCACTTCTTCTATTAAAAGAAGTGCTACCAGTGATGAAGGAAAAAGGACAAGGTTCCATTATTAACATTGGCAGTGAAGTGGTTCAAACAGGGAATGCGTTCTTCGCTAATTATGTGACGGCCAAGTCGGCCATGCTTGGCATGACGCGGTCGTGGGCAAGTGAACTAGGGCCGTACGGAATTCGGGTCAACCTTGTGAATCCAGGTTTTACCCCTGTAGAGCGTCATCAAGACGTCAGTGCTGAAGCAATTGAAGAATATCGAAAGCAAGTGCCGCTACAGCGAATGGGGAAGCCTGAAGATATTGCGAGTGCCGTTGTGTATTTAGCATCAGAAGAATCTAGTTTCGTGACAGGTCAAAGCATTTCTATAAATGGCGGTCATACATTTAGCATATAAGACAAGTAGACAGGTGTTAGGTTTTATCACTTGTCTACTTGTCTTTTTAGGTTGTTTTCGTTCTGATTTTCGTTAAAAAGTCATGGAATATAAGTTAAATATAGGAAAATGGGATGAATTTGTAAACGTTTACTACAATTTGTCGATGATTTTATGTCAG
Source organism: Priestia iocasae (assembly GCF_016909075.1). Taxonomy (GTDB): domain Bacteria; phylum Bacillota; class Bacilli; order Bacillales; family Bacillaceae_H; genus Priestia; species Priestia iocasae. The sequence goes on from NZ_JAFBFC010000006.1 coordinate 59,160, forward strand.
AAAAGGTGACATTTCATGTTGTCTTATGAAGCTTGTTGAATTATAATTCTTAACAGATAGAAAATTCAGAATATAAAAGGGGGAAATGCTGTGGAACAACTAGTAGGAAAGCTCAATGACATTTTGTGGAGTCAGCCGATTATCTATGCTTGTCTTGGAATTGGACTTTTATTTTCCATTTTAACGCGCTTTTTACAAGTTAGGCATATTAAAGATATGGTTAAGCTCATGTTTCAAGGAAAGAGCTCAGATGCAGGGGTATCATCGTTTCAGGCGTTATCACTCGCTCTTTCGGGGCGTGTAGGAACAGGGAACATTGCAGGGACAGCGACAGCCATTGCATTCGGTGGACCAGGTGCGGTGTTCTGGATGTGGACGATTGCATTTATTGGGGCATCAAGTGCATTTATTGAATCCACATTAGCGCAAATTTACAAAGTAAAGCAAGACGGTCAGTATCGTGGGGGACCTGCTTATTACATTGAAAAAGGAATTGGGTGGAAATGGTATGGTACGCTGTTTGCGATTGCAGCATTACTTGCGATGAGCTTACTGATGCCAGGGATTCAGTCCAATTCAATTGCTTTAGGATTAGAAAATGCATTTAGCATTAGTCCGACGATTACAGCGATCATTTTAGTTATTTTATTAGGTGTAATTATCTTCGGTGGAGTAAAGCGTATCGCAACAGTTGCTCAATACGCAGTACCGTTTATGGCACTTGGCTATATTTTATTATCACTAATCATTGTAGCGGTAAATATTACAGAATTACCTAGTGTATTAGCACTTATTTTTAAAAGTGCATTTGCGTTAGATTCAGCATTCGGTGGAATTGTTGGTTTAGCCATTTCATGGGGTGTAAAGCGTGGGATTTACTCAAACGAAGCAGGTCAAGGAACAGGACCTCACGCAGCGGCGGCAGCGGAAGTATCTCACCCGGCGAAACAAGGATTGGTTCAAGCGTTCTCGGTTTACATCGATACATTATTGGTTTGTTCAGCAACAGCCTTTATGATCTTGTTTACAGGTATGTATAATACACAGGCGGCAGACGGTACGTTTATCGTCAACAACCTAGGAGATGTGGCAGCAGGTCCAGCTTACACACAAGCCGCAATTGAGTCTGTTATTCCTGGATTTGGAGCAGGATTTGTTGCAGTTGCACTATTCTTCTTTGCTTTCACAACGATTATGGCCTATTACTACATTGCAGAAACAAACATTGCCTACTTAACAAGAGGAAAAAGCAACAAATGGCCAATGATTGCACTAAAGGTTGTTTTATTAGGGGCAACGTTCTACGGAGCAGTTAAAACAGCGGACCTTGCGTGGGCATTAGGGGATGTAGGACTTGGGCTTATGGTATGGCTCAACTTAGTGGCAATCTTAATTTTAGCGAAACCAGCGCTCGTGACATTAAAAGATTATGAGCAGCAAAAGAAACAAGGAATTGATCCTGTGTTTGATCCAGTAAAGCTAGGGATTAAAAATGCAGATTACTGGGTGAATGAATACGAGTATCAAGACGATACGCCTTCAAGCACGAAAAAGAACGATCAAACCTTTACAAGCTAAAGAAATGAAAAAGGTCATTCCATCAACACCTTGAAAGAGGCGTTGTGGATGGCCTTTTTTTCTTTAAAAGTATGGCATGTAAGGGTAACGACTGACACAAGGGTTATCGGTTAGACTTTTGATTCCGGATTCATATACAGCGGGCATATGGTTATTTGTGATGGAACCTGTTTGAATCGTAAAAGAAATGGCAGCTGGTACGTGTTCGTAATACCACACTTTGCTTGTGAAAGGATAGCGGAATACAGGGGGTGGAACTTCTGTGATCACATCTTCTGTATTCGCAAAGCGCTTGCTTTCACGTACATGTAAACAATAGCTCGTAACAAATGCAGGATCACCAACTCGAGGGCTGCCGTAGTTATACATTGTTACATGTTCAAATGGTCCATTGACTGCCACATCTAAGGCGTGAAGGGTAGCGAGTGCACCACCTAAACTATGCCCTGTAATGTAGAGAGGTTTTTGTGGTGAAAGGGAAGCGTAGGCGTTAAAAACCTCATTGCGCAACGAATGGTAAATGGATAAAAATCCTCCATGTACGTTTCCGATATTTGATGCATAGGGGAAGGGAAGCTGAAAAGCTGACGCATCGGCAAGCCAGTCTAAGTCTGATTTTGTACCGCGAAAAGCAATGACTACTTCATTTTCACTTTCTAAAATAAAACCAAACCATTCATGCTGACCAAATGCTTTCCCCTTGAATGCTTTTACAAGTGAAAAGCCTTCAGGAAGATTCACAAGTCCATCATTTTCATATTGTACGTATGTTTCTGAACATAAATGAAGCAAAAACAATGCGAGCTGTTTATCATAACACGGGAGAGAGCGTAACATGGATGTAGCACCTCATTTTTTGAGCGTTTATAACTAAGGTATGAAACGGTACCTAGAAGAGTGCCAATGTGTTAAAACACACGAAAGAGGTTTAGAGTGAGGAAAGAAAGGGAAAATAATAGTTCACATCCAACAAACTAGAGGGAAAACAATGATAACCATTTTAGCTAAAATAAAAGACAATCAAATACGTGAGAACGTAACAATCGAGCAAGCTCGTCGCGAAGAGGTAGAGTGGTATTGGGTTCATTTTGAACAGCCAACAAAAGAAGAGCGAGAGCTGTTAACAAATCAATTTTCCTTTCACCCACTTGCGGTTGAGGACTGCTTCAATCAAGGGCAGAGAGCAAAGCTTGAAGTGTATGATGATCATTATTTCATGGTGTTTTATGCCCTTGATCAAAAAGAGCTTGAAAAGATGGAAGTTCATGCTTTTATTGGAGAAGGCTTTCTTGTGACGTATCAAGTGGATGATGTGCAGAACATTCAAACCGTTTGGGATAAGGTCAAAAATCAAGGGAAGAAGCCTCAAGATTCATGGGGACTTGTCTATGAGCTGTTAGACAGTTGTGTGGATGATTATTTTCCGCCAATTTATGAAGTGGAAGATCGAATTGATGAGGTAGAGGAAAACGAAGCAGAAGAACCGATGGATGAATTGATGAAGGATTTGTATGAAATTCGCAGTGATCTTTCACGTATGAGACGCGTGTTGCATCCGATGCGCGACTTGCTTTATCGCATTTTATCGCTTAGTGCATTAAAAGAAAAAGAGCAAATTCGTTATTTTACGGATATTTACGATCATTTGTTAAATATGATTGAAATTGTTAATGGCAATCGTGAACTTTCAAATGATATTCGTGAGAGTTATATGTCTATCAATTCAGACCGAATGAATTCGATTATGTTCACATTGACGGTTATGTCAGCCATCTTTTTACCACTCACGTTTATCGCTGGTTTGTACGGGATGAACTTCTCTTATATGCCAGAGTTAACGGGAAAGTATAATTACTTTATTGTACTTGCTATTATGGGGATAATGGTTGTAGGAATGATTTTTGCGTTTTATAAAATGGGCTGGTTCAAGTTTCGAAAAGGGCCAAAGCTTTAACGAAAAAGCCTGTCAAACTGACAGGCTTTTTCGTTAAAACCCACTATGATATTTGTCCTCACTAGAGGAGTCTTTCTTCGTCCTCTTTTTGTTTTTCTCATCTTTTACTTCTTGATTCAAGTCTTCGACGGGGATTGGGTCCACATGCTGTTCAGTTTCATGTTGTTCAAATAGTGTTGTTTTTTTTGTGTTGTATTGTTCAGGGTGATCCATGCTAGTTCGTGTAGAGAGCTTCTTTTCATTATTCATTTATTATCACCTCTCCTTTTTCATTCTTTACCCTTATCAGGAAAAAAGAAACAGGAAGAGGTTATGATTGAATGAGTTGTTGTAATTGCAGAGAGCAATGGTGTATCATAATTGAAGTCTACTAATGAATAACGTACGTTTTACGTTTATGATAAAAAGAACCATTAAGATTGAGATAAAAAGGAGAATTCCATGAGTGATTTCATTTCAACGTTAAAGCCTTTTTTACAAGATGCATGGAAAAAGGCGGCTTTTGAGACACCGACTATGATTCAAACAAAAACAATTCCAATGATTTTAGAGAAGCAAGATGTGATTGCCCAGTCGCCGACAGGAACAGGAAAAACACTTGCGTATTTACTTCCTTTACTAACTAACATTGACGTGGAGAAAAAGCATGTACAAGCCGTTGTGTTAGCTTCTTCACACGAGCTCGTGATGCAAATTCATGGTGAGATTCAAACATGGGCGCAAGGAAGCGGCATTGTAAGCGCATCGTTTATCGGTGGAGCGAACATGAAGCGTCAGCTTGAGAAGCTAAAAAAACGCCCACAAATTATTGCCGGGACACCTGGGCGTGTGCAAGAGCTAATCAAAGCAAAAAAGTTAAAAATGCATGAAGTAAAAACGATTGTCATTGATGAGGGAGATCAACTACTCGTTCCTGAGCATTTAAATACAGTCGATCACATTATTAAGTCCACGTTAAATGACCGCCAGCTTTTATTGTTCTCAGCCACGTTACCTGAGCATACCGAAAAGCTAGCAAAAGAAATGATGAAAGATGCAGCTGTAGTTCAAGTGAGCACAGATGAACTACCAACGCCAAAAGTGGATCACATTTACTTTGTATGTGAACTAAGAGATAAAGTCGATCTTGTTAGACGTCTAGCGAAAATGGATGAGTTTAGAGGATTAGGCTTTGTAAAAGGAATTGAGACGCTGTCTGCTTTTGAACAAAAGCTAAAGTATGAAGATGTGTCACTTGGTGTGTTACACAGTGAAACGAAAAAGGATGACCGTAAAAAAGCATTACGTGCCTTCCGTGATGGCAAGTATCCACTATTGCTTGCGACAGACGTAGCGGCACGTGGCTTAGATATTAAGGGCTTAACACATGTTGTTCATGTTGATATGCCTCAAGATATTGATCAGTATATCCATCGTTCAGGACGTACAGGAAGAGCCGGCGCATCAGGCACGGTCATTTCCGTTGTGACAGAGCGTGAAGAGCGCGAGTTAAAGCAATATGCTCGTCAATTAAATGTCCCGCTTCAAAGAAAAACATTGTATCTGGGGCAAATTGTAGATGAACAAGAACGTAAAGAGTTACGCGCAACGGAAAAGCAAAACCAAAAACGCAAAAGTGTAAAAAGAAGATAATAAAAAAAGAGTAAACCGGGTTACCGGTTTACTCTTTTTTTTATATCGAAATAGTTATTCTGTCCGTTTTTCCCAGAGAAGCGCAAGCCCTAACCCAGATAAGTCCTTCGACCAGCCCGCCAGCCGCTAGGAGTTTCGCAAACATTCCAGCCCAAAACCATGCGATGACCGCAATGACACCAATGGGTTGAGCCATGCCTGCAAATAATTATTGTGCATAATTTTTCCATTTTAATTTACAAAAGAAAAGACCAATGGCAATTCCAATGACGATGCCAAGAACGAGCGCTTCTTCTGTTACAAGCTGCAGAACACTTAATGTAATGGCCCAGATGATAAAAAACACAAGAGGAATGGTCGCTACAAAGGGCCCTCCGTAAAAGCGAAGAGTTGTGACTTCCTGTTCTCCGATCGCCTCATTGGCAGCTTGATGCTGTTTCTCTTTCTCCGATTTCTTCAAGGTGATTTCCCCTCTAGCCAATTTATCATGAAACGTTCTCTATTTTTAAAGTCGTCTTTTAGTATGAATAAATGGAGAATCGGGAAAGGAAAGAGGATTTTGTTATTGTGGAAAAGTAATTGATCACATATAAAAAGGCCCTTCTTCAAGTCTCTTATATGGATGAGAGAGAAGAAGGGCTTTATTTTTAGTTCCAGTTTTTTTCGATAAACTCGTCGCGACCTGATGCGGCACGGTCTTCTTTGTAATGCTTTGGATTCTTTTTGTGGTAATCTTGGTGATAGTCTTCTGCTGTATAAAACGGCGCAGCTGGTAAAACCTCTGTGACGATTGGCTTGTTAAAGCGACCGCTTGCTGCTAGTTCAGCTTTTGTTTTCTCTGCCAACTCTTTTTGGTTTTCGTTATGATAAAAAATGGCTGCTCGGTATTGAGGGCCACGATCTTGGAATTGACCTTCTGCATCAGTTGGATCAACTTGTGGCCAATACAACTCAAGTAGCTTTTCATATGGAAACACAGCTGGATCAAATGTGATTTGAACGACTTCATAATGACCAGTTGTGCCAGTTTTGACTTGCTCATAAGTTGGGCTTTCAACGTGCCCACCTGTGTAGCCTGAAACAATTCCATGGATGCCTTCTAGCTCTTCGAATGGGGTTACCATACACCAGAAGCACCCGCCTGCAAATGTTGCTTTTTCCATCATTTATCCCTCTTTTACTTGGTTATTATGAGCTATTATAACAGAAGGATAGAAAACAATTAAACAATAAGGATTGAGGATGGAAAAGGGTGTGTGCAGAATACGTAAAGACAAGTAGAGATGTTATTTTAATATAGAAAATAGAGAGATAGATAGGTAATCATTCTGCCTTTTCGGTAGAACGGCAAGAGAGATGAGCAAAAAAATGATAAAATAGGCTTTATAACGAAAAGATTTTGGATAGTAGAGGGAGATTAAGTTGGATAAATATCAAACAAATTCATCATCTTTATTACAAGATAATGTGATATTAGAGCATTATGGATTAAATGAGCTCAATTTCGAAACGGTTAAAAGTTATCGTGAGCGCTTTGCCGACGATAAGCCCAATCACCCTTGGAACGGACTAGAAACGAAAGAATTTCTTTATAAAATTGGGGCATGGGGGAAGGTGCGAAATACGAGTAAAGAAGGGTTAACACTCGCTGGATTGCTTATGTTTAGTGAAGAGAGAGTGATTGCAGAAGTGTTACCACAATACTTTTTAGAGTATCGTGAGTGTTCTGATTTCGAACAAAAGGAATGGAGCACCCGTTTTACGTCTCAGGATGGTACGTGGTCTGGTAATTTGTATGATTTTTATTTTCGCGTCATGATGCAAGAGAGTCAACATACAGAAAACGAGGCAATCGCTTCCTCTTTACGTGAAGCCATCATTAATACCATCGTACATGGTGATTATAACGGAGAAGGTGGCATCGTTATTGAAAAGGCCAATCTAACGTATCGCTTCTCTAACCCTGGCTTGCTACGGATTGATCGTGAAACAGCATTTGAAACAACCATTAGCAATTTACGAAACCCTACGTTATTTAAGTTGTTTGGCTTCATTGATCTTAGTAAACGTGCTGGCTCTGGTTTGAAAATGATATCCACAGCTTGTACACAATTCCAGTGGTATCCACCTCAACTTATGCAAGATCAACACATGGAACGCACGCATCTTGAACTAACGTTTGTGTCTTCTGGAGAAGGACAAGTTAAACATCCTTGGGAGGACACCTTAGAAGAACTAGCCATAACAGACACGGGAAATAATTTCGACACTGTCGATTTTAATCAAAAAAAGACATCGCTTATTGTCGAAAACAACTCCGATAATAAAGACTCAAACTCCTTCAACAATGAAAACAACTCATATAATAACGAGGAAGAGTCCGATAATAATGATGTTAACTCCGATAATAAAGGTTGTGACCACTTTAATAACGACTCTAACTCCTATAATAAATTAGGAGACTCCTCTAATAGTGTGGCTAACTCCGATAATAAAGAGTTGAGCTCCTCTAATAAGATGGGTGTTTTAGAAGGGGAAACGGACGATGTTTTTTCTGGAGAGAAGGAGAAAACAGAAGAACAGTCGTCTATTCATGAGGTACTTTGGAAGATCGCTCAACTCGCTCGTGAGAAAAAGAGGCTAAAACCAAGTGTCATGGAGGATATTCTTGTGCAGCTTTGTGAGCAAAAGCCTCTGATGTTGAAGGAATTAGCAGATTTAGTAGCGAGAACACCAGATGGTCTTCGAAATAACTACCTTGCTAAGCTATTAGAAGAAGGAAGAGTGTCGTTAAAGTATCCCGATCAGCCGAATCATCCAAAACAAGCTTATTTGGTTAAATAAATGAGCATAAAAAAACAAGGTCCATCGAAGCATTCATTTGATGGACCTTGTTTTGGCTTTTTAATCGATAGGATCACATGCTTTGCCATAACGTAGGACTGTATAAATGGCTTTTCCATCACTCATGTGCTTGTCTGAATATTGAACAGGCAACAATGAAAAGAATGCAAAGTAAAAGGAAAAATAGCCAAATTGATAGAAAAACAAATGTGGAGACAGAATATCACTCATAATAAGGACATTCATCATCAATACAGACAACATGTTAAAAAGCGAACCACCTGCATAAATGCATGCATGAGAAAAGCGGTTATCAACTTTTAAGTTCGAATAGTTACAAAACGAATCGAGAAAGTAAATCTTTTTCACTTCTAGCGGCCCAATTTTAAATAACGTACTACCTCTTCCTAATGTAAGTGAGATATTACCACCAAATAAAGCAGCAAAGGCAATGTGACCACTTTGATGGATGAGGGAGACGATGGGTAAAATCAGAAAAAATCCCCAGAAAAATGTTTGTAAATCTTCTGCATTGAACATGATGACGCCCCCTTTGGAGATGGTGATAAGGTTCTATTACGTTTTTTCCTTTTTTTCACTGACTAAACGTCTATTTTTAAGGAAATGATGGTAAAAAATCTTCCATTTAAAGGAACATTCGGTATACTAGACTTAAGTGGATGACACCTTCTTTTTGAGGTTTGTGTGATTCACTATAGGTCTGGATTATCATGTGTGAAGCAATCTCTTGTTGGAGAAGTGATGGTACGTTCTTTGACTTGTACTTATATGAGGCGTAAAAGCCATGAATGACCGTTACTCATTCATGGTTTTTTCTGTCTAGATGATAAAGGGGTGAAGGGATGATTGTGATGAAACACCCAGATTATGAAACAGAGAATGAATGGTTAACGTTTGCGAAGCAATATATGGATATCGTGATTCAAGCGTCAGAGTCCACGGAAGATCAGTTTAGGCAGCATTTAAAGCAAGCGTTAGACGGAATTGATTTTAAAGATAGTAGTTTTAGTTATATGAATATGTTAACGAACTCGAATCTTTTAAAGAGAACGAGTGACGAAGTGAAAAAGCTAAAGAGATTCAGAAATAAGCCTTATTTTGCAAGAATTGATTTTCAGCGTGATGAGACAGGTGAAAAAGAAGAGCTATATTTCGGGAAAGTGTCTCTTTTTGATAAAGAAACGCAAAAGCCGATTATTGTTGATTGGCGATCACCGATTGCGAATTTGTACTACGATGGACGGCTAGGTGATGTGACGTATGAGGCTGAAGGAGATGAATACAAAGGACACCTTTCGTTAAAGCGTCAGTTTATCATTGAAGAAGGAAAGCTTGAAGACATTCGAGATGTTGATTTAACGACAACAGATGAGCTTTTACAGCAATCGTTATCAGGTAGTGCAAGCAACCGGTTAACCGATATTGTATCGACCATTCAAGAAGAACAAAACAGCATTATACGTGCTGATTTAAATAAGCCAATTATTGTGCAAGGAGCGGCAGGGAGTGGAAAGACGACAATTGCGCTGCATCGTATTTCATACTTCATCTATACATACGCCGAGCACTTTTTACCGCAGCAACTGATGGTTCTTGCGCCGAACCGGCTGTTTATTGATTATATTTCAGAGGTATTACCAGAGCTAGGTGTCGACAACATTCTTCAGACAACCTTTGTCGATTACGTGAAGAAATGCATAAATAAAAGCGTAAAACTGAAGCATCCTGATGAGAAGTTGCTGTCGTTTTTGAACAAAGAATACGACAATCCTGCACATATGCAGTGGCTTGCCTCGTTTAAAGGATCGCTTCCGTTCCGTGATATGATGGATCGTTATTTAGCGGATATTTTACAAACGCTGTTGCCAAAAGACGACTTTGTTGTTGCGAAGTTTCGGTTATATAAAGCGAGTAAAATCAAGCATTTGCTCTGTGAGGAGTATGCCTATTTACCTTATTATAAGCGAGTTGATAAGGTGAAGCGTGTGCTACAGAACTACGTGCGTACGGAAAAGAAAGAGATGATCAAGCGGATTACAGCCTTTTATGATCAAAAGCTCGAAAAAGCGCTGTTTCAGTATGATGAATCGCCGAAGCGAAAAGCGTACGTATCAAAGGCGTTAGATAAAAAGGAAGAAGCCTTAAAGCATCTTCAATCAGATGTCAAAACAGCGGTGACGACTTATATAAAAAAGCTGCCGCATTATGATGTGTTTCACTACTATAAGCAAATGGTGACGAATGAAACGTTAGTGAAAAAGTATGGAGATGGAATTCTTTCAGATGAGCAAGTGTCTTTGTTTTGCCGCTACCAGCAACAGCTTGATCAAGAAGGAATGTATGAGGTGGAGGATTTAGCGCCTCTTCTCTATTTACAGGGGAAATTATATGGCATTAAAGAAGAGCTGCAAGTAAAAAATGTCGTGATAGATGAAGCACAAGATTACAGTTATTTTCAATTATGTGCACTAAAAAGCACGTTAGAGACAGACATGTTTACGATTGTTGGTGATTTAGCACAAGGGATTCACTCGTATCGAGGCATTCAAGATTGGAGCATGGTACAGCGAGAAATCTTACCGAGAGCGACGTATAAAACGCTTCAAAAAAGCTATCGTACAACGGTTGAGATTATGAACGCAGCTAATGGTATATTGAAGTTATTAGACTTAGCGCTTCCAACGGTCGAGCCTGTTGTGCGTCATGGTATAAAGCCAACCTTTAAGGTGATGAGTGAAGAAGCGAAGGAGTCCGTTGCGTCTTTAGAACATACGATAGACCAATTTGTGAAAGAAGGGCATAAAACGATTGCAATCATTGCCAAAACAAACCGAGAATGCAAAAAGATAGCGCAGTGGTTCAAACGCTACTCTTCTAAAACCGTTCAGCTTTTAAGAGAAAATGAAGAGATTAATAAAGAAGCAATTGTCATTGTGAGTTCACATTTATCAAAGGGCTTAGAATTTGATGCGGTCATCATTTGTTTAGTAGATGAAGTGTATGAAGGCAATGAAATTGATATTAAATTACTGTATGTATCCATGACAAGGCCGTTGCACCGCCTTGTGTTATATGGAAAGAAAGAAGCGGATGTATTGTTAGATCGGATTGATAGAGCATTATATGATTAGGATATATCGATCTATTTTGTTGAGTTTTCATAGGTAGTGGGATGTGGTTGACTTCCGCTCCAGGTTGCTCGCTTTCCGCGGGGCGTGCGGTGAGCCTCCTCGTCGCTTAACTCCTGCGGGGTCTCACCTGTCCCGCTGCTCCCGCTGGAGTCTCGCACCTTCCGCTCCAATCAACCAAAATCAATTGCAATCACTCTACCAGCAACACCTTTTTAGAAAAGAGAGTGAAATAAAAAAAGGAGCTGACTCCGAATCAGCTCCCGTTCAACTAAGGGGGAATACATTTATAGTATTGCCCCTTTTTAAAGGTTTATACACGCCTTTTTATGATTCATAGAAAATAATCTATGAAAATAGTTTATACGTTCGCTTTTGCTAGCTCACTTTGACGTAGCTCAATGCGACGAATTTTACCTGATGTGGTTTTTGGTAAATCCTTCACGAAGTCAATCTTACGTGGATACTTGTACGGGGCAGTTAATTCTTTTACATGTTCTTGTAAAGTAGGAATTAACTGTGCATCGTTTTCATCAATGTCATCTTGAAGCACGACAAATGCTTTAACAATGCTTCCGCGAATGTCATCAGGACTTGCAACAACGGCACATTCTTTGACGAATGGATGCTTTACAAGCGCATCCTCAACTTCAAATGGTCCAATTGTGTAGCCAGAGCTGATGATAATATCATCACGGCGACCTTCAAACCAGAAGTAGCCATCCTCATCTTTGCGACCGCGGTCACCGGTAATATAGTAATCGCCTCTAAATTGCATCGCTGTACGCTCTGCATCTTTATAGTATTCTTTAAAAAGGGCTGGTGTGGAGATGTGAACCGCAATATCGCCAACTTCTCCAACTTCACATACGTTGCCTTCATCGTTAATGATTTCTACTTGATTCCCTGGTGTTGGTCTCCCCATTGAGCCAGGCTTAATTTCCATGCCTTTTAACACACCAACAAGCAGGGTGTTTTCGGTTTGACCATAGCCATCACGCACTTCAATGTTAAAGTACTTTTTAAAAGTATCAATCACTTCACGGTTTAATGGCTCACCTGCAGAAACTGCGCTGTGTAGAGTGTTTAATGTGTAATTGTGAAGACCATCTACTTTTGCCATTAAGCGATATTCAGTTGGTGTACAACATAGAACATTCACTTGATAGTCTTGTAGAAGCTGTAAGTATTTTTTAGGTTCAAATTTACCTTGGTAGACAAATCCAGTTGCGCCACTACCTAATACAGATAAGAAGGGGCTCCAGATCCACTTTTGCCAACCAGGTCCAGCCGTTGCCCACACTTTATCGCCTTCATTAATGGCGAGCCAGTGTTGAGAGGCTGTGCGTAAATGAGCGTATGCCCATCCGTGTGTATGTACAACGCCTTTTGGATTGCCTGTTGTACCAGATGTATAAGACAAGAATGCGTAGCTATCTCGTTTTGTCTGAGCGAGCGCTAGTTCACCAGATTGCTTTGACGCTTCTTCTTCTAGTGAATACCACTCATCATCTGTTCCATCTAGAACAAATTTTTGTAAGTCATCGTATTCGTTAATCCCTTTAAACTCGTCAATGTACGGTGAGAAGACAATTAATCCCTTCACATCCCCATGTGTTACACGATACTGCAAGTCTTTTGTACGTAACATTTCAGAGCTTGGAATGACAACAAGTCCGGCTTTTAATGCACCTAAATATACAGCGTATGCATCAACTAAGCGAGGAATCATCACTAACACTTTATCCCCGATTGTTAATCCTTTTGATAATAAAGCGCTTCCAAAACGATTTGCTTTTTCAAGCAGGTCAGCGTACGTGATCTCTTGCTTGTCCCCTTCTTCATTCTCCCATTGTAGTGCTAGATTCGACGGGTCTTGCGCAAATTTTTCTACTTCACTTACAAGATTGTACATGTCTGGAGCAATAAGTTCGTCTCTTAGCATACATTTTCCCCCTTTGTTAGCTTACTCTTAAATTATACAAAATATTTAGATTTTTTAAACAGTTAATTCGAATAATCCTTCTAGAAAATTCGACAAGGACAATGAATCATTTTGTCGAATCTTATAGTGAGACACGTAGAATGATGACTAGTTGACAAGGGATTTTCGTATTTTTTGCAGAGTAGAAAGAATGTGAGAGGCTGTAGGTTTATAAAAAACATGAGTGAATGATACAAGGAGAAGAGGGATTGAATGAGTAAGGTTCGTTTTCGATTAGTAAATGAAAGAGAATTTGAGACATTTTTAGAAGAGGAGAAGGTGCGGTATGCACATAGTATAGCTAAAAACCGACATGTGTCATTTGAAGAAGCCCTTAAAAGTGGAGATAAGCAGATCAATGAACTATTTTCAGAGGGAATGCATACACCTGGTCATTATGTATTTTTAGTTGAGGGAGAAGAACAGGTTGTTGGCAATGTGTGGATTTGTATTAATGAAGAAAGTCGACGATCATTTTTGTACAATATCTTCATCCATGAAAACCAGCAAGGAAAAGGTTTTGGAACCGCAGCGTTAAAAGAAGCAGAAAGTTGGTTAAAAGAAAGAGGAATTCAATCGTTTGGCTTACATGTGTTTGCGCACAACACAGGCGCAAAGCGATTGTATGAACGACTTGGCTTTGAAGTAACGAGCGTAAATATGACGAAGAACTTGAGTAGTTAAGTGCATGACGAGTAAAAACAAGCTGCCTCTCTATCTTTTGCATGTTGCTCGATAGAAAAGGCAGCTTGTTTGTGTTCTATGACGCTGTTATTAAAATACTTTTGTTGTCCATGATTCGCAGTTCCACACATCTGTTACAACGTCCTGATAGAATTCAGGTTCGTGACAGATGATAAGAATGCTTCCTTTGTATGCTTTTAACGCGCGTTTCAGTTCGTCTTTTGCGTCCACGTCTAAGTGGTTGGTTGGCTCATCCAGTACGAGAATGTTCGTATCACGGTTGATTAATTTACATAAGCGTACTTTTGCTTTCTCTCCACCACTTAACACTTCAACTTTACTTTCAATGTGCTTTGTTGTTAAACCACATTTTGCAAGGGCTGCGCGAACTTCGTATTGAGTGAAAGAAGGGAATTCGTTCCACACTTCATCAATACATGTGTTGTAGTTAGCGTTTTTAATTTCTTGCTCAAAATAGCCGATTTCTTGATAATCTCCTTTTTCAACTGCTCCAGAGATTGGCGTGATTTCACCAAGAATGCTCTTTAAAAGAGTTGTTTTCCCGATTCCATTCGCCCCGACTAAGGCAATCTTTTGACCGCGTTCCATGCGTAGGTTTAACGGCTTTGATAGCGGTTCGTTATACCCAATCACAAGTTCTTTTGTTTCAAAGATTAACTTACTGGCTGTGCGTGCTTCTTTGAAGTTGAATTCTGGCTTTGGCTTCTCGTGTGCAAGCTCAATCACGTCCATTTTATCGAGCTTCTTTTGACGAGACATGGCCATGTTACGTGTAGAAACGCGCGCTTTGTTACGAGCAACGAAGTCTTTTAAGCCGGCAATTTCTTGCTGTTGCTTTTTATAAGCAGACTCAAGCTGCTGCTTTTTCATTTCATGTACTTTCATGAAGTTATCATAGTCACCAACGTAGCGGTTAAGCTCTTGGTTTTCCATATGATAAATCAAGTTGATCACGCTATTTAAGAACGGAATGTCATGTGAAATTAAGACAAAGGCATTTTCATATTCTTGTAAATAGCGTTTTAGCCAAGTGATATGTTGTTCATCTAAATAGTTCGTCGGCTCATCTAGTAATAAAATGTCTGGCTTTTCAAGTAAAAGTTTTGCTAGTAAAACTTTTGTGCGCTGACCACCACTTAAATCGTGTACGTCACGATCAAGGCCGATGTCTTCAAGACCAAGTCCACGCGCGATTTCTTCCACTTTCGCATCAATGATGTAGAAGTCGTTATTTGTTAAGTTATCTTGAATGGTTCCCACTTCTTCAAGCATTTGCTCAAGCTCTTCAGGTGTTGCTTCACCCATTTTTTCATAAATGCCGTTCATTTCTGATTCAAGGTCAAATAAATATTGAAACGCACTTTTTAGTACGTCGCGAATCGTCATTCCTTTTTCAAGTACGGTGTGCTGATCAAGGTATCCAACACGTACTTTCCTTGCCCACTCTACTTTTCCAGCGTCAGGCTCTAATTTACCTGTAATGATATTCATAAACGTCGATTTACCTTCACCGTTCGCTCCGATTAAACCGATGTGCTCGCCTTTTAAAAGACGGAAGGATACGTCGTTGAAGATGGCACGATCACCGAAGCCGTGGCTTAAGTTTTTGACTGTTAACACACTCATGTTTACACATCCTTGCAATTTATTTAAAACGTACAACGTGATAGTACAAATTGTTTCACAAACTCGATTATATATGAGTTTCTTCGACTTTTAAACTACTATATCAATCCATTTACAAAAACCGACATGAGGAAGAAGATGTCACTTCGTTTTTCTAGACCTTTGGATGAGGGTTTCAAAGAGAAAGATGGAGAAATGAACAGGAGATTTCCACATTCATTCCGAATATATTCCATATAGTGGAAGGTTAATGCGTTTGCTGATCTAGGTCCAAGCATCTGTCACCTGCATAAGGATAAGCATAATTCAATGAGCGTGCGATATATATGATAAGGGAGAGAAGGGAGAGGATTCACGGTGCGTTATGAGGAGATTAAAGTGGGGGATAGCGCTTCATTTTCAAAGACGATTAGTGAAAGTGATATTTATCAGTTCGCTGGATTAACGGGTGACTTTAATCCTGTGCATGTGGATGCGACTTACGCAGAAACGACGATGTTTAAAGAGCGAATTGCCCATGGCTTGCTGACAGGGAGCTTTGTTTCAACCGTATTAGGGATGAAACTACCAGGTTCGAATTCCGTCTATTTGTCGCAAAGCTTTTCATTTAAGGCACCTGTAAAAATAGGTGATACGGTTACGGCGAAAGTCACAGTGTTGGAAAAGAAAGATCCAAAACGAATTTTAAAGCTAAAAACAGAAGTATACAATCAATATGGCAGTGTAGTCATCGATGGTGAGGCAATGGTGATGAAGCTCATTAAGTAAGGCTGCTATCCATCATTTATAAGCAGACACGAGAGGTTGCGTAGCAGCTCTCTTTTTTTTTGCCTACTGAGACAATCCGTTTTCTTTTTTAAAAGAGAAAAAGAAAACGCTTTCAAAAATAGTTGTCCTCACATAAGATAGAGAATGGGGATAGTTTATTTTAAGGGGGAGAAAGAATGAAGAAACGGTTTGAAACATCGGTTATTCATGGGGGATACGATTCAAAGGAACATTTAGGTAGTTTGACGGTTCCGATTTTCCAAACGTCTACCTTTACCTTTCATACAGCAGAGCAAGGAGAAAAGCGGTTTGCGGGGGAAGAAAGTGGGTATATTTACTCAAGGCTAGGCAATCCGACTGTAACAGCACTAGAAGAAACCATTGCTACGTTAGAGAATGGTGAAGCAGGCTTAGCGTTTGGCTCTGGAATGGCTGCCGTATCAGCGGTGTTACTTGCTTTGACAAAAGCAAATGATCATATTATTTGTTCACCTGGCCTTTACGGGTGTACATTTGGATTACTAAAGTTAATGAAGGAAAAATATAACATTTCACATGAGTTTTGTGACATGAAGGATGAAGAACAAATTCGACAAGCCATTCGGCCTGAAACGGTTTGTATTTATGTAGAGACACCGATTAATCCGACCATGAAAATGATTGACCTAGAGATGGTTGTGAAAGTAGCAAAGGAGTACAACATAAAAGTTGTAGTTGATAACACATTTTCTTCGCCTTATCTTCAACAGCCACTGACATTAGGATGTGATGTAGTCATTCATAGTGCGACAAAGTACATTTGTGGTCATGGAGATGTTGTGGCTGGTTTAGCTGTAGGAACCGCTGCATTTATAAACGAAGTGGCAATGACTACACAAAAGGACATCGGAGGCATTATTTCACCGTTTGATGCTTGGCTTTTACTGCGAGGAATTAAAACGTTACCAGTGAGGATGGACCGTCACTGCTCAAATGCGGTACACTTGTATCAAGCATTAAAAGGACATCCAACAGTAAAAGCGGTCTATTATCCAGGTGATGCGGAGCATAAAGATTATGAGATTACGAGAAAACAAATGAAGCAAGGTGGTGGTCTCATCTCCTTTGAAATTAAAGGAACGAAACAAGATGCTCAGCAGTTTTTAAATGCCTTACACATGGTTAAAATTGCGGTAAGCCTCGGAGATGCAGAAACACTGATTCAACACCCTGCGACAATGACACATTCGGTCATTCCTGCTGATGTACGAGAGCAGATGGGAATTACAGATCAACTCATTCGTCTATCGGTTGGACTTGAAGCATGGGAAGATATATGGGAAGATTTAAGTCAGGCATTAAATCAAATTCAGATGGCCGAAACGGTATAAAGCAATTCTTCTAGAATACGTTCTTTAGAAGGACTTGGTACATACCTTTCGTTCTAAAGAGGTGTTTCTTTGTATTTACAAGTTGAAAAGCTAGCGAATCTTCTATTACAAGGAGATGAAGAGCGTGCGTGGAAGCTAATTTTAGAAGAACATCGTAAAGGTACGACCAGCTTAACTCTTTTTCAAGAGCTTATTTCGCCATCAATGAAATATATTGGTGATTTGTGGGAAGAAGATAAAATTAAAGTAGCGGATGAGCATTTAGCTACCATCACATGCGATTATTTACTTTCTCGTTATCAAATGCTTTTAAAAGGTTATCGTCGTAATCGAGAGGTTACTCGTAAAGCGATGTTTTTATGCCTTGAAGATGAACAACACTACCTCGGAGTAAAAATGGTTTCACTTCTATTTGAAGAATATGGATGGGAGACACAGCTTCTCGGTGCGAATCTACCTCTTGAATATACGATTTCAGCAGCAGAGAAGTGGAAGCCAGATGTGGTAGCTCTGTCCTTTAGCATTCTCTATCATGCAACAAGGCTATCAAAATATGTGGTCGAGTTAGAGAAGCTAGAGCATAAACCGATGATTTTAATTGGTGGTAGGCTAGTATCACATTATGATTTTTCAACCTATAGCGAAAACCAAACAAAGGTTGTTCACTCGCTGTCAGAGTTAAGCGATTGGTTAAGCTATGATAAGGGAGGGAGAAAGATTGTCGACTAATAAGCATTTACCTCTTCCCTATTTTAAAATCAATTCTTCTTTAGAGATTTTAGAAACTTCAGATATAGCGAAACAGACGTTTCCTGTGGGGCTGCATTTCTTAGATTTAGTAGATGATGCAAGCAAAGAGAAAGCCAAAAAGCACCTTATTCAAAGCCGAGGATTGGAAACGGAGCTTGTTTTAAAAACAAACCGCTCTCCCTTTACGTTATGTAAAGTCTGTATAAATTGGGAAGCTGACGTTGGTCACATTCTTTGTATTGAACAAGATCAACACATCGAGCAATTAATGAAAAAGGTTAATGAGCATAGACAGCGGTTAGAAGAAACAGACATGGCACTTCTCCTAAAAAAGGAAGAGCTAGAGAAATCATTACAACGAATCATTTTGTTATCAGGCCCAGCGATTTTTCTTTCGAAGAACACCGTACTCGTTCCGTTCTTTGGTGATTTAACAAAAGAACTCATTCAAGGCAATCGTGAGAAACTATTAAATAGTATAAACGATGAAGAAATAGACCGAGTGATCATTGATTTTCAAGGAATTGGTGCGTTAGAAGAAGAAGGCATTGAAGTGTTTGTAAAATTAATTGCCGACTTTAAGATTATGGGGGTCGAGCCTTATGTGTCAGGACTCACTCCTCAGCATGCAGCGGTGCTAAATCGCATGGAGATGAATGTAGACATTGAATATTTATCGAACTTAATGGAAGCAGTTAATCGTTTTCTCGTTCAGCCTGTTCTACAGGAATCATTGAATTAATGGAAAAAAGACGCATCATCCGGAAAGGGATGATGCGTCTTTTGTGTACGTTAATCGTGAGTTGAAAGAGACATAGACGCTTCCTTCTCATCAGGTAACGGATCAATTCGAGTGGAATCCTCACTGTGTAATCCATTGCGTACAAAGTAAATGAAAACGCCTCCAAATAGCAATAAAAGCAAGACTAAAGACAGTGTGGCAAGCCAAAGTGTCAACATCGTATCGCCTCCCTTTGTACACATATATGCTAGAACAATCATTTTCTTTCCTTCATAATAAGAGAAAGGTAGAAAGGGAGAAGGGGAGAGAGAGATGAACATTGAGCGAATTTTAGTTACGGGACGACTACATAAACAAATTCAAGAAATCGTGGAAAAAAAGCAGCTGGATACGTGTTTTCGCTTTCTTGCAAAAGAGCAAGTCACACAAGAGGATCTAGAGTGGGCAGATGCTTATGTGGATTTTGGACCGATTGAAAACATGAATTATAAAGGGCTAAAATGGGTGCATTCATTAGGAGCGGGTGTAGATGCATTTGTACTGAATCGAACATGGGAGGAACAGGTGTTGTTAACGCGAACCATCTGTTCATTCGGGCAGCGTATGAGCGAATATTGCTTAAGCTACATGCTGCGGGATGTACAAAAGCATGATACGTATGCGAGTCAACAAGCTGAGAAGAAGTGGAACCCAATTGCGCCGACGATGCTTTCAAGTCAAACGGTCGTCATTTATGGAACAGGTGAAATTGGCTCACAAATTGGACGAGTGTTAACGGCATTAGGAACAACGGTATATGGAGTATCGGCAAGCGGAACGCAAAAAGAGGGATTTACACACGTGTTTTCTCGTTCAGATGAGCAGGATGTTTTACAGAAAGCCGATTGGATCATTAGTACCCTCCCTTTGACGCTCGAAACGAAAAGGATGTTTGATGAGTCGTTTTTTAGTCAATTGCACGCATCTAGCTTTATCAATGTAGGACGAGGGGGAACGGTTCACACGGAGGAACTAGTAAACGCGCTAAACAAAGGGCAAGTGCGACAAGCGGTGTTAGACGTGTTTGCAGAAGAGCCTTTACCGATTTCTTCACCACTTTGGAATCATCCTAATATCACAGTTACGCCTCACATTTCTGCAATTACGACCCCGAAAGAAGCAGTCGCCTGTTTTATGGATACGCTAGAGCGAATTCAACAAGGAAAGCCGCTTCTTAATAAAGTAGCCATTGACAAGGGATACTAAAAAAGGTTCATAAAATTGCAAATGATGGTTACGTTTTTCCTATAAGCAGAATGATATACTTAAGGTAACATGTGAGATATGTTAGGTAGGTATACGCTTTATGGATGTAAATAGAGATAGAAAGAACGTTTTTCTAGGAGGAAATAGTCGTGAGTGAACAACATCTGCTTTATGAAGAGGCAGAGCATTTTATAAATAGTTGCTATGAAGAGCTTGGGAAAACACCTAAGCAGCTTCAAGCAAGGTTAGCAGAGATAAAAGAAGAGATAACGATAAACGGTACGTACACGCATACCTTTGAGGAGATTGAGCATGGAGCTCGCGTAGCGTGGCGTAACAGTAATAAATGCATCGGTCGTCTATTTTGGCAGTCGCTTCATGTGGTTGATGCACGTTCCCTACAAGATGAAGAAGCGATTTTTCATGCATTAATTGAACATATAGACTATGCAACAAACAACGGGAAAATCCGTCCAACGATTACGGTGTTTAAGCCGCAGGTTCATGAAGCTAATTCAGTTCGAATTTGGAATCATCAATTGCTTCGATATGCGGGGTATGAAACGGAGTACGGCGTGTTAGGAGACCCTGCGTCGCTTGCGTTTACAAAAGTGTGTGAGGAACTAGGCTGGAAAGGCAAAGGAACGCATTTTGATTTGCTTCCGCTCGTCATTCAAGTGAATAATCGTGAGCCAAAATGGTTTGAGATTCCACCAGAGGTTGTTCTTGAAGTGCCAATTGAGCACGCAGAGCTTCCTGAATTGAATGAGCTTGGAATCAAATGGTATGGTGTTCCCATTATTTCAGATATGCGTCTTGAAATGGGAGGACTTCACTATGTAGCGGCCCCTTTTAATGGATGGTACATGGAAACGGAAATTGGTGCCCGCAATTTAGCAGATGAAGACCGCTACAATTTGCTGCCAAAAGTAGCTGAAATCATGAAGCTAAATACAAGCTCAAATGCGACTCTTTGGAAAGACAAAGCGCTAATTGAGCTTAATGTTGCCGTTTTGCAATCGTTTAAAGAAAAAGGAGTCAGCATTGTTGATCATCACACAGCCGCTCAACAATTTAAGCTATTTGAACAGCGAGAAGAAAGCAGTGGGCGAGATGTAACGGGGGATTGGACATGGCTCATTCCACCTGTATCTCCTGCCACGACGCATATTTTTCATAAGTCGTATCGCAATGAGATTGTGAAACCAAATTACTTTTATCAAGGTTGTCCGTTTCAAAAATAAGAACCATGTGCATTGAATATGCCTTGCCTATCGAATCCGGTGAAATCAACGGATGAATGGGGAAGGCCTGTTTTGTAAAGGATGTTGCCTTTAGATAGGTTTCTTGACAGGTAACCATTTCAGGTTGGTTGGAGTGGAAATCAACCACTTCCCACCGCTTGTTAAATGGCAACAACCTTTACGCAAATAACCACTTGCTTGAAGAGAAACGGTGAAGTCGCTACATCATACATACGAAAGAGGTAATACGATGAATAAAAAAGATGAAATTCGACACAAAGTGTGGGATGCGCTTGTCGAAAACAAGCTTGGACGTTTTCCGTTTCCGCTTCATCACCGCATTCCTAACTTTAAAGGAGCGGAACAAGCGACAAAGCATATTATTGCGATGGATGTGTACAAAGAAGCAAACGTTGTAAAGGTGAATCCAGATTCTCCGCAGCTACCACTTCGAGCACAGGTGTTGCGCGATGGAAAGATGCTCTTGATTCCGACACCACGGTTAAAAGACGGATTTGTACAAATCAAGCCAGAGTGGGTACCAAAAGGAGAAGAGCGAAAAGCGGCGAGCTTAAAGCATATGAACTCCTATGGGAAAGTGTTAGCGTTAAGTGAAATGCCACAAATTGATTTAATTGTTGTTGGCTCCGTAGCGATGCACCGAGATGGAAGACGACTTGGCAAAGGAGAAGGCTACGCAGACCGAGAATATGCGATTATTCGTGAGCTAGGAAATCGAGCGGTTCCGGTTATTACATCAGTTCATAGTACGCAAGTAGTCGAAGATGACATACCACGAGATCCGTATGACTTGACAGCAGATTGGATTGTAACGGAAGAAGGATTAATTGAAACGAAGACACCTTATGAAAAGCCAACAGGCATTCTGTGGGAGCATGTAACAGAAGAGGAAAAGCAAGCGATGCCGGTTTTACAAGATGTATGGGAGATTACGCATAAGTGATGAATCCATTTAAAAAATCGACATGACGGAAGAAACGTCATGTCGATTTTACTGAACCTAAGTAGATGGCGTCTTTCCTTACGGTTGTCGCACCATCTACTATAGGTAGATCCTTAAGGGGGAAAGGTCTAGATCATTCTTTTTAAAGAGGGAAAATCCATGTAATGTGATTGAATAGGCGTTGTCAAAAGGAGGGCTTTCTTGCTCCTTTTGACAACCCTTTTTGTTATTTTGCGTGTTTTTCTAATAAGTTAGCTAAAATGTGAGTTTTGTAGCTTTCTACTTTACGATCTTCGTAACGACGAACACCGCGCTTTTTTAACTCCTGTACATACCAACCTTTGCTTCCAACGTGCATCTTAAAACACCCTTTCTTTTCGTATTTCTAGGAACAGAATGAGGTTCATTGTCTGCTCAAGTGGAAGACGTCTGTCTTTCCTTGGGGGTTCATTGTAACATCTCAGAAATGCTGAAAAAAAGGGGTGATTTCAAAAAAGGTTTTTAGCAATTTTTTCTATTGTTTTTCATTTGGCTGTTTACATTCTTTTTAAGGGGGAATAGGTTTACAACGATACGAACAAGGGAGGGATGGCAATGAAAGAGCGATACTATGTAGCGGTGGAGACAGGGGTTATTCATAAAAAGCCATTTGATGATCAAGTGAACTATTATGAAATAGAAGCAACAACAAGAGAGCATAACGAGCTACAAGCCATTTTTACGAAATTAAGAGAACTAGAATATGAATTTACACCTATTTTGTTGAAGCCATTAAAAGAGAGTGAAGGAATCGAGCGAAGAGAAGAGCAGCAGCAAATCATGACAAATTTGTTTACGATGCTGTATACGCTTGGGACGGCTGAAACGAAGGGGAAATTAGCCTCTCTACACATTTTAGATGAGCTGCATACGACATAAAATAAGGGTGTTTCAAAAGGGGACGTTTGACCTTTTGAAACACCCTTATGCACATTAGACCGTCATAAACACGGACGAATCATAAGCCGATCTTTTTCTTTATACATTCACGTTAGTGCATGACTAATGAGATGTGGACTTTGTATGAAACAAAAAGGCTAGTTCGTCTTGATTTTGAATGAGGTCTGCAAGTGTATATTGATCGAGCACATGAATGAATGCTTGAAAAGCTTCGTGCAATACGTTCTTGAGCTTGCAGGAAGGTGAGAGGATACATTGGTTTCCTTCTCGGTTAAAGCATTCTACGATATGAAAATCTTCTTCCGTTTGTCGAACAACCGCGCCGATATTAATATCGGTTGGCGCATGTGCGAGACGAATGCCCCCATTTCGACCTCTAATTGTTTCGATTAATCCAAGCTTTCCTAATTCATGAATGACTTTCATTAAATGATTCTTTGAGATGTTGTAAGCATCAGCGATTTCTTTTATATTGCTTAATTCATCACGTTTGTACGTTGCTAAGTATAATAACACTCGCAAAGAGTAATCAGTGTATTGTGTTAATCTCATAAGGAAAAACCTTCTTTCTCATTAACAATATCTTTATGATAGCACGGTAAAGCATTCATATGAAACTTTTCTGACTATTTGCGAAGGCAGGAGGGAAAAGGAGGGGGTTGAAGAAGAAGAAAAAATCTTCTTGTTTAAAAGTAGGATAATTGTGACAATTTTTCAAAAGATGTATATAAAATATATTTTTTCAAAGACAGCGCGATATAATAAAGATATATTCAAAATACATCTTTTGAAGGATGGGGAGTTAATCATGCTGAGTGAACGAACGATTCAAATTGTGAAAAGTACAGCTCCAGTGTTGCAAACATACGGAAAAGACATTACGGCGCGTTTTTATGAAACGTTATTTCGCGATCATCCAGCTCTTTTGAACATTTTTAATCAAACGAATCAAAAAGCAGGGAGACAACCAACGGCTTTAGCGAATACCGTCTACGCAGCAGCTTTGCACATTGATCAATTAGAAACATTGTTACCGGTTGTGAAGCAAATTGGACATAAACATCGAAGCATTGGTGTAAAAGCAGAGCATTACCCCATCGTTGGAGAATACTTATTACGTGCGATAAAAGACGTATTAAAAGACGATGCGACAGAGGACATTTTACAGGCTTGGGAAGAAGCATACGGAGTAATTGCGAGCATTTTCATTCAGGTCGAACAAGACATGTATGAAGAAGCACAAAACCAAACCGGTGGATGGGAAGGATACCGAGACTTTTATGTAGACAAGGTCGTTCGTGAAACACCAGAGGTTACGTCTTTTTACGTGAAGCCGAGTGACCACCAACCTCTTGCTACGTTTTTACCGGGGCAGTATGTGAGTGTAAAGCTAAGTGTTCCACATGAAACATACACACACATTCGTCAATATAGCTTGTCGGATGCACCAGGTAAAGACTATTATCGCATCACGGTTAAACGAGAAACAGGGATAGAAGAAGGAATTGTCTCCACGTATCTACATGACCAAGTGAAGGAAGGAGATATTCTACCACTTAGTGCACCAGCGGGTGACTTTGTTTATGAGGCGAATCCTGAGAAGCCAGTTGTGTTTATTAGCTCAGGAATAGGAATTACTCCGGTTGTCAGCATGCTAAAGCATCTTGTCCATGAACATCCTTCTCAAAAACTGACACATATTCATGCGGTGAGAAATAGTGAGCATTATGCATTGAAACGTGAAATGAACGATTTAGGGCAGTCGGTTCGTTTGTACGTCGCATACAGTCAACCAACCGTTTCAGATTATGAGCAAAATGATTTTCAGCTTGAAGGAAGAATGAATGAAGATGTGTTAAATCAATGGATTGAAGACAAGGACGCTACGTATTATGTGTGTGGATCTGAATCCTTTATGAAATCAATTCTTTCATCATTAAAGGCACTAGGAGTAAAAGAGGAGAGCGTCCACTATGAGTTCTTCGGACCGAAAATGAGTACGGTATAAACGACATCTCGCATAAATTGAATGAAAAACGGGTAAAGAGCTAACAACGATGTAATGGTTAGCTCTTTTTATATGATGAAGCATGTTTGAGGCATGCTTCGTTTAAAATAAACACAACTCATTTGAAGAAGGAAGTGGCAAGGTGGAGAACAAAAGATATGATGTCATTGGAATCGGGCTTGGTCCATTTAATTTGGGGCTCGCAGCGCTGTTGGATGGTGTAGAGGAAGTGGATGCGTTGTTTTTTGATAAAGAGCCTTATTTTGAATGGCATCCTGGTATGTTAATTGATGGAACCGACCTTCAAGTACCATTTATTGCAGATTTGGTCACGTTTGCTGATCCAACGAGTCCGTACTCATTCTTAAATTATGCGCATAAACACAATCGATTGTATGCATTCTTTTTCTTTAATCGATTTGATATTCCACGCCAAGAATACAATGAATATGCAAAGTGGGTATCGAAGCAACTAGCGTCTTGTCGGTTCGGACAACGAGTAGTCGATGTGATCAATCATCAAGGTGACGACGGGTATTACGAAGTAAACGTAATGGACATCGAGACAGAAGAGGTATCGACTTTTTATGCGAAGCATCTTGTTCTTGGAACAGGAAGTGTACCGTTCGTACCGAGTAAATTAGAAAAAGCGTTAAATGATGACCTTTTACATACGAGTTCATATTTAGATAAGAAGGAAGGCATAAAAGAAGGTAATACGATTACCGTTGTTGGTTCTGGTCAAAGTGCAGCGGAAGTGTTTCATGATTTACTGAAAGAGCAAGATCGTTACGGTTATCATCTCAATTGGTTTACGCGGTCGCCGCATTTTCAGCAATTAGAAGAATCAAAAATTGCGCAAGAAGTGTTTTCACCGGATTATGTTGATTATTTTCACTCGCTTTCATTTGATGAGCGAATGAATACGTTAGACTCATTAAGGCCGTTACGAAATGGAGTTGAAAAAGCAACCCTTCAGCAAATTTACGATTTGCTGTATCATCGTTCGGTTACAACTCCTCATTTACCTGTGACGATTCAAGCTTCAACCGAAGTAAAGGGTGTGCAGCCAAAGGATGGCACGTATTCCCTCAGTTGCTATCAAAATCAGACGGATAAAACGTTTGAAGTGGAAACCGATAAAGTGATTCTAGCGACAGGGTATAAGCCGTATATCCCAGAATGGATCGAGCGGATGCGCGATGACATGGAATGGGAAGATGAGAAGCGCTTTAAGGTGACGAGAGATTATCGGATTGCGTTTAAGAAGGAAAGAGATCATCACATCTTCACCCTTACGAACCTAGATCATTCTCATGGCGCAGAGGCGACAAATCTTGGCTTGTCGGTTCAGCGTAATCAGCGTATTATTGCGACAATTGCTGGAAAAGAGGTGTATCCACTCCCTAAAAACACAACGTTTCAACAATTTTCGATCAACACAAAATGATACGATTCATTTTGTGTTTTTTTCATTTCTTCTGTATAATAATCATTTTGATAAGTCAGACTTCTGACATGTATAAACGGTCACAAAATGAAAGCAATGCACGGTGAAGGCGTCCATAATTTCTCATTTTTATTTTACAGTCAATTCGTCCTGACTTATGTTATGATAAGAAAATAATTTTTGAAGGAATACGTTAATGAGGTGAGGGTTGAAAGTGGATTTGTTTCAAATAATTGATAAAATTAATGGCTTTTTATGGGGGCCATTTATGCTTGCTTTTTTACTAGGAGCAGGGATTTTATATACGTTTCGCTTGCGATTCATCCAAATTACGATGGTAAAACAAGCGTTTTATCACACATTTGGTGGATTGTTTAACAAGAAAGAAAAGGAAGAAGGCGGAGGGATTACCTCTTTTCAGGCACTTGCTACGTCGATTGCCGCTCAAGTCGGAACGGGTAATTTAGCTGGTGTAGCAACCGCGATTGCAGCAGGTGGACCAGGTGCGATTTTTTGGATGTGGATTAGCTCGTTTTTAGGAATGGCCACCATTTTTGCCGAAGCGGTTCTTGCTCAAAAGTACAAGGAAGAAAAAGATGGCCAAGTCGTAGGTGGACCTGCTTATTACATTCAAAAAGGAGTCGGAAGCAAGGCGTTAGCCGTATTCTTTGCGGTTTCCATTATCATTGCACTCGGGTTTGTCGGAAACATGGTGCAATCGAACTCCATTGCTGCGGCGTTTGATACATTTAATGTACCGAGAGTGGTCATTGGAATCATTGTTGCTATTTTAATTGGATTTATCATTTTCGGTGGAATTCAACGTATCGCAAAAATTGCTTCAACAGTTGTGCCGTTTATGGCGCTGTTTTATATCGGTGGAAGCTTAATCATTGTCTTTGCTAACTTTACCGATGTTCTGGCAGCATTTGAGCTGATTTTCTATGCAGCGTTCAATCCAGAAGCAGCCACAGGTGGTGTTATCGGAGCAACGATTAAAGAAGCCATTCGTTACGGTGTTTCGCGCGGTTTGTTCTCAAACGAAGCAGGAATGGGGTCAACGCCTCATGCTCACGCAGTCGCGAAAGTGAAGCATCCTGCTCAACAAGGATTAGTCGCGATCATGGCGGTTATTATTGATACAGTCATCATTTGTACGCTTACTGCACTTGTGATTATCATAACAAAGTCCTATGAATCAGGAATGACAGGCATTCAGTTAACGCAAGAAAGCTTTACACGTGGACTAGGTGACTTTGGATACCCATTCATTGCGATTTGCTTATTCTTCTTTGCATTTACCACCATTTTAGGCTGGTACTATTTTGGTGAGACGAACGTCAAATATTTATTTGGTCAAAAAGGAATTAACGCGTATCGCGCGCTTGTTCTTGTTTTCATTGTAGTTGGAACAACGATTAATGTTCCGTTAGTATGGGAGCTTGCGGATACCTTTAACGCGTTAATGGTCTTTCCAAATATTTTAGCGCTCTTTATTTTAAGTCCAGTTGTTGTGAGGATTTATAAGGATTTTAAAACGAAAGGATAAAAAGTAGGGATTTATGCCCTGCTTTTTTTCTTTTTTAGAGCGTAAAAGTGTTTATAAATAGACAGACAGGGTATTTTATTTATGGGACAAAGGTACAAGAAATCGAGTAAGGAGTGACGTGAGAATGAGTAAGAAAGTTGCAGTATTAATAACGGATATGTTTGAAGACTCAGAGTACACAGAACCAGCGAAAGCATTGAAAGAAGCTGGACATGAGCTTACAGCGATTGATTGTGATAAAGGGAAAACCGTAAAAGGAAAGCAAGGAGAAGCGACGGTGACTATTGACATGGGAATTGATGAGGTAGATCCTTCACAATTCGATGCATTGTTTTTACCAGGAGGATTTTCACCGGATATTTTACGTGCAGACGATCGTTTTGTTCGTTTTACAAAGGCATTTATGGACGATAAAAAGCCGGTGATGGCAATTTGTCACGGTCCACAGCTATTAATTACAGCGGAAACGCTAAAAGGTCGTGATGTGACAGGCTACAAGTCGATTGCGGTTGATTTGAAAAATGCAGGCGCAAACTTTCATGATAAAGAAGTAGTAGTGTGCGGTAATCAATTAGTCACAAGCCGTACACCAGATGATCTTCCAGCATTTATACGAGAATCAGCGAATTTGTTGAAATCGTAAGCGATAAATGTTACAAAGGAAGGGGGCCTCTAACATGAAGAGGTCCTTCTTTTTGTTGTCCATGAAAGAAACATTCTATTTTCGGACAACCTATAAACAATACAAATACATAAAGGGGAGTTTTTATGAAGCAAATTACAAGCGTGTTTTGGGTTACGCTCACAATTGTCGCCATACTGGTTGCATTTGGAGCAGCGCTACCAAAACAATTAGAAGCTTATACGGCTGCTTTGCAAGCAGGACTTATTGATCGTTTTGGTTGGTATTATCTTATTATTGTGACGGTGTTTGTTATTTTTTGTTTGTACCTTATCTTTTCAAAATTTGGCGATGTAAGGTTAGGGAAGCCAGATGAAAAACCGGAATATAAGACCTTAACATGGTTTTCCATGCTGTTTAGTGCAGGGATGGGGATTGGACTTGTGTTCTGGGGTGTAGCCGAGCCGATTAACCATTATTTAATTGGGGCACCGACAGCAGAGGAAGGGACAGCTGCAGCCATTCGTGAATCCATGCGTTTTACGTTTTTCCACTGGGGTATTCATGCGTGGTCCATTTATGCATTAGTTGCTCTTTGCTTAGCTTACTTTAAATTTCGAAAAGGTGCGCCTGGATTAGTAAGTGCTACGCTTACACCTATTTTCGGAGATAGAATGAAAGGTGGACTAGGCAAAGCAATTGATGTCATTGCCGTATTTGCGACCATTGTAGGGGTTGCGACGACACTTGGATTTGGAGCGGCACAAATCAATGGTGGACTTTCATTTTTATATGACATTCCATCAAGCTTTACCGTTCAGTTTATTATTATTGCCGTGGTGACCGTGCTCTTTATGATTTCAGCTTCAACAGGGTTAGATAAAGGGATTAAGATTTTAAGTAATACAAACATGGCAATTACAGCTCTTCTCTTTTTATTTGTATTGTTCCTCGGTCCAACGCAATACATTTTAAATACATTTACAAATACAATTGGTGCTTACTTGCAATACTTACCTCAGATGAGCTTTCGAATTGCACCAAATTCACCAGAAGCAAGAGAATGGATTAACGGTTGGACTATTTTCTATTGGGCTTGGTGGATTGCGTGGTCACCGTTTGTTGGAATCTTTATTGCGCGTGTATCACGTGGACGCACGATTCGTGAGTTTTTAGTAGGTGTGTTACTGCTACCTTGTTTAGTCGGATTTTTATGGTTTTCAGCGTTCGGTGCAACAGGTATTAACTTGGAACAAAACGGCGTGACCAACTTAGCGGACCTAGCAACAGAGGAGATGCTATTTGGGACGTTCGCTCAACTTCCGCTTGGCACGATGTTATCCATTGTCGGAATGCTATTAATCGCTACATTCTTCATTACATCAGCAGATTCTGCGACATTTGTATTAGGAATGCAAACGACAAACGGTTCATTAAACCCATCATCAGGTGTGAAATTAACATGGGGAATTGCGCAGTCATCCATTGCAGCCATTCTTTTATATACAGGTGGTCTACAAGCTCTGCAAAATGCCTTAATTTCAGCAGCGTTTCCATTTTCTATTATTATGGTCTTAATGATGTACTCTCTCTATAAAGCGTTAAATGAAGAAGGAATTGAAAGAGTGAAAAAGAAGCGCGTGTCATAAAACGTGAACAGATTTACGATATAAAAAGCTCAGAGCCCTATCCGAATGGGCTTTGAGCTTTTCTTTTTATCGTACATCATCGGCTTCGTCAATTTTTTACATAATTATACAAGTTATATTGACAACGTTTTCAATTTTCAGATAACATATGAGTAGACAAATTCACAAGGGGGGAAATGTATGGGAGAGGTTACTCAGTCGTTATGGGGGAAGATGTGGGGGATGCATCATCAAGCAAAGAAGACGTTATTACTGTCAAGCGATGCACCGACGTCATCAGTAGGTTCGGCTAAAGGGGAGCTGAATTCTATAAAAAGAGAGAAAAAGCCAAACTATACGCCGAGGCAAAAGGTGGGCTTGTTTTTAGGTCCTGGGTTATTTTTATTCATTTTGTTGGGTTTAAGTCCAGAAGGTATGTCAAAAGAAGCGTTAGCGGTCTTAGCGAGTACGGCTTGGATTGCGACATGGTGGATCACAGAAGCAGTTCCGATTCCGGTGGCTTCGTTATTACCAATCGTGTTATTTCCGTTAACAGGGGCGGTTGAAACAGCGGGGACGATTACAAGTGCGTATGCGGATACGAACATTTTTCTCTTTATGGGTGGATTTATGATTGCCCTTGCGATGGAAAAGTGGAATTTGCATAAACGAATTGCGATGAACATCTTGCTTGTGATGGGAACAAGTACAGAGCGATTGATTTTAGGATTTATGGTATCAACTGGATTTTTGTCCATGTGGATTTCAAATACAGCGACCGCGATGATGATGATGCCAATTGCGCTCGCCGTCATTTATCAAGTACAAGATTCAATGAGTGATGCGAAAGAACAGACGACGAACTTTAGTAAAGCGATTATGCTTGGAATTGCCTACGGCGCTTCCATTGGTGGATTAGGGACACTCATTGGAACACCACCGAATACGATTTTCGCGTCTGTCGTGAAACAGATGTATGGAATTGAAATTTCATTTGCCAAGTGGATGATGTTTGGGGTTCCACTCGCCGTTATTTTATTAGGAGCTACGTGGCTTTATTTAGTAAAGGTGGCATTCCCGACAAAGATTAAAGAGCTACCAGGTGGAAAGCAAGTCATTGAAAAAGAAAAGAAAGCATTAGGCGCACCAGGCTTTGAAGAACGTCTTATTTTCGTCGTTTTTGTCTTTACAGCGTTCTGTTGGATTACGCGTACCTTTATCTTAACGACGTACATTCCAAACTTAGATGATACGATGGTTGCGATTTTTGCTGGGATTCTTCTTTTCTTACTACCGGCGAAAAACAATGGAGAGACGCGTATTTTAGCTTGGGAGGATGCGAAAAAGCTTCCATGGGGCATTTTGCTTTTATTCGGTGGAGGATTAGCGATTGCGGCTGGATTTAAAGAAACAGGATTAGCAACATGGATTGGTGAGCAGCTGACGATTTTACAAGGCGTGCAATTTATCATTGTAGTCGCAATGGTAACAGCCCTCGTTATTTTCTTAACCGAGCTAACATCAAATACGGCAACGGCGACGATGATGTTCCCAATCATGGCATCATTAGCACTAGCCCTTAACGTTCATCCTTACAGCTTAATGATCGCAAGTGGCGTCGCAGCGTCTTGTGCGTTTATGATGCCAGTGGCGACACCACCAAATGCGATTGTGTTTGGTTCAGGACTTATTAAAATTGGCGATATGGTCAAAGCAGGTTTTTGGATTAATATATTCTGTATTCTCTTTATCACTCTGATGATTTTTTTCGTACTGCCTGCGGTGTGGGGAATCGATTTAACGACATTTCCAGAAGCATTACGAGGGTAAAATTTCTATAAAGTTGTAAGAGGACCATATATTAGGACGTTTTGAAGAGGCGCTAGCCTTTTTAAGGCGTCTTTTTTGATGACTTATATAACATACATATTACAGTTCGATTACGGGAGCATTTGTTTGCATTTTTGACATTCTCGCTAGCCTTAC
The DNA here is from genome assembly GCF_016909075.1 of Priestia iocasae. Taxonomy (GTDB): domain Bacteria; phylum Bacillota; class Bacilli; order Bacillales; family Bacillaceae_H; genus Priestia; species Priestia iocasae. The sequence continues at coordinate 91,897 of NZ_JAFBFC010000006.1, forward strand.
AGCCTCAAGGTCTGAGTGTGCTAGAAAAATATTGAAACTAAATTTAGCTAAATTATAGCGAATATTGGTAGCGATAAAAGGTTGATAGACTGCCAGTTTTCATGACACAATGAATATGCGTTACAAAACAGCGCAGCAATCACAGAGTTGCTTTGCTAACGATAGTAAGACTTACAATTAAACATTTCTGAGGAGGAATTTATCATATGAAAAAGAAATTCCGCGTTGCAGCCATTGCAGGTGCTGTGTCATTAGGATTGTTAACAGCAGGACAAGCAAGTGCAGCAACTCCAAATTGTCATGTAGGTCAAGCACCACAACAAGGGCAGCAAGAACAAGTACAGCAAGTACAACAATTTGATTTACAACAATTAATTAATCAATTATCTCAAACTGCCCCAACGAAGTAAGAACATTTAACGTTTCGTTTTTTATAGATTACTAGTCATAACTAAAAAATGACCATTGGTCACAAAATCCAAGGAGGAATTTACTTTATGAATAAGAAAATTCGTGTAGCAGCAATCGCAGGTGCCGTATCAGTTGGATTATTAACAGCAGGACAAGCAAGTGCAGCAACGCCAAACTGCAATGTACCAAAAAACATCACGGTTAAAGATGCACAAGCAGCACAAAACATTAACGTCGATGAGTTAATGAAGAAGTTCAACATTCAAGTCCAAACGCAAGCACCACAAAAAGCACAAGCTGCAGCTCCAGCACCAGCACCAGAAAAGCAAGCTGAAGCACAGCCACAAGAGCAAGCACAAGCTCCACAGCAAGCTGAAGCTCAACCAGCACAAGAATCAGAAAAAACAGAGCAAAAAGCTGAAGCTGGCGATGTAAGTGAGTACGAACAACAAGTTGTACAATTAGTGAACCAAGAGCGTGAAAAACAAGGCTTAAAGCCATTACAATTAGATAAAGAGTTAAGCGACGTTGCACGTGAGAAATCAAAAGACATGAAAGAAAAAGGCTATTTTGATCACAACTCACCAACGTATGGTTCTCCATTTGATATGATGAAGCAATTTGGTATTGAATATACAGCTGCAGGTGAAAATATCGCAAAAGGTCAAAAAACACCTGAAGAAGTAATGGACGGCTGGATGAACAGTGACGGTCACCGTAAAAACATTATGAATCCAAACTTTACACACATCGGTGTTGGATATGTAGACGGTGAAATGCCACACTGGACTCAAATGTTCATCACGAAGTAATTGCGATGAAATGATGAGCTCACTCCTTTTGGGGTGAGCTTTTTTGCATGTTTTCGCTTTGAAATTTAGGGTATAGTAAACGTAAGAAACGTGATAAGAGGTGTGGAATAATGGGAAAACTGATTCGTCGCATTTTAGTTGCTGTTTTTCCGATTTTAATGAAAGAAGGCTACAATTATTATAAAAATCGAAAAAGAAACCCGAATGGTTCTAAATCATACAAATAAAAATAGCCCTGCACATTGAATGTGCGGGGCTATTTTTACCGATCAATCTTCCCGTTTTCCATGTATTCAAAGAGAAACGATTGGCCATTTCGATAGAAGCGGGGGTCGTAGATGCCGTACGTTTGGTCATCTTCTACGACCACGACAAACGGTGCCCACTCGTAAAGGGTTTTGGCACGTGGATTTTTAGAAAATAACTGATCAAGGTTGGCGTCATCGCTTGATGTTAGCACTTCTTTAATCCGCCCTTCTGTAAAAATCGTTTCATCAATAATGCTCACTTGATTTCCTGATTTCGCAATGACGGAAAAGTTCCACGGAACAAAGCTTGCGGATAAAGCGACCTGCTCGTAGCTTTGGTCATATTTGTGATAAAGCATGTAGCCTTGTGCCGACTGCAAAAAGATATGCAGCGCAATGAGGGCCCACCCAACTCGGTATATTTTGACGCGCTGCTCTTTTTTCTTTCGTGAAAGAAGAAACACCATGATAAAAACAAACCAAATGACAAAATCAATAATCGGAATTGTACCAAATGTTAAGCGTGCCGTTGAAAAGGGTTCTAAGTAGCCCGTGCCCCATGCATTAAACACATCACTCGTATTATGAATGATCACTGCAATGAGAGCGGTAAAAAAGATGGTTTTACTTTTGAATGCAAAAAGAAGCCAGCTTATGAGATAAAAGAGAAGCGCCCAAATAGGGGTGAGAAAAATCGAGTGTGTAATGCCTCGATGCCACATTTGATAGCGACCATCTGTATCCCATAGCTGTGAAATGACATCAATATCAGGAATTTGGCTAGCGCCAATGGTTGTAAAAAGAAGAACACGCTTCTCTTTTTTTGATAAATGTTCTTTATTGATGGCACCATAAATGCCTAGCCCAAACAACGTATGCGTAATTGTATCCACTTCATCAACCTGCTTTCAGTTAGAAAATAAGCACCTTTATTATAAGCGCATGTGAATGGGCTGTAAAAATATAAGCCTATGCTTCAACAGAAATATGTTCAAACGTTTGAACGTTAAATAATCCTTTATCCGTTAACTTTAAGGCTGGAATAACCGGTAAGCTTAAAAAGGACAGAGTTAATAACGGATTGAACGAATCGGTTATATGAAGGTCGTGTAATGCGTCGTGTACATGCGTCAATGTATCGTTGACCTCCTCCATACATGTAGTGGCCATTAAGCCACCAATGGAAAGCTGTAGTGAGTGAAGTACGCGTCCTTCTTTAACGATCACGATGCCGCCGCCAATTTCATGAATTGTTTGAACCGCAAGCAATAAGTCTTCGTCATTCGTTCCGACCGCCACAATGTTGTGAGAGTCGTGCGCGATAGTGGTTGCAATTGCTCCGCTTTTTAATTCAAATCCTTTCACAATCCCTAACCCGATGTTTCCCGTCAAATGATGACGCTCAATAACTGCCATTTTTAATTGATCGTGTTGAATCGATGGCTGAAAGAAGCCGTTTTGCGTATCTACTTGTTCAATTAGATGATTCGTGACAAGGCTATTTGGGATAATCTCTATGATATTTGCTTTTCCAGTTGAAATCGGTAGCTGCAATGAGTCTGTTGTTAAAGCAGGTAGCTTAACCGAATTCAATAAAGGAGTCACATCTGATTGACGATCCTTTGTTTCGTAAATGAGCTGATGATTTTGTGCCACAAGCGTTCCGTCTTTATACACACTGTCAATCTGAAGCGTGTGAAGGTCGTTCAGTAACACAAAATCAGCGTCATAGCCTGGTGCAATCGCGCCTTTGCCCTCTAATCCATAGCACTCTGCGGCGTTTAACGACGCCATTTGAATCGCAATGAGCGGGTCAAGTCCTTCTTGAATGGCTAAGCGAATGTTGTGGTCAATGGACCCTTCTGTTAGTAAGTCGTCTAAATGCTTGTCATCGGTGCAAAATAAGAAGCGGCGCGCGTTTCGTTCTGTGACAGCGGGTAAAAGCTGCTTTAAATCTTTGGCAACGGAGCCTTCGCGAATGAGGACATACATTCCGCGTTTAACGCGATCAAGCGCTTCTTCGACTTTGATGCATTCATGATCGGTTGTGATGCCAGCGGTGCGATAAATGTTTATTCCTGTCGCATCTAAGCCAGCGCCGTGGCCGTCAATGATGCGGCCTTGCTTCTTTGCCATCATGAGCTTATCAAGCATGTCATCGGCCCCGTCTCGTACAGATGGGAAGTCCATGACCTCTGCTAATCCAAGCACGCGTGGATGTGAGAGGAACGCTTCTAAATCTTCTGCTCGTAAAATGGCTCCAGCATTCTCAAATGGCGTCGCTGGTACACTTGATGGTAAATTGACGAACACATCAAGAGGAAGATTTTCGGAATCATCAAGCATAAATTGAATGCCGTCTGCGCCTGCGACATTGGCAATTTCATGAGGATCTGTGATGACGGCTGTGACACCATGAGGCACAACAAGCTTGGCAAATTCACGTGGTGTAACCATCGAAGATTCAATATGAACGTGGCCATCAATAAAGGTTGGAGAGACGTATTTTCCTTTTGCATCAATTGTTTTGACACCTTCATAGTCACCGATGCCAACAATTTGGCCGTTGTGAATGGCAAGGTCGCCTTCCATGATGCTTAATGTAAACACATCGATGATTTTTCCGTTTTTAATGACGAGATCAACGGGGATTTGTTTATTTGCAGCTGAAATTTGTTTTTGTAGAAAAGTTTTATTCATCAGAAACGCTCCTTTATGTTGAAATAAAGGACTAAAAAGAGTAGAACATCCTGAAGATAGAAAGAGGGTATGAAAATGTCCAACTCTCGTAGTCCAACTATTTACGGTAGTTTGGTAGAGACTCTTGGACCCTATTTCCAAGATTATACGAGAAAACTATTTTAAGTATTGCGATATATTCTATAAGGGATCTACCTATTCGTCAATCCTCTTTATGTAGAAAAGAAGGAATTTCGTGTTGTAGTAGAGACAGTATATGCAGCAGAGAGGTGATTCGGTTGGTGTCTGTAAAATAAACTGTGTCAGAAGAGCGATCAAGGTCATTAGAGAGGTAGGAGTTCATGTCTAACTATAAAAAAACTCACATGTAGCTTGTACATGTGAGGAGAGACATTCTTATACACGTTTACGCAGTGAGCCTAGCTCTTCAGCGATTGCTTGCATTTCGCTTGGGCTGAATGAATCTTTTTTCATGACCATGTCATACAGGTACTTTAAGTCTTCATATGTTTCTTCGTCGAAAGCTGAGCCTTTGATTGCCCCAATGTTCAGCATGCGTAATTTTTCACTAATGGCATTAACCATAAATTCAATGTTTTCTGGCGTGTTTTTTGATAAATCCACTTCATTCATCCTTCCGCGTTCGTTTTTTTTATTGTAACACGTTTTTTGCTAAAGAAAAGAACGTTTCCCGATTTGTTCAATCGATGTCTACTCGTTGAAAGAGGAGTGTCTCATGAACTTATGGTGTATAATGTTTGTAAAAAGAGAAAGGAGCCGAGAATATGATTAAGGTCTTATTTGTGTGCTTAGGGAATATTTGTCGTTCGCCCATGGCAGAGGCGGTGTTTCGTGATTTAGTGGAAAAGCGAGGGTTATCGGATCGAATTAAAGTCGATTCTGCTGGAACAGGAGATTGGCACATTGGGCATCCTCCTCATGAAGGAACGCGCGGTATTTTAACAGAAAAGAACATTTCGTTTGAAGGAATGAAAGCAAGACAGGTCATTATGGAAGATTTATCAGCGTTTGATTACATTATCGGAATGGACGCTGAAAACATGGGGAATTTGCGACGATTAGCTGGGTTTAACAAAACAGGATACATGGGTCGTTTATTAGATTTTGTCCCAAAAGCAAAGATAGAAGACGTACCAGATCCTTATTTCACCGGTAACTTTGATGAAGTGTATGAGCTTGTGACAGAAGGATGTAGCCGCTTACTTGATTACATTGTGAAAGAAAAGATAGATGTTTAAGATGAACGCATAACGGCAATGAACAAATAGGAGAGTGAAACAATGGCGAAGAAGAGTAGATTAGTCGATGGTATTTTAATTGGTGCACTTGTTGGCGCGGCGGTCTCCATGCTACATAGAGAAACGCGTGAGCATACGATTGAAAGAGGAAAGAAACTAAAGGATAAAACGATGTTTGCGTTTCAAAATCCAGACGTGGTGACGGCTACATTGAAGGAAAAGTATGAGGATGTACGTACGACAATTGAGCAGGTGTCAGAAGATGTCGCATTTTTAGCTGGCAAAGTGGAGCAGTTAAAGGAAGTCACACCACCTGTCATGGAGATTGTTCAAGACACGAAGGAAGCCTTTACAACAAAAGCACCGCACGATCACGAAGAAAAGTAACTTGAAAAGAGAGGTGAAGGTATGGACGATGTAAAGAAGCGATCGATGTTGTCATTTGGAAAAGAGCTAGTAGCCCGTATCCAGCGAGATGAAATTCCGAGTTTATCGGCAGAGCTCGCTTATTATTTTTTACTATCGATGTTTCCATTTTTAATTTTCTTAATTACACTAATTGGCTTTTTACCTCTTCAAGTTCCAGACCTTTTACAAATGATTGACGAATTTGCCCCAGAACAAACGATGAGCATTATTGAAAGCAATTTAACTACGGTTGTTGGTCAGCAGAACGGAGAGCTCTTATCTATTGGATTAATTGCGACGGTTTGGTCGGCATCGAACGGGATTAATGCAATTGTGCGCGCGTTTAATCGTGCGTATCAAGTCGAAGAGAATCGACCATTTATCGTCGCTAGAGGGATGGCCATTTTATTAACATTTGCGATGATCTTTATTATTATCGTTGCCTTGTTATTACCTGTATTTGGTCAAATGATTGGCGTGTATTTGTTTTCAACGTTTGGATTATCGGATACGTTTTTAGCTATATGGGCGGCATCTAGATGGATCATTAGTTCTCTTATTTTATTTATTGTTTTTATGGCTTTATATTATTTTGCACCTAACAAGCGTTTACTGGCACGCAATGTCGCAAAAGGAGCAGCGTTTGCGACCATTGGTTGGATGGGGGCATCGCTCGCTTTTTCCTATTACGTGAATAATTTTAGTAACTATACCGCTACGTATGGAAGTCTAGGTGGTATTATTGTTCTCCTTATTTGGTTGTATCTCTCAGGCATGATTATTGTCATTGGTGGCGAGGTTAATGCGATGTTTTACGAGCGTCGCAAGCGAGAAGCATAGACACATATTGGCAAGGTGTTTCGTCAAGGTTGAGAGCATACTAATCGTGTAAGGAAGGAGGCGTACACGATGACAAAACATACGAAAAAAGACGGTAGTAACACAAAGCAAAACAAAAAGAGCAGTCCAAAACATAAAACAAGCAACAGCCAAAATGGACAAAACGGCTATCATTAGAATATAGGCGTTGCATAAAAAAGACCCCGCTACATCAGAACGGGGTCTTTTTTCTATTTCAGTAATCGTAATCCATTTAAAATAACTAAAATGGTACTTCCTTCGTGACCGATGACACCAAATGGCATATCTAAAATTTGCAGGAAGTTGGAGCAAATTAAAAGCACGATCACGCTGATTGAGAAGATAACGTTTTGTTTTACAATGCGATTCATTCGCTTTGACAGCTTTACCGCTTCAGCAATACGTGATAAATCATTTTTCATTAAGACGATATCGGCTGTTTCAAGGGCGACGTCTGTTCCTTCACCCATCGCAACCCCAACGTGAGAAGTCGCAAGGGCAGGTGCATCGTTAATGCCATCTCCAACCATTGAAACAGTCTCATACTTTGTTTTTAAGTGTTTAATGTGTTCCACTTTGTTTTCAGGTAAACATTCAGCAATGTAGTCATTTACGTGTGTTTCTTTTGAAATGGCTTCCGCTGTTTTTTCGCTGTCACCTGTTAGCATAATCGTATAAACACCAAGCTCTTTTAACTGTTCAATTGCTGCAATGGCTTCTTCGCGCACGATGTCTTTTAATGCAATAAGACCTACAATACCTTCGTCGTCTTTTGCGTAGACGATTGTTTTTCCTTCTTCCGCAAGCTTTGCAGCCACGTTGTCTTCAAAGTGTTCCACAAGCTCTTTTCCAACGAAATCAGCTTTTCCAATTTTCCATGATTGATTGCCAACCGACCCAATGACACCCCAGCCGGGTACATCCTCTAATGAATCGGGCTGTACGAGCTGAAGTTCTTTCTCGCCGCGAACATAGTGAACAATGGCTTGTGCGAGTGGATGATTTGATTGTCGCTCAATTGAGCCGATTTTTACTAAAAACTCATCTTCACTCATCGAAGAGCGGACAATAACATCCGTTACTTCAGGCGCTCCTTTTGTGAGAGTTCCTGTTTTATCAAAAGCGATCGCTTTTAAGTGAGCCAGTCGCTCTAAATGAACGCCGCCTTTAAACAGCATGCCTTTTCGCGCACCGTTTGAAATGGCTGATAAAGAGGCTGGTGTAATCGATGCAACAAGCGCACAAGGTGATGCAACAACGAGTAAAATCATCGCGCGGTAAAACGTTTCAGTCCAGCTCCATCCGAGTACGTAGTGTGGAAGAAACATCATGAGTGCAACGAAGGTTAAGACAAGCTTTACGTAAAGACCTTCGAATTTCTCGATAAACAATTGAGAAGGAGACTTTTCGTTTTGAGCACTTTGAACGAGCTGAATGATTTTTTGAAACAGTGTTTCTTCACTCGTTTTAGTGATTTCAACGGTAATCGCACCCTTCATGTTCACCGTTCCTGCGAATACTTCCATTCCTATTCGTTTTAAAACAGGAACCGATTCACCTGTAATCGCTGCTTGATCAATGGTTGTTTGTCCTGAGACAATCGTTCCATCCGATGGAACACGTTCGCCTGGCTTTACAAGAATTTGATCACCAATGCGTAAATCTGTCACCGAGACGATTTCTTCGTTGCCATTGATAATACGTGTTGCTTCTTGCGGCTGCATTTCCATTAAAGCTGTAATTTCACGATTACTTTTGTTCATCGTGTACGTTTCTAACGCTCCGCTTAATGCAAAAATGAAAATGAGCATGGCTCCTTCAGCCCAGTAGCCAATAATCGCAGCTCCAATCGCCGCGAAAATCATAAGCATTTCAACGTTAAGCTCTTTGTTTTCAATCGTTTCTTCGATACCCTCTTTTGCTTTAGCGAACCCACCAATCACATAAGCCAGTACGAAGAATGTTACTGATAATGTTCCTTGATCAGACGTTGATAGTAGCCAAGCCATTAAAATGAGTACACCACTTGTTAGTGCAGCGATTAGCTCACTGTGTGTGACAAGGTTGGATAGGAAAGAGGATTGACGCTTTTCTTTTGTTTGACGTTTTATCGATACTTTTGCTTCCATACACATTTCTCCTTTGAACGATGTAGTTGAGAAGAATAATCACAATCATTACCCCTAAAAAAGCACGAAAGCTGCCATCTAAAACGATAGCAGCGCATTTCATCCATTTCGTATTCGATTGTTTATTTTATTTAGAATAATTATAACATGTGCAAGACTTTCTATAAATAGGAAAAAATAATTCTTTCTTTATATTCGTTAAAAAGTGAGACATGGATTTATTTGATTAAGTTGTTATGTAAAAGAATTCTTTGATAAAGTGGGTAATAGCGGGGAGGGGTTAGGTTGAACAAAAAACAAAAAATCATTGGTAGAGGTTCGATTGGGATCAACATCGTATTGATTTTTGTGGTTGGTTGGGGAATCATCGAAACAAATTTTGCGAATGAACAGTTGTTTTATGAAGAAGTCCAGGGAAATCTCGTTGAATTAGAAGGTTTAATTCATCATCAAAACGAGGAGAACTGGTCAGAGCCTCACTTAGTGACGACCAAATTAGGAGATGTCCAAAATGGCTTGTATCTTAGTATCCAAAACGGACAATATCTCCATACTCTTTCAAATAGTGACCGAGAAGTGTTAGAAAAGCTTTCGGCTAAGCTTAGACAGTACCCCACAGATAAACTGTATGAATTTGCGACTATAACAGAGACCGATCAAAAACAGTTTGAAGATTTACAACAGAAGCTACGCGAGGCAGGGCTAGGGCTAAACGTAACCATCTCACAGGATTGGGATACCTTTATGGCACAAGTAGCGGTATTGGAAAAGCAAATCGATGCACCGTTACAATAAAAAATGCCCTTGCTTATGATGTCATAAGCAAGGGCATTTTTCTTATTCAGCTGTTTGCTCGTAGAAGAAATACGTGGAGTTGTAGATGTGTTCAACATCTGCGTCTGTCATATACATTAATGTCTGGCGGTCAATCCCCTTCATTCTTTCAATAAAATCAATCATGTTTTTCCGTTCTTGTCTGCACATGTTCATTTCCCCTTTCACCCTGTTTTAATACAGTTTATTTTATTTAATTGTATTATATAACAGAAATTTCATTTTGTGTACACTTTTTTTCAAAATAGGCAAAAAAAGTTAAATTTGTTCTTAGTTTCACAGGGTGTAGACGAAAAACAAGCACTCTGCTCTAGAGTGCTTGTTCGTTCTGTTTCATTGATGTTGTCGCAACAGTCGCTCCTTTTTTTGAAAAGAAGACAGCGGAGAAGATGAATAGCATTAACACACTTAAAATGTGAAAGAAGCTAAGCTGTTGGAAATGTTGAATAAAAAAGCCTCCAACGAACGGACCGACTAAGCTACCGATACTAAAGAAGATGCCGCACATTAAGTTACCCGTCGGCAATAGATGAGTAGGGGTTAGATCGGTCATAAAAGAAATTCCAAGTGAAAACGTTGACCCTAACAGCATCCCTGCAGCCGATAAGCAAATGATCAGTCCAACAAAGGAGTGTTCCATAAAGCTTGCGCCAACAAAGGCAAGAAAGCCAAAAAATAAGATAACAGTGAGAATGCTTCGGCGTCCGTAGCGGTCACTCATGATTCCGAGCGGCAATTGTGTAAGAATTCCACCAACCGCAAAGGCTGTGAGTAACAAGGAAATATCCGTTACATCCATGCCGATGCGCAGTCCGTACACAGGGAAAATGCCATTGATGGAAGTTTCTAAAATCCCGTACCCAAGAGGCGGTAAAAACGCTACCCACGCATATTTCCACGCTTGTGAAAATCGTTTTAAGCTTTGAGAAAAAGAGCTAATTCCTATTTCTTGTTCAGGGTATTCATTTTTTAAGAAGAAAACAAAAGCCCATCCGATGAGACATAGAACAGACGAAAAGATAAACGGTAACGCTGGATTAAGGTCGACTAAAGGTGTCATCAGCGGTCCAGCGGCAAAGCCAACTCCAAAAAACAAGCCATAAAGTGAAATGTTTCGACCGCGTCGCTCTTTCGGAGACGACGATGTAATCCACGTTTGAGTCGCAAAATGCAAGGCGTGATCACCAATTCCGATCAATAGGCGAAGCACAAACCAAAACCAAAACGTGTGCCACAGTGGAAACAGCGCAATGGATACAAACACAAGTAGTCCACCAAAAATGATAACGGGACGGTATCCAAATTTGCGCAGTGGCTGTTCCATAAACGGTGATGCAAGCAAGATTCCGATGTATAGAGCTGATGCATTTAGTCCGTTTAGGGAAGACGATGTGCCGCTCTTTTCAAGCATGACGGCTAAAAGGGGTAAAAGCATTCCTTGACTAAAGCCAGAGATTGCAACAATGCTAACTAAAATCCAAAATCGAAATGTATTCATGGCTACCTCGATAGATGTGTAATAGAGTAAATGGAATCGTTCCATTGTTCAGTATAGCAGACAAGCCTTGTCCAAATATATGGATTTACATAATCTTAAGATGGATGATTTGTGAAACCAATCAGGACATGATATAAAGAAAAAAATAAGTGGAACAAAAGGAGTGGCAGTGATGGAATTTAAAATGAAGCAAGAGCTTGGGTTTACCACGGAGTTATCATTTGGAGAGCTACATGTTGCTGGAGATGAAGCACATGGTTTTCGTCCGTTTCAGCTAATGGTGTCATCCATTGCAGTGTGCAGTGGGGGTGTGTTGCGCACCATTTTAAAGAAAAAGCGCATTGATATTGAAGATATGAGGATTAAAGCCGATGTGACACGTAATGAAGCAGAAGCCAATCGCATCGAAAAGATTCACCTTCATTACATCATTAAAGGTGAAAACCTGCAGGAAGAGAAAATCGAGAAGTCCATTGAACTAGCGCGTAAAAATTGCTCGATGCTTCAATCGGTCGTAAATAGCATTGAAGTAACCGAATCATTTGAATTAGTATAAGTGAAAGCCCCTCAAGCATGAGGGGCTTTTCTTGTGCGCATTATAATTCTTCTGGCTCGCTACCTGCTTTTTCAAAATAAAGAATGTGCTCAGGTGTGAGCTGAAGAAGGACATAGTTTGGATCGTCTGGGCCGCTAATCCACTCGCGCAGATGCTCATTCCAGAACTTCTCTTTTAATTCTTGGCGGTCTTCAACGTTTGCTTTGGCTTGAATTTCTACATACGAATCGTTCCAGCCTTGTCCTTCATACCCTAACAAAATATGGACGTATGGATTTTCTTCAATATCTTCGACTTTATGCGTGTGTTTATTCGTCGCAGTATAAAGCACTAAATCTTCGTTAAAAAACATCATAAAGCGAGAGTAAGGCTTCCCGCCTCGAATCGTCGCTAGCGTTCCAATTTTATGATCTTTTAAAATGGTTAATACTTTTTCTTTTGTATTGTTAGACATGTTTTCAACCCCTTTTGGTCATTTCTTTCTTTAATGTCTGTCGTTCGCACTATTTTTAAACGTGAAAAACAGGTAAATCAATAAAAACAAGCAAGGTTGAATATGCTAAGCAGAGAACGTTGGCTTATTTTGGTGTGAAGGTTAGTAAAGCGGGGTATCTTTATGCATAGGATGTACATATTTCCATGGAGAGAAAGAGGGTAAGAATATGGTCAATAAAATCTTCTTTATTACCGTTTTAGCTGGTGTACCACTATCGGTTGTCGGGCGATTTATGCATTGGTCTGAAGTGTTGATGTTTGTGATTTACTGTGTGACAATTATTGCACTTGCGGGGTATATGGGGCGCGCGACTGAAAGCTTGGCCATTGTAGCCGGTCCACGTATCGGGGGATTGTTGAATGCGACGTTTGGAAATGCTGTTGAGCTCATCATTTCGATTTTTGCGTTAAGAGAAGGGCTCGTTGCAGTTGTGTTAGCATCGTTAACAGGTTCCGTGCTTGGAAATCTACTATTAGTTGCCGGTCTTTCCTTCTTTGTAGGGGGCTTGAAGCATAAGCGACAAGAATTTAACGTATATGATGCTAGACACAACTCAGGACTACTAATGTTTGCGGTTATTGTTGCCTTTGTGATTCCAGAAGTGTTTGCTCAAGGAATGCCTGAAGGGAAGACGATGGCGCTTAGTATTGGAGTCTCCGTCATTTTAATTACGCTTTACTTAGGAGCACTTTTCTTCCGATTAGTGACGCACCGCGGGGTTTATCAGCATAAAAGTGAAGAAACGGGAACGCATGAAGAGCCGGAATGGAGCAAAGGCAAAGCGTTGCTTATTTTACTCATTTCGACGGGAGCGGTTGCGTTTGTATCAGAAAGCTTGGTTCACACGTTTGAAACCGTGGCAACACGATTTGGCTGGAGTGAGCTGTTCATTGGGGTAATCATCGTAGCGGTTGTAGGAAACGCAGCCGAGCATGCTTCTGCCATTATTATGGCGTACAAAAACAAGATGAACATTGCGGTGGAGATTGCGATCGGATCAACGCTTCAAATTGCGATGTTTATCGCACCAGTGTTAGTCCTCTTATCGCTCTTGTTTCAAGACAGCATGCCGCTTGTGTTCACATTACCTGAACTCATCTCCATGGTGACTGCGGTTTTACTTGCGATTGTCATTTCAAACGATGGAGATACGAACTGGTTTGAAGGAGCAACGTTGCTTGCGGCGTATCTCATCATGGGAATTGGATTCTATTTGTTGTAAGTCCTTCATATAATAGTAAAAAAAGAGCTGCTCAGTTAAAGGTGTGGTTCTCCCTACATGGCCGTGATACAGTCTCCCTTACATTTAGTAGGTACCTGTATACAAGTAGAAGAGTCACTAACCCTTTTTACGAGACAGCTCTTTCTAATATGGGATAAAATCGCGTTAATCAGTAAGTACGTACGATTAAAGTAAGTGCACCGGCCTCCTTTCAAATGGTGAGTTTGGTGGGAGTGCGCCTCCTTTCTAAAAAAGATGTATTAGATAACTATGTCAGTATAAAACTTAATATTCTGAAAAATTAAAAACGCTTTCAAAAAAATATAAACAATTGTCATAAATCCCTTTCGACTAGCAAAAACTATGCATGGATTCATATTTAATTTTGAAAGGGGTACACATATGCTACGTCGAATCGCAACGCTTGGACTTGCTTTGCTTGTTGGTTTTACCGTCACCACACCATCGTATGCCACGGCTAAACCATCGCCTGTGACGAAACAACAAAGCATGAAGGTTCCAAGCTCGGTTTTAAATATTTCAAAAGAAAACACTTATCCAAATGCTACACAAGATATGCCTTATTTGCAGCCAAGTGAGTTTGCAGAAGAATTATTAAAGGAATCAAAGGTGAAAATTGAAAACCCAGATCTTATCCGGATGTTAAATGAATCAAACGTCTCGAAAACACCGTGGGCGATTGGGCTACGTGCCACCATCTACTTAGGACAATGGCCGTTGAACTATGAATCAACTGAAACAACGGTGAATTGGGAATATCAGCGCATTAACATTAATCGCTTTGATAACCGAGCTGGAAAGGCACCGCATCAAATTCGCTATCAACAAGAAGAGCAACGTCAAGTAAAGGGCGGTCTCACAGCGAAAGTACCAAACAGTAACCACGTGCAATCGATGATGATGTTAACCGCAGCGAAGAAAACAGGCTTACCGCTTGCGTTCACAACGATTGTCGGGGCAGGTACGAAAAAAGATCAAGTATACAACGTTCCGCATAAAAAGGTTGGCTATCTCTATGGATACGCACCAGCCGTTAGTGAAAAAGGACAAGTCACATATGGCGAAGTGTATTTAACCGTGAAAGGAAGCAAGCGATTTATTGTCGTGAAGAATGTTACGTCACAAGGAATTGGGGCGTGGATTCCTGTTCAAGATCACGTGTCATTTGGATTTGCGGCGTATGACCAGCCAAGATAAACAAAAAGGGTGAACCATCTCCAACGATGATTCACCCTTTTTTGTTTTTTATTTTGAAATCACGGCACGACGCGTTAAGAAATCTACGTCTTTGTAGTAGCTGTTTTTAACTAAAATGTTTGGTCCTAAGCATTCAACTGCCGGACAGTGACAGCTTAGCTCTTTTGATAATGAAGAGGCTTGCCATGTGTCAAAGGCTTGTTGAAGCGGCGTATGCTGAATGTTGCCAAGCGGCGGTGTGTCACCAAAGTCTGTCACGATTACGTCGCCGTTGAAGATGTTCACGTTCAAGCGAGAGCGGCCGTCTGGATCATTACGAACCGTCACGTTTTTAGATGCGTAAAGGCGATCAAGTAACGCGATGTCATCTGGGTGCTCGCTACAGGCGTAAAACGGCAATGTGCCAAACAGCATCCACACGTTTTCATCGCGAATATCAAGCAAGTGATGAATTGCTTGTCTCGTTTCTTCTAATGAAAGAGTTTCGAGTGTGCTAGCGAAATCGCTTGGGTACATAGGGTGCACCTCATGCCTTTGACACATCATGTCTTCCACAATTTGACGGTGAATCTTTTCAATATGTGGCAGCGTACGCTTGTTTAACATCGTTTCGGCTGACACGGTCACGCCAGCTTTTACAAGTTCACGGCTATTGTCAATCATGCGGTCAAAGTATTTCGCGCGTTGCTCGTACGTTGGTTTGCGGTCCATCATCGCAAAGCCCGCTTCAACAAAGTCGTCCATCGTTCCCCAGTTATGTGAGATATGTAAAACGTCAAGATAGGGAATGATAAGCTCATAACGTGCTAAGTCTAATGTTAAGTTTGAATTGATTTGCGTACGAATGCCGCGTTCATGGGCATATTTTAAAAGAGGCACCACATAATTTTTGACAGATGATAAAGACATCATCGGCTCGCCACCTGTAATACTAAGAGCACGCAGAGTTGGCACTTCGTCTAATCGTTTTAAAATTAAATCAAGCGGTAGGGCATTCGGATCTTTGGGCTGCAGTGTGTAACCAACCGCGCAATGCTCACATCTCATATTACAGAGGGTGGTCGTTGTGAATTCAACGTTCGTTAACGTCGGCTTTCCGTACTGCTTCATATCCAAGTACGCTTCCCAAGGGTCGTACGAAGGGGTAATTGGTTGTAATGTTTTCATAACAATCTCCTTTAATAAAAGTAACGCGTGTATTAGTTGGCTTTTTTCTAAAAGGTTGCACGATCTATCCTCATTCAATTGCAACAGCTTTTACGAAAATAGCTTCTTATTTAACTTGCACATGCAAGTAATCAGTAAAAAAGAATACCAGTGACTATTATGGATTTTATTTTAATCGGTTGTCAATTATGAAATAATTCGGTAGCATGAACAGTAACACATCAACGAAAAGGAGCGAATGACAAGTGGGAAATGCTGTACGAGATAAAGATTCGCAAGTAAAATATTTAAAAGAACGACTTAACATGTTTGCAGAGGTATTAGACTCCATCGAGCCAGAACACACAGATCTAGAAGACATTGATCGTCTTATCGCGATGATTGATGATTTAGAACTGAAGTGCGAACAGTTTAAAAAGTAATTGAAATAAAAAAGTCATTCCGTTGTGGAAAAAAGTGACAACTAGCAGGTCTACTTCATAGATGAAGTAGACCTGCTTTATTTATTTTTGTCATTTTGTGATGAGATAGCACGTAAATTAGCAAGGGAACCATAACCGTTGTCCAACGAGAAAAAGGCAGGCGAATTAGTGCACTAAAAGACTTCTCAAGTCACAGCCAGTTGTGACTCAACTTCTCCTCTTAAAAGCACTCTTGTAAGCATGTATGTGATAAAATTGTAAAAAATGGATATTTTTCAAGAGGTATCTTAATGCAATAACACGTTAAACATGGATTCATTTAAATGAGGGAGATGGATGTCTATGATCATTTGGTTTCGACACTTACCACACAAAAGGATAGAATTGTCAGAATGGACTCCTTTTATCCAAAATAATTGGTATCGAAAACATTATATGAAGTTTGTATACCTACTTCAGTTAAGTATTCTTCTGATCCCATCTTTCTTTTCGACAGAATTCACTACTGTTAATATATTTTTACTTATCATCATAGGTATCCTTGTCTTCATCCTTCACGAATATTTACACATATTGGTTATAAACAAAAAAGGTGATAGTAGCTTAACGTTTAGCGGCATCTTTTTTTGGCTACATACAAATGCAATTCTCTCTAAAGGTAGATTTTGGGTCTTTATGAGCTTGCCCTTTCTTGTATTATCAGTTGTACCAGCCATTACATCGTTCTATGCATTAGGAAACCTCAAATTAATTCTATTATTTATAAGCTGGTTCAACACGTTGATTTCTTCTTCAGATATCATTAATTCATTTCTCATTGCCATTAAACCGAAGAACACCGTTTTTTGTAGAGGGTATTACCGAATCAAATAGAAAGAAGTCTATTTCCAATGTGAGGATGAAATAGGCTTTTTTTTATTTTCAACAAACGTACTGTTTAATCCAACTATTCACAAATTTGTCATGAAGATGTTAAGGAATTATGACAAAATGCAAAGTTTCATATACATAATGCAAAGGATATATTACATTGTTAATAAATTGAATATAAGGAGTTAATTGGGATATGTTGTGTAATTCTCTGCGTGAATATCGAGCTAAATTCCGTTTCACACAACAAGATTTAGCAGACAAAATTGGTGTAACGAGACAGACTATTGGATAACCAGATGATCATCTCAATCATCATTCTCATCACCTTATTTGAGGTTTTTCTCGTCACCTTGTTCGTCATGTATAAGCAAGGGAAAATCGATGATAACCCATTTATCGCACTAATCAAAAAGGAATGGCTGATTCTCTTTTATGCTTTTTTTAGATGGAGGAAGAAGCAGCGAACGAAAGAAGATGTGCAAGTTTTCTCTTATCATAAAAATTCGAGTTACTTTTGGCTTTTTCTAGCACTCGTTCATGAACAAATCATTGAAATGTTTGTTTTTCATATTTATTTAAAAACGGAAGAACCTGAAATCGCTACGATTATGTTAGTGCTACACATCTATAGCGTGTTGTATATCATGGGCGATTATAACCTTGTCAGAAATTCACCTCTTTTACTAAGCCGAAACAAGATCGTGATTAAAATCGGTGTTAGAAGAGAATTGAACGTTCACTTGCGAG
This sequence comes from Priestia iocasae, assembly GCF_016909075.1. Lineage (GTDB taxonomy): Bacteria > Bacillota > Bacilli > Bacillales > Bacillaceae_H > Priestia > Priestia iocasae. Next base: position 109,758 of record NZ_JAFBFC010000006.1, read on the forward strand.
AGATCGAGAACATTCAACCTGTAAAAATCGCCTATAACCGCAGTGGTGGAATCATTCATGAAAAGAAGGTCTTTCATGTAACCGCCTATCCGAGAATCATCACCCGGATATTTGGGATTACAGATGAAGCGAAATATGAAATCGTTCTCAAGCATCCAGTGCAAGCACGGGGGTACTTTGGCCAAAAGAAAGAGGTTGAAAAAGTGTACCTCTATATCGATAAGCCAGATGAATTTGTCGAAACGCTTCAAGAAAAGATTGACACCTATGTTGATCAACCAAGTGCTACAGAAGAAGTCATAGTCAAAAAAGAAAAGATGCCCATCATCAACTGGAAGGTGTACGTCTCCCTTCTTTTTATAAACGTACTAGGCGCGCTATCCATTGCTCCTTATGCAATCGCTCGAGAAAGCATGCATGAACAAATGGGAATCTCTCAAATGGAATTCGTTTTCTTTTATATCGTGCAGGTCCTTTTAGAATCGGCTGTTTTCTTATTTTTAGCTCTATGGATGATGAAAAAGGTGAACTTTCAAGTCCCTCTTATTGAATCCTTCTTCAACAAAGAAAAGTCTGTTCATCAACTACGCAATAAGCTCTTGAAAGCAACTCTGTACGGCCTGTTAACAGGTGGTGTCATCATTCTAGTCAGCTTGCTGGTTTCAAGCCCTTTAGGAGTCGACAACTCTTCCATCAAAGAAATACCGTGGTGGTTAGCGATATTCGGTTCATTTGGAGCGGCAGTAAATGAAGAATCGATTTTCCGTCTATTTCTTGTTACGTTTATTGTCTGGAGTTTAGTCAAAGTGAGAAAAAGAAAGGCGACGCCATTATATACGTGGACAGGAATCTCTGTAGCGGCCCTTGTTTTTGGGGTGATGCATTACAGTGTAGCCATCCTTAATTTTGACATGACGGTAGGACTATTCGCCAGCATGCTTCTTATCAATGGAATAGGTGGAATCGTATTCGGCGCTCTGTTTGTTTTCATGGGACTTGAATTTGCCATCATTGCTCATTTCATGGCCAATTTTCTCATTCAAGTCATTGGCCCCTTATTTATTTAACAATCAACTAAACCAACCCCTTTTTTGTGTGATAGAAGCTCACCGAACGTCGCGGAAAAAGCAACTATCCTAAAGTAAAGATCAACAGTTTCACTTGTGGAAATCGCCTTTTTCTTTTCCCATACTTGTTGTCTGATTATGAGATTAAAGTGCTTTCAAAAAAAATTCAAAAGAGTATAATAATGAGTAGAAACAGTTTGATACATACAAAGGGGACATGGGGAGGAGTTTTAAGATGATCGAGCAGTTAAAGAAAAGCATGTATGACTTAGTCGTTGAAACATCCACAAAGTTACCAAAAGACGTGCGCCGTGCGATTGCGGCAGCAAAAGCGCGTGAAAATGCAGGAACGCGTGCAGCGATGTCACTCGCGACAATCACAAACAATATTACGATGGCAGACGAGAACCTTTCGCCAATTTGTCAGGATACAGGACTGCCTACGTTTAAAATTAAAACACCAATTGGGGTCAATCAGCTTGAAATCAAAGAAGCCATCTACTGGGCCATTGATGAAGCAACAAAGCACGGCAAGCTTCGTCCAAACTCGGTTGATTCGCTAAACGGTCACAACAGTGGCGACAACTTAGGGCCAGGAACACCTGTCATTAAGTTCGAACAATGGGAGAAAGACTACATCGACGCACGCTTAATTTTAAAAGGCGGCGGCTGTGAAAATAAAAACATTCAATATAGCTTACCATGTGAGCTAGAAGGACTTGGCCGCGCAGGTCGTGACCTAGACGGCATTCGCAAATGCATCATGCATTCGGTGTACCAAGCACAAGGACAAGGCTGTAGTGCCGGCGTCATCGGCGTTGGAATCGGTGGCGACCGTACATCAGGCTATGAACTAGCGAAAGAACAGCTATTCAGAAGCTTAGATGATGAAAATCCAAACGAAGAATTAAAGCAATTAGAAGCATACACGGTAGAAAATGCCAACAAGCTAGGCATTGGAACAATGGGCTTTGGCGGAGAGACGACGCTACTTGGCTGTAAAATCGGCGTCATCAACCGTATCCCAGCAAGCTTCTTCGTATCGGTTGCGTACAACTGTTGGGCATACCGTCGCTTAGGCTTCAAGCTGGATGCGGCAACAGGAACGATTGAAGAGTGGTTCTACCAAGAAGGCGAAGAAATTGATTTCCGTAAAGAAGCAGAAAAGCAAGAAGAGGAAGTGGCAGAAGAAACGCGCGAAGTCGTGCTTCAAGCGCCAATCACAGAAGACCAAATTCGCGAGCTAAAAGTCGGTGACGTTGTGCGCATTAACGGCATGATGTACACAGGCCGCGACGCGATTCATAAATATTTATCCGACCATGATGCACCTGTTGATTTAAATGGTCAAATCATCTACCACTGTGGACCGGTTATGTTAAAAGACGAAGACGGCAAGTGGCACGTTACGGCGGCCGGCCCAACGACGAGTATTCGTGAGGAGCCTTATCAAGGTGACATCATGAAGAGATTCGGTATCCGCGCTGTAATCGGTAAAGGCGGCATGGGTCCTAAAACACTAGCGGCACTAAAAGAGCACGGAGGCGTATACTTAAACGCAATCGGCGGAGCGGCGCAATACTATGCTGACTGCATCAAATCCGTTGAAGGCGTCGACCTCATGCAGTTTGGGATTCCAGAAGCAATGTGGCACCTGAAAGTAGAAGGATTCACAGCGGTTGTTACGATGGACTCACACGGAAACAGCCTACATGAAGATGTAGATAAATCATCGCTTGAAAAGCTAGCACAGTTTAAAGAGCCTGTATTTAAATAAGAATGAAAAGTCGAGCTTAGATCGTAATTGGTCATAAGCTCGGCTTTTTTGTGTGGATGACAGGATTGGTTTTACATGAAAACAGAAAGATTTAAAAGGTGAGCCACCACAGTACGTTCGTTATTGAGATGGAAAACAATGCATCGTATGAATGAGTGAACGAGGCGGATAATAAGCGTAAATGACGACGGAAAGGAGTCAGTATATGCGTCGTGTAGTCCTTTTCTTTTTAGCGTTTTTATTCGCATTCACATCGTTCGCATCGGCAACGGCTTACTCCAATAAGCCATTAAGCTGGGGCTTTAGTAAAAGTAAAAACCACAAACAAGCATCCGCAGGCAAGCCGTTTGATAATCTGTTAAAAAAATACGATAGCTTTTACATCGGAGCTGATGATAAACAGAACATTTACTTAACGTTCGATAATGGCTATGAAAATGGCTATACCGAACAAGTGCTAGATGTTTTAAAAGAAAAGAAAGTACCCGCGGCATTTTTTGTGACGGGGCATTATTTAAAAGATCAACCTAATTTAGTAAAGAGAATGGTCAAAGAAGGCCACATTGTCGGCAATCACTCGTGGCATCATCCAGACTTAACGCAAGTCGATGATAGCCGGTTACGTGAAGAGCTAGATCGCGTCAAGCGTGAGTATGAACAACTAACGGGAAAAACAGACATGCAGTATTTACGTCCACCGCGTGGCGTCTTTAGTGAGCGTACACTTGCATTATCACGCGATGAAGGGTACATTAACGTGTTTTGGTCACTGGCCTTTGTTGATTGGATGACGGACCAACAAAAAGGATGGCGCTATGCGTACGACAACATCATGGCTCAAGTTCATCCTGGTGCGATTTTATTGCTTCACACCGTCTCAAAAGACAATGCAGAGGCATTAGGAAAAGCAATCGATGATTTACGTAAAGAAGGCTATGAGTTTAAAAGCATTGATGAGCTCACCGCTGAAAAAAACATTTCACCGATTTTGCGATAAACAGGCTGATCCGAGCGGGTCAGCCACGTTTACGTTGGCCGATAATCGGAAAAAGATGAAACAAGGAAGGGAAACGTGTTATTCTTATTTGAGTTGTGTTTAGAATGAAAATCACGTAATCGGAGTTGTATATAGATGAACAAACAAAATTCAGGAGTGAAAGTGGAAAAAGGTCAACGATTTCCATTAACGATCAAACGCCTCGGCATCAACGGTGAAGGTGTCGGCTATTATAAAAAGCAAGTCGTCTTCGTACCAGGCGCGCTGCCAAACGAAGAAGTTGTCGCAGAAGTGACAAACGTACGCAATAACTTCGCAGAAGCGAAAATCAATAAAATTCGTAAATCATCACCGGACCGTACGCAAGCACCCTGTCCCATCTACGAACAATGCGGTGGCTGTCAGCTTCAGCACTTATCGTACAGCGGTCAGCTAGACGCAAAGCGAGACATCGTGCTTCAAGCATTTGAACGTCATACAGGATTAAAGGACATCGCAAGTAAAACGCGCTTCACTATCGGCATGGAAAATCCGTGGCGCTATCGAAACAAATCCCAATTTCAAGTCAGCTTAGATCAAAAAGGGCGTGTCATCGCCGGACTTTACGGCATTAACTCACATCGTCTTATCGACATTGAAAACTGTCCCATTCAGCACGAATCAACAAACAAAGTAACAAAAGTTGTGAAAACGATTCTGCAAGACTTGAAAATCCCGATTTACAACGAGCGCAAACGTAACGGGATCATTCGTACAATCGTGTCACGCGTTGGCTTCCAAACAGGTGAAGTCCAAATTGTACTCATTACCGCAAAACGAGACATTCCGCGTAAAGAGGTACTAATTGAAGAAATTCAACGTCGCTTACCGGAAGTCAAATCAATCGTGCAAAACATAAATGGTCAAAAAACATCGCTTATTTTTGGTGACGAAACGTTCACACTCGCAAACAAAGACGTTATCCAAGAAACATTAGGCGATATTTCATTTGAACTATCGGCACGTGCGTTCTTCCAGCTGAATCCGATTCAAACGGTCAAGCTGTATGACGAAGTGAAAAAAGCAGCGGCACTCACAGGCAACGAAAAAATCGTCGATGCCTACTGTGGAGTCGGCACGATTGGGCTCTGGCTCGCAAAAGATGCCAAAGAAATCCGCGGCATGGACACGATTGAAGAATCCATCGTCGACGCCCGCAAAAACGCCAAACGCCACGGCTTCAACCACGCTACGTACGTCACAGGCCCAGCCGAAAAATGGCTCCCAAAATGGGTAAAAGAAGGCTGGAAATCAGACGTAGTCGTCGTTGACCCACCACGAACAGGCTGTGACGACAAACTACTAAACGCCATCATGCAAGTAAAACCGAAAAAGGTTGTGTATGTGTCGTGTAATCCATCCACTTTGGCGAAAGATATAAAGCATTTGTCGAAGTTTTATGACGTGGAATATGTGCAGCCTGTGGATATGTTTCCGCATACGGCGCATGTGGAGAGTGTGACGAGATTGACGTTGAAATAAGGGTATGATTGGGGAGAACAAGGTTGGGAGCCTTGTTCTTTTTTATATCATCATATCCAAATCCACAAAAAAACCTGCTTGTTATACAGGTTCTGGAAGTTTTACTTTTTTAAGTAATTCTACGGCGAAATCTTGGTGAGTTGCTTTTTTTTCTTCATTCTTGATTGTAACAATAACATATGTTACAAGGCCTTCACCGTCCATTGAGAGCGCTGTGTATTGAACTGTTCCATCGTTTCCGGTTACAATTTCAACTGCGTAATCGTATCTTTCTTGTAATCCAGGGAATTTATCCATATCTAGTGGCTTAAATTCAGTTCCCTGACCACCAAAAGTAGTTATTTTCATTTCAAACTTTCTTACCTCTCTGTCGAGGCTAGAAGAAGCCTTCTCTTTTCTTACATGTACCCAAAAGTTTTCATATGCATCTGTACCTTGAGCTTGAAATCTATTTTCATCTAATTCTTTCCCTTCAAACCCACTTGGAAGTAATAATTCTTCTGCTAGTTCTGAAGAAATAGACATTGGTACCAATTCTTCCTCTTTCTTTTCTCCGCCAACTTCAAACACAAGGACGTTCTCTTCCTCTTCTACTTGTTCCTCTTTTTCGTTATTTTCTTTTTCAGTTGTTACGGATTGTTCTTTGTCGCTGCAAGCACCTAGAAATAGTGCAGATGTAACGAACAAACCAATTATAAGTTGTTTTTTCATTGATGTACTCCCTTTTATGTAACTTTTTTATTATTCTAAAATAATTTTACCATAATTTAACCATGCTTACTTCCTATTTTGATTTTATTATTAACAAGCCGCTATTATAGTAATGTTTTTTGAGAAAAGAGATTTAGAATAGTAGTTTTTACTTTAAAAAACGCAAAGGTAAGGTGCAAAGTGAACTTTACATTGGGCCTAATCTTTGCTGAAGAGCTCATGTTTAATAGAGGTAAACAGATGAAAGCGGAGAAAAGCCGTACATCTTCCCCTTTCTCACATTCTATTAAAGTAGAGGATGACCTTCCCATTTAATGTTAAAAGCAGCGAGAATCCTCGTTGCTTTTCTTAAGAAAGTGCTGTCACTCCTCAAAAACCTTGTTTCACAGCACAATGTCATATAGCCATTCGATGATAGTATGACTACTTATTAAAAAGTATCAGGTACATATCACTATTCATCTGTCATCACCATTCAAGCTACGTACAGGATACAACAAAACTAACATGATATGAAAAAAGAACAAGCCCACAACCTTGTTCTTTTTTTCATAAACAACCTTCTCTTCCAATCACCACATGTATATAATTAACAATGATAGAGTGTGCTGACTAGTAGCTACGAGTACACTTCGATGTACGGCTATCAAAAAGCAAGGGGGGATCAAGTATGGAAGTAAAGAGAGTTCTCCCCGAACCTCATCGGTATGCGGTTTGTGCATATGAAGACGTACCGATAAAGGAATTTTATAAGGGTGTGTTTAATGAAGTGTTTATTTTCTTTCATCCTTTTATTAAGCCGGTGACGATTGATTTGGAATTGTTTTGTGCAGAAACGTATCCAGACAAATTTCAACTGATCAATCATTGTGAAAGGGTGAGGTGGAACGAATTTTTAGCTCTTAGTGGGATGAAGAGTTATGAAGAGTTGGATATTGGACTTCGCACGAGAATACTGGGCTTACATAAGAAGTATGAGGATCAGAAGTTAAAGGAGATCATTCATACTGTGAGTGAGAAGCACCAGCTTGTTCCACCATTAGAAGGGATTCTGCCTACTATCCTCATCAATACATTGCTAGAAGCGGTAAAAAAAGAAAAGGATGATTGGATTTGGGTAGGGGATGAATTTGGTACGGAACGAAAGTTAGAATACATTGATGACCTTATCAACCAAGATACACTCGCAAGACACAATCTCTTTACACATGACCATTCAATGCTAATCACGACTCATTGGGATAGCCATTTTTCCATGATTTGTTCAGATGATAAAGGGAAGATAAATCGAATCATTAAAGCGTGTAATCTTGATGGTTTTTACTGTGATGATCGTACAGAAATCTATTGGAGCGTACAGTCACGGTGACGATAAAAAGGAGTTGATCAAACATGATCTATACATACTCACTTAATGGAATTTCAACTGATAGATTGAGAGGCTTCTTTGTAGGCTGGCCTAACCCACCAAGTCCAGAAACGCACTTGAAGCTGCTGCAAAATAGTAGTAAGGTGGTTCTAGCGATTGATGAGGATACGAATCAAGTGGTTGGGTTTATTACCGCAATTAGTGATGGGGTTCTGTCTGCTTATATTCCATTTCTTGAAGTTCTGCCTGCGTACAAGAACCGAGGGATCGGTAAGGAATTAGTAGATCGCATGTTAAAAGAGCTTGATACCATTTATATGATTGACTTGTGCTGTGATGATGCGCTCGTTCCTTACTATGAGAGATTTGGAATGATCAAATCAAACGGAATGCTTGTCAGAAATTACGAGATGCAGTCGGGAAATGTAAATAAATAGATGTGAAGAAACGCTTGGGGTGCAGGTCGCTTTCAAGCGTTTTTGCGTGCAGGGCTATGTATGGATTTACCATTACTTGTACCAAATAATAACAGAATATGGTAGTATAGTAATGGGTTAAAAGATTGATAGTGATGAAAACGGATGAAAGAATGGATAGACAAGCGAGGTGCTTACAATGGAAGAGTGGTTAAAGATGAATCAAACGTATAACTTGTTTGACCCGATAACGAACGAGTTAATGAAAAAACTCAGCGTGTTCAAAAGGCATGTGAATGAGTTGAATACAAAAGCTCTTGAAGTGACTGTTCGCAATGTGTATAAGATTTATGAAGATGAATATTGCATTTATCTCTTTTTTCAAAAAGAGTGGAATGAGGAAGAGATCGATAGAGATTGTCGAACAGAGAATATACGCTACATGCTGACCATCAATGATGACCTTGTTAGTCATAAGCTGTATTCGACACTCTATGAGGTAGAGATTTTAATCTTCCTACAGGAGCTTAATAAAAATTACAATAGTGTTTATTGTGAGCAATCGCTGATTCACTTGCAGCCATTTATTGATATTCAGCATCTTATTGACGACCTTGTGTTGTTTAATTCGAAACAAGCCGTGCAAGATGTTCATGAAGGGAAACTGCCTTGGTGTTAATAAGCCTATCTCGTCGTGATCTCTTCTTACAATCGTTTAAGACTGCGATCTTACAACCTTATTATGTTATGACGGAGGGTTAGAATGAAGAAAACACGTTTCCTCATTTTAGTGTTAACACTACTTATCGCTTTGTTTTCACCTAGTTTGAACACAGGGCAAGCAGCAAGCTCTTTTAAAGATGTACCAAGCAATCATTCTACGAAGAAAGAGATTGATTACCTAATCGGTCTTGGCATTATTAAAGGATACAATGATGGCACGTTCAGACCTTACAACAATGTCACAAATGCTCAAGCAGCGACGATGCTAGTGAGAGCGTTAAAGCTACATACAAACGGAAGACCTAATCCTCAATTTACGGATGTTTTCTCCACAAATCCTGCATTTAAAGAGATTGCGACGGCTGTAGACGCTGGTATTTTCCCGAAAAGCAAAGCGTTTTATCCGAATGCTTCCATTTCACGAGAGGCGATGGCAAGAGCATTAGTGAATGCCTTTAAGCTTCAAGGGAGCGAGGGTATTTATTTTACGGATGTGTCAGAGTCTTATTGGTCGTATCCGTACATCTCAAAGCTAGCTGCTAATCAAATTACAACTGGATACCCAGATGGTTCATTTAAACCGAAGAATACAGTAACGCGTGCTCAGTTTTCGGCTTTTGTTGCACGTTCATTAAACAAAACGTTTAAGCCTCGTGTTGAAAACCGAGTGGTGACAGGTGGATTGAAGCATAATCCTACTAAGAGTTATGTGTACAACCTATACAACCATTTTACGGGTTATGAGAAAGCATCTTGGCAATATGAATGGACAAATCAATCTGGATGGGATAATTGGACCGCTTACTATGAAGATGATTATGACGGTGAAGATGTTTATTATAGCCAACGAGAAGATAAAGGAGGCATGTACTTTGGATGGCAAGACTCCGAAATTTCCTTCGCGCTTCCTTATCCTTTAACGTTAAATAAAAAGTGGAGTAGTGAGCGATATACGTATGAGGGAGACAAAATAGATTATTATGTAGTGACCAATATTGCCAAAACGATCACAACGCCTGCTGGTACGTTTCATAACGTAATTGAAATCAAGGATTACGATGGATACTACCTGTATTACGCACAAGGAATTGGTCACATTCTAACGATTGACGCAACGCAACAACCAGCTAAAAAGACGATAGAATTAGTTGAAATCTATTAAAACGTGCCTGTCACTCCTCGACATCTGTTTAAAAACGTTGAGGGGTGACAGGTATTTTCAATAGAGGTTGTACGTGTATCAACCCATTGAACACCTACTACCCTAGGATTATTGTGTGTAGAACGATTCAATGGGTGTGAAAGAAAAGGTTAATCATGTGAAGCTATCTCCTGATTCTCCAAATAGTCAAGAGTTAATGAGGGAATGTTTAGAAGTACTTGCACTAGTTACATAGACTTATTTTCTCTTATTTAGATACCAACATATGGAATTTTTTATATAATAAAGATGATTTGGTGGTGTGTGTTTCTAAGTGACATCACCGCAGCAAAACTAGTAGGAGTGAGTATAGTTTGGGATGTCTTGGTTCCATCTTTCGGTTTTTCGTCTTTTTTGTATGTGCCATGATTGTGTCCATGGGTGCTGTGATCACTGGTTTGACCTTTTTTGATGCCTTGTCTTCTCGAGGAGATTGGTTTGATTTCTTCTTTGCCTTTACGGTTTGGTTTGTTGGAAGCTACATCACGGGCTGGTTCATTGAGGCGAGGAATTACGATGTAGGTGGAGGCAGTGAAATCGGAGAAGAGTACTTCATCATGTTGGTGCTTTTTATATTAACGGTGTGTGTATACCACGGGACGAATTGGCTCGTTCGCTTGCCGTTTCGACGGAAGTCAAAATCAAGAGACTAAAGAAGATCCTCTTTCACGTTAAGAAGAGAATCTTCTTTAGCATTCTTGCGTTTAGCTCATTTTATCTGTAATCAATGCCTTTGAGATACACATCGCTTTAATGATCTTTTCACAGCGAGTGTGCGCAGGGGTTCCTTGGGCCAATGTTCGCGTTGCTTTTTCACATTTGCGGATGATCGAAGAAAGAGGTTGCAATGCTTCCCTTACTTCATCTTTTGTATAGTGATTGAGGACGGGTTCATCTGTTAGGCATGATTTTGCAATAGATAAGGCTTTGATTCTGTTTTTAAGCAGTGTGTGCTGAGAGGTACCTTCAGCAAACTTTGGTTGCATGTTTTCGCAGTTACGGATGGAGGAATCGACCACTCGTAGCGCTTGAGTTACGGCTTCTTTTGAATAATTTTCCATGCTGTTACACCTCTCATGTGTGATTTCTGTTCGTTAACACCCCAACCCACTCAACCCTCGATTCACAAATCCAAATAAAAACTCCGCCATTTCCTGTGGGGTTTTCTTTTTGCCGGTTTCGAGCCAGTTTTTGATGACGTACATACTGCCGCTCACAAGAAACAAATTGAGGTAGTCGTACGTTTCTTTGTCTAGCTTTTTATCAAGTATCCAATTGTCAAATACGTATTCTTGGGTGATCTGCATCCCTTTGTTTTGAAAGTGCATGTCGTTGTTTTCGCTAAAGAGAACAAGGCAGATGTCACTTTTGTCCGCCATGAATTCAAAAAGCTTCACCATCATTTGAATGGCTTCTTCTTCTTTTGAAAAATTGTATTGATTGAGCGTCTGAACTAATTCACCCATAAACTCTTCTTCAATCGCATACAGTAGTTCATATGGACTTGCATAGTGGGCATAGTAGGTAGAGCGGTTAATATCGGCGCGTTCACATAGTTCTTTTACGGTAATATTGGCAATTGGCTTTTCTTTAATGAGCGCAAGTAGGCTTTCTTTTAAGACCATTTGCGTATATTTTTTTCGGCGATCCATACATAAACTCCTATTCTGTTCGTTTCTCTACATATTGATCAAAAGTGTAGGTTATCAAACATATTCTAAGCAACTGTTTGTTGTATCTCCAACACGGTGTTTACTATAATGATAGAGAAGTTAGAAGCAAGAAACAAGAGAGGGTGAACAACGATATCAATTGCATCTCGCATTATTAAACATAAAAAAGCCGTTTTACTTGTCTTTTTCGTCTTAACGGTACTATCAGCTGTGGCTTCATCTTTTGTTTCGGTGAACTACAACATGGTTGATTATTTACCAGAAGAGGCTCAATCGGTTAAAGGCATTCACATTATGGAAGAAGAGTTCTCAGGAGCGGTCCCGAATACTCGGGTGATGATTCCAGATGTTACCGTGCCAGAAGCGCTTGACTATAAAGAGAAGCTTACGGCCATTGATGGCGTGACGGATGTTCTATGGCTCGATGATGTCATGGATGTGAAAACACCGTTAGAGCTAGCCGACTCGTCCTTAGTCGAAACATATTACAAAGATGAAACGGCACTCTTTTCCATCGGCGTCGAAAACGGGAAAGAAGTAGCCGCAACGGATGCCATTTACACGTTAATTGGCGAAGACGGAGCGATTGCGGGAGAAGCAAGCAATACCGCAAGCTCACAAAAGATGGCCGGATCAGAGTCGATGTATGCCGGACTTCTGTTAGTTCCCATTATTATTTTCATTTTAGTCATTTCCACGACATCATGGATTGAGCCAGTGTTTTTCTTAACCGCGATTGGTGTATCAGTTTTAATTAACCTTGGTACGAACATTTTTATCGGAGAAGTGTCGTTTGTGACTCAATCGGTTGCTCCGATCTTACAGCTAGCGGTCTCACTTGATTATGCGGTCTTTCTGTTACATAGTTTTTCAGATTATCGAAAAACAACCGAAGACCCTGCAGAAGCAATGAAGTTAGCGATGAAAAAGTCGTTTCCAGCGATTACAGCAAGTGCGGCGACGACATTCTTTGGGTTTATCGCCTTGATGTTTATGAACTTTGAAATTGGGTCAGATCTTGGGTTAAACCTTGTGAAAGGCATCTTGTTAAGTTTTATTAGTGTGATGGTGTTCCTGCCTGCCCTTACGCTTTATTTTTATAAATGGATGGATAAAACGAAGCATAAAAGCTTTATTCCGGATTTTAAAGGAATTGGAAATAAGTTTGTGAAGCTGAAAGTTCCTAGTTTGCTTATTATCGCGATCATTATCATTCCAGCGTTTTTAGCACAAAGCAACACCTCGTTCATTTACGGTTTAGGTGAACAGCCGGAGAATACGCGAAATGGAAGAGACTTGGTGAAAGTACAAGAAGCGTTCGGAGATATGACGCCGATTGTTGTGTTAGTACCTAGAGGAGACATAGCGAAAGAAGAAGAGATGGTCAAAGAGTTTGAACAGCTTGACTATGTCACGGGTGTCATTGCGTATGCGAACAGTGTGGGGACGGCGATTCCACCAGAGTACTTAGACGAATCCGTTCGCGATGAGTTTTACTCCGAAAACTATAGTCGTATCGTCATTAATACGAACCAGACCACAGAAGGAGACGTTCCGTTTTCAATCGTGGAAAATGTCGAGAAAATCGCAGCGAATTATTATGGAGAGCAGGCACTTAGTTTAGGGGAAAGTGTGACACTGTACGATATTAAAAATACGGTCACAAAAGACAATATCGTCGTAAACACGTTAACGATTGCGACGATTGCGCTTGTGCTACTCATTAGCTTCCGTTCCATCTCCATGCCGGTTGTATTACTGATTACGATTCAAGCAGCGGTGTGGATCAACTTGTCGATTCCATACTTTGCGAACACCTCACTCGTATTCGTAGGGTACCTCATTATTAGTACCGTGCAGCTTGCAGCGACGGTCGACTATGCGATTTTATTAACAGAAGCGTACAATCACAATCGAAAAGAGCTGTCTGCGAAAGAAGCGATGATCAAAACGTTAGATGAAAAGACGTTTTCGATTTCGATTTCGGCCGCGATTTTATCAAGCGTCGGGTTCATTTTATGGATTACCTCGTCGAACCCAATCGTACAGTCGATTGGACTGTTACTCGGTCGAGGAGCGCTACTGGCGTTTATTATGGTCGTCATTTTGTTACCGGCATTACTGATTGTTTTAGATAAAGTCATTAAGAAAACAACCTATCAAGCAAATTATCATGAGGAGAAGTGAGGATGATGAAAACACGATACGTATCCGTAGCCGTTGCCACGATGCTTGCTGTTCCAACCGTCCTATCTGCTCCTGCTTATGCAGCGACAGGAGAAGTCGCTTCTAAGGAAGAAGTCGTGTATGCGACCCTTACGGCAGATGGGGACGTTGATCGTGTGTATGTGGTGAACACGCTAGATGTTGAGCAAGCAGGAGTCATCACGGATTATGGACAGTACAAAACGGTCAAAAATTTAACGAATGTGGAAAAGATGAACCGAGAAGGCAAATCAATCTCGGTGGAAGCACCAGAAGGGAAATTTTATTATCAAGGGAACATGGACAATACAACACAGCTGCCTTGGAATGTTGACGTGTCGTATACCTTAGACGGCGAGGAGAAGGAAGCCTCAGAGCTTGCGGGGACCTCAGGTAAGGTCGAGATGACTATTACGACGAAGAAAAATGAAAAAGTAAACCCTGCTTTTTATGAAAATTATTTGTTACAGATTTCCGTTACCTTGCCAAACACGTACCAAAACATTGAATCCACAGGCGGAATGGTCGCGAACGTCGGAAAGAATAAGCAAATCACGTTCACCGTTTTACCAGAACGAGAAGAAGCGTTAAAAGTGGAGGCGGATGTGAAGGACTTTGAATTTCAAGGGGTCGAGATTGCTGCTGTTCCATCAAGCTTTCCGATTGATATGGGCGATACCGATCGCTTAACAGACGATATGGGTAAGCTGTCAGATGGAATTCGTGACGTGCACAGTGGTGTGACGGAGCTAGAGGATGGTGTCACAGAGCTAAATAAAGGAGCCGCTAAGCTAGCAAAAGGCTCTGCACAGATGAAATCAGGCATCAATGAACTCAATCGTCCATCGGGTGACATTGTTTCTGGGTCAACCGAGATTAAACATGCGCTTCAAACGTTAAATAAAGAGCTATCGGGTAGTGCTAGTGGCATGGATTTAGAAGCGTTAAGTGAATTACCTGGTGGCTTAAAAAAATTAGCGGACGGACTACAGCAAACGAATGCTGGATTAACAACGCTGCAACAAAATTATCAACAATCCTACACGGCACTAGATGGAGCCATTCGTGCGATTCCAGCCACACAAGTGACAGAAGAAGAAATTGCGACTCTGTACGCGAGTGGAGCAAATAAGCAAGTGGTGGATACATTGGTTGCTTCCTATACAGCGGCGCAAAAGGTAAGAGGCACATATGAAGCGGTGCAAGCAGCCTTTGCGGCCGTGGATCCAACATTAACGCAAGTAAAAAGCTCGCTTGGAACGATTAGCGGGCAATTACAAGAAATCTCAAAAGGTATCGCCATCTCGCTAGAAAGCATGGATACGGGTGGATTAGCGGAGCTTCAAAAAGGGATTGAACAATTAGCAACGAACTACAACACGTTTCATACAGGCATTGTTCAGTACACACAAGGAGTCGGGCAGCTAGCCAACTCGTATAGTGAGCTGCATGGTGGCATGACCAGCCTTTCGAGTGGCACCAATGAGCTCAAAGGCGGTGTCGGAGAGCTACAGGATGGCACAGCGCAGCTGAACAATGAAACAAAAGATTTACCAGAGCGCCTACAAGCCGAAATCAATGAGATGATTGCGCAGTTCGATAAGTCGGACTTCAAACCCATCTCGTTTGTCTCACCTGAAAACGAAAACGTTCAATCGGTTCAATTCGTCTTGAAAACCGAAAGCATCAAAAACGAGGAGCCGAAAGAAAAGAAAGCCGTAGAAGAAGAGAAGAAAGGGTTTTGGGCGTTGTTTAAGGAATTGTTTAACAAGTAATCGAATAAAAGGCCTGTCACAACCGTAATTCGGACAGTGACAGGCCTTTTTTTACTTCCAGATCCCTTTTTTAAAGGTCGCAGCTTCCTTTTCATATTTTGATAAGGTTGTTGCGTATTTATTATTTGCAGAATTTGTAACAGCTCGAGCATATCCTTCACGCACTAAGGTCTGGTTAATCATATTTTTTCCTACATGTACATAAGCCCACAAGTTTCCTTGCTTATCGTATTTTACTTTATCAAACTCTAAAGTGACTGTTTGATTCAATATTTTACGTTGTAAGAAGTCGTGAGCTAAATTTTGTGAAAGATTATTAGATAATTTAACTCCAATAAGGTTAATGGTTGTTGCTTTACCATTGACATAACCACGGATAGCCGACCCATTACGAATGTATGTAACTTTCACTGTTGTGGGTTGTGCTTCTGCTTTCTTAGGTGCTACTGTCGTTCCTTGTTTAGGCTTTGTTGTTGGAGCTCCACTGTTGTGATTATGATATTGACCATAATTTAAACCCCAATTTTCACAATTAGTACGACAAGTATGACCGCCATTTCCATCTGTACGCCCTGGATGAGCATAAGTAGGTGCAGTTATACCTAGAAGTAAGGACGTTGATAATAAGGCACTTACTATTTGTTTTTTCATTACATATTCTCCCTATCTTATAAATATCAAACTGATACTATATTACTACCAAGGGCGAGAAATTTCCATATATATTTTATTTACATAGTGTTAATAGTGAAAAGGAACTATACAGCACCACAATTAAGGTATAGTGGGAATAGAAAGGCTAAAATGATTGTTGCTTAATAAAGGTTAAAGAATAATCCAGATACGTTCTTACGCGTAGTTAAAAGACTGATAGATTAATAAAAGATAAAAACTCCTATCAGCCCCTTTTTGATAACCTCACCCAAAATAGGTACACCTTTTTTGTTAGGATGTAAAAAACAATCACCTAAAAGAAAAGAGGAGAGCCCTTGTTTACAATAAGAAGACTTACCCCAACGTGCCCTAAATGTAACGGTTGCCATACGTACGATGTGATTCCGGAACTCCCAAGCGAACCACAGTGGCAGCTACGACCCTTTGATTTTTCTCTAGAAACCTATTCGGTAGGCAATGCAACGTATTACTGTATGGACTGCGAGTATAAATGGAAGAAGTATAGAGGAAAGAAGCCTTATGAAAAGATAAAGGTCATTTACGCACACGCTGGTGGATTCCCTGGCCCTTATCATAAGGTAAAAGTGGATGTAGCGAGAAGTATAGTCGAATACAAAGCAGATTTTTCTTATGACAGTGAATTACCTGTTCACGATCGTAAGGAACGATCGAAAGAAGAACTCGAATTCTTTCTTGCCAAGCTGTACACATGTGATTTTATGAATTGGGCTGAAGAGTATGACATGTCAGGGCCTGTGCTAGATGGGACACATTGGAGCATTCGGATTGAATACGATACGCACTGCGAGATGAAACGAGGGAGTAACCACTATCCATCTAAATGGGCGACATTTTGTAAAGCAATTTCGAGCTTAAGTGGATATGAGTATTACTAGAAGGTAGATTCCTAATGTCGGGTACCTGTCATTTCCCAAATAGATTGAAGAAGTTGGGGGCGTGACAGGCACTTTTATTTATAAGAGTAGTCTTCTGCAAACGGATCAAATTATTGAAAGCCACAACTCAATAGGTGATAGAGATTATAAGGAAATTTACTCATAGTAATGGTCGGGTAGTTTAAGGTGAGTGTGATACATCATGCAATCATTTAATTAAATCTTTAAAGTCCTTCGTTCATAACGATAACGGCGTTCAAAAATTATTCATTTAATAGTATGAAAAGATTCATAACACTACCTTTAGCTCAAACGTTTCCCAACAACATTTTTAGCTGAATGATACATCTACTAGAACATTCTGTCTCAAAAGAGGGAATGACCTGAAAAATATAATAACTTTAGTAGAAACGTACAGGCATTTTCTTGAAAAAATAATAGAATATAGCGTAGTGAATCAGAAAGAGGTGTTATTTATGAATTTATGTAAAAGATGCGGACAACGTACGGATATGTGCCGCTGCTTATCCCCTTATAAACAACGTTATAACTACGCACAGCCTTCTAAACATGTTTTCGTTAAAGGTTATAATAAAAGTTATACTGATTGTGATAATGACTATTACAACGACCATTGTAAATACAGAGAGTGCAGAAGGAAGCCAAAATCGACCCCTCCATCTTCATCTCCATCACAAAGTGCAAACCCAAACTCCAATCCACCTTCCTGTCCACCTCCTTGTCCACCTAAACCATGCAACGAAAGCCTTAGTGAACTCATTTCATCAGCTGCAGAAATTGAAAATGCAATGGCAAACGCTATTAATGCGGAAGTAGATTTGCTTAAACGTGGAAATTTAACAACTGAACAGCTGATAATTCTGACAAATAAATTAGAAAATCTATTAAAATTGGTAATAAAAAAAGAAATTGTATTGGAATTTTTAATTGAGGATGCAACGAAAGCTTGTAAAGAGTCGGACTCTAAGTAACCTTAGTTATTTAGCCTTTTTATTGTTGCTTATCCTTTTAAGGGATAATCGTTTATACCAATTCTAGTAGACAAGCATAAAGTGTAGATAGGGACTCTGAAATACCAAGTATCGTATGAAATAGAAGTCTACTAAAATTGAGAAAGGGAGTTTAAAATGGCAAATGGACCATTTATCAATGCGGCTGCAAAGATTGAAGAGGCAATCGCAGCTATTTTACAGTTTGCTGCAACAACTGAAGATAAGGGGTTTATTGAACGTATTACCAGATTGGCTATCAAAAAAGAAATTGTGTTGGAATTGTTACTGGATGAAGTCGGTCAAGTTGAAACTGAATGTCGATGTAGTGGTGCAGTTAATGTAACCATTCCGAATACGAGTATAACTGTTAATAATGTTCAAGACATAGGGACTGTTATGTTTGTTGGTCAAATTTGTCCTAACTGTTTTGTGGAAGGATCTGGTTTTACTTTTAATTTCATGGATAATACACCTAACCCAGATAATTCTTTTACGTTTGTGTCAACTAGTATCTCACCTTCTACGTGTAGTATTAGTCCTACTAGTATAAGTTTGAGCTTTAATGGATTAGGGGTTGTTACAAGAGCAGATATGTCAACAGTTAACGTATTCTTTAGTGGGAGCTTAACTGAAGGGACAGTTCCACCTGGTGCAACTGATAACTTTTTCATGTTTTTCAATAGTCAAGAAGTGGGTAATCCGTTTAGTGCATCATATAGTTCTCCTAGTTTACCAGATAGTTCTATTACTGTTGAAGAGTGTAATTCCTAAGAATGTAACCAATCTCCTATCACGAAAAAAGGTATAATTGGTTGCTTTTTTATAAAGCTATTATATGTTGGTTTGAAATGTTGTTCACCTAATAGACGATAGAATTGTATGTAAAAACAATGTTTTTCACATGCAATCTATTATTCCAAAGGTGGATTACATTAATTTAATAGATCTAGAGAAACTCACTATAACGAAAACAATTAAACTAGCAAACAAGCCTTTGGGAGTAATCATATGCATATTAAAAAAAGCTGTACCGATTTAATCAATCCGTACAGCCTTTTTAATACCTTACTTCGTTTTTGTTAATAGTAATGAGATAATCTTTGCCGCTTGTGCTCGTGTGGCTGCTTGGTTTGGTTTGAATTCGCCTTGTTCATATCCGCTCATGACTTGTAGCTCGTATGCTTTTTGTACCGCTTCTTTGGCATAAGGAGCAATAGCTGCTTCGTCTTTGTACGTGAATGAGCCTTGCTTGACCTCAGTGTTCATCACCGTTTCATACGCATAAACAAGAATCGTCGCAAGCTCTGCACGTGAAAGCGGATGGTTCGGTTGGATGAGCTCGGCTGGGATGATGTTCTGTTCGTTTAATTGCGTCATAAGCTGTTCAAATGAATGCGCTGGAAACGCTCTTGATAAAATTGACGAAAGCTGAGCATACGTTAAGGGTTTGTTCGGTGAAAATGTGTGAGCATCTGTACCAAACAAAATGCCACGATTCACTAATTCGTTTACATATGAATAGCTCCAATGCGAAGCAGGGACATCGTTAAACTCATAAGACTGATCTGTTGTTAGGGTTTTGTCGTCTAATTCATAAACGGCGACGGTTCCTGATACTTCATGCGTGGCACTTAATAAAGGCTTGCCAGTTGGGCTATCAGATGCCGGGATAAAAACCAATCCTTCTGGTGAAACGTCTCCTTTTACATTTTCAGAAAAATCACGGCTTGAAATCATCGTCACAAATTTAGAAGAAGCAGGGTTTGTCACATCATAGACCATAATCGCACTGATTCGCTCTAAGGCAATAAAGGCATACTTGTTGCTGCCGATTTCCCCGGTCACAACGGTTTCGGGTTCTGGTCCTTTCGATGAGCTACGCTTGTCCATGTTGATTTCATCGTTACTCGTATTAAAATATTCAGGTAGGGCGTCATGTGTAATACGCTCAAAGTCAGAGCCAGAGTCGAATACAACGTCCATCGTCTCGGCATCAAAAATCGTAAAGCTACGCGTACCATAAGAATGAAGAGACTCATATACATCGTTGACTTGTCCGTTTTCAGTTGTAATCTTCGTTTTATTCAGGCGATCCAACCAGCCGTCTTTGATAAGTTCATCTAATTCTTCTTGTGTATAACCTGCATAATGCTTTGCGTCCAGTCGTACAGAGCCTGCGATATCACCAATGGATGCTTCTTCTGAGTACGCTTGATAATCGCGTGCATCCCCTTCATTTGGTGTTAAAATGTACGTTTTACCTTTATACTCCATCACATCAATCGCATCAGGCATGTAATACCCTAAAAGAGGTTGTTTCTCTAAGCTATATTTTCCGTCTTGAACCGCATCAAGCTCGTTGCCTTTCACCGAATGATCCTTTACGCCAAGACCTTTTACATGTAGAATCTTTTTTGCTTCAAGGTCAACCGTTGCGATAGCATTGTTTTCTTGCATAGAGACGTAAGCCGTTTTACTATCGGCTGACACCGAAATATATTCTGGTTCTAATTGTTGAGCGATGGTTCCTTTTGATTGAACACGGACGTTCTCGTCAAGTAACTCTTCGCTAAACGGAAGCAACGTATGAGAGAGTATGTCGTTTTGTTTCATTTGACTTTTTAGCTCAATAATGGAAAGAGAGCCTTCAGGGTCAACGCTGTAATCGTCTGTTGGTTCGCCTTCATTCGCAACAATGACCTTTGTGCCATCTTTTGAGAACGTCACCATATCAGGCAAAGAACCAACTTTTACTTTCGTGAGATATGTACCGTCTTTTTTCAAAAAGACAATGTAGCCAGGATCCGTTTTGGGCTGACTGACAACGGCTAGTGCGATAAGGTCTTTCGTTGGGTGTGACGCAATGCTTGTTATATCATCAACACGATCAATGCCTAAGTCTTTTGAGAAAATTCGTTTTTTCGAGGGAATGCTTGAGAATTGATTTGATTTTAATGATTGAAATGAAAGGATATCAAAAGCTGTCTCTGCTCCGTTTGTGACAAACGCTTGTTTTGACGCTGCATCAAACGCTAAAATCTCCGTTCCACCTTTTCCTGATTGACTATTATATTGACCAATCTGTGAAATAGACAGCGACTCTCCTTTGTATTGATAAAAAGAAGTCTCCGGATTCTCTGCTAACACCGCAAGCGGTGCGCCGACTGTACATACAAGACTAGCAGCGATGGCGCTAGACCATAACGATTTTTTCATCTTCATATCGATTCCTCCTATTTAAAAATACCTTTTAATGGTATCAATTGTTTGTAAAATCAATATGAAGCTTGTGTAAAGGTATAAATGGTTAACTACAAAAAAGGGCTGATCACATTCCGTATCATGTCGGAAGTAATCGGTCCTTTTTATTATTTTGCTAGATACAGCTGAATGCCAGCTGCTTCGTATGTTTTTTGGATGTCCTTTGGCAGGTTGCAGTCGGTAATAATGGCGTGAACGTCACTTAGAGGCGTGACGGCCACAGTGACGTTCTTCTCAAATTTTTCACTACCAGCTGCGACGTAGACTTGTTCGGCAAGAGAGATGATTTTTTTTCGGGTAACGACTTCTTCTAAGCTGTAATCTGAAATGCCTTTTTCAAGTGAAATGCCGCTTGCGCAAATGAAGGCTTTTGTGACGTTTAGTTTTTCAAAGTTAAATAAATAGTCATAAGTCACAATGGACTGTTCTTGTTTGCGCATTTTTCCACCTATTATAATCAGCTCTACGTCGCTATGTAGAAGTTCAGACGCCGCTGGAAGTGAATTGGTGACAACGGTTAGTTTCTTTTTTGTTTTCATGTATTTTGCAATATGGTACGTCGTGGATCCGCTATCTAAATAGATGCAGTCGCCGTCATTAATGAGCTGACTACATGCTTTAGCAATCGCTTCTTTTTCCTCGAGGTTTTTCACCATTCGCTCATCAATGTTCGATTCTCCCATGATGGTTTCAATTAGTTTAATTCCACCATAAATCTTTTCAATCTTTCCTTGTTTCACAAGCTGTTGAATGTCTCTGCGAACCGTATCAATCGATATATCTAATGCTTCAGTTAATTCATTCATCGTTAATGTTTTTTTGACAACGAGCATTCGTAAAATAAGTTGTTGTCGTTCTAATGGATACATAATGGGCACGTCCTTTGTCGGTATTTCCTTCTTTATTTTACTAAATGATGCCTAACTCATCAACATGGTAAATGTTAAAGTGTGAATAACATATGCAAAACTTTATTAAAAGTTATGAATAACATATGCAAATTTTAACGTCTTGTTTACAAAATTCGTGTTTTTCTTTTACAAACTGATTTTATACTGAGGGGGAATAAGGAGGTGGCGATGTGCTACATGTACAACACGTGTCAAAGCAATTTGGTGAAAAAATGGTGTTAGAGGATATTAGTTTTCATGTGAAGCCAGGAGAGATTGTTTCTCTACTGGGTGCAAGTGGCAGTGGAAAGACAACATTATTAAAAATGATACTAGGCTTAATGCCAGTAGACGGTGGGACAATTCATTATCAGGATAAAGATGTCACACATCTTCCAATGAAAAAACGAGGATTTAACATTGTGTTTCAGGACTATGCGTTGTTTCCGCATTTAAATGCGGTTGATAATATCACATATGGATTACGAAATAACCCGGACTTAACGACGGAGGCAGAAGTTGAGGAGTATATCGACTTTCTAGGGTTAACGCCTCATAAGCACAAAAAAATTCATGAATTGTCTGGTGGGCAAAAACAACGAGTAGCACTTGCACGAACGTTAGTCATGAAGCCGAATGTACTGTTATTAGATGAACCGCTTAGTGCATTAGATGGCGTAATTAAAGAGTCAATTAAGGAGCGAATTCAATCGATTGCTAAAGAGTTTGGTCTTGCAACGATTATTGTCACACATGATCCTGAAGAGGCGTTAACGTTATCCGATAAGATTCTATTGATTAATAAAGGAAGAGTAGCTCAGTTTGATACGCCAGAACGCATTATCCAATCACCAGCCTCAACATTTGTAGATGAGTTTATTGTAAGACAGCTGAATATTAAACGTCGCAATCTTTTCACACTTTTTGGTGGTTCGTATGCGTAATACGACAGGAACAATGAGAGGAATTACGTCAGGCATTTGGTTTGTATTTATTTGCTTTTTGTGTGTCCCACTTTTGTTCTTATTTTATCGTTCATTTTCAGTCGATGAAGAACAATTGCTTCGTCATTATGAAGATGTGATGACAGATGCAACGTTTCAGCAAGCGTTTCTTAATAGTATAAAGGTTTCATTGGTGTCAGCAGTTATCACGACGGTACTTGCTTTTTGGATAGCGTATACCGTACACGCGACGAACCTTACAAAAGGGTTTAAGCGTGTAATTCATATAGGAATTCTACTGCCGATGCTGTTGCCAACCATTACATATGGTTTTGCGATTATGTACTCATTTGGCAATCAGGGTTTGATGACCAAACTAGTGGGAAGTCAAATCTTTTCGATTTACGGCTTTCCAGGCTTGCTTATTGGCTATGTAATCTATACATTACCGCCTGCTTTTCTACTCATTTCAAATGGTTTTTTGTATGTAGATAAGAAGGTGGTGATTGTGTCGAACTTAATGGCCGACTCTCCGTGGCGAGCGCTTTGGCACACGACGTTACGTCCGTTAGTAGGTGCCATTAGTGGAGCGTTTGTGCTGGCTTTTATTTTGAGTTTTACCGACTTTGGGATTCCTGCTTCATTAGGTGGGACTTATCCAGTTGTAGCAACACAGCTATATCAAGCGATGTTAGGCGCGATTCCAAGTTTCGCAAATGGGGCAGTTATTGCGATTATCATGCTTCTTCCTGCAGTGATGGGGGTTATACTTCTTCGTTATGTAGATCGCTTCCACTTTCATTCAGAAGATTTGACCGACATGGACATGCTTCCGAATCGAGTGCGTGATGTTTTCGCTGGAGTTGTGGCTACGCTCGTTTGCGGGGGAGTGGTATCGATTTTCTTAGTCATGTTTTTCGTACCGTTTTTTCAAAGGTTTCCATATGACTTAACGCTAACGGCAGATCATGTGGTACAAGTGCTGCAGTCGAACATGCTACTTTCTGTGTATCAAAACTCTGTCATCATTGCCGTACTAACCGCGATTGCGGGGACTCTTTTAGCGTTTACAGCTGCACTTATGCGTGTCCGAACATCTGTAAAAGGAGCCAATGCGTTTGATTGGTTTGCGATGGTGGCCAATACGGTTCCAGGGATGGTGCTTGGAATTTCCTATCTGCTTTTATTTAATGGCAGCTCGTTAAAAGGAACATTTACCATCATCGTTATTAGCATTGTAATTCACTATTTTACAACACCATATTTAATGGCAAAGCAAGCGCTTGAAAAAATCAATCCGTCATGGGAAACGACGGCTGCGTTACTTGGCGATTCTTGGTGGCAAACCATTCGTCGCCTCTTGTTGCCAAATGTGAAGGACACACTGGTTGGAATGCTTTCTTATTTTTTTATTCATGCCATGGTGACAATTAGTGGGATTATCTTTTTAGTGACGCCGGAAACGTCTGTGATGGCAAGTAAAATCAAAGAACTTCAGCATTTTGCTAAATTTAACGATATTTTTGTGTTGTCTCTCCTCATTTTTGCGACGAATTTATTGGTTAAAATCGGGAGTGGATTTGTTGTTCAGCAATTTCAATATTCAAAAGAAGAGAGGAAACAAAACATGAAGAAATGGTGGAAACGATTAGCGGTAACAGCATCTCTAGCAAGTGTGATTGGAATAATTGTTGCATGCAGTAACGGTGCAGGTGATGAGAAGGTTGTGATTCAAACGAACGGAGACGAAGAAGCAGTAGATGCGATGGAATCGGCCCTTCAAGAAGCAGGATACGATGATCAATACGTGGTCCAATCGTTAGGAACGTCTGAATTAGGTGGGAAGCTTTTAGCAGAGGGCGAGAACATTGATGCAGATTTAGTCACCATGAGCTCATACTTTTTAGAAAGTGCACAAGAAGAGCATGACATGTTTGCTGATATCTCGTTTGATACGAAGCCATTAGCGGAATATCCTTCTTATTATACTCCGATCTTAGCGAACACAGGAGCAATCTTTGTAAATGAAGAGGCGTTAAAAGAAAAAGGATTACCAATGCCAACATCGCTGCAAGATTTAACCGATCCAAGGTTTAAAGGAGCAATCTCAATCCCGAATATTATGGACTCCTCGACAGGCTGGTTACTTGTACAATCCATTATGGAAACATACGGGGAAGAGGAAGGTAAAAACATGTTACAAGCGCTAGTAGAGAATAGCGGTCCGCATTTAGAAAGCTCTGGTTCTGGCCCGATTAAGAAAGTACAAGCAGGTGAAACAGTAGCAGGCTTTGGTTTGCGTCATCAGGCAGTCAAAGCAAAAGCAGAAGGAGCACCGATTGCTTTTGTTGACCCGAACGAAGGAAATTATTCGTTAACAGAGTCAGTAGCCGTCGTGAAAAAGGGAGAAGAGAAAGAAGCGCTAGCAACTGAAATGGCAGAAGTACTGATTAAAGATGCACGTGAACAGCTTCTTACTCATTACCCAGTTGCGTTGTATGAAGGTGAGACTGTATCAGCGGAAAATAAGCCTGCGAATCCGAAAACATACAAAGAGTCTCTAACGGTTGAGTTATTAGAGAAACATCAAACATTGTTCCAATCTGTTCAATAAGAAAGGAGGACACAGTATGTCATCATATAAATTGTTAACCCCAGGTCCATTAACAACGTCCAGAGCGGTGAAAGAACAAATGTTAGTAGACCGCTGCACATGGGATGATGATTATAAAGCTATTACACAGAAGATTCGCCGTCAATTGCTAGGACTTGCTCACGTACCGGAACATGTGTACACGACCGTTTTAATGCAAGGTAGTGGAACGTTTGTGGTAGAGGCCGTATTAAATACGTGCCTTGGTCCCACTGACAAAGCGTTGATTATTACAAACGGAGCGTATGGAGAGCGTCTAGCACAAATTGCAGCTTACAATCAAAAGAACTTTTGTACATATGCATTGCCTTATAATGCAGTTCCTGAAGGAGATGTAGTAGAGGACATATTGAAAGGTGATCAGGCTATTACGCATGTGGTGATGGTTCATTGCGAAACAACAACAGGAATGTTAAATCCAGTAGAGATGGTTGCCAACATTGCAAAGCGTCATGGTAAAATCGTCATCATTGATGCGATGAGTAGCTTTGGTGGTATACCGATGCATGTGGAAGACCTTCAGCTAGACTTTGTGATTAGTAGTGCTAATAAGTGTATTCAAGGTGTGCCAGGCTTCGGTTTTGTAGTGGCTAAAAAAGAGCAACTGCTTGCTTGTGAAGGCAATGCAACGAGTCTATCACTAGACTTAGTGGCACAGTGGAAAGAGATGGACAAAGACGGAAAGTGGCGCTACACCTCTCCAACCCATGTGGTCGCGGCATTTTCAAAAGCATTGGACGAGCTAGAAGAAGAAGGAGGCGTACAAGCACGGTATACAAGATATCGGACAAACAATGCGACCTTACGAAAAGAGATGGAGAAGCTTGGATTTCACTCATATATTGCAGAAGTAGTGCAATCGCCAATTATCACAACCTTTTTGTTTCCATCTTCTACATTCTCATTTAAATCTTTCTATGAATTTATTAAAGCACGAGGCTATGTCATTTATCCCGGGAAGTTAACGAATGTTGACACATTTCGAATTGGTAACATTGGAGACATTCACGAAGAGGATATGATCGAACTTGTTCAAATCATCGCTGATTATCAAGGAGGAAAAATAGATGCGTAACATTCAAGGTGTGATTTTTGATTGGGCTGGAACGATGGTTGATTTTGGTTGCTTTGCCCCGGTTCAGGTATTCATTGATATCTTTACAGAGGCAGGAGTGGTTCCGACGATGGAGGAGGCGCGTGCGCCAATGGGAATGTTAAAGATTGACCATATTCGAGCGATGTTGCAAGGAGAACGATTAGGAGCAAAGTGGCAAGAAGTACATGGCCGTTCGTTTACCGAAGAAGATGTGAAACAATTGTACGCTGAATTTGAGTCGGCTCTTTTAGCATCGCTAGCGAACTATACGACTCCGATTCAAGGCGTCGTCGCCACCATTGAAGTGTTACGTAAAAACGGACTAAAGATTGGATCGACAACAGGCTATACAGATAACATGATGGATATTGTGGTCCCACACGCAAAGGAAAAAGGCTATTCGCCAGATTTTATGGTAACAGCTGATGCGACAAACGGATACGGTCGTCCTTATCCATACATGATTTATCGCAACATGGAGAAGCTATCGATTGCATCATGTGCCCAAGCGGTGAAGGTAGGAGACACCATTTCGGATATAAAAGAAGGACTTCATGCAGGTGTTTGGACAGTTGGGGTAGTCGTAGGAAGTTCTGAAATGGGCTTAACAGAAGAAGAATACTACGCACTTTCGGATGAGAAGAAACGAGAAGTGAAAGAGCTCGTCACAAATCGCTTCTTAGAGGCAGGAGCGCATTACGTAATTGAGACGATAAACGAACTGCCTCAATTAATTGACACAATTAATGAAGTGATGGAGCAAGGAGAAACTCCTTATGCTCGATTATAATTGGCTCAATCGAGAGGGAGATACGAATCATGGAAAGGGACGGGAAGCCTGGATGCGTACCGTCCCTCCTTTAATCAGTGAAGCAATTGAAGCTGACAAGCAATCTTTTTTCAAGCAGTCGATGTCGACTCCTTGTCTTTCTTCTATCGTCGATGCAGAAGGTTGTTATCTGATTGATAAGACAGGCAAGAAGTATTTAGATTTTCATGGAAACAGCTTGCACCAAGTAGGCTATAAAAATCCATATGTAGTTGAGGCGGTCACGCGCCAACTGAATCAGCTTCCGTTTATACCACGGCGATTCACAGCAGACATTACGGTTGAAGCCGCTCAAACTTTAATTCAGCAAACAACATCGCATGATTACTGTGTTCTTTTTACGCCATCTGGTGCAGCGGCAGTAGGAATCGCTTTAAAAATTGCACGTAAAGTCACGGGTCGTCACAAAGTCATTTCAATGTGGGAATCGTTTCACGGTGCAGGATTAGACACGATTTCAATCGGTGGAGAATATGTATTTAAAAAAGAGATGGGCCCGATGATGCCAGGGATGATAAAATCGATTCCTTACAACGCCTATCGGAACCTTTTTGGACTTACCGAGCCGGAGAAAGTAGCGGAGCAATGCTTAGCCTATCTTGAGTACTGCATAGAGCACGAAGGTGAAATCGGTGCGATTGTTCTTGAACCCATTCGCGCAACAGACACACACATACCGCCGCGTTCTTATTTTCAACGTCTGAGAGAGTTGTGTGACCGACATGGTATTCTCCTTATTTTCGATGAAATTCCGACGGCCTTTTTACGAAGTGGCTCGTATTATGTGCATCAACAATTTGGAGTAGAGCCGGATATTCTCGTACTAGGTAAAGGGTTAGGTGGTGCAGTGGTGCCACAAGCGGCGGTTTTAGTGCAAAGGAAATGGGATCAGGCAGATGATCTTTCTTTAGGTCACTATACACATGAAAAGCCCGCATTAGGCAGTGCAGCCATTGTAGCAATGACTCATTATTTAGAAGACTATCATGTAAAGGACAATGTCGCTCGTCTATCTCACTTCGTTCAGACCGAACTCCAAGCCATGCAAAAGCGTCACGAAGCAATTGGAGACATTCGAGTGGCAGGCTTACTTATCACGATTGAGCTTGTACAAGACAGAGTGACGAAAGAAAAGGCAAGCAAGCTAGCTGAGTATGTTCTATATTATTGCTTAACGAAAGGATTGTCTTTTAAAGTAAGCGCAGGAAACTGTATTACATGGCATCCTCCATTAATTATTACGGAATCACAGCTAAGTGAAGCTTTGGCATTGTTAGAAGAGGCCTTGACTACTTATCAAGAAGCGTAGTTATAATACGATATATTGTTTGGTTGTACAGTTTTAACGAGCTCCTGTTATGTAAAATGACAGGAGCTTTTTTGATAAGCAGTTAAAATGTACATAAGAATGAGTGATTCATTCAACTAACATGTGCAACGTTCGTAAAAAGTAGTAAAATATTAGAGACACATTTGTTAGAACATAAATAGAGACAACCATCCTAAACCATTCAACAGGTGATAAAATGATTCATACGTATTTAGGTGAGACCATCCGTTTTGAAATAAAATATAAAAACCGAACGTCGATTGGGATTTCGGTTGATAGCTATGGAGATTTAGAGGTGCTAGTTCCGAAAAAAACGCCGGATGAGCAGGTGATTCGGGTGTTAGAAACCAATTGGGACGTGATTCAGCAAAAGGTTAATGAAATGAAGGAAAGGCTGAATGGACCGCAAGAAAAGGTGTATGAAAATGAAGAGGAGTTTCTTTATTTAGGAAAGACGTATCCCATTCACATCATTCAAGATGCCGAGGTTGAACAAGACTATGTCGTGTTGAAAGGGAACGCATTACATGTTTACGCCAGGGAGCTAGATGATGAAAAGCTAAAGCAATCACTCAAACGATTTTATTATCAACAAACAAAGTCGTTAGTCGAAGCGCGCGTTACTTCCTATCAGCACCACTTTAAAACAAAGCCACGTTCCATACGGATTACCGATAGCCCAACGACGTGGGGAACGTGTGATTCGAACCTTCGATTAACCTTCAACTGGCGATTAGCCATGGCTCCACAGGACGTGATTGACTATGTGGTCGTTCATGAGATGTGTCACATGGTTCATCTCAATCATGATCGCTCCTTTTGGCGTCTCGTTGGCAAAATCATGCCAGACTACAAGGAAAAAGAAAGATGGTTGGCGTTATCGAATTGGAAGATGACGGTGTAACAAAAAAGCACGCAACCCCCATACAGGGAGGTTTGCGTGCTTTTTATATCCATTTATTTTAAATCAAAACGATCGGCATTCATCACTTTCACCCAAGCTGCGATAAAGTCACGAACGAATTTTTCTTTGTTGTCGTCTTGTGCGTATACTTCGACAATAGCGCGTAAAACTGAGTTAGAACCGAATACAAGGTCAACGCGCGTTGCTGTTCGCACGACTTCACCTGTTTGACGGTTACGTCCTTCATAGACAACGTCGTCTACTGGCTTCCATGCGATTCCCATATCAAGCAGGTTCACAAAGAAGTCATTTGTAAGCGTACCAACGCGATCTGTGAAAACGCCGTGTTTTGTACCGCCGTGGTTCGTACCTAACACGCGTAGGCCACCAACTAGTGCCGTCATTTCTGGTGCTGTTACGTTCAATAATTGAGCTTTGTCGACGAGTAGCTCTTCTGGACTAACGCTGAATTGCTTTTTCTGATAGTTACGGAACCCATCCGCAACTGGCTCAAGTACAGAGAAGCTTTCAACATCCGTTTGTTCTTGTGTTGCATCGCCACGTCCTGACACAAACGGAACGGTTACATCAAAGCCTGCATCCTGTGCGGCTTTTTCGATTGCGGCGCTACCACCAAGTACAATTAAATCAGCTAGGCTTACGTTTTTGTCTACATGCTTTTGAATGTTTTCCAATACATCTAGTACGTTTGCTAGTTTTTCAGGTTCATTTGCTTCCCAATCCTTTTGTGGAGCAAGACGGATGCGCGCACCATTTGCACCACCGCGCATATCAGAGCCGCGGAATGTGCTTGCTGAAGCCCAAGCCGTTGTTACAAGCTCGCTGATTGTAAGTCCTGAATCTAAAATCATCACTTTGATTTTTTCCACTTCGTCGTCTGTTAACGTATAATCAACAGTCGGTACAGGATCTTGCCAAATCAGCTCTTCTTTAGGCACTTCTGGACCAAGATATCGATCGCGAGGACCCATGTCACGGTGAGTAAGCTTGAACCATGCACGTGCAAATGCATCCGCAAATTCGTCTGGATTCTCATAGAAGCGACGAGAAATCTTTTCATAATCTGGGTCCATGCGTAACGCCATATCCGCTGTTGTCATCATCGTTGGAACACGAACCGATGCATCTTCTGCGTCTGGAGCCAGATGATCTTCAGCAGGGTTGATAGGAGCCCATTGATGTGCGCCTGCTGGACTCTTTGTTAGCTCCCACTCATAGCCAAATAGTAACTCAAAGTATCCATTGTCCCACTGCGTTGGATTCGCTGTCCACGCACCTTCCACGCCGCTCGTAATCGTGTCACGACCTTTTCCACTTCCATGTGTACTTAACCATCCTAAGCCTTGTGCCTCAATAGGTGCCGCTTCTGGCTCTAGACCAACATGAGCAGCATCTCCTGCACCATGTGCTTTACCGAATGTATGACCACCAGCAACAAGCGCAACGGTTTCTTCATCGTTCATCCCCATACGTGCGAATGTGTCACGAATGTCACGCGCACTTGCTAGTGGGTCTGGCTTTCCATTAGGTCCTTCTGGATTTACATAGATAAGTCCCATTTGAACAGCAGCGAGTGGGTTTTCAAGCTCACGGTCACCTGTGTAACGCTTGTCGCCGAGCCATTCTGTTTCTGTACCCCAGTAAATGTCTTCTTCTGGATGCCACACGTCTTCACGTCCGCCTCCAAAGCCAAACGTCTTAGCGCCCATTGATTCAATCGCGACATTCCCCGTTAAAATCATTAAGTCAGCCCAAGAAATCTTGTTGCCGTACTTTTGTTTAATCGGCCATAGAAGACGACGAGCTTTATCAAGATTTCCGTTGTCAGGCCAGCTGTTTAGTGGAGCAAAACGCTGTGTACCCGTTACGCTACCACCACGTCCGTCAGCTGTGCGGTATGTCCCGGCAGAGTGCCACGCCATACGGATAAAGAAAGGGCCATAATGTCCATAGTCAGCAGGCCACCAATCTTGGCTAGTTGTCATCAAGTCACGAAGATCTTGTTTAAGTGCGTCATAATCTAATTGAGTAAATGCCTCTTTATAATCAAAGCCTTCATCCATTGGATTCGACTTTTTATCATGTTGATGCAGGATGTTTAAGTTTAATTGATTAGGCCACCAATCACGGTTCGATGTTCCAGTTGTTGCTGGACTAGTCGCGCCTCCGTGGTGAAACGGGCATTTTCCAGCGCTCATATTTTCTTTTGCTTCCATCTGTATTTCCTCCCTTAATCATGCTTCTTATTTATAATCAATGTAAAAAATCAATAAATTATAATCATTACTAATTTATAATTATAATAAAGTAGTATATAGAAAGAGAAATGGAATTGCAAGTGATAATCATTACTATTTTATAATAATAATAAACTATTATGAAAATCTTTTATACAAAAAATGTGCCATGCGCGATTTCTTTAGACTGGGTGAAATTTGTTCTTCCATTAATGAATATGAAAGATGTCCATAGAGATTACTTTTTTATTCGCTTTGATCTCATTCCTTTCCTTTTTGATTTATGATAAATAGGTAGGGAGAATGGATGGTATTTGTGGAGATGAATGAGGATTACTACTGCTTATCGAGGAGGACTGTTCATTGAATTCAAGCACAGTTCAGGCTTTTTATCGTGTAGTTAATTATGTGTTCGTGTTTCTGGCCCTTGTTGGCTATTGGTTTGTGAGAGAAAGTTTAATTGATGATGTAGGTATCGATATGAGAATTAGAAGAGGAATCGATCTTGATTACTCGCTTCCAACCTTTTCGTTGATGGCTGTGCTTTATGTGTCGATGTTGCATTATTACCGAAGAATCAAAAAGAATGAGCCATTAAATAAAGTCAACTACCTGCTCTACATCATGATTCTTATCGTCTTGTTTCTGTTTTACGGCTACATCATATACATCGTGAAGTTTGCAGTGCTAGAAAGCATGATGCTACATATGGGAATGTGTTTGTTGTTTTTGATTTGGAATGTAGTGATGGTTGTATTTCTTGATTATGCCAAATAAAAAGGACGATAAGATAAAACAAAGAAAAAGCGCCTGTCACCATGTCGGAATAAGAATGGGTGATGGACGCTTTTTATGATTTATGATTATTGACGATTAAATAGAGGGTCTTTGCCGTTGACACGAATTGAAATTTCTTCGTTTCTTACAGATGGCTCTGTACAGTTGCTTTCGTTTCTCTGCTCAGGAAGAGGGGGACCAATCTCAACCGGTCCTTTAATCGGGCTTAACGTATCGGCCATTTTCTTCGCGTTAATCCCATAGGAAAGCTCATACACTTCGGGAGGGGTGAGTCGTAATGTCGTTGAGCCTAACGCGGTTTCGAATTGATCATTGTTAAAGAAGAGGTGTAAATGCAGCTTTTCCGATAGAGGGGTAATCCAATGCCACCACCCCATAGGAATAAACACCACTTGCCCGGGATTAGCGGTATAGTTGTGCAATTTATTTGTATCGGGGTCGATAATGGAAATTTGTGCTTTTCCTGAAACGACGACGTCTAATTCCCATGCATTTGGATGCCAATGAGGCTCTCGGATATTCCCTTTGGTGAGGTACACATCCGCAAAAGCACCTCCAATCATTGCAGGAAGCTGTGTCGATGTTACCTTATATATCACATTGTCAGCATTTTTCTCAAAGTCAACACTCTTCTTTGAATCAAAAAAGAGATTAGGTGTTCCACTTGTCTTCTTTAAATTTTTATTATCCGTGACAAATCCAGTCGTTCTCATGAATGTTCCTCCCGTTGTCCAGACATGTATGGTTAGAATCTGCCATTTTACTGTTATATGTGAGAGTCATAGGGAATATGAGAGTGGAATTCTACCTCTGGATGCTAAGCTTCGGATAAATCGAAAGAAATGTTGAGGGGGAAAAGCATTGTTTGTTGATCCTGTATCAAAAATGATCATTAAGCAAATGAACAAGGAATGTTCTTCAGTAGTGGGTATTGTAGAGGATTAAATAACAATAGAGACATAACAAAAGCTCGCAATAAGCGAGCTTTTATGATTACACTTCTTAAAAAAGAGTAAGCTAAACGTCTTTCGCTGAGAAGTTGGTAAGAGAATGAAGGTCATCTTTACATCTGATAGATAAGTTCATTACTTTTAACTTAATATACGTCCCGCTTTGTAATTACAACCGCAGCCTCCGCAATCACATTTAATCCATCTGCAATCGTAACATACAATGTCTGTG
The DNA here is from genome assembly GCF_016909075.1 of Priestia iocasae. Classification (GTDB taxonomy): domain Bacteria; phylum Bacillota; class Bacilli; order Bacillales; family Bacillaceae_H; genus Priestia; species Priestia iocasae. Next base: position 143,922 of record NZ_JAFBFC010000006.1, read on the forward strand.
TAAGAGGATAAATGCTTACTACATTTCCAACAATTAGACACTCTGTATTTTTCGATTTTCCTTTGAATCTCGATTTTTTTCCTTTTATAGATCATATAGTTCTCATGTTCGAGTCTGTTTTTTTCTTCGATTCTTTTATGCTCGCTAACTATTTCTTTAGCTTTCCTATTAAGTGTTTCTTTTTGTACAGTCCCGCAAAATAGTTCTATTTTGTAACCACCATTATATCCACCAGTTTCTTTCATATCAGTTATAAACCCATATAACCTTATACCTGATTCGACTGAAAGTTTATGTATATTAGCTAAGTCTCCGCTCAATTTACCTAGTAAATCCCGATTAAAGTAAACAGATGAATCGTCATTAAATAAATGAAAACGTACTTCACTCAAAAGCTGAGCATCTATATGCTTCTTTTCACAATAAATATAAGCTTTTTCAACTTTATCTTTTACCTTTAGGGTTATTTGTTCTATTCGCTTTTTCCTTTGTATTTCTACATTTTTCTTTATTCTTTCCTCTTCTTCTTTTTCTTGTTGAAGCCTAGGAATCATTACACACTCTCGGCATAATACATTTTGACCAGGTATGCTGATTAGTTGTCCACAATTTTTACAAGTATTCATAATAACCTCCTTGTCTTCATGTCCGGAAATTCATATGCACAATTTTACCAATAAACATTTTGTATATCTATCTTAAAAAATCATTTCCCAAGTCAGCCATTTCCTGAAGTGTCAGCGGTTAATTATGAACTCTCAAACTTTCCGCCTATAACCCTATACTAAAAATGGTCAGACTAATCAACTATACTTTAGTCAGAAAGTAACAACGGTGTAATCAAAATAAAAAGAGATGGGATGCGTGTCATGGATGAATAAAGAACAGTGGAAAAAGGTGTTTGGCTCTATACGAGATGAGCAGTTAGTGGATTTGTGTAAGGTGTGGGATGTGAAGGTGAAAGGATTTCGGACACTCACCAAGCAGAATGTGAAGCAAGCGAAAAAACGATTGATGACGGAGTTAGTCGATTTTAGAACGTTACGACCGATTATTGAGTTTTATCAGCTAGCGGCTGTCGGAGGAGAACATGATGGTGGGAAAGGAAAAGTGTTAGACATTCAGGTGAGAGATGCGACGATTCCAGAACTCATTCAAGCTTATGAAGATGGTGAAGAGCTGCATTTCTTATTAGGAGGTTTGTTTTCAAGTGAAGACGTTAACCACCATGCCTTGGCTGATGAATTTTTAGAAGCATTGCTGACACAAAAAAACGTTCAATCGATCGAACAGCTACTGATGGATGTAGTAGAAGAGAAAGATGTAGTGGAGCGTGAAGAGTCTAGTGCTCAAGGTACAAAGCAAATCGAAAAGAAAATAGAGAAGGCTGAAGCGAAAAATCAAAAGCTTCAACAGCAAATCAGCGAGTGGGAACAACAATACAGTAAGCTAAAGCAGGAGTTTAAAGAGGAAAAGCAGCAATGGATCAAAGAGCGAGCACAGCTACAGCAAGAGATCGGCAATGAAAAGAAAGCCTGTGAGCGTGTGCAAGAAGCAAATGAGACGTCTGAGGATGAAAAGCAAAAATTGAAAGATGAAATAGTGGAATTAAAGGCTAAAATTGCCCATTTGCATACACAAATTCTCCACTCAACCAAGCAGGCGGCCGTGACCATTGCGCACGAAGAGAAAACTGAAGCGACACAAGAATTCACGATATTACTGATCGGTGATCCGAAAAACAAAATGATTCATGAATCGACAAATCCAGTGTTTCACGTAGTAGATCCAAGAAATCAAGAAGCGCTTGAAGAAATGGAAGTCAGGGCGTTTAACGAGATTTGGATGCTGGACTATTTAGTACCGTTTCAACTAAGGAAAAAATGGATGACTCATGATAAAGATGAAATGAAACATTTTAAAAATTTCAACGAAGTGAAAACCTATGTAGCGAAAGGGAGAAAATAAATGAGCATGAAAGTATGGGAAAACGATTTAATTGGCGTGTTAGATGCACCAACCGAGGAGATATGGCCGTATCGAGATTCGATTTTTATTAACAATCAAAATAGCTTACAGTTTGGAATTCACATTCTCTCTCAACCACCTGAAAGCTTTCCGAACGTCAAAACAGTGACGTGCTTTACATCAGATTTAGAGCAGTGGGGCTTTGAAGATGACTATACGCAGCATGATTATGTGAGAAAAGAGAGATTGAAAGAATGGTTAGCTGATTGTTTATTAGTGTTCAAAGTGGAAAGACGCATTCGTTATAACCATGAAGAAGTGTTTAATGCAAAGGATGTGCGCGTGTTACCGAAGCTGCCGAGCTTTAGTGAAAATGTAAGGCTCATTTCAGTTCCGATTTTCAGTCAAGATACTCATGGGATGGATGTGGATGAATTTGTGCATCGCTTATCTAGTCGGAAGTTTGTTGGACGAATTGACTCCATTTCTCACGAAGTAGACGATACACCATCGATGGTTGTGTGGAGAGAAGAAAACAGCGATCAGTTGAAGCTATTCGGTGAGTTTGAAGATCATCAATACGCACACGGTGGATTTAGTTTTCATGTGCGTGGAGCGTTAAAGGAAATGCCATTTAAAGAGGAATGGCTAGAGGAGTGCTATTTTTGTAGTGATGTAGACGAGGTCGTGTATGTGCCGCTACCGATTTATCAACAAATGGCAGACGACATGGAACAGTCGTCACCTATCTCGGTTTCACCATCAGTGGAAGCAATTCCTCGTAAAGTGGAAGCTCAACCCAAAAAGAAAGAAGAACATGAAACGATTGTGCAAAGTAAGGCGGAAGTGGCCGTCGCGGTAGAGGTACTGGATTTAGTGAACGAAGAAGCGGATGAGAAACAAGCAGAAGAGCGAGAGTTTTTAGAGCTGTTTTACACGTACACACAAGATGCGGGGCTGTCTTACAGTCAAGAGAATTTGATTAATTTCCACACGTGTATGAAGTCGTCACCACTTGTGATTCTGTCTGGCATGAGCGGAACGGGTAAAAGTAAGCTCGTTGATTCATATAGCTACTCGCTTGGGTTAAAAGGTGATCAATTCACTGTCATTCCTGTCAATCCATCCTGGACATCTGATTCTGACTTAATTGGATACGCCGATACGATGAATATGGTGTATCGTCCAGGAGATTCCGGGTTGATTAATGCGCTGAAAAAAGCAGCGGATCATCCGGATAAGCTTTTTGTGATTTGTTTTGATGAAATGAACTTAGCGCGTGTCGAGCACTATTTCTCACAGTTTTTATCCATTTTAGAAATGGAACCAGGAAAAAGGGTACTGCGATTGTATAACGATGACCTTGAAAGTCGCTTATATAACTCTGCGCAATACCCACCGACCATTTCGATTCAAGATAACGTTCTGTTTGTTGGAACGGTCAATGTGGATGAATCAACGTATCATTTCTCAGATAAGGTGCTTGACCGCTCGAATGTGTTAGAGCTAGACGTGATGCCATTTGCGGCGTTAAAGCAGTTACCTGAACGGAAAAAAGTAGCGGGTCGTAAAGAAGAAGTTGGTTTTGAAGCGTATAAACGGTTTAAAAACGAAACGCGAACACTGTCGTTAACTGATGATGAGACAGCTCTTTTATGGGATGTGCATCAAGCGCTACAACATGTGAATCGTCAACTTGGAGTGGGACCGCGAATTGTGAAGCAAATTGATCGTTACTTACATAATTTGCCGATGCAATCAGTTGTGACAAGAGACAAAGGATTTGACCTTCAATTTGTGCAGCGTGTGTTAACGAAAATAAGAGGTTCAGAGGAACAATTAAGAAGATTATTAGGTACTTATCGAGATGGAGAGGTCGTAAACAGTCAATTGTTGACCATCTTGAATGAATACGAGCATGTGTCTCGCTTTGACCGAAGCAAGCGCATCATTGAACAAAAAGTGAAAGAGCTGAAGCTGAATGGATACACGTTCTAATAAGCGAGGATTTGAAGTTGAATTTACACAAATCTTTCAGGATGAGACTAAGGTACCTATCCTTGTAGAGGATTTTGTGGAAGATGTTCAAAAATGGGATGACGCTGTTCATTCGTGTGCGGTAATTAGAGAAAACATTAACGTCACAATGACCTTTCGAAGTGACGATTCACATGCAACATGCACGATGGACGGTTTTGATGTTTTGCCAAAAGGGACGGTGCAACATGATGAACAGAATGTGCCCTATATAAAAGCAAGCACAATCACACTGTTTGAGCATCATTCCAAGTTAAAATACTATCCGTATATTCCAGGTGTATACCGCCTATCAGTAGACGTAAGTGGAAAGACGTATTACTCATTTGTAAAAGTCATCGCCAATCGACTGACTGAGCAGCAGTTAAAAGTGATGCAACACGAAGTAGAGGAGACCATTACAGGCCTTGCTTTGGATACAGTTCGAAAGCAAAGCGTGTATCAGCAGATGGAAGGGCTTAATCTTGATGACTCGCTGTTTCAAAGCTTTCGACGGTTAGAGGCTCGTTTTGGAGATGTGACAGCCATCGTGGGAGATGTCTCTAAAAGAGTGAGATCATCATTAAAAAAGGAGTATCGTCTTCAATCGATTGACACAACGTCTCATGTTGATGAGATGGCAATTCACTACCGTTTGAAGCATCCGGAGTCTACGAATTACCTGAAAACAAGAAAAAACAAGATTGATTATGATTTACCTGAAAATCGCTTGCTAAAGCAGATTGTCAACAAGTGGGTGAATCTGTTAGATGAGTTCATTCAACAAGTAGAGTATAACGTCAATCATTTGTTTAGATCAAAGAATGAAGTCTTTTCTTCTTACACAGACGCTACAAGAAGAAAAGTGTTATTGACTGAGCTCGAGCGCTATATCACGAGAGCGACGAAAATGAAAGGGATGCTCAACCACCTTCGTGCAAGTCATTGGTACAAAGAAATTAGTGATCAGCCTCAAATGAGTATCCCAAGTGCCATGTATGTGGATGTTCGCTACAACAAGCTTTTAAACATCCATCAAACATTATGTAGTCAGCGTCGCGGTGTGACCTTGCATGAGTCATGGAAGTATCAATGGAAGCGAACCGATCAGCTATATGAGATATGGGCGTTTTTAACGGTACTGAACATGTTTCAATTCAATGGCTTTACGTTAAGTAATGGTTCGTCATGGCTTTTTGATAAAGAGGAGCAAAAGAACCGAGATTTATTCGTTGTGCCAACCATTCCAAAAGGAAAGATTGTTGAGATGACAAAAGGAGAGGTAAAGATTGCTCTCTTTTACGATCATGCGATTCCAACGGAACAAGCAGATACAGATGAAGGAAATGAGCCTATTTATACCACTTGTACACATAATACCCCAGACATTCGAGTGGATGTGTTTATAAAAGGCATCTTTATTGGCACCATTCTGATGGATGCGAAGTATCGAAGAAAAGACGTAATCATGGACTCAAATCAACAGCTCATGAGCTACGTGGATCATGTGCGCTCTCCTTATATTTTTAAAAGAAAGCGCTGGGAGAAAATTCGCCCGGTTCATCGTGTAGTGGTGTTCTATCCAGACAAAAAAGGAGAAGAAGAGATTGAACACCTAGACGACAGAAGCATTAGTCTTATTCCGTTAACACCTGCTCTTTCAAATCAACAAGCTGCCCTCATGCTTGAGAAAATGATGGAGGAATTAATGATAGAAGCAGAAGAAGAGATCAAGCAAGCGGTGTCTACACAAGTTTGACAACTAATCAAGGCGTGGAGAAGGAGGTTCTAGCATGATAAACAGAAAATGCCCGAGGTGTCAGCAACCTCTCTGTTTTCACCGATGCATGTAGACGCCATTCTTTCAAAAGGATACTGGGAAGAAGTGTGGACAACGATTGATCTTCAAGATGTATTAGCGTCTGTCAAAATCGTTGAGGAGTGGTGAACGTTGATTTATCATAGTAAAATAGAAAGTTTTTTAGAAATATTGAAAGAATGATGAGGCATACTAAAAGGAAATGAACGAACAGAAAGACGCATATCTTCATAAGAAAGGAGTCAAAACCAACATGAAACAGTCACCCAAAGATGTGGAAAAGCAAATGAAAAAAGCCCAAAAGCACTTTTCAGACGATCGATTTTGGGCCAAGGTAAAGAGAGTAGGGAAAAAAGCAGGGTCTTCTGTCATTTATGCGGTGTTGCTTTTATATTACACGCTTCAAAAGCCAGAAGTGCCTAAAAAAACAAAGGGAATGATTATTGGAGCGTTAGGCTACTTTATTTTACCGTTAGATTTAATTCCTGATTTGATGGCAGGGGTTGGATACACCGATGATCTTGGCGCGTTAGGCATTGCTTTACTTCAAGTGGCGATGTATATCGATGACGACATCAAGCAAAAGTCAAAAGAAAAGTTGGCAGACTGGTTTGGTGAAGGAGTCGATACATCAGAGATTGATGGGAAAATCTAAATTTTCTAGTGTGTTACTCCTTATCTTAATTAAAGACAACTATTAGTAAAAGAGACTTGGCACATTAACCAAGTCTTTTTTATGTTCTTTTGAAAAGAAGAGTACGACGTGTCATAAGCTCTTTCTCTTCATCATGTAATCTAACAGCTTGTCACCCTTTTTTAAAAAATAAGCATGTCTAAGCTAAGTATGTATAGAATGAAAGAATAGAACATGAAAATTTTGTAAAAAGTCAAAATTTTTTATAGAAATGTCATTGACTTTTTGTGGTATAGACTATATATTTTGCATTAAGGAAACTTTTTGTAGTGTGGACAAAATGCAGATTACTAGAAACTGCGTATAATAGAATACAATTTTTTTTCGTTTAAAAGTTAACCTTATGCAACTTAAATAGCCTGTGTAAACATATGTGTATAAAGAAAACCATTGAAGCGATGTTAAAATGGTCAATTACTGTTTAGGAGTGTAAGGAATTTTTTTGATTCAGATGCGGCAAGTGTAGGTTGATGGAGTCATATGACAAGGAGGATTTGTTCATGAGTGATCTTGCTATTTCAATTCAAGATTTACACGTTTCTTATTACGGCAATGAGGCTGTAAAAGGAGTGAGCCTTTCAATAGATACTGGTAACCTTGTTGGGATTATCGGACCAAACGGGGCAGGTAAGTCCACGTTTTTAAAATCGGTTCTAAATCTCATTCCAAGAGATAAAGGAGAGGTGAAAGTCCTCGGTAAAAGTGTTAAAGAAGTTCGAAAAAAGATTGCCTATGTTCCGCAACGAAGTGACATCGACTGGGACTTTCCGATTACAGTGTTGGATGCAGTTCTAATCGGTACGTACCCTAGCCTGAAATTGTTTCAGCGCCCGAGAAAAAAGGAAAAAGAATGGGCCTATGAGTGCTTGAAGCGAGTGGGCATGGAAGACTTCAGCAAGCGTCAAATCGGAGAGTTATCCGGTGGACAGCAGCAGCGTGTGTTTTTAGCGAGAGCCCTTGCTCAGAAGGCGGAAGTTTTTTTCCTTGATGAACCGTTTGTCGGAGTGGATGTCTCTAGTGAAGAAACCATTGTTAAGATTCTAAAAGAATTATGCGCACAAGGGAAAACGGTCATGGTAGTTCATCATGATTTAAGTAAAGCGACGAGCTATTTTAATCAGTTAATTCTACTAAACAAAGAGTTAATTAGTTACGGATCTACAAGTGAAGTGTTCCAATCAAGTGTGATTGAGAAAGCATATAACGGACAATTTGCATTTTTAAATGAAATGGGGGTGTAAAGAAAAATGGCATTTATTGAAGCGGTGATGCAATATGGATTTTTGCAAAAAGCACTCATCACGTCCATTATGGTTGGAATCATCTGCGGAGTCATTGGCTGTTTCATTATCCTAAGGGGAATGGCCTTAATGGGAGATGCGATCTCGCACGCCGTATTACCTGGTGTCGCCATTTCCTATATATTAGGAATCAATTTCTTCTTTGGCGCTGTATTTACGGGGATTATTACGGCCATGGCGATAGGCTATGTGAGTCAAAATAGCCGTATCAAGCACGATACGTCCATTGGTATCATGTTTACCGCCATGTTTGCAGCTGGGATTATCATTATTACAATGCTGAAAAGTAGTACAGATTTATACCACATCTTATTCGGGAATGTATTAGCCGTTCGACCTTCTGATATGTGGATTACACTTGGTACCGGACTATTTGTTCTGACCGCTGTGTATTTGTTTTACAAGGAGTTATTGGTGACATCGTTTGATAGTACAATGGGAGCGGCATACGGATTACCTGTTCGCCTCATTCATTACTTCCTCATGGCACTTCTTACGATGGTGACGGTTGCGTCGCTTCAGACAGTAGGAATCGTTCTCGTTGTAGCCATGTTGATTACACCTGCAGCCGCAGCATATTTATTAACGGATCGCTTATGGGTAATGATTTTCATCGCAGCTGGAATTGGTGTCATGTCTTCAGTTGTCGGCCTTTATTTTAGCTTTACCTATAATTTAGCTTCTGGGGCTACCATTGTGATTTCGGCGACAGCAATCTTTATGTTTGTGTTCATATTCTCTCCAAAGCATGGGTTACTTTGGAAAACACTAAAAGCAAGAAAAAAGCGATCCGCTTTAATATAAGATAAAGATAAAAAATCTGAGGAGGAATACATGATGTTAAAAAAGTTATCGATTCTTTTACTTTCATTATTTTTGGTTGGAGTATTAGCCGCTTGTAATAGTGAAAAAACAAATGGTAATGAGGAAAAAGGCGAAGGAAAAGTGCAAGTTGTCACAACGTATTCAATCGTTTATGACATTGTTAAAAATGTCGGAGGCGATTTAGTTGATATTCATAGCTTGGCGCCTATCGGATCAAATCCACATGAGTATGATCCCCTTCCAGAAGACGTACAAAAGACAACAGATGCAGATGCGGTCTTTTATAATGGGTTAAACCTAGAAGAAGGAAATTCATGGTTTAGTAAGCTAATGGAAACAGCAGGTAAAGATGGAGAGGATGCACCTGTTTTCCTAATGAGTAAAGATGTAGAAGCGAAATATTTAACTACAAAAGGAAAAGAAGGGGAAGAAGATCCTCATGCATGGTTAGATGTTCGAAATGGGATTAAATATGCTGAAAATGCACGTGATGGTTTAATTAAAGTTGATCCAGAAAACAAAGATGTATATGAGAAAAATGCAGAAGAATACATTGCGAAGTTAGAAAAGCTACACAGTGATGCAAAAGCGAAGTTTGACAAAATTCCTGCAGAAAAACGAGTTCTTGTAACGAGTGAAGGAGCGTTCAAATACTTTAGTGACGCATATGAATTCCAAGCAGAGTATATTTGGGAAATCAACCAAGAAAACCAAGGAACACCAGATCAAATTACACGAATCGTCGATATTATTAACGAAAAAGAAATTACAGGGTTGTTCCTTGAAACGAGTATTGATGCTCGCAGCATGGAAGCTGTATCAAGAGAAACAAATGTACCGATTATGGGGAAAGTATTCACTGACTCATTAGCCGCTCCAGGAGAAGATGGGGATACGTACATTTCAATGATGGAATGGAACATTAATAAAATTAGTGAAGGCTTAACGAAGTAACGCCAATAGGTAGCTCCCTCACCCAAGTAATGGATGAAGGGAGCTTTTTAAAAAGGAAACAGCCTAATGGTTGAGATTTTTGACGTTTTGTGTAAATGACTTCTATCACGTAAAGCCTTCCCCATTTCAGTGACAGGGAGTGACGAATGAACAGCTCAACTGCCGAATTTCAGTCTTCTAACAAAAGGAAAACATGTGTAGAAAGAGGTGAAGGATACAATGGTCTCACCTTCTGAAGAAAGATATTTAGAAGAAATTTATTATCATGTCTTAGAACATGGATATGCAAGAATTTCTTATATTGCTAAATCGCTCAATGTGGCAGTTCCTTCTGCATCTAAAATGGCAGGTAGACTTTCACGTCAAGGATTATTAGATTATGAACCTTATGGGATGATTCATTTAACAAAAAAGGGATTTGCGATTGGAAGAGAGCTTGAACGAAATCATAAAGTGTTGGAGAATTTCTTTCGTTTGATACAGCTAAAAGAAGAGCTTATCGAACAGGAGGTAAAGAACATTGAACATCATATCAGCAGTGAAGCGGTAGGAAAGATCAAAGATTTTATGAGCACTCATTTTCCTGAATAAACAAGTCAAAGGAGGCTGCCCTTATTCCACATATTCTTGGAATAAGGCAGTCTTCTTTTGATTTATGAAGCGATTATCAATACTTTAACGCAATGACGATTAAAAATTGCATGACTTTTTCTCCTATTTTCACCTATTATAGTAATAACACTAACAATGTTCATCATTTAACGAGGTGATTACTATTCGAAATGCTGCATTAAAAAAAGAGACAACGAATCATGACTCCCAATCGAACAAAACGTTTTCACATGAAGAAAAAGCGAGTCGTGTCGCAAGAAAGCATGATAAAAAGAAAACGAAGCGAAAAAAGGTTCCGACAGGACTTCTCGTACTCATCGGATTATTTGGTTTCTATACCATTTTTACAACCATTAAAACTCCAAAGGATACGTTTGATAAGCCGAATGTCGTTGCGGATGAAAAAATCAATCGAGACTCAATGGATGAGATCGAGAACGCGACAGAAGAAGACGAAATTGAAATCGCCCCTAGTGAGAGCGAGCAAAATAAAAGCGAGGTCGAGCCAACTGTTCCGAAAAAGACCGAGGAGGATCGTGTAGTTGAGGAGACAAAGCGTGAGCCGAAGGTTGCACCCAATCCTAAGCCTGAACAGGCTACGCCTCCAGTCAGGAAGCCATTAAATCTTTATCGTGTTCAAGCTGGGGCATTCTCTTCCAAAGAAAATGCATCCGCATTAGTGGACAAGCTTCGAACAAAAGGATTTGAAGCGACGGTACGAAAGAGTAAAGAGCGTTACATTGTTCAAATAGGTGCATTCAGCAACAAACAAAACGCCAATCATCAAATCGCTCAATTGAAATCACAAGGCTTTGAGGGGTTTGTGAGTCAGGATTAAAAGCTAGGACAAGGATTGGACAACCTATTTGTCACCAATCCACCTTAAACGACTATGGTTTCTTTAAGTTTTTAGATGAGTAGACTAAACAGGCAGCTCATGAGCTGTAAATAAAAACGAGGGAACTCCTATGTACGGAGTTCCCTCGTTTTTTAGCCTATAAACTAATACTTTTCTAGATATAGGTCGCACTGTTTTTGGGCATTCAGTGCATCTTCTTGATTAAACTTTGAACTTACCTACAACTGCTCGTAATTCTTCTGCCATTTGTGCTAACGATTGCGCGGATGTATCGATTTCTTCCATAGAAGCGAGTTGTTCTTCGGTTGAAGCAGCAACTTCTTCAGCACTAGCAGCATTGGTTTGAGCTAGTTCAGAGATGTTCATGGCTGAGTTTGTTACTTTATCAATGTTAGCCAAAATTTCTTGAACCGTAGCAGTCATTTGCTCCATTTCAGGGGCTATTTCTTTTGTACTTGTTAAAATGCGAAGGAATTTATCAGATGTTTGTTTTGATACGTGCAATCCTTTTTCTGCATTTGTGACAACTTCATTCATGATGGTTACTGTTTCTTCCGTATCATGTTGAATGAATCCAATTAATTCAGCAACGTTTTTGACGGATGCTTGTGATTGCTCTGCTAGCTTTCGGACTTCAGCGGCTACTACGGCGAATCCTTTTCCATTTTCACCAGCTCTTGCTGCTTCGATTGCTGCATTTAGGGCCAATAAGTTCGTTTGATCTGCAATGTTACTAATTACATCTAAAATCGCTCCAATTTCTTTTGAACGATGAGATAGTGATGAAATAACGTTATTTGAGCGACAAATTGACTCATGAATAAATGTCATTTGAGCTAAATTATTTTCAACAAATTGACTTCCTTCTTCCGCTTCTTCCTTTGTCTGCCTTGATAAGTCTGATACATTCGTCGAGCGTTCAGAAATATGAGAAACGCCTCGTAGAACATCTTGCAGAGAATGAGTGTTTTGTTCTAGCTTTACCGTCGTTGTCTCTGAGCTACCAGCAATTTCTTGAATGGCAGATGCGACCGTTTCCGATGCTTTACTAGATTGCTCGGCACTAGCATTTAGTTGTTCAGCGGAAGCTGCTACTTGATCTGAATTTTCCGCGATAGAAGTAATCATCTCTCGTAAGTTTTGTGTCATTTGCTGAAAGGCTTCATTTAAATAATAAATTTCATCTTTTCTCTTCATGTGTAATGGCTCTACTTGTAAGTCCCCATCGGCTACCTGATTGGCGATGTTTTTCAATTTAACAATTGGATTTGAAATAATCATTGAAATGAAAATACCACTTGCGATGGCTAGAAGTGTCGCGAGGATACTGATTAACAATGAAGTTCTGCTCGCTTGTTTTGAATTCTCTTGCGTTTCTTTTATCTTAACATCCAAAATGTCTTTATCTAACCAGTCATGCATCGCTTGACTATCTTCCATTAATTTCGTGCTAACAGGAACAATTAATGCGAGCCCGTCGTTAATCGCTTTTTCTTTGTTTACTACTTTTTGATCCATCACTTCGTTTGTTATTTCTCTAAATTGATTGTTAGACTCTTGAATCGCATTTAAGCGATCAGTGGTTTCTTGGATCGTAGCTAATTCTTTTCCACGTTCAATGTTGTCGTTAATTCGTGTGTTGGCTTCATTCATTAACTCTCTAAACTTTGCATTATCATCATACAGCATAAATGCACGGTAAAAGCCGGTCTGTAAGGCTGTATCTGTTTGAATCGCTTGAGTGATTGACCGTAATTCTGTCACGACGTCGATTACATAATTGTAATCTTCATTTGACTTCTTCATGTTGCTGAAAGAAAGAAAGGAAGCTGTTCCAAAAAGGATAGAGACGATTAGGAAGCTTCCTATCAGTTTTTGTTTAATTGATAGGTTCATCATGCGGAGTCCTCTTTTCTTGAAATAAAGTATGTAATACATAGTATCTTCAACCGACATCAATCGTTAGGCGTATTTAATTCTTAAAGACTATGTCTACTCAAAAAGAACGATATGTTTTAAGACTCTTTTATGTTTCTTTGTTTCATCTACTCCTTACAGTTATTTTTAGTCATAGAAAAACACCTATAGAAAGGCTATAGGCGATGTAAGGACATGAAATGCAGCTGGCTGGCATAGTTTTGTAACCTTAGCCCCTATAGCTTTGCGTCCTTTCCTTTAAGAAAGTTTGCCAAAATTGATAGAAATGTCGAAGAATGTAAAAAAATGTCGTATAGTAAGATAGTACCACATAAAATGAATATGTAAAGAATCATTTACCATTTTTAGATCTTTTTATATTGCTGCATCAAGGATTGAGAGGGAGGAAGCTCATCTAGAATAGTGGTTTCATTTAATAATTCAACTACATGTGCAACAGTCATGTTATCTACCTTCTTTATATGAATGTCTATAGCTAATGAGATAGTTATATATTGCTATATAATGGTTTATTTTCCTTACTATTTATCAACAAGGACTCTCGTTCTTTACATCCGCTCAGTAACTGCATGTTTTCAGGAAAGGAACCGCTCATAATCAATGCATTGACGAAAAGTATAGGGTGTGTATCACAACCTTCTTATTTGTTTTACGGTGAAAACATCGATATACTATTCCTCAAAGAATATTACTACCTTTTAAACATTACAAAAAACCTCATCCAATTTTGGTCATACTAACTTGTATCACAACAAAGGAGCAAGAAGCGTGAAAGACATTAATTTTGCAGATTTACAAATAAACTTAAATCGGTTTCGATTGTCTTATAAATTTGCATTAGAAGAAATGCAAACGAAGGTCAATATTCTTCGAGAAGAGTTTCATGTGATTCATGAATATAATCCAATTGAGCATATTTCTACCCGTCTTAAGTCACCTGAGAGCATCTTAAAGAAAGTAATGAAAAAAGAGGTTAAGTTGTCCTTAGACGAGATGAGAGAGAATATTCGAGATATTGCTGGTCTGCGCATTACATGTTCATTCATTGAGGATATTTACAAAGTGTCAGATTTAATTCAGTCACAAGACGATATTACAGTTGTCGACGTAAAGGATTACATAAAGAACCCGAAACCAAATGGCTATCAAAGTTTGCATTTAGTCGTTAAGGTACCAATCTTCTTATCAGACGGCGTTGAGTTTGTGTATGTTGAAGTTCAAATTCGTACAATTGCGATGGATTTTTGGGCAAGCCTTGAGCACAAAATCTACTATAAATATAATAAAAACATTCCAGCTCACATACAAGACGGCTTAAAGGAAGCGGCTATGCAAGCAGCTATGTTAGATCGTAAGATGGAACAAATTAACCATGAAGTCAATATTTTAAAACAGCAAGATGAACAGCCGAAAGACTTTATGACACCGCAAGATGTGTATCAACTTCTTAAAAAGCTTTCACAAGTTGAAGGGAAGATAGAGGAATAATAAAACCGAACAGGAGCATTCTCGCTTTCTGTTCGGTTTTTATTTTCTTCATGACAAAGAGGCTAAACTAAACAGGCTGAATCAAACAATTGATGACGAGAAATATAACAATAAACAACCCTCTCCTAGACAACAACACATTTCCGCTCAACTCTACTATTTGTTCAGAGAAAGGTTAATAGATTTATACTATTAGTCATTGCACTATTTTCTACAGGTTTTTTACCTGACTAAATCGAAATGACGAAAATGCTTCATTTGCGATAGATGAATAATACTTTGTTCAGAATGGGGGAAACTACGGTATACAGACTTTGAGGAGTGATGTCGTGTTCATGCAGGGGCATATTATCGCAGGGGAATTCGATTCATCAGTGAATGAGTTTTCGTTACAAAAAGTAAAGCATTTCAATACAGAATCAACCTTAAACGAAGCGCAATTAACGAATGTCTATCATTATTTGAAAAAACATCAGCATGAAGAGGATGGGCATATTATTACGCTATACGATCAAATGCTGGTGCGCTTATCTCAAGAGGAAATGAACCAGGTAATAAGTGATATTGAGAACGTGTTGTCGATGTATCAATAAACCTCAAAAAGAAGAGCTGTCGTTTCATCTTGTTTATCGATGGATACAGCTCTTCTTTTTATTGTGTTTTACATCTGATTAATTAAGTTTCGTAACGCTTTTGATTTAATTTGTTCGTATTCAAAGGCTGCGGATAATTTTTCGCCAAGTAGTGGCGTTTTTCGTACAAAGCGCTCTCGGATGACGGCGTAGAGTTGGTGAGGAAATAGCATATCGATAAACATGATTTTCTTTTGTTCAGCCGTCAGTGGAGAGACAGATTCGTAGGCGTCAATCATAATGTTAAAGGTTTGATCGTCCCATGTCCCTGTTGTATCAAGGAGTGGAATAATCATTTTCCGTATGTCTCTTATCGGTAATTCAAACGAAACGGTATCAAGGTCGATAACCCAAATGTCTCCATTCGGTCCTAGTAAGGAGTTACCCGTTCCATAATCTTGGTGACATAGATTCGGTGTATGTTTAATACTATTAACCCACTCATGGTACCCTGAGTTAAGCAATAATTGTAACGTTTCTTTTCCTTCAGCAATAAATGGATCAACTTCTGCTAGATAAAGTTGCGAGAATGAATCATCTGGCATTTGTTGTGCGATTTGTTTCCATGTCTCCATTTGTTGGCAGCGTTTAATATAGTGATTTGGCCATCTGCCTAACTTTGTGAAAATAGGAATACCGGGTGGAGGTTGGTATCCTATTGAATCGAGGTGAAAGTTTGCTAGACCTTTCATAATAAACTCTAAATCTTCGTTTGCCGTTAATTCAAACGGTCTTCCTTCAATCCACTCATACACAACAAATAAAAATGGATCGTGCTTAGAATAGAGTTCACCAAATTTATTTGGAATGATACCTGGCACTTTTGTCCCTTTCTTGGCTAAATAATTCTGTGCATAAATTGAAAAAAGTGCTTTCTTTTCAGGTCTATAAATGCGCTTTAGGCAAAAGGCATCTCCATTTGAGGTGAAAACTTTCCAAACAATCCCCATTTGTGCACCTTGAATGACTTCGATTCGATCCACAGATAAATCCCAGTTCACCATCATAGCTTCAGCGATTGATATTAACTTCGCTTGTTCTTCAAGAGACAAAGTGCTTTCTCTTTGTTCATTTAGTAGTACTTCTTTTTTTTGCTCTTCCATTTCTTTACCCCTTTCTCAAAGGCCTCTAAATTAATGTATGGTTAACAACCTATGAATGTCCTAGTCTAGTATCTAATTATTTAAAAATAGGTAGATGTAACAGAGACAAGCGCCTTTTTTAAAAATGGGGATAGTTTAAAGTCACGATGATGTAGGGGGTCTCGTATCATAAGTTGAGAAGGCAATACTTCTGTATTTCCGCATTTTTTTGAATGGAGGTCTCATATGAAAATCGCATTAATTGCAACTGAAAAGCTTCCAGTGCCTGCTATAAGAGGAGGAGCGATTCAAATTTATCTAGATTCTGTTGCTCCTATTATTAGTCAAACACATAACGTAACAGTCATTTCTATTACAGATCCTGAATTACCACAAACCGAAGTGAAAAATAGAGTTCAATATGTTCGTTTTAATGAAGAAAACTATGTTCAATCTCTTGCACAGCATTTAAAAGAAGTATCT
The DNA here is from genome assembly GCF_016909075.1 of Priestia iocasae. Classification (GTDB taxonomy): domain Bacteria; phylum Bacillota; class Bacilli; order Bacillales; family Bacillaceae_H; genus Priestia; species Priestia iocasae. The sequence continues at coordinate 160,593 of NZ_JAFBFC010000006.1, forward strand.
TACGATGTTGTTCATTTATGTAACAGACCTAAATGGATTGAAATTCTTCACGCAGCTTCACCTCAAACAAAGTTTGTGTTAAGTGTTCATAATGATATGTTTTCTTATGAAAAAATGAGCGATGCTGAAGGGGAGAGCTGCATCTCAAAAGTATCGAAAATTATTACGGTGAGCGATTATATTGGTAACACGATTACGTCACGCTTTCCTCAAGCCATAAGCAAAACCTCTACGGTCTATTCAGGGGTTGATTTACAAGGATTTAATCCTAGCTGGACATCTGAAGGAGCTAGTAGTAGAAATCGCGTACGCAACGAGTTAGGGTTAGGGAACCGAAAAGTAGTCTTATTCGTTGGGCGTCTTAGTAAAGTAAAGGGCCCGCACATTTTGCTACGTGCCATGACGAAAATCATTGAGCAGCATCCTGATGTCATGATGGTGTTTATTGGCTCTAAATGGTTCGGCGATAATGAAGTCAATAATTATGTAAAACACTTGTACACGCTTGGTGCCATGTATAAAGACAATGTCAGCTTCATCCAGTTTGTTAAGCCACAGGACATTCCAGACTTATTTGTCATGTCAGACGTATTTGTCTGTTCGTCACAATGGCAAGAACCGTTAGCGCGTGTTCATTATGAAGCGATGGCAGCTGGCCTTCCGATGATTACAAGTAATCGAGGAGGCAATCCTGAAGTAATTGAAGAAGGAAAAAATGGTTACATCGCTTATGATTTTGAAAATCCTGAAGAATATGCTCGCCTCATTAACGAGCTATTAGGAAATCAATCTAAAAGAGAAAGTTTAGGCAAGTACGGGCGTCAAAAAGTGGAGCGTGACTTTGGGTGGAACAATGTTGCGATGAATTTAATGAATGTATATCAAGGGTAGAAAGGGTGAAAAGCATTGCAAGAAGAAGTGAATAATACCGAACAGAGTATCCAGCATGTCCTTCAATTGTATCCTTTTGAAGTTCAAAACATCACACTATTAACAACAAAAAGTGGAAGAGTGACGTGGGAGGTTGAGACAGATCAAGGAGTCAAGATATTAAAGAAAACCGACGTTCACCCACGACGGATGTGGTTTATTGCTGAAGCACATGAGCATTTGCAGCAGCAAGGACTTCCAATGGCCCCGATTCACCGAACAACGAATGGCGGCATTTGCGTTGGAGCGGAAGATCATGCCTATGTTATGTACGACAAGGTAGAAGGAAACGAGATTATTTACTATCATGCTGAAAATTTAAATAAAGTGATGCAGTATATTGCTCAATTTCATATAGCTTCCAAAGGATTTAACCGAACAGAAGGAACGAAAAAACGTAGCCGCTTAGAAAAATGGCAAAAACTTTATCGATGGAAACTACAAGAATTAGAAGGAAATAAACAAATTGCCTTAACAACCATGCATGATCCATTTTCCCAATTGTTTTTAGCAAATGTTGATCAAATGATCCAAAGAGGAAGAGAAGCGCTACAAGCGTTAGAAGAAGAACCCTATCAAAACTGGGTACAAGAAACGATTAATAACGGCAGCTTTTGTCAACAAGATTTTACACTTGCACGATTGATTGAAGTCGATTCTAGTCCGTATATGAAAGAGTTTCACTCCATCACGTACGATTTACCTTCAAGAGACCTCCGAGTTCTACTCAATAAACTAATGAAGAAGTTATCAGTATGGGATAACCAATTATCCATACAATTACTACAATCGTATGATTCCATCAATCCATTAACAGAAGAGCAATATAAAGTGTTATGGGATGACCTCAAATTCCCACATATGTTCTGTTCCATTAGTCATAAATATTATCTCGCTCAAAAGCGCTCGTGGTCAAATGAGAAATATTTATGGGCGATTCAAAACGTCATTGCCGTTGAAACTTCAAAAGAACAGTTTTTACAAAACCTCCCAAGCATTTATCAAGAAATTAAAAAAGGAGGACTCTAAATGGGTAATCAAGTAAAAGGGAGTACACCGATTCCAAAAGTTGACCTAAATCAGTATACGTTCTCTCCTCCTGGTTCTATGGGTTGGAGCTTGTCTGAATATGAACAGATGGTTAGTGATGGTCAACTAAATATGGAAGTCGAATCAGCTAGTCCAAGTTTCAGACCAGAAATTAATTTAGAAGGAAAGCAATTAATTGAGCTAGGGGCTTTTCAACAGTCCAATGGGCTAAACGTTGTAGAAAAGCCAACGGCCTATCAACAACTTCAGCAAATTGATAGTGAACAACAACCAGATGCTCCATTCATCGATGTACAAACAGACGTCTCTTCACAGCCTTCAGGAGTAGATTCAGTAGAAGAAATAGATTCAGTAGAAGAAATAGATTTAGTCGAAGAAGTAGAAGTACCAATCCTAGCAGAACTTGAAAAACCAAAAAACAAAGTAACCATTAAGATTGAAGAGGATATCCTTAGAGAACCGTGGACAGCCGCTTTTGTTGCAAAGCCGAATTAACGTGTGCGGTAAAGGGTTGTTTTCTGACAAAGCTTTCTTATTTTATGAAAAGGATATCTAACAATAACCCCTACAAGAGGATTCATTCATGTAGGGGAATTTTATTAATATGAAGTAATCTTTTTCAACGTATATGCTTCTTCATATACGTTGTTGTAACGCTCTGCTACATGGTAAAACTGAAACATGGACTCTACATACTCTCTCCCATTTCTAGCCATTTCCTCTGCTAATGAGGGTTCGGTAATGAGACGATCAATGGCTTTGACAAATGAAGACGGAAGATCATATTGATCAACGACGATGCCGTTGTAACCATCTTTTACGACTTCTGTATTTCCTCCACGATTCGTTGTAATAAGAGGAGTGCCAGCGGCCATTGATTCATAGTGGACCCGAGCTAGCGGCTCATTCCATTGAGAGCTACATACGAAAATATCACCTAATAAAAACATGTTCGGAATCTCGTCAGGGTGGATGAATTTTGTAAAGATAACGTGGTCTTTGACTCGACTCGCTAATTGATAAAGATAATGAACATAGGCATTGGTTCCATCGTTGCTGAACCATTTGCTTCCAACAATCATCAGCACAAGATTATCATGTTTTTGAATCAGTTTTTCTAACGCACGAATGAGTAGGTCAGGTCCTTTTGTTTTACTTAATCGCCCGACAAACAAAAGGACCTTTTTATCTTCAACGCCATATTTTTTTCGATAAAAATTTCGAATGTGTTGGCCTTTCTGTGTCCAAACGGGAGGATAGGAGGCTAAGTCGACGCCTGAATAAGTGACTTTCGTTTTGGCTGCAGCTTTAGGAAAGCGATTGATAATCTCCTGCTCAATATAATGACTTACGGTTGTGATAAAATCCACTTGTTCAATCACATCGTAGCCTAGCTTATAGGAGATTTTTTGTTCTGAAAACATATCATTGTGAAGACTTAATACAAACCTACTTTTCGGTGATGAAGCCTTATAAAGCAAAACATGCTTAGGTCGGTTAAATACGTGAATTACATCAAAGTTGTGACGCTTTAGCTCTCTTGCTACGCTAAATCGGTAATGTTCTTGTGGAAAGCGAATATATGTGACACCATCACGCGTTTCTTGATCGGGTAGGTCAGGATCCGTAATTGAAAAAATAGTGAAGTCATGTTTTTTACTTAAAAAAGGAGAGACGCCATCAATCATCATTTGAATTGCTCCGCCTTTTATACCTGGGGCAGGAAGCTTCTCTGTACAAATATAAGCGAGTTTCATGGCTTATTCCCTCCATATACATATAACAAGTGATTCCATTCGTTTTGTAAGCCATCTGTTAAGCTCACAGCGGGCGTGTATGCAAGCAATTGAGAGGCTTTTGAAATATCAGCCCACGTATGCTTCGGCTCACCGATGACGGTCGGGGAATAATGAATCTTTGCCTTTTTACCAGCTATTTTTTCGAGGATTTCAATGACTTCTAATACTGAAGCTCGCTCTTTTCCACCAATGTTAATGGTTTCACCAATTGCTTTTTTATTATTTAAAACTGCGGTTACTCCATCTATGCAATCGCTAATATACGTAAAGTCTCTTGTTTGTGTACCGTCACCGAATACGGAAATCGGTTCATCTAAAAGGATTTGCTTGATAAAGCGGTGAAACGCCATATCAGGACGTTGACGAGGTCCAAAAACAGTGAAAAATCGTAGAATGGTGGTTGGCACACCGTAATACTTACTATATACATGACACAAATGCTCACCAGCTAATTTAGTAATGCCATAAGGAGAGAGTGGTTGTGGCGTTTTGTCTTCAGATACTTTTCCATCCATTTCACCGTAAGCAGAAGAGGTAGATGCATAAATGAGTTGCTTAATCGATGTGTCTTTACAAGCTTCTAAGAGTCGTTGTGTTGCAAGGATATTATTTGTTACGTAAGGGTCAAAATCAGTTCCCCAGCTTGCCCGAACGCCTGGTATAGCCGCTAAATGATAGACAACATCAATCTTTGATAGTAATTCTTGAAGGTCAAGGTTCATCAGGTGGTTTTCAATTAATTGAAAGTGAGAATGAGTAAGAAGTGACTTTATGTTTTCTCTTTTTAATGAAAGGGGTGTAGGGCCAATAAACGTGTCAACACCAACAACGCGGTGTCCCTCCTTTAACAAGCGTTCACAAAGATGAGATCCAATAAATCCAGCTGCACCTGTAACGAGAATGTTCATTTGCGTCCCACTCCTAGATAGATATATCCTAATTCCTTCATTTTTGAAGCATCTAAACAATTTCTTGTATCTAATAACACGTGATGTTTCAGGAGGGAATGACCTTTCTTCCAATCAAAATGGAGAAACTCATCCCATTCTGTTGCAATCACCACACAATCACAGTTTTCAATCGTCTTTTCGATGTTGCTGTATTGCGTGACACCCTTCAAGTAAGGAGGAAGAGTAGCTTTAGGATCAAAGGTGTGAACCTCACAGCCTTCTTTTACAAGAGCATTCATAAACTCGATGGCTTGAGAGTGTCTTGTATCATCTGTGTTGGGTTTAAAGGCGATCCCGAGCACGGCAACTTTCTTTGAAGATAAGGTTGATACATACGATTTTAGTTTCTTTAAATAAACATCAATTAAGTGAGCATTGATGGTTTGGACCGCATCTAATAAATGTGTTTGAATGCCAAGCCTGTTTGCCTCATATTGAAGCGATTTCAAATCCTTTGGAAAACAAGATCCTCCATACCCAATGCCAGCCTGGAGAAAATGAGGGCCCACTCGCTTATCTGCTCCAATTCCTTTAGCCACATCTTCAACCTCTACTTGATAGGCATCACAAATCATGGCCATTTCATTAATGAATGAGATTTTCGTCGCAAGAAAAGCGTTGCTGCCATACTTAATCATTTCAGCACCCGTTAAGCTTGTGATTACGTAAGGGGCGTTAATTTGTTGATACATTGCTTTTAATATAGAAAGGGAGTATTCATCCCCTTTTTCTAATCCAATAACTGTGCGGTCGGGGTGAAGCGTATCATACACAGCCGACCCCTCTCTTAAAAATTCGGGATTGGATACGACACGAAACAATTCTCGTTTCACGCCACACTGAAGGAAAGACGTAACAATCCTTTCATTGGTTCCGGGTGGTACGGTACTTTTTGTGATGATTGTTTTATAAGTTTGCAGGTGCTTAGCTATTTCTTCGACAACAGAATCGATGTATTGAAGGTCTGTGCTTCCATCTGGTAAAGAGGGAGTACCGACGGCAATCATAATAACTTCGGACTTTTCAATGGCCTCCTTTATCGCAGTTGTGAATGTAAGATTTGTTCTGTTTTTTTGCATTAGTTCTTCTAATCCAGGTTCGTAAATTGGGATAATGCCGTTAGATAGATTGTGAATTTTCTCTTCTATTTTATCTACAGAGATGACATGATGTCCTAACTCAGCGAGTATGATGGATGTCGTGAGCCCAACGTATCCTGTTCCAATGATACAAATGTTCATCCAATACCTGTCTCCTTTCATACCAAATTAACCAATGGCTTTTATATCGTATTAGTTTGGAGTTAGTAACGGTACAGTTTTAGAGGCCCAAATGTACGAACAAAGGATATACGCCTTTTTTAGATGGACAACCTACCAGCTTGTTTCTCTTGAATAAACTAATATAAATATGAAAAGGGGAGAATACACATGGTGAAAAAAGCAATTATCCCTGCAGCAGGATATGGTACACGTAGTCTTCCAGTAACAAAAGTTCTTCCAAAAGAAATGTTTCCAGTAGGCGTAAAGCCTGCGATTCATTATATTGTGGAAGAAGCAATGGAAGCAGGGATTGAACAAATATTGATGATTGTTTCTAGAAAAAAGAGTATGATTGTTGACTATTTCGATCACTCCCTAGAACTAGAAACCTTTTTAGAGAGAGAAAACAAGCAACATTTACTAGAAACAAACCCTATACCAGATATTCAAATTCACTACACGAGACAACCATATGCGAAAGGTTTAGGTGACGCCATTCGTCTTGGTAAAACATTTGTTGGTAACGACCCTTTTGCTGTTCTCTTACCGGATGATATCATCACATCAAATACTACACCAGGTCTAAAGCAACTTATTGATGTTTATGAGGAGAAAAAAACGAGTGTGATAGGCTTAAATAAAGTCGAAGAGGAGCACCTTAAAAATTACGGTGTAGTAAAAGGAATAGAGGAAAAGAAACATTTAATCAAAATTGATGATGTCGTCGAGAAGCCAAAAACAAATCCACCTTCTAATCTGGCCATCATTGGACGCTACATTTTCACTCCTACGATTTATCAATACCTCGATCAGCTACAACCGGGTGTAGGCGGAGAGTATCAGCTAACAGATGCCATTAAAACGATGCTTCATGACCATGAGGTGTTTGGTAAAGTCATAAGCGGTACAAGGTACGATATTGGAAAAGAAGAAGAATATATTCGCTTATTAAATTTCATCTATCAACAAAATAAATGATGTTTCGTTATTCAATTGATTGCACAAAGTAAAGAGTTAAACAAACGTTTGATTTGTGTAAAAAATTTCCTCTATACAAAATTTGCTATAGAGGAAATTTTTTTAGGTTGGTACACTGAATAATGAAACTAATGAACATAGAAGCCGTACATAATGTATCAAATAAGACAGGTGGCTAAAAAATGGAGTCTAGAGATTATTTGCTAACCGAGCTAAAAGAGATTGAAAAATGGGAAAAGGATCAAAAAGGAATCTGGTTTTGGGAGAAGCTGACTCGTTTACCGTTTCGATTACTAGATAAGGTAACGCCAATGTTTATCCAAAAGAAAATTGGTCGCTTATTAGATGAACTAGGCAGTTACCTACAAAATGGTGGTCAATACTTAGTGAGTGAAAAAGCAGCACTTCAATTTTTTGAGAAAAAGACGGGCATACCGATTCTCGATTTATCCGATATTGGACAGGCATCACTAGAAGAAATGAAAAAAGCGTCTTTCGAATTAACAAAAAATCGTAAACATGCGGCAACGGTTCAAGGGGCAAGTACAGGAATTGGGGGTATTTTCACGCTTGCCATTGATATTCCTGCCATTTTAGCGATTTCGTTAAAAACACTTCAAGAAATCGCCATGCTTCATGGATATGATCCGAAAGAGAAAAATGAGCGCGTGTTTATTTTAAAATGCTTACAGTTCTCCACAGCGGATGTTGTCGGGAAAGAAGCTATTTTAAATGAGATTGCCGACTTTACGAATGAAGAACGAAAATCAACAGAAGTCATTTCACAGCTTCAAGGCTGGAGAGAAGTCACACTCACATTTACCGAGTCATTTGGTTGGAAAAAGCTTTTTCAACTAGTACCGGTCGCGGGAATTCTTTTCGGTGCATTTGCAAACCGCTCCATGATTAGTGACCTGGCAGAAACGGGGACAATGTTATATCAGAAAAGAAGAATTTTAGAACGATTAGAGGCAACTTCACATTTAGAGAGCGGTCATGAGCAGCAGGGGGTGTGAGGGAAGAGAGAAAAAACAAGGTGCTTGCCTTGTTTTTTTTCTTGTCTTTTTTTAAAATCTGATGGCTTTTCTCGATGTTAAGTGAAGCACAACATGATAAAAACCCCTTTATATGTGTAGCAATCAATTATTTAACAATAATATTGTAAAACGCTTACATTTCTTTTATAATTTACCTAAATCGATTTACTAAACCGATTTACTAAATCGATTTATAAAATGAAGTTTTGGAGTCGTTTTTATGAAAAGAATTACAATTGCTGACGTTGCTCAGCATGCAAAGGTTTCAAAAAGTACCGTTTCACAGTATTTAAATAAACGATATGACTATATGGCAGAAAATACGAAGCAACGAATTGAAGAAGCGATTAAAGAATTAGATTACCGCCCAAACATCGTCGCAAGAAGTTTAAAACAAAAGTCAACGATGACCGTTGGTGTCATCGTCGCGAACATCCTTCATAGCTTTTCAACGCAAGTGATTCGCGCGATTGAAGATTTTTGTCATCTGCAAGATTTTCATCTAATTGTCTGCAATGCAGACGATGATCCTGAGAAAGAGAAGCGATACATTGAAATGCTGAGAGCAAAACAAGTGGATGGGATTATTATTTTTCCAACAGGTGACAATGTAGAGCTTTATCAAGAAATCGTTCAATCAAACTATCCCATTATGTTTGTTGACCGTCTTGTACCAGAGGTTCCGATTCCATCGGTCATGTTAGATAACGAAAAAGCAGCCGGTCTTGCCGTTCAACACTTCGTAGAAAAAGGCTATGAGCGGATAGGCATTATTACAAATGTAATCCGAAACGTCACACCACGGATGGAGCGTATTAATGGATATAAAAAAGTCCTGAAAGAAAATGGGCTATCCATCAATGAAGATTACATTAGAAAAATGCAGGTGAGTTGTGTACAAGAAGCGCTACATGACATGCTGTCTCTTGATGAGCCAATTCAAGCTGTGTTAGCTGGAAATGATTTGACGTTAATGGAAATTTTAAAGTATGTGAAAAAGCATCGTATCCGCGTTCCTGAAGATTTAGCCATTATTGGGATTGATGATGTTTCCTTTGCGAACTTCTATGAGCCAGCGTTAACGATTGTAGAGCAACCCGCATTTGAAATCGGTAAAAAAGCAGCCGAGCTACTACTAAATAAGATTCAGAAAAAGGACGTAGAAGAAGAGCTCGATGTCTACCGTTTTGAACCAACATTGATTGTTAGACAATCTAGTTAAAAGGAGGAGAAAACATGAACGATATCATCACAATCGGTGATGCGATGATTACCTTCAATCCAGCTTCTACAGGCCCGATGAGGTACGTTCCTTCTTTTGAACGAAAAGTAGGAGGAGCTGAACTGAATGTAGCAATTGGCTGTGCTCGTTTAGGTTTGAAAACAGGCTGGATGAGCCGCTTAGGGCACGATGAGTTCGGGCGCTATATTTATAACTTTATGCGTGGAGAAGGAGTCGACGTTTCAGAAGTCGAGATGGTGGAAGGATATCCGACTTCATTGAATTTTAAAGAAGTGATGGAAGATGGAACGGGCCGAACATTTTATTACCGTTCCAACTCTCCAACAACAACTCTAACGCTTGAGTCATTAAATGAAGAATACATCAAAAACACAAAAATCTTTCATATTACAGGTGTGTTTCCAGCGATTGATAAAGGAAAAAATATCGAGTTAATTCAACATGCGATTTCAATCGCAAAGCAGCATGGTGTACGGATTTCCTTTGACCCAAATATTCGCTTAAAGCTTTGGGATAAAGAAGAAGCAAGAGTAGCGCTACGACAATTTCTTCCTTATGTTGATATCCTACTCACAGGTGTGGAAGAAGCTGAGCTTTTACTCGGTGTAAGTAATCCACAAGACATCATTGAAGCAAGTAAAGCATTTGGTATCTCTTATGTAGCGATTAAGCAAGGAGAACACGGCTCAATTGGCTACCATAACGGCGAATATATAAAAGCACCTCCGGTTAAACCAAAGAAAGTAGTCGATACGGTTGGTGCAGGCGATGGCTTTGATTGTGGCTTTATTTACGGGGTGCTACACAAATGGCCATTAGAAAAGATTCTTCGACTTGCAAATACAATTGGATCGATGGTTGTGAGTGTAAAAGGAGACAATGAAGGGCTTCCTTACTTAGAAGAAGTATTGGTGCACTTAGGAGAAAAAGAATTCGTAGAAAGATAGGGTGAGAGAATGAATCTTCAATTAGCCCTTGATCGATTAACGAGGGATGAATGTTTTCAGCTTTTAAAGGAAACAGAACCGTATGTTGATTGGATTGAAATTGGAACCGGTGTGATTAAAGAATATGGAATGGAAATTGTTCGTGAGGTAAAGGAATGTTATCGAGAGAAAGTCATCGTAGCTGACATGAAAACGTGTGATGCAGGTACACATGAAGCGATTCAAGCATTTGAAGCAGGTGCCGATATCACAACGGTCATGGCCTTTTCCGCCGATCAAACCATTCTTGATACATTAGAAGTTGCGAAACGATACAACAAGCAAATCATGATTGATCTGTTAGGGGTAACAAATCAAAATCGACTGATTGAACTTCAGCGACTAGGTGTTAACCTTGTTAGCCTTCATTTTGGAAAAGACATGCAAAAGCAAGGTGAGTTAGGAGCAGAACAGCTGGCGTTCACAACTGGATTTCCGGACGTTAAAGTGGCGGTTGCTGGTGGCATTAACGTAACATCTCTTCCTCGCGTGCTTAAAACGAACCCACATACGGTTATTGTTGGTAGCGCTATCACGAAGGCGGATAATCCGAAACAAACAGCTGCTCACATGAAAGGACTGTTCAATTGATGAAACACATTATTCAAACAGTAAGTGAGGAAATCTCAACGATTTTATCACATGTGAAAGAAGAAGAAGCGATTCAGTTATCCAATCAGCTTCGTGAAGCAAAGCGCATCTTTGTGTATGGTGAGGGACGCTCTGGTCTGATGGGAAAAGCATTTGCCATGAGACTCATGCACGGTGGTTTTCCGGTTTTTGTTGTAGGTGAAACAATTACACCAAGCATTGAGTCTGGCGATTTATTAGTAGCCATTTCTGGTTCTGGCTCAACGGGAGGAATTTTACAGTATGCATCTAAAGCAAAAGAGCTAGGAGCAACGGTCTTTCTTGTCACAACAAATCGAGATTCAAAGATTGCAAGAATGTGTGATGGTTTGCTTGTCATTCCAGCTGCGACAAAGTACCGAAGAGAGAACGAGCCGAGCACCATTCAACCGCTTGGCAATCAATTTGATCAATCGGTGCATCTTGTGTTAGATGCGATTATTATCGCAACTCTTCAAACAGACAATCAAGACGTGACATATGAGGAGATGACAAAGCGACACACGAACTTAGAGTAGAATACCTTTTCTAGAAGGGGATGGGGAAGAAGTGGATGTAGTTAAGTTTATCAAGGAATACCCAATTGTAGCGGTCATTCGTGAAGCGACGCCTGAGAAAATCCTTCCGATTGCCAAGGCGCTATATGAAGGTGGCGTGAAAGTATTAGAGATTACAACTGAGACGCCAAAAGCGATGACACTCATTGAGAAAGTAGCCGACGAGCTTGGAGACAAAGTATTAGTAGGAGCAGGAACCGTGTTAGATCCTGAGACAGCGAGAGCAGCAATCATGGCTGGAAGTCGATTTATTGTTTCACCCTCATTGAATGTTGAAACAATTAAACTAACAAAGCGCTATGGAGTCGTGAGTGTACCAGGTGCGTTAACACCAACGGAAATCTTAACGGCAATAGAACATGGAGCTGATATGGTCAAAGTGTTCCCAGTCAATGCTTTCGGGCCTGGCTACATTAAAAACATTCACGGTCCGTTGCCACACGTGCCATTGATGGTGACGGGAGGAATTAACACCGAGAATGTAAATGAGTATTTAAAAAGCGGTGCGTTAGCGGTCGGTGTCGGCAGTAATTTAGTCAACCCGAAGAAATTAAATCATGAAGCTGATTATCAAGCACTTACACATCAAGCACTTGCGTACACAGGGATGGTTCAAACAAGCGTCACACATTCATAACAATAGGGGGTTATAAAATGAAAAAGGTCTTTTCGTTATCATTTGCATTACTTTTAATGGTGTCGGTTGTATTAGCAGGTTGTAGCAGTGAGGAGTCAAGTTCGTCTAGTGGAGATGGAAAGAAAGTCAAAATTGTAGCCGCTCATAACCAAACATCTCCAGACAATCCATATCAAACAGGTCTTTTAAAATTTAAAGAAGTAGCGGAAAGTGAGTCAAATGGAAACATTGAAGTAGAAGTCCACGCTGGAACAATTGGAACAGAAGAGTCAGAGTTAGTTGAAAAGCTAAAGCTGGGCGCAGCAGATGTTGTGTTAGTATCTCCTGGCTTTATGACACAAACCGGTATTAAAGAAGTTGATTTGTTAGCTCTACCATACTTATTTGATAGCTATGAGCATTGGGAAAAGGTTGTAGATGGTGAGATTGGTGAAGAAATGGCGAAATTAGTGAATGAGAAATCAAATAACGATTTTAAAATTGTCGGATACTGGTCTGCAGGCGTGCGCCACTATTATGGTAAAAAGCCACTAAACTCCATTGACGATATGAAAGGTTTAACATATCGTACGCAAACATCAGGTGTTCTAGCAGATTATTGGAAAGAAGTTGGTGCCATCCCTACATCAATCGCATGGGGTGAGTTGTATCAAGCATTGCAGCAAAATGTAGTTGATTCATCTGAAAACTCATATCCATATTTCGTTCAACAAAATCATCATAAAACGAATAATGGAAAATACATCTCAGAGACAGGTCATGATTACACAACAAGATTTTTATTAGTAAACGGTAAGAAATTTGATTCCTATTCAAAAGAGCAACAAGAAGCGATTTTAAAAGCAGCAGATGCATCTGTTCAGGCTGAAAGAGAAGCGTTATATGCACAAGAAGATGAGTACAAGGAAAAAGCAATGGCCGAAGGTGCAGAAGTAAACGAAATTGATCGTGCGCCATTTATTAAACTAGCAGAGCCGTTACAAGAAAAAGCAGCCAAAGACATGGAAGCAGAAGAATTACTGAAGAAAATTAAGGAAATGAAGTAAATAGATTTTATAGCTGATAAAGGGGGGAGTATTCTTCCCTTTATCTTTCATAAGGGGGTAGACGATAAGCATGATCAAAATTCTAGAGAAGGTTCAGCTCACTGTTGGTGTTTTAAGCTTATCGATATTTTTTATCGCAATTATTATTCAAATTACAACAAGGCACTTAGGTATTTCGATGATTTGGACAGAGGAAGTAGCAAAGTACTCATTTATCTGGTCTGTTTTTATGGGAGCAGCTGTCATGGTAAACAGAAGAGAGCATTTTAGTTTTGACTTTCTCGTTCAAAAGCTCAAAGGAACCAAAAAAACAGCTCTACTCATTGTCATTGATACGATCGTATTCTTATTTACGGTTGCGTTATTCTACTATGGTATTGAAGCAGTACAGAACTTCTGGAACTACACTTGGACGTCTTTACCGCAATTGAAAATGGGATACGTGTGGGTGGTTATTCCCATTACAGGTCTTACGATGGCCATCTACTCTCTTAATCATTTAATTCATCACTTCAAAGAATTAAAGAGAGGGGGAGCTAAGGCATGACGGCTATTTTATTAGTTGCGTTGTTTCTTATCTTAATGTTCATTGGCGTTCCAATCGCGTTTGTCATTGGAGTCGTGGCGTTACTGGGAATCTTTACCGTTCCATACATTCCAGAAGTAACTGTTCCGATGAAAATGTTAAATGGGATTAACTCGTTTGTATTACTTGCGGTGCCACTCTTTATCTTAGCAGCAAATTTAATGAACAGCGGGAAGATTTCACAGAAGTTAATCGATCTGTCAATGGCGATTGTTGGTCACATCCGAGGCGGATTGGCTCATGCGAATATTCTCGTATCCATGATTTTTGCTGGAGTATCAGGTGCAGCACAAGCAGATACAGCGGGTGTTGGAAAAATCCTCATTCCTAACATGAAGCAAAAAGGCTATGACACGGAAACAGCCGTTGGGGTAACAGCTGCTTCTTCCACAATCGGAGTCATTATTCCACCAAGTATTCCGATGATTATCTTTGCTGGATTAACCAATGCATCAATTGGAGCGCTGTTCTTAGGAGGGATTATTCCTGGTATTTTAATTGGTCTAGGGATGATGCTCTTTATCTACTTGCGCGCAATCAAAAAGGGCTATCCAAAAGCAGAGCGAGCAAAGTTAAAAGAGTTATTGAAATTGGTCTACGAAACCCTACCAGCGTTAATTACGCCTATTATTATCATTGGGGGAATCATCTCAGGGTTTTTCACTGCCACAGAAGCTGCAGCGGTTGCATCACTTTATACGTTAATCATTAGTATGTTTTTCTATAAAACCATTAAGCTATCTGATTTACCGAAAATCATCACCGACACATTAGCGTTAAGTTCACTATCGTTATTCGCGCTTGCCGCAGCAAGTGCGCTTGGAGAGCTATTGAGCTATTATCAACTCGCAACGCTGGCACAAGACTTCTTTGTTAATAATGTAGGACAGAAGTGGGTATTTATTGCCATCCTCATTGTCTTCTTCTTATTTGTAGGGACGTTCATGGATGCCATTCCAGCCATGATTTTATTCGTTCCAGTTATTTTACCAACCGCTCTTCAATTTGGCATGGATCCTGTTCATCTAGGATTAATTGTCGTGATTACGTTAGCAATTGGGCTTGTCACACCTCCTTATGGTCTGTGCTTACTGTTGGCAGCCAAAATAGGTGGGTTGAGCATTGAGAAGTCATTTGGAGCGGTGATGCCATATATCTTAATTGTACTTGTCGTGCTTCTTTTCGTCGCCTTCTTACCGAGCGTGGCGTTCTATTTACCAAAGCTTATTAATCCAGGCTTGTTTTCATAATCCAACGTACACAGGAGGCTATCATGGTTAAACGAGAATTTTTAAATCATAACGGTTCACTAATGTTAGTTAAAGTTCAATTAGCAGCAGGGTTTAAAGGAGAGGTAGATCAGCATCCGGAAGAGCAACTAAGCTATATTGAAAAGGGAAAACTTGAGTTTTATGTAAATGGTGAAAAGCGAATTTTAGTAGAAGGCGACACACAATACATCCCCTCAAACGTGAAACACCAAGTACACGTATTAGAGGAATGCGTCATTTTAGATATCTTTACACCCATTCGTCAAGACTTGGTAGAGAGTCAATAAACAACGGTTTCTAAGTAAGTTAAACAAAAGAAGAAGAGTAATAGACAACATTCTTTGTGACGGAATTTTAGGAGTAAGGGATGTTGTGGGCTGAGCCAAAAAGGGACATTATTAATCCCTTTTGTCTCAGTCCTTTTTTTATACGTTCATCCAATCATACAGGCCATTCAAAGCAGGCTAAGAAACTACATAGGAAAAATAACCTAGATAAATTTAAGACGAAAATAAATAAATTTCATCATTCTGACATTTTTTAACTGTGTTATAGTTGAAAAGGTCGATAATTTCTATACGATAATGTTAAACGGATGACACGCTCTTTGTAGAAGGTAGTTATCCATCTAGATAGACCTTTGTGAGGGCGTTCAAAGGCTTTTGAATAGCCAATTGAAAGCTCTCTTTTTATAAAAGTGACATTAGGTTTAGATGATTAATATAAATGAATGAGTAAAAGCACAGAGATGACCTAGTAAGCTCACAAACATATGTAATGTAGAAAAATCGTATCCATGATTTAATAGATTACACATACAAAAGAAGCGGAAGTATCAAAGGAGGATCGACGTTGTCTTTATTTCATTATTATGGTCTGTTAAGAGAGAAGCAAGAGCAGTTTCAGCGCTTGCAAAACTGTCATAACCAACTGCAGGAGATTAAGCAAGAATTTTGGAGTTTTAGAAAGTCGGTTGTGGATCCTGAACTTTCACCGGCGACATGGCAAGGCTCACTTGCGGATCGATTCAATGATATTCGAACGGAAGGAATTTTTCATTTCTACCAAGATATTGAGTCAAATCAACTGACTCATATCTTATCAACGATTCGTAATCAAACGAGAATGCTACAAAATGAGATTGAATCCATTCAGCAAATTATTCACTCACTGGAGCTACAAATGTTAGAAGAATAATTGGGTCGTCGGACAATCATGTCATTTTTTGATTAACTATCAAAGCGATATTCATTAGGGATGAAGGCACTGGGTGTTTTCATTTAGAAGATTTTCTTGTGAAGCTAAAAAACCTAATAGTAAAGTAGTGATGATAATGGGAGAAATAAAATTTAAGTTTCATGACATTGAACAAGTAGTAAAAGCAATGGAGACTGCTTCCACATCTTTTGAGCCTCAGCTGCCAAAAGATGTTGTGAAAAACAATCAACTAGATGTTGTTGAGGAAATGGCGCATATGAACATGATGCTAGAAAAATTGATGACAACCTATAAAGCTCTTTTAGCTAAAAACGAAGCCATGCTTAGACATTCTGTAGAGGCAATGAAAGAAGCAGATGAGTCCTTGAAAACATCGATGTCATTAAAAGGTGTGGCGGAGGTAGAGAAATGAAAGTTTTAGATGTCTCCAGTCTGTATGCATCTCTTGAAGAAACAATTAAAGCAATTGACGAGAAAATCGAAGGATTGGAAGTAATTGAAGCATCGATGGTAGAACTTATCCATTCAAATGATTCGTTTAATGGAAAAGGGGCAGAGGCCATTAAACTTTTTTATCAGTCTTGCCATCAGCCGTTTTTATTCAAACTCAAGCACGTTCTAAGTTCTTATCAAACAAAGTTACTGGTTTGTAAAAATGCGATGAATTCGTTAGAACCAGATGAATCAGGGTTTATTCGTCAGGAATTCTTACAAGGTGAACTGATCAATAAGCTCATTGAAGTTCAAAACTATACAAATGACGTCACAATGGATGCCAATCAACTCATTTCGAGTGTATCAGATATTATTCAGCTTGAGCCGTTAGATGACACAGCATTCAATGACCATGTTTTAAAAGGGAAACATGCGGTTAATGATACAGTGAGTCACCTCGAAAGCTTTGATTTACAAAACACGTCTTCTTTGAATGAATTGATGGGTGATGTCAACGTCTTAACCACCTATATAGAAGAAATGAGTACGAAAGTAGGCATGAGTCCAAGCAGACTTGACCACTTTCATCCACTTCAAGCATTTATGAGTCCAGCTCATGCGTCGTTGCTGGCAAGCGTAAGATCAACACCTATGTATTTCTTTATGAACGGGACAATCCCTGCAAACCAATCGAATCAATCGATTTATGCCTTAAATCAATATGGCACCTCTCCGTATCACCTTTTAGGCTTAAATTTTGTTTCAAGCGGTAAAGCCTCAGAAAAAACAGTGGAGCCAAAACCTACACAGCTTGCCGGAGAAAGCGTAGAAAATGGAGATTTTACATTTGAAACGGCTGCTGGTAAAGTAGAAAACGATTGGTCTGGCTTAGATGGAGACGGTCAACTTGGAGGAAGCAGTCAGCTGACTGGTATTCATGCAGGAGTCAAGCATGATACCGCAATTGTTGATAGTAGCTTTAGCCAAGATATTGGAAAAGCTGAAGCGGAAGCAAGTATTGGTGGAAAGAGTGTGCTACCATTATTGAAAGCTGGCGGAACGGCTTATGCAGCGGAAGTACGATCTCAGCTTGATAAAGAAATTGACTATGTAGGTCGTACAGGACTAGAAGCAAAAGGAGAAATCCTCAAGGCAAGTGCATACGCTGGCGTCGATAATAGCTCCGTTGGCTTTGGTGCGAAAGCGGCAGTAGCAGAAGGTGAAGTGTCGGGGATTATCCCTATTCCATTTACTGACTACAACATTAAAGGAACAGCAGGAGCTTCTGCATTTGGTGCAGGAGGCGAAGCGAAAATTGGAAAAGAAACGATGATTGATCTTCGCCTTTTAATTGGAGTGAAGCTAGGCATCAGCTTTGAAAAAGAATAAGGCTACTACATAAGTCATTTCTTTTTCTCCTTGAGTATGATAGGACAACCTCGTTTGAAAGGAGCAACTGGACAATGGCAAACGAAATTAATTCTTTAGTAATTGACAAAGGAACGGATTTGTTACCAATTGGAACAGTCGTTTTATTAGATATCATTGCACAACCATTGATGATTTATGGAAGAATGCAACAGCAAGCAAATAAAGAGGGCGCATGGGATTATGTTGCGTGTCCTTATCCACAAGGACATATCTCAGACGAAACAAATGTGTTTTTTAACCATGTTCAAATTAAACAGGTCGTTTTTAAGGGGTTCGAATCCGAAGGTGAAAAGCTGATGAAAGAAAAGCTTAGATCGTTACAAACAAGGGACGAATCAGATGAAAGCCATCATTAATTGGTTGATTGAACCATATCACATCGTTCGGTCAGAGTTTCAAACGTTTGCATCCTTGAAGAAGCAGGAGTCGACCCCTAAAGAAGAAAAGATGAGGATTTATCAGCTACAAGTCTTTAACATCCTGCTATTGGTCGTGTACTCATTGTTTTTCATTGCGTTTTTTGTATATATCGGCATGATTTTTATCGTAAAATGGTATGCCCTGTCAGGCATCATCGTTGGCCTTGTCATGATGAGTGTTATTAAATTTATTCAAAAGAAACGATATTTAAAGCGTCGTAACGCATTTATTAAAAATGATCCAACATTAATCGAATCTTAAAAGGCAGAGAGGACAGGTTCCGTTGAAAAAACTTAGTTTAATCATCCTGGCGATTCTTTTCGTACTTGTTGGCTGCAGTGAAGAATCTTCGTCTGACAAGCAATCTAATACAGAACAAGCAAAACCTGCAGATTCATCAAAAGAGAGCGAGTTATCTTTTGAAGAAAAGCAACAAGAGATTGTGAATTTTATTAATGAAGACATGAACGAAATTGCAACGTATGAAACAAAAGCAAATGAAGCACTCGCAACCGTTTCAGGGGAAAACTTTAAAAACGATGAAGAGTTACTCACGGTTTTAACGAATGAGGTTATTCCGGAATATGAAAAGGCCGTTGAAAAAGCAAAATCACTTGATGTAAAAGTAGAAGAGCTAAAGCCAATTGTTGCTCAGATTGAAGAAGCGACAGGTATTTATCATGAAGCCCTTCTTCTTGAAAAAGAAGCCCTAGAAAAGAGCGATAAAGCGCTCATTGAGCAATCAAATGCCAAAGGCGACGAATACGTCCAAGCGATTGCTGCCTATCATGAAGAAATGAAGAAGCTCACAAGTGAATACGACATTGATTATAAGCAAGATTAACGCTACTTACTCCAGTCCTTGATGGGCTGGAGTTTTTTGTATGCAAAAAATATTTCAGAAAATTCTAATCAATCCTTGCGTTAGAAGTATTTCATTCTTTATAATCAAAAAAAGAAGTTTTTCCTTCGTCTTAAAAGAAAGGAGTTCAACATGTTTGCTCAAATGATTAAAGAGAACTATTCCTCGTTGTCACCAGGACAGAAAAAGGTGGCAGAGTTTATCGTAAACCAGATGGATGAGGGAGCATTATTAACAGCTTTTCAAATCGGACGAAAGGTTGGCGTGAGTGAGACAACGGTTATTCGTTTAGCATATGCATTAGGGTTTAGCGGATACTCTCACATGCAGGAGGCGATTCGCAAAGACTGGCTTTCAAGCAAGCAAGCGGTTGAGAGTGAAGGAAATCCTTCATCTACAGAAGAGACGAATGAAGAGCAGCTGTTTCATTACGTGATTCATAAAGAGCGTGCGATTCTACAGCAACTTCTTCAACAGTTGAACACGAATGAAGTATGGAAAGCGGTTGATGCGTTCATCCAAGCAGACCGGGTATACATTGGGGGATTCGGTAGCTCTTATGCAGCAGCTTATTGGTTTTACTACACATTAAAACAGCTAAGAGAAAACGTGTTTATCTCACAACCAACAGGGTTTTCGCTAGAAGATATATGTGAATTAAATGAGAAATCCGTTGTTGTGCTCTTTTCGTTTCCTCGTTATCGAAAAGAGTCCATGGCGTTAGCTGAGTTAGCGAAAAAGCAGCAAGCCATGATTATCAGTATGACAAATCGCCAGCTCTCACCGGTTGGCCAGCTTGCTGATGTAACATTAACAACAGAAGAACAGATGAATTCAGATTATCATTCGATTGCGTCAGTGGTAAGTTTACTAGAAGTTCTCATTGCTGGTATTCATCATAGGGATCGAGAGCGCATTAGTCAGCGTCAACAGAAATTAGAGTTTCTTTATACAGGTCAAGGATTATTTCTAGAATAAGGCTTCTTTATATGACAAAAGGGGTGGGGAATGGATGAACAGTGTACCAAAGATTCATGAAAAAGTAGAAGTAAAGTCATTTAATACGAGTGATTATTTGAAGTTTTTGATTCCGTCGTTAATTGGAATTTTATTGTTTATTGTACCGATTTCGTCTAAGGAAGGGATTACGATTCCCGTTGCATTTTTAGCGAAACAAATCAACGGAGCTATTGGGGAATTTGTTCCGGCGATGACGGTGTTTGTGATGGCCTTATCGGTGATTGGATCGGCGGTCGCCGTTTTTTTTAAACCAGCTATGATTATGAGAAGTTCTCATTTAAGCGCATTGTTGAATGTTAATAAGTTCTGGTTTGTGACGCGCATCGTCGGATTGATTGCAGCTGTTATTGCACTGACTCAAGTAGGGCCGGAAATGGTTTCTTCAGAAAATACAGGTGGCTTATTGCTTTATGAGTTGATTCCGATTTTATTTTCGACATTTTTACTAGCGGGTCTTTTATTACCGCTTCTACTAAATTTCGGATTACTTGAATTCTTTGGAGCACTGTTAATCAAAGTGATGCGTCCGCTGTTTAAGCTACCTGGTCGTTCATCATTAGATTGTTTAGCATCATGGGTAGGAGATGCAACAATTGGTGTGTTACTCACAACAAAGCAATACGAAGAAGGGTACTACACGAAGAGAGAAGCAGCTGTTATCGCAACGACGTTTTCCGTTGTCTCGATTACGTTTACCATTGTCGTTATTTCATATTTGAATTTAGAGCCTTATTTTATTCATTACTACGCAACGATTATTTTTGCAGGACTTGTTGCGGCGCTTATTATGCCTCGTATTCCACCGCTATCGAAAAAGGCGGATACTGCGTATGAACAGACTGAGTTAAAAGAAGAAACAGCGATTCCTCCAAACACATCGATAGTGAAATGGGGGATGCAAGAAGCGGTCACAAAAGCACAACGAAGCAAGGGCGTAGCTGGAACATTAAAAGAAGGAATCCAAAACGTACTCGACATGTGGATTGGCGTTTTGCCGGTTGTGATGGCGATTGGAACGGTGGCGCTTGTTGTCGCAGAATATACACCGTTTTTCACGATTCTTGGAAAACCATTTGAGCCCATTTTAATGTGGATGCAAGTACCTGAAGCTGAAGCAGCAGCACAAACGATGGTTGTTGGCTTTGCTGATATGTTTTTACCGGCTGTGATTGGAAGTGGAATTGAAAGTGAGTTAACCCGATTTGTCATCGCGTGTGTGTCTGTGACGCAGCTTGTCTATATGTCTGAAATGGGTGGCTTATTACTTGGCTCAAAGCTTCCTATCAGCATCAAAGATTTAATCATGATTTTCTTACTACGTACAATTATTACGCTTCCAATCATCGTTGTGATTGCCCATTTTATTTTTTAACGGAGGTATGAAGCATATGATTTTTGAGACAATTGAGAAACAGAAAAGTAACATCTTACACACGTACGAAGATCTTCATGAGCTAGCCGAACCGAGCTGGCAAGAAGAGAAAACATCGCATTATCTTCAAGAGAAGCTAATCAACGCAGGATTACACGTTGAACGATATGAAGGGCATTTCGGTTTTATCGCTGAAATCAAAGGACAATCGAAAGAGGTGATTGCCCTTCGTGCTGATATGGATGCGCTTGTGCAAGAAGTAGACGGCGTTGTGTGTGCGAATCATTCGTGTGGCCACGACGCACACAGCACGATGGTGTTACATACAGCCCTTGCCCTTGTTCAAAGCAAGCAAGCGTTTCAGCATACGATTCGTTTTCTTTTTCAACCAGCAGAAGAAAAAGCAGCAGGAGCACTACGGATGATTGAAGATGGAGCACTTGAAAATGTAAAGTTTCTTGGAGGTATTCATCTGCGCCCTTCGCTTGAGCTTCCATTCGGAGCGGCTGCACCAGCCATCTTGCACGGTTCAACAACTAGCTTAACAGGTGTTATTAAAGGGCGTCCGGCACACGCGGCAAGGCCAGAAGAAGGGAATAATCCAATTGAAGCAGCCGCTTTATTAATTCAAGAGCTACGTCAAATAGAGCTAAATGCGTCTTGTTCAATTAAAATCACTGAATTACATGGTGGTGAAGCATCTAATTTAATTCCAGAGACGACTCGTTTTACATTCGATCTTCGCTCTCGTACAAACGATGTCATGAATGAGCTTATTGAAAAAGCCCAGAAAATTGTTCAACAAGTTGCAGCAACAACCAAAACGGAGATTATAACAAACCTAGAAGACTATTCACCAGCAGCTACTAAACATCCAGAAGCAATAAAGCTTGCTGAAAAAGCAATTTTACAGGTGCTTGGTGAAGTCGAGCCTCCATGTGTATCTCCGGGAGCTGAAGATTTTCATTTTTATACGTTGAAGCAGAAAGAATTAGTGGCAACCATGATTGGATTAGGATGCGATTTAAAGCCAGGCCTTCATCACCCACATATGACATTTAAAAAAGACGCACTTATTTACGGAACGAAAATACTCACGCAGCTACTACTAGAAGCAGACAAGAAACAATGGTAAGGAAGGGGGAGCGTCATTGAAACACTCAGATTTAGCATCACTAGTAATTCGCTCTCTTCATACAGTTGAAGAGTTAGAGCAGGTATACGAACTAGAATCATTGATTTGGAGTCCAGAAGACGCAGTACCCGTCAATCAAACAATCACAACCGTAAAGAACGGGGGCTTTTTACTAGGAGCGTATCTTACTGACAAACTGATTGGCTTTCAATACAGCTTTCCTGGATTTGACGGAGAGAACCTGTATCTTTGTTCGCATAGTTTAGGATTACACCCTGATTATCGCTCGTTAGGAATCGGAGAGAAATTGAAAATTGCTCAAAAACAAACGGCCATTGAAAAAGGATATAATCTTATCACGTGGACATATGATCCGTTAGAAACGGTGAACGGAAATCTTAATCTTCATAAGCTACAAGCAGTGTGCTCAACGTATATTAAAAATGCATACGGTGACATGGATGACAACTTAAATGCAGGTTTGCCAACCGATCGACTTTTAGTTCAGTGGTGGATAAAAGACTTAGAGAACCAGAAAATCAAAAGCTATGATTCTAGCATTTCAAAGACAATTGAAACGAGTAGCAAAGGGAAGTATCTTGTTCCCGAACAAGTAGATATAACGAAAGAAGAGAATACGTTGTATGTGCCAGTTCCAGGTAATTTTCAAGAGATGAAACAAGAGCATTTTCAGCTGGCGTTACAGTGGAGAGAAGCAACAAGACAAGTATTTACACACTACTTACGTGCAGGGTGGATTGTGACGGACTTAGTAAAAGATCTTAAACAACATGCATATGTGTATCGATTAGAAAAAGGGGATAGAGCGTATGGAGATTAAAAGCATTGTGTTGCGTCAGATTAAAATGGATTTGCTGCACCCTTTTACAACAAGTATTGGAACGGAATACGATAAAGATATTATTTTAGTCGAAGCCAAATCGACGAGTGGACGTTCAGGGTGGGGTGAGTCGGTTGCCATTATGGAACCCATCTATAACGAAGAAACGGTACAAACAAATTGGCATATGATGAGTGATCATTTAATTCCGCTTTTACTAAAAAAGTCAATTGAACATCCAGATCAAGTGTCGGAGCGTTTTACACGTATTCGTGGTAATTTTAACGCAAAAGCAGCAATAGAATGTGCGGTTTGGGACTTGTATGCAAAAGAACAAAACATGTCCTTATCAAAAGCACTTGGTGGCGTGAACGAGAAAATCGAAGTCGGTGTAAGTGTTGGGATTAAAGAATCAGAAGAACAATTGCTTCAAGAAGTAGAGCGCTATGTAAGCGAAGGGTATAAACGCATTAAAATTAAGATTAAGCCAGGTTGGGACGTTCATATTCTCAAACTAGTACGTAATCAATTTCCAGATATTCAGTTGATGGCGGATGCAAACTGTGCGTACACATTAGATGATATTGAACACCTTCAAGCATTAGATGAGTTCAACTTAACCATGATTGAACAGCCACTCGATTATGATGACATCATTGATCATGCAAAGCTACAGGCAAAGTTACGTACACCAATTTGCTTAGATGAAAGCATATATACAGTCGAAGATGCCCGAAAAGCCATTGAGCTCGGAAGCTGTAAAGTAATTAACCTGAAAATTGGGCGTGTAGGTGGGTTAACAGAATCAAAGAAAATTCATGCCCTTTGTCAACAGCACAATATTCCAATGTGGTGCGGTGGCATGCTTGAAGCTGGAATCGGAAGAGCGCACAATATAGCAATCACAAGCCTTGCGAACTTTACGTTACCGGGCGACACTGCTCCATCTGCTCATTACTGGAAAGAAGATATCATCGAGCCAGAAGTGACAATGGAAGATGGGTATATTCGTATTCCAAACGGTCCAGGAATTGGCTACGAGCCGAACCTAAAGCGAATAGATAAGTTAACGTTGTATAGTAAGACGTTTACAAATAGAGAAGTGTAGGAAGCTGAAAAGAACTTGTGAATGTACAAGTTCTTTTTTTAGTCTTAAGGTAATAGTTAAAAAGTCTTACAAAGTTATTAGACTTCCTGTATAATAAACACGTTAAAACAAAAAATACCATATTTAGCAAACTTATTTAAAGATAAGGACGCAAAGCCACGGGCCTAAGGCATTCGCTATGGTCGCCGGGTTGCACAGTTTAACCCTTCGTCTTTTTTATATTACGAAGTTTTTTTATTTTTATCAATTTTAATAGAGGTGACATAGAGGATGAGCTCAAATGTAGTTGAAAAGCCAATAGAAATAACAAAAGTATTGAATGAATTAGATATAAATCGTAAGCAAATTGCCTGGAATCCACTTGCGAATCGTTATGCGAGAACGTTAGAAAGAGTTGAGCGTATTTTACAAGAAGGAAGTCTTGAGAATGTCATAGATAAAGGATTTATCTCAAAGATAGAGGCATTTATTAAGCAATGTCGTGAACCAGAGTTTCATATTGCCATTATCGGAGTTGTTAAAGCGGGGAAATCCACACTTATCAATGCATTATTAGGAATGGAGCTTGCTTCTACATCTGTTACACCAGAAACAGCAGTCTTAACAAAAGTTCGTTCGGGGCACGGAAAAAATAAAGTTAAGATTCGCTTTTATAATCAGGTGGAATGGAATGCATTGTGGAGAAGTGCAAATGAAAATAAGCACTCTACATTCTTTAAAGAATACAATGCTTTACAAGCTGATCACGAAAAAGTTCAGTGGGTCAATCATGAAGAAGTCACGCTCTATCCAACCTCTAATGAAGAATTAAAAGAAGTTGTGAAAGAATGGACATCATCAAAAGATCCAAAGCATTATTTTGTTAAAGAAGTAGAGATTGGCTTAGCTGATTTTAACCTTCCTGAACAAGTTGTCTTTGTAGACACACCTGGACTAAATGATGCAGTTCGCTATCGTTCAGATGTGACACGCAACTACATTGATCGTGCCAACGCAGTTATTTTATGTGCCTTTTCAAAAACATTAAACACAGGTGATCTTCAAACGATGTATAACGTATTTGCCAATTGTCGAGAGAATCCTGAAAAGGTATATACGATTGGAACTCAGCTTGATTTATTAAATGAACCACAGAAAGACTGGTCTTTAATCAAAAAGCAATGGATTTCCTATCTAGAGGGTGAAGATTGTTACGGGTCTTCGTTTACTGCTTCTAAAAATATCTTTGGTTTATCTGCCCATATGTATAACCAGGCAATTCATTATCACAAGCTCAGTAAAAAAGAACAGAGAAAGCTTGAATTTTCTCTTTTTAACTATGATGAAGACGTTGAGGACGTCGTAGAAGAAGCAAAGAAGTACTCTGAAATTCAGACGTTTAAAGAGAATTTATTTATGGAAATTGTTCAAAATCATGAATCGCTATTAATTGAAGAGTTACAATCACGTTTTCAACATTTACAAAATGAGCTTATTGATCGTCTTGTATACATAAAAACATCACAATCAGATTTATTAGAATCCACTGGAGAAGACCTAGAAGTAATCACGGCAAAAGCGAAAGCAAAAGCACAAGAAGTAAAAGAAGTAAAAGAAAATCAAGTAACATTGCAAGATATCTTAGCTAAAGTGGAAAGCAATAATGCAGGTTACTTAAAAGAGTTACGAAAAGCTTCAAAAGTATTAGTGTAGGAGGGGATTAAAAAATGGGATGGTTTTCATCATTTGTAAGTGGAGCAGTAAAAGCAGTTAAAGCAGTCGCACAGGTTGTTGCACCAATTGTAAAAAGTCCGGTTCCACCAATCTTTAAAGAGCCAATCATTTTTAAAGTAGCAAAGAAAATATATGAGTACTTTCAAGGTCGAAAATATGACAGCAGCAATGCATCAATAGAAGAAACGAAAGATATGAACCGAGACTTAGCTGAATATGCGAAAACATTTTTTAACGAAGCGAACAGGGTGGAAGAAGAACTTATGGATGTAGCGAATGCTTACTTCGATAAGGTCATTGCACAGCTTGAAGAGATGCAAGAACATGATGAATTTTTAAAAGAACTTCCTTTCAAGCAAATGAAGCAAGATGTACGCAACCTTCGTAAAGAGATGAGAGGTAGAATGAAAAAGAGTATTTCTCTTTCTTACTCACTCGACAATGAAGACTTATTAGCCATTTTGAAAATTGACTCAGATAATGAGCGCGTGCAACAACTTGAGAGTTATTCAAAAAAAGTGATGAAGGATGCTATCGATCAATTTTTAACGAAGATTGAAGAGTTAAGTGATATGCAGATGAATCTAGTAGAAGAATTAATTTTATCTAAAGTATCACAACTCTCTCTTGTGATGGACGAAGAAAGTGCGTTGCTGACTGAATTATTATCTGCTAAACAGCAAGATGAACAAGAATTAAAGAACTTGAAAATAAAAATTTCAGCAACAATTGAATTATGTGATACGGCGTTAAAAGAACTACAGTCTGCTTAGAAAGGAGGTAACAAAATGGGGTTATGGTCTTTACTTGGAATTGCGAGTAAAAAAGAAATCAATGAGTTAAATGAAACGATTAGTAGAGAACGAGCTGAACTTGAAAAAACGCTGATTCAACAATTTCAAGAACAAAAAGAACAGAATGAACAATGGATACAGGCATTTGAAAAAAGCCTACATGAACTGAAAAATGAGCATCGTGAAAAACTGAATGTAGTAGAAGATCATGTTCAGGCTGTAACTGAACGAGTACATGATTACTCTAACTTAGTGAAATCTCAAGGAGAAGATATAGCTGAAAAGCTGCGTGTTATTAGTGAAATCGCAAAGATTCAATGGGCAAGTACTCTTATTGATTACGTAGATGAGCTTGTACAAACGGCAGAAATCGAAAAACAACGAGAAGGAAACACTAAGCATCCTTACCATTACCAATTTGGAGAAGTGACAGATTTGTTTCATGCGATTTGTAATGAAACGCAACAAGCTGGAATGTATATTGATTGGAAAAACACAAAACAAACGGTTCAAATCTTTTTACACGAAGACGATGCTAGGCGAAACGTTAATCAAATTGGTGCGATTCAATATGAAGGAAGTAACGACTTCGGTCGAAAAGCGCCAACAACAGTAAGCTGGCGATTCAATCTCGCTCAATTGCCGTCAGGCTTAAAGCGTGATCTAGAAGCGATAGGTGGACAGTCATCTCTAGCTTCTTACTTAGAAATAACTACAAACTACGTTACATTTAAGTTTAAAGAAGAAACGTTAGAGACACATGAAGCAATCAAAAAAATTGGTCGCATGTTAAGAAAATGTGTGTTAGTTACAAAATAAGAAATAAAGAAGGCTACACAACATGTAGTCATGTTTAGTACAAGATATCGAGCAAGAACAGAACAGAGATAACAACACTTTTTAACTAATAGATTCTAGTGAAATCTAGAAGGTTCGGTGAAAACGCCCATGCATCAGAGGTGGATAATACAATAGGCTAGTTGACTCTTTCAATCTAATGTGGGCCGAATATAGTAGAAAAGGAACGTACCTCACTTCAGGTAGGTTCCTTTTCTACACACAAAAAACAAAAAACCTTTCCATCAACCACTACGCCATTTAAAAAGCCGTCACAGCAATACACCGCTTTTCCGCACTGTCCACATGTTCCTACGTATTCTTTCACACGCTTCTCCTCCTTGAGAGACTTCTTCTCTAAAAGAAAAGAGAACCCTGTTTTTCTCCATAAAAAAATAGAGCATGGAAACCATATCGTTTAGCTAAGAAACATGTAACCGAATTAAGAACAGGATTTTCGTGAGTATCTACCGAATGTACACAATTATATTGAAGGTAAATGGAGTGATATTTAGATGGAAAAGTGGATTGAAGAGCTTTTTAGTGAACATGTACTTGAAGATGCTGCATCGCGCTATAAAGCAGATGCGATACATGCAAAAAAGCTAGGTGATTTTGAAAACTATGTCTTTGAAGTGAAAAAGAATGAAACGC
This sequence comes from Priestia iocasae, assembly GCF_016909075.1. Lineage (GTDB taxonomy): Bacteria > Bacillota > Bacilli > Bacillales > Bacillaceae_H > Priestia > Priestia iocasae. The sequence continues at coordinate 189,395 of NZ_JAFBFC010000006.1, forward strand.
CGTATATTTTAAGACTTACCCATAGCTCACACCGGAGTAAAGAAGAAGTAGAGGCAGAATTACAATGGATTAATTATCTTCATGAACATGGAGTAACTGTGTCACTCGTTCACCATTCTGAAAATGGGCATCTTGTTGAAACCATTGATGTGAAGGGTTCTGCCTTTTATGTCTGCCTGTTTGACAAAGCACCAGGTGAACCAGTGCGAGCCAATGATGCGCTAAGCTCAACGGTATTTGAAAAGTGGGGACAAATCACGGGTAAAATGCATCGCGTCACAAAAAGCTATAAGCCAAAAGGGACAAAGCGTGCACGCTGGGATGAAGGAGACCTTTTTGACTTTGGCCGTTATGTAACGAATAAGAAAGACGCAGACATTGTAAAAGCTGCCAATGCATTAGTAAATCAAATCAAGCAGCTTCCTGAAAGTGATGATGTATTTGGCTTGATTCACTCCGACATTCATCCAGGAAACTTCTTTTATCATGAAGGAGACATCTACGTTTTCGATTTTGATGACAGCTCGTATCATTATTTAATAAGTGACATTGCTATTCCACTTTATTATCATATCTGGTTTCATCATCGAAATGAAGATGTAGAAACTCGTTCAAAAAGGGGAGAAGACATGCTCGTTCACTTCTTATCAGGGTACTTACGGGAACACGACATGTCAGATGAATGGATTTCACGCATCCCACTTTTCTTAGCTCTGCGTGACTATGAGCTTTATGCCGTTTTTCATAAAAAGTGGGATGTAACGGCGTTGGATGAGCGAGAAGCAGCGCTTTTAGACCAAATTCGTGATCGGCTTGTTCGGTATGAACCGATTGTTGAGCTGAATTACAATCAAATTATCCGAACAGTAAAAGCGTAAAAATACAGGTGAATAAATCCATGACCATTCTGTTTAATTCTAAAAAATAAGGGAACATGTTTCATAAAACTAAGAATTAGAAAGGAATGGGAACATGGGAAAGAACCGGAAAGATGAGCAGCTTGAACAATATCGCGTGGATGATACAGGAAAGCATTTAACAACCAATCAAGGCTTAAAAGTAGCAGAAGATGAATTTTCCTTAAAAGCTGGCCAACGTGGTCCGACCTTAATGGAAGATTTTCATTTTCGTGAAAAGATGACACACTTTGATCATGAGCGTATTCCAGAGCGTATCGTTCATGCCCGTGGATTTGCCGCTCACGGTGAATTCGAAGTGTATGAATCAATGAAGGAATTTACGAAAGCGAAGTTTCTGCAAGATCCATTGGTCAAAACGCCGGTCTTCGTTCGCTTTTCAACCGTAGCGGGTTCTAAAGGATCGGCTGATGCGGTACGTGATGCCCGTGGATTTGCGACGAAATTTTACACCGAAGAAGGAAACTATGATTTAGTTGGAAACAACATTCCCGTCTTCTTTATTCAAGATGCCATCAAGTTCCCAGATCTCATTCATGCGGTTAAGCCTGAGCCTCATAATGAGATGCCACAAGCGGCCTCGGCACATGATACGTTTTGGGATTTCGTCGCGAACAACCAAGAGTCCGCACATATGGTGATGTGGGCGATGTCTGATCGTGCCATTCCGCGCAGTTATCGAATGATGGAAGGGTTTGGTGTACATACATTCCGATTTGTGAATGAACAAGGACAAGCGCATTTTGTTAAATTTCATTGGAAGCCAGTTCTAGGCACGCACTCCATGGTGTGGGATGAGGCGCAAAAAGTAAATGGAAAAGACCCTGATTTCCATCGTCGAGACTTATATGAAGCAATTGAAAATGGAGATTATCCAGAGTATGAGCTCGGTGTACAGCTCATTAAAGAGGAAGATGAGTTCAGCTTTGATTTTGATGTACTAGACCCAACAAAATTATGGCCAGAAGAAGACGTACCCGTAAAGATTGTTGGAAAGATGACACTAAATCGCAATGTCGATAACGTATTTGCTGAATCAGAACAGGTAGCATTTCATCCAGGTCATGTCGTACCAGGCATTGATTTTTCAAATGATCCACTTCTTCAAGGTCGTCTATTTTCATACACGGATACGCAGCTGATTCGTCTTGGAGGTCCTAACTTTCATGAGCTTCCAATTAATCGACCGGTCTGTCCATTTCACAATAATCAACGAGACGGCTATGGACGTCACACAATTAATCGGGGGCAGGTAAGCTATCATAAAAACTCACTCGCGCAAAATACGCCATCGCCAGCAAGTGAAGCAGAAGGTGGTTATACTCACTACCAAGAGAAAATGGAAGGTCATAAGGTTCGTGCGCGTAGTGAAAGCTTTAAGGATCATTTCTCTCAGGCAGCAATGTTTTGGAATAGCATGAGTGCACCAGAAAAAGAACACATTAAAAAGGCGTTTAGCTTTGAGTTAGGAAAAGTACAAAGCAAATCCGTACAGCAGCAAGTCATTGACATGTTTTCAAATGTGAGTATTGAGCTTGTAAAAGACGTTGCAGAAGCTATTGGAGCCGATATTCGCAAGCAAGGTGGTTCAACCGTTACAAAATCATCACCAGCACTTAGTCAGGAGAACACGATGAAAACAGCGAAGACGCGTAAAGTCGGTGTAATTCTAGGCGATGGTTTTAACGGAAAAGACGTAACCTTGGTTCTTGACCAATTAAAAGATAGTGGAGCTCAAGTTGAACTCATTAGTGATCGTCTAGGTAAGCGGGTAGGACTCGATGAAGTTGAATTTGACGTTGACCATACATTTTTAACAAGCGATTCTGTCTTATTTGATAGTCTTTACGTTGTTGGTGGAAAAGATGTTAGCAATCAATTTAAGCAACAGGCAATCTATTTTACTAAAGAAGCCTTTTCTCACTACAAACCAGTCGGAGCTACACATGATGGAATGAAATGGTTTGAAGAGCTAGGAATAATTGATCAAACAGGGGTTGTCACAAATGAAGACGTGAACAACTTCGCTGGTGAATTTACTCACGCCATCATTGCACATCGCCACTGGGATCGTCAGCTTGTTTAAATAAACAAAGGCCACTGCAGAAACAATAAACTGCAGTGGTTTATTGTTTTGAAAGTGTTGCTGGATGCTGTGTTTCATTTCTTCTTTATGCTCTGCAAATTGTCGATGTCGATGACCATTTCCTCCAGACGGATGTGGAAAACCATGAAGAATTGAATGTGCGTAAATCACATGACGTTCTGCGAGAAACGTCAAATGTCGAGCTGCTTGTTCGGATCACGATTTAACAAAAATGCATCACGTTTTAAGTCTTCTTACTCAAGCGGTAGCGATAATGATTGAATGCGTTTTTTATACTCATTGAATTTTGAATACGAAGCAAGCGACAATGTATTCATCTCCTTTCATCTATTTCTCTCACATGCTTAGTTTACCCCTAAACTTATTCTAGCAAGATCTTATATCGCTTTAATAATTGATTAAAATAGACAAGCGGTGTATAGTCGTAATGGTAAAAAATGAAATTTATCAACCTAAACTGTTTATAAAAGGCACGTCACTGAAAGTAGAGTTAGTTCCTGACATGTCAGCATATGGGGGGAGTATAGATGCAAGATTATTATGACCTTTTTATCCAGAATGGATTTGAGTTAACAAAAGAAACAGCCAAAGCAGCCGAGTTTACAAGTCTTGGTCACAAAGAGGTTGTTTATCTTCTGTTAGACCGTAAAGACATGACGATGGTTCTACATCCAAAAACAGTTGAAGCTAGCAAAAGTTTGCAACGTAAATGTGAGGAAAAGAAGTCCCATAGTACAGCTCTGACACAGTTCCCAAAAGAAATACATAACGGACAAAATCCTATTCAATATGGTTATGCATTGAAGCTAACGACAGTAGGAGAGCTGGACGCTTTTCTTGCAGGGTTTAACTGTCGAGACCATTTATGATAACTCGACACGTACGAAGGTTGAGGGAGAAAGGATGCTTATTCTTTCTTCCTCAACCTTTCTTATTGCTTTTTACGTATAGAAAAGTTTCAAACAATAAGACATTCAATGAATCTTTTGCGCTTGCTCTTTCGTACAACAGAATAAAGCATGAGAATCATTGATTCATAAAAGATAGAGTTGATTTTTTTAAAAAATAAAGGTTGGTATCAGGAGTGATTAAATGTACACGCAAGTAAGTCCGCCTCAGCGGCAATTAGGAAAGAATGCAGTAAAAGTATGGGTCATAAGTGAAGTCATCATGAATCTCGTTTGGTTTATAATCCTTGGTGTGTTGTTTTATTTAGATCATCGATTTGAATGGAAAGAGTGGATCGGTTGGGTGTTAATCGGCATCACCATTTTATCTGTTCTCACTTCGATTTGGTCGATTGGCTTTCAGCCGATCTTACGCTACAAAAGCTGGCGCTATGATGTGGATGAAGAGTTTTTACGATTAAAATCAGGTATTTTTAAAGTAGAGCATCAGCTTATTCCAATGACAAAAGTACAAGCGGTTTCAACAAAACAAGGTCCATTGCTTAGAAAGTACGGGCTTTTCTCTGTTACGGTTTCAACGATGGCAACATCTCATGAAATTCCTACTCTTCCTGAAAATGTAGCAATTGAGCTGCGAAATCAAATCGCACAGTTTGCAAAAGTGAAGGAAGTGGACGAATAATGGACATGAAGAGACACCATCCTGTTCTATTAGTTTTTAAACTATGGAATATAGTGAAAAACTTCTTTTTTGTTTTTCTTTATTTGTTTGTCATTAAAATGCAGTCACAGTCGCTATTCATTGTCTATGGTCGATATCTATTCATTGGACTTTTTGTTTTTTCTCTCTTTTATATAGTAGTAAAGTGGCTAACACAAACGTATGAGTTAGATCACACATCGTTTCACCTCTATGAAGGCATTTTCAACAAATCCAAGCGCACGGTTCCATTTTCAAAAATTCAAAACGTCAATCGTCATACGTCGTTTTTTCACCGTCTTTTTCAAGTGACGTCCATTCGCTTTGAAACAGGTATGACAGGCGATGAGGCAGAAGTAGAATTTCGGGTTATTTCTCAGGCAGAAGCAAATGAAATGGAAGACTATATCAAGAGTCGTGATGAGCAGCTCATTCAGCCACTCGAATCAAGCGATGATGAGTATGTAGATCAAGAGCATGAAGCTTCTCAGTCCAATCGAATCGTTCACTTTCAACCTACAAAAAAAGATTTAGTGAAAGCTTCCTTTACGTCATTAAGCTTTTTTGCTCTCATTCCAATCATCGGTTCCATTTATTCTAATCTTAATGATGTTTTTGAAGTTGATGGGCAAGTAGAAGGGTTAGTTGTAGGCGTGATGGACTCTTGGTTTTTGATTATGCTTATCGCTATGGTTCTTATCCTTGTGTCAGTAGCATTTGGCGTGTTACGAACGATTTTAAAGTATGGTAAATATGAAATTTCATCCGATGAAGAGCGCATTTATATTAAGAAAGGAATTATCGAGGAAACGTCCTTTTCCATTTCTAAAAGCAATGTGCAAGCGGTTCAAATCATTCAATCACCTCTAAAGAGAGTGCTAGGTTTAGCGGAAGTGAAGTTAACAAGTGTTGGCCTTGGCTCTGAAGAAGATATTGAGGTCAATTCGCTTTATCCATTTTTACCTCTTCAGCGAGCATATGAGATGATTTCAGAATTGCTGCCTTATTACGAAGTTACAAAAGAGATGTCACACCTGCCTAAAAAATCGTTGTGGATTCGCCTTATTAGGCCTAGTTGGATAGGGATTTTGTCAACGGTTGCCTTAGCTTATTTTAAACCAAAAGTCTTTGGGATTGAACATTCTTGGATGTGGCTAGTGATTGCTTTGTTTAGTGTAATTATCTTGTTTCGTCTTTTTGATTTCTTAAATACGCGATACATCCTCAATCACTCATTTATTCAGATCAAAACAGGAGGCTTTACAACCAATTTGTTTATTTCAAGAAGAGAGAAGATTGTGGAGGTTCATGTGAGGCAAAGCTTGCTTCAACAATCATTAGGTCTCGCCTCGATTGGAACAGTCAATCGAGAAAACCCTGTACATCATACAACAATTGATGATGTACCTGTGGAGCTTGCAAACTCTTTTTATGAGTGGTATAGGAATCGCAACAGAACGAAACAAGTGTAATACGACTTTTATAAATCCTACTTGATTACGCTAGACTAGACGAGCTCTTCTCTTATCCGATATAGTAAGAGAGAAAGGTCGAGTTTTGTCGAATTTGGTGTAAATCGAGAGTAGGTGAAGAAGTGAAGAATAAAGATAGGTTCATAGTGAGTTTATTAGCTATGATTATCACTGTCTTATTCGCATGTGTTCAAATATTTATTGAAGGGATGGCTCTTCAATTTGTATTCATTGCAATGATGGTGGTCTCACTTTTATGGTGGGGATTCAAAAAGATGAACACCTTACAATATAAAATAAAGAGTTTAAACGAAGAAAAAGCCAAAATGGTAGCAGAACACTATTCATTAAGCTTAAAAAATGAAAACTATGAATCATTGTTTCATTCATTAGATGGGGCTGTGTTTTCAATTAATATGGTTCACCAAACGGTCACCTTTTCAAAAGGGATTGAGCAAATCTATGGGTACTCAGATGAATTGTATCGAGACAATCGGCACATTTGGAAAGAGAGACTTCATCAAGAGGATTATGAGAGGATCGCCAACCACGAGAGAAAGATCGTAGCAGGGCAAACATCTCAGGTTGAATATCGAATTATCCATGCTAAAACGAATCAAATACGATGGTTGAATGAGCTTGTGACACCAATGAAGACATCTTATGGTGTGATTTTACGTTTGAACGGGCACATCACAGATATTACAGAGCAGAAACGAGCAGAAGTGGAGCTGAAGCAACTAGCATATTACGATGATGTAACCGACCTTCCGAATCGAAAAGCGCTACATCGTCATCTTAAAAAAGCGCTAGCGCGTTCAAAGCGAAATGATCATTCTTTTGTCATCATGTTCATTGATTTAGATGGATTTAAAAATGTGAATGATACGATGGGTCATGAAGCAGGCGATCAATTATTAAAAGAAGTATCCGTACGAATAAACGAATGCATTCGAGAAGAAGACTTGGTTTCCCGTATTGGTGGAGATGAATTTGTCGTGGTGTTTGAAGAAACAGCGAGAGAAGAAGTTGAAAAAATCGCGAAACGTCTTTTAAAGCATGTTGCTCTTCCCTATATGATTCATGAAAAAGAAGCAAACATTTCCTTAAGCATTGGCATTAGTGTCTATCCAAACGATGGGGAAACGAAAGAGGTTCTTCTTGAGCATGCAGACCAAGCGATGTATTGTGCCAAACAAAATGGTAAGAACGGATACGTCATGTACAAGCCAGAACTAAATGAAATGGATTTTAAAAAGGTAAGCGTGTGGGACAGGTGGATCGATTCCATTCAAAAATCAAAGCTATTCAACTAAATAGACACTATCCGACAACTGGACCGTCATAAAAACTCAGTCATAACAAGAGTTTAGGTGGCGGTCTTTTTCTTTTTTCATTTTTTGTCAAATTCCCATTATGTTCTAAATTATTATATGAACAACACTTCACCTTTAAAAAACCATCTATAGCGCGGTTTGTTCAGCTTATCTTATCTGAATTATTACAGTTATGTAACATGTAAAGATTTTGCCGTTTTATTTTTACATTCCTTTTATAGTGTCTTTACTTTTGTACGATAACGTTATAGACAGAAGGACAAATACTAACTAAGGAGAGATATGATATGAAAAAGTCATTTAAACATAAATTATTACCCTTTGCAGTAATGTCTACTCTTGCAATCGGAAGCTTGACGGGCTGCGCAGCAGTTGAAGATAAGGTTGGAGCAGAAAAAGGTTCAGCAGAACAAGCTGTTACTAACAACCAAAGCATCACTCATGCGGAAGCCGTAGCAAAAATAAAAGAAGAAAACCCAGAAATTAAAAATGTCATCTTTTTAATTGGAGATGGAATGGGTCAGCCTTATATGACGGCTCACCGTTATATGAAAGATAACCCAAAAACACCTGAAATTGAGTTAACATCATTTGATAAGCATTTCTTAGGTGTACAAACGACACACTCAGAAGATGAAAAAGAAAACATTACAGATTCAGCTGCAGCGGCAACAGCGATGTCTGGTGGTAAGAAGACATATAATAATGCCATTGCCGTTGATCATAATCATACACCAATTAAAACGGTACTAGAGCAAGCCAAAGAAAACGGCATGTCTACAGGACTTGTATCAACATCTGAAATCACACACGCAACACCAGCGTCATTCGGTGCGCATGATGAAAGTCGTAAAAACATGGATGAGATCGCTGATGATTATTATGATGAAAAGGTTAATGATGAGCATAAAGTTGACGTCCTATTAGGTGGAGGAAAGCTGAATTTCGTACGTGATGATCGTGACTTAACGAAAGAGTTCAAAAAAGATGGCTACAATTATGTGACAAACATGAAAGAATTAAATAAAAATAAAAATGAGCAAGTGCTAGGCTTATTTGCTGATGAAGGATTAGACAAGGCGATTGACCGTAATAAAGAAACACCTTCGTTAGAACAAATGACTAACTCAGCTTTAAAACAATTAAGTAAAAACGACGATGGTTTCTTCTTAATGGTCGAAGGAAGCCAAATTGACTGGGCTGGCCATGACAATGATATCGTGGCAGCTATGAGTGAAATGGAAGACTTTGAAAAAGCATTCAATTCAGCAGTTGAGTTTGCGAAAAAAGACAAGCACACGTTAGTTGTGACAACAGCGGATCACTCAACAGGTGGCTTCTCACTAGGAGCAAACGATGAAAAGGGTGAGGGCATTTATAACTGGTTAACAGATCCAATTAAAGCAGCGAAGAAAACACCAGACTACATGGCTAAGAAAATTGTTGAAGGTGCAGATGTTGAAAAGACATTACGTGAAAACATTAAGCTTGAGTTAAAACCAGAAGAAATTGCTGCAGTAAAAGAAGCAGCGAAAACAGGTGACGAGCTAAAAATCGACGATGCAATTGAAGACATCTTTAACAAGCGTTCATACACAGGCTGGACAACATCAGGTCACACTGGTGAAGAAGTAGGCGTATATGGATATGGACCAGGAAAAGAAATGTTCTCAGGATTCATGGATAACACGGAACAAGCAGAAAACATCTTCTATATTCTAGAGAATATGCAAGGTAAAGACAAAGATAAAGACGAAAAAGACGAAGATTAAAAAGAAACCGCTCTGTTTGTACAGAGCGGTTTTTTCTTATCTCTTCTTCTTACGCGGATCTAACACAGGAACGTTCTTTTTTACAACTTCTAATTCAACTTCGACATGAATGTGTTTTTCATCCACTTGCTTCACATTCATTACTTTTCCTTTACGACCTTTTACTTTTACTTCGCTTCCTTCTGCAGGTATGTCTCGACAGAGCTGATTCAATAGCTCCACGTTGTTCTGAATAAAGTGTACAACGACCATGTTGTTTACTCCCCTTCATCCCTAGAAAATAAAAGCTGTTTATCTTTTTATAAAGGTATTTCCTAAAAGGGAAGTTCAGACCTATAAATTTCGTAAGTAATCTGCTAATAAGGAATATAAAGCTTCGTCATGAAGTTAGAAGGGGCATGTAAAGGGGAAGAAAAGAAGAAGAACGTACATCATTCTACATTATTTTTCATCTTGCAACATAAATTTTTCGACTTTTTAGATATTAAAAGTTTTATCCACATGTAAAAGCGTTTGCAAAACCTTATTTTTCTAAGATATACACAAAGTTATACACATTATCCACAATTTAAGTTTATTTCGTCCACAAAAATTATTAACGATTTATAAATTGAATAAAAGTTGATATAGCAATGGTTTAAAAAGTTATCAACATTATCCACACTTTTGGGGATAAATTGTGTGTATATATTGTATTTTTAGAAAAGTTGCGAATATAGTGTAAAGTATGTAACAACTCTGTTTCATAAAGCTCCAAAAACAGCGTGTAGATTTACTCAATTATAAAGAAGCAAGGATAGAGCCTGTGGAAAAAAAGAACGTGTTGCCTTTTTTTCCACAGGCCTAGCTTTTACTTCTTGCTATTCATATCAGACTGACGAATACCAGCTGCTTGTGCGCGTGCTTGTGCTTCTAAGTCCTCACCATCCGCAAACTCACGTGAGTACTCCGTATCATAGCCATCAGACTTCATATTTTTTGGTACTTGTGGTAAACGCGCTTTGTTGTTGTCACGCGTATGACTTCCTCTTGATCTTCCCATTGTCAATTCCTCCTCAAGAACTCGTTAAGACGGTTCTTTAGTAGGATGTGCGAAAGAAGAGGAGCTATGTATGTGCTATTGTTGCCAATTAGTGTCTTGCTTTTTTCGCTGTGTATCCACCAGCTTGATCAGCCATTTTAAAATCACGAGCGTAGTTAACCTCTTGTGAACTGCTTAATGTGCTTTTCGTTTTATCTTGTCGCTTTTTATCAGCCATTTTAATCCCTCCAAAAGATATGCTTACATAAACTACATCTTCTAGCTTGGCCAATTTTTTCTTTTTTCAAACAAAAAAAGAGTCGTTCACATGGTTTGAACAACTCTCTACGCTTCTTTTAACTGATGATCTTCGTGTACTTCTTGCTCGTGTCGTAAATAGTGCAACGTATATAAGTCTTTTGAAATCTCATATAAGTTATACACATCGCCACTTTGATTAATTTCCTCATACAAACTCTTTCGTGTCTCGTTTGCAAGGGTTACATAAGGAAGCTTTTCAGCAGCTTTCATCGAACGAACATTTACTTTACGAATACGCATGAAAATACGTTCAATTCCTAACTCATAAAACAGTTCGTTAAAAAATACTTCTTTTGCGATTTTATTGTAGCCTTTCCCGTGATAAGGTTTGCCTAACCATGTACCAAGGAAGCCAGCATTGTCTTGCACATCAAATAAGTTAATGGTGCCGATTGGATTACCCCATTCGTCTAAAATTGTACGTGAAATAATTTCTCCGTGATCTTCTGCTTCAATCGTTTGCTTTGTCACAAACAGGAATTCTTCATATGAATTTGCTTTATGACGCACAAAAGGGAAGACATCAGGGTGCACCATGAGATCGTATAAACCTTGACAATCGTGTAGGTCTCGCTTTTTTAGCATAATAATCCCTCCGCCTAGAGGGCAGACTACACGTGTTGTAGGTACCACCCTCGAAATTTTTTAGTATTAAAAAAAATTTCGGGGTGGGAATCGAACCCACTAGAACCAGTTACCTGGTGGCGCACCATTTGCCTTCCCATTACCAGTCAACAAAACGACGTTAACAAGTGAATGTTTGATATATATATTATATGTTTTTCTTCTTATTTTTTCGTCCTTACTTAACGTATCATACTAAAAATATTTTAAAAAAGGAATAGGTAAATGTTAATTTTTTTTGAATAATATTTTTCCATCTATCATTGTCAGAACAGGCTTTGCCATGTAATCGAAAGGGTAGTGATTCCATAGCACTAAGTCGGCATCTTTTCCAACTTGGATGCTTCCAACACGATCTGAAATTCGTAAATTTCGAGCAGCTGCAATGGTAATTCCTTCAAGCGCTCGTTGTTCATTTAATCCCTCACGAACAGCAATGGATGCACAAATATTTAAATATTGAATGGGTGTATACGGATGATCTGTTGTAATGGATACTTCCACACCGTTTTCCCAAAGAGCTTGATAGGTTTCCCAGCTCTTGTTTTTAAGCTCGACTTTTGAACGGCGTGTTAGTGTAGGCCCAACTGACACCTTTAAATTACGACCTTGAAGCTCTTCGGCAATTAAGTGTCCTTCTGTACAATGTTCGATACGGACGTCGAGGTTAAATTCGTCTGCAAAGCGAATAGCTGATAAAATGTCGTCTGCACGATGAGCGTGAATGCGAACCGGAATTTCTCGGCGCAATGCACGAACAAGTGGCTTTACTCGTAAGTCATCAATGTTGTCACTATGCATAGCTTGATAAAATGCTTCACGAAGCATCCCCATGATTCCCATTCGTGTAATGGAATCTTTGTTACCGTGACTGTGAATACGCTTAGGGTTCTCACCTAGTGCAATCTTTAATCCAGCCGTTTCTTGGATGAGCATATGAGAGATGTTTTTACCCGTCGTTTTAATGACAGAGGTCGTACCGCCAATAACATTAGCACTGCCTGGCATAATATGAGCGGTTGTAATGCCGTATTGTATGGCATCTTTAAATGCTGGGTCTAGCGGATGAACACTATCAAGCGCTCGAATATGAGGAGTGAGTGGCTCAATGGTTTCATTTGCATCGTTTCCGGCCCAACCTGTTCCTTCATCATACAGACCGATATGAGTATGAACATCGATAAAACCAGGGAACAAGAACTGATTTTGACAATGAATCACATGGGTTCCATGTTCAGGCTGTAGATGATAGCCGATTTGTTTGATTTTTCCATTCTCCACTAGCAAATCACAGTTTGACAGCGGGGGAGATGTAATGGGATAAATGGTTGCGTGTTTAAATAACGTATTGTTCATCACTAACTAAGCTCCTATCTGCGTAAAGACCTTCCTTCACAACAAATTCTTTAATGCACCTTCTAGTTCATTATATGTAAACTTATAATGATGTTCACCTAGTTTTTGAGGAATTACTTTTTGTCCATCTAAAATTAATGTGCTCATTTCTCCAAGCATCACTTTTAATCCAGCACTCGGTACAGGAAGCCAATGTGGACGACCTAGTACACGTCCAATCGTTTGACCAAATTCTTTCATTTGAACAGGATGTGGTGCTGTCACATTAACAGGTCCATTCACGTCTTCGTGCTCAATAACAAATGCGATGATACTTACCACATCCTCAATATGAACCCATGATACCCATTGTTCTCCTGAGCCAACCGTTCCGCCAACAAATAACCGATAAGGAAGCACCATTTTTGGCAACGCTCCTTCGTCTTTTCCTAAAATAATGCCAAATCGCGTTCGCACCGTACGAATGTGTAGTTCCTCTGCTCGCTTGGCTTCTTGTTCCCATACCTTTACCGTATGAGCTAAAAAGTCATGATCGTCACTTGCAGCAGGAGAGCTCTCGACAAACGTTTCAGTATTAGATATACCGTAATAGCCAACGGCACTTGCATTCACATAGACAGCGGGCTTTTTCTTTAATGAAGACATTATTCGTATCATTTCTTTCGTGGATGAGACACGACTTTCAAAGATGGCTTTTTTACGCTCTTCCGTCCAGCGTCCACTGTTCAACGATACACCTGCAAGATTAATGAATACATCTGCTCCTTCTAGCTCGCTTTCAGGCGAACTACCTTCCGTCAACCACTCTACGTAATGAAGCTTTGGATCATGAGCAGGCTTGTTCGTGTTTCTTGTTAAAATATACACCTCATGCTTGTTTGTTAAAAAGTGATTTGTTAAAGCAGTCCCTACAAAGCCAGTTCCTCCAGCAATGACAATCTTCATCGTTAAAAAACCTCCTTCAAATCGTGTATAATGTGAACCAATAACAATAAAAAAACGGGGTGTACATGTATGGCTGTTATTACGAAAATAACAACCCAAAAGAACAATGCCGAGCGTTACAACGTCTTTCTTGACTACGGTCAAGGTGAACAGTACGCATTTAGTGTGGACGCGAATGTGTTAATTCAACATGACCTGCGAAAAGGCAAAGAGCTCGATGAATTTGATATGACGGAAATTCAATTTGCTGATGATATGAAAAAAGCGTATAACCTCGCTGTTTCGTATTTAGCCTATCGCATGCGTTCAACAAAAGAAGTGGGCGACTATTTACGTAAAAAAGAAATGGATGACGTCATTATTCAACAAGTGCTATTAAAACTAACCGATCAGCGCTATTTAAATGATGTAGAGTTTGCGAAAGCCTACGTGCTAACGCAAATGAATACAACCGTAAAAGGTCCTACGGTCATTCGAAAAGAACTAGCTGAAAAAGGTGTTCAAGAGCAAGAGATTACTCTTAGTCTATGCGAATACCCAAAAGAACAACAACTTCAAACTGCAATGAAGGTCATTGAAAAATTAAAGAGCAAATACAAAAAGCTTTCTGAAACGATGATGAAGCAAAAAATCGAACAAACATTATTAGCCAAAGGACATGTGTTATCGGTAATTCAGCTTGCCTTTGAAGAAGTTCATGTTGAAAAAGAAAGCGATGAAGAGTGGGAAGCTCTTCAATATCAAGGAATGAAAGCACACCGTCGTTATGAACGGTACGATGGGTGGGAATACGAAAAACGCATGAAGCAAAGCTTGTACCGAAAAGGATTTTCGATGGAGCAAATCGCAGCATTTTTAGACTCTATTCGAGATGAAGACTAAAAGAGGCTCATATAACAAAAACATGCAGCACTTCTTGCTTATAAAATCGAGTCAGATAGGCAAGTGCTGCATGAAAGCTTTACTATAGGATGATGTCTTCACCTTGTGAAGATTTATCGTAAACGATGTCTGCGATTTGTGAAGCTGGTTTTAATCGCGATTTATCTTGAATATGGTCGGATTCATCCCAAAACGGCGTGTCCATGCCACCCATATAGGCTCCAATAATGGTCACGTTTTGATTGGCATATTCTGCTTTTAAGCTTTCCGTAAATCCTCTTACTGCGAATTTACTTGCAACATAAGCTGTTTCATTTACTTTTCCACGTAATCCAGCGGTTGAAACAATGTTTATTATTTGAGCAGATGAGCGCTCGCATAAATGCTGAATCAGCGCTTGTGTGACGAAAATCGTTCCTTTTACGTTTGTATCAATCATGTTATGAATGTCTTGGCCAGATAGAGAAGGGAGAGGACCAAAATGTCCAACTCCTGCATTATTTATAAGCACATCAATGTTATGACGCTGTAAAAGCGTGTCTATTGCATTTTTTACGTCATGTTCATTTTGAATATCAAATGCAGACGTGGTCACGTGAGCGCCTTGTTTCTTTAATTCAGCTTGTGAAGCTTTTAATTTCTCTTCATTTCTTCCTGTTATAACGACATGATAGCCATCACGTGCGTAGCGCTTTGCTAATTCATAGCCAAGTCCTGTACTGCCACCTGTAATTAAAACTGTTTTCATGATGCGACCCTCTTTCCATTCTTTAAAAACGTTTACAGTTATCATATACTAAAAGAAGAGTGGACAAAAGGGGGAGTCATCGATGCAAGAAAAGCGCTATAGTCAAATGAGTGAATATGAGTTAAAGCAAGAAATTGCTCATTTACAAGAAAAAGCAAGAAAAGCAGAGCAACTAGGGATTGTTAATGAATTTGCGGTATTAGAACGCAAAATGGTACTCGCAAAAGCATACTTACTTAATCCTGATCAATTTAAGCCAGGAGAAGTATATGAAATTCAAGGAGATCCTGGTATGTATTTTAAAATTGACTACATGAATGGTATATTTGCATGGGGATTCCGCCTTGGAAATCCAGAACAGACTGAAGAAGCTCTTCCGATTTCAATGCTTCGGACATCCTGATTTTTTAAAAGGACGCTTATAGTGTGGCGTAATTTCAGATGCATCATGACAGAACAAAACGTGTCACTCTCATTAGAGTGACACGTTTTTGACTAGGAGCGCTTACGTGTTTGGGCTTCAAGAATGATTAAGTCTTGTGTTTGCTGTGTTTCACCATTTACTTGTGCATGAGCGTGCTTTGGGTTCGCCCATGGTGTTGAAAATGGGTTTTGATGACGGTTCGAGAAAAAATTCTTTTGTTTTTTATGTCCCAAGATAAACCCCTCCATGATTGTAGTGAACGATGAATTCAGAACAATTATTGATTTGTACGCTGGTTCGACGCGTGCATTCTTTCTTGTGGATGAGTATTAATGGTGCCATTTGCTCGTTTAGATGCAAACTCTGCTTTTGCTCTTGGTTCGCCTTCTAATTTATTATTGTTTTGGTTTGGGAAACCACGCTCTTTATTACGCATGACATTCCTCTCCTTTTTTTAAATACTTTTATGATATAGTAAAGATACGGTAGGGAAAGGCGTTTCCCTTGTTTATAGTGTGAGTTAAATTAATGACTTTACTCATAAACAATATTGGTAACAGAGGTGGAAACTATGAACGATACGTTTGAACGCTTAACTAATTACTTATTAAGTAAAAATGATACATTATCCTATGGGCAAGCTCGCACGTGGGTAGAATTATTTTGGGAAGATTTCGAGTCCTCTTACGCAAAGGCAGGATACGAATACAAAGGAAAAGAAGCAGCGGAACAAGCTGTAAGAACGTATATTAATCATTACGGTCATCGTCTACATGATGTCGAAATTCGTAACCCAAAATTCAAGCATTTGTTAAATCAAGATGATCATTTGAAGCATTAACGTGTTCAGTAATCATGAAACATCCCTTGCCTATTCAATAGGCAAGGGATGTTTTTTTCAATAATGGCTCTTAATTAGGAAGGTAATCAAGCTTTTTACGCAGCTTTTTCTCACTGAAAATCCAGCCTGTGTATGAACAAATAATGTTTAAATCATAATCAAGTTGTACAACCGCAACAAATGGATAATAGTCCTTGCTTCGATAACGAAGATCGATAAATCGTACCTCGATATGATCGTTATACTCCTCAATCTCCCACCGGTACACAGGGGAGAAAGATAAGAACGCAGACAAGTTTTTGTCCTTCTTTGCCGCAGCAATAACATCTGAATCGGGAACGGGTACCCGGTCAAATGAATCAAATGTGACCACTTCTTTGTTGATGGCTCTTCCGACATGAAATTTCTTCTTTGTAGTAATGGCTAAATGCCAATGATGAAGGCGCATGGTCGGAGAGATAATTAACTGCTCTACATCGGGATACTTTTTACGAACCGCATTTGCAACCTGTCTTTGTTCATAAAAGCGCCATCCATAATACAGGACAATAATCGCATAAAGCGTAATAAATGTTGGCCCAGGGCTTGTTCCAAATGCCCAGCAAGCAATGGCAATGACATGCGCAATAAAAATGAACGGATCAAACGTGTTAATGACACCAAGTGCAACCCACTTTTTTGAAAAAGGTCGTAGCGCTTGTGTTCCATATGCATTAAACACATCCACAAACACATGAATAATCACGCCTAAAAAGGTCCATAGCCATAAATGAAACAAATCTGCACCTGGGAATAAAAGAGATAAAACAAATAAAATTGGGAGAGGCCAAAGGATCACGGCAGGTATGGAATGTGTAATGCCGCGATGGTTACGAATATATTGAGCATTGTTTCGCAGCTTTAAAATCGTATCAAGGTCTGGCGCCAAAGAACCTGCAATGACACCAGCCATCACAGCAGTTGCCGTTTCTGAGCTTGAAGCTACAACAGGATCAAGCGTTGCAAGCCCACCGATGGCAATACCCATCGCAATATGTGTACCCGTATCCATAACTTCCTCCTTTTACTAAAAGATTTATCTTACTATCACAAAATTTCGGTAACCATTCGTATCACCCATATGCAGAACCGAGATAATTTGCTTCCAAAATGTTCTTGTGTGCTGAGTATGCTGTTTTCCACTTCTAGATTCGATTTTCTCTGTAGATTCATATACACTGTATATGTATAGTAATACCTCGGAGGCTATAACGTGAAACAAAGTGAAAATATTGTAAATGATTTTAACATTGAACAATTTCAGCACGATTTAATCACCTGGTTTGAGCGTGAACAACGCATTTTACCGTGGAGACAAGATCAAGACCCGTACAAAGTGTGGGTATCTGAAATTATGCTCCAGCAAACAAGGGTTGATACAGTTATCCCTTATTTTAATCGTTTTGTAGAGCATTTTCCAACCGTTGAAAGTTTGGCACATGCAGAAGAAGACAAAGTCCTAAAAGCTTGGGAAGGACTTGGTTACTACTCACGAGCACGCAACTTACAAGCAGCTGTGAAAGAAGTTCACGAGCAATACGGTGGAAAAGTGCCAAATACACCAGAAGAAATCTCAAAATTAAAAGGGGTAGGACCTTATACGACAGGCGCCATCTTAAGCATTGCTTACGGTGTACCAGAACCAGCCGTTGACGGCAATGTGATGCGCGTTATGTCGAGAATTTTATCGATTTGGGATGACATTGCCAAACCGAAAACAAGAAAGCTCTTTGAAGAGATTATTCGTCTTATTATCTCTAAAGATAACCCTTCTTACTTTAATCAAGGATTAATGGAGTTAGGAGCAACGGTTTGTACGCCTACTTCTCCTTCTTGTTTATTATGTCCCGTTCGCGAGCATTGTCGTGCATTCGAACAAGGAGTTCAAGCAGAACTACCTATCAAATCAAAGAAAAAGCCACCAAAACCAAAACAAATGGCTGCTGTTGTGTTAACGAACGAAAAAGGGGAAGTGCTCATTCATAAACGTCCGAACAAGGGGCTGTTAGCAAACTTGTGGGAATTTCCGAACGTAGAAGTGGATTTAAGTATTGGCTCTGACAAAGATCAGCTAAAAGCGTTCTTATGGACAGATTACCGTACAAATGCCACCTTACATCAGCAATTTGCAACGATTCAACACGTGTTTTCTCATCTTGTGTGGAACATTGCTGTTTATGAAGGATCCATTGCAGATGACATAAGTGAAAGTGATACACGAAAGCTGGTGTCTATCGATGAGTTAGAGAACTATGCGTTCCCTGTATCACATCAAAATATTTTAAAAGAGTATCGTTTACGTTAAGTGACGACTTAAAGTAGGAAGACCCGTGAAATCAATTTTTTTCACGGGTCTTTTTACAGTAACTAGATTAGTCGTACGTGATGTGAGTACCGTGTGTGTAATCTGCTTCTTGGCGCTTTAATCCACCTCGAGTTTCAATTTCTTTCATGATTTCACGGTGAATCGTCTGACCTTCTGTATTTAAATAAGGCATAATTTGCTGCAAAGAATGGTGAAAATAGGCAAGCTCACTGTCTTTCCAATCATGCTTTGACATCATCGTCAATTCCGTCATGTCTCGTCCTACATACATAAATAACTCTCCCATCTTTTACGTTTTAATTTTAAACGAAGGGTTCGTTGTATCGAACATCCTCTTGCCAGTGATGAACAGGAAGCGAATGTTGAAGTCTGTCTGAAGTACAGGTATTTGTTCCAACACACGTACTTCATTTTATTTTTAGAAGAAAGCTTGCCAGCTATACTAGAAAATCAGTACAATAAAAATGAGAGTAAATATTAGTATCAGGTACTATAAGGGAGCTGAAAGTATGTCACAAAAAGTGGCACTTGTAACAGGAAGTAGCCGAGGAATTGGAAAAGAAATCGCAATTCGTTTAGCAAAAGAAGGATATAACATTGTGTTAAACTATGCGCGCAGTAAAACAGCTGCATTAGAAGTAGCTGAACAAATCAAAGAAATCGGTCGAGAAGTTCTTGTTGTAAAAGCGAACGTAGGAAAAGTTGATAAAATTACCGAGATGTTTACGCAAATTGATGAGCGTTTTGGACGATTAGATGTATTCATTAGCAATGCAGCTTCAGGTGTGTTGCGTCCGATTATGGAGCTAGAAGAAACGCACTGGGATTGGACAATGGATATTAATAGTAAAGGGTATTTATTTTGTGCGCAAGAAGCAGCAAAGCGCATGGAGAAAGTCGGTGGCGGGAAAATCGTCACGATTAGTTCACTTGGTTCGATTCGTTATTTAGAAAACTACACAACAGTCGGAGTGTCAAAAGCAGCTGTTGAAGCATTAACACGTTACTTAGCAGTGGAGCTTGCACCAAAGAATATCGTCGTAAATGCTGTATCAGGTGGAGCAATCGATACCGATGCGCTGAAGCATTTTCCAAATCGTGAAGAGCTTTTAGAGGATGCAAGACGTCAAACGCCTGCAGGGCGCATGGTTGAGCCAATGGATATGGTTAACACAGTGATGTTTTTAGTATCCGATGAAGCCAGTATGATTCGTGGGCAGACGTTAATTGTCGATGGTGGTCGTTCGTTGTTGATGTAAAAGCTTTGAAAAAAAGTTGAAAAAAGTTTGGATATTTTTTTCACTTCCAGGACAGATTAATTTCGTGGAGGTGATTACAATGGCAAACAAAAATCAACCTAATCAACAAAAGACTGCATCTGGAACTAGCATCCAGCATGTAAAACAACAAAACGCTCAAGCTAACCAACAATATGGTGCTGAGTTCGCGAGCGAAACAAGCGCACAACACGTGAAGCAACAAAACGCTCAAGCTCAAGCTAAGCAAAACCAAGCTTCAAGCAAAAACCAATAATGGTTGAGGGTACTCCTAAAACGATGGAGTGCCCTTTTTCATGGCAACCGACAAAACTTCTCGTAAGTCTACAGATGTCGTCAAAGGAATCATCATACATAAAGCGAATGTTAACAAAGAAATCAATTGTAGATAATAGAAAGATTTAAATAGGAACAAAGAGGCAAACAAGGAGGCTTATATAAAATGGAAGAATTCGATCAACTCGTCAGCGAACAGTTAGAAACGATGGATCAGTTGTTGTTTTTACAATCAGAAATCGAGCGTTGTCAACAGGTTGAAGTCGAACTTGCGAAGCTACAGCATGAAACAACCCTTGCTTCACTACGAGAAGAAATTACCACGATGAAAAAACAATTAAGAGAAATTCAACAAACGTTTGAACGACAAACAGAAGCCATTATTCAGTCTTATCAAAAATCGGCTCAACTTACGCCCTAATTCAATCTTATGTATGAACAAAATCGTCTTATAGTTTCTAAGGAAAAAGAGAATTTTCCTCGAAACTATAGACGAATTTTTTTACTCTAAAAAGGAAAGATTTAGCTTTAAAATGCAAATAAATTACAAGGGTAACCGACTGCTTTTGTTTTAAATTAGGACGTAAACCGTTATAATAAGAAGAAGTGAACCTTTATTGTCCGAAAGTAAATGTATAAATAAAGAGCGGCGTGTGAGTCGTCTTCGTTTTCTATTAATTTGAGCGGAATAAAATTAACGCATTATTTCGGTATAAAAAGTGGTGAGAAGAGCCACGACTTGAGCAGGATAAATATAAGAACATGGAGGTACATTATACGTAATGTCGACGTGTTAGATGAAAGTAGGGGAGTAAAAATGGGCGTTCCCATTGAAGGAGAGACAATTCAAATACATAGCTATAAACATGACGGTCATATCCATCGTATTTGGGATAGCACAAAGGTTCTAAAAGCAACAAACAGTCTAGTAATTGGCGGAAATGATCGGACCATTGTTACGGAATCGGACGGACGAACGTGGTTAACAAGAGAGCCAGCCATCTGTTATTTTCATTCGCAGTATTGGTTTAACATTATCGGAATGCTTCGGGAAGATGGAATCTATTACTACTGCAACATTAGTTCACCGTTTATTTATGATGATGAAGCGTTAAAATACATTGATTATGATCTAGACATCAAAGTATTTCCAGACATGACCTATATTTTATTAGACGAAGATGAATATGAAAAGCACCGCCAACAAATGAACTATCCAACTGTAATTGATCGAATTTTACATAACAATGTTGAGCATTTAAAAAATTGGATACGTCAGCGAAAAGGACCGTTTGCACCTGATTTTATTGATATGTGGTATGAGCGAT
Organism: Priestia iocasae; assembly: GCF_016909075.1. Taxonomy (GTDB): domain Bacteria; phylum Bacillota; class Bacilli; order Bacillales; family Bacillaceae_H; genus Priestia; species Priestia iocasae. The sequence continues at coordinate 211,016 of NZ_JAFBFC010000006.1, forward strand.
ATTTAACGTATCGCCAGCCGTAACAGTATGCCTTGTCTATAAGTCCATTCAAGTAAATGGATCGGTAGGCAAGGTGTTTTGTTGAGAACATGTTGTGTAGGCATTGATGATTTATGAGGTCATGAGTGAACAATTAATAGAAGTAAAGAAGTTTGCAAAAAATAAAGAGACAACCCTTATAGAAACAAAGGGGGAGATGTTTTGGGGGTTATTAAACGCTATTTACAATTTGTAAAGCCATACAGGTGGCAAATTGCTGGCACAATTTCAATTGGATTAATTAAATTTGGGATTCCTTTATTAATTCCGTTGCTTTTAAAATACGTGGTGGATGATATCATTGGGGCAACTACGCTATCCATTGATGAAAAAACAAATGAACTTTTTACCATTATGGGTATTTTTCTTTTTGTGTTTATCGTGTTGCGACCACCAATTGAATATTATCGACAATACTACGCTCAGTGGGTTGGAAGCCGTGTCTTGTATGATATTCGCAATCATTTATTTGATCACATTCAACGGCTCGGTTTAAAGTATTATGCCAATACACGAGCAGGTGAAATCATTTCACGTGTCATTAATGACGTGGAACAAACGAAAAACTTTGTTATTACCGGCTTAATGAATGTATGGCTAGATATGGCGACGATTGTCATTGCAGCTATTATTATGTTTACAATGGATGTTCCGCTTACGCTTGTGTCGCTCGTTCTGTTTCCTTTATATGCGTTAGCAGTTAAGCACTTTTACAGCAAGCTGCGACACTTAACACGAGTGCGTTCACAAGCTTTGGCTGAAGTACAAGGGCACTTGCATGAGCGTGTTCAAGGTATCTCGGTGATTCGAAGCTTTGCGATTGAAGATCATGAACAAGTACAATTCGATAAGCAAAATCGAAACTTTTTACAAAAAGCCATTGATCATACAAGCTGGAATGCCAAAACCTTTGCCATTGTTAACACGATTACAGACGTAGCACCTTTACTAGTGATTTTGTACGCAGGGTATCAAGTCGTACAAGAAAATTTAACAGTGGGAACGATGATTGCCTTTGTTGGGTATATTGAACGTTTATATAACCCGTTACGTCGACTAATTAATTCATCCACTACCTTAACGCAAGCCATCGCCTCAATGGATCGTGTGTTTGAATTTATAGATGAACCATATGACATTGTAGATAAAAAAGGTGCAATTGAATGTGAGAGCGTACAAGGGAATATTTCGTTTGATGATGTATCATTTGCATACGATGAGCAAGAAGAGCCAGTTTTAAAACATGTCAACCTCGATATAAAGAGAGGACAATCCGTTGCCTTTGTTGGAATGAGTGGAGGAGGAAAATCGACACTTATCAGCTTAATTCCTCGTTTTTATGATGTGACAGAAGGTAGCTTGCTTATTGATAACGTGAACATTAAAGATTATGACGTGAGAAGCTTACGAAATCAAATAGGCATTGTGCTTCAAGACACGGTGTTATTTAGTGATTCCATTCTTGAAAATATTTTATTAGGAAAGCCAGGAGCAACAAAAGAAGAAGTCATTGAAGCGGCAAAAGCGGCAAACGCACATGACTTTATTATGAAATTTCCCGAAGGATATGACACCAAAGTGGGCGAACGAGGTGTAAAACTTTCAGGTGGACAAAAACAACGAATCTCAATTGCTCGCGTATTTTTGAAAAATCCACCCATTTTAATTTTTGATGAAGCAACATCTGCTTTAGATTTAGAAAGTGAACACTTTATTCAAGAGGCACTTGAAAAACTTGCAAAAGACCGTACAACGTTTATTGTTGCTCACAGACTATCAACGATTACTCACGTCGATAAAATTGTTCATATTGAGCATGGTGAAGTCGTGGAAATTGGTACACACGAAGAGCTTATGAAGCAAAAAGGCCATTATTATGATTTATTTAGTGTACAGCAATTAGATACGTTAAATTAAGAAGATGACACATCGAAAAAACAAATTTCGATGTGTCATCTTCTTTTTTCGCCAAATTTTTCTTTTCTTTTTATAAAAATGTATGTATAATCATAAAATGTAAAATATTCTAAAAATTAAAAAATATACAGCTGAATAGGAAGTGAAAACATGACAACAAAAAAAGTACTAGACGTAGTAGGGTTAAAAACTTCTTTTTTCACAGACGATGGAGAAGTACCAGCTGTAGATCATGTTGATTTTCACATTCATGAAGGAGAAATAGTCGGAATCGTTGGAGAGTCAGGCTGTGGAAAAAGTGTCACCTCGCTATCTATCATGAAGCTCATTCCGTCACCGCCAGGGAAAATCACATCAGGTCACATTTATTTTAATGGAGAAGACTTAGTACAAGCATCCGAAAAGCGTATGCGAGAAGTAAGAGGGAATGACGTAGCAATGATTTTCCAAGAGCCAATGACGTCATTGAATCCACTCTTTACAATCGGTAACCAGCTAATGGAAGCGGTTCGTATACATAGAAAATGGAGTAAAAAAGAAGCAAAAGAGCATGTGATTAAAATGCTTAAGCTCGTTGGATTGCCTCGTGCAGAAGAGCTGATTCACGATTATCCTCATCAGCTTTCAGGTGGAATGAGGCAGCGTGTCATGATTGCGATGGCACTTTTATGTGATCCAAAGCTCTTAATTGCAGATGAGCCAACGACCGCTCTTGACGTAACGATTCAAGCGCAAATTTTACAACTAATGAAAGAGTTAAATCAGAAGTTAAATACAGCTATTATGCTGATTACGCATGATTTAGGGGTCGTAGCGGAAGTATGTGATCGAATTGTTGTGATGTACGCAGGTAAAGTTGTAGAAGAAACAAGCGTAAAAGCGCTGTTTCAGCAACCGAAACATCCTTATACAATGGGATTGATTAAATCAGTGCCAGATAAGCGTGAAAAGAAAGATCGACTTTATTCGATTCCAGGGAATGTTCCAAAGCCAGGATCTATCAAGACAGGCTGTCGATTCGCTGCAAGATGTGAATTTGTGACAGAGCGATGTTTGAGCGAAGATCCTCAACTCTATCATGTAAACGACGAACATAAGGTGCGCTGTTTCTTACATGAAGAAGGGGAGGTTAACATCAATGACCGAGTTGTTACTACAAGTTGAGGGGTTAAAGAAACACTTTCCGATTACAGGTGGCGTTTTTAGTAAACAAGTAGGAGAAGTAAAAGCCGTTGATGGCCTCTCATTTTCCGTAAAAAAAGGGGAAACACTAGGGATTGTAGGCGAGAGCGGTTGTGGAAAGTCAACGACAGGTCGACTGCTTCTTCAGCTTATTGAGCCAACAGAAGGAAAAGTCGTATTTGAAGATAAAGATGTAACGAGTTTATCAAATCAAGAGATTCGTAAATTGCGAAGAGAAATGCAAATGGTGTTCCAAGATCCGTTTGCCTCGCTGAATCCACGACATACGGTGGAGAAAATTTTAGAAGAACCGCTTATCGTTCATGGAATTGGCACGAAAGAAGAGCGAAAGAAAAAAGTGAGAGAAATTTTAGAAGTGGTTGGGTTAAGCAGTTACCATGCGAAGCGCTATCCTCACCAGTTTAGTGGAGGACAACGTCAGCGAATTGGAATTGCTCGCGCGTTAATGACCAAGCCTAAGCTCATCATAGCGGATGAGCCTGTCTCCGCGCTTGATGTGTCCATTCAATCGCAGGTGTTGAACCTACTTGAAGACTTACAAAATGAGTTTCAACTAACCTATATTTTTATTTCTCATGATTTAGGGGTTGTTCGGCATATAAGTGATAGGGTGGGTGTCATGTACTTAGGCCATATGGTAGAGTTAGCCGATAGTGAAGCGCTTTATCAAAAGCCATTGCACCCATACACAGAAGCACTTTTATCAGCCGTACCCGTACCAGATCCTGATTTCAAACGCGAGCAAATTGTCTTGCAAGGAGATCTTCCTAGTCCATCGAATCCACCAGCAGGGTGTCCATTTCACTCTCGTTGTGGCAAATGCATGGATATATGTAAAACAACCAGACCACAATTTAAAGAAGTTGAAGCCGGTCATTATGTTGCATGTCATCTCTACGAATAAAAGACTGAATGTTTAGATGATACGCAACATTTATGATATAGACAAAAACTAGAGGGGGTAATACAGATGAAGAAAAAGTGGTATGTATCAATGCTTGCGCTTGTTTTAGCGATTTCGCTAGCGCTAGTAGGCTGCGGAAAGTCATCAGAAGAAACAGGCACGAAGGATTCCGGTGGTAGTGCTGGAGGAAGCGGTGATAAAGAAACAACGCTCATCTTTGGGCGTGGTGGAGACGCAGTATCATTAGACCCTGCAACAGCAACCGACGGTGAGTCATTTAAAGTTACACAAAACATTTTTGATACACTGATTTCATTTGGTGAGCAAAGCACAGACTTAGAGCCAGGTTTAGCAACAGAATGGAATGCGTCTGAAGATGGTTTAACGTATACATTAAAGCTTCGTGAAGGTGTCAAGTTCCATGACGGAACAGATTTTAACGCAGAGGCAGTTGTTGCGAACTTTAAACGCTGGCAAAGTGGAGACAAAGAGCAATACTATTACTACAACTCTCAATTTGGCGACATTATTACAGAAGTAAAAGCAGAAGATCCAACAACGGTTGTGTTCACATTAAGCCGTCCGTTAGCTCCTTTCTTTAAAAACTTAGCAATGTCACCATTTGCGATTTCATCTCCAGCTGCATTTGAGCAACACGGAGATAAATACAATGAAAATCCAGTTGGGACAGGTCCATTTAAATTTAAAGAGTGGAAACGTAACGACCGTATCACGATTGAAAAGAACGCAGAGTACTGGATGGAAGGTGAGCCGAAGTTAGAGCAAGTTATCTTCACGGTTATTCCTGAAAACTCAGCTCGTTTAAATGCTTTACAAACAGGTGAAGTAGATTTAATTGACGGTGTAAACTTCAGTGACGTTCCATCAATCGATGGCAACGATAGCTTACAAACGTTCTTCCGTCCATCATTAAACATTGCATACTTAGGTTTAACATCAACAAGAGGTCCATTAAAAGACAAATTAGTTCGTCAAGCATTAAACCATGCAGTTGATAAGCAGGCGTTATTAGATGCATTCTATGCAGGTGAAGGTACACCAGCGAAAAACCCAATGCCAGAAGTGGTAGAAGGCTATAACGCTGCAATTGAAGACTATCCGTTTGATTTAGAAAAAGCAAAAGCATTACTTGCTGAGGCAGGCTATGCAGATGGATTCGAAATGGAACTATGGGCAATGCCAGTTGCACGTCCATACATGCCAGATGGTCAAAAAGTAGCAGAAGCACTACAAGCTAACTTTGAGAAAATCGGCGTGAAAGCGAAAATCGTCACATATGAGTGGGCAACATATTTAGACAAAGCAAGAGCAGGAGAAGCTGATTCATTCTTACTTGGTTGGACAGGTGATAATGGCGACGCTGATAACTTCTTATATGTATTACTAGACAAAGATTCAATTGGAAGCAACAACTACTCGTATTATTCAAATGATGAGGTTCATAACCTTTTAATTGAAGCACAATCAACAGTTGATCAAGCGAAGCGTAATGAACTTTATGCTCGTGCACAAGAAATCATTAAAGATGATGCACCTTGGATTCCACTTGTACACTCAACACCAGCTTTAGCAGGTAAAGCGAACTTAAAAGGGTTCAAGCCACATCCAACTGGTTCTGACAAATTAACAGGCGTTGAATTCGAATAAAAATAAAAGCGAGAAGCGAGAGTAAGTGTCAAACGAAGCAAAGCTTGACACCATCGATAACAACCTTTGCCTTTTTAACAGTAGGAAAAGGGGCAAGAGGTTCTATGTAACCACTTTCTCTCTTCATTTTTAATAACGTAAGGAAGCTTTCTTGCGTGTGAAATCGCCCAATGCCCCATATACATGGTGATCAGCCATTTATGTCGTGGCAAAGGGCGATTTCGCATATTTTGTGATGATGAAACGAAGTAAAGCGTAAAAGTCATTTGATGCCATAGCGAATCTGATTAAATCGTACTAAAACATGAAAGAAGTGATTATTATGGGTTCTTACATCATACGTCGTGTCCTTATGCTTGTCCCGGTTTTACTAGGTCTGTCACTCGTTGTCTTTTTCATGATTCGTGCCATCCCTGGTAATCCAGCTCAAGTTATTTTAGGACAGCTTGCTACAAAAGATGCGATTGAAACGTTAACGAAAGAATTAGGACTAGATCAACCGTGGTATGTGCAATATTTTAATTACTTAGGTGGCTTATTAACAGGTGATTTAGGTGAGTCATTACGAACAAAAACACCAATCAGTGAAGAAATTTGGCCGTATTTAGCAGCGACAATTGAATTGTCTGTTGTCGCCTTACTAATTGCCGTTGTCATTGGGGTTAATGCCGGTATCATTAGCGCTTGGTTTCAAAACTCATGGTTTGATTACATCGCGATGTTACTTGCATTAATCGGAGTGTCAATGCCAATCTTCTGGTTAGGTTTAATGGAACAGTGGATTTTTGCGATTCAGTTTGATCTTCTTCCAACAGCAGGCCGAGAAGAAGTTCGAAATCCAGTAGAAGCCATTACACATCTTTATATTATTGATACGATCCTTCAAGGAAGAATGGATCAACTAGGCGAAGTCGTTCAGCATTTAATTTTACCAAGCTTTGCATTAGCAACCATTCCAATGGCGATTATCGCACGTATTACACGTTCTAGTATGTTAGAAGTGATGCGTTCTGATTACATTCGTACAGCGCGTGCAAAAGGGTTACGCATGTTTTGGGTGGTGTACAAGCACTCCTTAAAAAATGCGGTTATTCCAATCATCACAATCATTGGTCTTCAGTTAGGGTTATTACTTGGAGGAGCCATTTTAACGGAAACCATTTTCAGCTGGCCTGGAGTTGGCCGTTATATTTACGAAGCAATTGGGTTCCGTGATTATCCTGTTATCCAATCCGGCATTTTAATTATTGCGGTTATCTTTGTACTTATTAACTTAATCGTCGATCTTTTATATGCAGCAGTTGATCCGCGAATTAAGTATAACTAGACGGACAGAGGAGGAACAATCGTGGCAGAATTAGCAAAAAATAACCTAGATGTCAAACCACCAATAAACGAAGAAGTGGCCATTTCTCCCTGGAAAGAAGCGTGGAGGGGGTTTCGTAAAAATAAATTAGCACTTGTTGGAGCGGGGATTGTATTGCTTTTTATCATTCTAGCAATTTGTGCACCACTTATCGCACCACAAGGCATTAACGAGCAAGATCTCTCAAAGCGACTTCAAGCACCGTCGAGTGAGCACTGGTTCGGAACGGACGACTTTGGACGCGACATCTTTTCACGTGTTTTATATGGAGCAAGAATCTCTCTATGGGTGGGCTTCTTTGCTGTATTAGGTTCAGTAGCTGTAGGAAGTGTACTAGGAATTGTTGCAGGTTACTACGGACGCTGGGTCGATACGATTATCTCTCGTGTCTTTGATATTATGCTTGCATTCCCTAGTATTCTATTAGCAATTGGAATCGTGGCGGTATTAGGACCTTCCTTACAGAATGCACTCATTGCGATTGCGATTATCAACATCCCGAACTTTGGGCGTCTCATTCGCTCCAAAGTATTGAGTGTAAAAGAAGAAGAGTATATTATGGCGGCAAAAGCAGTAGGAATGGGAGATGCTCGTATTTTATTTCATCACATCTTACCAAATAGTATGACGCCAATTATTGTTCAAGGAACACTAGCAATTGCCACCGCTATCATTGAAGCCGCTGCATTAGGCTTCCTTGGTTTAGGCGCACAAGCACCAAATCCAGAGTGGGGGAAAATGCTTGCAGACTCAAAAGCATTCTTAATTCAAGCACCGTGGACTATGATCTTCCCAGGTCTTGCGATTATGTTGACAGTATTAGGGTTCAACTTAATGGGAGACGGCTTGCGTGATGCACTCGATCCTCGAATGAAAAGCTAATCAAAGCATCATTCATAAAGATAGCGCCGTACTCAGTAGAGTACGGCGCTATTTTTATTCAATCTCATGCTGTTCTTGAATATCAAATTCGTTATCTTCTTTATGATAATTATGAAAGCTATCAATTAACTTATCAAGGTGCTCTAGCTCTTCGCTATATTCAATGATCGAAGAGACGAGAGGGAACAGGTGATAGAGTATTTTGTTTTGTTCTTCATCTTCGTATAATTTATAGTTCATAAAAGCATCAATTAAGGCACGTCTTCCTAGGCATACTTCATTTGTAATGAGTGTAGCTGGATTTGCTTTGATTTTCCCAACAAATTTCAGCATGACTTGTTCATGATACGATAATAGACACTCCAGTTCAGAATTGAGTAGCTCTTGAAACGATGGATTTGTATGATGAATGTCGTTTTCAAGTCGATGTAATAATTTTAACGTGACAAGTGCACGGCTTGTTGTCAGAATAAGCTGTCTAAATAACACAAGTTTACGTGATTTTACATATCGTTTCTTTTTAGAATGCGTACGCTCTTCTTTATAGAAACTATACAATAACTCCATCCTTGATACTTTTTCTTTAATCTTCTCAATATCTTCTTTTAATAACGTATGCTCTGATGCATGACGAATACTCATACGAATCCACTTAATAATCTCTTCCGTTGTACTCACGACTTTATAGTACAACTTTGTTTCATATTTAGGTGGGAGAAAAATTAAATTAACAATAAATGCAGCAAGGACACCAAGAATAATCGTACCAAAACGAATGAACGCAAATTGGACAAAGTCTGCTCCTGGGTTTTCCATAATGGCAATCACGGTTACGAGTGCTAGACCAATTGTGTTTTCAATGCGTAGCTTTAAATTAATCGCAATGACAATGACTGCGGTAAGGCCGATAATAAAAGGGTGATTTCCAAAAATTAGGCCGAACACAACCGCTAAGAATGCACCAATCAAATTTGCTTGAATTTGCTCTAGAATTGATAAATAAGACCTGTAAATGGAAGGTTGAATTGCAAATACAGCGGCAATGGCAGCAAAGATTGGAGACGGCAATTGTAAAAGCTCTGCTAACAACAATGAAAGGGTAATGGCAATTCCCGTTTTTAAAATGCGGGCACCAAGTTTCATGCTCTTTTATAATTCCTTTCTGTAAATAGAGTTTAGTTAATTATTATCCTATTTAAAATAAAGTAAACAATAACATACTATACAAGGTTTAGTGTATCATATCAAGTCTATAAAAAAAGAAAAATCCCGTGTGAAAACGGGATTTTTCGACGATGCTTTCCACTTATTTTGTCGATGTCTTTACTCAGTTGAAACAGACGGATCGGCTTGTTCTTTAATAGGGTTTACTTGTAGAAAATGCTGCTCAGGGTTTTGTCGTAACTTCTCAATTGCTTCGGCTTCTTCATACTGTCCTTCTTCTTTTAATCCCTCAAGATAGAAAGAGAGCAATTCCTTCACATCTTGAATGCCTTTGTCTGTTAACGCTTGAATAGTAACTTTCGCACCTTTAGCAATGCGACGCTGAAGAGCCTGCTTTGTTAAGCCCATTTCTGGTTGATGACGTAAATAAATAACGCCGCCCGTCATACCTGCGCAAATCCAAGGGCCAGGGTCTCCTACTACTAGACCACGTCCGTTTGTCATGTATTCAAACGCAAACCCTTTAATGTTTGCATTTGTTCCAATGTTTCCGTGCTCTTGTTCAGGAATTGGTGTGGTCACGGTACCGCCGATAATCATATCTGCACCTGACAAGCGAATCCCAGCACGTGCATCTGCATTTCCTTGTGCCAGTAATACTCCTTGTTGTGCACCATAACCAAAGCCTTTTCCGACGGATCCGTTGTAATAACGCCCATCTTTTCCTTTTGATTTAAAGACGAAAATATTTCCTCCAAACGATGTTTTACCCGTGCCATCTTGAGCGCCACCAGACACTTTAATATGAATACCTGAACTGTTATAAGCTCCTAATCCATTTCCAACGATTGAGCCATTTTTATACGTTAATTGAACGTTTGGTAGCCTTTTATAAGCACCGTCTAAGCGATTGCGAACGCGGTGACAAGAAACACGGCTTCCAAGAATACGCTGCTCGGATGTCACAGCTTCATACTCTCTTGATTTTGTTAACGTATCAACATGAGCATCGAGGTATTCACTTCCGGCTGCTAGGTTAAATGCTGGTTCTTCGACACTTGCTGCCACTTCTAATTGTGATAACGATTGAATGTCAACTACTTCTAACAAAGGTGTTAAATCAAGCGCATCTTGCCCACGAGCTTGAACGAGCAAATCAGAACGACCAACAATGTCTTGAAGACGTTCAAATCCTAAGCTTGCGGTTAATGCTTTCAGTTCATTTCCGAACGCTGTAAACAGGTTAATGAGCCCTTGAACAGCAGGATTTAATTCACGTGGTACAAAGCGTCTCAATCCGTGTTCTTTTGCTTGTGCCTCTGATTCAATTTGTGTAGCAATTCCAACATGACACGTGTCGAGGTGACAGCCACGACAGGTCGTACAGCCAATGGCAATCATGGAAAGTGTACCGAATCCAATACGATTCGCTCCAAGAAGCATCACTTTTATCACATCAAGCGCGCTTTTGATCCCGCCATCTGCCCAAATTTCAACTTTATGGCGTAATCCAGCTTCAAGTAAGGCGTTGTGAGCAGCTTTTACACCAATTTCAACAGGAAGACCAACATGCTGTAGGGCATGGATACGCGCTGCACCTGTTCCACCATCAAATCCACTTAACGTGATGATATCTGCCCCAGCTTTTGCAATTCCAACCGCAATGGTTCCAATATTAGGCACAACCGGAACTTTAACCGCAACCTTCGCTTGGTCATTCGCCGTCTTTAATTCTGCAATCATTTGAGCTAAATCTTCAATCGAGTAAATGTCATGGTTGTTAGATGGTGAAATTAAATCAGATCCAATGGTTGCATTACGAGCCTCTGCAATCTTCGCCGTTACCTTTGAAGCAGGAAGGTGACCACCTTCACCAGGCTTTGCTCCTTGCCCGATTTTAATTTCTAATAGATTTGAAGAGTTTAAAAGCTCTGCATTCACCCCAAATCGACCTGATGCCACTTGTTGACCTCTTGTACGAGGGTATTTGCCAAGCATATCTTTAATTTCTCCACCTTCACCGTTCAAGCTCACCATGTTTAAGCGTTCAGCCGCTTCTGCATATGCGCGAAAAGCTGTTTCATTTTGAGATCCAAAGGACATTGAGGCAATAACAAACGGTAAATCGTGACCAGCAATGCCAATATCAACAGAATCAGGCGAGACAGTATCATCTTTCTTGCTCAAATCTGTTAAGTGACGAATCGTCGTTGGATTCATTGTTTCTTGCTCTGTTAATTTGTCACGATAGGTATCATATCCTCCCGTTTGCGCAACTTCTCCAATGGCTTTCCAAATGCGAGGGAAAAGGTGAAAGCTTTTCCCAGCGCGCGCTTTCTCATCGGCAAAGTCATGAGCACGAGCCGTGGCATCTTCTTTTAAAGAAGAAAAGTCATGTTGCAATTTGTCAGAGCCGAAGAAGTTCACGATTGCTAAAACGTCTGCAATTTGCTCATGAAGGCCAATGGACGAGAATAAGCGACCATAGCCACGTAATTCATGAATGCCGATTGTTGAAATGACTTTTTCGATTCCTTTTATGAGAGCGCTATAAAGGTTCACAACAGGTTGTGGTTCTTCTTCACTTACAGTTGCAAATAAAAGATATGGATTGATGACATCAGCACCCAATCCAAATGCAACCATCACATCGTGTAACGATCGAATGGCTCCTGAACGAAGCAACAATGAACAATCGCGGCGAATATGGTTCTTCACTAAGGTTTGATCGATTGCTGATACAATCAGATGTGGATCAATCAACAACTGTCCATCTTGATGAGCTTTTGAATCATCAATAATTAAGAGAGTCTTTCCGTTTTGTACACTTTCAATTGCCTCAAGAGACAAACGTTTTAATGCTTCATTAATCGTTTCATGTTCAGTAAATGTTGCTGATAGATAGTGAACCAGCTGCTTTTGTTGAAAAGCATGAAGAAGCTGATCATAGGAAGGCTGATGAATGAGCTTGCTACATTTTAAGCCTATTGCACCTTCAATTAATAAAGGAGAAAGCAGCTCAACAATATAGCTATTATCTTCATCTCCAGTTATAGACGGCCTTTTTCCGATAACGGTTCGAGTTGAAAAGTGTTCGGTTTCACGGTCGCGATCAATCGCTGGATTTGTAACAACAGCAACGCTTTCTTTTATATAATCAGCCATGTTTTTTCGACCTGGATGAAGAGCAGCTAATGGGGCGTCATGGCCAAGTGAACGAATGGGTTCGGCTCCTTTTTCGGCCATTTGTTCAAGCAACTGAATGTGCTCACGGTCCCAGCCGAACGCTGCATATTGTCCGTTTGTTACTTTTGTGACAGATGGGACAGACACAGCATCCTCATACGTTGAAGCAGCTAAACGCTCGTGATCGTTTTGAAGAGAAATACGAGATGAAAACCGTTCATACACTTCTTGTTGAAAGAAAGAATGAGGGTACAGTTCGATTTTACCTTGATCATTCCATTTCAACCCAACTTTCTCTCCAGGAGCGAATGGCTTTGGCTCGGCTACATATTCAGAGTTTGGGATAATACCAGGCTCTGAAGAAAAGAAATACGAGCTTTCGGTTTCTAGCTGCCAAACCGGTCTAAGTCCTAGCGCATCTACACTAAAAACCGCTTCATCTTCGTAGCGTGAAATAATCCCAGCCGGTCCTTGCGCAAAATGACCCCATGATTCACGCATGTACGTATACATGTCCTGTAAATGAGAAGGGTACGCTTTTATTTCATTGATAATAGGAGGGAAGAGGACATCGACGGCTTCAAATAACGAATAGCCATCTCGGATAATGAGTGTTTCAATTATTCGGTTTAAGTCTTGAGAGTCACTGCCACCATTTGAAAGGGGGACGTTCAGCATTCGCGCTTCATCACGCAATTTAGCTACAGTGTTAATCTCTCCATTGTGTCCGAGTAAGCTAAAAGGTTGTACACGGAAAAAGCTTGTTAAGGTATTCGTTGAGTAGCGGTTATGTCCTAATGTTATCGATGAGGCAATCAAAGGATGTTTTAAATCAGAATAGTAGTTTCGTAATGTTTCGCCAGCACCCATTACTTTATAGACAACGTATGAGTGACTAAGAGAAGCAACATGAAGTGTATCGTCTTCTTCCATTTCAATATTTAACTGAAAGACAGTTGAAGGGATGGATGATAAATCATTTGCTAAAAGAGCGACTTGCCAAAAATAAGGCTCTTCATTTTTTGCAAGTGGTCCTAGTGCGTCTGAATGAACGACAGAATCGTCTGCTTCAAATAGAAGATTCAGTCCATATTTCGTAAAGAGTTGGGTGATATAAGCTTTCTTTTCAACGAGATCAGCTTGTTTGGCAATAAAAAAATGCCCAACAATAAAGGCTGGGTCATCGACAACGCCTTCATCTTTTCCTGCGTTTTTTAGCTTTTCTTTCCATAAAGCACGTGGTAAATCGATGTGAATGCCGATGCCATCTCCTTCGTCATTAATAAAGCCGGCACGATGATTCATCGTGTTTAAGGCATCAATACATTGCTCAATATTTTGTTTAGTAGGCTGGTTTACTTTCTCAATCACAGAGACAATTCCACAAGCATCATGTTCATGAAGATGATAGTTTTTAAATAAACTAGGAGTCCACTTTGTTTTCATACGAACGGCATTCAGTGCGTGTAAAATCACACGCTTCCTGCCTTCACCTCCAGTTAAAATAATCTCTCTATTTTTTGTTAAATAAAAAAGGATTAAGATCACATCATAATGATTAAAAATTTTCAGAATTGTATATAAAATAGTACCACGAAAGTAAAAAAAATACAATTATCTATTCATTTAATATAGAGAAGGGGGAAGAAAAGAAATGAGATGAAAAAGAAGAGAGAATGTTTATTTGTAAACGTTTACATTAATAGGTAATTGTACTTAAATAGGAGAAGGTTTTTCCCCTATTTAAGTATATGGATGTATATTTATGCGGATTGTAACGCCTTAAATGCATGCTCTACAGCTTGTAAAGTTTGAGTAATATCTTCTTCTGTATGCGCAATTGTGAGGAACCATGCCTCGTATTTAGATGGAGCTAGGTTAATTCCTTGATGCAGCATTAGTTTAAAGAACTTCGCAAACATTTCGCCATCTGTGTTTTCAGCTTGCTCATAGTTCTTCACTTTTTCAGTGGTAAAGTAGAGAGTAAGAGCTCCTTTTAAGCGGTTAGTTGTAATAGGCATGTTGTACTTTTTAGCAAGAGCCAATATGCCGTCTTCTAAAAGGGCACCAAGTTGATCGAGCTGCTCGTATACGCCATCTTGCTTTAACACTTCTAAACAAGCGATGCCTGATAAAATTGAAGCTGGGTTTCCTGCCATCGTTCCTGCTTGATATGCTGGACCTAGTGGAGCGACTGTTTCCATGATTTCTTTACGTCCACCATATGCCCCGATTGGTAAGCCGCCACCAATAATTTTACCAAGAGCCGTTAAATCAGGCTTCACACCTAATAAATCTTGTGCGCCTCCGTACATAAAGCGAAACGCCGTAATGACTTCATCATAAATAACAAGAGCCCCTGCTTCATGAGTTAAGTCATTGACAGCTTGTAGAAATCCTGGCTCGGGCTCTACAATTCCAAAGTTTCCTACGATTGGTTCAACTAAAACCGCTGCAATTTCATCTCCCCATTTGGCAAGTGCTTCTTTAAAGGGTTCGATATCATTGAATGGAACGGTAATCACTTCTTTAGCAATGCTTTTTGGAACACCTGCGGAATCAGGTGTTCCAAGCGTTGAAGGACCAGATCCTGCTGCTACAAGAACTAAATCAGAATGGCCATGGTAACAACCTGCAAATTTAATAATTTTATCGCGACCTGTGTACGCACGAGCAACACGAATGGTTGTCATGACAGCTTCTGTCCCTGAGTTCACAAAGCGTACTTTATCAAGCGCTGGCATGGCTTCTTTTAACATCTTCGCAAATGTAATCTCATGCGGCGTTGGTGTTCCATATAAGACACCTGATTGAGCGGCTTTTGTAATGGCTTCTGTAATATGTGGGTGCGCATGTCCTGTAATAATGGGACCATACGCAGCTAAATAGTCGATGTATTTGTTTCCATCTACATCCCAAAAATAAGCGCCTTCTGCTTTTTCCATTACAACAGGTGCGCCTCCACCTACTGCTTTATATGAACGTGATGGACTATTCACACCACCGACAATATGTTCAACAGCTTCACTATGTAACTGTTCAGATTTTGTAAATTGCATGATTTGCCTCCTAGCTATTAAAATATCAACTCTTTTATTCTAACAAAGTTTTGTTTCAGATAGAAGAAAGTGAAAGTGGACATTCTAAGCAAAAGAGTTGTTCTCTTTCTTGTTATTAGATAAAGTAAAGGTTTGGTGATAGAACTTTTTTTAGAGAAGTCAAAGCATTCAGGTGCTAAAAATAGATGGAGGAAATGAGATGCGACATGCAATCGAAGTAGAAATGTTACGAAAAGAGTTTAAGTCTTACTCAAGTCGCTCAGGCTTAGGGGGCGCTTTTCGAGATTTATTTACACGTAATTACAAAATTGTTCCTGCTGTTAACGATATTTCCTTTAACGTAAAACAAGGAGAAATGGTTGGATACATCGGAGAAAACGGAGCCGGTAAGTCAACGACCATTAAAATGTTAACAGGCATTTTAACACCGACGTCAGGTAAAGTTCTTGTAAACGGGATGAATCCACATAAAGAGCGTGAAAAATTTGCTCAGACTATTGGTGTGGTGTTCGGACAACGTTCACAATTATGGTGGGACATTGCGGTTCAAGAGTCATTTCGGTTATTGAAAAAAGTATATAAAGTATCTGACGAAGATTACAACAGCCATATGAATCATGTGATTGAAACACTAGATATCGGACCTTTACTCGACAAGCCTGTACGTAAGCTATCACTTGGACAGCGAATGAGATGTGAATTAGCAGCGGCGCTTATTCACAATCCACCTCTTTTGTTTTTAGATGAGCCAACCATCGGATTAGACGTTCTTGTGAAATTAAAGATTCGTAAATTTTTAAAAGAAATTAATGAGAAGTACAATACAACGATTTTATTAACTACGCATGATTTATCAGATATCGAAGCATTATGTGAGCGCGTAGTGATGTTAGATGAAGGAAAAATCATCTATGATGGTTCTCTTCAAAAGCTGCGTTCGACATGGGGAGATGGGAAGCAAGTCGTTTTTGAATTTGCGACGCCACCAAATCGTGAACATATTAAAATGCTAACACAAGGGCTACCTGTGACATGGACACAAGGAGAACGAGAAAATATTTGGGTTTCTCACTTAGTGAATGAAGGAGATACGATGTCTCAGCTTATTGGACGTGTCGTCGGTAAATATGAAATTAACGACATTAGCATTCATGAAGTGTCAACGGAAGAAATCATTCGCAACATTTATGAAGAAGGTGTTGTGAATGGCTAAATACATCGAAATGATTCGAATCCGATTTCTCATGATGTTAGCGTATCGGACGAATTATTATAGCGGTATTTTAATTTACGCCATTAACATAGGAGCTTATTACTTTTTGTGGTCGGCTATTTATGGAGGGAAGGAAAACATTCAAGGTCTCTCCATGGTTCAGATGACTACGTATGTAGCCATCTCATGGATGGCGCGTGCGTTTTACTTTAATAACATCGACCGAGAGATGGCGATGGAGATTAAAGATGGAAAGGTAGCGGTAGAGCTTATTAAGCCATATAGCTACCTTGGGATGAAGACGATGCAAGGGTTAGGAGAAGGAATTTTTCGTTTGCTATTCTTCTCTGTACCTGGCATGGCAATTGTGTACTTCCTGTTTCCAATTGAATTTTCAGCAAGTGCGGCAACGTGGCTATACTTTGGACTATCGCTTGTTTTTAGTTTTATTGTAAATACACAAATCAATTTACTCACAGGAATTACAACGTTCTTCTTATTCAACAATGATGGACTTATCCGTGCCAAACGAGTGGTTATTGATTTGTTTTCAGGTCTGTTATTACCAATTAGCTTTTATCCGCTTTGGGCTCAAGAAGTGATGGGCTATTTTCCGTTTCAAGCCATCAGCTATATTCCAAGTATGATTTTTACGGAAGGCTTTAAAGGAAACGAAATCATCCAGGCGCTCATGGTGCAGATTGTATGGTCTGTCGTATTACTTGTTCCAATCGCTCTTCTTTGGAATCTTGCGAAAAAAAGAATGGTTATTCAAGGAGGATAAGCGATGTTTTACGTATCAATGTTTTTTCAATATATCGGTCAATATATGAAAACAAGACTTCAATATCGTGCGGATCTATTTGTAGAAGTGATGTCTGATTTATTGTTTCAGGCCGTTAATTTAATCTTTATTTTAGTTGTATTTGGTCATACTCAATTTTTAAATGGTTGGTCGAGAGAAGAAATCATTTTTATTTATGGCTTCTTTTTAGTGCCTTTTGCTATTTTCACATCATTTTTTAACATCTGGGACTTCAATGAACGCTATATTGTAAAAGGAGAGATGGATCGTATTCTAACACGCCCCATTCATAGCTTGTTTCAAGTTATCCTCGAACGAATCGAGTTAGAGTCGTTGTTTGGTGCGTTGACAGGAATCGCGGTCATGATTTATGCAGGAACGAAATTAGACTTAGTATTTCATTGGTATGACCCCTTTATCTTTATCTTGCTTGTACTTGGGGGAGCATTAGTCTATGCGGGTATTTTTATTGCATTAGCAAGTATTGGCTTTTGGTCAGATGCCCGTACGTCTATTATGCCAACGATGTACAACATTGGAAACTATGGACGTTATCCAGTAGACATTTATAATAATGTGATTCGTTATGTGTTAACGTGGATTCTTCCATTTGCCTTTGTAGGAGTATACCCAGCTGCTTACTTTTTAGGACGTGAAGAGTGGTATGGATATGCATTTTTAACACCTTTTATGGGGATTTTGTTCTTTACCATGTCTATTTTCTTATGGAATACAGGAGTTAAACGATATCGAGGAGCAGGCAATTAATTGCCTGCTTTTTTGTTGTGTGACGAATGTTTGGACAAGACGTAACGTATATTGATTACAAACGAATATTGAAAAAAGGAGAGAAGGATATGGTCATTCTCCTTGTCGTCATCATTTGTGGCCTAATGATTGGTAGTATGCAGTTTCTATTTAAACGAGAGGTAAGCGATTTTCACGTGTTTTCTTTGGGAAGCTTTATTGCCCTTTTATATGCATACGTGACGGTCCTTATTGGGTTCGGCCTTATCTATACCGTTTTTGAAATGCACGATTTCGCTGTGCTAGCAGGAGAGTACCAAGCTGGGCAAAGTTATGGCGTCACCCTTTATAATAGTTTGTACTTTAGCGCTGTTACGTTGTTTTCTGTTGGATATGGAGACATGTATCCTATAGGAGTCGGCAAAGGGATTGTCATTATCGAGTCACTAGTTGGTTACATTATGCCAGCTTTGTTTGTGTTACGGACCGTAAACCGAACATAATAGTTGTATCTGTATTTTATTTTGGTTAACCTATGTGTACACAATCTATTTAAGGGGTGTATACATATGGCAATAGAAGTAGGTGTACAAGCACCAGATTTCACATTAAAAGCAAACGACGGAAGCGACGTGACGCTATCGGATTTTAAAGGTAAGCATGTAGTGCTTTATTTTTATCCAAAAGATATGACACCAGGTTGTACGACAGAAGCGTGTGATTTCCGTGACCAACATGAGAATTTCTCGGAATTAGATGCGGTCATTCTAGGAATCAGTCCAGATCCTATTGAAAGACATCAAAAGTTTATTGATAAACATGGTTTGCCATTTTTACTCTTAGCAGATGAAGATCATAAAGTAGCGGAAGAATATGGTGTATGGACACTGAAAAAGAATTTTGGGAAAGAGTATATGGGAATTGAGCGTTCTACCTTTATTCTTGATAAAGACGGAAAAATTGCAAAAGAATGGCGAAAAGTTCGTGTCAAAGGTCACGTAGAAGAAGCATTAACATTTGTTCGTGAACATCTATCATAAAATCTAAAAAATAGGTGATATGACTAGAGCACTTTTAAGTGTAATGCGTACAATAAAAGTGTAGGGCATACCTCCTCAGATGTTAGCACGTAGAAAAGTGTGGATTTGAAATCCACACTTCTTTTTTATGTTGGAATAATAATAAGATTTCTAAAATTTCGTATTTTGTTGAAAGACTTTCAACTTTGATCATTGTTTATTATACTAAAAATCTATGTCTTTTATAAGAAACAGAATACGAAGGAGGTTATCTTGTGGCATCATCAGCTAAAAATAAAGGCTTTTTTATGCGTCTATTAGATGGGATTGAGCGCGTAGGGAATCGTCTGCCGCATCCTGTCACATTGTTCGCAATATTTTGTTTGCTTATTATGGTCGCATCTGCTATTTTTGCAAACTTAGGCGTACAAGTTGACGACCCCGTTAATGAAGGGGAAGTATTACAAGTTAAAAACCTACTAAGTGCAGAAGGAATTAAGTATATGTTTGAATCCGCTGTTTCAAACTTTACAGGATTCGCTCCATTAGGAACTGTACTTGTTACGATGTTAGGGATTGGACTAGCTGAGCGTTCTGGACTGATTAGTGCAGGATTACGTGCGCTTGTAATGTCTGTACCAAAACAATTAATGACGGCTGCATTAGTGTTTGGTGGTATTATGTCAAGCATGGCTGCCGATGCAGGATATGTTGTATTAACTCCACTTGGAGCTGTATTATTTGCAGGGATGGGACGACATCCACTTGCTGGACTAGCTGCTGCATTTGCTGGAGTATCTGGTGGGTTTAGTGCTAACTTACTGTTAACATCTCTTGATCCGTTGCTTGGTTCATTAACACAAGAAGCGGCTGCAACATTAGACCCTGCTTATGCAGGTCAAATGAACTTTGCGATGAACTATTACTTCATGATCGCATCTGTTATTTTAATTACATTAATTGGTACGTTTGTAACAGAGAAAATTGTTGAACCAAGACTTGGTAAATACAAAGGTGAAGTAAAAGAAACAGCAGAAGATTTAAAACCAGAAGAGAAAAAAGGATTATGGGCTGCATTTGCTGCATTTATCCTAACAGGCTTACTTTTATCTTTACTTGTTGTGCCAGAATGGGGACCACTGCGTGGAGAAGGTAGTATCATTGATTCACCATTTTTCCATTCACTTGTACCTGTTATTTTAATTATGTTTTTCATTCCAGGTCTTGTATATGGAATGGTGACAAAAACAATTAAAAATGACAAAGACGTTGCCAATCAAATGTCAGATACAATGGCGACAATGGGATCTTATGTTGTACTAGCTTTCATTGCAGGTCAATTCGTTGCGTATTTTAAAGAAACGAATTTAGGAATTGTACTAGCGATTAATGGAGCTGAATTCTTAGAGTCTACAGGCTTTAAAGGAATTCCTCTTATCCTGACGTTTATTTTAATTACAGGGATCATTAATCTATTCATTGGTAGTGCATCTGCTAAGTGGGCAATTATGGCTCCAGTATTTGTACCGATTATGATGGGACTTGGTTATTCTCCAGAGTTCACGCAAGCTGTTTACCGTGTCTCTGATTCTACAACGAACATTATTTCACCATTATTGCCATACTTTGCAATTATCATTGCATTTGCACAAAAGTATGACAAGCGTGTAGGGATTGGAACACTAATCTCAACAATGTTACCTTATTCACTCTTCTTTACATTAGGTTGGGTACTAATGCTGATTGTGTGGATGTTTACTGGTATTGATTTAGGACCGGGTTCACCAATCTATTATGACAAGTAAGCATTTGTCACATAAAAATCGCTCGTTCATTCACAGTCATGAACGAGCGATTTTTTTATGTGAGGATCTTTTCTAAAAGACGATGGAGAGTTCGGTTAGGTTCTTAAAATCCATCATTTTAGATGAGTTATTAAAGTATGAAAACATTCTAACTTTCTTATTGTGAAATGAAAGGATTCTTCTGAAGAATGAATGACATAATTAAAGAGAAGCTTATAATATAATAAAGTAGGATGAAGGTTTCTATTCTTTGGACAGAGGGGTTTCTTCGTTCGTTCATGTTCATTGAGAAGTTGACAAAACTAGGGTGTAACATGTAGACTAATTATAAAAATTATAAAGTAAGAATTTATATAGAAGAGGGGTGCATGACGTGTCAGCACATTTAAAAGAAGCGATTGAAACATTAAAAGGTACGGGAGTTCGCATTACACCGCAACGTCATGCGATTTTAGAGTATTTAATTAACTCGATGACGCATCCAACTGCAGATGATATTTATAAAGCTCTAGAAGGTAAGTTTCCTAATATGAGTGTCGCAACCGTATACAATAACTTACGAGTATTTCGTGAAGTAGGCATTGTAAAAGAGTTAACATATGGAGACTCTTCAAGTCGCTTTGATTATGTCACAACAGATCATTATCATGTAATCTGTGAAAGTTGTGGGAAGATTGTTGATTTTCATTATCCTGGTCTAGATGAGGTAGAAGCATTAGCAGCTCATATTACAGGTTTTGAAATCAGTCATCATCGCATGGAGATTTATGGAACATGTACGGATTGTAAGAATAAAAAACAGCATTAAAAAGCTGATAACTTTCAAAGGTTATCAGCTTTCTTTTTGTTTGCGGTTATATTTTTCATCGAACTCTTTTCCTTCAAGAGAAGGATCGAGTGTAAGCGACTCGTTACAATACATGCACATATCTACACGTCCAAGCATTTTCGTATGTCTTTGGCATGAAGGGCAGACGACTTGTACAGCTTTTGTAGACAGCATTCCAATCCAGAAATACACAACGGTGCTTGCTACAATACAAAGTAACCCTAACAACATAAAAATGGTCATTAACCACATAGACGATTTAAAGAAAATTCCTACATACATCACGATAAATCCAATGAAAATTAAACTTAATGCAAAGGTACGAATCTTATTGATTTTGTTTGAGTATTTTAATGCCATATCCAGTCCCTCCTACTGTCTAACTATACCATAGATGGAAGGAAAGAGGATTGTTTTCTATAAAGTAGGCTGCTCTCTATTTTCTATTAAGTAAAAACAAGGGATTTTTCTTTGGTCGTAGAATCTACATAGAGAAGGCGAATAATGTAGAAAATATGCGATTGCTCATATAAAATATTTGTGTAAGAACAATAGACGTCCCTTTTTTTATAAGAACATGAGTAGTAAGATTGCTAATTATCAATGGTGGAGGAACGCAAATATGGAAGATATCTTACGTCCTATTTATCAAGAAAGAGCTAGTAAAGAGGAAACATTGGGGATTTTATTAATCGAAAAACGAAATTCAGAATCTGCTGTTACAGACAATTTAGATGCCATTATGTTTATTATTGTCAAGCATTCAGATACTCCGCTTTTCATTAAGCACTATGAATACATGAATGAAAAAGCTGCTCTGTACATTGCACCTGAAAGTCAAATTACAGACTGGATGATTAATGGTACGAATCGTCGGGTTGTTGATTGGTTATTAAACGGAAAAGTGATTTTTGATCGAAATGAGTATGTTGAAACATTAAGAAAGAGATTGATTGAATTCCCACAAGAAGAAAGAACGAAAAAAATTGGGATTGAATTTGCTAAGTTAATAAGAAGATTTATTGAAGGGAAAAACTTCTATGAATCCAAACACTATTTAGATGCCTTTAATCATGTTATCCATGCTTTGCATCATTTAGCTCGCTTAGCGGTTCTAGAAAATGGTTTTCACCCTGAAGTTACGGTGTGGAACCAAGTGAAAAAAATCGAGCCAGAAATTCATAAGCTATATGAAGAGCTAATTGTAAGTGATGAAGAAATTAGTAAAAGGTTAGAACTATTATTCTTAGCAAGCGAGCTGTTAGTGAATAAAAAGATGGGGATTGGTTCGAAACATCTAGTCTCGTTAATGAATAAAGGAAAGAACGAGTGGACGTTCAACGATTTAATGACACATGAAGAGATAGAGCCTTATGCCATTGACTTAGGTGTACTCATTGAATTTTTAGTTGATAAAGGAATCATTGACGTAAAAAGAGTGGAAACAAAGGGGAAACATATTTATCACAGACACTATTCTACGAAACCTCTATAATATTGTTTATAAACAAGCACCATTTTGGGCGCTAGTGCATTTAATTATAAGCAAAAGGTAACGCAAAGAGTGAAAGTATAAATCTCTTTGCGTTATCTTTGTGGCTTATTTCTTTTTAGAAACTGCCCAAAAGAACAGGGGACAATTCGCTGTAACACTATGGAATTCTTCCTTTTTTTCAAAAAGAGAAAAGTTTTTTTA
Source organism: Priestia iocasae (assembly GCF_016909075.1). GTDB lineage: Bacteria > Bacillota > Bacilli > Bacillales > Bacillaceae_H > Priestia > Priestia iocasae. The sequence goes on from NZ_JAFBFC010000006.1 coordinate 234,518, forward strand.
GAAAAACTATTGACCAATCAATTGATTCTATGATAAATTAATTCTTGTCGTTACGACGCAGTAGCGATTCAATAAAAAACAAAAAAACAAATCAAAAAAAGTTGTTGACAAACAAATCACAACTTGATATGATTAGAAAGTCGCTTCTGAGCGACGGTTGAACTTTGAAAACTGAACAAAGCGACAAACGTCAACGTTAATTCAAGTTTTAAAATTATGAGCAAGTCAAACATTTCTTCGGAGAGTTTGATCCTGGCTCAGGACGAACGCTGGCGGCGTGCCTAATACATGCAAGTCGAGCGAACTTCT
>NZ_JAFBFC010000007.1 GCF_016909075.1 Priestia iocasae
CCTAATCAATAACAAACCGATAGGTTTGTGTTCTTAGGAATCCCCCACTTCAATTAGACCGTAAGGTCAATAAGTGGTGGGTAGTTCAAGATAATAGTACAGGAAAGCTTATTCCATTTGCGACAGTAAAAAGCGGGCGTCCGTTACAAGTTGTCACTATAAGTGGAAATTGGCTTGAAGTAACCGTGGCAAACCGTCAAGGCTTTCTCTATATGAACAGTGTCACTTTTTCACCTAAAGATATCGTCAATCCGAAAACAGTCTATACGTATACACAAATGGAGCGGGATCTTGGAATTCTTGAAAAGATGTACAGTGACTTTTTAGAAGTACATACAATTGGTCAATCTGTAGATGGACGTGAGCTTTATGCAGTAAAGCTTGGAAAAGGGAAGAAAGAAATTTTCATTAATGGGTCTCATCACGCTCGTGAATACATTTCTACCAACTTAGTGATGGAGAAGATTGATCAATATGCGTATTCGTATGCAAAGGGAACAAAGATTGGGTCGTATCATACACGAACGATTTTAGATGATACAGCAATTTGGTTTGTACCGATGGTGAATCCAGACGGTGTGTCACTCGTTCAATTGGGTCATAAAAGCGCCAAGCGACCACAAGAAGTACTAAAAATGAATGGAGGCAACACGAACTTTGCAGCGTGGAAAGCCAACATTCGAGGTGTAGATTTAAACAAACAATATCCTGCGAATTGGAATAACTTGTGCTGCAACGCGCGTTATCCAGGTCCGCAAAACTATAAAGGAACAAAAGCACTTAGCGAGCCTGAGACAAAAGCGTTATACGATTTTACATTAAAGCACAACTTCCGAGCAGCCATCTCTTACCACTCATCAGGAGAAATTCTGTATTGGTATTTTAAGCAGCAAGGCAGTCAATTGAGCCGTGATGAAAAGCTGGCGCGAAAAGTGTCTAGGGCAACCGGTTACTCAATGGTGCCAAAATCAGCGAGTGGAACAGGTGGAGGCTATACGGATTGGTTTATTAGCAGTCAAAAAATGCCCGCTTTCACACCTGAAGTATCTCCATATGCGGGACATCAACCAGTCCCATTAAGCAACTTTGATCGTATATGGAAGCAAAATGTAACCATTGGGTTAATGGTGGCGAATGAAATGAAGTAAGTGAATAGACAAGAGGGTTATCTTTCAGGAAAATAGACCTAAAGATAACCCTTAAACATGTGTTCAATGTAACCGATAAAAAAGAGGATGAAACGAGTACGGATGGAGGTTGGATGTTTTGCAAATTTATAATCAGTTAGGTGCGTATGCAAATGCCGCCTCACAAAGTGCCCTGATGATAAAGCAAGGTCAACAAGTAACGGGGACCATTCAGCATGTATTGAATGAATTTGAAGGAATGATGACAGTAAACGGAAAGCTCGTACGCGTAAAAGTTGATCAGCCGATTGAGGTTAATCAAAAGATGACAATAGATGTCACGAACGTGTCAGAAGCTGGTCTAGAAGGAAATGTAGTGAAGCAAGCTGTTTCACAGCCTATCCAATCAGCGGAACAGTCTGTTGATCAACTTTTAACAGATGTGCGTAATCCACGCGTTCGAGAAGAGGTAAAGGGGATTGTTCAAGCTCTGGAGCAAAAAGGGGTATCACTGAAAAAAGAGGACATTCAAAAGCTGATTACATTTGTTGCACAAGCAAAAGGAACAGTCGAGCAGAAGCTTGCAACCATTGAAGCGTTACTTGCAAAAAAGTTACCAATCACCCCTGAACTCTTAACACCTATTCATGAAGCATTACATCGTCAATCGATGACGGAGTGGATAGAAGCAGAGCAAGCACCTGTTGTTAATGACAATCCAGAGATTGTGTCAACTGTTGAAGAAGCTGTACAAAATTTTTTACAAGAGCCGATCACCGAAGCCGATTTAGCGGAAGGTGTACACGCTCCTGCTGTTCAGCAGACACAGACCTCAACAGTTTCAAAGCAAATGATTGTCAAAGTAGTAACCGAACAGCTCGCGCGTCTAACGAATGAGTTCGCAGAAGGAAAGCGCACGGTATTTAAAAGCGTTCAAGCGCTCAGTGAATATGTTGATCCGGAAAAACCTGTTCCTGAGCAAGCACATAAATGGCTAGATGCCGCGATTAAAAAGGTCGATGATCTCCTTTTAAAAAGCAATATGATGCTGTATGCCGACATGAAAACGGAAAAGCAGCTATTAGAAGTGAGTACATTGCTTCAACAAGCTAAAAAGCACGTGACGACTGGCAATGTGAAAGAGGGAGCGACGGCGATTCAGCACATTAAAAGCCTACTTGAAACAATTGAATACAAGCCGTCTGTAAATAAAATGGTTCATCTTGTCCAAGGAGAGCTGCCAATCGCTCAAAAGCCAAATCAAGCTTCACATGCTAAAATGGTGACACAACAAGGAGAACGTAACGAACTCGTTGCTCAAAGAGTCAGTGAAAAAAATCAAGCTCCTCACGTTTTTTCACAAGTGCAAAGGATGGTAGAGGAAACAGGAGAGCAAGCATCAGGGAGACAGGTGTTAGAGGTATTAAAGAAGCTTGGGGTTGGGCATGAACGAGAAGTAGCTCGCTCGCTCTTTTTTCAACGTGAAGCGCAGCCTACGTCTCAGCAAAATGTAAAAGAAGCGTTATTACAGCTTGTTCAACATTCTCCAAATGGGAAGGTACCGCTTCAAGTCGAGCAAGCGCTGAATCATGTAACGGGTCAACAATTACTCAGTAAGCCAGAGTCGGGTACGAATGTACAAAGTCTGTTCTTTCAGTTACCTTATATGCTAGAAGATCAAATAAAAAGTGTAAATGTTTATATCAATTCTCAAAAAAAGCAAGAGACCATTGATTGGGAAAATTGCAGCTTGTATTTCTTGTTTGAAACAAACAAGCTTGGGCCGATGGGTGTGTTATTAACAGCGGTAGACCGAAAGTTAACGTTAACGTTTAAAAGCAATGACGAACAATTTGCTGAAAAAGCAAAGCCGCTTGTAGAATGGTTAAAGGAAAACGTGCAGTCAGTTGGATTTCGTATTGAAGGTGTGAACTATCAATCGCTCATCCAACAATCACCACCTGTAGTAGAAACCGAACCAGAAGCAATCAAGCCAAAAACGAATCAATCTACCGAAGAAGGGTTTGATTTCTCAATATGATGTATCAACAGATTAATCAGTTAAACCGTCAGCATCAACCGAAAAAGCGAGCAACCGTCATTCGCTATGAAGAAAATGCTGATCAATCCCCGAAAGTATTAGCGCAAGCAACGGGTGCTGCGGCTCAACAGCTGGTTGAGCAAGCACAGCAGCGCGATATCCCGGTGGAAGAAAATATGGTATTGCTTAACCATCTTCTTGATTTAGACTTAGGTGAGCAAGTACCGCCACAGTTGTATGCGGTCATTGCAGAAGTATTGCTATTCATTCAAGAAATTGAGAAAGAGGAAGGAGATCATTCGCTTGGAGATTCAACGACTACAAAAAGCATCGTTACAGAACGTTCAGACGGCTAGCAAAGGAGTGACTCCTTCTACTTCATTTACAGAAGTAATGGGGCAAAAGCATCAAGATGCCACGTATGAGCGGCTGCATAAATTGATGCAGCAAATTGAGCATCAAGGTGAAATGTTGGCAAAGCACCGTTCTGTTGATGGTCTTCGTCAATATAAAAAGCTTGTTAAACAGTTTATGGATGATGTGGTAAAGAGTGGTTTGACACTTGATCAACAGCGTGGATTTAACAATCGTGGCTCCTACACCACTTATCATACCGTTAGAGAAGTAGATGGTAAGCTTCATGACTTAACGGCAGCCGTTCTTCATAAAGAACAAAATCAGCTTGATTTGCTGAAGGTAGTAGGAGAAATTCAAGGGTTGCTTGTTAATTTATATGTGTAAAAAGAGAAGGCTATTTCAAAAGGTACAAAGAGATGTTTCTTTTGAAGTAGCTTTTTCTTTTGCGAGTCATTGGGCTAAAAGGGCTATAAGAGGGATTGAATAATGCAAATGGCTTGGAAATGGTGTACAATATAAGAATTGAAAAGCATCGGCATAAATTAGCTTGATGAAGTAAGTTTGTAACAATGCATCGATAATCATAGATAAAATTTTTCTAAAAAACAAAAGGATGGATCCTTGATGAAAACGGCAATTATTACAGATAGTACAGCTTATATTGACCAAACCATACTCCATAAGCTCAACATACATATGGTGCCACTTAGTGTGATTTTCGGTAATGAGACATACCGAGAAGAAATGGATATTACGGCAGAACAATTTTATGAAAAGGTACGTGAAGCAGAAACGCTTCCTACTACGTCTCAGCCACCCATTGGCCAATTTGTAGAATTGTTTGAACAACTAAAAGAAGAGTATGATGCTGCAATTGTTGTGACACTTTCTAGTGGAATTAGTGGAACGTATCAAGGAGCAATCACGGCAGGAAGCATGGTAGATGGAATTGACGTTCACGTTTATGATTCTGAAATTAGTTGTATGATTCAAGGCTTTTACGTATTAGAAGCTGCACAAATGGCGAATGAAGGCAAAGGATCTGATGAGATTTTAGCTCGATTAGAAGAGATGAAGAAATCCATCTCTGCCTATTTTATGGTGGATGATTTATCACATCTTCAGCGTGGTGGACGTTTGAGTGCTACACAAGCATTTGTTGGTAGTCTCCTTCAAGTGAAACCACTTCTTCATTTTGTTGATAAAAAAATTGTTCCATTTGAAAAAATTCGCACACGTAAAAAGGCGATTAAACGAATTGTAGAGGTTCTAGATCAAGAGGCAGCACATAACGAGCCAATGAAAGCGGTCGTGATTCATGCAAACCGTCAGGAAGAGGCGGCTGAGCTAAAAGCAGAGCTTGAAAAAGAATACCCGCAAATTGAATGGGGAATTTCACATTTTGGTCCCGTTATCGGAACGCATCTTGGAGAAGGATCCATGGGAATCGGCTGGTATAAAATATAAGAAATGAAAAGGTGTTTGAGTGAAGCGGATGTTTCATTCAAACACTTTTTTGTTGTTCGTTTTTCCAGTTTTTTGTATACTTGTTGCTGTAAACGAAAGGAATGATGTGATGAAATTTTACGTGGAAAACGAACACCTCATGAACCATCAAAAAGGTAAACCTATCTCTCATTGCTCTCCGTGGACCTCTCCACCGCTAAATCCTACCTTTTCTTACTCCTCAGAGCTTCAGCACCTGTTAGTCGGAAAACAGCTACTCATTGATGATATTCCCCTTTTAGTTGAAACCATTCATGATCATTATCAAAACGGCTATGTATCGTATCGGAAAGGAATTGTACACAAGCCGACGATGATGTGTAATCGCTGTGGGAACAAGCACCTTTTTTATTCATTCCATTGTGCTCGCTGTGATCAAGTGTGTACGTATTGCCGTGCGTGCATCATGATGGGAAGAGTCAGTGAATGCACGCCGCTGATTAGTTGGAACGGCCCCACGATTCCTCATTCTGAAAGCACTTCGTTTCTTGCATGGAAAGGAACACTTTCACCTGCTCAACAACTCGCTGCTTCTGAAGTGGTATCCGCTATCCATCATAACGAGGAGCTGTTAGTGTGGGCAGTTTGTGGAGCCGGTAAAACGGAAGTACTGTTTGAAGGAATTCATACTGCGTTACAAGAAGGAAAACGCGTCTGTATCGCCACTCCTCGAACGGATGTTGTTTTAGAGCTTGTTCCTCGTTTGCAGCAAGCATTTCCTCATGCGAATGCCATTGGCTTATATGGAGGAAGTCCTGATCGTCACGTCTATTCTCCGCTCGTTTTAACGACCACTCATCAACTCTTTCGCTTTTACCAAGCGTTTGATGTCATCATTGTGGACGAAGTTGATGCATTTCCCTATTCTGCCGATGAAACCCTACAGTATGCTGTTCAGCAAGCGAAAAAGCCTCATGCCACGACCATTTATTTAACCGCAACCCCTAATGAAAAATGGCAACAAGACGTAAAAGCCAAAAAGCGAAAAACAGTCAGAATTCCCGCTCGTTATCATCGCCATCCAATCCCTGTTCCGAGCTTATGTTGGTGTGGAAATTGGCAAAAATCATTAAAAAAAGGACGGTTACCCGTTCCGTTTAAACAATGGCTTCAAAAACGCATCACTGAAGTGACGCCTTGTTTTATTTTTATCCCTCGCATCGACGTGCTTAATCAAGTTGTTGCGCTCATTCGAGAAATGGGCGTCTCGGTAGATGGCGTTCATGCAGCAGATGAGCATCGAAAAGAGAAGGTCGAGCAATTTCGTAAAGGTGAGCTCTCTGTTTTGGTTACGACCACGATTTTAGAAAGAGGTGTAACGGTTCCTCGAATTGATGTAGCGATACTCGGGGCAGAAGATCGTATTTTTACAGAAAGTGCTCTTGTTCAAATTGCAGGGCGTGTAGGTAGAAGCGCTGAGTATCCAACAGGTGAGAGTACCTTTTTTCATTATGGAAAAACAAACGAGATGCTAAAAGCAAGAGCGCACATTATCACGATGAATGTCGAAGCGAAAAAGCGGGGACTTATCGATGGATAATTGCCTTTACTGTCATCAGCCTCTTCGACACAGTAGTAGTTGGCATCATTTCTTTTCGCCCAATCATCGTGTGCAGCTTTGTCATATGTGTAAAGAAAAGCTGCTAAAAATTTCAGGAGAACTGTGTCAGAAATGTGGGCGTCCTCTGTCAGCCTTATCGCCTCAATATTACCAAAGCGGGCTGTGTAGCGATTGTCAAAAATGGGAGCAAGATGCCGTCTACAAAGGAACGCTAGGACAAAATCGCTCTCTCTATTTGTATAACTCTTTTTGTAAAGACGTCATGGCTCAATTTAAATTTCGCGGAGATTATGCACTTCTTCACCTCTTTCAAAGTGATTGGGTTACGTTGTACAAACAAGTGTATTCACCCGCTTACTTGTTAGTGCCGATTCCGCTTAGTGATGAACGATTATATGAACGAGGATTTAATCAGTCATTAGCACTGGCAGAGTTATTATCTTCTAACATTTATGAAGGATTAACTCGCATTCATCACGAAAAGCAGTCTAAAAAGTCACGAGGAGAGCGTTTGGAGATGAAAAGCGTGTTTAATGTGAGGGATGGTTCGAGGTTGAAGAGCAAAGACGTTGTTCTTATTGATGATATATACACAACGGGAATGACTTTGCATGCAGCGGCTATCGTATTAAAACAAGCAGGAGCAAATTCTGTTCAATCATTTACGCTTGCAAGGAGTTAACATCTCTAAAAAAGAGACGATATAATGGGTAAATAGTCGTGGGTGGAGGGGTTTAGATGGGCGAAATTATTAATTGTCCAACATGTAACAATATTTTTATGAAAAATGCGTTCCGAGATGTGTGTGAAGCATGCTTTAGGGAAGAAGAAAGACAATACGACTTAGTGTACAACTTTATTCGAAAGCGTGAAAACAGAACCGCAACGATGCTTCAAGTAACGAAGGCAACAGGTGTGCCAGAAACACTTATCTATAAATTTATTAAACATAAACGTCTGCAAGTTTCACAATTTCCGAATCTAGGGTATCCGTGCGATCAGTGCGGAGAGCTCATTCAAAAAGGAAAGCTCTGTGAAACGTGTCAAACAAGCTTTAATCAACAGGTCAATAAATTAAAAGAAGCAGAAAATCGTAAGGCAGAAGACCTTAAAAACCAGCAAATGCGTACGTATCACACATTTGATAACAAAGATAGGAAGTAAAGTGAGAGATTAGAAGTGAAACATACAACGAGAGAATAGGCCGAAAAATCTAGTCTAATCCTTGCTTTGTGCTATTTGTATCATCTTTTATGAAAAGGTTAATTTATCATCAAAATAGCCGATAATAAAGGTAATCAAAAGCGGATTGAAAGGGTGAGAAAATGAAAATTAACGGATACGGATCATTTAATATCAATCCTTATAAGAAACAGATGGATAAACAATACAAAATGGATAAAACAAATGATAAACAAGATAAAGTCGAAATTTCTGCTCATGGAAAAGAAATGCAGCATGTAAATGAATTCACCACTGAGCGTCAGCGAAAAGTAGAAGAATTGAAAAAGCAAATTCAGCAAGGTACGTACGAAGTGAAGCCAAGCAACATTGCAAAGAGTATGGTGGACTTCTATACGAAAAATAATTAGAGAGTTGGATGGACGTGTCAATACAAGCTCTTTTTAACCTTTTAACGAAGCTCGTCACCTTGCATCAAAGTCTGCATCAATTAGCAGAGCGGAAAACAGACGCCATTAAACGCGGTAGCATGGAAGAATTAAATGCGTTAATGACAGAAGAACAAGCCCACATAGCAGCCATCGCAAAGCTAGAAGAAGCAAGAGTAAATGCACTGAACGAGCTCGTAAAGGGTCACCTTCTAACAGGACAACATCCAACGCTACAAGATGTAATCAATAGGGCAGATGAAAAAGAGCAGCAGCAACTAACGAGCGTACAAACCGAACTTGTTCGTTGTTTGTCTGCGCTAAAACAACAAAATGACCTGAATCAGCAGCTCATTTATCAATCTCTGCAGTTTGTACATCTAACAATGGATCTTGTACGTCCTCAAGCAAAATCCTACAATTATGAGCGCCCAAATGGAGTGAAGCAATCTTTGCCTCATTCTTCTTTCAACTCAAAGATCTAATGAAAAAGGAGGTATGAACATGGGTTCAACGTTTCATGGTTTAGAAGTGGCTAGACGAGGAATGACGGCTCAGCAATCAGCTCTTTATACAACAGGGCACAATATTGCTAATGCCAATACACCCGGCTACACACGTCAGCGTGTTAATTTCATTCAAACAGAGCCATATCCGGCGCCTTCAATGAATCGTCCGCAAATTCCAGGACAAATGGGTACGGGCGTAGAAGCAGGAAGTATTCAACGTGTCCGCGAAGGATTTTTAGATGTCCAATATCGCGGTGAAAGCAACAAACTAGGCTATTGGGAAGCGCGTAGTAGCGATATTTCACGCATGGAAGATATTTTTACGGAGATAGGCGGGAGTGGCCTATCAAAAGTAATGGATCAATTTTGGCAGTCTTTGCAAGATGTAAGTGTTAATCCAGAAAATGAAGGAGCACGTGCGGTTGTGAGACAGCGTGGAATTGCTGTAGCCGATACGTTTCATTATTTAAATGATTCCCTGCATCAAGTGCGAAATGAAATTGGTAGTCAAATTGGGGTTTCAGTGAATGAAGTTAACTCAATTTTAGAGCAGGTTGCCAAAGTGAATACACAAATTAATGAAATCGAGCCACATGGCTATTTACCAAATGATTTATATGATAAGCGTGATCAGCTTGTTGATCAGCTTTCAAAGCAAATGGCAGTCAAAGTGACACCGGTCAAGCCTGATCTTACTCAAACTAACGCTTCACCACTCGCAGAAGGATCATATACGATCTCGTTCATGCATGAGGGTGTCGAGTATAAATTAGTAGAGGGATCATCCTTTGACAAATTGTCAGTAGAAGGAGGAACGGATATTGATGGAGACGGCGTAGCTGAAACACCAGGTGCGACGTTTACGAGCTTTAAGGTAACAGGATCATTAAATGGCGATCAAACCATCAATGCTGGATCAGGAAATGAAGCAAGTTTGCCACTCGGAAAGCTAAAAGCATTGGTTGAATCGTATGGATACGGAACAACCGATCCTCAAAAAGGATTGTATCCACAAATGATTGATAACATGGATCGTCTTGCGTATTCGTTTGGAACATTGTTTAACACGGTTCATCAAGCAGGCTATGGCATCGGAACGGACAATACAGGTAAGTCATTCTTCGATGGATTGGGAACCGATCATAAAGGAGCAGCGAAGTCCATCAAGCTTCATGCAGATATTGAAAACGACTTAAAAAACATTGCCATTTCAACCGAAAATGGCGAGTCTGGAAACGGATTGCATGCGATTAATCTCGCAAACTTAAACAATATTAACCTCGCAAATGGATCAATTCCATTAGAAGGCATGGCAGCTATTGCGCTACCTGCAGGAATTCTCCAAAATGGAACGTTAAAAACAAATTATTCTGGCTGGGTTGGAAAGCTTGGGGTCGATGGACAGCAAGCAGTGCGTATGCAGCAAAATACAGATGTGCTACTGCAGTCGGTTGAGACGAGAAGGCAATCAATTAGTGCCGTATCGTTAGACGAAGAGATGACAAATATGATCAAATTTCAGCACGCCTACAATGCAGCGGCACGTAATATGACAGTCATTGATGAAATGCTCGATAAAATTATTAACGGTCTAGGTGTCGGAGGAAGGTAGGGATAGGTAATGCGCGTAACACAAAGTATGCTAGCGAGCAATATGCTTAGTAACTTAAGTAAAAGCTATGCAAACATGGGGAAATATCAAGATCAACTTGCGACGGGTAAAAAAATTACGCGTCCATCTGATGATCCTGTCGTCGCGATGAAAGGAATTACGTATCGCACGAACTTAATGGAAGTGGAGCAATATAAGCGAAACTTCTCAGAAGCATATACATGGACAGAAAACACGGATGCGGCGTTAGACAAAGCCACCCAAGGCCTACAGCGACTTCGTGAATTAACCGTTCAAGCAAGTAACGATACGTATGAAGGAAATCAGCGTAAAGCAATTGAAGAAGAAATTAAGCAGCTAAAAGAGCATCTCGTCACGATTGCCAACACAAAAGTAGGTGACAAATACATCTTTAATGGGACAAACACGTCAAAAGAGCCTGTGACAACGAACGCAGGTGGCACGGTTGCGACTACATCAACGAATGCAAACGAAGTGAAAATTGAGCTGTCTAAAGGGATCTATATCGGTGTGAATGTACCTGGAAACAAGCTATTTAACGCAGACTTCTTTAAGCGAATTGAAGATCTGCAGACGAAATTAATGAGTAATGCTGGTGACATTGATGCTTCTTTAAAAGATCTCGATGACAACATCAACGCCGTTCTAAGTGTTCGCTCTGAGATCGGCGCACGCCAAAACCGTATCGAAATGATGGAAACACGTATTGACGAACAAGAAGTGATCGCTAATCGCGTCCTATCTGAAAACGAAGACGTTGATATTGAACGTGTTATTACCGACTTGAAAACACAGGAAAGCGTTCATCGTGCCGCGCTTGGTGTTGGTTCACGAATCATTCAGCCAACACTGATGGACTTCTTAAGATAGAATTAGAATGTTTGATTTATAGTAAAAACAAATTTGTAACAATCACTGTCACATTGTCCATGCGTTGAATGGAAATGAAGGGGCAGTGATTTTTGTTAGGTGTTTAATCCATTCTAAACAGAAGAGGAGGGTAAAAGATGCGTGTGCCACAAATTCGATTAGAATCCACTTCAGCGAGGATTAGCATGAATAGTACTCCTGCAACGATGGAGATTTCTCAGCCGAAAGCGGATTTGTCCATTGAACAGCCAAAAGCCGAAATGAACATTGAGCGTACCCCTTCGCAGCTGACAATTGATCAAACGAAAGCATGGGAAGACATGGATTTGAAGCATATTTCAAAACGAATTGAAGAAGCAGCGGACCAAGGCCATCAAGACTGGTTGGCTGGATTAGCACGAAGGTCACAAGAAGGAGAAGACCTCATGCGAATTGAAGATGGAGGTAATCCGATTCCTCAGCACGCCCAACAAAACAGTGAACCACCAATCTATGATTTCAATATCGGCTGGATTCCGTCTCATGACAGTGTGAAAATCAATTACACACCAGGAAAAGTCGACATTCAATGGAAACGAAATGATCCAATTATTCAAGCCAAAACAAATAAGCCGACACTCAACGTAGAAAGAGGAAAAGTCGACATTGAGATGGAACAGAGAGCTTCGCTGAAGATTGATTTTGACAACCTCTATTACCGAGGGATCAAGTACGAACAAAAAATATAAGGTTGTGAATGCATGAACATTGAAACGAAATATCATGGAGAGCTTGACATCAACAAGCAAGACATTCTCCGATTTGACGATGGAATTCCAGGGTTTTTAGAAGAAAAAGCGTTTGTCGTGTTACCGTTGGCAGAGGACAGCCTGTTTTACTTGCTTCAATCCGTTCAAACACCAGAGCTAGCGTTTGTTGTTGCAAATCCCTTTCTCTTCTTTACGGACTATGATTTTGAAATAGACAAGGGTTATTTGGAGAAACTAGGGATTGAAAGTGAAAAAGATGTAGCGGTTTATTCAATCTTAATGATTAAAGATCCAATGGAACACTCAACAGCGAATCTACAAGCACCGGTCATTGTAAATACGAAAAACAACAAAGGAAAGCAAATCATTTTAACGAACACAAATTATCAAACAAAGCACAAGCTATACAAACAACCTGTAAAGTAAGGAGGGAGGGACATGCTCGTTCTCACACGAAAGAGTAAAGAGTCCATTCAAATTGGCGATGACATCGAAATCACCATTTTAAAAGTCGAAGGCGATCAGGTCAAAATCGGCATCAATGCCCCAAAGCATATCGACATTCACCGAAAAGAAATCTATCAAGCCATTCAGCAGGAAAATAAACAAGCATCGGAAACAGCCATTGATTTACTACAGCAGCTAAAAAAGTTAAAAAAAGAGAAATAAATTCACGTTAAACCTCTAAACAACTGTGTCTCCATGACGATATAAACACTGTAAAGAATAAGTCGAAAGGCGGCCGACTTCTCGACCTATTCCAAACCATCCACAAGGACGTGGAATATACATTCAAGGAGGAACAATAAAATGAGAATTAATCATAATATTGCAGCGCTTAATACTTACAACAAGCTAAATAGTGCTTCAGCTGGTCAATCAAAATCAATGGAGAAATTATCTTCAGGTCTTCGTATTAACCGTGCGGGGGATGATGCAGCTGGCCTTGCGATTTCTGAAAAAATGCGTGGGCAAATTCGTGGGTTAGACATGGCTTCGAAGAATTCACAAGATGGAATTTCTTTACTACAAACGGCAGAAGGAGCATTAAATGAAACGCATGCCATTCTACAACGTATGCGTGAGTTAGCTGTACAAGGTGCTAATGATACTAATGTAACAGCTGATCGTACAGCAATTCAAGATGAATTAAACCAATTAATGTCTGAAGTTGATAGAATTGCTACTACTACAGAATTCAATACTCAAAATTTATTAGGTGGAAGCTTCTCAGGTACTCTTCAAATTGGGGCAAATCATGGTCAGGTAATTAACATTGGAATCTCTGCTATGAATACTGCTGGATTAAGTATTTCAGGAGCTACTATCTCAGTTGGAACTAATGCCGCAGCAAGCTCGTCTATTGCTGCTTTAGATACTGCTATTGCAAGTGTATCTACTCAACGTTCTAAACTTGGTGCTTATCAAAACCGTCTAGAACATACAATAAATAACTTAGGCACGGCTAGTGAAAATCTAACAGCCGCTGAATCACGTGTTCGTGACGTTGATATGGCTAAAGAAATGATGGCTCAAACTAAGAACTCTATTCTTTCTCAAGCTGCTCAAGCTATGCTTGCTCAAGCTAATCAACAACCACAAGGTGTATTACAACTTCTTCGTTAATAGTAGTAATTTTAAAAAAATATCGTGCTTTATTTTGAAGCACGATATTTTTATTAGACTTATTACTTCTAGGAGGTCAACAAAATGAAGCCTTTCATGTCATTATGCATGATTGTTAAAGACGAAGAACAAGTGATTGACCGTAGTTTATCTTCCATTTGGCATTTAGTAGATGAAATAATCGTTGTGGATACAGGATCAAACGATCACACTAAAGAAATAGCAGCAAAGTATACACCTCATATTTATGAATTTAAATGGATAGATGATTTTTCAGTCGCACGAAATTATGCAGCATCTAAAGCTTCGGGAGAATGGATTCTTGTAATAGATGCAGATGAATATGTAGATGAAGAAAATTTTAAAGAGTTTATTAAAGAGATAAAAAATGATAAAGGCATGTATGATGCTTACAGTGCAAAAATATTAAACTTTACCGGAAATTATGGAGAGAATTTAGTGCAGAATTTCCATGATCGAATTTATAAGAATAATAGTCAAATTAGTTATTATCGTAAAATTCATGAACAATTTAAAAAACAGAGTGGTGAACCACTGAAAAGTAAAAATTCTAATTTGCTTATTTTTCACTCTGGGTATTTAAACGAAACAGTCGATAAAAAAGAGAAAAAACAGCGAAATAAAGAATTATTAGATAAAGAAATGAGTAGCGGTGATAATAATGCATTTGATTATTTTAATTTTGGAAACGAATATTTTTCCAGCGGTGAATATTCAAAAGCACTGGAATCTTATTTAAAGGCATATAAACTTAAACAAGACTTTCGCCTTTCATGGGTGTCGACTACATTAATTCAAATAGTTATCTGTTTAATCCATTTAAGGAGATATAACGATGCGATAAAAGTCATAGCAGATGCTGAATCTATTTATACTACTTCCCCTGAAATCCCATATTTAAAAGGGGAAATATTTTTTGTCAGAGGTCAATTGGAGGATGCAAAAAATATGTTCCTTCAAATAATAAATAATAATGAAAAATATCATCATGTTATCATGAGACCTGACTTAAAGGATCAAAAGCCACATAATCGATTAGGGCAAATTTACCTTTATGAAGAAAATTATGAGAGGGCGATTTATCACTATACTAGTGTATTGAATATAAATAAATATAATCAAGAAAGCATAAAAAAGGTAATATACATCTTAAATAAATTTCATTCAGTTGCAGAAATTTCCAACTTCTTTAATAGGGAAAATTTAGTGGATTCTAAAAATATCAAGTATTATGTTGAAGCAAGTTTTGATTTTGGAAACCCTGATTTAGCATTATCAATTCTTGAAAACTTTTATGAAGAACATAAAAATTTGTATAGTGTTGGATTATTGAAAAAATTATGTATTAAAAAAGAAGAGAATCTTGAAGCGTTTCAAGATGGTTTGGATTATTCGTTAATAAAGGAACTAGTTCAATTAAACTGGATCAATGTTATAGATGTTTTTTTATTAAGGGAATTTATGAAACAGAACAATATAGAGTGTGACCTTATGATACATTTTGAAAAAGAAAAAGCCCTTAAAACATTAATTGATATATTACATAATGAATATGTTGAAGAAACAATTGAAGAAAGCTTATTTATTTTTTCTTTACAAACGCTCATTAATTATAAACAATTTTCATTATGTGAAACTTTGTTAAGTAATATTCAACATCTGAATCAAAAAAGTGTTTCAAAAGTAGCGGCTTTGCTATTTTCAAATGGATTTAAAACAGAAGCTTTACAATTATATGAAAAAGCGGAATGGAATTACTTCTCTGAGCAAGATTTTTTAAATATAATCAATAGTTTATTACAAACAGAAAATATTGCTGACGCTTTAAATATTACGAAGTATGCAATGTCAATTTATGAACAAGATTTTCGATTTTATAAAATAATATTAGAACACGCTCAGGAAGATGAATTGTATGAAACTACATTACTAAGAGCAAGAGAACTATTTTTAGATAGCTTTTATTTAGAAAGGTTCAATTAGTAACATTACGAGATTAAAAACAATTTCATTTTTTATAAAGTTAATTGTGAAGCATTCTACATTTAGAAAGAGGAATGAGATTGAAAATATCATTAGCCATGATAGTCAGGAATGAAGAAAGATATATAGAAAGATGTATACAGAGTGTAAAAGATTTTGTAGATGAGATTGTGATAGTAGATACCGGATCAACCGATCATACAATCAATATCATTAAAAAGTATGAAAACATTAAATTATATCACTTTGAATGGTGTCATGATTTCTCCTTAGCACGTAATTTTTCGATTGAAAACACTAAGGGAGATTACATATTAGTGTTAGATGGCGATGAATACGTATCTAAGGGAACTAGAAACGATCTAGAATTATGTATGGCCCATAATAAAATTGGTAGGATATTAATTGATAGTCATTTTAAAAAAGACAATCAAGTTTATCATTCAAAATCTTATGTTTCTAGATTTTTTCCAAGGGAAGTTAGATTCGTTGGGGCAATTCACGAGCAGCTTGAAAGCAATATTCCTAGAGAAAAGCTAAATTTAATTTTTAAACATGATGGTTATTTCGAAACTAAAAAAAGTCAAAGAAATATTCCATTGCTTATAAAAGAAATTAATAAAAATCCAAAAGATGTATATTACCTTTTTCAATTAGGCAAAGAATTACGTATAAATAAGCAGTTTAAAGAGGCATTTTACTTTTTAGAGAAAGCATATAAATTGGCGACTATTAACACTCCATATTATTGGGAATTAGTTGTAGAGTTAATTAATAGCGGGAAAGAATGTGACAGGGAAGAAGTGTTACATATAATAAACCAAAACAAGGAGCATTTAAAAAACGTTTCAGATTTTCAATTTGCCAAAGGGTTATTTTATTTGAATTATTGCTTGGCATTTCCTAATAAAGCACAAAACTATATTCAAAGAATAGAGGATAGTTTTCTATCCTGTTTAAGTCTAGGTGAAACAGAGTACTTGGAATATTTACAAGGTACTAGTAGTTACTTAGCTGCTTACAACCTCGCTGTCTTTTATGAGGTGACTGGTAATATTAATAAAGCTATTGATTATTATCAACAATCCTCTCAATACGGATATTCGTTAGCTGAGAGTCGTCTAGCAACATTAATGAATAATGAGTCTTAGGAGAATTAAAATCTTTAATTAAATGGCTGTGTTAAAGGTTATTATTGATTAGAGCGGAAGGCGTGAGAATCCTTTGGAAATACAGGGCCAATAAGGCTCCTAAACCGAAAATCAACAGATATATTTAACATATCTAATTAAATATAGAACCTGAAACGGTTAGTTAATTATTTGAATACATATTACATTGTGGGGGATTTAAACAATGACTGTCCTTAAGAGGATTGAAGGTTTTATAGTAAATAATGATATTGAACAAGCTCTTAATTTAATTATAGAAATCAAACAAGAATTTTTGAATAATGCAGAATACTGGAATTTAAGAGGGGTATTATGTTTAAAGGTCGAGGAATATAAATCAGCTGCCGCATGTCTTAAAAATGCACTAAGCATAGATCCAGAAAATGCAAATGCTTACTATAATTATGCGTACGCACTTGAAAATATGAGGAATGAAAGTGATGCAGCTTTTCATTACGGATTGGCCTATCGGTATTCAATAGAAAATGATTTAAAGGATGAATTATTATCTTTATATGATAATCAAATGGAACTAAAGAAAATTTTTAATTCTACAGCGTTTGGATCTTTAAACCCTTTTAAAACCCCCTCAGTAAGTATAATTATCCCTGCATATAATCAAAAAGCCTATCTTAAAGAGGCTGTTGAAAGTGCCTTGGCTCAAGACTATCCAAATTTAGAGGTTATAGTCGGCGATGATAATTCGACTGATGGAACTGACGAATTAATGAAAGAGTATTTAAAATATCCGAATTTAAAGTATATTAAACGAAGAGAAAATTTGGGAGCAGGTAATAATTCAAGTGATTTATTCTATAATCACTGTACATCTAAGTATGTAATGATTCTTAATCACGATGATTTTTTAGTAAAAAAGGATTATATCTCACAAGCAATAAATCTATTAACCAAAAACCCAACCCTTTCATTTGTATGGGCAAATTGCTATGTGAGACAAGAAGAAACCCAAATGTTTAGTGAAACGTCATTTAATTTACCTATGATTACAGATGGTTTAACATATTTTGTTAAATATGAGACGGAGGATTATAAGCATATCACAGGTGTCTTAACTACAGTTTTTGATAGGGAAAAGGCTATGACTCTAGATTGTTTAAAAGAGGAAACTAAATCAAAAGATTTATTTCTATATTTAAAGCTAATGCTTCTTGGTGATGTTGGATTTATTAAAGATAAAGTGTCAGTTTATAGAGTGCACAGGAATAGTATAAGTAATAATATGCCGACTGAATATGATTACACAACAATAGATGAATTAGAAAAATTAAAAGAAATTGCTTTTAAAAAGGGAATTAATCGATTAGATTTAGAGAATTGGTTGCTAATTAGACTTGCAAAATATTTTAGTTGGAGATTAAGTACCTTGAAAAATACGGGAAAACATGAATTAGCAACAAATTTGTTTAATGATGTAGTAAAAAGGTTTCCTGAGTTAAAAGTATATATAAAGATTCGTGAATGAGGGTAAATCTCATTATGAAATGCTATGGCGACGAACCCCCGTCACCATCTACCATAAAAAGCAAAATTTGATATATATAATTTGAATTTCGCAATATGTTCTAATAAGTAAAAATCTTTTTACTATAGAAAAATCTATAAATATTATAAAGCTTCTGCTGTTAGGTTTGATTCGAAGCCAAGCTTTCCAGTAGCTAAATAGGGTGATAGGATGGAATTTGAAGGGATTCATTTTAAAAAATGCGTTATTGTTTTTTCAGGGTTTAATCAACGAGCAGTAATTTCGTGTTTACGAACCTTACATAAGAATAATATAGACTACGCAATCATTGCAAAATCAGAGGAGGACAGAATTTTTTTAACAGATTATAAAAATGAGGTACGTGCAATTCGTCAATCGATACAGCTTAATAAAGAGGATCTTATTGAATCGATAAAAGAAGTGCAAAGAAAAAAAAATGCAGATAAATATATTATTGCACCATCAACCGAGGCACTAAACAGGTTTTTACTTCAGAATAGAGCAGAGTTTGAAGAAAATCGTTGTATAATCCCATTAGTCAATGAAGATTTATATGAACTGATTTCTGATAAGTATAGTTTTGGCCATTTATGCTCTAAAAACAACATACTAGTTCCTAAAGAAGTTAATCTTAAGAAAGGTCTTCTATATCCTTTAGTAGCAAAACCAAAACATTATTTATCAATGAAAAATAAAGAAGTATTATCTCCTATTATTATTAATAATTCATTTGAACTTGAAAATTTTTTAAAGAAATACGAAAAAAAAGAATTTTATTTCCAAGAATTTATTAATGGGCGAAGTTTTTACTTATTATATTATTTTCATAGAGATGGAACTATTTTTAAATTTTCCCAAGAAAATTTGGTACAACAGCCTGGTGGAAAGTCAATGGTGGCTGCTATTTCTTCTGATTTTCACAATACATCTGAATCTAGAAAATATGAGAACTTATTTAAGATGGTACACTTCTTTGGATTTGTTATGATTGAAGTAAAAGGGGATAATAATAAATTTTACATGATTGAAGCGAATCCTAGGTTTTGGGGACCTTCACAATTGTTTGTAGATGCCAATATAAATTTCTTTGAAGCATTTTTTCATGATTTTGGTCTAATAGAATCTCTAGGTAAGTTTACTGATCCGTCAGAAAAAATAAAATATTTTTGGTTTGGTGGATTGGGAGAAATACTTCGCAAAAATAAAAAACCAACATTTTACCAATGTAATGAAGACGATTGGGTAGACTTTTTTCCTGAATGGTTAGAAAACGATGTTTACAGAAGGCCAGATACAAAGTTGATTTTCAAAAAGGAGCTACTTCAATGAGTACGGAAAAAAATAAACTTAAAGAGCTTTATTCAGAAATGAGTAAGCACTCAAGTTATCAGATACTATCTAAGAGACTTTCGGAAATTATTAATCATAACGAAATAAAAGTCAAAACAAGGTATGAGAAAGAGCGGTTAAAATACATAACAGAAAACCTTGATATCCATAACAAAAAGATATTAGATATTGGAGGAAATACAGGCTACTTTACATTTGAAATGATAGATCAAGGCGTAGAAAAAGTTCATTTTTACGAAGGGAATAAAACACATTCTGAATTTGTAAGACTTTCATCAAAAGTTTTGGGTGTTGAAAAGAAGATAGAAATTACCAATGAATACTATAGGTTTGATGACGAATGTAGAAAAAAAAAATATGATATTATACTGTTATTAAATGTTTTGCATCATATTGGTGATGATTATGGTGATAAAAAATTATCAATAGAAAAAGCAAAGGGAATTATTGTTGAACAATTAAATACATTAGCGGATACTACTGAAATAATGGTTTTTCAATTGGGTTTTAATTGGAAAGGGAATAGTGAATTAGGTTTATTTGAAAACGGAACGAAAGAAGAATTAATTAGATTTATAAAAGATGGAACTGAAAAAAAATGGGGAATTATCGAAATAGGTGTTGCGGAACAAATAGAAGATTCTATTCATTATAATAAATTAAATAAAGAAAATATTAATCGATTTGACCACTTAGGAGAGTTTTTAAACAGACCTATCTTTATTATGAAATCATTAAAGTGACTATGTTTAAAAAATCTTTAGAACAATGGGTTGTGCTATTATTTTAATGTAGTATAACAATTTGGAGATGAATCATAAAAATGGTAAAACGCTTTAGAGAACCAATTTATGTGACAAGGCCAGTACTTCCGGATATAGATTCTGTAAATGATGCAATTGGAAAAGTGTGGGTAAGTAAATGGCTAACAAATGGTGGTTTACAGCATAAGGAATTAGAAAAACAATTACAAAATTATTTGAACGTTGACCATATATCTTTATTTAACAATGGAACGCTAGCATTGGTATTAGGAATAAAAGCTTTAGAATTAACTGGAGAGGTTATTACTACACCATTTACATTTCCTGCTACAGTACAAGCTTTAGATTGGAACCACTTAAACCCAGTTTTCTGTGATATTAACCCAAAAACTCTCAATATCGATGCAGATAAAATTGAGGCGCTTATTACAGATAAAACAAGTGCTATCCTTGGGGTACATGTTTTTGGAAACCCATGTGAAGTAGGTAAAATTCAGCAAATAGCAGATAAATATAATCTTAAAGTTATTTATGACGGTGCACATGCATTTGGTACGAAAATTAAAGGTAAGCCTATAGGTAGCTTTGGTGATATGACGATGTTTAGTTTTCATGCGACAAAGCTTTTTAACACTGTAGAAGGTGGGGCACTTACTTTTCATGATGAAGAAATAGGTGAAAAGCTAGCACTATTAAAGAACTTTGGTCTTGTCAGTTCAGAATCAGTCGTATTGTCAGGATTAAATGCGAAAATGAATGAAGTTCAAGCAGCTATTGGATTAGAAGTTTTGAAATTAGTAGATCAAGAAAGAGTGCGGAGAGATAAAGTTAGGGAAACATATGAAAAAAATTTAGCTGATATACCAGGAATTAGGATCATTACGGGCTTGAAAAACAAGAGTAGTAGTTACCAGTATTTTGTGATTGAAATTGATGCAAGCAAGTATGGTAGGACAAGAGATTGGATTCATAAAGAACTTGAGAAGTATAATGTGTATACAAGAAGGTACTTTTATCCATTATGTAGTGATTTTCATTGGTATAAACACCTTGATTCTGCACAACCAGAGAATCTTCCTCAAGCGCAAAAGTCTGTACAGCAAGTACTTTCATTGCCTTATTACGGAGATTTAGAATTAGAATCTGTAGAAGGAATTTGTCGAATATTACGTGAAATGCATACTAGTGCTCCATTTTTGATTCCGATTAAAGATTAGGTGGTTATTTATGAAGGGAATAATCTTAGCTGGTGGCTCTGGTACTCGACTATACCCGTTGACTAAAGCAGTATCAAAGCAAATGTTACCAGTGTATGACAAACCAATGATATATTATCCGTTGTCAGTATTAATGTTGGCGGGCATAAAACAAATCTTAATTATTTCTACTCCAAGAGATATAGGAGGATTTATAGATCTTTTAGGAGATGGAAGTAAACTTGGAATGAAATTTGAATATGAAGTTCAAGACAAACCAAATGGTATTGCTGAGGCCTTTATTATTGGAGAGAAATTTATTGGTAATTCATCTGTAGCACTAGTGTTAGGTGATAATATTTTTTATGGGTCAAATTTCGGAAACAGATTATATCAAGCTGCTTCATTATTAACTGGAGCCATTATTTTTGGTTGTTATGTTAAAAATCCACGATCGTATGGTGTTGTTGAAGTAGATGAACGAAAGAATGCTATTTCAATTGAAGAAAAACCAAAGCACCCTAAATCCTCTTTAGCAGTTCCAGGTTTATATTTCTTTGATAATAACGTAGTACAAATTGCAAAAAAAGTGATTCCTTCTGCCCGAGGAGAATTAGAAATTACTTCAGTAATAAATGAATATCTTAAGAAAGGTGAATTAAAGGTTGATGTAATGGGAAGAGGTCTGGCATGGCTAGATACTGGAACTCATGAATCTCTTCTAGAAGCATCTAATTTTGTTGAAGCAATTCAAAAGCGCCAAGGGTTATTTATTTCGTGTATTGAAGAAATTGCCTATAGAAGAGGTTATATTACCAAAGAGCAACTAATTGAACTTGCTAGGCCCTTATTAAAAACAGAGTATGGTAAATACTTAATGGAAGTTGCTGAGGAGCTACAAAATAAGCAAGCTATATATCTATAATTAACAGTTTTTATTATAAGGTTTAGCAGATTTTAAAGGAGTTTGTTATGAATATACTGGTAACTGGCGGGGCAGGGTTTATCGGATCTAATTTTATTAAACATATGATTTCAAAGTATGACTATACGATAGTCAACTTAGATTTACTCACTTATGCAGGAAGCCTAAAAAACCTTAAAGAATTAATGCAACATGATAACTATCATTTTGTAAAAGGAGATATTGGTGATCGAGAATTACTAAAGGATCTTTTTGAGCGATTTAAGATAAATGTTGTAATAAATTTCGCTGCTGAATCTCATGTTGATCGTAGTATAGAGAATCCTGGCGTTTTCTTGAAAACGAATGTACTCGGTACTCAAGCTTTACTTGATATAGCATTAGATAATTGGAAAGTTGATTCTTCTGATAAATACAGTAAAAGATTTAAAGACGGAGTTAAGTTTATTCAAATATCTACAGATGAAGTTTATGGATCATTAGGAAGTGAAGGATATTTTACAGAAGAGACATGTCTTTCTCCAAATAGTCCATATTCGGCATCAAAGGCATCGGCTGATATGATAGTAAGAGCATATTATGAAACATACGGACTTCCTATAAATATTACAAGATGTTCTAATAACTATGGTCCAAACCAGTTTCCTGAAAAACTAATACCACTAATGATTTATAATGCTTTAATAGGGAAAACTTTACCAGTTTATGGGGATGGCAAGCAAATTAGAGATTGGTTACATGTTGAAGATCATTGTATTGCAATTGAAACCGTTCTCCATAAAGGGAAAGTAGGAGAGGTTTATAACATAGGTGGAAATAGTGAAAAAGAAAATATTGAAGTTGTTAAATTAATACTTAAGTCTTTAGGAAAAAATGAAATTTCAATAGAGTACGTAAAAGATCGCCTAGGTCATGACAGAAGATATGCTATTAATAATTCAAAAATAAAGGAAGAGTTAGGTTGGGTTCCTAAATATACCTTTGATCAGGGTATGGAATTGACAATTAAATGGTATTTAGAAAATAGAGAGTGGTTGGAGTCTATTTTATCTGGCGAATAACAACTTAAGAAATTTGTTACTGTGAAAATCTAAGATATGTCAAGATTTGTAGAATGATGAAGAGTAAGTGGAATATCCACATTTAATTAAAGTTGCTGTTTTTATTACTCTTAAAAGATTGAAATCAAAAAGCACAAGCGATGTTAGAAATCACAGATCAAAAGAATTTTAAAATTCTTGAGATAATAATGAAAATGAAATGATGAGTAATTAGTAATTCAAGTTCTTGTGAGGAAACGCCAGAGAAAGTTAAACGGGTAGAGAACAAAAGCTACAGCTATGAATCTCATAGGTTAACAAAGGTTGTTCGGAGTGGGCAGATCCATGAAAATATGGATGAAGATATAGTATGCTTTGTAATAAAAAGGTACGGTTGCAAAGTAAATTAATCGAAAACTACAAGGAGTTCTACAACTTCTTCGTTAATTTTTAGGTATGAAAGAGGCTCTAGTTTTGCTACGGTCTCTTTTTTTATTTTCAGATCTCTAAATCAAATCTCCGCTCATTTCCCTATTTAAAATCTCTCATCTCATCCGATAAATAAAGTAAAAGCGCTGGGAGTTGAGGGGATGATTAAACGCATTTCTTCATCAACGAAAGATTTATACAACTCAGACTATATAAACCAAAATTCAAAAGTTGAACGTACAAATGAAAAGAAAAGTTCACCTGAATCCAAACTAGAAGATGTCTACAGTAAAGAATACTTAGAAAAAGCGGTAGAGGAGTTAAATGCATTTCTTGAACCTACGTTTACAGCGGTTCACTTTGAGCTTCATGAAGAGGCAAACCGCTATTATGCAAAGGTTATAGATGTGAAAACGCAAGAAGTCATTCGAGAAATTCCTCCTAAAAAATTAATTGATATGTATGTTGAGATGAACAGATTCATCGGTTTATTGTTTGACCATAAAGTATAACGGCGGTGAGGATGTATGGTACGTATTGGTGGTTTGGCAAGTGGAATGGATACTGATTCCCTTGTAAAGGATTTAATGAAAGCAGAACGTATGCCTTTAGATAAATATAAACAAAAGAAGCAAGCGTTAGAGTGGAAACGTGATGACTATCGCTCAATGAATTCATTGTTGTTATCACTAAGAGACTTATCATTTGATATGAAGCTTTCTTCTAACTATCGAGCAAGGTCCGTTAGTTCTTCAAATGACTCAAAGATAACGGCAACGGCAACAAGTGCAGCGAATCTTTCTTCTTTTACTGTTTCGAAGATTGACCGTCTAGCTACGGCCGCAACTAAAGTGAATACAGGTAGTATCTCTAAAGATACAACAGCTAAGGTCGATTCTACAAAAGGGTTATACAGTATAAAAGATTCGTTTGGAGATAGCACGTTTAATTGGAGCAAAGGAAGTGTCGAAACAACAACGATTTCTGCTACAGAAAGTGGCAGCACTTTTAACTTGACGCTTTCTAACGGAGTAAGTGTAAAGAATGAGATAGCGGATTTATCTAGTATCTCTGTAAAAGTAAATGGCACGTCTTTTAAGGTGGTAGCGAAGGATGCCACTCCTCAAAAAGGAGAGGTGAAGCTTGCTGCTGATGGTACGTTAACATTTGGAGAAAGCATTAACAAAGGCAGCTCTATCAAAGTTGATTATGTAGCAGATAAAAAAGTTGATACATTTAAATCATCAGATCCATTAAAAGAGCTACAGCTAACAAAAGGTGCCTTGGTTGAAGGTAGCGTGACTATTACAGCCGGTAGTAAAACATATGTGAGTACAACTAATGGGGAAATTAAAGATGAAACTGATGCAGTAGTAGGTAGTATTGATTTCCCAACAGGAAAAATCACCTTTAATGAAGGTCAAGAAATTCCTAGCGATACAGAAGTAAAGGTAGCGTATGAGCAACATTATTTTTCTTTCGGTATTACGACGTTTAATGCAAAAGGATCTGTTGAAGAAAAGTTTAATGTACAAGGAACAGAATCATTAAACAATGTACTTAGCCGTATTAATGGTTCTCAAGCAGGCGTCACAGCTTTTTATGATTCGTTTACAGATCAAGTGACACTAACAAGGAAAGAAACCGGTAACTTTAATACGGAAGGTGAAGTTGAGGCTGATCCTGATAAAGGCATTCTAGAGGTCCGCAAAGATGAAATTATGACAAGCGGAACTTTTCTAAATAATGTTTTAAAATTTGATGGTGCAAGTGAGACGGGTGGAGAAAATGCGAAGTTTACAATTAACGGCTTAGAGACGCAGCGTACATCTAACACCTTTGAAATGAATGGTGTCACACTTACATTAAAAGATAAAACAGAGGCTACAGACCCACCAATTTCTCTAGGTGTTTCTAACAACACGGAGGCTGTGTTTGAAAATATTAAGAAGTTTGTTGATAAATATAATGAAACGATTGAAAAAATCCAAGCAAAGCTTTCAGAAGATGTCTACCGATCTTATACAGCTTTAACAGATGAGCAGCGTGAACAACTATCTGATAAGCAACAAGAGCAGTGGGAAGAAAAAGCAAAAAGCGGGTTACTCCGTCGAGATCCAATCTTATCAAGTGTACTAAGTCAAATGCGTCTGGATTTTTATACACCCGTTAAGAATAGTCAGAATGCGCAATCACCTTTTCAGCAGCTTACAGCTATTGGAATTAAAACAAGCAGTAACTATTTAGAGGGTGGAAAGCTAACGATTAACGAAGCAGAACTGAAGAAAGCGATTGAAGAAGACCCTGCATCTGTCGAACAGCTTTTTGCCGGTTCTGGAACAGCTTATGGTGAAAAAGGGATTGTTAATCGTTTATATGATAGTCTTCAAAAGTCAATGGGACAAATACGCGACCGAGCAGGGAGCAGTTTATCAACAAATATGCAGTTTGCGATTGGTCGTGATTTAAATAATGTGGATAAACAAATTAGTAGTTTTGAATCTCGTTTAACACAAATCGAAGACCGCTACTGGCGTCAATTCACCGCAATGGAAAAAGCGATTCAACGTTCAAATGAGCAAGCGATGTTCATGATGCAGCAGTTTGGTGGGTAATAGTAAAGGGAGTGAGTAGAAGATGGCAACGAGTAATCCATATCAAGCGTATCAACAAAACAATGTGAATACGGCATCACCAGGTCAGTTGACGCTTATGTTATATGAAGGGTGTATTAAGTTTATTAAGCTTGGTAAGTTAGCGATTCAACAAAATGATATTCAAGCGAAAAATACGAACTTGTTGAAGGCACAAAAGATTGTACAAGAGTTAATGGTCACACTAGATAAGAAATACCCTGTATCTGAGAATTTACTTGTAATGTACGATTATTTAAACAATCGTTTGATTGAAGCGAATATTAAAAATGATATCGGTATTTTAGATGAAGTGGAAGGGTATGTTGTCGAGTTCCGTGACACGTGGAAGCAAGTTATTCAGCTAAGCCGTCAGCAATCACATGGTCAAGGTGGAAAGGCATAGTGAGTATGCTTCATCAGCTTTATGAAGTGACAAAAGCGTTACATACACATGTCGCAACCAGTCCTTCGGAGGAACAGCGAGATGCTTACATTCAACGTGTTGATGAGCTTTTGGACGCTCGTCAAGCGTTACTTTCGCACGTCACCAAGCCAGCTTCCTTAGAAGAGAAGGCACTAGCACAAGAGATGATCACAATGAATCAAGCGATTGACCGAGCGCTTGTTGGAATAAAAGAGCAAGTAGCGGTTGATATTCGTAAGTTGAAAATAAAGAAAACAAAAACGGACCGCTATGCCAATCCATACGCCAATGTATCGTTTGACGGGACCTTTTATGATAAACGGAAATGAGTGAACGTATGCCAACTCTAGAGATAAATCAATTTGAACTTTTAAAATCGTATTATGACTTGCTTCAAACCATTCAAGAAGGTCTTCTCTACGTTGAAGCGAGCTTTGATGATGAGAATAAAACAGAAGGAGATCGGGTATTAGGTGATGTGCTTGAAGCACTTAGTCAACTTGAGAAAACAAATGAGCAACTGCTACAAGAATTTGCTGAAAACCGATCGTTTACAAAGTTTATTGAACAGTATCAACCAGTTCTTAACGCTGTGCTTCAGCTAGAAGGGCACATGAATGATATGTATGAAAAGCAACGCATTATTAATGGTGACATTCTCCCTCTGTTTGAAAAGTGGAAGACACGAATGGAGCAGCAAATTCAACCATATATTACGCACTGAAAAATGTGGTATCTCTTTGAGGGATGCCGCATTTTTTTATTTTCTTCCTCATACTATTTTCTAAACACATCGACATACTAAGGAGGTGAATGTGAAAAAGTAGACATTCACAAAATTTTCACATAATTTTATGGTTTAAGAAGGAGATGTGTCGGGTATTGTAGAAATATAGATACATACCTTGGATTAAAGGAGGAGTTCAGACATGCTATACAACATTCGCGGTGAAAACATTGAGGTAACTCCAGCGATAAAGGACTATGTAGAGAAGAAAATTAATAAGCTAGAAAGATACTTTGATCAAACTCCGAAATCAGATGTTTATGTAAATCTAAAAGTATACAACAATGAACAAAAAATAGAAGTTACGATTCCTATGACGGATTTAGTACTTCGTGCAGAAGAAACACATACAGATTTATATGCAGCTATTGATCTTGTTGTTGATAAACTCGAGCGTCAAATTCGTAAACATAAAACAAAAGTAAACCGTAAGTTTCGTGAAAAAGGTGTACCAAAGTATGTGTTTGCTAATTTAGAGGATGAAACAGCAGCAACGGCTGTTGCGACAGAAGAAGATGAAGATTTAGAATTAGTGCGTACAAAGCGCTTTGACTTAAAGCCAATGGATAACGAAGAAGCAATTCTACAAATGAATATGCTTGGTCACAGCTTCTTTGTCTTTACAAACGCAGAAACAAATACAACAAACGTTGTGTATCGTCGTAAAGATGGAAAGTACGGCCTAATCGAGCCAAATTAATTATAAAAGCTGATGCGGGTTGCTCTCGCATCAGTTTTTTTGTTCTTCAACACACCCAATCATCATCCTTATAGCAAGGAAAGTTCTCTACCATCAGCCACCTATTCTCCACTGTCCCTTTGCATATCTACCTCGATTATTTGTCATGGTTATCCCTCGAATGTTACAATTTTACTGATAATCAGATATAATAGAAGAAACAATCAGCTTCTTTGATGAAGCGCATGAAAGTGATGACACCAGAATTCAAATAAACAAGGTTCTTTTGTAACCGATTGTTGTTCCTAAATATGATTGGTTGAAAAGGAAATGACCGATCAAGAAACAACAATGATTATAAAAGCAGCCATATGACAAGATAGATGTTGCATTTATTCCATTATAAATAGAGGAGCGTTTTAGATGCTTGGATTATTTAAGAAGGTATTCGATGGCAACCAACGCCAAATTAACCGTTTAGAAAAAATGGCAGACGAAATTGATGCGTTAGGTCCTAAAATTGGTGAGCTAACAGATGATCAATTACGCGAAAAAACAGCAGAGTTTCAACAACGTTATCAAGCAGGCGAAAAGCTGGATGACTTATTAGCTGAAGCGTTTGCGGTTGTGCGTGAAGCAGCGAAGCGTGTATTAGGAATGTATCCGTACAAAGTACAGCTAATGGGGGGCGTTTCCCTTCATGAAGGAAACATTTCTGAGATGAAGACGGGGGAAGGTAAAACGTTAACTGCGACGATGCCTGTTTATTTAAATGCGATTACTGGCAAAGGTGTTCATGTTGTGACAGTCAATGAATACTTAGCAAGCCGTGACGCGACTGAAATGGGACGCTTATACGAGTTTTTAGGGTTAACAGTAGGATTAAACTTAAACAGCTTAACGCGTGAAGAAAAGCAACAAGCGTACAATGCCGATATTACGTATAGCACAAACAATGAGCTGGGCTTTGATTACTTACGTGACAACATGGTGCTGTATAAAGAGCAAATGGTACAGCGTCCGCTTCACTTTGCAGTAATCGATGAGGTTGACTCGATTTTAATTGATGAAGCACGTACACCGCTTATTATTTCAGGTACGGCACAAAAATCAGCGGCACTTTACATCCAAGCAAATGCATTCGTTCGTACGTTAAAGAAGGAAGAAGACTTTACGTATGACGTGAAAACGAAAAGTGTTCAATTAACGGAAGATGGAATGTCAAAAGCAGAGAAAGCGTTTGGCATTGAAAACTTATTCGATATCGCACACGTTGGGTTAAATCACCATATTAACCAAGCGCTAAAAGCACATGTCACGATGCAAAATGACGTAGACTATGTGGTGGAAGAAGGAAAAGTGGTCATTGTTGACCAATTTACGGGTCGCTTAATGAAGGGACGTCGCTTTAGTGAAGGGCTACACCAAGCGATTGAAGCAAAAGAAGGCGTGGATATTCAAAATGAAAGCATGACGCTTGCGACAATTACGTTCCAGAACTACTTCCGTATGTATGAAAAACTATCTGGTATGACGGGTACGGCGAAAACAGAGGAAGAAGAGTTCCGTAACATCTACAACATGCACGTTGTAGCGATTCCAACAAACAAACCGATTGCGCGTGATGACCGTGCAGATTTAATTTATAAAACAATGGAAGGGAAGTTCCGTGCAGTAGCAGATGATATCGTAGAGCGCCATAAAAATGGACAACCTGTACTTGTGGGTACGGTTGCGATTGAAACATCAGAGTTACTGTCAGCCCTTTTAAAGAAAAAAGGCGTGCCGCATCACGTGTTAAATGCGAAGCAGCATGAGCGTGAAGCAGAAATCATTGAAAATGCGGGTCAAAAAGGTGCGGTTACAATCGCAACAAACATGGCTGGTCGTGGTACCGATATTAAACTTGGTGAAGGTGTACGTGAAGCCGGTGGACTTGCGGTTATTGGTACAGAGCGTCATGAATCTCGTCGTATCGATAATCAGCTTCGTGGTCGTTCTGGTCGTCAAGGAGACCCAGGGGTAACGCAGTTCTATTTATCAATGGAAGATGAGCTCATGCGCCGCTTCGGTTCGGATAACATGATGGCGATGATGGACCGTCTTGGTATGGACGACTCACAGCCAATTCAAAGTAAAATTGTGACGCGTGCCGTTGAATCTGCACAAAAACGTGTAGAGGGTAACAACTTTGATGCGCGTAAGCAATTACTACAATATGACGACGTTCTACGTCAGCAGCGTGAAGTCATCTACAAGCAACGCTTTGAAGTGTTGGATTCTGACAATCTTCGTGACATCGTTGAGCGTATGGTTCGCGCAACAATCGAGCGCGTTGTAGAAGCGAATGCGCCTCGTACAGAGCTTGAAGAAGAATGGAATCTAAAAGCGATTGTGGATTACATGGCTGCAAACATGTTAGAAGAAGGAGCCATTTCAGAAAATGACCTTCGTAACAAAGAACCAGAGGAAATGGTTGAGTTCTTATTTGAAAAAGCGAAAAAACGCTATGATGAAAAAGAAGAGCAGCTTCCTGAAGAGCAAATGCGCGAATTTGAAAAAGTGGTTGTGCTTCGTGCGGTTGACTCAAAATGGATGGATCACATCGATATGATGGATCAGCTACGTCAAGGGATTCACCTTCGTGCATACGGTCAAACCGATCCGCTTCGTGAGTATCAGTTTGAAGGCTTTGCGATGTTTGAAAACATGATTGCAAGCATTGAAGAAGAAGTGGCGAAGTATATGATGAAAGCAGAGATTCATAATAACTTAGAGCGTCAAGAAGTGGCAAAAGGTCAAGCAGCTGTTCATCCGAAAGAAGGCAGCGAGCCAGTGAAGAAAAAGCCAAAAGTAAATGCCATTGATGTAGGAAGAAATGATCCTTGTATTTGCGGTAGCGGCAAGAAATACAAAAGCTGCTGCGGGCAACAGGCGTAATCTTTCAGCTTTTTTCTGAAAAAGTACGACGTAGCGCAGAGAACAGATGAAGAAGTTGATGGGAAATTACTTCTTTAACCAGCAACAATTATTTGTAGCAACTATGTTTCTGATTAATATGCTAAAATGAAGATAGTCAATTCAAGATTGAACATGATAAGGAAATGGGGGATTCCTCATTTCCTTTGTGTGTGGAGAAATACACGATTATGAATATAGAGGTGCTTATAACATGGAATTAGTAGAAATTAAGCAAGAACTTGATAGAACAGCTAAGCGATTAGCGGACTTTAGGGGGTCTCTTTGACCTCGATAATAAGCAAGCTCGCATTAATGAGCTAGATGAACAAATGGCAGACCCAAGCTTCTGGGATGACCAACAAGCGGCACAAACCGTCATTAATGAAGCGAACGGATTAAAAGATGCCGTGAATCAATTTAATCATCTTGATGAAACGTATGAAAATTTACAAGTATCGTATGAGCTTGTGAAGGAAGAATACGATGAAGATTTAGCAGAAGAGCTGATCACAGAGCTTAAACAACTAACAAAAGGAATGAATGAGTTCGAGTTAGAGCTTTTACTAAGCGAACCATACGATAAAAACAATGCAATTTTAGAGCTTCATCCAGGTGCGGGTGGAACAGAGTCTCAAGACTGGGGTTCTATGCTGTTACGTATGTACACACGTTGGGCAGAGAAAAAAGGCTTTAAAGTGGAAACAATGGACTACCTTCCTGGTGATGAAGCAGGAATCAAGAGTGTGACGCTGTTAATTAAAGGTCACAATGCATATGGTTACTTACGTGCTGAAAAAGGTGTACATCGCCTTGTTCGTATTTCACCGTTTGATTCATCAGGTCGTCGTCACACATCTTTCGTGTCTTGTGAAGTAATGCCGGAATTCAATGATGAAATTGAAATCGACATCCGTACAGAAGATTTAAAAGTAGACACATACCGTGCGAGTGGTGCGGGTGGTCAGCATATCAATACAACGGATTCAGCGGTTCGTATCACACATATGCCAACAGGTGTCGTTGTATCATGTCAAACAGAGCGTTCACAGATTAAAAACCGTGAGCAAGCGATGAAAATGCTAAAAGCAAAATTATATCAACGTGAGATTGAAAGACAGCAAGAAGAATTAGCTGAAATTCGCGGTGAGCAAAAAGATATCGGATGGGGAAGTCAAATTCGTTCTTACGTATTCCATCCATACTCAATGGTAAAAGATCACCGTACAAACACAGAGGTAGGAAATACGCAAAGTGTGATGGATGGCGATTTAGATCCATTTATTGATGCATATTTACGTTCTAAAATTTAATGTATCGTTCTTTTTTAAGATGTTTGGTGATGAAAAGATAGGAAGTTGATTCGAGCGAAAACAAATCACCCTGTTAATGAGCAAATACACCATTTCATTCTTAACTAAGAAGAAACCAGGCCCGTGCATAGATCTATGCATGGGCCTGGTGATTTTGTGGGAAACTTTACTAAAGTAAATAAGTGAAGAGACAGAGTGGAGGCAGCTATGACTCGCAGGCAATTGTATCAGAAATTATATCCTTATCGTCGTATTATCAATATTTTATATGTGCTAGTCGGTTCGGCCATTGTCGCAATGGCGTTTAATTTGTTTTTATTACCAAACCGTGTTGCTTCAGGTGGCGTTAGCGGGATTAGTACCATTTTCGATTCCTTATTCGGATGGGAGCCGGCTTATGTGCAGTGGGCATTTAACATTCCTCTATTCATTGCTGGTATTTTGTTATTAGGATGGCAATTCGGGGCCAGGACCTTAATTGGTACGATCTTTTTACCGATGGTTGTCTTTTTAACAAAAGACATGGAGCCAGCTACAACGGATCCGCTTTTAGGAGCTCTATTTGGTGGAATTGGAGTCGGCCTTGGATTGGGCCTTGTATTTAGAGGGCGTGCTTCAACAGGTGGAACGGATTTGGCTGCTCAAATTATTCATAAGTACTTTGGAATGTCCCTTGGTGTTTGCGTGGCAATTATCGATGGACTCATTGTGTTAACCGCAGCGATTGTTTTTGATATTGAATTAGGATTGTACGCGTTAGTGGCACTATATGTTACAAGTAAAACGATTGATATTGTACAGGTGGGTGTTGGTCGTTCAAAAATGGTATTGGTCATTACCAATCAAGAGCAAGAAATTCGTGAAGCCATTTTACATAAAATCGATCGTGGTGTTACTAAATTATCTGCTTATGGTGGGTATACAGATAGCGAGCGTCCCATTTTAATGGTTGTGGTGGATCAATCAGAATTCACAAAATTGAAACAAACGGTTCAAAGCATTGATGCTAATGCATTTGTCATTGTAGCGGACGCTTCAGAGGTACTTGGGAAGGGTTTTAAACAGTAAGAAGTAGGCTATAATAGAATTGATTTGGAAAATTTTATTAATCATAAGGGGGGACTTGTTATGAAAAAACGATTACTGGCATTATTTATGGGAACATCCCTTGCTTTAGCTGCATGTGGCGGAGGAGAAGATACAGCGAAAGAGCCTGCAGAGAACGATGCAGCTCCAGCAGGAGAGACATCTGACGGCGGTGAAGGTGAGCAATTATTCCAACAAAGCTGTGCGTCTTGTCACGGTAACAACCTTGAAGGAGGAGTAGGGCCGAACCTTACGAAGGTTGGAAATAAATATTCAGAAGATGAAATTGAAAACATTATTTTAAATGGCCAAGGCTCAATGCCAAAAGGGTTATTAAAAGGTGAAGATGCAACAAAAGTAGCCGAGTGGTTAGCGACTCAGAAATAATCCATGCATGAAGAAATAGATCAAAGAACATGTCACGGGCAAATACGACAAAGTATTTGCTCTTTTTTTGTTTTGTAGAATTTTGGAAAAATGTTCATGTGGATGAAACAAGTGTCATATTGTTTATTTTTTTTGTTATTTTACGTAAAAATGTGTAAAATAAACGGACTTTTATCACTGTTGAAATGAAATTGTAATATTTTTAGGGCTTATTTTGTAAAAAAGAGATGTTATAATGGTAGAGCGTGTCAAAGTAGAGAGCGTGGTTTTTGTTGAAAAAAATATGATTTTGTTGATAAAAGTCGAACTATCATTACAGTATTCTCAACAAGACATTCAATTAGGTGGTTATCTATGATCGAAATGCAAGAAGTATATAAAACGTATCCAAATGGCGTTCGTGCCATCAATGGAATTAATGTGAAAATTAATCAAGGTGAGTTTGCCTACATTGTAGGACCAAGTGGTGCAGGGAAATCAACATTTATTAAAATGATGTACCGCGAAGAAAAACCAACGTCAGGCAATATTATTGTAAACGGTACAAATCTTGCGAAGGTAAAAAATAGCAAGGTTCCTGTTTTCCGTCGTAATATCGGCGTGGTATTCCAAGATTTCAAATTACTTCCAAAGCTAACGGTTTATGAGAACGTTGCCTTTGCGCTTGAAGTAATTGAAGAGCATCCAGAAAAAATTAAAGAGCGAGTGATGGAAGTTCTTGATCTCGTTAAGCTAAAGCATAAAATGCGTTCGTTACCAGATGAGCTTTCAGGTGGAGAGCAGCAGCGTGTATCCATTGCTCGTTCCATTGTAAATAAACCAAAAGTTGTTATTGCTGATGAGCCAACAGGAAACTTAGATCCTGAAACATCTTGGGAAATCATGGACATTTTCGAAGAGATTAATAAAGCAGGCACAACCGTTTTAATGGCTACACATAACCGTGAAATTGTAAATACGATTCGCAAACGTGTTATTGCAGTGGAAAATGGCAAGATCGTTCGTGATGAAGTGAGAGGTGAATACGGTTATGAAGGCTAGAACACTAGGGCGTCACTTTAGAGAAGGAGCAAAAAGCCTTGGACGTAATGGGTGGATGACATTTGCATCCGTCAGTGCAGTAACCGTTACGTTATTATTAGTTGGGGTTTTTCTTGTTCTAATGTTAAACCTCAATCATTTTGCAACGGTGATTGAAGAAGACGTAGAAGTTCGCGTACATATTGATCCTGCGGCTACACAAGCAGACAAGGACGAGATGGAAGCAAAGATAAAAGCAATTTCACAAGTAGATAAGGTTACATTTTCTTCTAAAGAAGCAGAATTAAAAAGCTTGATTGAAAGTTTAGGAGACGAGGGGAAAGCCTTTGAACTGTTTGAACAGCAAAACCCCTTGAATGATGTTTTCGTGATTAAAACGGACAAGCCAACAGACGTATCAAAAGTAGCGAAGGAAGTTGAAAAATATCCGTATGCTGCGAAAGTAAAGTATGGCCAAGAGCAAGTAGAGAAGATGTTCAAAGTGTTAAGCATCTCTCGTAACATCGGAGCTGGCTTAATTATTGGTCTTTTATTTACAGCGATGTTTTTAATTTCAAATACAATCAAAATTACCATTGTCGCACGTCGTGAAGAAATTGAAATCATGAGATTAGTAGGGGCAACGAACTCGTTTATTCGCTGGCCATTTTTCCTAGAAGGTTTATTTTTAGGATTACTAGGAGCGCTTATTCCAGTCATTGTTGTCATTGCTTCATACACGTTTGTATTTGATAATTTTGATCCAAGATTAGAAGGTCTTTTTGAACTGTTACCAAAATTCCCATTCACCATTCAAGTATCACTATTACTAGTCTTACTTGGTGCGTTTATTGGAATTTGGGGAAGTATGTTATCGGTTCGCAAGTTCTTGAAAAAATAAGAGTTATAGGTACTATAACCCGGTCGCGTACGATGTAAACGTCGTACGTGACATTTATACATAAGTAGACGATAAGCAACGATGAAAAGTTTCAAAAAAGTGAGGAGAAATGAAAAATGAAGCGGAAATGGATGACAGTTACGACAGCCGCTGTAATCGGTTTAAGCGGTCTGTTTGCTGGAGCAGGGGATTCGGTATATGCGAATAGCTCTTTGCAAAATAAAATGAACGATGTACAAAATCAACGCTCTAATGTAGAAAAAGATATGAGTGAAAGTCGTTCAGAGATTGACCGATTAAAGTCAGAGCAACAAAAAGCAGAGGCTGAAATTGAACGATTAGATGCGCAAATCTCTGAAACAAATGCTAAGATTCGTGATCGTGAATCAGAAATTGCGACAACGAAAGAAGAGATTACGAAATTAAAAGAAGAGATTGCGATTTTAGCAGAGCGTATTAATAAGCGTAACGAATTGTTAAAAGACCGTGCTCGTTCTTTGCAAGAGAACGGCGGCATGATTGATTACATGGATGTAGTATTAGGTGCTCAAAGCTTCAGTGATTTTATTAGCCGTGTGAGCGCGGTAAGTACAATCGTTCAAGCTGATCGTGACTTATTAGTGCAACATGAAGCAGATAAAAATGAAAAGCAAGAAAAAGAAACACAAGTTCAAGACAAGCTAGACTCCTTACAACGAGCATTAGCAGCACTTGAAACGTTACGTGCGGATTTAGAGAAGCAAAGTAAAGAAAAAAGTGAACTAGTTAAGCAACTTGAAGGTGAAGAAGAAGAAGCTCACGAACATTTAATGAGTTTAGAAGAAGAAGATGAAACACTTGCTGAACAGGAAAAAGCGATTCAAGCAGAATTAGCAGCTTGGGAGAAGCAACAGCGTGAGCTAGAAGCACAACGCAAGCGTGAAGCAGAAGCTGCGAAGCAACGTGCGGCTCAACAACAAAGCAAACCATCTAGCTCTAATTCAAGTAGCTCATCTAGTAGTGAGCCTAAAGGATCAACACCTCCAGTCACGAGCGGTTCATTTATGAGACCAACAACTGGACCGGTTACCTCTGAATATGGGTACCGAGCAACATTTGGTCGTATGCATAACGGAATCGATATTGGCAAGCGAGGTTCGAACGTACAAGTTGTTTCAGTGGCAGACGGTCGTGTATTCCGTTCTTACTACTCGTCTTCATATGGAAACGTTGTGTATGTAACGCATAATATTAATGGACAAGTATGGACGACAATTTATGCTCACTTAGAAAATCGAGCGGTTTCTGCTGGTCAACAAGTGAAAAAAGGTCAATTCCTAGGTTACATGGGGAACACAGGTCGTTCATTTGGTGCTCACTTACACTTTGAATTACACAAAGGTGCATGGAGAGGCGGTAGCTCGGCTGTAAATCCAAGAAGCTACATTAATTTCTAACATCAACTTTTTTGCATACATCGTACAAGCTTATCATAAGAATGTAATAAAAAGGCATCGCACAACGAAGTGTGATGCCTTTTGTTACAAATTACGTAAACATCCTTTTTATTACATAGTTTGTCCACTATCTACTATAATAAAAAGAGATGGGTTAGGGTAGAGGAGGATGAAACGTTTGAATCGAAAAGTCGTTGCAATGTTAATGGTACTTGCACTAGCAGTTGGATCAGTTGGAACTTATGTAGGGCTTCACTTTTTTGGAGAAGGCATTGGTGGGACGCAAAGCTTGTCGTTAGCCGATAGTGGTGAGACAAACGTCAATGTCGATGCAGAGTTTGACAAAATTAAGCAAGCGTACGAACTTATATCCACACAATATTATGAAGATGTGAATGAAAAGCAATTACTTGAAGGTGCCATTCAAGGGATGGTAGATACACTAAAAGACCCTTACTCTGTGTATATGGACAAAGAAACTGCACAGCAGTTTACCCAATCTCTTGATTCATCATTTGAAGGAATTGGTGCAGAAGTAAGCATGGTGGATGGAAAGGTAACCATTGTGGCTCCTTTTAAATCATCACCAGCTGAAAAGGCAGGATTAAAGCCAAATGATCAAATCTTGAAAATTGATGGGAAAAGCATTGAAGGTCTTGATTTGTATCAAGCTGTATTAAAAATTCGTGGTAAAAAAGGAACAACGGTTGAATTAGATGTGCAACGTCCGGGTGTCAAAGAAGTGATGACCATTGATGTTGTGCGCGATGAAATTCCAATTGAAACCGTTTATTCTTCAACGAAAAAAGTAGATGGCAAAACCGTTGGATATATGGAAATCACATCATTCTCAGAAGAGACTGCAGAAGAATTTAAACAACAGTTAAAAGCATTAGAGAAAAAAGGCATTGAGGGACTTGTACTTGATGTACGTGGTAATCCAGGTGGTTATTTACAAAGCGTAGAAGAAATTTTAAAAGAACTTGTAACAGATGAAAAGCCATACGTTCAGATTGAAAAACGAGATGGTGAAAAAGATCGTTTCTTCTCATCCATTAAAAAGCCAAAAGACTATCCAATTGTCACATTAATTGACAGAGGAAGTGCATCAGCTTCTGAAATTTTAGCAGGCGCGCTAAAAGAAGCAGGTGGCTATGAAGTAATTGGAGAAAAATCATTTGGAAAAGGAACAGTTCAACAAGCGGTTCCAATGGAAGATGGTAGTAACTTAAAGTTAACGTTCTACAAGTGGTTAACACCGGATGGAAATTGGATTAATGAAAAAGGTGTAGAGCCAACGATTAAAGTCAATCAACCTGACTATTATTATGCAAACCCAATCCAAGTAGAAGAGAAAAAAGCATTAACAAGAGATATGAATGATAACCAAGTAAAAAATGCGCAGCTTATGTTAAAAGGTCTAGGATTTGAGCCTGGTCGTGAAGACGGCTATTTCAGTCCAGAAACCGAAACAGCTGTTAAAGGATTCCAACAAGCAAACAACCTTGAAGTAACAGGTGAAATTGATCATGATACAGCACAATTAATACAAGCAAAACTACTAGAAAAAGTGCAGTCTGATACAAGTGATATTCAGTTAAAATCGGCACTTAAAGTAGTTAGCCAATAATGAAAAAGCACCTCTGCAAAAAAAGCAGAGGTGCTTTTTTTGATGAGTCTATATGCTTGGCATCGAAAGGAATAAGCCAAAAAAATTAACCGAAAAACGACATTGTTCTTTAATCCTGTAATTTGATAGAATAATACATATCGAATCAAACACAAAAAGTGGACGTCATTCTCTTAGAAGACCTTTAAATGAGGAAATTCTAGGAATGTAAATCACCGAATCGGTCTTTTTCGAAAACTAATCTTACGTGATTGAAAGGACTTAGATACTTTCTCAAAAGAGCAATGAGTCTGTGGTGAAATTTTTAAAATTAAGAATAAGAGAGATAAAAGATAGTGAATAAAGGATTACATTGATTTGAATAGGTGGTGGAAAGAGTGGATTTGGTTGTTGAAGGGCTAAGAGGTTTCGGTCGACTGTTTTTACATCCATTAACGTACTTTTTTATAATGGTTGCTTATTTTGTTGGATTAGCTCGTGTGAAGAGGGAAAGGAAGCATTTTCACGTTCGGATTTTTGATTTTATCCTTGAATTAAAGTACTTATTCTTTCCTGGTCTTCTGATTGGACTTGTGTTGTCTGTTATTACGTTATTACTAGGTACATATTTATCAATAGGAACGATTGTAGTAATTGGTGTGATCACCTTTCTATTAAGTGGTCCGTTTACGTTTCGTTGGTTATCACCTGCATTTGTGCTAGGATTTGCGGTTATTGCGGCCCTGTTGATTCCTGAAGGTGGATTAGGAACAGGCCTAATCGCTGAGCTTGTGATGGAAGCTAAAAATATGCATTTACCGTCCATAGTGATTATCTTAGCGCTTTTACTAGTAGCAGAAGGCTTTCTTATTTGGAAATATGGCCATAAAGGAACCTCACCTGCGATGGTGACGAGTAAGCGTGGACAACAGGTAGGAGCTCACTTTGCTCAGAAGCTATGGGTTGTCCCATTGTTTGTCTTAATTCCTGGTGATGCCATTAAAGCGGTATGGTCATGGTGGCCTGTTTTAACAGTGAACGATACAACGTTTAGCTTGTTCCTTGTACCATTTGCCATTGGGTTTTCACAGCGTATTAAAGGGATGCTGCCAATCCATTCCATTAGCATCACTGGCAAGCGTGTGTTAGGTCTGGGTCTTTTTATTGCATTAGCCAGTGTAGCTGTTTTCTTTTATCCATTCGTATCCATTTTTATTGTAGCGATTGCGATATTCATTCGTGAGCTTATCACTATTCAGCAACGTATGACAGATGATAACGCACCTGTATTCTTTTCAAAGCGAGATAGCGGACTTGTTATTTTAGGGATTATTCCAACATCACCAGCTGAGAAAATGGCGCTGCAAGTAGGCGAAGTCATTACGAAAGTGAATGGAATTCCTGTGTCTCATGTGTCAAGCTTTTATGAAGCGTTACAAGCCAATAACCGAGCATATTGTAAGCTAGAAGTGATTGATGAAAATGGCGAAATTCGTTTTGCGCAGCGTGCTCTTTACGACAATGAACATCATGAGCTCGGAATTATTTTTGTGCAACATCATCAAAAGCGTGAGTCGGAAGTAGAGGTTGGGTAAATCGTCAATTACTAGAATGAATGATCTACTTATTCTTCTATTATTTGTGTTCGCAAAAGGTAGCCGTGGATAGGATGAAATCTGTGGCTACTTTTTTGCGTTCTTTTTCTCCTTTTACCTTCATAGTCTAGTAAAAAAAGCTAGTTTACTAGAGAAGTGAAAGGGGTCTCGTTCAATTGATGAAAAAACACCTATTGTTCCTTATTAGTTTGGTTTTGATTTTGTCAGCAGGTTATGCTTCAGCTGCTTTTGCATTTACAGATGTTTCGGCTAACCATTGGGCGAAAGAAGAAGTCACCTATTTAACCTCGCGGAATATCACGTCTGGAATCGGTGAAGAATTCGGTGTAAATGATGCCATGACACGAGAGCAAACCGCCGTCATGCTTGCAAAATCTTTAAATGTAAACCTTCAAAACGTATCTACCATTCCAATTCGTGATGTACCTTCGACACACCCTTCTTATCCTGCCATTGCAGCCATGATGGAGGCGGGAATCTTTCAAACATCTGCAACCTTTCAACCTCAAAAACTCTTATCTCGTTCGCAAATGGCAAAAGTATTAACCATCGCTTTTAAGCTTAAAGGAAGCCATGCCTCTCTGTTTAAAGATGTACCTTCTACCCATTGGGCTCATCATCCTATTGCAGCTTTAACCGCTCATTCCATTACATTAGGATATCGTGACAATACGTTTTGCCCAGAGAAGCTCGTTACTCGCTCTCAGTTTGCTGTGATGCTTGCTCGCGTAATGCATCCTCCGTTTCGAGAAAAAGTAAAAGCGGAATGGAAAGCAAGAAAAGAGCAAGAAAAAGAAAAAGTGAGCTACATCCCGCCCATTGAAAAGCCAACGATTGTTCGGTCTGTTCCAAAGGGATATGTAGCCATAACTATTGATGATGGTCCAACCACTCATACGACTAAGCTGCTTGATGTATTAAAAGCATATAACGTGCCTGTAACCTTCTTTGTACTTGGAGAAAATGTTGTGAGATATCCACAAGCGATTCGACGTACAGAAGAAGAAGGGCATGTGATTGGCCATCACTCCTATACGCATCCGGACTTTAAGAAATTATCCATCACGGGGCAACGCCAAGAATTAGATCGAGGTCTCACGGTGTTATCAAGAGTAGTGAAGCAAAAAGTGAATTTATTTCGACCTCCGTATGGAAGCTACAACACAACAACCCTATCAGCTTCCTATGAAAGAGGAATGCACGTTGTCATGTGGGACACAGATCCTCGGGATTGGGATACAAAGAGTGCAACAACCATTAAAAATCGTGTTCTCCATCAAGTTGTATCCGGCAGTGTGATTGTGATGCATGATCGTCTTGCCA
Source organism: Priestia iocasae (assembly GCF_016909075.1). Lineage (GTDB taxonomy): Bacteria > Bacillota > Bacilli > Bacillales > Bacillaceae_H > Priestia > Priestia iocasae. The sequence goes on from NZ_JAFBFC010000007.1 coordinate 42,149, forward strand.
CTATTGAGGCACTTCCGGCAATTATTGAAGGCATTCGTAAAAAAGGCTATAAGCTTGTGGCATTAAAGTGAAGGTATGGTATAGGTATAAAAGAATCGTTCTGCACCCATCCCTTGCTGCTCTATCCTTTCTGTTGATTGGATAGAGCAGCAAGGGATTTTGCGTAGCATCTAGATTGTTTTTACACGTGTAAAATGATAAAATACGAATATCAGTTCGGTCTCTGTTTCTTTTTTCCCTTATAGTGGTAAGATAAGAATATCATTTGTTAGAAATGGGGTTTTTGCTTGAAAGATCAGTTCGAATTAGTATCGGCTTATGAACCACAAGGTGACCAACCAAAAGCAATTAAAAAGATTGTTGAAGGCATCGAGCAAGGCAAAAAGCATCAAGTATTACTAGGCGCAACTGGGACAGGTAAAACATTTACCATCTCAAATGTGATTAAAGAAGTGAACAAACCTACGCTAATTATTGCTCATAACAAAACGTTAGCAGGTCAATTATATAGTGAGTTTAAAGAGTTTTTCCCAAATAATGCGGTCGAGTATTTCGTTAGTTATTACGACTACTATCAGCCAGAGGCATATGTACCGCAAACAGATACATTTATTGAAAAAGATGCGAGCATCAATGATGAAATTGATAAGCTACGCCATTCTGCGACATCTTCGCTATTTGAGCGAAGAGATGTTGTGATTATTGCGAGTGTATCATGTATTTACGGATTAGGTTCACCAGAAGAATACAAAGAGCTTGTCGTCTCACTCCGTGTAGGAATGGAAAAAGAGAGAAATGCGCTTTTACGTCAGCTTGTTGATGTTCAATATGAACGCAATGACATTGATTTTAAGCGTGGAACCTTCCGCGTACGTGGAGACGTGGTGGAGATTTTTCCAGCATCGCGTGATGAGCATTGCATTCGTGTAGAGTTTTTTGGTGATGAGATTGATCGCATTCGAGAAGTGGATGCATTGACAGGCGAGATATTAGGTGAACGTGAACACGTGGCCATTTTCCCTGCATCTCACTTCGTTACGCGTGAGGAGAAAATGAGAGTTGCGATTGAAAACATTGAAAAAGAGTTAGAAGTTCGACTGGCGGAGTTAAAAGAGAACAATAAATTATTAGAAGCACAGCGTTTAGAACAGCGTACGCGCTACGATTTAGAAATGATGCGCGAAATGGGCTTTTGCTCTGGAATTGAAAACTACTCCCGTCATTTAACGCTACGTCCACCGGGTTCAACACCTTATACACTTTTAGACTTCTTCCCTGAAGACTTTTTAATAGTAATTGATGAATCACATGTTACAATGCCCCAAGTACGTGGCATGTATAATGGGGACCAAGCGAGGAAGCAAGTGCTTGTCGATCATGGCTTCCGTCTGCCGTCAGCGCTTGATAATCGTCCGTTAAAGTTTGATGAATTTGAGCAGCATATTCCACAAATCATTCATGTATCGGCAACACCAGGTCCTTATGAGTTAGAAAAAGCACCGGAAGTCATTGAACAAATCATTCGACCAACAGGGCTACTTGATCCAAACATTGAAGTGCGACCAATTGAAGGGCAAATTGATGATTTAATTGGTGAAATTCAAGAGCGGATTCAGAAAAATGAGCGTGTGTTAATTACGACATTAACAAAGAAAATGTCCGAAGACTTAACGACCTATTTAAAAGAGATTGGCATTAAAGTGCAATATCTTCATTCAGAAGTAAAAACGCTTGAACGAATTGAAATCATACGTGAACTTCGACTTGGAAAGTACGATGTATTAGTCGGAATCAACTTATTAAGAGAAGGCTTAGATATTCCAGAAGTATCACTTGTTACGATTTTAGATGCAGATAAAGAAGGCTTCCTTCGTTCAGAGCGTTCTCTCATCCAAACGATTGGACGTGCAGCTCGTAACTCCAATGGACACGTTATTATGTATGCAGATAAAATCACAAAATCAATGGAAATTGCGATGAGTGAAACGAAGCGACGTCGAGAGATTCAAGAAGCTTACAATGAGAAGCACGGTATTGTTCCACAAACCATTAAGAAAGCAGTACGTGAATCAATACGAGCAACCGTTGTGGCTGAAGATGTGGAAACATACGATCAAGCCCCAGCTTATGGCAAGCTAAATAAGAAAGAAAAAGAAAAGCTATTAGTTGAAATGGAACAAGAGATGAAAGAAGCAGCGAAAGCACTTAACTTTGAACGAGCTGCTGAACTACGCGATTTAATTTTAGAGTTAAAAGCGGAAGGGTGACAAAGAAATGGCGATGGAAAAGATCGTTGTAAAAGGAGCAAGAGCTCACAATTTAAAAAATATTGATGTTGAGATTCCGCGCGATAAACTCGTTGTCTTAACAGGTTTATCTGGTTCGGGGAAATCGTCGCTTGCATTTGATACGATTTATGCTGAAGGACAGCGTCGCTATGTCGAATCGCTGTCTGCTTATGCACGACAATTCTTAGGGCAGATGGACAAGCCTGATGTGGATTCTATTGAGGGGTTGTCTCCTGCTATTTCAATTGATCAAAAAACAACAAGTCGAAATCCACGTTCCACAGTCGGAACGGTAACGGAGATTTATGATTATTTGCGTCTTTTGTTTGCGCGTGTGGGACATCCAACTTGTCCTCAGCACGGGATTGAAATTTCGTCTCAAACCATTGAACAAATGGTCGATCGTATCCTAGAATACCCTGAGCGAACAAAGCTTCAAATTTTAGCACCCGTTGTATCTGGGCGAAAAGGAACGCACGTAAAAGTGTTAGAAGATGTAAAGAAGCAAGGATATGTACGGGTACGTGTAGACGGTGAACTGATGGAGTTAACCGATGAAATTGAGCTTGAGAAAAACAAAAAGCATTCAATTGAAGTCATTGTTGACCGTATTGTCGTAAAAGAAGGGGTAGCTACTCGTCTCTCTGATTCACTTGAAACCGCACTAAGACTTGGAGACGGAAAAGTCACAATTGATGTAATGGGAGAAGAAGAGCTGTTATTTAGTGAACATCATGCTTGTCCACACTGTGGCTTTTCAATCGGTGAACTTGAGCCACGAATGTTTTCGTTTAACAGTCCTTATGGCGCGTGTCCGTCTTGTGATGGACTTGGTTCAAAGCTTGAGGTAGATGTGGACTTAGTGATTCCGAACGATGAATTATCGTTAAATGAAGGAGCCATTGTTCCATGGCAACCTACAAGCTCTCAATATTATCCGCAATTATTACAAGCTGTCTGTCACCATTACGGCATTGACATGGATTCACCTCTTCGTGATCTTCCAACTCACTTAATGGATAAAGTGCTATACGGCAGTAAGGGAGATCTCATTTATTTCCGCTATGAAAATGATTTTGGACAAGTGCGCGAGAATCATATTGAGTTTGAAGGTGTGATTCCAAATATTGAACGCCGTTATCGTGAAACAAGCTCTGATTACATTCGTGAACAGATGGAAAAATATATGGCTCAGCAGCCGTGTCCGACGTGTAAAGGGAATCGATTAAAGAAGGAAAGCTTAGCGGTTTTAGTTGATGAAAAGCACATTGGAGATGTAACGCGTCTGTCGGTAGAAGAAGCGCATGAATTCTTTACACACCTGCAACTCTCTGAAAAAGAGATGAAAATTGCTAATATGATTTTACGTGAAATTACAGAGCGTCTAAGTTTCCTTGTGAACGTAGGGCTTGATTATTTAACGTTAAATCGTTCAGCTGGTACATTATCAGGTGGGGAAGCGCAGCGCATTCGTCTCGCGACACAAATCGGTTCTCGTTTAACAGGAGTCCTCTATATTCTTGATGAGCCGTCAATTGGTCTTCATCAGCGTGATAATGATCGCCTCATTCGTACAATGCAAGATATGAGGGATATTGGAAATACCCTTATTGTTGTAGAGCATGATGAAGATACGATGTTTGCTGCTGACTATTTAATTGATATTGGACCAGGAGCAGGTGTACATGGTGGAGCCATTGTCTCAAGTGGGACGCCTGAAGAAGTCATCAATGATCCCAATTCATTAACAGGTCAATATCTATCAGGAACAAAGTTCATTCCGCTTCCTGTTGAACGCAGAGCGATAGACAAGGAACGGATGATTGAAATTATCGGGGCAAAGGAAAATAACTTAAAGAATGTAAAAGTAAAGCTTCCGCTTGGGACGTTTATTTCTATTACAGGTGTGTCCGGCTCAGGAAAAAGTACGCTTATTAATGAAGTTCTTCAAAAATCACTTGCTCAAAAGCTTCATAAAGCCAAAAGCAAGCCAGGTGAGCATAAAGAAATTAAAGGAATCGAGCAGCTTGATAAAGTCATTGATATTGATCAATCTCCAATTGGGCGTACACCACGTTCGAATCCGGCAACATACACGGGTGTGTTTGATGATATTCGTGACGTGTTTGCACAAACGAACGAAGCGAAGGTGCGTGGCTATAAAAAAGGACGCTTTAGCTTTAACGTAAAAGGTGGTCGCTGTGAAGCATGCCGAGGAGATGGGATTATTAAAATTGAAATGCACTTCTTACCGGATGTGTATGTTCCGTGTGAAGTATGTCATGGGAAGCGATATAACCGTGAAACGCTTGAAGTTAAATACAAAGATTGCAATATCTCAGATGTTTTAGATATGACAGTCGAAGATGCGTTGAAATTCTTTGAAAACATTCCAAAGATTAAACGTAAACTTCAAACCATTTATGATGTGGGTCTTGGCTATATTACACTTGGACAGCCTGCAACAACGTTATCTGGTGGAGAAGCTCAACGTGTGAAGCTTGCATCTGAGCTGCATCGTCGTTCGACAGGACGTACGTTTTATATTTTAGATGAGCCAACGACCGGTCTTCACATTGATGATATTTCTCGCTTGTTAAAAGTACTGCAGCGCCTTGTGGAGAATGGAGACACGGTTCTTGTAATCGAGCACAATTTAGATGTCATTAAGGCAGCTGATTATCTTGTTGACCTTGGGCCTGAAGGTGGAGATAAAGGTGGACAAATTGTAGCAACGGGTACACCAGAACAAGTGTCTGAAGTGGAAGGTTCTTATACAGGTCGTTATTTGAAGCCAATCTTAGAGCGTGACCGTCAGCGTATGGAAAATCGTTTAGAAGAAGCGGTAACAAAATAAAAGAAGAAGATGTAAAGGCAACATTCCTTGCCTCTCTATCCCTTGACGTTACTGAATTGTTAGGGAAAGCAATGTTTCAGGCTGAGCCAAACAGGGGTGTTTCTTACCTCTTTTGTCTCAGCTTTTTTCGTTTACATGACTCCAATCACTCGCTACATAGGTAGGAGGTAGCCTTACTCTCTTTGTGCTTATCTAGTTCTATTTTCTGAATCAAATGATATAGTATGATGAAACCTTTTCTATCATACAAACGTAATAAAAGACAAAAGGAAGTGATGACATGGAACCGCAAAAATTTATTGCCTCATTATGTTACTTTAGTGTCTTTTTTGCCCCTTTTCTTGTACCGATTGTCATTTATTTTATTACAGATGAACGAGAAGTAAAGGATCATGCGAAAGCAGCGTTATTTTCGCACTTATTACCCATTATTTTAATCCCTCTTTTTTTCGTCATTCTACTCCCAAGTCTCCATGTATCTGAAGGGTTTGCGTTAATATGGATTTTTTTATCTGTGGGCGTAAGTTTTCTGTTAAGTGCTGGCATCGTCGTTTGGAATGTTGTGAAAGGAATTCGAGTTCTAGGGTCTTAACAGGTCTACTTTTGATAAAGGGTTTTCTGATTTAATCAGAGAAAATAAAGATTGGCATATTTTTATGGTTTGTAGAATGGTTATAATAAGGAGGTTTTTTTATGACGACAAAACGCAAAGAAATTTTGCAAATGGTCGAGGCGGGAAAGTTAACAGTTGATGAAGCTCTTATTTTACTAGATTCATTAGACAAAGACCCATCCGAGTCCAGTGAAGTAAAAGCAGAAGACATTCAAAACCTTTCAACGTATGTGGTTGATAAAGAGAAGAAAAAGACAGGAAATGCATATCAATCGCCTCAATCATCGATTAAAGATAAAATTTTTTCGATTGTGGACCAAACCGTTAAAAAAGTAAAAGATAAAGATTTAGATTTTAATTTTGGTCCGTCCGTCGACATTCAACATATTTTTCAGCAGTCAGATGTATCAATTAATGATATTGAAATTGATGTATCAAACGGAGGTGTAACGTTTAAACCTTGGACGCAGAACAGTGTACGGATTGAATGTGAGGCGTCGGTATATAAAGTGGCAAATCAAGATGAAGCACGTCAAGCATTTTTGCAAGATGTTTTGTTTTCGATTAACGAGGGAACGTTACGCTTTAGCGTGCAAAAAAAACAGATGAAAGTAAAATCAGTTATTTACATTCCAGAAGTCAGCTATAATCGTGTGCAAGTGCGTTTGTTTAATGGTTCAATTGAAGGAGAACGACTAACGGCTAGAGAAATAAAATCAAAAACAGCGCATGGAGCCATTACATTAACGAATAGTAAAAGTGAAGGTCTAGAGGTTGAAACGGCAAATGGCCTTATTCATTTGATTGATGTGTCCGCTCCAAGGTGTGAAGTGGAAACCATTAATGGTGCCATTCGCATGGAAGGTGAGTATGAAAAGGTCAATGTACAAACATTTAACGGAAATGTTACATGTCGGTTCCGAGGAGAGCGTACGGAAAAAGTGTTTCTTAAAACAACGACAGGTAGTATCGAGGTAATAGCATCGCCAACTGTCTTTGTAGATGGTGACTTGAAGTCAAATCTTGGTGGGCTTACATGTCAAATACCAAATATGGAAATAATAGAAGAAAAGAATGAAACTGTACAAAAGCATCTTCGCTTTAAGGCAAATAGCATGAAGAGCCAAGGGTTTAAATTATTCGCTGAGTCGAAAACAGGCTCCATTTTAATCAAGAATTAGTGAGGAGGAAACGTAATGCGAAAGCTTTATCGTTCTCGTACAAATCGGCAACTTGCTGGAGTAATCGGTGGAATTGCCGATTACACAGGCTGGGATACGTCTCTGCTACGTATTTTGTTTGTACTAGGGTTAATTTTCGGATTTGGTTCACTCGGCCTTGTCTATTTAATCTGGATTTTTGTTGTGCCAAATGAAGAGGTGAAGGGGTAATTATGTTTCTTCGTTGGCTTACAAGTATCTTAATCAATGCGCTTGTACTCATTGTCATTGCAGGCTATTTTGAATCCTTTTACTTAGAATCAGTGAGTGCAGCCATTATTGCGAGCATCATTTTATCGATTTTAAATGTATTTGTAAAACCGATCATTATCTTGTTGACATTGCCGGTAACCGTTTTAACGTTAGGTTTATTTTTGTTTGTCATTAATGCCATTACATTGGTAATTACCGATGAACTAATGGGAAGTGCATTCGAAATTGAAGGATTCGGTATGGCCATTTTGGCAGCCATTGTGATGTCGATTTTAAATGCACTCATTGAAAACCTCATTGTTGAACCTCTTCAAAAAAGAAGAAGAAGATAAACCACTCATTGAATCCATTTAAGACATTGGATTCAGTGAGTTTTTTTATTTTGACTAATTGTTCATTTTACTGTAACCCAATTTGAATGAAGTGTGCCCAATAGAAAGAAGCATACTAGATTTACAAAGTTGGCGACACGTTCTACGTCATAAAAATATTTCATCGGCTTCCATTTACGATGTTTCACTTTATCAGGTAATTAGTGCTAAAATAAAAAAAGGCTGAAGAAAGTGCCAAAGCAAAGGAGGACGTATTGTGGTTAAAGTTCGGACAAAAGACATCATTGAAAAATTCAACTTAGAGCTAGTAAGTGGGGAAGAAGGAGTTAATCGTCCCATTTCAACAAGTGATTTATCTCGCCCAGGAATTGAAATGGCCGGTTACTTTACATATTATCCAGCTGAACGTGTGCAGCTGTTAGGAAAGACGGAGCTATCCTTTTTTCAACAGCTAGACGATGAACAAAAGAAAATTCGTATGGAAAAGCTTTGTACAGACATTACGCCAGCCATCATTGTTTCACGTGAAATGGAAATTCCAACGGAACTGATTGAAGCATCAGAGCGTGAATCTGTTCCCGTATTACGTTCACCGTTGAAAACAACAAGATTATCTAGTCATTTAACAAACTTTCTAGAAAGTAAGCTAGCACCAACAACAGCGATGCATGGTGTGTTAGTTGATATTTATGGAATCGGTGTATTAATCACAGGAAAAAGTGGCGTTGGTAAAAGTGAAACAGCCCTAGAGCTTGTGAAGCGAGGACACCGCTTAGTGGCAGATGATTGCGTAGAAATTCGTCAAGAAGATCAGGATACGCTTGTTGGGAATGCCCCAGGCTTAATTGAGCACTTACTTGAAATTCGTGGATTAGGCATCATTAATGTGATGACCTTATTTGGAGCTGGCTCTGTTCGTAGCTATAAGCGCATTTCGCTGATTATTAACCTTGAAATTTGGGATCAACATAAGCAATATGACCGTTTAGGATTAGAAGAAGAAAAAATGAAAATCATTGATACAGATGTTACGAAAATTACGCTTCCCGTTCGACCTGGACGAAACTTAGCCGTTATTATTGAAGTAGCTGCGATGAACTTCCGCTTAAAGCGAATGGGAATTAATGCAGCCGAGCAGTTTTCTAGTCGTTTAACGGATGTAATTGAAGATGGAGATCGTGACGACATTTAAAGAGAGGGTGTAACACAGTGGGAACGGAGATTCAACCGCTAGATCGTGTGTTTCTAGAACTAGGTCCAATCACTATTTATTGGTACGGACTAATCATTGGTGCTGGCGTTCTGTTAGCTCTTTATGTGGCAACGCGTGAGGGCGAGCGTCGAGGCATTCCGAAAGATACATTTATTGACTTAGTGTTATTCGCAGTACCGATTGCGATTATTTCGGCGCGAATTTACTACGTGTTATTTGAATGGGACTACTATTCTCAAAACTTAAATGAAATTCCTCAAATTTGGCAAGGTGGAATTGCCATACATGGAGGATTAATCGGTGCGGTTATAACAGGAATTGTGTTTGCACGAATGAAAGGCTTGTCGTTTTGGAAGCTAGCTGATATTGCTGCGCCAAGTATTATTTTAGGGCAAGCAATTGGACGTTGGGGAAACTTCATGAACCAAGAAGCACATGGAGGGCCTGTCACAAGAGAGTTTTTAGAAAGCTTGTATTTACCAGATTTTATTGTGAATCAAATGTATATTAACGGTACATATTATCATCCGACGTTTTTATACGAATCTATTTGGAACATTGCCGGGTTTATTCTTCTTATTTCCCTTCGTCGTGTGAATTTAAGACGTGGTGAGTTATTTTTATCGTATGTCATCTGGTATTCAATCGGTCGCTTCTTTATTGAAGGATTACGTACAGATAGTTTGATGCTGACAGATACGTTACGCATTGCTCAAGTGATTTCACTCGTTTTAATTGCATTAGCGGTTACATTGATTGTTGTTCGCCGTAAGAAAGGGCTGAGCAAAGAGCGTTATCTAGAGAGCAAGGCCGAATAAAGGCTGCAAGGGGAGGGAAGAACGTGGGGGGCTCCATTAAAAAAGGCTTTTTAGTTGGACTACAAACGACGTGGTCATTAGGGAAAATCATTTTCCCCATCACCTTGATTGTATCTATTTTACAGTACACGCCGATTCTTGAAGGGTTTGCTAACTTGATTTCGCCGCTTATGGGCCTAATTGGCTTATCTGGTGATGCGGCAATTCCTTTAGTAGTAGGAAACTTCTTGAATTTGTATGCAGGAATAGGGGCCATTTTGTCACTGGATTTAACGGTAAAAGAAGTATTTATTCTTGCCGTGATGCTGTCGTTTTCGCATAACTTGTTAGTGGAAACAGGTGTAGCGTTAAAAGTAGGCGTGAAGCTATGGGTCATTTTAACAGTCCGCATCGGGCTCGCAGTTGTGTCCGCATTTTTTATCCATTTGCTGTGGAATGGAGGAGCAGAACAAGCACAATATGGCTTTCTTTCATCCAATACAGAAGAAGTAAGTGGTTGGCTCGCTATTTTTATACAAGGGGTTGAAAAAGCTGGGTTCGGTGTCCTTCAGCTTGCATTAATTGTGATTCCGGTGATGATTGGTATTCAAATTTTAAAAGATTTACATTGGCTCGATGCATTTTCGAAGCGAATGGGTCCAGTCACACGCGCATTAGGGATGAAAGAAAATACATCGATGACACTGGTCACAGGACTTCTCATTGGATTAGCTTATGGTGCAGGTGTCATGATTCAGGCTGTAAAAGAAGATGGAGTTGAGAAGAAAGATATTACATTAGCATTTATCTTCCTGGTTGCTTGTCATGCTGTCATCGAAGATACGTTAATCTTTATTCCGCTTGGGATTCCTGTTTTACCGCTGCTCCTTATTCGTGTAGTCGTTGCCATTTTACTCACACTGTTTATCGCCCGAATATGGAATCGAGTTGAAGTAACAAATAGAAAGGAAGCAACTTATGAACGTTAATACCATTCTTTTTGATTTAGATGGAACATTGATTGATACAAATGAATTAATTGTCTCATCGTTTTTACACACGCTTGATCACTTTTATCCAAATCAATATACGCGTGAAGATGTTCATGCATTTATGGGACCACCGCTATACGATACATTTGTTAAAATGGATAAAGATCGCGTAGATGAAATGGTTCAATATTATCGTGATTACAACATTGGTAATCATGATTTATTTGTGAAAGAATTTGAAGGAGTCATGGAGGCTGTTCAGTGGCTTCATGAACAAAATTACAAATTAGGGATTGTGACAACAAAGCAACGCAATACGGTGATGATGGGGTTAAAGTTAACACAGCTTGATCAATTCTTTGATGTCATTGTGACCATTGATGACGTGGAGCATGCTAAGCCTCATCCAGAGCCGATTGAAAAAGCGTTGATTCAACTAGATGCAAAGCCAGAAGAAACGCTAATGGTTGGAGATAACCATCATGATATCGTCGGTGGACAAAATGCAGGAACGAAAACAGCTGGGGTCGCGTGGAGTGTGAAGGGTCGCGAGTACTTAGCTGGTTATAACCCTGATATCATGCTAGATAACATGAAGGATCTCATTGCGATTCTTGGAGGAAAGCAAGCGTGAGAAACACGACCCGTTACCCTGTCGAAGGAGCAAATTCGCTTTGGCATGTGTATAAAACCGTTCCGTTTTGGAAGGTTGTGAAGAACTTTGTAGTGATTCAGGTCGCAAGGTATACACCATTTTTATCTATGAAAAGCTGGTTATACCGCAAGCTTTTAAAGATGGATGTAGGTCGTCACACTTCATTTGCATTGATGGTCATGCTTGATATTATGTTTCCAGAAAAAATAAAAGTGGGCAGAAATACAGTGATTGGTTACAATACAACGATTCTTGCTCATGAATATTTAATTACAGAATATCGCCTTGGTGACGTCATGATAGGGGACGAAGTGATGATTGGAGCCAATAGTACGATCTTACCTGGTGTAACCATTGGAGATGGTGCCATTGTTTCTGCTGGGACACTCGTACATAAGGATGTACCCTCAGGAGCATTTGTCGGTGGAAATCCAATGAAGATTATTTATACAAAAGAAGAAATGCAAGCACGTAATCAAAAGGAGCTACAACTTCATAAGTGAGTTGTAGTTTTTTTTATAAGCTTTTTACCTATGAATTTGTTTATTGAAAAAAGAGTCTATCGGTTGACGATTATTGGGAACCGTTGTAAACTACATGTAACTTTAATTTACTATTTCGCTAATACATTAGCGTGATAAAGTTAAAATGTATATGAATAATAGCCATTATCTTATGATGAAATAGATAAAAATATGACTAAAGGACGTGTGGAGATGTCGAAGTTGTTTATGTTTGAGAAACCACTCGGAATGCGGGATACGTTACCTGCTCTTTTTGAACAAAAAAAGCAAGTCAAACAACAATTAGCAGATGAAATTTCAGGTTGGGGCTATCAATATATGGCAACACCAACACTTGAATATTATGAAACAGTCGGTCATGCATCGGCCATTTTAGATCAACAATTATTTAAACTTTTAGATAAAGAAGGTCATACACTTGTGTTACGACCAGATGTGACAACACCGATTGCGCGTGTTGCTGCGTCAAAATTACTAAAAAATATCCCACTTCGTCTTGCGTATGAAGCGAATGTATTTCGAGCGCAGCAACGAGAAGGTGGAAGACCGGCAGAGTTCGAACAAATTGGTGTTGAGCTAATTGGTGAACGAACAAGCAGCAGTGATGCAGAGGTTATTGCACTTATGATTGACGCATTAAAGCGCACAGGCTTACGATCGTTTAAAGTAGCCATCGGTCATATTGGATTTGTGAATTCATTGTTCTTAGAAATTGTCGGCAATGAAGAACGAGCAAATGTATTACGCCGCTTTTTATATGAAAAGAATTATGTTGGGTATCGCAATCATGTAAAGAGTTTAAATTTATCATCAATTGACAAGCAGCGCCTTTTACAACTATTGAACTTACGTGGAAATGAAATGAAAATTACAGAAGCGATGGAGCTTGTGGAAAATGAGGTTGGAAAGCAAGCGGCATCTGAGCTTCAAAAATTATGGCAAATGCTTGATGCATATGGCGTAACCGAAGAAATTAAAATTGATTTTAATTTAGTGAGTCATATGAGCTATTATACAGGTATTTTATTTGAAGTGTTTGCAGAGAATGTCGGGTTTCATATCGGTAATGGAGGACGCTATGATAAATTGCTTGAAAAGTTTGAATCTAAGACGCCGGCAACAGGCTTTGGTATTCAACTCGATCGCTTAATTGAAGCATTAGGAGAAGAAGCGTATGAGCCATCACCTGTTTATTGTATTTTATATAGCCAAGAGCGACTAGAGGAAGCGTTAATTGCAGCAAAACAAAAGCGTACAGAAGGTAATCGTGTTGTCATGCAAGATATTGTCGGAGTAGATGATGTGGATGCATTTACAGAACCGTTTGAAGACGTTACCTACTTAATCGGTAAAAAAGGGAAAGGGGCAGAATAAATGAGTGATGTGTTAACCATTGCGATGCCAAAAGGGCGTATTTTTGAAGAAGCAGCTGAGTTGTTACGAAAAGCAAATTTTCAACTGCCACCTGAATTTGATGATTCACGTAAATTAATCATTGATATACCAGAAGAAAACATGCGTTTTATTTTAGCTAAACCAATGGATGTAACGACATATGTGGAATATGGTGTCGCAGATCTTGGGATTGCGGGCAAAGATGTCATGCTTGAAGAAGAGCGTGACGTGTATGAGCTATTGGATTTGAAAATTAGTAAGTGTTACTTAGCGATTGCAGGACTACCTAATACTAGTACATCACGAGTGGCTCAAAAAGTGGCAACAAAATATCCAAACATTGCATCGACTTATTTTCGTGAACAAGGTGAGCAAGTCGAGATTATTAAGCTAAATGGATCAATAGAGTTAGCACCATTAATTGGACTAGCCGATCGCATTGTCGATATTGTCTCAACAGGACGTACGTTAAAAGAAAATGGACTTGTCGAGATGGGACACATCGGAGACATTACATCACGTCTTATCGTCAATCCGGTGAGCTACCGATTAAAAGATGAGCGCATTGATGATATTGTGAATCGATTAGCAGAAGTGGTGGATCAACTATAAAAGAGGTGAGAAACGGTGAAGATTGAACGTGTGACAGAAAACGTAAGCTTAAAGCGTACGATTGATCAAGGTACGGATGACCAACGAAAAGCAGTGTTATCCATTTTGGAGGATGTAAAGGAGCGTGGAGATCAGGCGCTTTATGACTATACAAAGAAGTTTGATCAAGTAGAACTTTCTTCTCTTCTTGTGACGGAAGAGGAAAAGAAATCTGCATATGAAGAAGTAAGTGAAGAGCTTTTAACGATTATACGTGAAGCAGCTGCTAATATCCGTGACTATCATGAACGTATGGTTCAACAGTCGTGGATGGTAACGAAAGAGGATGGAACCATTCTTGGACAAAAAGTAACGCCACTTGATGCAGTTGGTGTATACGTACCAGGTGGACTTGCTGCGTATCCTTCATCCGTTTTAATGAATGTGATCCCAGCTCAAGTAGCAGGTGTGGAGCGTATTGTGATGGTGTCACCTCCTCAAAAGAACGGTTTATTGCCAGCAGGAGTTCTTGTAGCGGCAAGCGAATTAGGGGTAAAGGAGATTTATAAAGTAGGAGGAGCTCAAGCCATTGGGGCGTTGGCTTACGGAACGGATACGGTTAAAGCGGTTGATAAAATCGTTGGACCTGGAAACATCTTTGTTGCGCTAGCCAAACGAGAAGTATATGGAATCGTTGATATTGATTCCATTGCAGGGCCGAGTGAAATTGTCATACTAGCAGATGACACGGCAAAAGCAAATGAAGTGGCAGCTGACCTTTTATCGCAAGCAGAGCATGACGCGTTAGCATCTAGTGTGCTTGTGACAACATCTATGAAGCTTGCTGAAGAGGTGCAAATAGAGGTAGAAAAGCAGCTTGCGACGTTACCTCGTCAAGCCATTGCCTCTCAATCTGTGAAAGATTATGGCGCTATTTATGTAACGGAAACGATGGAGCAAGCGCTAGAGGCTGTTAATGAATTAGCGCCTGAGCATTTAGAAGTGATGACAGAAAGTCCGCTTGAGCTTGTTGGTTCCATCCGTCATGCAGGAGCGATTTTCTTAGGGCGTTACAGCTCAGAGCCAGTTGGGGATTACTTTGCAGGACCAAACCATGTGTTACCAACAAACGGAACGGCTAAATTTTCAAGTCCGTTGTCTGTTGATTCATTTGTAAAGAAATCAAGCATCATCTCTTATAGCAAACAAGCGCTAGAACGAGATGTGAATAAAATTGCAGCTTTTGCACGATTAGAAGGACTAGAAGCACACGCAAGAGCAGTTGAAGAGCGATTCAAATAATAAGAATGAGTGGAAATAGGAGGAGGCATCACGATGAGAGAATCAAGTATTAAACGTACAACGAACGAAACAGATATTAGCTTAGCAATCGGAATTGATGGAGAAGGCAGAGCTTCTCTTGATACCGGTGTTCCTTTTTTAGATCACATGCTCGATTTATTCACAAAGCACGGTCAATTTAACTTAGACGTTAAAGCAAAAGGTGACTTAGAAATTGATGGTCATCATACGACAGAAGACATTGGTATTTGTTTAGGAACGGCTTTAAAAGATGCGCTTGGTGATAAAAAAGGAATTAAGCGCTATGGAAATGCATTTGTTCCAATGGATGATGCCTTAGCGCAAGTTGTCATTGATTTAAGTAATCGTCCGCACTTTGAATTTAAAGGAGACATTCCGGCAAGCCAAGTTGGGACATTTGATACAGAGCTTGTGTATGAATTTTTATGGAAATTTGCATTAGAATCACGTATGAACCTTCATGTTATTGTTCACTACGGACGTAATACACACCATATTATTGAAGCGGTGTTTAAAGCACTTGGCCGAGCATTAGATGAAGCGACAACGGTTGATCCACGTATTAAAGGAGTTCCGTCTACGAAAGGAATGTTATAAATGATTGGCATTATTGACTATGGCATGGGTAATTTATATAGCGTCAGTAAAGCATTAGAACGTTTGAATTATGAGTACTTCATTTCTGAGGATACAACAGAGCTAAAAAAAGCAAAGGGCTATATTTTACCTGGAGTAGGTGCATTTAAAGATGCAATGGATCAGCTACATAAAACAGGACTTGCACGTTTTATCCAAGAGGAAGCAGCAAATGGAAAACCATTACTCGGTATTTGTCTTGGTATGCAGTTGTTATTTGAGGAAAGCGATGAAAACGGCTTAACAAAAGGGCTTGGCTTATTAAAGGGTCGTGTTGAACGCATTCCTGGGGTAACGAATACAGGTGAAACGTATAAGGTTCCTCACATGGGATGGAACTCGTTAACGTTCCACCATTCCTCGCCGTTACTAGAAGGTGTCGACAACGGACATGTTTATTTTGTTCATTCTTATTATGTGAACACAAGTGATCAAGATGCTGTATTAGCAACAAGTAGCTATGATGTTCAAGTGCCTGCCGTCGTTGGTCGAAATAATGTGTTCGGTACACAATTTCACCCAGAGAAAAGTAGTTCACTGGGCATGAGCATGCTACAGAACTATGCAAATTTCGTAGAGGAAAGAGGCTAAGAATGATGAGCAACTTTACAATCTATCCAGCCATTGATATGCGCGGCGGGAAATGTGTTCGTCTGCTACAAGGCGATTATAATAAAGAAACGGTATACGGCGATTCACCGGTTGATATGGCGACACAGTTTGCTAATGAGGGAGCAAGCTGGATTCATATGGTGGACCTAGATGGAGCAAAAGAAGCGAAGCGTGTCAATGATCGCTTTGTGCTAGAAGTCAAAAAAACATTAGGTGTCAATGTTCAAATCGGTGGAGGGATTCGCTCGGAAGAAGATGTAGCTTTTTATTTAGAAAGTGGCATTGACCGCGTTATTTTAGGAAGTGCAGCTATTTCGAATCCAGCCTTTGTAAAGAAAATGCTTCGTGAATATGGCGCTAGCATTGCGATTGGAATTGATGCACGAGACGGATATGTGGCAACAGAAGGATGGCTACAAACCTCCACTGTCAAAGCAACAGAATTAGGGCAAGAGCTAGCAAGTGCTGGGGCAGAGACCTTTATCTTTACGGATATCTCTACAGACGGCATGCTTTCAGGTCCAAATGTAGAGGGGATTGTAGAGATGGCACGCGCGACAAAGCAAGGGGTCATTGCGTCAGGTGGTGTAAGTGCTCTTCATGATTTACGTGCGCTAAAAGAATATGAAGCAGATGGTGTAGTGGGTGCCATTGTTGGAAAGGCGCTCTACACAAACAAGTTTACAGTTGCGCAAGCACTTAAAGAGGTGAAGTCTTCATGATTACAAAGCGCATCATTCCATGTCTAGATGTTAAGGAAGGTCGAGTTGTAAAAGGCGTTCAATTCGTTGAGCTACGTGATGCGGGAGATCCAGTAGAACTAGCAAAGTTTTACGATGAAGAAGGCGCAGATGAGCTCGTCTTTTTAGATATCTCTGCTTCACACGAAGGGCGAAAAACGATGGTCCATGTTGTAGAAGAGGTCGCTTCACAATTGGCGATTCCTTTTACAGTAGGCGGTGGCATCAATTCATTAGCAGACATGAAGCGAATTTTACGTGCTGGAGCCGATAAAGTGTCGCTAAATACAGCGGCTGTGCTGAATCCTGAATTAATTACAGAGGGTGCTGACTTCTTTGGTACGCAATGCATGGTGGTTGCCATTGATGCTAAATACGATGAAGAGCTTGGCTCATGGCGCGTATACACACATGGTGGCCGTCAAGCAACAGAGTGGGAAGTCATTGCTTGGGCAAAAGAAGCGGTCAAACGTGGAGCAGGTGAAATTTTACTAACAAGCATGGACCGTGATGGTGAGAAAAGTGGGTTTGATGTTCCATTGACAAAAGCTGTTAGTGAAGCTGTCACAGTACCAGTTATCGCATCAGGTGGTGCAGGTAACGGCCAACACTTTGTGGACGCTTATATTGAAGGGAAAGCAGATGCTGCATTAGCTGCTTCTATTTTTCACTATAAAGAAACATCGGTAAAAGAAATAAAAAATGATATTAGAAAGCAAGGAGTTGAAGTACGATGAACATCGAGAAAATCAAATTTGATGAAAAAGGCCTTATTCCTGCCATTGTCCAAGATGCAGGAAGTAAAGAAGTACTGACTCTTGCTTATATGAATGAAGAATCGCTAAAGAAGTCTATCGAAACAAACGAAACATGGTTCTATAGCCGATCACGTCAAGAGCTGTGGCATAAAGGCGCAACTTCAGGAAATACACAGAAGATTGTTAGTATGACGTATGACTGTGATGCAGATTCAATCGTTGTAAAAGTCGATCCGAACGGCCCTGCTTGTCATACGGGTGCATACAGCTGTTTCAATGAACCATTAGTAGGTGAGGCAACAACTGCTACGACAGATCGTTTTGCTATTTTACGTATTTTAGAAGAACTCATTGCAGAGCGTGAAGCAGAAATGCCAGAGGGAGCTTATACGACGTACCTATTTGAAAAAGGGGTCGATAAAATCCTGAAGAAAGTGGGAGAAGAAGCGGGCGAAGTGATTATTGCCGCTAAAAACCGTGACCACGACGAATTAAAATGGGAAGTAGCTGATTTACTTTACCATGTTCTTGTTCTCCTGCGTGAGCAAAAGCTACCGTTAGATGATGTATTAGCTGTTTTAGCAGAGCGTCATAAAAAATAATGTAATTCCTGCCAAGCAGAGTCTAACAATGGACAAATTACCTTGTCTAAGATCGAAATAAAGCCCTCGTAAGCGCCTGTTCGTAAGCTCAAAAGAGTAACGAACGGGCGCTTATATTTAGGTGCATTCCTTTATGAAAGGCATGATTGACCTTCTGTGTGGATATAAATTAGAGGTGTTAATGAGGTTGTCAAGTATGATATACTACGAACGTTGAAATATCGACTATTTGGAGGATTTAATGGGAAAACACTCAAATGCCAAGAGCAAAATTGCACAGATTGTTCCGTTTTTACAAACAGGTGATTATTACTTTGAGAAAGCACTGAAAGCTTATCGTAAGCATGACTTACACAAAGCAAAAAGATATTTAGAGCGCGCTATGCAATTAGACCCAAAAGACCCAATTGTTGTCTGTCAATTGGCTACGGTTTTAACAGAACTAGGTGAATATCAACAATCTAATCAATTGTTGTTTTCTGTTATTCATGAAATGGATGAAGATATGGTGGATTGCTATTATTTTATCGCTAATAATTATGCCCATCTAGGTCTGTTTCAAGAGGCGCAAAAATACGCTAACCGTTATATGGACCAAGAGGAAGATGGCGAATTTCTTGAAGATGCAGAAGACTTACTCGACCTTCTCTCGATAGAGGTGGAGGATGATGAAGATGAGTTTGAGCAACAAGATGACTTGCTTATTGTCAAGCAAGAAAAAGCCAAATTGCTGTTGGAACAAGCCAAATTTGAAGAAGCAATGGAATTATTAAATGAAATTATTGAAGATTATCCACAATTTTGGTCGGCTCATAATAATTTAGCGCTTACTCATTTCTATTTAAATCACGTTGATTCAGCGATGGCAATTTTAGATGATGTGTTACAAAAAAATCCTGGCAACCTCCATGCTTTATGCAATAAATTAATTTTTTACTATTACTGTCAACAAGATCGACAAGTCAAAGAGCTAACAGAACAGCTTGAACTTGTTTATCCGATTTCAATTGAGCATCGTTATAAATTAGGAGCGACATTTGCCTTAATTGGTCAATATGAGCTTGCATATAAATGGCTTCGTCAGTTGTATAAAACTGGATTCGAGGGTGATTCAAACTTTTATTATTGGCTCTCACATGCTTCTTATCATGTTGGGAATGAAACGTTAGCGAAGAATGTATGGGTTCGGGTGATGGAAGCAATGCCTGAAAAAGAAGGAGAAGAGCCTTGGCTTTTAATCGATCAGGAAGAAACAAAGCTCGTTCAGCAAATTAAACGAAAATGTCTGAGTTCTTCTATAGAAGAACAATTGCACGGACTTTACTTAGTGACGCGCTTAAAAGAGAAAGAAAAATTTCTTCTTTTAGAACATGTACGTTTGTCATTAGATGGTCATTCAATTATTGAAGAAGTATATTCTTATGTATGGCAAGATAAACAGCATGTTATTTTTGAAGTAGCGGAACTTATGGAAGCGGAAGTCGAAGATAAAAGCCAGCTTTCTGAATTACTCGTTTTTTGGTTTTTCGTTTATACGAAAGTAAAAGAGCATGAATATGATTTTCAACATGTAAATGTCAATGGCTGGGCTTCAGCTGTTACGTACTGGTGGAAGAAGCAAAAGAAAGAGAAAGTTACACAAGCAAACATGGCGGTGCTATATTCCATTTCTATCTCTACCGTTTCAAAATATGTGAAAACCGTGCATACGCTTTTACAATGAGCAAAAAAATAGACGGTAGGAAGAACAAATTATAGGATAGGTATAGAGACAAATTTCCTAGACATGAAAAAAGGAGTGCGTAAAAATGACAGAAGAAAAAGTATATGATGTCATTATTATTGGAGCAGGTCCAGCTGGTATGACTGCCGCTGTTTATACTTCTCGTGCAAATTTATCAACATTAATGATTGAACGTGGAGTACCAGGTGGTCAAATGGCTAACACAGAAGAGGTTGAAAACTATCCAGGTTATGATCACATTTTAGGTCCAGACCTATCAAATAAAATGTTTGAACATGCAAAGAAATTCGGAGCAGAGTATGCTTACGGTGATATTAAAGAAGTTGTTGATGGTGAAGAGTACAAAACTGTACGTGCAGGTAGCAAAGAATATAAAGCGCGTGCGGTCATTATTGCAACTGGTGCCGAGTATAAGAAAATCGGTGTACCAGGTGAAAAAGAGCTTGGTGGTCGAGGGGTTTCTTATTGTGCAGTATGTGACGGAGCATTTTTCAAAGGCAAAGAGCTTGTTGTTGTCGGTGGAGGAGACTCTGCAGTTGAAGAAGGTGTTTATTTAACACGCTTCGCTTCAAAAGTAACCATTGTTCACCGTCGTGATCAATTACGTGCCCAAAAGATTCTACAACAACGTGCATTTGACAACGAAAAAGTAGACTTCATTTGGAATCACACAATCAAAGAAATTAAAGACCAAGATGGTAAAGTAGGTAGCGTAACATTAGTGAGCACTGAAAATGGTGAAGAAACAGAATTCAAAACAGATGGTGTGTTCATCTATATTGGAATGGTTCCATTAACAAAACCATTTGAATCATTAAACATTACAAATGAAAATGGTTATATTGAGACAAATGAAAACATGGAAACAAAAGTTCCTGGTATCTTTGCCGCTGGTGATGTGCGTGAAAAAGCACTTCGCCAAATTGTAACAGCTACTGGTGATGGTAGTATTGCAGCACAAACAGCACAGCATTATGTAGAAGAATTAGTTGAAAAGTTAAAGGCAACAAACTAATTTGAACATGTAGAAAAAGGGGCTTCTTTCCTGTCAAATAGGTAGGACAAATAGACGTATATTAAAACGTAATTCGGTTTTAATTGTTCTGTAACACTGCTGAAACATTAATAAGGTACTATGTAAATAGTAATTGACCCCCTTTTATAAAATATATTTGTTTGGAGCACAGGAACGATATCTGTGCTCCTTTTTTTTATGTATGGATGTTTGTTTTCAGAAAAGTATGAAAGACAGGGGCGTTTGCGTTGAGACTCTTAATTAGTTCATAGTATAATGAATGTATATGCATATTGACTAGTTCAGTAAAAAAACAAGGAAAGTCTTTTTGTTTCGGTGTATAAACTATAAAAAAATAGATCTTTTTTCTAAAGAGTTGTTGTTTTTAACTTCGCTTCTTGAAGTAAGGCAAAGTAGGAGAATGAAGCGAAAGCACCGTGCGCTAACAGAATAAGCGAATAGAAGTGAAACCGCTCTTCACTGTTTGGTAAGCAGCAACAGCATTTATAAGAATAGCTAAAATATAGAGGTGGAAACGATGCAAAGGGTCACAAACTGTGTATTAGTGAAAGACAACCAAGTATTATTACTTCAAAAGCCACGACGTAATTGGTGGGTGGCCCCAGGAGGGAAGATGGAGCAAGGGGAGTCAATAAAAGATTCTGTTGTACGTGAATATCGAGAAGAAACGGGAATATATTTAAAAAACCCTACGATAAAAGGGGTATTTACTTTTACGATGAAGGAAAATGACAAAATTACATCTGAGTGGATGATGTTTACTTTTTTTGCTACAGATTTTGATGGGACAAATGTGCTAGAATCAGAAGAAGGTAAGCTAGGCTGGCACGACCTATCAGATGTCAGTGAGCTACCGATGGCACCAGGTGACTATCATATTATTGATTATGTAGCAAAAGGTTCTGGAGTCATTTATGGAAACTTTACGTATACAACCGACTTCGAGCTTTTATCTTACCGAATTGATCCTTGCTAACAATTTGGTTAAACACTTTTGGTAGGGTGTAGATAAACAGAGAAGGATTGTATGATTGGTTATAGAGTGTTTATGATTTATTTTAAGGTTTAATAGGGGGCAAAAGAAATGAGTGTTGGTTCTGTAAGCGATGTTCAGTTAGTCATTATTACAGGGATGTCAGGTGCAGGGAAAACCGTTGCGATTCAAAGCTTTGAGGATTTAGGCTTTTTTTGTGTAGACAATCTTCCCCCAACGTTATTACCCAAATTTCTTGAGTTAATGAAAGAGTCAGGGAATAAAATGAATAAAGTAGCGCTTGTAATGGACTTGCGTGGCCGCGAATTCTTTGAGAGCTTATTTGAAGGACTTGATAATATTGCTGAAACAACATGGATTGCGCCGCAAATTCTATTCCTTGATGCGAAGGACAGCGTACTTGTTACAAGATATAAAGAGACGAGACGTTCACATCCTCTTGCTCAAACAGGGTTACCTTTAGACGGTATTCAAACAGAGAGAGAGTTACTTGAAGAATTAAAAGGTCGAGCTCAGCTTATTTACGATACATCTGAGTTAAAGCCGCGCGATCTTCGTGATAAAATCATTAAGCAATTTTCAAGTCATGCCTCTCAGGTGTTTACGGTTAACGTGATGTCATTTGGATTTAAATATGGAATACCAATAGACGCTGATTTGGTATTTGATGTTCGCTTCTTACCAAATCCACATTATATTGATCATATGAGACCGAAAACAGGGTTAGAAGAAGAAGTATCAACCTACGTGCTAAAGTGGAATGAGACTCAGAAGTTTATTGAAAAAGTGTTGGATCTACTTACATTTATGTTGCCGCAATATAAGCGTGAAGGAAAGAGTCAGCTTGTGATTGCGATTGGTTGTACAGGAGGTCAGCACCGTTCAGTGGCTTTAGCAGAGCATATTGGGCATCACTTTAATGAAGAATACAAAACCCACATTTCTCATCGAGACATCGAGAGGAGAAAGGACAAATATAGATGAAAAACGAACGGCATCCTAAGGTTGTTGTCATTGGGGGAGGAACCGGGCTATCTGTTTTATTAAGAGGATTGAAGAATTATCCTCTTGATATTACAGCTATTGTAACGGTTGCAGATGATGGAGGAAGTTCAGGAAGGTTAAGAGATGAACTAGAGATTCCTGCTCCCGGAGACATTCGAAATGTACTCGTGGCACTATCAGATGTAGAGCCTCTTGTGGAGGAATTGTTTCAGCATCGCTTTGGAGCTGGCAATGAACTAACGGGTCATTCTTTGGGGAATTTATTGCTTGCAGCCATGACTTCTATTACAGGTGACTTTGTACACGCTATTCGTGAAATGAGTAAAGTACTAAATGTGAGAGGAAAGGTGTTGCCTGCTGCAAACCGCAGTGTCGTTCTTCATGCTGAGATGATGGATGGATCAATTGTGGAAGGTGAGTCGAAAATTCCAAAGGCAGGTAAGCAAATAAAGCGAGTGTTTTTATCTCCACCAGATGTGAAGCCATTAGTGGAAACCATCAAGGCTATTCGTCGAGCAGATTTAATTATTTTGGGTCCAGGTAGTCTGTATACGAGCATCATACCGAACTTACTTGTCCCAGAAATTGCTGAAGAGATATGCAAAGCAACAGCGAAGAAGCTTTATGTGTGCAATGTCATGACCCAGTTTGGAGAAACAATGGGCTATACAGCAAGTGATCATGTAAAAGCGCTTTACTCACATATGCCTGTTCCTTTTCTTGATTCCATTATTGTTAATAATGGGCCTATTCCATTAAAGCTTAAGCAACGCTATGAAATCGAGCAAGCACAGCCAGTTGAATATGATCAAAATCAATTGCTCAAATTAGGACTACATGTGATGGAAGATCATATTATTCAATATGATGGGAATGTTATTCGTCATAACACGAAGAAAGTGGCAGAGTTAATCTTTCATTCGCTTCAACCTTCTTATACGAATAAAAAAGAATAAGTAAGTGCAAACGCGTGCACGTGAAGAAAATGAAATCTATAATAGATGGACGATGATCTTTTAAAATCATTTTGGCCTAATATAGAAGAGCTTTAGTAGTGAATGGAGGTGCAGAATTGTCATTTGCATCAGAAACAAAAAAAGAATTAACCAATTTAGAAGTAAAAGGATGCTGTGCAAAAGCAGAGCTATCAGCCTTAATTCGAATGAACGGATTATTATCTTTTTCAAATCGAAATTTAACGCTAGATGTTCAGACTGAAAATGCAGCGATTGCGAGAAGAATTTACACGCTACTAAAGAAGTGTTATGAAGTATCTGTAGAATTACTCGTTCGTAAGAAGATGCGTTTGAAAAAAAATAATGTCTACATTGTTCGTTTAATTGAAAAAGCACGAACAATCTTAGAAGATTTAAAGATATTAAATGAAGATTTTACCTTTATTCGTTCTATTTCAGACGACCTTATTAAGAAAAAATGTTGTAAGCGTTCTTATTTGCGTGGAGCCTTTTTAGCTGGTGGGTCGATTAATAATCCTGAAACGTCTTCTTATCACGTTGAAATCTTTTCTCTCTATAAAGAACATAATGATTCTCTTTGTGAATTGATGAACGTTTTTGGTTTAAATAGTAAAACACTTGAACGTAAGAAAGGATTCATTACGTATTTAAAAGAAGCAGAAAAGATTACAGAGTTTTTGAGCATTATTGGTGCTCATAGTGCATTGCTTCGATTTGAAGATGTTCGAATTGTTCGTGATATGCGTAACTCTGTGAATCGACTGGTGAATTGTGAAACAGCTAATTTGAATAAGACAATTGGAGCAGCTATTCGTCAAGTTGATAATATTCGTTATATCGAGGAAACCGTTGGTCTCGATGTTCTGCCAGATAAGTTAAAAGAAATTGCTCGATTACGTGTCGAATATCAAGATGTGACATTAAAAGAGTTAGGTGAAATGGTATCAGGTGGACAGATTAGTAAGTCAGGAATTAACCATCGGTTACGTAAAATTGATGAGATTGCTGACAAGTTAAGAGCAGGTCAGCCTGTATAAGGTAGAGAGGCTTTTATTATAGAAGATAAACAAGGGGTATAGAGGAGGAATTTTAATGGTAGAAAAACAAGTAGATGTATTATTAAAGACTGGATTACAAGCACGTCCGGCTGCGTTATTTGTACAAGAGGCAAATCGCTTTACATCAGATGTATATCTAGAAAAAGACGGAAAGAAAGTAAATGCAAAAAGTATTATGGGGTTAATGAGTTTAGCGGTTGGGGCAGGCTCGACAGTCACATTAATTGCTGATGGGGCAGATGAGCAAGAAGCGCTTGAAGCGTTAGTATCTTATGTAAAACAAGAGAACTAAATTGATAAAAAACCCCTGCCCATCTATTTCATCCTAGTATGATCTAGCTTGGACAGGGGTTTTTAGCATTTTTAAAAGGAGTGCATGTGCACTCCTTTTAAAAACACTTATTTAGGGTCATTTGTTAATACTTTGTCAATTAAACCATAATCTAGTGCTTTTTCAGCTGTCATGAAGTTATCACGATCTGTATCACGCTCAATTACTTCAATTGGTTGACCTGTACGTTCTGCTAAGATGGTATTTAGCTTTTCGCGTAAGAAAAGAATGCGTTTTGCAGCAATTTCAATTTCTGTTGCTTGACCTTGTGCACCACCTAATGGTTGGTGAATCATCACTTCACTGTTTGGTAATGCGAAACGCTTACCTGGTTCACCAGCAGCAAGTAAGAAAGCACCCATTGATGCAGCCATACCAATACAAATTGTTGATACTTTTGGTTTGATAAATTGCATTGTGTCATAGATTGCCATACCTGCTGTAATTGAACCACCAGGGCTGTTGATGTATAAAGAGATATCTTTTTCTGGATCTTCTGCAGCTAAAAATAGAAGCTGAGAAACAATTGAATTTGCCACATTGTCATCAATGGCACTACCTAGCATGATAATGCGGTCTTTTAGTAAGCGTGAGTAAATATCATAAGCACGTTCGCCACGGTTAGTTTGTTCAATAACTGTAGGAATTAAATTCATTCAAATTCCTCCTTAACAAGAATAATTTGTTATGTAACTTTATAATACATCTAAGGTCAATAAAGGTCAAACAAAAGAACTTACTTTACATGTATTCGCTCTTCTTCATATGTATTCCTTTTTGTTTTGTTTGAACATACTAAAAGTTTTTCCCTTGTTTTGCTAAAAATAAACGTCTGATTCACTTGAAAAGATTGCATTTGTTGCCTATAATGATGATTACAATAATAGAAATTGGCCCTCGTAGTGTAGTGGATAGCACAAGAGATTCCGGTTCTCTTAGGGTGGGTTCGAATCCTGTCGAGGGCGTCTATGTTAAAAGAGACTGTGTATATGATACACAGTCTCTTTTTTGTGCCAAGATGATAAAATTTTTTAATACATATAACATTTTCATTATTTCATCCGACCTATACAATGAAGGGGTGGTACCTTTGTCATGGTTGCCAAATAGTCAATAATCGTTTAAAACAAAAAGTAGTAGGAAAATGACAGCTAGGGAGGAAGAAACATGAAATCAATGAATAAATTCTTTATTGTTAGTGCTTGTTTAGCACTTCTTTTATCTGCATGTGGGACAGGTAGTCAATCAAATGGATCGTCTCAACCAGCAAAAAATACTTCAACAACTGAACAAAGTGAGCCGGCTGCTAACGAAGTAGAAGATGGGTCAAGTGAAGAAGAAGCGACAGAACAATCTTCATCAACTGAAGGCACAGAAACCACACAAGAATCAGTTGAGCAGACAGAAGAACAAGCATCTTCTAAAGAAGTTGAAGAAGATGTAACAACTGTAACGAGTGAAAACCAAGGTTATTCGATTCAACTCTTAGATGGCTATGAATTAATGGAAGAAGAGCCACGTAAAGACGTGATCGCGTTAACAGAAGATGAGCATACATTTATGCGCATTGAAATGATTCCAGAAGATATGACAATTGAAGAAGCAGAAGAAAACATGAAGCAATTGGCGATGGCTATTGACGTGAACACGAAGCCTCGTGAAGAATTTAGCAGAGAAGGCATGTTGCAAGATGCTATATGGTATGAATCATACACAGAAGAAGATGCGATTCATTCTATTTTAGTAAAAGGTACTACTCCAATGCAGCTAACTATTTATACAGCAAAAGACCAAAATCATGTAGAGCCATTTTTGGAGATGGCGAGCACAATTAAAAAATAAAAGAGTGATCGTAAACGTAAAAAAACTTCGTAACTTACCTGTTACGAAGTTTTTGTGCATACAATGATAAAAAGCTCAGTTTGCCGAAACTGAGCAGAAAGTAAGTGCGGTGCTTGACCGCAATATAAACTAATCATATCATGGGTAACTCCCTATGAATACAGGTAGTTGTTCCCTCCACATGAAATTTATTCTTCAGTATGCCTACTTTAAACATAGTAAGCAATCCAGAAACCTCCACTGACGGAAAGTTCAGTTTATAGTACAATAGAAAAAAGGGGAGAGACAAGATGCAAATAGGTTTATTTCAACAACAGTCGCTACGGTTAGCGATGTCAAAAGAGTTGTCACAGGCTATTTCTTTACTACAATATTCATCTCTCGAAGTGCTTGCGTTTCTCCAAGAGCAGGCGCTACATAATCCTCTCATCGATTTTCACGAGCCTAATTTTTCCGTTCAGCAAAACCGTCAATATCAAGCTAAATCAAGTCAAGATTATCAAAATATAGGGTTAAAAGAGAGAGAGACATTAACGGATCATTTAAATTTGCAACTCATGCTCGTTAAGATGAGTGAAGAGGAACGTATATGCATAGCTTACTTAATTCAAAGTTTAGATGATAATGGATATTTAACAGAAGAAGTAGATGTCATTGCGCAAGCATTAAATCAACAGGTAGAGGTTGTTGAAAAAGCGTTAGCCACTATTCAACAATTAGAGCCAGCAGGTGTTGGTGCACGTAGCTTACAAGAGTGTTTAATTCTTCAATTAAAAAGAAAACAACGATTAACACCAGAAGCAGAGTTAGTACTAACCCAACATTTTGAAGAGTTTGCTTATAAAAAATGGCCTCAACTTGTAAAGAAACTTCATCTATCTCTTATGCAGTTAAAACAAATTCACGATGATATCTTTGTGTTGAATCCAAGACCAGGCTTATCTTATGTGCATGATCATGAAAAATTCATTATCCCTGATTTTATTGTGAAGCGTGAAAGCAATCGTCTAGCAGCTTATGCAAATGAAGACATTGAACTTAATGTCAGTATTAATAATCAATATGAACAAAGCTTATCTGACCAGCATCATCCGGAAGTGGTGTCGTATTTACAAGAGAAATATCGAGAAATTCACTGGATTGTCAAAGGACTTCATACACGAAAAAAAACGTTAAAAGACATTATGGATGCATTGTTAATCGAACAGCGTACTTTCTTTGAAAAAGGACCTCACTATTTAAAGCCTCTTACAATGAAAGAACTAGCTTCGATGATAGATGTTCATGAATCGACTATTAGCCGTGCTACAAAAAATAAATACATTCAAACACCGTTTGGTACGTTTGATATGAAGTATTTCTTTACAAACAGCATTCAATCAACCGTTGATGCTGATACATCTGCCACATATGTAAAGGCGTTAATTCAGCAATTAGTTGATCAAGAAGATAAGAAAAAGCCCCGATCTGATCAGCAGATTGTGGATTTATTAGAAAAAGACCATAATATTGTCATCTCAAGGCGAACGGTTGCAAAATACCGTGAACAGTTAAATATTTTATCCTCATCAAAGCGTAAAACGTTTTAAGAAGGAACGTTTGTTTTTAGAAGTCATATCATTCAGAGTATCCCTTACTCTGCAAGTTAGTGAAAGTTTACAACTAAGCGGGTGAGGGGTGTTAAACTGAAAAGGTATTTTCTTCATTCTAGTTGTAGGGAGAAAGATAACGAATGGAAATTATGATGTATACAAGACAGATATGTCCACTTTGTGAGAAAGCAAAAGTGGTGATGGAAGAGCTTCAAGAAG
Organism: Priestia iocasae; assembly: GCF_016909075.1. Classification (GTDB taxonomy): domain Bacteria; phylum Bacillota; class Bacilli; order Bacillales; family Bacillaceae_H; genus Priestia; species Priestia iocasae. The sequence goes on from NZ_JAFBFC010000007.1 coordinate 71,308, forward strand.
AATTTGCGTTCTCTTTTAAAGAACAAGATATCTATAAAGATGATCAATTATTAGAGAAGTATCAACTGATGATTCCGGTTATTGAGGTTGATGGGATAGTAGTTGCATACGGGCAAATTAAAAAAGATTTCATAAGAAAGCGTTTACTTGAAAAAATGGGTGTTTGATTAGTTGAATAACCGATTCACTCCTGTTAGAATGTACTTGTAACAGGGTGAATTTTTTTTACGTTAAGTGGGACACAATATGTCTATGCGGGACTTTTTATGCCCACCTAGTTTGCGCCTTAAGGGGATTTTTACATGCACTCTTTAGTAGAAGTACAACAAAAATTATTACCTGATCTTCTGTCCGTTATGCAAAAGCGATACCAAATCTTGCAATACATACGTCTCATGCAACCAATTGGTCGAAGAAATCTATCCACTAGTTTAGGTTTAACAGAACGCGTGTTGCGAAGTGAAGTGACATTTTTAAAAGAACAAGATTTAGTTGAGATTCATTCTTCTGGTATGACGCTTACGCATGAAGGAGAAGAGCTTCTGATTAAGTTAGAAGAAGTAATGAAAGAAGTTTCAGGGCTACGTTTATTGGAAACAACATTAAAAGAGGCGTTTTCCTTATCACATGTGATTGTCGTTCCTGGAGACAGCGATAAATCATCATGGGTGAAGAAAGAGATGGGTAGAGCATCTGTTGCATGTATAAAAGAACGACTTATTGGTAAAAAAAATATCGTCGCTGTTACAGGTGGAACCACGCTAGCTGCTGTAGCTGACATGATGACACCAGATCCTAAACAACGTGATGTCTTGTTTGTGCCGGCACGAGGTGGTCTTGGGGAAAATGTTCAAAACCAGGCTAACACCATTTGTGCCAAGATGGCAGAAGGCTCATCTGGGCAATATCGCTTGCTTCATGTACCTGATCAATTAAGCGACGAAGCTTATAAATCCATCGCTGAAGAACCGTCCATTAAAGAAATGATGCACTTAATCAAGTCTGCTGGTATGGTTGTTCATGGGATAGGAGATGCTATGACAATGGCAGAACGTCGTAAAACCTCTCAAGAAGATTTGGGAAAAATTGAAGAAGGTCATGCGGTAGGAGAAGCATTTGGTTACTACTTTAATCAAAGTGGAGAAGTTGTTCATAAAGTTAAAACAGTAGGCATACAACTGGATGATTTAAAGAACAATAAATGTGTTATTGCCGTTGCAGGTGGTTCATCGAAAGCAAAAGCAATTAAAGCGTTCATGCAACAAGCGCAACATTCTATCTTAATCACGGATGAAGGCGCCGCAAAAGAGTTAGTAAGGGATTTTCATTAATCCCTCATATAAAAACTAAAAAAAAACACTTTTTACAATCAAGGAGGAAATTCTCATGGCAGTAAAAATTGGTATTAACGGTTTCGGTCGTATTGGTCGTAACGTATTCCGCGCAGCTTTAAAGAATTCAAACGTTGAGGTAGTAGCAATCAATGATTTAACAGATGCTAACATGCTAGCTCATCTTTTAAAATACGATTCTGTACATGGTAAATTAGATGCAGAAGTATCTGTTGACGGTAACAACCTAGTAGTAGAAGGTAAAACAATTCAAGTATCTGCTGAGCGTGACCCAGCGAAATTATCTTGGGGAGCTCTTGGAGTAGATATCGTTGTTGAATCTACTGGTTTCTTCACAAAGCGTTCTGATGCAGCGAAACACTTAGAAGCAGGTGCTAAAAAAGTTATCATCTCTGCTCCAGCAACTGACGAAGATATCACAATCGTAATGGGTGTTAACCATGACAAATATGATGCAGCTAACCACAACGTTATCTCAAATGCATCTTGTACAACAAACTGCTTAGCGCCATTCGCTAAAGTATTAAACGACAAGTTCGGTATCAAACGCGGTATGATGACAACTGTTCACTCTTACACAAACGACCAACAAATCTTAGACTTACCTCATAAAGATTACCGTCGTGCTCGTGCAGCAGCTGAAAACATCATCCCAACTTCAACTGGTGCTGCAAAAGCAGTTTCTCTAGTATTACCTGAATTAAAAGGTAAATTAAACGGTGGAGCTATGCGTGTTCCAACTCCAAACGTTTCTTTAGTAGACTTAGTTGCTGAACTTAACACTGAAGTAACAGCTGAAGATGTAAACGCAGCTCTTAAAGAAGCAGCTGAAGGCGATCTTAAAGGTATCCTAGGTTACAGCGAAGAGCCACTAGTATCTGGTGACTACAATGGTAACGCAGCTTCTTCAACAATCGATGCATTATCTACAATGGTAATGGAAGGTCAAATGGTTAAAGTTATCTCTTGGTACGATAACGAGAGCGGATACTCAAACCGTGTAGTTGACCTAGCTGAATACATCGCAGCTCAAGGACTATAAGAAAAGCGAAACAAGCTAGCTTGTATAGGTAGACAGTAAGAAAAGTAAACCTGTGTTTTAGTTATCATTGGATATCTAAAAGCAGAACGACTATAATGAAATTGCCAAGGGGGAGTGGGGAATAGACCCCCTCCTCCTTTATTTATTTTTATGGCTTATGGGGCACCAATAAGAAGCGTCAATGATGCAACTTATCCTTTTAAACAAGCCATATTGCTTTATTGCTTAGTTCCAAAATTAAAAAGGAGGCCTTTTGAAGATGAACAAACAAACTTTAAAAGACATCGATGTAAAAGGAAAACGAGTATTTTGCCGTGTTGACTTTAACGTACCAATGAAAGACGGAAAAGTAACAGACGAAACTCGTATTCGTGCAGCTATCCCTACTATTCAACACTTAGTAGAACAAGGTGCAAAAGTTATTTTAGCAAGCCACCTTGGACGTCCGAAAGGCCAAGTAGTAGAAGAGTTACGTCTTAATGCAGTTGCAGAGCGCTTACAAGATCTTCTTGGTAAGAGCGTTGCAAAAGCAGACGAAGCTTACGGTGAAAATGTAAAACAAATCATTAACAACATGAACGAAGGCGACGTTTTAGTTCTTGAAAACGTTCGTTTTTACCCAGGTGAAGAGAAAAATGATGCTGAGTTAGCAAAAGCATTTGCTGAATTAGCGGATGTATACGTAAATGATGCATTTGGTGCAGCTCACCGTGCTCATGCGTCTACAGAAGGAATTGCTCATCATTTACCAGCTGTTGCAGGTCTATTAATGGAAAAAGAGCTAGATGTATTAGGTAAAGCATTATCTAATCCAGATCGTCCGTTTACAGCTATTGTTGGTGGAGCAAAAGTAAAAGACAAGATCGGTGTTATTGAAAGCCTACTTGAAAAAGTAGACAACCTAATCATCGGTGGAGGTCTTTCTTATACGTTCATCAAAGCAAATGGCCATGAAGTAGGTAAGTCACTTCTTGAAGAAGATAAGGTTGATCTTGCTAAATCATTTATGGAAAAAGCAAAAGAAAAAGGTGTTAACTTCTACATGCCAGTTGATGTAGTAGTAGCAGACGATTTCTCAAATGATGCAAACACACAAGTTGTATCAGTAGACAGCATTCCTAGCGATTGGGAAGGCTTAGATGCTGGTCCAAAAACTCGTGAAATCTATGCAGATGTGATCAAAAACTCTAAGCTAGTTATTTGGAATGGACCAATGGGTGTATTCGAATTAGATACATTTGCTAACGGAACAAAAGCAGTAGCAGAAGCTTTAGCAGAAGCAACTGATACATACTCTGTAATCGGTGGCGGAGATTCTGCAGCAGCAGTTGAAAAATTCAACCTTGCTGACAAAATGAGCCATATCTCAACAGGTGGCGGAGCGTCACTCGAATTCATGGAAGGAAAACAACTTCCAGGAGTAACAGCATTAAACGATAAATAAGAAAAGCGTAACAAGCTCGTTTATGTCCATAGGTTGTTGGAGGTCCTGAGAAGAAGTCGCTCTTTGACTTCGTAGGAAGGAGTGAAACAGCCCTAGGACATAGCTGGTGTAGTTAAACAATAAAAAAAGTGTAGCAAGATCGAGGCGTAACGAATGAACAGATTTGAAGACAACAAGCTACTGTTGCTTCTACAGCACCTTCTGCTCATTTCATGCAGTAGCTCTCCTTGCTCCATGTGTAAGACGAACGAATGCAAGTGGGTACTTGTAGTCTTCACAACACGAATAAGAACACTTTTTATATAAAACGTAAAAAGGATGATAATCATGCGTAAACCTATTATTGCAGGTAACTGGAAAATGCATAAAGTTCTTTCTGAGGCAACTAGCTTTGTTGAAGAAGTAAAAGGACTTGTGCCAACAGCTGACAGCGTAGAGTCAGTTGTATGTGCACCTGCATTATTCTTAGATCGTTTAGTAGAAGCAACAAAAGGCACGGATTTAAAAATTGGTGCACAAAACATGCACTTCCAAGAAAGTGGTGCGTACACAGGAGAAGTAAGTCCTGTAGCATTAAATGACCTTGGTGTAAGCTATGTAATCTTAGGTCACTCTGAGCGTCGTGAAATGTTTGCTGAAACAGATGAAACAGTAAACAAAAAGACGATTTCAGCATTCAAACATGGATTACTTCCAATTGTTTGTTGTGGTGAAACAAATGAAGAGCGCGAACAAGATCAAACAAAAGCAGTAGTAGCTGAACAAGTGAAAAAAGCATTACAAGGTTTAGATGAAACTCAAGCGAAGCAAGTTGTCATCGCATATGAGCCAATCTGGGCAATCGGTACAGGAAAATCTTCAACTGCTGAAGATGCAAATGAAGTTTGTGCTTACATCCGTAGCGTTGTAGCTGAGCAATTCTCTCAAGAAGTTGCTGAAGCAGTACGTATCCAATACGGTGGAAGTGTAAAACCAGCAAACATTAAAGAATACATGTCACAATCTGATATTGACGGTGCATTAGTAGGTGGCGCAAGCCTTGAAGCACAGTCATTCGTACAGCTTTTGGAGGCAGGTAAATAATGAGTAAACAACCAGTTGCTTTAATCATCTTAGATGGTTTTGCATTACGCGAAGAAGACAAAGGTAATGCGGTTACTCAAGCAAGCAAGCCAAACTTTGATCGCTACTGGAACCAGTATCCTCATGCTAGTTTAATCGCTGCTGGTGAATCAGTTGGATTACCAGAAGGCCAAATGGGGAACTCTGAAGTAGGACATTTAAATATTGGTGCAGGACGTATCGTTTATCAAAGTTTAACTCGTGTAAATGTTGCGATTCGCGAAGGTGACTTTGCAGAAAACGACACATTCCTAGCAGCCATGAATCATGCAAAAGAAAAAGGCACGGCGCTTCATCTGTTTGGTTTACTTTCAGACGGTGGTGTACACAGCCATATTGAACATTTATATGCACTATTACGTCTTGCGAAAAAACAAGGCTTAGAAAAAGTGTATATTCATGGCTTCCTAGATGGTCGTGACGTTGCACCTCAATCTGCTAAAGGATACATTGATGAGCTAAATGCTAAATTGAACGAGTATGGTGTAGGAGAGATCGCAACTCTTTCAGGACGCTATTACTCAATGGACCGTGATAAGCGTTGGGAGCGTGTAGAAAAAGCATACCGCGCGATGGTTTACGGAGAAGGTCCAACATACAAAAACGCATATGAGTTAATTCAGGATTCATATGAGCACGGCATCTTTGATGAGTTCGTTCTTCCGTCAGTGATGACAAAAGAAGACGGTTCACCAGTTGCAACAATTGAGGATGAGGATGCAGTTATTTTCTATAACTTCCGTCCTGACCGTGCAATCCAAATTTCTAACACATTTACAAATGAAGATTTCCGTTCATTTGATCGTGGTGAAAAGCATCCGAAAAACTTGCATTTCGTATGTTTAACACACTTTAGTGAAACAGTTGATGGATACGTGGCATTTAAACCAGTGAACTTAGATAACACGCTTGGTGAAGTCTTATCACAAAATGGCTTAAAACAACTTCGTATTGCTGAAACAGAAAAGTATCCTCATGTTACATTCTTTATGAGTGGTGGACGTGAAGAAGAATTCCCAGGTGAAACGCGTATTTTAATCGATTCACCAAAAGTAGCTACTTATGATTTAAAACCAGAGATGAGCGCTTATGAAGTAACGGACGCGTTACTAGGCGAAATCGAAGCGGACAAGCATGATGCAATTATTTTAAACTTTGCAAACCCTGATATGGTTGGACATTCAGGTATGCTTGAGCCAACAATCAAGGCAGTCGAAACAGTAGATGAGTGTTTAGGTAAAATCGTAGATGCAATCGTTGCTAAAGGTGGAACGGCAATCATCACAGCAGACCATGGTAACGCTGATGAAGTCATCACACTTGAAGGTAACCCAATGACTGCTCATACGACAAACCCAGTCCCAGTCATCGTTACAAAAGAAGGTATTGAGCTACGTCAAGATGGTATTCTAGGTGATCTAGCACCAACAGTACTAACGCTACTAAACGTAGACCAGCCAAAAGAAATGACAGGAAAAACACTGATTAAGTAAGAAAAGCGAAGGCGACTGTTTAGGCATGAGAGACGTTGGAGCTTCTGGTAGGGAAACTGTTCTTTAGTTTCAATAGCAGAAGTGAAACGACCGAAAGCCTAGGAGCCGTAGCTAGACAGTAAGCAAAGCGGAACAAGCTCGTTCATGTCCATAGGATGTTGGAGATCCTGAGAAGAAGTCGCTCTTTGACTTCGTAGGAAGGATTGAAACAGCCGTAGGACATAGCTTGTGCAGCTAGACAGTAAGCAAAGCGGAACAAGCTCTAGAGCAACAACGTTAAAACGAATTCGTAAATAAAAAAACATTTGATATTCAAAGGAGAGAAAATAACATGTCAATTATTGTTGATGTATACGCACGTGAAGTATTAGATTCTCGCGGTAACCCAACTGTAGAAGTTGAAGTATATACGGAGTCTGGCGCAATGGGTCGCGCTTTAGTACCAAGTGGTGCATCTACTGGTGAATACGAAGCAGTAGAACTACGTGATGGTGACAAAGATCGTTACCTTGGTAAAGGTGTATTAAAAGCGGTTGAGAACGTAAACGAAATCATCGCTCCAGCAATCATCGGTTACGATGTATTTGATCAAGTAGTAATCGACCAAGCGTTAATCGAGCTTGACGGAACTGAAAACAAAGGTAAATTAGGTGCAAACGCAATTCTAGGTGTATCAATGGCAGTTGCTCGTGCAGCAGCAGACTACTATGACATGCCTTTATACCAATACCTTGGTGGCGTGAACGCAAAAACTCTTCCAGTACCAATGATGAACATCATCAACGGTGGAGAGCATGCTGATAACAACGTTGATATCCAAGAATTTATGGTAATGCCTGTAGGTGCTGAAAACTTCAAAGAAGGTTTACGCATGGGAACTGAAATCTTCCATAGCTTAAAATCAGTATTAAAATCTAAAGGTTACAACACAGCAGTAGGTGACGAAGGTGGTTTCGCACCAAACCTTGGTTCAAATGAAGAAGCACTTCAAACAATCATTGAAGCAATCGAAAAAGCTGGTTACAAGCCAGGTGAGCAAGTAATGTTAGCAATGGACGTTGCATCTTCTGAGCTTTACAGCAAAGAAGACGGAAAATACCACTTCAAAGGCGAAGGTGTTGTTCGTACTTCTGCTGAAATGGTTGATTTCTACGAAGAGCTTGTTTCTAAATACCCAATCATTTCAATCGAAGACGGTTTAGATGAAAACGACTGGGATGGTCACAAACTTCTAACTGAGCGTATCGGTACGAAAGTACAATTAGTAGGTGACGATCTATTCGTAACAAATACGAAGAAGCTTGCTGAAGGTATCGAAAAAGGTATCTCTAACTCAATCTTAATCAAAGTTAACCAAATCGGTACATTAACTGAGACATTTGATGCAATCGAAATGGCGAAGCGCGCTGGTTACACAGCAGTTATCTCTCACCGTTCTGGTGAAACTGAAGATAGCACAATTGCTGACATTGCAGTTGCATTAAATGCTGGTCAAATTAAGACTGGTGCTCCATCACGTACAGACCGTGTAGCAAAATACAACCAATTACTTCGCATTGAAGATCAATTAGGTCCAGTTGCTAAGTACGATGGATTAAAATCTTTCTACAATGTAAAAAACTAATCATATAAATAAGGGTGAGCTCTAAAAGCTCACCCTTATTTGTTTTGTTTATTTCCAGTGCTATCTTGTACATGACACAATTTTATGATAAATTATGTTTAAGATAGTGTGCGTATTGATGTAGGAGGTGTATGGCATGCATACAGTACTAATTACTTTACTTGTAATCGTATCGATTGCACTAATTGTAGTGGTATTATTACAATCGGGAAAAAGTGCGGGACTTTCTGGTGCAATTTCAGGTGGTGCTGAAACGTTATTTGGAAAACAAAAAGCACGTGGAATTGATTTAGTATTACACCGAGTAACTATTGTTTTATCTGTATTATTCTTTCTTTTAACTCTTGCAGTAACATACTTTAAAATTTAAAGGCGAGCTCCTAGAGCTGGCCTTTTTTGTTTCTCTTCATTTTATCATAGTGATATAATGAACATTTAACGGAGATTTTACCATTTCTTTTTAAATAAACGATTGTTTAAATAGTGGCTAATCTTGATAAATAAAGAGAGTAGAGAAGTTTAAACGAACGTTTGATTAAAAAACAGTCTTCGTTGCAATCTAATAAGGAATCCAAACAATTGCTTTTCTAATGTATCAAATGAAACAGTTCAAACAAATGAGCGACGTATATATATGAAGGAGTGAAAGAAATGAAAGTTGCAACACCAAAACCATTTACGTTTGAAGGCGGAGAACGAGCCGTACTTTTATTACATGGCTTTACAGGTAATTCTGCCGATGTTAGGATGCTTGGTCGATTCTTAGAGAAGAAAGGGTACACATGTCATGCTCCACATTATAAAGGTCACGGTGTTCCACCGGAAGAACTTGTTCATACTGGTCCAGAAGATTGGTGGCAAGATGTCATGGAAGCCTATCAATTTTTAAAAGATAAAGGACATGAAAGTATTGCGGTTGCTGGTTTGTCGCTAGGAGGCGTATTTTCCTTGAAATTAGGTTACACTGTACCTATAAAGGGTATTGTGCCTATGTGCGCGCCTATGTATATTAAAAGCGAAGAAATCATGTATAAAGGTGTTCTTGAATACGCAAAAGAATATAAAAAGCGTGAAGGAAAAACAACCGAACAAATTGAAAAAGAAATGGAAGAGTTCAAAAAAACGCCGATGAATACATTAAAGGCACTTCAAGGTTTAATCTCAGATGTACGTGAATCGATTGACATGATTTATGCACCAACATTTGTCGTACAAGCTCGTCACGATCATATGATTAATACAGACAGTGCAAACATCATTTATAACGGTGTTGAATCCCCTGTAAAAGATATTAAATGGTATGAAGAATCTGGTCACGTTATTACACTCGATAAAGAGCGCGATCAGTTACATGAAGATGTATATCAATTTTTAGAGTCATTAGATTGGTAAGAATATTGTCATTGTATATATCTATTTATAGATAGGAAGTAGAGAGAAAAGGAGGGAACGCTTTATGGAACAAGAAATGCAACAGCACATTGACCGCTTGCTTTCCTTTATGAAGGAAGAAAGTTATAAACCTTTAACGGTTCAAGAATTAGAAGAGGCATTCGGGATTAAAGATTCTGCTGACTTTAAAGAGTTCGTAAAAGCTCTTGTCATTATGGAAGAAAAAGGTCTCGTGATGCGTTCTCGCAGTAATCGTTATGGCTTACCAGAGAGAATGAATTTTGTACGCGGTAAGCTAACAGGACATGCTAAAGGATTCGCGTTTGTCGTACCTGAGGATAAAGAGGCAAGTGATATTTTTATTCCACCTACTGAGACAAACAATGCGATGCATGGTGATATCGTGCTTGCACGTGTTGTATCAGAATCCTCAGGTGCTCGTCGTGAAGGAACGATTGTAAAAATTATTGAACGCGGCATGCAAGAGGTAGTGGGGACTTATTCACAAAGTAAAAGCTTTGGATTCGTTATTCCTGATGATAAAAAGATTGCAAGTGACATTTTTATCCCCAAAAACGCATCTAAAGGGGCAATTGATGGTCATAAAGTGGTTGTAAAACTAACAAGTTATCCAGAAGGACGTATGAGTGCTGAAGGGGAAATTGTAACGATTTTAGGTCATAAAAATGATCCTGGTGTGGATATCATATCTGTTATACATAAACATGGATTACCACAATCATTTCCTGCTGATGTATTACAGCAAGCAAACGATACGCCAGAAACCATTAGTGAAGACGAAATTAAGAACCGACGTGATTTACGTGATGAAGTCATTGTGACGATTGATGGTGCCGATGCAAAAGACTTAGATGATGCAGTTACCGTAAAAAAACTAGAAAACGGCAACTACAAGTTAGGTGTTCACATTGCTGACGTTTCACACTATGTAACAGAAGGGTCACCAATTGACGTTGAAGCAGCGGACCGTGGAACGAGTATCTATTTGGTTGACCGTGTTATTCCAATGATTCCTCATCGTCTATCAAACGGGATTTGTTCGTTAAATCCACAGGTAGATCGCTTGGTACTTTCCTGTGAGATGGAAGTAAATCAACAAGGTGAAGTTGTTTCAAATGAAATTTTTGAAAGTGTAATTAAAACAACAGAACGAATGACTTATTCAGATGTGAATAAAATTCTTGTGGATAAAGATGAAGAAGTCATGTCGAGATATGAACAGCTTATCCCCATGTTTGAATTAATGGGCGAGTTAGCATCTGTTCTTCGTACGAAGCGTATGGATCGCGGAGCGATTGACTTTGATTTTAAAGAAGCAAAGGTACTTGTTGATAAAGAAGGCCATCCTTATGATGTGGAACTACGTGAACGCTCAGTAGCAGAGCGTTTAATCGAAGAATTTATGTTATTGGCGAATGAAACGGTGGCTGAGCACTTCCATTGGATGAACGTACCGTTTATGTATCGTATTCATGAAGAGCCTAATGCAGAGAAGCTTAGTCGCTTCTTAGAATTTGTCACAAACTTTGGATATGTCGTGAAAGGAACGGGTAACGACATTCATCCTCGAGCGCTTCAAGATATTTTAGAAGCGGTGCAAGGAAATCCAGAAGAAATGGTTGTATCCACAGTGATGCTTCGCTCGATGAAACAAGCGCGTTATGAAGCAGAAAGTTTAGGTCACTTTGGGTTATCAACAGAGTTTTACACACATTTCACATCACCAATTCGACGTTATCCAGACTTAATTGTGCATCGTTTAATTCGTACTTACTTAATTGAAGGAAAAGTAGATGCAGATACACAAGCAAGATGGAAAGAGGACTTACCAGATATTGCGGAACACTCTTCAAATATGGAACGACGAGCTGTGGATGCAGAGCGCGAAACCGATGACATGAAAAAAGCTGAGTTTATGGCTGATAAAATTGGTGAAACGTTTGAAGGAATTATTAGCTCCGTTACAAACTTTGGTATGTTTGTGGAACTATCCAATACAATTGAAGGTCTCGTTCATGTAAGTGACTTAACAGATGATTATTACCGATACGATGAGCGTCATTATGCCATGATTGGTGAACGTACAGGAAATGTGTTCCGTATTGGTGATGAAATTGAAGTAAAAGTAGTTGATGTGAACAAAGATGAGCGATCAATTGACTTTGTTATTGTCGGCATGAAAGAAAGTCGTAAGCGTATTGCGAAAGATCGTCCGACGGTCATTAAAGCGAAGAAACGTGATGACAAACCTTCTAAAAGATCAAAAACAGGTTCAAATGGTAAGAAAGAAAACAGTGTAGATGGTTGGACAACGGAAAAGCCTAAAAAGAAGAAGAAAAAACGCTTCTTTGAAAACGCACCGAAAGCGAAACGTAAAAAGAAACGAAAATAAAGAGTGTGTTTCTTTTACAAAAGGTCTTGCTCACTCAGAGTAAGACCTTCTCGTTTCTACCCACTCATTGTTTTAGAAACATGAATTTGGTAGAATGTAGATTACCGTAGGGAAAGGGGAAGTACGATGCCAAAAGGTGAAGGGAAATTAATTGCGCAAAATAAAAAAGCGCATCATGATTATTTTATTGAAGAAACGTACGAAACAGGTATTGTTCTACAAGGAACAGAAATTAAGTCGATTCGTAATGGACGTGTTAACTTAAAAGATTCATTTGCTCGTGTGCAAAATGGCGAAGTCTTTTTACACAATATGCATGTTAGTCCTTATGAGCAAGGTAACCGTTATAATCATGACCCGCTTCGCACGCGTAAATTACTGTTGCATAAGCGTGAAATCAGTAAGCTAATTGGTTATACGAAAGAAACAGGTTACTCGCTTGTACCACTCAAGCTTTATTTGAAAAATGGTTTCGCAAAGGTTTTATTAGGGTTAGGTAAGGGTAAAAAGAAATATGACAAGCGTGATGACTTGAAGAAGAAAGAAGCAAAACGTGATATTGAGCGCGCATTCCGTGATCGTCAAAAAGATTAGTTTTACAAAAACTTACAATTGCAAAGCTCACATTTTGTGCTATAATAAGAATTGTTGTTAGCCAGTTACAACGTTAACTTTTGCTTAACGAACATTTCCTAGTTACCCTTTTATATATGGGGACGTTACGGATTCGACAGGGATAGTTCGAGCTTGAGTTGCGAGTCGAGGAGATGGCCTCGTAAAAACATCAACGCCAATAATAACTGGCAAATCTAACAATAACTTCGCTTTAGCTGCTTAATAACAGTTTAAAGCGGTTCCTCCCTCCATCGCCCATGTGGTAGGATCAGGGACTCACTTTAAGTGGGCTACGCCGGAGTTCGCCGTCTGAGGACGAAGGAAGAGAACAATCAGACTAGTGACTTGGACGCCTGTCGGTAGGCAGAAAAGATTGCGAATTGCTAATATGCCGACTACACTCGTAGAAGCTTAAGTGCCGATATGTCTGGACGTGGGTTCGACTCCCACCGTCTCCACCAATACATACTTTGGTGGCTACATACGATTATTCACATAAAGCATAGGATAGCCATTTTGGCTAACTTGTGCTTTATTTTTGTTTTCTCTACTTTTACATACAAGAGATGCAATCCATATATAATCAGCGCATACTTTCTAATCAACTCTTTAAATATCCTCAATGATCCAATCTCGCATGAATGGTTCTTTTCCTCCTATGCTTCTTATTTAAATTGGGTTTGATTTAAGTAAAATTTTCTAATTTAGTCATTTTCTTCTTTCCAACGACTTTTAAACTTCTTATAATGAATGAGTTGTCCTATGGTTATCGTGTAAATAAGGGAGAGTTTATATCTTGAAAAAATTCCTAAACAAAAAAGTAGTGAATATGTGGACAAGTACTGCATGATAGCAAGTTATACATAGTCATAACAGTTGGCATCTAATGGTATACAGGAGGAAGAAAATGTTTATTTTTAAAACAATCAAGCATCGAATGGCTATATTACTACTCTTATTAATGATGGGAACGAGTATAATAGGTGGATATTCAATCTATATTCAAAAAGATATGCGAATAAAGTATGAGCATTTTTTGCAATATACAGAAGTAGCAACGCATCTTAAAAATTTTCAATATAAACTTGCAGGTATTTCAAATGATGAGCGAGGATTTTTAGTCAAAAAGGATGTTTCATATGTGGAGCAGATTGACGAAAAACAAAAAGAGGCATTGGAACTACTAGAAAAATCAAAGGTTCTTATCGTAAAAGAAGAACAACAGCTAGTTGTCAACCTAGAAAAAGCTTTTGCCTCTTATATTCAAGCACATGAGGATAGCATTACAGCTTATGAAGATGGAAATCTTCAATTGGCTGAAGAGATTCATTTTATCAATCAACGAACGATTCGAAAAGAAACGTTATCCCCTGCGATTGAAGAATTAGTAGCGTCAATAGACACAGAGGTTCATGAAAGTAAAGTGAAATTGGCTGCTTTAGAGACGAAGAGGACAACGTCTCAAATTGTTTTAATTCTCTCCATTATTTTACTTAGCTTAACAGTAGGTATTCTACTCACTCGTTCCATTATTCAGCCTTTGAAGGAAATGAATATACAGTTTAAGGAGATTGCCTCTGGTAATGGAGATCTGACAAAGGAGATAAAAATACGTACGAATGACGAGCTTGGTGAATTGGCCTCTTCTTTCAATCAATTTTTATCAACTTTACGAACCATCATTATCAATGTGGAACAACATTCAAATAGCGTAGCTTCTTCATCGGTTCAGCTTCAGTCAGGTGCTGAAAGTGTCATAAACGATGTGGAAGCAATCAATCAGTCCATTCAACAATTAACTCATACAGTAGAAACTCAAAATATAATGTCAAATGAATCAGCAACAGCGGTCGAAGAAACGAGCAAAGGTATATCGTCCATTGCTGAAAATGCTTCGAGCGTCTCTGAGCTATCTCATACGGCTTCCATAAAAGCTAACGAAGGAACCGTTGCTATTAATGAATTGGTTGCTCACATTCAATCCTTACGCACAGAAGTGAACGAAACGGCTCACAATATTCAATCCTTAGGCGAAAGGTCTAAAGAGATCGGAAAGATTACCACAATGATTCAAGAGATTTCTGAGCAAACAAACTTATTAGCCCTAAATGCAGCGATTGAAGCGGCACGAGCAGGTGAATCAGGTAGGGGATTTGCGGTCGTAGCAGATGAAGTGCGTAAATTAGCAGAGCAATCTTCTCATTCTACTAAGCAAATTTCAACGTTAATTCAACAAGTACAAGCAGAAACACATGACACGATTCAAGCCATTGAAACGACTAAGCAGATTGTTTCCGATGGCGTTCATTCAGCAGAGCAAACAAATGAGAAATTTAATGAAATATTAAACGCTATGGAAGAAATGAAAGTAGAAATCGAAAACATTTCAGCAACGTCTGAACAAATAAGTGCTGGTTCACAACAAGTAGCTGCTTCGGTTCAAGAAATGGCACATGCATCTACATCGTCATTTCAAATGACAAAACAAGTTGCCGCTTCTTCAGACAGGCAAATGACATCTATTGAATATATGAATAAAACAGCCACTTCGCTTTCTACACTGGCTGGAGAGCTTCAAGAATTAATTAAAAGGTTTAAAGTGCAGTAAGCAATAATAATATTTTAACAAATGGAAAGAAGCTGCGAGTTATGAAGCGGGCTTATCAATGTGATAAGTCCGTTTTTTATCGTCATTTAAAAGAAAAATTTTCAAGCAAAATCTGAAAATTTTTTATTGATTACTTAAAAATGCTAAGCTATAATGAAATTATCGAAAGCGCTTTCGGAATAGAGGAGATAAGAAATGATTACAATCTATGATGTTGCAAAGAAAGCAGGATTTTCAAGTACAACAGTGTCTAAGGCTCTTAATAATTACTCTGATGTCAGTGAAAAGACGAAGCAACAAATTTTACGAGTTGCAGCAGAAATGGGGTATTTACCAAATGCTCATGCTCAATCTCTTTCTACGAAAAAATCTTGGACCATAGGGGTTATGTTTTCTGAGGCAAACGAAGTAGGAATGAAGCATCCATTTTTCAATGGAGTGATTGAAAGCTTTAGAAAGTACGTAGAAAGAGAAGGATATGATCTCATTTTTGCATCAAGAAACCTTCGTAATCGTGATATTAGTTATTTAGAGCATTTTCAATATCGAGCGGTAGACGGGATTGTAGTGATCTGTTCAGATTCAAAAGATGCTCAAGTTCGAGAGATGATAAACAGTACATTACCAATCACAGTCATCGATCGTATGGACCCAGGTTGTAGTGTGATTCATTCTGATAACGTTGCAGGATCAAGCTTAGCCGTTCATTATTTGTATTCACTTGGTCATACTAAAATTGCTCATATTGCCGGAGATTCTAAAACCGATGCAGGAGCAGCAAGGATTAGAGGATATAAAGATGCGATGAAGCAGCTACATCTTCCTATTCCAGAAGAATACCTCATTAATGGAGGACTATTTTCAATTAAAGAAGGAAAGCATGCAATGGAACAGCTACTGTCCTTACGTGATCGACCGACAGCAGTGTTTGCAGCAGGTGACCACATGGCAATCGGCGCGATTGAAGCTGTAAAGGAAAAAGGACTATCCGTTCCAGAAGATATCTCCATTATAGGGTTTGATGACATTGAGATGTCCAGTTACATTACGCCAAAGCTAACAACTATTAAGCAGGATACACACTTAATAGGAGAACGAGCTGCTAAGATGTTACTTAATCAAATCACGAAAAAGAAAAAGATGATTCATTCAGAAGTGATTCCGGTGGAACTTATCATCCGAGATTCCTGTAGAACCATATCTAAAAAAGAAAAATAAGGCATTATTTTTTTAGAGCAATTCGAAAGCGGTTTCGTATTGTTTAAATTTTAAATTAAATCGAAACCGATTTCAAAATTTTAAGGGGGAGAAACTACAATGAGAAAATTAGTAAGCATTGCTTTAGCATCGATTTTATTAATAGGTGTTTTAGCTGGTTGCGCTGGCAACAAAGAAACAGGTGGTAACAAAGATGTTGACCTAAAAATTTGGTCATTCACTGATGAATTAAAAAAACCAATTACAAAATTTGAAGAAAAAAATGGTGTTAAGGTCGAATTGACGATTGTTCCAATTGCTGATTACCCGACGAAGCTAAAGCCAGTACTTGAAAGTGGAGTAGGAGCACCTGATGTGTTCACTGGAGAAATTGCATTCATTAAGCAGTGGGTAGATGCAGGGTATTGGGAGAACTTATCTGAGGAGCCTTATAGTGTAGAGAAGCAAGCAGACAAGTTTGTTCCGTATGTATTTGATTTAGGAAAAGATAAAGATGGAAATGTAAGAGCCGTTTCATGGCAAACGACACCAGGTGGAATCTTTTACAAACGTAGTATTGCAAAAGAAGTACTTGGAACAGATGATCCAGCAGAAGTAGGCAACATGCTTAGTTCAATGGATAAAGTATTTGAAGTGGCTGAAAAGATGAAAGCAAAAGGTTATAAGATGTTTCCAGATGAAGGATCAATCCGTTGGTTCGCACAAGGAGATAATCCTCAGCCATGGGTGAACAAAGACAATGAGTTACAGTTAACAGATGAAAGAATCAATTTCATGGATTATGCAAAAGAATTAAGAACAAACAATTATACAGCATTAGCACCTGAGTGGTCACCGTCTTGGTTTGAAGCAATGGATAAGCCAATTAAAGTAAAAGAAAAAGGTAATGAAGTAGAAACACAAGTCTTTTCTTATGTTTTACCTACATGGGGACTACACAGTGTTCTTAAAACAAATGTGAAAGAAACGACAGGAGACTGGGCATTAACAAGTGGGCCAACTTCTTACTTCTGGGGTGGTACTTGGTTAGGTGTTTATAGTAAATCAAAAAACAAAGAACTTGCTTATAAATTTGTAGAAATGATGACGCAAGATGATGAGTTCTTAACAGAGTGGGCGAAAGAAACGGGAGATGTTTTATCTTATCTTCCTGTAACAAATAAAATTAAAGATGACTTTAGCGAAGAGTTCTTAGGTGGTCAAAACAATTACGAGTTCTTCTTAGGACAATCTGAAAAGATTGAGCCAGGTATCGTGACAAAGTATGATCAACAAATTGATACTTTATATGGAAGCGCTGTTCAGCAATATGCAGAAGGTAAAAAATCAAAAGAAGAAGCAATTAAAGAATTCTATAGCAAAGTAAAGAATGCTTACCCTGATATAAACGTACCGAATAAATAATGTAGTACATGGTGTTAAGGGTGACACAATTAGATGGCGTCACCCTTAACCATTCATTCTTAGAAAGAGGGCGGAAACATGAAGAATCTAAACCGATATGGGTACCTTTTTATTGCTCCATTTTGGCTGATTTTTGGCGTATTTAGTATTTATCCTGTCGGGCTTACCTTTTACTACAGTTTTACAAACTATACAGGGAGCGGTGTAGCGGAAGTCATCGGTCTAGAAAATTATAAAAGATTGTTAACGGATACGTACTTCGTTGAAGCCTTTTTTAACACGTGGAAGATTTGGGGAATAAACTTTGTGTTACAAATGAGTTTGGCGTTGTTATTAGCAATGATTTTTTCTGATATGAGAATCAAGCTAAAAGGACTTGCTTTTTTTAGATCGATTTTTTATCTTCCTAACCTGATTACCATTAGTTCTGTTGCCTTATTATTTGGTATTTTACTTGATTGGCAACATGGATCATTAAATATGGTTCTAATGAATATCGGGCTTATATCAGAGCCGATCAACTGGTTGAATGAACCAACTTCAGCTCAACTTTCTGTCTCGTTAATTCTGACGTGGATGTGGTTTGGTCACTCGTTTATCGTTGTAATGGCAGGCGTATCTGGTATTTCAAAAGACTATTATGAAGCAGCATTAATTGATGGTGCGAACCGTTGGCAAACGTTTACTAAGATTACGGTTCCGTTATTAAAGCCAATCTTACTTTATATCATGATTACGTCATTAATTGGCGGACTTCAATTATTTGATTTACCAATGCTTTTAACAGATGGTATCGGTTCACCTGATGGAGCACTTAACACAATGGTTCTGTACTTATACAACCAAGCATTTAAATACAACAATTACGGCTATGCATCGGCTGTAGCTTACGGCTTATTTGTGATTACGCTCATCTTTTCAGCAATTGTATTCAAAGGTATGTATGGAAATCAACGTAAACAAGGAAGGCAGGTGTAAACCATGTTAGAAAAAGCACCAGTAGAAAAATACGAAAACAAGACGAAGCAGCATTCAGCATTCTCATTAGAAAAATCACGTAATGCCAAACGACCAAGCGTCGTGAAAATCATGATCTATACATTTCTTGTCTTGCTAGCAGTGATTTGTTTTATTCCATTTTTAATGATGCTTGTTAATGCCACTCGATCAAACGAAGAAATTCTAACAGGGTTTCAATTACTTCCCGGCACTTCTTTAGTTGAAAACTATCAAACGATGATGAACTACATTAACATCTGGGCTGGATTTAAAAATAGTTTAATTATCTCCGTTCTTGTGACCGTTTTATCTGGATACTTTTCAGCATTAACTGCTTACGGATTTGCCTTTTACACATTTAAAGGGAAAAATTTCTTGTTTGTCTTTATGTTGATCATGATGATGGTACCAGGACAACTAGGATTAATCGGATTCTATGAATTAAGTAAAAACTTAGGTATTCTAGATACGTTTATTCCATTAATCGTGCCAGCGATTGCTAGTCCGTTTGTCGTATTCTTTCTACGTCAATACATTCAAACAACGCTTCACCCTAGCTTGATTGAAGCATCGCGAATTGATGGAGCTAGTGAATTTAAAATCTTTCACACAGTTGCGATTCCAATCATGATGCCGGCTATTGCGACCATGTCTATCTTTACATTTATCGGATCTTGGAACAACTACATTGTCCCGTTGGTCGTGTTGTTCTCACCAGAAAAATATACGTTACCAGTATTAATGGGCTTCTTAAAAGGTTCACAAGTTGCTCAAAACTTAGGTTCTATGTATCTAGGAATTGCGATATCGGTTGTTCCGATTATGGTTGCATTTTTATTCTTATCTAAATATATCGTTAACAGCATTTCAGCAGGTTCAATTAAAGAATAGAGGAGAGAAAAGACATGACATTTACGAAAGAATTTACATTCGGAACAGCAACATCTTCTTATCAAATTGAAGGAGCTCATGCAGAAGACGGAAGAACACCGTCCATTTGGGATATGTTCTGTGATATTCCAGGAAAAGTGTACAAGCAACATAACGGTGATGTTGCTTGTGACCATTATCATCGATTTGAAGAGGATATTCAGCATATTAAAAACCTAGGAGTAGACACATATCGCTTTTCTATTGCTTGGCCAAGAATATTTCCTCAAAAAGGCGTGTTCAATGCAGAAGGAATGGCATTTTATAAAAAGCTAACATCTCGTTTATTAGAAGAAGGAATTAAGCCAGCCGTTACACTTTATCATTGGGACCTTCCTATGTGGGCACATGAAGAAGGTGGTTGGACAAACAGAGAATCGGTTGAATGGTTTGCAGACTATGCAAAAGTTTGTTTTCAAGAGCTAGATGAATATGTTGATTCTTGGATTACACACAATGAACCTTGGTGCGCTGGATTTTTAGGGTATCATCAAGGTGTTCATGCTCCTGGTCATCAAAATCTAGAAGAAGCATTAAAAGCGGTTCACCATATTCTTTTATCACATGGAAAAGTTGTACAAATGCTTAAGGAGACTTTTCATTCTGAAACACCAATCGGTATTACATTAAATCTTTCTCCTGTCTACGCAAAGACAGATTCAACGAATGATCAATTAGCGGCTAACAATGCAGATGGATATTCAAATCGTTGGTTTTTAGATCCAGTATTTAAAGGTCAATACCCAACAGATATGATGAATCTATTTTCTAAGTATGTTCATTCTTATGACTTCATTCACCAAGGAGATATGGAATTAATCTCAATCGATTGTGATTTCTTCGGCATTAACTTTTATAGCCGTGGTTTAGTCGAGTTTAATGCAGCTGCAGACTTTATGTACCAAGGCGCATACTCTGACTATGAAAAAACGGGAATGGGCTGGGATATTGCACCGAAGGAATTTAAAGATTTAATTCATCGCTTACGAAAAGAGTACACAGACCTTCCGATTTATATTACAGAAAACGGAGCAGCGTTTGATGATCAAGTTGAAAACGGAAGAGTGCATGATGTGAAGCGTGTAGAGTACGTTGAGCAGCATCTACAAGCTGTTTCCGAGTTAAACGATGAAGGAATGAACATTCAAGGCTATTATTTATGGTCATTGCTTGATAATTTCGAGTGGAGCTTTGGATACGATAAGCGATTTGGCATTATTTATGTAGACTTTGATTCACAAGAGCGAATTTGGAAAGATAGCGCGCATCGTTATGCAGAAATCATTAAAAATAGAAGCTTAAAAGTACCTTCAAGCACTGTGGAGTAAAAAGGGGTAATCGTTGTGAAAACAAAAGAGATTCAAGTTATTCAAACCGCTAGAGATACTGGAGATCGCTTATCAGCAAAAGAGCCTCTATCTTTTCAATCAAATCCGTCACTTGGAGAAACAGTCGTTACGCTAGATGAGAATCAAACATTTCAAACGATGTTAGGATTTGGTGGAGCTTTTACAGAGTCATCAGCTTATGTACTGTCTCAAGTGAACCCTGAACTTCGTGACCAGGTCATCAATCGTTATTTTGATCCTGTCGAGGGACTTGGCTACAGATTTGGACGTACTCACATTAACAGCTGTGATTTTTCTCTTGGTAACTATACGTATGTAGACGAACATGATGAGTCGCTAGCTAGTTTTTCAATAGAACGGGAAACAAAGCTTGTTATTCCTTTAATAAAGGATGCGATGAAAGTAGCAGGAGAGCCGTTATTCATTGTTTCTTCTCCTTGGAGTCCGCCACCATGGATGAAAGACACTAATGAAATGAATAACGGTGGAAAACTGTTACCTGAATATCGTTTAGCATGGGCAGAGTACTATGCTAAATACATTGAAGCGATGGAAGAAAAGGGAATCGACATATGGGGAGTAACGATTCAAAACGAACCTGAAGCAAAGCAGGTGTGGGACTCATGCTTATATACAGCAGAAGACGAAAGGGACTTTATTAAATATTATTTAGGACCAGCTCTGCTTAAGTCAGGGTATGAAGATAAAAAGGTAATTATATGGGATCACAATCGAGACAATATCTATGAACGAGCAAAAGTCATCTTAAGCGATGAAGATGCGGCTAAGTATGTGTGGGGTACTGGTGTTCATTGGTATGTATCGGAAGAATTCGAGAATTTATCAAAGGTTCACCATGCTTTCCCTGACAAACACTTAATCTTTACAGAAGGATGTATGGAAGGCGGCGTTCATCTCGGAGCTTGGCAGACAGGAGAACGCTACGGACGAAACATCATTGGAGATTTAAATAACTATCTTGAAGCTTGGATTGATTGGAATTTAGTTTTAGATGAAAAAGGTGGTCCTAACCACGTCGGAAATTATTGCGATGCTCCTGTCATCGTAGATGTGGGACAAGAACAAGTTCATTACAATAGCTCTTATTATTACATTGGTCATTTCAGTAAATACATTAAACCAGGTGCACAGCGTATCTTGTGTAATGTATCAAGTGACAACGTGTTAGCGACAGCATTTAAAAATCAAGACGGTACGATTGTTGTTGTTCTGATGAATGAGCAAGATGATGCACAAACCATTACATTATCGATGTCAGAACGAAGTACAACTACTACAATTCCTGCTCACTCTATTTCTACGTTTATTTTGTAGGAGGAGGGAGAAGGTGCGAGACTCACAGGTACAGATTTCATGTCCTGTGAGTATATTGTGAGCTTTTTAGAAAGCGTTTTCAAAAAATGATAGAAAGCGAGTGTATAGAATGAGAAGTCATACATTTAAGAAGTCAATTTCCTCCGTTTTAATTTCTTCGATGATGCTGACTTCTTTCTTCACTAGTGTTTCTTATGCAGAGGATAAAGTCATCAACGTGAAAAAAGAATCAGGGGTACATGCAGCCGTAAAAAAAGATGATCATCAAAAACCAACGAAAGAAATGTGGACGAAAGTTTGGGGAGATGAATTTAATGATGGACAAATTGATTCTTCCAAATGGACATTTGATTTAACAAATGGTCATTCAGTCGGGCTACCTGGCTGGGGAAACAATGAGTTACAATATTACACAAATCGTGTTGAAAATGTAAGGGAAGAAGATGGTAACCTTGTCATTGAAGCACGAAAAGAAGAATATGAAGGCTTTGGCTACACGTCTGCTCGTATTAAAACAAAAGGGTTGTTCAGTAAAAAATACGGCAAATTTGAAATTAGAGCAAGTGCACCAACTGGAAAAGGGTATTGGCCAGCGATTTGGATGCTTCCTGAGAAAAACGTTTACGGAGGATGGGCTGCCTCTGGAGAGATTGATATTATGGAGGGATGGGGCAGTAAGCCTCATACCATTGCAGGGACGATTCATTATGGGCAAGAATGGCCGAACAATGGATACAGTGGGGCAGAGTACGAGCTTAAAGATGGCAAAACAATTGAAGATTTTCACACGTATGCGATTGAGTGGGAACCTGGTGAGATTCGTTGGTATGTAGACGGTGAGTTATATAGTACAAAGAATGATTGGTATAGCCAAAGTCCTGGTCAACCAGCGAACAATGCTTATCCAGCTCCATTTGATGAAGAGTTTCACCTCATTATGAACTTGGCTGTTGGAGGAAACTTTGATGGTAATCCTGACGAAAACACCATGTTTCCAAAATCGATGAAAATCGATTATGTACGTGTATATGAACTAACTGGCCGTGAATATCGAGAGCCAGTCCCTCCAACTATTGCGAAAGAAGATTATTTGCCAGATGCAAAGCTTGCGCAAGAGGATGGTAACTTGATTTATAATAATCGCTTTACAGAAGATGTAGAAGAAGATTATGGAATGGGCATTCCGGGAACTGCTCATTGGGCGCTCTATGAAGAATGGGGTGCTGGTAATAATGCTAACGTGCTGGTTGAAGACATCAATAATGACCGCTTTCTAAAAGTAGATATTAAAAATGCTGGTTGGCAGGTGTATTCCGTGCAACCGCAAGCAATTGTTTCACTTGCGAAAGGTCGATTCTACAAGTTAACCTTTGATGCAAAAGCAGAAGAAGTAAGAAAGATGATTGTGAAAGTCACGGGTGGAGCTTCAGTTGGCTATGCAAGTTATTCACCAAGCTTAGTGGCGCATGTAACAGACGAGATTCAACGCTATGAAATTCCGTTCCAAATGAAACACGATTCAGATAATGCAGCTCGAGTTGAATTTAATTTAGGGACAAACAGCACGACTACGTGGATTGGTAATGCGAGATTAGAAGAAGTAGAGAGTATTCCATTTAATCATGATGTGCTGAAGACACCGTTACCTAACGGCAATCATGTGTACAATGGTGGGTTCGACATTGGAGAAGCTAACGGAATGAGCTACTGGCATTTATTGAACAGCGGAAAAGCAGTTGTTTCTAGTAATGTTGACGCAGAAGAACGTAAGTTAAAGATGGATATTGAGAAGCGAGGTAAGCATGCAAGTGAGATTCAACTCGTTCAACGAGGCATTCTTATTTCACCAGATCATGACTATAACCTTAGCTTTGACGTTCAATCATCTCATAAAAATGAGGTTGAAATTCAGATTGTCAATCAAGAAGGTAAAGTGTATGGAAAAGAAGTTGTAAAGCTCGTAAAAGGAGAACAACACATTGAACTAACCTTTAAAGAGTTAGCAATGAATGTAAGTGATCCTTATTCACAACTCGTTTTTCAATTAGGAAACTCTAAAGGTACTATCGAGCTTGATAATATTCAGCTATATAAATCCCTCTAGAAAATGTAACATAATGAAATGACTAGTATAGGATGTTTTCTAGATTAAAGAGGTCGGAATAATCGGTTGTGAAGCAGTTTCTTTTTTAAAAGCTATTCATTCTAATTACAAATAAACGACTAAGTTAAAGGAAGCATAAGGAGTCTCCTTTGACTTAGTCTGCAAAATCCCTTGTCTATGCAATCCAGAAAGTGAATGGATTGATGGATAAGGGATTTTTATATGAAAACGTTCTTTTTCTATGTTTAATGAGCCACTTAAACGGATTGATTCACGGAAGAAAGAAGAAAAACAATAGAATGTGAATACAATAACCATCAACGTTTATTTTTAATTCAAATGAACTATCACCTATTACTTTATTACTATCTTATAATTGAATGTTTGTCAGAGGTTCTGTTATGCTATCTCTGTTGCTACTAATTTCTTAAAATGTATATAATAACTAAATAATCTATTATATTTATAAAATGGTAATAATTCTATTTTATGGATTTGTTTTAGGTGTATGGTTTGTTTCGTTCCTTTATTAGAAGTAAAGAGAGGATTGTTTATTGTGGAAGAAATGTCTGGTCATTACAACATGGGCTTTGTTGCTTTATCGATTATCGTAGCAGTTATTGCTTCGTTTGCTTCATTGCAAATGGTAGATCGTCTTAATCATTCGACAGGAATAAATCGGTGGAAATGGATTCTTGCAGGGGGATTAACACTTGGGGGAGGAATTTGGTCTATGCACTTTGTGGCGATGCTTGCATACGATATGCACATGCCAGTCACATATGATGCATTTTTATTAACGGTAAGCATCCTCTCATCCGCTGGCTCTAGTTTTCTTGCATTTTATTTAATTAGTAAAAGGTTAGATCAAACTTTTTACTTGTTTATTGGTTCATTATTTATTGGTGTTGGAATTGTATCCATGCATTATGTTGGTATGGAAGCGATGGTCATGTCAGCAGAAATTAGCTACAACATGTTTCTTGTTTTTGTATCGGTTCTTATTGCTTTTGTCGCATCTTTTGTTGCATTACTTGTGTTTAGAGAATTTCTTAATCATCCTGAAAGGTGGGTAAGGTATCGTTGGGGTGCTGCTTTAATGCTAGGAGCTGCAATTTGTGGGATGCATTATACAGGAATGGCATCTGCCACCTTTACTCATATCCATGTTTCGTCAATCGAGCCTTCAATGGCTATTGATGCAACAACGCTTGGTTTTGCGGTTACGTTCGGGATATTGTTAATGATTGGAATACTCATCCTTCTAGTCAAGTATGACACAAAGATGGAAAATCATTCTGAGCAAATAAGTTTTATGGATAGTATGTATCAATCCATTATTGAAACTGCAAACGACGCAGTCATTACAATTGATCATTATGGGAACATTATCTCCTGGAATCAAGCTGCTGAACGGATTTTCGGCTATTCATTTGACGAAGTAAGAGGAGAATCTGTCGAGAAAATTATGCCTCAGCAATTTAGAAAAGCACATGTTGAGGGAGTTAAGCGTTTTAAAAAAACAGGAGAGAAAAAGGTTATTGGAAAGACGGTAGAGTTAGAAGGGTTACATAAGTCTGGGGAAAAATTCCCATTAGAGCTGTCATTGTCTACAACTTCTAAAGGTGAGAAAGCGTATTTTACCGGCATTATCCGAGATATTTCAGAGCGTATTAATCATCAAAGACGTATTGAAGAGCTCGTTTATAAGGATGAGTTAACGCATCTACCGAACCGAAGAATGTTAAATGAACATCTTGCGAGTGTACTCAGTCAGTCTGAAGAAAATGGCGAAGAAATAGCGCTTTTATTTATTGATTTAGATCGTTTTAAACTTGTCAACGATGTGTATGGGCATCGAACGGGTGATGCTGTATTAAAAGAAGTGACAGCACGACTTTTAAGTTGTATAGGACCAAAAGATTTAGTCGCGAGGCAAAGTGGCGATGAGTTTGTCATTGTTCTTACACAAACAAGCTCTAATCAAGCTGGCTTGGTTGCAAGCAACATTATCGACTTGATGAAAGAGTCGATGGTGTTAGATGATATGGAATTTTTTATCTCTCCTTCTATTGGAATTAGTTTGTACCCAGCGGATGCTCAATCGGTTGAAGATTTAATTAAATATGCCGACACGGCTATGTATCAAGCGAAATTAAAGGGTGGAAATCAGTATCAATTTTTCACGCTGGAAATCAACGAACTCATCTCTCGAAAAATGATTTTAGAGACAGGGCTACGTAAAGCGGCATCTAACGGAGAAATTCACATTTATTATCAACCTCAGGTAGACATTGAAACAGGGGGAGTTAATGGCTTTGAAGCGTTAGTAAGATGGAATCATCCTGAGTTAGGGATTATTTCACCTTTAGAATTTATTCCTTTGGCTGAAGAGACAAAGTTAATTATTCCACTAGGAGAATGGATTTTAAGGCAAGCTTGTTTACAATTTAAAGAGTGGTTAAATCAAGGACTTGACCTTAAGCATATATCTGTCAATATTTCAGCTGTACAATTCAATGAGCCTACTTTTATTCGCACGGTTAAAAAAATAATAGAAGAAACGAAGATTGATCCAACTTACTTAGATTTGGAATTAACAGAAAGCGTAGTCAGAAATCCGGATATTTCCATTCCTTTTATGCATGAATTGAAAGCCATGGGAGTTAGATTATCTTTAGATGATTTTGGAACAGGCTATTCTTCGTTAAATTATTTAAAAGAGTTCCCTTTAGATACGTTAAAGATTGATAAATCATTCATTCAAACCATTCACGATAGTCCGAAAGACCAAGCAGTTGTTGATACGATTATTCATATGGCATTAAATCTTAACCTTAATGTGATTGCAGAAGGAGTCGAAACCGATGCACAGCTTGCCTACTTAATGTCTCGTCAATGTCATCAGTATCAAGGCTATCTATGTAGTGCGCCAGTTCCGCACGATCAAGTACTTCATACGTTTTTTAAAGAAGAGCAAGGTGTATTAACAGGTAGAGAAGGTTAAGCATTGTAACTTGTAGACTCCTCTTTTGAACACAAGTACAAGTAATGGACAGAGAAAGAATGAGTAAAATATTGTTAATTGTTTAAAGATGTAAATAATCTTGATAAGATAAAACAGTAAGAACAATAGCGGGGAGGAATAAGAATGTTTAAAAAGATTGCTTCAGATGCATTAGGATTATCAGATATTGGAAAAATCATTAGCCCAGCTGATTATGATAAAACGGATGCGGATGATTATGTGATGCATGAAGATGGAGAGAAAATTTACTTTCTTATTAAAACGAAAGCAGATGAGTATTGCTTTACGAATCTAGCAATTATTCATGTGGATGGAGCGAATGCTGTATCTTCAAAACGTGTTCTTAAGCGTTATCCGTACTCTCAGCATAAAATTTCAAATGTATTTCTTGAAACAGCTGGAAAGATTGATATGGATGTTGAAATCAAATTTATGCTAGGGAATGTAGCGTTTGACATCGATGTTCATAAAGAACAAATTGAACAGCTAAAAGATTTATATAAAGCACTTCTTCGTATTGCAGAAATGACTCATGACAATCAAATTTACATGAAGATGGCTTCGCAAAGTTTAGACAAAGCGGTGACAGTTTTACAAAATGCACGAACAGATGATAACAAGCTAGCCGTTACATATCGTGAGCTAACGGACTTTGGGTTTACATGGTTAACATCTGTGCATGACCAGTATCATGTGAAGGACTTTGGCGAAGTGTTTGAAAAGTATATTAACAATTAATACGAAAAAGCATCAGGCTGTCTATTCGACAACTTGATGCTTTTTTTAGCTACTCGCTTCAACTTTTAGGGAGTTGGTTGAGCGAAGCTGACGATATTTTGTATAAAATAAAGTAGTCATTACGATAGATAGAGAGCCAAATAGGACTGTCATCAGTTGTAAGCCAATCACATCTAATAAGAATCCTGTAACAAGTAAAACGACCTGGAAAATGAGACGGTCTAACATGTTACGGAACGAGAAGAATCGACCGTGAAACTCTTTTGGAACCTTTGTTTGAAAAATGGTTGCAGCTGTTGGAAAGAAGCACCCAACCGCGAAGCCAAAAATCGCAAAGGCTAAAACGGATAAAACAGGAATATCCGCTAAATAGAGAAGAAGTTGAGAGAACCCAATCACAAATGAGCAGCCAAATAGAATTTTATAAGGTGATGTTTTTTCCTCCATCTTTTTTACAAACAGAGTCCCTAAAATAAACGTTACACCTTCAGCTGTATAAATCCAACTTTTAATTGTTGAGCTGTCTTGAAGCTCACTAATATTAATAACCATTAAGTTAAATCCTCCAATAAATAAAAGAGGAATCAATGTCATAACAAGGGTCATAAAAACTATCGGAAGCCCTTTAATAATAGGAAAGACCTCTTTAAATCCAGCTTTTGCCGGTGCGCCATCTTTTGTTTCTTGCTCTTGTTTTGTTTCGTCGATGGTTAAGAACCATGTTAAGATAAATAATCCTAAATACGCAATCAAGGATGTGATATAAAGCATAGATAAAGACATAATGACTAAAAAGATACCTGCTAGAGCTGTGCCCAATATTCGAGATAGCGTTGATACATTCATATAAACACCATTTAATTGTAATAAATCTTTTTCCTCGGCCACAAGCGGAATGGCAGCTTGAAGGGCGGGAAAGTAGAAAGCAGCAGATATTTGGATGCAAATAAGAAATACAATCATCCACCAAACAGATCCGGTTTCGATCGCAATGAGCATAAAAACAACGCTAATGCTGCGAGTAAAGCCAGAAATCAGCATGACGGTTTTCTTATTTGCTTGATCTGTAATTTGTCCAGCTAACGGTCCAACTGCAATCCCTGCCAAAAGACCAACGGCTAAAATGACAGATTTTAAAAAGTCAGATGGTACTTTTTCTTGCATAAACTCCAGATTTCCAATAATCCCAAGCCATAAACCAAGACCTGCAATAAACTCTCCGGCTAATAAAATCCATACGTTTTTATTTTTCCACATGTTAATAGCCTCTCCATTATCCTTTTATTTCGTCTCCCTAAATATACTGTAATTCTTATGATTTAGGAAACTCTTTTTCTACTATTTTAGGAAAAAATTAGCTTTTTTCAAGAAATTAATTGAAAATGAGAATCTTTATCATCTATAATAACATACAAAGATACGTTAAAGGAGAGGTTATTTATGTTTGTTCAATTAAAGACAATACTTGTGACAGAAGGACATGCAGAAAAGATGGTTGAGCGCTTTGCAGCAGAAGGAATAATCGAACAGCAACCTGGATTTGTTGATTTAAGCGTCCTTAAAAAGAAGCAGAGAAAAGGAAATGAAGAAGTGTTAATTATGATTCGTTGGGAATCAGAAGAAGCGTGGAAGGCATGGGAGACAAGTGATATTCACCTTGCTGGTCATCGTGCTAATCGTGGCAAACCGGCTCCATCCTTTATTTTAGAAAGTCGCCAAGACGTGTTTCATGTATTAGGTCAGAAATTTTATGCAGAGCCAACTCCTCGTTGATAGAAACTCATTCGTACTAAATAAGAATAGATGTAAACCTCTCCACACCTGATGACATCATCAATATCCTTCTTCAGGGTGGAGTAGGATATAAACACAAGATTTAAAAGTACATACGTTGAACCGAAAAGAGCTAGATAAAAGAAATGCTGATTGAACGATTATATTTATACAATAAGTCAGTTACATTTCATTATTACGAAAGAAGTAGACATAGCAGTATATAAATTTTTTTGAACCCAATTGAGAATGGTTCTCTTTTACTAGGACAATAGAATGAAGAAAGGGTGGAACTATGACCCATAAAGCTAAACAAATAGCAGAAAACGCCTCTTTTCAAGCGTTTGTGAACAGTTACTTACGTGAGGTTAATAAAGGTCACTTAATTGAAAGAGAGGAATGGGTGGGAGAACAACAACCAAATTTTGTTGTCACAGGTACACATATAGTAGAGCTTCAGTTGCCGCATCAGGCGCTCTGTTTAGCGATAGAGATAGAATACGCATCGATTGTAGGAAGGCATTCGCTCGGCAAGGCGTTTAAATACGATGTAAACAAACAGTCATGGTATCAAGAAGATCGTTTATCCGTCATGATGTTACTAACTCAAGAGCTTCATTTACAAGCAAAATCAGCTGGACGCTCGTCACTTGCTTCACATTATGATGAACTGATTCTTCGTTTAATTGAAAGTTATCATACGATGACAACGTATGTGGAGAAAAGGAACATGGATGTTGAACAATTGTACTCTGACGGGAGCCGTTTTATCGACACTGAACAGTCACTTTTGTTTGGACATTGGCTTCATCCTACACCGAAGAGTCGACAAGGTATGGCCAATTGGCAACACGATTATTATGCTCCAGAGCTTTGTGGGAGATTTCAGCTACACTATTTCAGTGTGAAATCTGACTATGTTGAGGAAGCCTCTGTATTAGAAAAGGCTGCCACGTCTCTTATAAAAGAAGAGTTATTAGCGTTTGAAGTAGAAGAAGGATTTGATTTGATTCCTATGCATCCTCTTCAAGCACAGTGGCTATTGCAACAACCACATGTGAAAGAAGCGATAAAAGGAGGCATTGTGCAAGATTTAGGTCCTCTTGGTGAAGTGTTTACACCTACATCATCTATCCGAACGGTTTATAGCGAAAAAGGAAAGTGGATGTATAAATTTTCAATTCCCGTTAAAGTAACAAACTCACTACGAGTCAATCGTCTTCATGAGTTAAAAGCCGGTGTCATCATGGCTAGTTTATTAAAGAAAATAAACTTCTTAGAAAAATACCCAAGCTTTCGTGTCATGGATGACCCGGCATATGTAACAGTTGCTTTACCAGGTCACAAAGAAACAGGTTTTGAAGTAATTATTCGTTCAAATCTATTCCCAACAAGTCAAGATAAGGGGATTACGTCAATTGCTGCACTTGTTCAAGACACCTTACCAGGATGCAAATCTCGCCTTCATCAGCTAATTACAAACCTTGCAACGTCAGAAAGACGAACAAATGAAGAAGTGAGTATGAATTGGTTTAGAAAGTATTGGGCATGCTCAATTGATCCGCTCATTCGCTTATTTGATGAACATGGAATTGCACTTGAAGCACATCAACAAAACAGTGTGTTAGATCTTTCAACAAGTTATCCAACTGCTTATTACTATCGTGATAATCAAGGCTTTTACTTGTCAGCCAATTATGCTGAGTACCTTCTTGAACGTGAGCCAAACGTAAAAGAGACACCAGACCTCTTTTACGAGAATCATGTGATCGAAGATCGATTTGCTTACTACTTGTTCATGAATCAACTCTTCTCTATCATTCATCGTTTTGGACTCGATGGTCTTATAAAAGAAGAAAGATTAGTAGAAGAAGTGAGAAATAAATTAAAGCTGCTTGAAAGAGAGTTAAGCGGAGCTGGAAAGAAATTTGTTCAGTTAATGCTTTATCAACCAACATTAGCTTTTAAGGCTAATTTGTTAACGCGATTTCATGATGTAGACGAGTTAGAAGCTGAACTAGAACAAGCCGTATACACAACCGTAACGAATCCATTTGTGGTGAGTGAGAACGTCATTCAAGAGGAGGGGGCTTATGCTTCAGCCGTTATGTTGTAAAGCGGAGCTGAGAGTAAAACGTCAAGTAATTGAAGCCGTTTTATTTGAGGAGATTCTCCCATATGAAAACAGTGATCGTACGTATTACATATATGGACACAACGGAGTCTACCAGTGTGAAGCACGAGAAACTGCATTTGGGCGGTTTCGAGTAAATGAAGAGTCGATTTACTATATAGAGAAAGATGGATCATTAGCCAATGTGTCTCTTGAACAACTAGTCAATGAGTTAACGACAGATAGTGAGGTTCAAACGCGTTTATTAAACGAGCTTCAACAAACGATTCGATTAACAGAGTGGAATGAATCGAAGCTTGCTCCTCACCTTCAATCGAGACGAGATCTACCATTTGAAGAGTTAGAATCAGAAATTATGGAGGGTCATCCTTATCACCCATGCTACAAGTCAAGGACAGGATTCACAATTGATGATCATCAGCAGTTTGGACCTGAAGCAAAGAAGTCATTTTCTCTTCAATGGATTGCGGTTCGTAGGTCTGATGTAAATATTGCTTTCCCTTATGAAGAGCCTGAGTTTTTTAAGAAAGAGCTTGGAGTAGAGGTGTGGGAAAGCTTTACGTCTCAACTACAGCAAGCTGAAAAGAATGTAATTGATTATACATTTTTACCCGTTCATCCATGGCAGTGGCGCAATCTTGTTGAAAGTGGTCGATTAGAAGAGGTGTTAAGGAATGGTGATCTTCTACCGCTAGATTTTAAAGGAGACTTCTATCGAGCAACGCAATCTGTTCGTACATTATGGAATGAGACAAATAGAGAAAAGGCTCACATTAAGCTACCGATGAACATGGTCAATACATCATCTTTGCGTACACTTGCTTCTCATTCGGTTTGCACGGCTCCGCACATTTCATTGTGGCTTCAAAAAATTGTTGATTCAGATCCTTTTTTGAAGAAATCTCTTGTTTTATTGCAAGAGTATGCAGGAGCTATTTATGAGCCAAAGGATGAAGCATTGAAAGAGAAAATGGATGGTCAGCTTGGCGTTATTTGGCGTGAAAGCGTTCGTTGTCATATGAACGAGAATGAAGAAGCGGTGCCATTTACCGCTTTCATGATGATGGAAAGAGACGGAAAGTTATTTATCGAACATTGGCTAACGAAATATGGAAGAGACAAATGGATTGAACGTTTTATTGAAGTAACAGTTCTACCCGTATGGCACCTTTTAATTGCTCATGGTGTTGGAGTTGAGGCCCATGCACAAAATATGGTGTTACTACATCAAGATGGCTGGCCTACTCGGGTTGTGCTTCGTGATTTTCATGAAAGTGTTGAGTATACAGAAGATTATTTGGCGAATCCGTCAATTTTACCAGCTTTTCAGTCTTTACATCCATTATATAAAGATGCCACTAATGATGAGTATTATTGGATGTCTTCTGTTGAGGGATTAAGAGAACTCGTGATGGATACATTGTTTGTGTTTCATTTGAGTGAGCTATCTTTTGTTCTTGAAGAGCATAGTGGATATGAAGAGAGTGTTTTCTGGTTGAACGTACATAAAGCCATTGAGAGGCACTTAGAGCACTTTCCACATTTACGTAAACGTCATGAACAGTTGTGTATGAACCAAGAACACATCTATGTAGAGTCACTTTTAACAAAAAAGATTAGTACGACAAAGCAAGAGAGTTATCGTCATCTCATATCTAATACGTTGGCAATGATTTAAAAAGAAAAGGAGATCGCTATCATGTTTTTTGTGAATGATCAGTACTACACAGTTGTGGATGTAGAGAAGCAACATGCTAGGTTTGAAGAAATGGAGATCTTACAAAATGTCCATCAAAAACGAATCGCCGTTTGTCTTCCCGATGCATTTGAATGGTTATCGCTTTGCTTATATATGCAAAAAAAGGGTGGTTCGGTTGTGCCTATCAATCCTGCTACTCCAAAAGAGGCAGCACTTCGCTTTGCAAACGCGACATCAAGTCACGTTTTGCTTTTTGAATCATTAGAGTCACCTATTGAGCTTTCGAGTAAAGAGAACGAAAAAGAAGGGGTTCTCGTTCAAATGAGCTCTGGAACGACAGGAGAGCCGAAATGCATTGAGCGCTCTTGGGACTCAATTGAAGAAGAACTAGAAAGCTACGTAGCGAATTGGCCAATGAGTAACGACACAACATCTATTGTTGCTTGTCCCGTTACTCATTCGTATGGTCTGATTAGTGGTGTGTTATCTTGTCTAAAAAGAGGGGCAGAGCCAATTGTCATTACCAATATGAATCCCAAATATGTGATTAAAAAGGTAGTAAAACATCCTACCCATATTTTATATGGAGCTCCAGCTCTTATTCATACAGTTGTACAGTTGTTACCAAAAGGGCAACGACTTCATGCGGTTATGACATCAGGAACAGTCATACCAGCAAGTTGGTTGTCGTCTCTTCATCAAGTAGCTGATCGTGTTCTTCAGCAGTATGGGTGTTCAGAAGCAGGTTGTGTAGCCCTGCATCCAAATGTTATGTCACCTGAGGATATGGGATATGCACTGTCTCATGTGAATATTAGCGCTGGAAAAGACAAAAATCATCTCGCGGAAATTGTGATTCGCACATCTTTACAGGACATTTATACAAAAGATCTTGGTTATCTGAAGGAAGACGGTACGTTATGCTATGTGTCGAGAATGGATGACACAATCAATGTAGCTGGGTTAAATGTATACCCTCAAGAAGTAGAGAACGTCCTAATGGCTGAGCCGAGAATAGAGGAAGCTGTTGTCTATAAAAAGAGTGATGCCTATGCAGGCGAGCGAGTGTGTGTACAGTTCGTTTCTAATGAGACGATTGATGAGATGGAACTAAGAGAATGGTGCAAAAATCGACTGTCTCCGTATCAAGTTCCTGTAGAATTTGTTCAAGTAAAAGAAATCGCTAAGCTCCCAAATGGAAAGGTGAGCAGAAAGCTACTAGGAGGAGTGCCTGTATGACGAGAGAGGAGTTAACTCAAAACATCTATGACATTATGAAAAATAAATTAGAGCTCCCGACTCTTTCTTCTTTTCAAGAGCATGCAAGATTAAATGAAGACTTGTATATGGACTCCATTATGATTCTTCAACTTCTTTTACATGTAGAATTAGACCTTGGATTAAGCGTTCCAGATGAAGTGCTGTCTCCAAAAGACTTTCACACAGTTGGTACGTTAATCGACTTTTTAGAGCGTCTACAAAACGTGGAGGAAAACGCATGATTAAAGTACATTGTTTTGTTAGTTGCGTATGTGAAGTCATTAAAAAGACGCCAGGTGTTGACCATCGCCCCTATTACTTTGGGGTGTGGGATGCAGATTTTGATGTGCTTGAAGGTCCGGTATTAAGTTATCATTCTGAAAAAATTGATCATACCTTTTTTAAGAACTGGTATGAGCTTTTATATGGAATTAAACTTCATCAATGGTACGAGGAAGGTCTTTCTAAAGAAGAGAATGTGCAACGGATGTTGCATTTAATTGAAAATAAGCCGTCTCATCGTCACGTCATGGTAATGCTGGACCTTTCGATGTTACCGGAGCGTGAAAATAAGTTTCATCAACGTCCTTTTCCTCATTATGTCATGCTAGATACAACTGAAAATGAAGATGAGTGGTTTATGTTTGATCCTGATTTTCGTTGGGAAGGTGTGTTACCAAAGGATAAAATCTTAGCCGCAATACAGGAGCCATCCGTAAAAGGCGGTTATTATTTTGATGCGGATCAAATTATTCCTACATCACCTGAAACCATTGAAGCTTATTTTAACACGTGTTTGAAGCATGATAAGAACCCTATGACAGATGCCGTTCGGTTCATTGTGGAAGCTTATACGACAGGTAGGGAACAGCAGCGTTTAAAAGAGCTGACAATGGCTTTAAAGCAATTACCGGTGTTAGCCATTCGAAAATATGCCTATGAGCATGCTTACGCTTATTTTTGGGAGCTACTTGGCTATGAAGAAGAGGAATTTGAAGCATGGTGCGATGAAATTGAGCTTCTCGTAAAAGGGTATACAACGGTTCAATATCGTGCAATGAAGATTGCGATGACAGGCAATTTGGAAGAAACAAACGAGATTTATAAAAAGTTAGATGAGCTAGATGAGCGAGAGTTTAAGATTAAACGTGGACTGCAGAAGTGTTTTGACGAGTGGTGTCAGCAACGTGAAAATCGCATGCTGATTCATAACTAATAGTGAAACAACAGACGGAGGAGAAAACAATGAATCTTTCTATATGTACCATCTCATTTCGCCACCATCTTCATTCAATTGATCATCTAGCGGATTGGGCTCAATCTAATGGATTTACAGGAATCGAACTATGGGGAATTCATGCAAAGCATTTAGCCGATGAGCCTTCATACAATGCTCAGTGGCTACAATCTTATGGGTTACAAGTAAGTATGCTTAGTGACTATTTTCCACTAGAAGCATCTTCACTTGAATTAACGAATGCTGTTCAAACGTTATCATCACTTGGTCATCGCTGGGGAACGAAGAAGCTTCGTACCTTTGCTGGCCAAAAAGCAAGCGCTGCAACTAGCAAAGAAGAAAGAGCATATCTTGTGAAACAGTTACGACTTGTTTGTGAGCTGATTCATGAACAAGGACAATATGTGCTGGTTGAAACACACCCAAATACGTTAACCGATACGTTACCTTCAACATTGCAGCTTTTAGAGGAAGTGAATCATCCAGCGCTTCGAGTGAACTTTGATGTATTACATATGTGGGAGTCGGGAGCAGACCCAATTGAAGCATTTCAAGTGCTTCAACCATTTATTTCGCATTTTCATTTTAAAAACATTACGTCACGAGACCAACTAAACGTATTTGCTCCCCAAAACGTCTATGCAGCAGCAGGTTCTAGAGAGGGGATGGTACCTTTATTTGAAGGAGCTGTAGATTACCATTCATTCTTATCAATTGTTGCTCCTTTGATAGATGTAGATGCGTCTCTTGAATGGTTTGGACCAAATGTAAAAGAGGTATTAGCAAGTGATTGTAAAAAAACAACTGAATTAGTGAGAGAGCTGACGGTTAGTGCTTGTTAAAGAAGGTTCTTTATTTCATCTATAAGAGTGTAGCTTAGTGATGATGTTGTTCTTGTAGTTTAAAAGAAGGCATGATAATGACGCTAACGAACATGAATGAGTAGCAAGAAAATAGACCATGATTACCGATAAGCAGGTAATCATGGTCTATATTTTTTAAGATTGAGTTGTATAGTTTAAATCCCAAGTGATGCCAAACATATCTTTTACTTTTGCAAATTTAGCACCCCAGAATGTATCTTGAAGCTCCATAATGACAGTGCCTTGCTCAGACAGACGATTATACAGAGTTTGAATCTCTTCTTCAGATTCTAATTCAAGTGCTAATGAGATGTTATTACCAGCTGTAACAGATTGACCTAGAAATGCATCAGAGAACATTAGGAAGAGAGAGTCCTTCTTAAATTGAGCATGCATAATTCGCTCATCTACTTCTGGAGGAGTTGGAAACTCAGCTTCCCCGAAAGTTTGAATTGATAATATTTCACCTTCAAATACATCTTTGTAATAATGTAAAGCTTCTCTTGCGTTTCCATCAAATGTTAAATAAGGGGTTGCTTGATGTTTCATTTGTATCACTCCTGATTTCTTATAATTTAGATAAATGAGCTTCTTCATCTTCTATTATAATAAAGCAGGTATCACTTGTAAAGAACATTTGTTCGTTTTTTATTGAAGTTGAAAGTCACCACTTGATACATCTATTTTAATCAAATGTGTGCCAGAACCATGTGTTCCTTCAATCAATCTTTTTTCTTGTGTGGAATGGTGTAAAGGAAAGTCATTGGTGATGTCACCACTACTTACTTTTCCTCGGAGTTTAAAATCAGCATTGTTTGGGAGATCAAGTGTTGCTTCTCCAGAGCTCAGGTCTACATCAATTGAGTTTACGAGTTCATTCATGTGAACAAAAAAGTCTCCCGATGATACGTCTGCATTTAGTTCACCCTTGTATTCCTTCACGCTCACTTCCCCAGAGCTCACGTCAAATGTTCCTCTATTCGTTGAAAGAGATGTAATCATTACATCTCCTGAAGCAATGTTTCCTTCAAATGTATCAAGAGCTAAGCTTGCTAATTGAACATCCCCAGATCCTACATTTAAACGCAATTCATTTAAATGAACAGGCTTACTAGGAGAAGTACCTGAGAATAGTAAGTCCCCAGATCCTATTGTGAGGTTCATATTACGATCATAGTTTTCTGGTATATAAATGAGTAGTTCAGACGATTCGAATGATGAAAACCAATCAAACGGTTTTCGCTTATATTTTACAGTAATCGTATCTCCGCGTTTTGAAATCTCTACTTTTCCTTTTCCTTTTAAATCCGCTTTAATGTCTTCTCGATCTTCAGGAATAATGGTTGTTTTAACACTTGAGATATCAATGTGAATCGTTTCGACTTTTGAGTTTACATCTGCTGTTCTTTTTGACAATCCTACCGGTAAAAACGATAAAGATGAAAGATTCGAATATAACAGAAATCCTCCAATAAGAACGAAAAAGATAATGAAAGTCCGTTTCATGTTTACTACCTGCTTTCTTCATAATTTAGCGTAACGTTAGTACTTACTACCTTTTATAGTCTAATTGTAAATAAAATCCATTATTTCTACAATGAACGCAAGAATTATTTTGATGTAAGACTTGAGACGTAGAGAGAAAAAGCTTGAAAATCAAGTAATTAGTCTTGTGAAACACGATAATCTATATTATCCTTTTAATTGATAAAGATTATCAATATCGATTATTTTGAGTGATTGACTATAAGTAATGAAATAAATGATTCGAACTTCTATATACATTTATCTAAAAAAAGGAGACATAATGGAAGGTCCGTCATGTTAGGTGCTTAGGTAGATAGTTGAGACGAAGTTTCTTTTTTAATAAGCAATGTGACGTAATGATGGGGAGGTTATTATAAATGGTTTCATTATTAACAGAGAAGTTAAATATCGGATATGGGGATGTGGATATTGTAAAAGAGCTAGATTTAGAAATTCCTCATGGTAAAATTACAACCATTATCGGACCGAATGGATGTGGAAAATCAACGATTTTAAAGACAATGTCTCGCATCCTTCATCCAAAGAGTGGCTTTGTTTATTTAGATGGAAAAGCCATACACAAAGCATCTACAAAGGAAATTGCGAAAAAGATGGCTATCTTGCCTCAATCCCCAGAAGCTCCTTCTGGTCTAACAGTAGCAGAGTTAGTGTCATATGGTCGTTTTCCTCATCAAAACGGGTTTGGGAAGTTAACAAGTCATGATCGAGATGTTATTCATTGGGCATTAGAAGTAACGGGGATGTCTGCTTTTCATGAGCGTACAGTTGATGCTTTATCAGGTGGACAGCGCCAACGAGTATGGATTGCCATGGCGTTAGCACAAGAAACAGATTTGTTGTTATTAGATGAGCCTACAACATATCTGGATTTAGCTCATCAGTTAGAGGTACTTGAACTATTAGATAAGCTAAATAAGGAAGAAGGGCGAACGATTGCCATTGTCATTCATGACTTGAATCATGCAGCAAGATTTGCTCATCATATGGTTGCTCTTCGGTCTGGACAAATTGTGAAAGAAGGTACACCTGAAGAAGTAATGACTCCTGATATTTTAGCAAAAACATTTGGTATTGATGCAGAAGTTGTGCAAGACCCTCGTACGAATCGTCCAATATGTATTACATATGACTTACTTAAAAGCAACAAGGATATGACAAGAGAGGTTAGCTTAGCAAGGTAGTCAATACAGACGTCTTGTGCACCATAAAAACCCCCCCATTTTAAACAGCTAAAATAGGGGGGATAGTTTTATTATACTTCTGATTGAACAGCATGCTCTTTTACGTAGCGGTTATGTGGATGCTCTTTACATTCTGAGCTACATGAGCGTAAATGTTCATGTTCACATTCTTCACAAAGGAGAAGGTGATCATTGCAATCTGGGTTGCCACATTTTACGTAACGCTCTTCAGGCTCTCCGCAGTAATAGCATTTTCCAACAACAGTTTCTTCTTCCGTACGGTTAACAGGTACAGAAATGCGTTCATCAAACACATAGCATTTTCCATCCCATAAGCGTCCTTTTACTTCTTCATCATAACCATATGTGATGATTCCTCCATGTAATTGAGAAACATCTTCGAATCCTTCTTTTACAAGGAAACCGGAAAACTTTTCACAGCGAATACCACCTGTACAGTATGTTAAGATTTTTTTATCTTTATGTTCGCTTAAGTTTTCACGAATCCAATCAGGTAATTCTCGGAATGTCTCAATATCAGGACGAATTGCATTTTTAAAATGACCTAAATCATATTCGTATGTGTTTCTTGCATCAAGAATGAGCACGTCTTCTTGGTTCATGGCTTCATAAAATTCTTTTGGTGAAAGATGTTTACCTGTTGTTTCATTTGGGTCTAAATCGGCATCTAAACTTAAATTAACAATCTCTGGTTTTACTTTCACTTTTAATTTCTTGAATGCATGTCCATCATGTCGTTCAATTTTAAAAATCATGTCTGAAAAGCGTGGATCATTCTTCATCATAGCCATATACGCTTCTGTTTGTTCAGGTGTTCCAGATACTGTACCGTTTATTCCTTCGTGGGCAACTAAAATACGGCCCTTTAACCCAAGTTCTTCACAAAGAGCAAAATGCTCATCGCGAAATGAAGTCGGGTCATCAATTGTGACGTATTTATAATAAAGTAATACTTGATAGTTCATTTGTTCTTCACCTATTCCTTCTAAACTTTCCTTTCTATCATAACAAATTTGTGGAAAGTAAAGAAGGGGAGGGGAAATTTGTTAAAAGGTTGCTTAGTACAAGTATTTAATCATGCTTAATCTACGTGAAAAGGGCTATCTGGTAAGCTCTTTATCGTATTTTTACACCTAGCAACTTTGCAATTTGTGCGCGATGAAATTGAACAGATTCAATTTCCGTAAAGTTTGCTAACATCCCTTTAATAAGAGTGTGTTTTGGCTCTTCTTTTTCTAGCTCTTCTTTTAAAATATCAAAGCTTCCATACAAAAAAAGTATTAGCGGTTTGTATCTTCAACGGTTCCTTCATTATAAGCATCACTTACTTGTTCATGTGTGGTTGCAAGACCTTGTGATAACTCATCTTGGCGGCTGTAATCTTGTACTTCAAATTGACGATCTGCCATTTCTTCTGTATGTAATTCATTTTTCTTTCCTTGCTTTGGTTCACGATCCATTGTTATCCCTCCTTTACATGTG
The DNA here is from genome assembly GCF_016909075.1 of Priestia iocasae. GTDB lineage: Bacteria > Bacillota > Bacilli > Bacillales > Bacillaceae_H > Priestia > Priestia iocasae. The sequence goes on from NZ_JAFBFC010000007.1 coordinate 112,716, forward strand.
TTCATTATGTGTAAAAGTATAAAAAGCTATGCATCTACCCACACAAAAGAAGGACAAGGAGTCATATTATATAGAAGGAAAAAATTAATCAAACGTTTGTTTAAAAGGTTGTTAGAGGGCGAACAGAAGGTAGTTTACGCACTATAAAAAAAGGAACTGACGAAGGTCAATTCCTTTTGATGCTTATTTCTTTCCTTCTAAAAAATACTTTTCAATATCATCTAGCATTAAATTTGCAGCGACAACCCCACCAGCAGTGTTCCAGATAGGATCACTTACTTTATGAACGTTTCCTGCTTTGGCTACGTTTAAGTTTTGGAACAATGGATCTTTTGTCCACTCTTCTTCAAGCTTTGTTGCTTCTCCATCACCTGTTTCGTATGAGAAGTAGAACATGACGTCTCCATCCATGGCAGGGATGCGTTCTTTTGTTGCGTTCTTTTCAGCAAAGTCATCTACATTTTGTGATTCTGGACGAGCGAATCCTAATTGCTCTAAAATGACGCCTGAGAATGAATCTTTATGATAGATACGAACATCTCCAGCCGTGAAACGAACAATGGATACTTCTTTTTGTAGTTGATCGCCTAATTTACCTTTTAAGTCTGCGATACGGTTATCAAAATCAGCGATTACTTGTTGACCTTCTTTTTCTTTATTTACTGCTTTTGAGTAAAGCTCGAAGTTTTCTTTCCAATCACCGCGTAATGCTTCTGAGAAGACTGTCGGTGCGATTTGGCTTAATTGATCGTAAACAGCTTCTTGACGTTGCTTATTTCCAATGATTAAGTCAGGTTTTAATGAAGCAATCGTTTCAAGACTTGGTTCACTTTCTGTTCCGACACTTTTTACATCCTTCATGTCTTCTTGAATGTGATCATACCAAGGGTCACCAAGCCAAGACTCAACGGCTCCAACAGGAGTTACGCCCATTGCTAATAAAGCTTCCGTTCCTTCATTTGTTAAAATAACAACACGCTTTGGTGTACCTTCAATTGTTGTTTCACCCATTGCATGTTGAATAGTATACGTTTCTTCTGATCCAGCTTTATCTTTCTCGCCGTCTTCAGCAGGCTTTTCTTCAGCTGCATTACTGCAAGCGGATACAACTAATAGCGCCATAATGGATAGAAGCGCAAAAACATATGAAAAGCGCTTTTTGAGATATGTAGTCATGTTTTTACCCCCAAAGAGTTAATTAAAATATGATAATGATTTTCATTTACAAGTAAGATGTTATTCGAAGTTCATAAAACTGTCAATACAAAAGTGAAAATGATTCTCATAATCATTGACACACATCGGTTTCTTTTCTAAACTGAAAGAAGAGAAAAAGGACTTTTTCCGCATAGTTAGAGGAGCAACAATATGGTACTACGAACCTTTAATTTAAAACTAGTTGGATTGATGATAGGAAGTATTATTTTAATAATATGTATTGGTTTAAGTATTATACTCGGTTATACCAATACGAGTATTGAAACGTCGATGGCGGCTTTTCGCGCGTTTGATGGTTCGAATGAACACCTTATTATTCAGAATGTAAGGTTACCACGTGCACTGATTGGAGCTGTTGTAGGAAGTAGCTTAGGAATTGCAGGAGCTATGATGCAAGCGTTAACCAAAAACCCATTAGCATCCCCAGATATTATAGGGGTTAATGCTGGGGCAAGTTTTTTCATTGTCGTAGCTGTTATGATTTTTTCCATTACATCTTTACAAGCTTTCACTTGGATTGCATTTTTAGGAGCGACAATCACAGTAGTCGTCGTATATTTTTTAGGTTCGTTAGGAAGAGAAGGGTTAACACCGATTAAGCTAACATTAGCAGGAGCTGCAATTGCTGCTCTGTTCTCCTCGTTAACACAAGGACTTCTTGTATTAGATGAATCATCGCTTGATCAAGTTCTTTATTGGTTAGCAGGTTCTGTTCAAGGAAGAAAATTAGATATTTTATATTCTGTTCTTCCTTATATTGTTGTTGCAACAGTAGGCGCTTTTTTACTAGCTAATAAGATTAATATTTTAACAATCGGAGAAGATGTTGCAAAAGGATTAGGACAGCGAACCGGTATGGTGAAAATTGGTGCGGGTATTGTTATTGTTTTTTTGGCAGGTGGGGCTGTAGCCATTGCTGGACCCATTAGTTTTGTAGGGATTATCGTGCCTCATATCGTTCGCTGGCTTGTTGGTCAAGATTATCGTTGGATCTTCCCTTACTGTGGAGTGCTGGGGGGGATTTTACTTTTAATTGCTGACATCTCTGCCCGCTATGTCATTATGCCAGAAGAGATACCAGTGGGAATTATGACTGCCTGTATTGGAACTCCTTTCTTTATCTACATCGCACGTAAGGGGGTTCGTTCATCATGAGAAAGCACAAAGCTATTCGTGTTGGGAGAATATCATTTTTAATCAATATTTCTGCAACCATTATTATGTCTACTTTATTAGTCTTATTGCTAGGTTTGTTTCTTTTAAGTGCTGGTATGGGAGAACTCTTTATTGGTCCATTAAACATTATTCAAATTATCTTTGGACAAGGATCAGAGTTTGAACAACTAATTGTCACTTCCTTTCGGTTACCTCGCATAATAATTGCTATTTTAGCTGGAATTTGTTTAGCGGTTGCGGGTGCTATTTTACAAGGACTCGTTCGAAATCCACTTGCTTCACCTGACTTAATTGGTTTGACAGGAGGAGCCTCGGTAGCTGTTGTGCTATTTTTAACACTGTTTAGTGACGAAAATCACTCCCTCACTGTTAGTATTCATTGGTTGCCTCTTAGTGCTTTTATAGGTGCCTCTGTAGTGGCTCTATTACTCTATGTATTAGCTTGGAAAGGTGGGGTATCGCCCATTACACTCATATTAGTAGGTATAGGTCTAACAGCCTTAACAAAATCGCTTACGACTTTGTTCATGATTATGGGTCCCATTTATCAAGCTAGTCAGGCAAACATTTGGATTACGGGTAGTGTATACGGATCTAATTGGAAGAATGTGTATACACTGTTGCCTGTTACCTGTTTGTTAGTTGTAATAAGCTTCATTATGGTTAGACATGTGAACATACAAGAACTTGGTGAAGACATGGCTAAAAATGTGGGACATCATGTTCAAAAAAGTCGTTTAAGTTTACTACTAATAAGTACGGCTTTGACAGGAAGTGCTGTAGCATTTGCAGGTGGTATTAGCTTTGTAGGGTTACTCGCGCCTCATATTGCAAGAAGGCTCGTTGGCTCTTCGTTTGGGTCATTATTGCCTGTATCGGCTCTAATTGGAGCGATTCTAGTATTAGTAGCAGACTTAATTGGTCGCACGATGTTTTTACCAATTGAAGTACCTGCTGGAGTATTCACGGCTGCAATTGGAGCGCCTTACTTTATTTACTTGTTATATAAGCAACGAAATGCATCATAAATTAAAGAGTCAAAGAGTTATGACTGCCCGCAAATGCGGAGCTATATTCTTTGTTAAAAGGAGCGGTTGAGATGAACTCACTCGAAACGAAGTCATTAACGCTGTCTTATGGGGAGTCCATTATTATAAATGAGCTTGACTTGAAAATTCCCAAAGGGGAAATTACCGTTTTTATTGGTAGTAATGGTTGTGGAAAATCAACACTATTGCGATCTTTAGCTCGATTATTAAAGCCGCAAGATGGCTCTATTTTAATTGAGGGAGAGAAAATTTCAAAACTACCAACAAAAGAAATTGCAAAACAACTAGCAATCTTACCTCAAGGCCCTGTTGCGCCAGAAGGATTAACCGTTTTACAGCTAGTGAAGCAAGGTCGATATCCATATCAAAACTGGTTCCGTCAATGGTCAGAAGAAGATGAGCGAAAAGTGAATGAAGCGCTTGAAGCAACAGGCATGAAAGAATTAGCAGATCGTTCAGTTGATTCGTTATCAGGAGGTCAACGTCAGCGAGCATGGATTGCAATGACTTTAGCACAAGATACGGATATTATTTTACTAGATGAACCAACAACGTATTTAGATATGACGCATCAAATTGAGATTTTAGATTTATTATTTGAACTGAACGAGCGAGAAAACCGTACCATTATTATGGTGCTTCATGATTTAAACTTAGCTTGTCGTTATGCTCATAACATTGTAGCTCTTCAAAATAAACAAATCTACGCTCAAGGGAAACCTGAAGACGTAATTAGTTGTGATCTTGTACGTAATGTGTTTCAGATGAATTGTGAAGTCACCATTGATCCTTTATTCGGTACACCACTATGTATCCCCCATGGAAGAGGGCGCTGCATTGTGCAAAAGGTGGGAACAACAAATGAAGCTATTTAGTCAACAAGAGCTTCAAACTTTAAAAGAGAAATTTCGTGTGATGACAGAAAAAGTTCCTTCTTCTATAAGTATGCCAGCGACTGAGCTGATGAATGAGCAGACGTTACGTTCACACTTACAATTCGTTCAACAACAAATAGAAGCGCCTGATGCAAAAGTGGCAGCTTCTATTTTTGCAAAGAGATATAGCTTTGTTGTACTAGCGGCTCTGTATTCGTTTACTATTCTTCATAAGAAAGTAAATATTGATGAGTGTCATACTTCATTAGAGACACTAGATATGACAGATCGGCTGTGGATACCGTCTATTTATTGGCAGAATACCCATGTAGAAGAAGTGAACGATGGGAATCATATTCAAAAGCGAGAAGAGCTTTTACAGGAATTGTTTGCACAGCATGTTGATAAGATATGGTTAGAGGTGCGCCATGTGACGAAAATCTCTAAGCTTATCTTGTGGGAAAATGTCTCAGTGTATATTATGTGGATGTATGAAACACTTTTAGATGACTTAACATTAGAGCCAATAAAAGAACGAATTCAAGAAGACTTTTCATACTTATATGAAAAAGCTCAAGGCTCCTTATTTGGCTCATATCATTACAATCCTTTAGCAAAGTATAATGAACCAAAACAATTTGTGAAAAGTTTGGGGCAAGATATAAGAGTACGAAAAACATGCTGCTTTTCATATCAAACAGCGGCAAAAAATCAATATTGCACAACATGCCCAATTATGTGCAAAGTGAAGGAGGAGTCATGAAAGTGGATGAAAAGTTAAAAGAACAATTTGATGGCTTACTCGAAAAGTACACAGAGCTGATGGTTGGCGATGCTACAGATGAGCTAAAAGAAAAAATTCAAATGTGGGCTATGTATACATATATTGCAAAGACAATGCCAGCACTGGCAAAGCATTGGAATGAAAAATACCCAGATGGTAAAGCTGAGATGATGAATCTCATTAAAGAGATTAAAGAACTAAATGATCAGCATCGCTCTAAAAAATAAAGAGAGTGCCAACTAGTGAAACTCCTACAAAGAAGCAGACAAGTCCTATATTGGATACATGTCTGCTTCTTTGTTTTGAAGTCTGCTTTTTTAAAGGCTAGGAGAGAGAAACGTTTGATAAGGCTGGTCTTTGTGTACGAAACGACAATTTTTTCAAAAAATATATTCAAATAATAAAAAAAGTGCTAAAATTTAAATAAATAGTTTGCTTTGCTTGTTAAGAGGAAAGAAACACTATAAGGTAGCTGTTAAATGGGTCTCGTTTAAAAGGACCCATTGTGGCGTTTATTTATTGGTTTCATATAGTTATAGATAATGACCATCTTGATTGGAACTGGGGGATGAGCTATGGAACAAGCGATGCGTGATTTCTTTTTATTTTTATCAAAAAATAAAACGCTTACAAAATTAGCGAAGAGATACGGTTTGCGCTTTGGAGCTTCTCGTTTTGTAGCAGGAGAAACAATTGATTTAGCAGTGAAAGCAATTAGGGAATTAAATGAAAAGAAGTTAGCCGTTACAATTGACTATTTAGGGGAGTTTGTTGATAACGAAAGAGAAGCAAATGAAATGGCTGACCATTGTGTGGAGGCGATTCGTGCAATTGGTCGTGAAAAGCTAAATGCTCAATTATCATTAAAAATGACGTCAATGGGTTTAGATATTTCAGATGACATTGTACTACGCAACATGAGAAAAATTTTAGATGCTGCGCAAGCTAATGATGTGTTTGTTACCATTGATATGGAAGATTATTCACGCTGTGGAAAGACCATTGAGATTTTTAAACAACTAAAGTCAGAATATGATCATATTGGAACCGTTATTCAAGCGTACTTGTATCGTACGGAAAAAGACATGGATGATTTAAATGCATATAGCCCAAACTTGCGTCTTGTAAAAGGGGCATACAAAGAGTCTACTGAAGTAGCCTTTCCTGATAAGAAAGATGTGGATGATAACTTTAAAAAGATTATTAAAACACATCTATTGAATGGAAATTATACCGCTGTTGCCACACATGATGATACGATCATTGAGTACACAAAGCAACTTGTAAAAGAACATGGAATTTCAAATGATCAATTTGAATTCCAAATGCTGTATGGTATTCGTCCTGAGCGTCAAGAGCAATTAGTGAGTGAAGGATACACAATGAGAGTGTACGTTCCGTATGGGACAGATTGGTACGGATATTTTATGAGACGTTTAGCAGAGCGCCCTGCGAATGTAGCGTTTGTATTAAAAGGAATTGTAAAAAAATAATTAACATGCAAAATGGAGCTGTTGTTCAACAGCTCCATTTTGCATGTTAGTCTTGTTGCATATTTTGCTTTTTATATTGTTGATTTTGAGAGGTCTTTTTTCCGCTTGCATCCATCTCGATAGTTGGACCTGCATTTCCTTTTACGCTAGCTGCGCTTACGCCTGCTTTAGAAGGGTTCTTTTTTAAACGTGCCATCGTTCCTTCACCTCCTACTATTAAAGTAACCATTTAAAGAAAAAATAGGCTTGTTCTTTTTTGTAAATATATTGCGAAAATTTAAAAAATGTTTTATAGTAAAAAATAGAGATGGAAGCAGTTCTATTTTTTTTAAGAATAAAATGAATGACTATTCATTCAATATATTAAGGGGGATATGTATATGAGCCTACGAATTAAGAAAGCTGCTGTTCTTGGTTCAGGAGTAATGGGATCAGGAATTGCTGCACATTTAGCGAATGTTGGCATCCCGACATTACTTCTTGATATCGTGCCAAAGGAGTTAACAGAAGAAGAAAAAGCAAAAGGATTAACGTTAGAGGATAAGCAAGTTCGTAATCGCTTTAGCGCTACAGCATTACAAAAGTTATTAAAGCAAAAACCCGCTCCACTTACATCAAAAGCAAATTTATCGCTCATTCAATCAGGAAACTTAGAAGACGATGTACAAAAGTTAGCGGAATGTGATTGGATTATCGAAGTAGTTGTTGAAAACTTAGAAGTAAAGAAACAGCTATTTAACAAGATTGATTCTGTGCGCAAACAAGGCAGTATCGTAAGTTCAAATACATCAGGTATCTCTGTAGAGGCAATGGCTGAAGGACGTTCTGATGATTTTAAAGCTCACTTTTTAGGAACACATTTCTTCAATCCACCTCGTTACTTAAAGTTATTAGAAATCATTCCAACAAATGATACAAATCGTGAAGTTATTGAATATATGAAGGAATTTAGTGAAGATGTGCTAGGCAAAGGTGTTGTGTTAGCAAAGGATACACCGAACTTTATTGCAAACCGAATCGGAACATATGGGCTATTAGTGACGGTTCAAGAAATGTTAAAAGGTGGTTACAGTGTAGGGGAGGTAGACTCCGTTACAGGACCTTTAATTGGTCGACCAAAGAGTGCGACATTCCGTACATTAGACGTTGTCGGGCTAGACACCTTTATCCACGTAGCAAACAACGTATATGAAAAAGTAGAAGGTGCTGAAAAAGAAGTTTTTGACGTACCGGTATTTATGAAAGCGATGCTAGAAAATAAATGGCTTGGAAGTAAAACAGGTCAGGGCTTCTTTTTAAAGAAAGGAAAAGAAATTCTAGAACTGAATCCGACAACACTTGAATATGAACAAAGAAAGAAATTAAAAACAGCAGCAACTGAAATGAGTAAACAACAAAAAGGCTTAGCTAATAAAATGAAAGCGCTTGTATATGAGGATGACAAAGCAGGTTCGTTATTATGGAATATTATTAGTCCAGTTCTTCTTTACTCAGCTCAATTAAAAGACGAAATTGCAGATGATATCGTAGCGATTGACCGTGCGATGAAATGGGGCTTTGGTTGGGAGCTAGGTCCGTTTGAAACATGGGATGCAATTGGGGTAGCTCGGTCTGTTGAAAAGCTTCAGCAAGAAGGAAAAGAGATTCCAAGTTGGGTAACAGAAATGCTTGAAAGTGGAGTGACTTCTTTCTATAGCGAATTGGATGGAAATCTTCACTATTACAATAATGGTGAATATAAGCAACTAGAAGAAAACAAAAAAGTGATTCATCTGAAGAAATTACGTAACGGAGATCATATCATTAAGAAAAACAGTGGGGCTAGCTTAATCGACTTAGGTGACGATGTTGCATGCTTGCAGTTTACATCGCCAAACAATGCAATTGGGCTAGATATCATTCAAATGATTAACTACTCGGTAGAAGAAGTCGGGAAAAATTACAAAGGTCTTGTGATTGGGAATCAAGCAAAGAATTTCTGTGTAGGTGCCAACCTTGCGATGATTTTAATGGAAGCACAAGATGATAATTTCTTTGAGATTGACTTTGTTATCCGCCAATTCCAACAAGCGATGATGAATATCAAATATAGTGACAAGCCTGTTGTCTCAGCTCCATTTGGTATGACGCTTGGTGGTGGAACAGAGATTTGTCTACCAACATCTCATGTTCAAGCTTCTTCTGAGACATATATGGGCCTTGTCGAAGTAGGAGTCGGTCTAATCCCTGGAGGAGGCGGTAACAAAGAGCTCTATATCAAACAGCTCGATAGCCTGCCAAAAGGTGTCGAATTTGATCTTCAAAAAGTTGCGAACAAAACGTTTGAAACGATTGCTACAGCGAAAGTGTCAACATCTGGGGCAGAAGCTCGGGAGTTAAACTTCTTAAATGCTCAAGATGGTATTAGTATCAATGGCGATCACTTGTTGCACGATGCAAAACAAGCAGCTATTCAATTGTTTGATAACGGTTATAAAGCACCGGTTCGTCGAAAAGTGCCAGTTGTAGGTGAGACAGGATACGCAACACTGTTATTAGGTGCACAAGCGATGAAATACTCCGGTTTTATTTCAGAGCATGACTATAAAATTGCTCAAAAACTAGCATTCGTTATTGCTGGAGGAAATATACCGTACGGAACAGAAGTTGACGAGCAATATTTATTAGATTTAGAGCGTGAAGCATTTTTAAGTCTAGTTGGAGAAGGAAAGTCACAGCAACGTATGCAGCACATGTTAGTAAAAGGAAAGCCACTTCGTAACTAAGGGGGAGAAAAAATGAGAGAAGCGGTCATCGTATCTGGTGCTAGAACACCGATTGGAAGAGCAAAGAAAGGAACACTTGCAAATGTTCGTCCAGATGATTTAGGAGCAATTGCAGTAAAAGAAACGTTAAAACGAGCAGGTGGCTATGAAGGTCCAATTGATGACTTAATCTTTGGATGTGCCATTCCAGAAGCAGAGCAAGGCTTAAACATGGCACGTAACATTGGTGCATTAGCCGGCTTACCATATACCGTTCCAGCCATCACAATTAATCGTTATTGTTCATCGGGCTTACAAAGTATCGCATATGGTGCAGAGCGTATTATGTTAGGTCATGCGAAGACGGTATTAGCAGGTGGAGCAGAATCAATGAGTCTTGTACCAATGACAGGGCATGTTATTCGTCCAAACATTCAATTGGTTGAGCATGCACCTGAATACTACATGGGCATGGGTCACACAGCTGAGCAAGTAGCTGTCAAATATGGCATCTCTCGCGAGGATCAAGATGCATTTGCCGTTCGTAGTCATCAGCTTGCAGCTAAAGCCCTACAAGAAGGCAAATTTAACGATGAGATTGTTCCAGTTGAAGTGAAAAAGCGTTCTGTTGGTAGTGATAATAAGCTAAGAGAAGAGAGCATTTTATTCTCTCAAGATGAAGGTGTTCGCGCTGGTACAACGGCACAGGTTCTAGGAAAGCTGCGCCCTGCATTCTCGGTAACAGGAAGTGTAACAGCAGGAAACTCTTCACAAACAAGTGATGGAGCAGCTTCAGTGTTATTAATGGACCGTGAGCAAGCAGAATCAGAAGGGTTAAAGCCATTAGCTCGCTTCCGCTCGTTTGCAGTTGGTGGCGTTCCACCAGAAGTGATGGGAGTAGGTCCAGTCGTTGCGATTCCAAGAGCATTAGAATTAGCAGGGCTTGAGCTTTCAGATATTGGATTATTTGAACTGAATGAAGCATTTGCGTCGCAAGCTATTCAAGTGATGCGCGAACTTCATATTGATCAAGACAAAGTGAATGTAAATGGTGGAGCCATTGCACTAGGGCATCCGCTTGGGTGTACAGGAGCCAAATTAACATTAAGTCTAATTCATGAAATGAAGCGTCGTAACGAGCAGTTTGGTGTAGTTACTATGTGTATCGGTGGCGGTATGGGTGCTGCTGGTGTATTTGAATTACTTGCATAATAAATTACATGATTAAGGGGGAAAAAACGATGTCAAAGATAACTGAAAACGTAACTAAGGGTGGAAGCTTTTTAATTGAGGAAGTATTACCAAGTCAAGTATATACACCTGAGGACTATACAGATGAGCATAAAATGATTGCCAAAACAACAGAAGAATACGTGGAAAATGAAGTGCTTCCACAAGTAGAACATTTAGAAAATCATGAATTTGATCGCTCGGTTAAGCTGTTAAAGCAAGCTGGTGATTTAGGATTATTAGGTGCAGATGTACCTGAAGAGTACGGTGGACTAGGATTAGATAAAGTAAGTTCAGCGTTAATTGCTGAAAAAATGTCTAAAGCAGGTGGATTCTCTATTACTCATGGTGCTCATGTTGGGATTGGTTCATTACCAATTGTATTATTTGGTACAGAAGAGCAAAAGCAACAATACTTACCGGCTTTAGCAACAGGTCAAAAAATTGCTGCTTATGCATTAACAGAGCCAGGGTCAGGATCAGACGCACTAGGTGCAAAAACGACAGCTCGCTTAAATGCTGAAGGTACACATTATGTATTAAATGGTGAAAAGCAATGGATTACAAATGCTGGCTTTGCAGATGTATTCGTAGTATATGCAAAGATTGATGGCGAGCAGTTCTCAGCATTTATTGTTGAGCGTGAATATGAAGGAGTATCAACAGGTCCAGAAGAAAAGAAAATGGGGATTAAGAGTTCATCTACTCGTACACTGATTTTAGAAGATGCACTTGTTCCAAAAGAAAATTTATTAGGTGAAGCAGGTAAAGGTCATATTATCGCATTTAACATTCTAAATATTGGTCGTTATAAATTAGGTGTAGGTGCTGTTGGAGCAGGGAAACGTGCGTTTGAATTATCTGTTCAATATGCAAATCAACGTCAACAGTTCAAAACACCAATTTCAAAATTCTCGTTAACGCAAGAAAAATTAGCAACGATGGCTGCGAAGCTTTATGCATCAGAAAGTTCTGTATACCGCACAGTTGGCTTATTTGAAGAGCGTATGGGTCGTTTATCAGAAGAAGAGCAAAAAGACGGAAAGCATGTAGCAGCATCTATTGCCGAGTATGCAATTGAGTGTTCATTAAACAAAGTGTTTGCAACAGAAGTACTAGACTATATTGTCGATGAAGGTGTTCAACTTCACGGTGGATATGGATTCATGAGTGAGTATGAAATTGAAAGAATGTACCGTGACTCACGTATTAACCGTATTTTTGAAGGAACAAATGAAATCAATCGTCTATTAGTGCCAGGTACGTATTTACGTAAAGCATTAAAAGGAGAGCTTCCACTTCTTCAAAAAGCACAAGCATTGCAAGAAGAATTAATGATGATGATGCCAGAAGAACTTGGAGAAGGGCCATTAGAGCAAGAAAAATATTTAGTGCGTAATGGAAAGAAAATTGCACTATTAATGGCTGGATTAGCTGCTCAGAAGTATGGAAAAGCACTTGAGAGAGAACAAGAAATTTTAGTGAATATTGCTGATGTCATCAGTAACGTTTATGCAATGGAGTCTGCTTTACTTCGTACAGAAAAAGCAATTGAAAAATCAGGATTAGAGAAAAATAATTTAAAAGTTCTCTACACACAAATCTTCTGTCAAGAAGCATTCAATAAAATTGAAGCAGATGCAAAAGAAACTCTTGTTGCAGCTGAACAAGGTGATATGCTGCGTATGATGTTATCAGCGCTACGCAAGCTTACTCGTTATACGCCAATTAACGTCATTGCAACAAAGCGTGAAGCTGCAAAAGTATTAATTGAAGCTGATAAGTTTCTCGTTTAATCATTTACTTGCTGTTTGACTCACCCCCAATGAGTTAACATATATTTTTGAAAGAGGCTAAGTGAAAACGGGAGAAAGTCCCTCATTTTCACTTAGTCTGCCACATCCCTTGCTCATAAAATCTATAGATAGATGAGCAAGGGATTTTACGTTAAAGCGTTTTTTTAGGTGTAATGACTTTTGGGACAACTTCTTTGTTTAGGTATTTTAAGAATAGATGTGTTAAAATACGAAAAAAGTCCAAAATAGTAAAGGTGGTTTTAACATGTCTCTCATTTTTTACTCCTATCCTAAATGCGGTACGTGCCGAAAAGCAAAAAAATGGCTAGACGATCAAGGTCTTACATACGAAGAAATTCATATTGTAGAGAATCCTCCAACACGTGAACAAATCAAGTCTTATTATGAAAACAGTGGTTTAGAGTTGAAAAAGTTTTTTAACACAAGTGGACAAAAATACCGCGAATTAGGCGTAAAAGATAAAATGAAGACGGCAAGTGAGGATGAGCTGTTAGATTTACTTGCTTCTGATGGAATGCTTTTAAAACGGCCATTATTAACGAATGGAAGCAAAGTAACGGTTGGATTTAAAGAAGAACAGTTTGAACAAGTGTGGGCGTAAAACTTTTTAAATAAATAAAAATGTTTCGAATAGAAAAATGAAACGGTTTACGTTACACTAAAAATGGAAATTCTTCTTTTATGTTCGTCATAAAAGAGTATACATACTTTATTGGAGGGATTAAGATGAGTACACCAAAAGAATTGCGTTATTCTGAAGAACATGAGTGGGTAAAAGTAGAAGGCGATGTTGTTCGTGTTGGAATTACAGATTTTGCTCAGTCTGAACTTGGTGATATCGTGTTCGTTGAACTACCAGAAGTAGGAGCAACTGTACAAGCGGATGAGCCTTTTGGTAGCGTAGAGTCGGTAAAAACGGTTTCTGAGCTATATGCACCAATCAGTGGTGAAGTGGTAGAAGTGAATGAAGACTTAGACGATAGTCCAGAACATGTTAACGAATCTCCATATGAAAAAGCTTGGATGATTGTCATTAAACCATCTGATACGAGTGAAGTAGACAAGCTAATGACGGCTGAAGAATATGAAAATATGGTAAATCAAGGATAAATTCTTTCTAGATTAGCCAAAAATTGTACAGATTGATTAACAACTTCAAAGGACACTCTATTAGTATCACAGTTGACTAAAGGGGTGTCTTTTTATTATGTTTGAACGAAAAAAGATTGATATAACAGACCGTGTAACAGCAAAATTCAATGAAAACGGGATGAAATTATATGCAGATAAACAGCCTATTGGAAATGTTGAATCAAACGAACAAGGCAATCATTATCATCTTGAAACGGGCTATATGATGGAAAACAATCGCTTCTATCAGTATGCAGACGTTCAAACAGGTAATGATCAAAAGTATACAGATTGTGATTCGGAAGAAGGCTGGTGTTAGTGAATTGCAGTGGAGATAACTCCACTGTTTTTTTCTATGGCTCTTTTATGACTAGTGAACAGTAGATAGAGTGATGAATGGAATAGAAAAACAATTATATTTTATAAAGTAAGCAGATGAAGAGCCACTGTTTTATTTACAATGAACGATATTTTTTGTAAATTACTAAAAAAAACAGGGGAACTATGGCGTATTAACGAATAGTTTATAATATAGAGTAAGTCCTTGCTCTAGTACACAACTTATGAGTATGGGTGATGACAATGACAATAGAAGAAATTGGAAAAGTGATCATTGTAGAAGGCAGATCAGATAAAAAAAGGATTGAAGGCATTATTAAAGAGCCAATTGAGATTATATGTACAAACGGCACAATTAGTGTTGCCAAGCTTGATGAAATTATTGATTCGATTTATCATAAAGAAGTCTATATTTTAGTGGACTCTGATGATTCAGGAAACAAACTTCGTAAACAATTTAAACGTGAACTACCAGAGGCTGAACACCTTTATATTGATAAAATGTATCGAGAAGTAGCAGCCGCACCAAGGAATCACATAGCCACTGTATTACTAAGTGCTAATATTGATGTAAATACGGAATTTTTGATATAAAAGGATGAAAACTATGCAAGAGTGGACAGAACAGCAGCTTAAGGAAAAACAAAATGAACATGAACAACTGGTTATCTTTTTTTACACTCCTTTATGTGGGACGTGTCAAGTATCGAAAAAGATGTTAGCGGTTGTTGAACAGCTACTTCCCCATTTAAACGTGGGGATGTGTAATTTAAACTATATGCCCAATCAAGCAGAGGTATATGAAATTGAAAGTGTTCCATGTTTGATTGTTTTAGACAAGAATAAGGTTCAAAAAAAGTTGTATGCCTTTCATTCGGTCGAATATTTGCTTAATGAGTTAAAGGAGTAATGGATACCACATACACTTTGATACATAATGAATAAAAGGAGTTGTTTCTTAAGCCTGTTGAGGGATAGAGAAGCAACTCCTTTTCTGACATGAACGGACAAATTTCCTCGGAAATCATGCGAAAATTGATGAAATATAAAAGTTGATTAAATTTTCTGAACTATAGTATGATGAACTTGTACATATTTACACACAACCTTATCGAGAGAGGCAGAGGGACTGGCCCTTTGAAGCCCGGCAACCGGTTTGAAACACGGTGCTACATCCAGCAGAGTAAAGGCTCTGAAAGATAAGCGGAGATTATGAGTAAGAGAACTCTCTTCTTTGCTGAAGGGAGTTTTTTATTTTGAAAAAGGGGGAGAAAAGCATGTCAAAGCAATATCGTTTAGAAACACTGAACATACATGGGGGATTACAAGCAGAGAAAGAAACAGGAGCAAGAGCATTACCTATCTACATGTCAAATGCGTATCAATTTCAGAATACAGATCATGCAGCAGATTTGTTTGCTTTAAAGGAGCAAGGGTACATTTATACGCGCATTCATAATCCTACTGTTACAACCTTTGAAGAACGAGTAGCGCAGCTTGAAGGAGGAGTAGGCGCTTTAGCGGTTTCGAGCGGAATGGCTGCAATTACGACTGCTATCTTAAACCTAGCGGGGGCCGGGGACGATATTGTATCTTCATCCACGCTGTATGGTGGAACGTACAATTTATTTGAAACGACGTTACCGAAGTACGGCATTAAGACGCACTTTGTTGACCCAAATGATGTAGAGAATTTTAGACATGCGATTACTCCAAATACAAAAGCGATTTATGCAGAAACCATTGGAAATCCAAGCTTAAATGTGTTGGATATTGAAAAAGTAGCAAACATAGCACATGAAGCGGGAATTCCTTTAATTATTGATAATACATTTGCAACGCCTTATTTATGTAGACCAATTGAGTACGGAGCGGATATCGTCATTCATTCCGCAACGAAATGGCTATTAGGAAATGGAACGACCTTAGGTGGGATTATCGTAGATGGTGGTAAATTTGACTGGAATTCACCTAAGTTTCCTCATTTTACAACACCAGACCCTAGTTACCATAATCTTGTATATGCCGAAGCATTAGGGCCACTTGCGTATATTGTGAAAGCAAGAGTACAACTTTTACGTGATATCGGTGCTTCTATTAGTCCGTTTAATGCTTATCAGTTTAGTTTAGGGTTAGAGACGTTACATGTTCGAATGAAAGAACATATCGCAAATACAAGGCAAATCGTCGAATACTTAGAAAATCACCCTGCCGTTGAGTGGGTATCTTATCCAGAGTTACCTCATCATCCACAAGTGGAACAAGCGAAAAAGTATTTAGATAAAGGAGCGGGGGCCGTTGTTATTTTTGGCATTAAAGGAGGACGTGAAGCAGGCAAGAAATTAATTAACTCTGTGGAATTATGGTCACATGTGGCAAACGTTGGAGATGCAAAGAGTTTAATTATTCACCCTGCTAGTACAACGCATCAGCAGTTAAATGAAGAACAGCTACAATTGGCTGGAGTATCTGAAGATCTCATTCGACTTTCTGTTGGTATTGAACATATTGATGACATTAAAGAAGACTTAGAGCAAGCCATAAAAAAAGCCACAGGACTGTCTTCAAAGTCTGTTGCGCTAAAATAATATTAGTTGTTGACACCGTAATTTAACCGTGCTACAATCACTGACATAACTTTAAGAATATTATCTTTTAATTAAATAATCTGTCGTATTGACTCTTATCAAGAGAGGTGGAGGGACTGAGCCCTGTGAAGCCCGGCAACCGTCAGCATAGCTGAAATGGTGCCAATTCCTGCAAAGCATATGCTTTGAGAGATGAGAGAAAGGAATAGAATGTTAAACCTTTCTGCTTATCTGTGCAGAAAGGTTTTTTTATATCTCAAAAGATAATAAAACACATTTGCTTAAGGGTACAGTAAATGTAAAGTGATTTTAGAAAAAAGAAGGTGAGACATCATGATTACGTTAAAAGGTGTTACAAAAATATACGAAGCAAAAAGCGGAACGGTTACAGCTGTTAATAATATCGATTTAACTATTAACCAAGGAGAAATATTTGGGATTATCGGATACAGTGGAGCGGGTAAAAGTTCATTGATTCGTTTGCTAAATGGATTAGAAACACCAACAAAAGGAACGGTAGAGGTAGCTGGAAATGACATTGGAAATATCCGAGGAGAAAAGCTACGAAAAGCTCGACAAGAAATTAGCATGATTTTTCAGCATTTTAACTTGTTGTGGTCCCGTACTGTTCGTGAAAACATCGCATTTCCACTTGAAATTACAGGGATGTCAAAAGCAGAGCGAGCAAAAAGAGTAGATGAACTTATTAAGTTAGTAGGACTTGAGGGGAGAGAAAATGCGTACCCTTCTCAATTAAGTGGTGGACAAAAGCAACGTGTCGGGATTGCACGAGCGCTAGCGAATAATCCAAAAGTGTTATTGTGTGATGAAGCGACATCTGCACTTGATCCACAAACGACAGACTCTATTTTAGAGCTGTTGGTTGATATCAATGAAAAATTAGGGTTAACCATTGTACTTATCACGCACGAAATGCATGTCATTCGTAAGATTTGTCATCGTGTGGCGGTTATGGAAAATGGACTTGTAGTGGAACAAGGGAACGTACTTGATGTATTTAGAAAACCGAAACAGCCAATTACAAAACGCTTTGTTCAACAAGTGACAGAGCCTGAAGAAACATTTGAAACAATGGAGCATGTACTAGAACTGTATCCTAGTGGTCAAATTATTCAATTAACGTTCGTAGGTGATAAGGCAGAACAACCACTTATGACAAGTATATTAAAAAAGTTTGATGTAACAATTAATATTTTACAAGGTAAAATTTCGCATACTCAAACAGGGTCTTATGGAACATTATTTATTCATATTGATGGTGATAAAGAAGTGGTTCAACAAGCCATCTCATTTATACGTGATCAGCAAGTGGAAGTGGAGGTGATGGCGAATGCTTGAGCAGCTATTTCCTAATGTAAAACTAGATCGGATGTGGGATGCAACTGTTGAAACGTTGTATATGACAAGTATTTCAGTGTTAGCTACGTTTATTTTCGGAATTGCGTTAGGACTTTTACTTTTTTTAACGTCAAAAGGCCAATTATGGGAAAATAAATTTGTGAATGTTGTAACTGCTGCATTGGTCAATATTTTCCGATCTATTCCATTTATCATTTTGATTATCCTGCTTATCCCATTCACGAAAGTAATAGTAGGCACGATGCTTGGTGCAGATGCAGCTCTTCCAGCCTTAATTATTGGAGCCGCACCATTTTACGCACGTATGGTTGAGATTGGTTTAAGAGAAATTGATAAAGGTGTCATTGAAGCAGCCAAATCAATGGGTGCGAAAACAAGCACTATCATTTTTAAAGTATTACTTCCAGAGTCGATGCCTGCATTGGCTTCAGGTATTACAGTTACAGCGATTGCACTAGTCGGTTACACAGCAATGGCTGGTGTAGTCGGTGCTGGTGGATTAGGAAACCTTGCATATTTAGAAGGATTTCAACGAAACAATAATGATGTAACAATTTTAGCGACAATTTTAATTTTAGTAATCGTATTTATTATCCAATTTATTGGTGATATGGTCACATCTCGAATTGATAAACGATAAAACAACCAGGGGGATTTAAACAATGAAAAAATGGTTAACAACAATTGCAGCATCATCTGCATTAGTAGTAGGTTTAACGGCTTGTGGTACGGGAGGCGACGGTAACGGAGCATCTGGTGAAGATAAAAAAATTATTGTGGGTGCTTCAAACGTACCGCATGCTGAAATTTTAGAAGAAGCACAGCCGCTTTTAGAGGAAAAAGGCATCGAAATGGAAATCAAACCGTTCCAGGATTACATTTTCCCAAACAAAGCGTTAGCAGACGGTGAAATTGACGCAAACTATTTCCAACACGTTCCATATTTAGAAGCGCAAATGAAAGAAAACAACTATGATTTTGTTAACGCTGGTGGTATTCATATTGAGCCAATCGGTGTGTATTCAAGCAAACATAAAAGCTTAGAAGATTTACCAGAAGGCGGTACAGTGATTATGAGTAACTCAGTCGCTGACCACGGGCGTATTTTATCAATGCTAGAAGAAAAAGGCGTTATTAAGCTAAAAGAAGGCGTTGATAAAACGAAAGCAACAGTTGATGATATTGCTGAGAATCCTAAAAACTTAAACTTTAAAGCAGACGTTGAAGCAGGTCTTCTTCCTCAAGCTTACCAAAACAACGAAGGTGACGCGATTTTAATTAATGCCAACTATGCGTTAGATGCAGATTTAGACCCAGCGAAAGACCCAATTGCGGTTGAGTCTGCAGAGGACAATCCTTATGTAAACGTAATTGCAACTCGTAAAGGTGACGAAGAGCGTGAAGAAATTAAAGCATTAGTGGAAGTGCTAAATTCAAAAGAAATTCAAGAGTTCATTAAAGAAGAATACAAAGGCGCAGTCCTTCCAGCATCTAAATAACTTTGAACAATAATAAGTGAGCCTGATTCCTATGTGATCAGGCTCATTTTTCTGCACGAACGTATCATAGATTGATAAATAACTACGCATACTAACGTTGAAATTTTAACATGATGGGAGATGACGTTACGTATGCAACAAGAGCCACGTAATTCAACAGATCAGGCGTTACATGATTATAAGGCAGGAATCGGCAATTTTACTGAGAAGTTACCTGAAGTTGCAAAAACATTTAATGCATTTACAGAAGCATGCTTTGAAGAAGGTCAACTATCTAAAAGGGAAAAGCAGTTAATTGCGCTTGGCATTAGCTTAGTTGCGCAAGATGAATACTGTATGATTTATCACACAAAAGGTTGTTTAGACCAAGGGGCAAGTGAACAAGAGATTCTAGAAGCTTGCGGTGTGGCTGCTGCGTTTGGTGGAGGAGCTGCGATGAGTCAAGCTGTTACACTTGTACAAGAATGTATCCAAGAGCTTGATCACCCAACGCATTAATCAGTACGTATAATCCATAAGAATGCCCTGTTACTTCAATCCATTAAATCAATGGATAAAGTACAGGGTATTTTAATGAGGAATGGCTACACAATGGGATGTTCAACCTTCAGTTTATATATCACAGACGTAGAGTATGCTTTAGTTACTTAAATAAGTGATTTTTAGATTGGTTTCCCTAAACCGCTTTTATTGTATGTAAATGGAGCTGATTTGCATCTTGATTTCAATATCAGTAAAATTATGTTAATTGCTAAAAAGAAGATGAAGCTAGCTTTCTTTTTTAGTGCATACATATGTGCTACTTTTATCGATTTTAGATTCACTTGATAGCGTATGACATATACTCGTACTTTACTGTTCCAAAAGGTTGCTATCATCTTTCATTTAGTATAAGATTGTAATGAGAATAAAATGAGAATTATTAAAATCATGTAGGTATATCCAACTTATTGAGTATATACGTATATAACTGGAGGTTTTAACATGGCAGGTTCAACTTTAACAATTAAAGATCTTCATGTTGCGATTGAAGGTAAAGAAATCCTTAAAGGTGTAAATTTAGAAGTTAAGGGCGGCGAAATCCATGCAATCATGGGGCCAAACGGTACTGGTAAATCAACACTTTCTTCAGCAATCATGGGACACCCTAAGTATGAAGTAACAAAAGGAAGCATCACATTTGACGGGGAAGATGTATTAGAAATGGAAGTAGACGAGCGCGCTCGTGTAGGTCTTTTCTTAGCAATGCAATACCCAAGTGAAATTAGTGGTGTAACGAATGCGGATTTTTTACGTTCAGCAATCAACGCACGTCGTGAAGAAGGCGAAGAAATTTCATTAATGAAATTCATTCGTCAATTAGATAAGAACATGGACTTCTTAGAGATGGACCAAGACATGGCACAGCGTTATTTAAATGAAGGTTTCTCAGGTGGAGAAAAGAAGCGTAATGAAATTCTTCAATTAATGATGTTAGAGCCTAAAATTGCAATTTTAGATGAAATTGACTCTGGTTTAGATATCGATGCGTTAAAAGTTGTATCTAAAGGCATTAACGAAATGCGCGGAGAAGACTTTGGTTGCTTAATTATCACTCACTACCAACGTCTATTAAATTACATCACACCAGATTATGTACACGTAATGATGCAAGGTCGCGTTGTAAAATCAGGTGGACCTGAATTAGCGCAACGTCTTGAAGCAGAAGGTTATGACTGGATTAAGAAAGAATTAGGTATTGAAGACGAAACTGTAGGGCAAGAAGCGTAAGCGTTAGGAGGATTTGTATGACTATCGATACGAAACTACCATTTGATCAGGAGTATGTTAGCAACTTTTCAAAAGAGGCTGCAGAACCAAACTGGCTTTTAAATCTTCGCTTACAAGCTCTTGCGAAGGCGGATGGTCTTTCACTACCAAAGCCAGATAAAACAAACATTTTAAAGTGGAACTTTACGTCATTTGCTAAGCATATGGCAGATGCAAAAACAGTGAGTTCAATTGATGAGCTACCTGAAGTGGTAAAGGCACTTATTAATACAGAAGAAGCAAACAATCTGTATGTACAACGTGATCAAGCGCCAGCATATAGCGTTTTATCTCAAGAGTTAAAAGATAAAGGTGTTATATTCACTAATATTCGCACTGCAGCTAAAGAGCATAGCGACCTTGTTCAAAAATACTTCATGAAAGACGGAGTAAAAGTTGATGAGCATCGCTTAACTGCTCTTCATGCAGCATTAATGAACGGTGGGGTATTTGTATACGTTCCGAAAAACGTAGAAGTAAAAGAACCACTTCAAGCTGTATTCGTGCGTGAAGATGAAGAAGCGGCGCTATTTAACCATGTAATTGTTGTAGCTGAAGATAACAGTGAAGTAACGTATGTAGAGAACTACATTGCGACTTCTCAACAATCAGAAGGTGTTGTAAACATCATTACAGAAGTGTTTGCTAATGCAAATGCAAAAGTAACATTTGGTGCAGTAGACTACTTAGCAGAAGGTACAACAACGTACGTAAACCGTCGTGGTGTAGCTGGCAAAGATGGTCGCATTGAGTGGGCGCTTGGCTTAATGAATGAAGGAAATACGATTTCTGAAAACATCACGTACTTAATGGGTGATGGTTCATATGGTGACACGAAAACTGTAACAGTAGGTCGTGGAGAGCAAAAGCAAAACTTAACAACAAGTGTTGTTCACTACGGTAAAAATTCAGAAGGTTACATTCTAAAGCATGGTGTTATGAAAGATAGTGCATCTTCAATCTTTAACGGTATCGGTAAAATTGAGCATGGTGCATCAAAATCAAACGCTGAGCAAGAATCTCGCGTATTAATGTTAAGTGAAAAAGCACGTGGAGATGCGAACCCAATTCTTCTTATTGATGAAGATGATGTAACGGCAGGACATGCTGCATCAGTAGGTCGTGTAGATCCACTTCAGCTTTACTACTTAATGAGTCGTGGGATTTCACAAACTGAGGCAGAGCGCCTAGTCATTCATGGATTCTTAGCACCAGTGGTTAATGAATTACCTATTGACACAGTGAAAAAGCAGTTAACGGAGCTAATTGAAAGGAAAGTTAAGTAATGAATATCCAAGATGTTCGTCAACTTTTCCCGATTTTGGATCAAGAAGTTAATGGGCATAAATTGGTATACCTTGATAGTGCTGCAACATCTCAAAAGCCACTTCCTGTTATTGAAGCGTTAGATAACTATTATCGAGAGTATAATTCGAACGTCCACCGTGGCGTTCATACTCTTGGTACAAAAGCGACTGACGGGTATGAAGGAGCACGTGAAAAGGTTCGAAAGTTCATTAACGCGTCATCAACGGAGGAAGTCATCTTTACAAGAGGAACAACAACAGCGCTAAATACAATTGCAGCTAGTTATGGACGTGCAAACTTGCAGCCGGGTGATGAAATTGTGATTACGTATATGGAACATCACAGTAACATTATTCCTTGGCAACAAATTGCAAAACAAACTGGCGCGACGTTAAAATACATCTCTTTAACAGAAGATCATGCACTTTCGTTAGAAGATGTTAAAAGCACGATTACACCAAATACAAAAATTGTATCTGTTATGCAGGTATCAAACGTGTTAGGTGCAATTAACCCAATTAAAGAGATTGCTAAAATTGCCCATGAGAATGGTGCGGTTATGGTTGTCGACGGCGCACAAAGTGCACCACATATGAAGATTGATGTACAAGATTTAGATTGTGACTTCTTCGTGTTTTCTGGTCACAAAATGTGTGGGCCGACTGGTATTGGGGTATTGTATGGAAAGAAAGCATTGCTTGAAAAGATGGAGCCTGTTGAGTTTGGTGGCGAAATGATTGATTTCGTAAACCTATATGACTCAACGTGGAAAGAGCTACCTTGGAAATTTGAGGGTGGGACGCCAATCATTGCGGGTGCAATTGGTTTAGGAGCAGCCATTGACTTTCTTGAGGGTATAGGGCTCGAAAATATTGAAGCGCATGAGCATAAATTGGCTCAATACGCATTAGAGCGTATGAGTACAATTGAAGGTATGACAATTTATGGACCAAAAGAGCGTGCAGGACTCGTAACATTTAACATTGAAGATGTTCATCCTCATGATGTAGCGACAGTGTTAGATGCACAAGGTATAGCCGTTCGTGCAGGTCACCATTGTGCTCAGCCATTAATGAAATATTTAGAGGTTTCTGCAACCGCTCGTGCAAGCTTTTATCTGTATAATACAGAAGAAGAGATTGATCAGTTTGTTTCTGCATTAATCAAAACGAAGGAGTATTTTTCAAATGTCTTTTAATAACAACCTTGATACTCTTTATCGTCAAGTCATTATGGACCACTATAAAAATCCGCGAAATCGCGGGGTTCTATCAGAGGACACAGTGACGATTAATATGAATAATCCAACTTGTGGTGACCGTATTCAGCTAGCATTGAAAGTTGAAGATGGAAAAGTAGTTGATGCGAAGTTTGAAGGTGAAGGATGTTCAATCTCAATGTCTTCTGCATCAATGATGACACAAGCAATTAAAGGTCAAGAAATTGAACTTGCTTTACAAATGTCTCAAATCTTCTCAGATATGATGCAGGGTAAAGATTATGATGATAGCATAGACTTAGGAGACATTGAAGCACTTCAAGGTGTAGCAAAGTTTCCAGCACGTATAAAATGTGCAACATTAGCTTGGAAAGCGATGGAAAAAGGCCTAAAGAATCAGCCAGAGGCTGAGTAAAGGCCTTTGTTCATTCCCAATCCTATTACGTAGGGGGTATTAAGAATGGCTAAAAAAATGCCAGAAATCGGCGATTACAAATATGGTTTCTCCGATAAAGACGTATCCATTTTCCGTTCAAAACGCGGTTTAACAAAAGAGATTGTAGAAGAAATTTCACGCATGAAGGAAGAGCCTCAGTGGATGCTTGACTTCCGTTTGAAATCACTAGAACATTTCTACAAGATGCCAATGCCACAATGGGGTGGCGATTTAGCTAGTCTAAACTTTGATGAGATTACGTACTACGTAAAACCATCAGAGAAGTCTGAGCGTTCATGGGATGAGGTACCAGAAGAAATCAAGCAAACGTTTGATAAGCTGGGTATCCCAGAAGCGGAGCAAAAATATCTTGCGGGTGTATCTGCTCAGTACGAGTCTGAAGTTGTGTATCACAACATGAAAGAAGATCTTGAAGCACAAGGAATTGTCTTTAAAGATACAGATACAGCATTAAAAGAAAACGAAGATATTTTCCGTGAGCACTGGGCGAAAGTAATTCCACCAACAGACAACAAGTTCTCAGCATTAAACTCGGCTGTATGGTCTGGTGGATCATTCATCTATGTACCAAAAGGTATAAAAGTAGATACACCATTACAAGCATACTTCCGTATTAACTCTGAAAATATGGGGCAATTTGAGCGTACACTGATTATCGTAGATGAAGGTGCACACGTTCATTACGTAGAAGG
Organism: Priestia iocasae; assembly: GCF_016909075.1. Lineage (GTDB taxonomy): Bacteria > Bacillota > Bacilli > Bacillales > Bacillaceae_H > Priestia > Priestia iocasae. Next base: position 137,524 of record NZ_JAFBFC010000007.1, read on the forward strand.
ATGTACAGCACCAGTTTATACAACGAACTCGTTACACAGTGCGGTTGTAGAAATCATCATTAAAAAAGATGCATACTGCCGTTACACAACGATTCAAAACTGGGCAAACAACGTCTATAACCTTGTAACAAAGCGTGCGGTCTGTGAAGCGAATGCAACGATGGAATGGATTGATGGAAACATCGGTTCAAAACTAACGATGAAATACCCAGCCGTTATCTTAAAAGGTGAAGGCGCTCGTGGTATGACTCTTTCTATTGCTCTTGCAGGTAAAGGTCAGCACCAAGATGCAGGTGCAAAAATGATTCATTTAGCACCAAACACATCTTCAACAATTGTGTCGAAATCAATCTCTAAGCAAGGTGGTAAAGTAACATACCGTGGTATCGTTCACTTTGGCCGCAAAGCAGACGGAGCTCGCTCAAACATTGAGTGTGACACATTAATTATGGATAACAAATCAACATCTGATACAATTCCTTACAATGAAATCTTAAATGATAACATTTCACTTGAGCATGAAGCGAAAGTATCGAAAGTATCAGAAGAGCAGTTATTCTATTTAATGAGCCGTGGAATTTCAGAAGAAGAAGCAACTGAAATGATCGTTATGGGCTTCATCGAGCCATTCACGAAAGAACTTCCAATGGAATATGCGGTTGAAATGAACCGTTTAATCAAGTTCGAGATGGAAGGTTCAATCGGATAAATAAAAAAGAAGGTAGGAGATGCTTTATTTCTCCCTATACCTTCTTTTTTTTATGTTCAATTTTCAAACTAATTAAAAATGTATGTAACAATTACCAAAAACAGAAGAAAGTGATTATAATAAGGATATGTGTTTTGTTTAAAAGATTCGTAAAATGGATGAGCGATTTTACAGATTGTATACCTATTAAGTTTTATTGAGGTGATCAAGTTGATATATATAGGTGTGACAGGATGGGGAGATCATGATGTATTGTATGAGCAAGGTGTGCCGGCAAGGGACAAACTAGCGATATACGCAGGTCATTTTCCTATTGTGGAAGTAGATGCTTCATTTTACGCCATTCAACCTACATCAAACGCAGAAAAGTGGATAGGACAAACCCCTGATTCCTTTCAGTTTATCGTGAAGGCTTATCAAGGGATGACTGGACATCAACGTGAACAAAGCTTTTATAAAAGCAAAGATGACATGTTTGAAGCCTTTATTGAATCAATCCAACCATACGTGCGCGCAAAAAAACTTGGGATGATTTTATTTCAAACGCCACCTTGGTTTGATTGTACAAAAGAAAACGTTCACTATTTGCGATATAGTAGAGAAAAGTTGCGTGATTTTCCGGTCGCATTAGAGTTTCGCAATCAGACATGGTTTTCACCAACATTTTATGACCGTACATTAACTTTTATGGAACAAGAAAACTGGATTCATGGTATTTGTGATGAGCCTCAAGCAGGAGAAGGCTCTGTTCCTATTGTGCTTCATCCAACAGATAAAGAGAAAACATTGATTCGATTTCACGGACGTAATGTTCATGGGTGGAATAAGCCAGCTGAAGGAAATTGGCGTGAAGTTCGATTTTTATATCGATATAACGAGAAAGAACTGATGGAATGGAAGGAACGATTAACAGCTTTACAAAAGCAGACAAAAGATATTTATCTTTTGTTTAACAACAATTCAGGCGGAGATGCCGTGGATAATGCAAAGCAAATGATTCAGCTATTAGGTTTAGAGTATGAAGGGTTAGCTCCAAAGCAGCTCGATTTTTTTGAAGGCTTATAAGTAAAATAATTGGTTACAAAGAGAATAATACTTAGTTTGTTTACCTTACTAGATAAGCGGAACGAACGTATTGTGAAAAGGTGGGGAAACAACATGACAGCTCCTTTAATGGGGATTTTAGCCTTGTTTTTTATTGGCTTTTTGCTGCTTCTTTTAGGCTTTAAACGAAAAAAAATGGTGATGCTCATTTTATCACTTCTTTTATTTACAGGAGGATTTGCTTTGTTATTTTTAGCTGTTCGCATGTTAACGAGAGCATAAGCCATTTCGTCATGCGCGGCTAAAGTTCGAAAAGGGGTGAGAAAATGGAATGGTTTGTTTTGATACTTATTGGTCTAATTGGAGGTACAATTGGTAGCTTAGTAGGGCTTGGTGGAGGAATTATCGTCGTTCCAGCGTTACTATTTTTTGGGTCATACACTGTGTTAATAAGTGAAGTGTCTCCTCAAGTTGCTGTCGGAACCTCTTTGCTTGTTATTATTTTTACAGGTCTTTCATCTACTTTAATGTATATGAAGCATAAAAAAGTAGATTACAGAAGCGGATTGCTCTTTTTTATTGGAAGTGGGCCTGGAGGTATAATAGGAGCCTACGTGAATAGTTATTTAAAAGTAGACTCATTTTCAATTTACTTCGGTCTTTTCGTCATTTTTACATCAATTATCCTTATGTTTCGTGATAAGTTGAAGCCGAGGAAAAAGCGTAATCATTTTCCTTTTCAACGTGAATATAAAGATAAAGAAGGCGTGACGCATATTTATGGCTTCCACCCTATTACTGCCATTGTCATTTCATTTATTGTCGGATTTTCTTCTGGTCTATTCGGCATTGGTGGTGGCTCCCTAATGGTACCAGCGATGATTTTACTCTTTGCTTTCCCAGCTCATGTCGCGGTTGCGACGTCAATGTTCATGATTTTTCTTTCTTCCATCTTAAGCTCTATTGCCCATATGACGATGGGGAACATTGATTGGAGTTTTGCTCTCTTTTTAATACCTGGAGCGTGGGTTGGAGGTCAAGCAGGAGCATGGTTAAACACGAGATTGAAAAGTAAAACGGTTATCCACTTATTCCGTATCATTTTAATAGTAGTTGGCTTCCGTTTGATTTACGAAGGGATTACTTAATAAATTGAGATGTACAATCACTCTTTTTATTCTCTGTCATAAGTTGATAGGGAAAGGAGTGGGACCACGTGGTTACAGTAACACCGATAATAATTGAAGGACAGCCTTTTACAGCTGTAACTGTATTATTACCAAAAACAACACTACTTACGGTTTCGTCTGACAAAGGGTACATCATGTGTGGAGCACTAGATGTTGGGCTGTTAAATGAAAAGTTAAGAGATCGTAAAATTGTTGCAGGTAGAGCGGTTGGTGTAAGAACAATTGAACAGTTACTGGATGCTCCCTTAGAATCTGTAACAGTTGAAGCAGAGGATTTAGGGATTTTTGCAGGTATGCGAGGAAGAGATGCGCTTTTAAAGATGACTTAAGGTGTCTTTACGATTTGTATGTATCAAATGATTTCATATATTGAGTGACTATTTGTTAGGTAATGCTTGCTAAAGTCAGGTATTCAACCAATGCCTTCAATTTTAAATGAAAAATAGGCGTTAACTTTTTAAAATAAGAAAGGTGGAAGTGATTGTTACCTTTCTTATTTTAAAAAGTGATGTTAGACAAGTTTTACAAAGAGTCTTTAGATACTACTATCCTCACGTATTTAACGGTTGACGTGGCGTCTTCAGCCGGACAATGATAAATTTACAAAAGGAGTTACCATGAAATTAGTTGCTGTTGAATTTTTAAAGCCAGGAGTCTTTTTAGGTAAACCTATTTATAATGAACAGGGAAATGTACTTGTGAATCAAGGAATTATGTTGACCACTACTATCATTAAACGTTTGAAGCTCTTAGGGATTTCTTTTGTATATATTCAAGATGAGCGAATGAAGGACATCACGTTTCATGCGTCGGTTATATCAGAAGTGCGCAATCGAGCGATAAATACGGTTCAAGACTCATTTTTAAAATTGAAAAATCAACCTAGTGGACGTAAACAAATTTCTCTTTTTGAACAATCAGTAAAAGAGATTACTCGTATTAGCGATGAATTTGTGAAAGACCTTACAAGTGATGACGATGTTCTTTCGTTATTAACAGATGTATACGTGTATGATAATTATGTGTTTTCTCATTCTGTTAATGTTACGTTATACGCACTTGCGCTTGGAATAGAATTACGATTGTCTCAAAAAGAATTAGAGAAGCTAGGCGTCGGTGGTATGCTTCATGATGTTGGGAAAATGTTTATTCCAAACGAAATTCTAAATAAGCCAGGAAAGCTAACGAATGAAGAGTTTGCGATGGTTAAAAAACATACAACATATGGTTTTGACCTATTAAAAGCGATGCCTACTGTATCCATCATTTCTGCTTATTGTGCACAACAGCACCATGAACGCTTAGATGGGACAGGATATCCATATGGATTAAAAGGAGAACAAATTCATTATTTCAGCAAGATACTAGCGATTGCTGACGTGTATGATGCGGTTACCTCCCATCGTGTGTATCGAAAAGCTTTATTGCCACATGAAGCGCTTGAAATTTTATATGCAGGAGCAGGTACACACTTTGATCGTGATATGGTTGAGGCATTTCGTAAAGCCATTATTATTTATCCTATCGGCTTAGGAGTGACGTTAAACGATGGGCGCAAAGGGGTTGTAGTTGGGCAAAATAAAGGAATAAGTGACCGCCCAATTGTCAGGATTTTAGAAGAGAATGAAAATGAGTTACATGAACCCTATGATTTAGACTTAAAAGAGCACATGGATATTCTTGTTACAGCGTCGGAGACAACAATTTAAGAAAAAAGTAAACAAAAAAGCGTTAACCCTCTATTTACATGCATACATATAGCTTGTAAGGAGGGATTTTTTGTGCCTAAACGTCGTCGCAGACTATTCAGAAAAGGTCCTTTGCCATTCCGGTATGTCTTTTTATTAACCTTTGTTTTTTTTATCTTTTCAACTGCATCCGGACTTTGGTTTATTAATAAAGGAATTGAACCCACTTTGATGAATTATGCTGAAGCTCAAACAAAGCGAATTGCTACGCTAGTTATTAACAAAGCTGTCAATAAACAAATTACAGAAGACTTAGATGTAAATGAACTAGTTAACATAGAGACAGATGCAAATGGAAAAGTCACATCGATGAGTATTAACGCCCCAATGGTTAGTCGAGCTTTAGCTCAAACGACTAATCTTGTTCAAGCTAACTTAAGAGCTGTTGAGAAAGGTGAAGTTGATACACTAGACCTTCCCATGGATGTTGAAATTGAAACGGATGAAACGTTAAGAGAGAAAGGGATTATTTATCAAGTTCCACTAGGTCAAGCGACAAATAATGCTTTATTAGGGAACTTAGGACCTCTTGTTCCTGTTAAATTTCACGCAATTGGTTATGTGAATTCAGATGTAAAAGAATTGATTGAAGAGTATGGGATTAATAATGTTGTTTATAAAGTTGTGATTCATGTAGAAGTAAACGTGCAAGTCATTATTCCTTTTTCAACAAGAATGACAACCGTTACGACAGATATTCCAATTGTTATGCAAGCTATTCAAGGTGAAGTGCCCGATTTTTATAATCGAGGAGCTAACTCAAGTCCATCGATTCAACTTCCAAAAAAGAGCAATTAAATAATGGTTGATAAAACGAACAATCATAGATATAATGAACTATATTCATTTTAATTTAATACCATCACCTTATCGGATCGATGAGGTAGAGGCTGCGAAAAACATGAGTATGCTATGTGAGGATGACAACGTTGACCATAGTAGAAAGGGTTTTTTGCCGAAGTGAACATCAATTGTCGGATTGATATTCGCTGGGGTTACCTTGAATAAGGGTAACACTGTCATTATGAAAGAAATGCTTGTTTTCATAATGGAGGGCTACTGATCGTGATGGAGGATAACATAACATTACAAAAGAGTAATGATAGTTATTTTCTATCATTACTCTTTTTTGCGTTTTTTTATACTAATTTTTCATGTTATCTCGTACGCTTAAAGTAACCCTTTTATGAAAGACAAGTTTAGAACTAAAGGAGGTTAATGAAATGGAAGGAACAATCTATTCTCTTTTACCACCATTGTTAGCAATCATCATGGTGGTTCTCACGCGTCGTGTACTTCTATCTTTAGGCGTAGGAATCTTAACGGCAGCTCTTGTGTTAACGGAGTTTGCAATAGGAGCATCATTACAAAAAGTATGGGGTGCTTTTTCTGCCATTTTTTACGCAGATGGCGAACTAAATACGTATAATTTATATATTTTGCTCTTTTTACTTATTTTAGGTGTTATTACTGCATTTATTTCAATTTCTGGTGGAAGTCGAGCATTTGGTGAGTGGGCGTTAAAGCGTGTCAAAACAAGAAGAGGTGCTCACTTAACTACCGCTATGCTTGGTGTTATTATTTTTATTGATGATTATTTTAATGCATTAGCAGTAGGTCAAGTAAGTAAGCCATTAACGGATCGTCAACGTATTTCTCGTGCGAAGCTTGCTTATTTAATTGATTCAACATCTGCTCCTGTATGTGTGATTGCACCGTTTTCAAGCTGGGGTGCCTACATCATTACTGTTATTGGATCGATTTTAGCAACACATGGAGTAACCGAGTATTCTCCTTTCTCTGCATTTGTACAGATGATTCCAATGAACTTTTATGTATTTGTGTCACTTCTGCTTGTGTTTGCTGTAAGTATTTACAATATTAATCTTGGTAGCATGCGTATCCATGAAGAGCGAGCAGTAAAAACAGGTGAAGTCGTAGACTCATCAAAAGGTGAAGTAGCCGGTGAATTGAAAGACGATCTTCCAACGAGTGATAAAGGTCGTGTGCTAGATTTAGCGTTACCTATTATTGCTTTAGCAGTTGGAACAATCTCAGCCATGATGTGGACGGGGTATAAAGCAACAGAGGGTGCTGTAACCATCTTTACGATGTTTGAAAATACAGATGTTCCAACTTCACTTGTATATGGTGGATCTTTAGGATTACTTGTAACGCTTATTTTATTTATGATTCAGACGCAAAAAACATCTGCCGTTACAATGGGTATCTTACCAAAAGGTATTTATGCTGGAATTAAGTCAATGTTACCAGCGATTTATATTCTTGTGATGGCTTGGACAATTGTTGATTTAATTAGTCAATTAAAAACAGGTGAATATTTAGCAGGGGTTGTAGAAAGCTCAAATGTGAATATTGCCTTCTTACCAGCCATTTTATTTGTAGTAGCTGGTGTGATGGCTTTCTCTACTGGAACATCATGGGGAACATTTGGGATTATGCTTCCAATCGCAGGGGACATTGCAGCGGCTACTGATATTACTCTTTTATTGCCAGTGTTATCAGCTGTATTAGCAGGAGCTGTATTCGGAGATCACTGTTCACCAATTTCAGATACAACGATTTTATCTTCTACTGGGGCAGGAAGTCATCATATTGACCATGTGATTACACAGCTACCATATGCGATATCTTCGGCTGTTATTGCTGTTATTGGTTACCTTGTTTTAGGGTTTACTGGTAGCACAGTCATTGGTTTCGTGACAACGATTGTATTATTAGCACTATTTGTCTTTATTGTCCGCAAGAAAGGAAATACGGACGAGTTACAACAAACAGCGTAAAGAAAAAAGCATCTATGTGATTACATAGGTGCTTTTTCTATGTAAATGTAAGTTTGTTTAACTTTTTGGAAAAGTTTGTTTTGACAGAAGGAATAAGACTAGCTATACTGTCTATATGATATAATAAACTAAATTATCAGAAAAGTATAAAAATTTCCAACAATAAACAAAGACTACGTTGGAAAAGAAATAAAAGGGGGAAATACAAATGGAAAATCGCCCACAGTGGGGGACAAGAGCAGGCTTTATTTTAGCTGCAGCAGGATCAGCGATTGGATTAGGAAACATCTGGCGCTTTCCAGCTACGGCTTATGAAAACGGAGGGGGAGCATTCTTCTTACCGTATCTATTCGCATTATTAACAGCAGGGATTCCATTGTTAATCATGGAATTTACCATTGGTCATAAATATCGAGGTTCTGCACCACTTTCTTTTGCGAGATTAAATCGAAAAACAGAATGGTTAGGTTGGTGGCAGGTTGCTATATCGTTTATAATTTCTGTTTATTATGCAGCTATTATCGCATGGGCTATGTCATACTCCGTCTTCTCACTGAATTTAAAGTGGGGATCAGATACAGAGGGATTCTTATTTGGTGACTATTTAAAATTAGCTGAAGTTCCAGGGCAGACAGGTAGTCTTGTACCAGGCGTATTTATTCCACTTATCTTAGTTTGGATCATTACGTTAGGCGTATTATTCAAAGGAATTAAAAAGGGAATTGAAATTGCCAATAAAATTTTCTTACCAACACTTATCGTTTTATTCTTAATCATTGTTATTCGTGCTTTAACATTAGATGGGGCCGTTGAAGGCTTAAATGCATTCTTTAAACCAGATTGGAATGCTATAGCAAGTGGAAAAGTATGGGTAGCGGCTTACGGACAAATTTTCTTTAGCTTATCCATTGCATTTGCAATCATGGTTACGTACTCAAGTTATTTACCAAAGAAATCTGATATTACAAACAACGCATTTATTACAGGTTTCGGTAACTCAGCGTTCGAATTACTAGCAGGTATTGGAGTATTTAGTGTACTAGGATTCATGGCGGTTCAACAAGGCGTTAACGTTGATGAAGTGGTAACAGGTGGTGTGGGATTAGCGTTCGTTGTTTTCCCTCAAATCATTAATGAATTCCCAGCATTTAACCAATTCTTTGGATTCTTATTCTTTGGGTCACTTGTTTTAGCTGGTTTAAGTTCACTCATCTCAATTGTAGAAACATTCGTAGCAGGTGTTCAAGATAAATTTAACGTGTCTCGTACAAAAGCGGTAGTAGTCGGTGGAGGATTATCAGCAGTTATTTCGGTTTTATTTGCTACACAAGGTGGATTATATTTCTTAGACGTAGCAGACTATTTCATTAATAACTTTGGAGTAGCATTAGCTGGCTTAATAGAAGTTATTGTTGTAGCTTGGGTATTAAAAGAATTGAAAAATCTTCAAGAGCATGCAAACTCTGTATCAGACATTATGCTAGGTGCTTGGTGGAAAATCTGCTTAGCGTTTGTTACACCAGTCGTTTTAGGATACATGATGTTTGATAATATCCGCACTAATATTTCAGAAAATTATGGCGGTTATGATACGTCATTCGTTATTGCGTCTGGTTGGGCAGTAGCCATCGGAGCAATCGTTATCGGGGTGTTATTCTCATTAAAAGGATGGAAAAAAGAAACAATTGAATTACCATCTAACGATAAGGAGGTTTCAAGCTAATGGAAGCAAGCGCATTAGTAATGATGGTAGTCGGGATGGTCGTTATATGGGGCGGATTAGCAGCAAGTATTGTTCATGCTGTTAAGAAGGCAAGAGCAAGCAAAGCGTAATAAAAAAAGAAACGGAGCAAATGCTTCGTTTCTTTTTTTTGAGAATTTATCAATTAAGCTGTTTTTTGCCTCTGTTGACACATTCTTGGCAAGTTAATCAAACGTTTGTTTAACAGTTTACTTCTTCTTGTTCAACTTCATTCGATCCAATCTCTCCCAGTTTCTTAGGTGTGGATACGGATCAAATGACCATTCAATCCTGCCATTATCTTTATACATACCATAGTGAAGGTGAGGAGGGAATTTTCCCGATGTGCCAGGTGGTCCATATCCTGAACTTCCTACGCCTCCAATAATCATACCGGGCTCTACAATTTGACCTACTTGTAGTCCTTTTGAAAACCCGCTTAAATGAGCTAAATAATGATACGTATTATTAATGTCTCGAATTCCAATCCGCCAACCACCATATCGATTCCAGCCTTTAATTTCTAATACTCCATAGCATGTTGCACGAACGGGTACACCATAATCAGCAAAGATATCAGTACCTTCATGAACGCGACGACCTCCCCAACCTCGAGCATCTCCCCATGTGCTTCGATAACTATGGTTCGAACGAATAGGAACAGGAAATGCCTTTTCTTGAAGGTCTAACCTTCCGTATGTTTTAAATAGCTTCGCATTTCCTAATACAGCATCGACGGTTCGACTCCTTTTATAGTAGTCCCATATTCCAATTTTAATTTGAGCGTGTGTAACGCCGAAGGTTTGAAGGTAATTAGCTATTGTGAATAGTAAATCTTCGTCATCGTTTATATCTGCTTTTCCATCACCATTTCCATCTTTTCCAAGACCTCCAAATAAAGCAATTGTTATCGGGTTTGTATCTTGTCTTGTTGGATTTAGAGGGCCTGACCATTTTTCATCTTCATAGTAAATAGAAATCGCGCCTCTTTCTTTAGGTAGATCTTTTCGAGCCCGACGTGTACTACGTTCATATTGATCAATTCCAGCAAAGTAGTACCAAGGAATATGAGTAACTGATTCCATATGATGAAATAATTCCATTCTTCGTTTATTAATTTGGACTTCGTCTTGTTTCGTTTCACTCGCATAAGAGTGCGGCATATTACTAAATAAGAATACACTAACAAAAGTTAGTAAAATAAATGAACGCAACAAAGTCTCCTCCTCTCGAGCATATTCGTACTGTTAGTTTGGCGATAGATGAAAAAATTCATAAATATAAAAAAATGGAAAAAATCCATTTAGAACGATAAGGTGTGTACGATTCATTGGAAGTTGTATAACATAGAAAATACAGGAAATAAAAAGCAGGGAACTTGTCGAAAATAAGTTTTATATGATAAAGTGACATGTAGTGACGTGTAATCTTAAACACAAAGTATTCGTATAGAGGTTATCGACATTTTGTGAATGTATGGAGTTGATGGAGATGGCAACAAAAGAAGAACATGTTCGTAAACCTGATTGGCTAAAAATCAAATTAAATACAAATGAAAATTACACTGGCTTAAAGAAAATGATGCGTGAAAAGAACTTACATACCGTTTGTGAGGAAGCTAGGTGTCCAAATATTCATGAATGTTGGGCTGTTCGTCGTACAGCAACGTTTATGATATTAGGGGAAGTTTGCACACGCGCATGTCGTTTCTGTGCGGTAAAAACAGGTCTACCTACAGAACTAGACTGGGAAGAGCCAGAACGAGTAGCAGATTCTGTTCAATTAATGAACTTAAAGCACGCAGTTATTACGGTAGTAGCACGTGACGATTTAAAAGATGGTGGAGCAGGTGTGCTAGCTGAAACAGTACGTGCAATTCGTCGTAAAAATCCATTTACAACAATTGAGGTTCTTCCTTCTGATATGGGTGGAGTCGAAGAAAATTTACGTATGGTGATGGATGCAAAGCCAGATATTTTAAATCATAACATCGAGACAGTTCGTAGTTTAACACCACGCGTTCGTGCTCGTGCAAAATACGATCGTTCGTTAGAATTTTTACGTCGTGCGAAAGAAATGCAACCGACGATCCCTACTAAATCAAGTATCATGCTTGGCTTAGGAGAAACAAAAGAAGAAATTATTGAAACAATGGATGACTTACGTGCTAATAATGTTGATATTATGACAATTGGTCAGTATTTACAGCCAACAAAGAAACATTTGAAAGTTCAAAAATATTATCATCCAAAAGAGTTTGACGAGCTAAAAGAAATTGCGTTAAGTAAAGGATTTAGTCACGTAGAGGCAGGTCCACTAGTTCGTTCATCTTACCATGCAGATGAGCAAGTAAACGCTGCTAAAAAGAATGATGTAGATAGTAAAACTTCATAATAATAAAAAGGTTGACCACGCATTGTGAGTCAACCTTTTTATATCTTACGTTTATTCCATCATATTTTTTCTTGTCGACGCTTTATCACGATCGTCCGTCATTGGCTCATTCAATTCGTTTTGACCTTCACCGTTTGCATCTTCCCCATCCGTCATTTTTCGGCCTTGAGGAGATTGAAGCATTTCTTTAATTGTTTGATCGATTGAGCTTTGGATATTTTTATCTCGAATATCTACTTGACTAAACCGTTCAATATCAGCAAAATGAGTTGAGTTATCAGAAACATATACGTGATAATAGCGAGGCACAACAGACATAGCTGTTCGCTTCACTTGATCGGCTGTTTCATTTCGGTTCTTTGTATCAGCTTTGTAAGCAATTAACACTTCTTCGTCTGTTACTAAAACAGCTACATCGTCTACAGTTGGAATTGCCGTGCTTAAGCGACTAATAGAATCAGCTGCCTGCTCGCGATCAAAGGTTGCAATATTTTGCGCCATTTGATTTTCATTAGCAACAGGGCTTTTCTGATGTCGTACGTAACCGTAACGATTGTTTTTCTTTTCATCGCGATTATACATGTCATTTGTTTCGGAAACGTTAATGGTGTTTCCGCTCTCGTATAGGGCTTGACCGTCGTTCTCATTCGCATTATCTTGACCTTGACAACCTGTAATAAGCATACTCATTGTTAGCATTGCTATGAGCATATATTTGTGCATGAAAAGCACCTCCTCTATTATATAGAGTGCAGAGATTGTCTGAAATTTTTCCTGTTAATTGATGGTTTAAGCATCATAATTATGGTATGGTAAATTTGAAGAAACGAGGTGACGACAATGATTTGTGTAGGTAGCACTTGCTATGAAATCGTAAAAGAAGAAAAAGAAGGGTTCAATGAAGAAGCTTTTAGAGGGCGTTATATTGATGTATTGGCCCGATACGATTACATTGTTGGAGATTGGGGTTACAATCAACTAAGACTTCGTGGCTTTTTTGACGATCAAAATCAAAAAGCGACATATGATACAAAAATTAGTACGCTACAAGATTATTTACAGGAATACTGTAATTTTGGCTGTTCGCATTTCGTATTGCGAAAAGTACATAAATAAAAAAAGCAAGGTAGAAAGACATTTTGTCCTTCTTCTTGCTTTTTATTTTGGCTTATTTAAACAATTTCATATAAAAATTCACGAAGTTCTTGTGCATCTTCTTCATCTAGCTTATAAGCATATTCTAAATAACCAGGTTCTTCTAAATCATCTTGACCAATGATAGCAAATCGTCCGCCTTGAATATCTAGTACAAGATGTTTTCCATAATAACGATCTGATTGAATGATGGCTAAATCAAACCGTTGCCTTTCTCCAACAAAGCTTACGAACCTTGTTTTTGTATCTACAAGGTCATCATATAAATAAAAACGCTCACTCATTAAAAAACGCCTCCTGCTTGCTTTTGTTTTTATCATATCAAACAGTTACTGAAACCAACATGATTAATTATAAATTCTCATTTAAAACATGCTAAGATAGACATAAGCTAAACAAGGAGGAACCTCATCATGTATTTTGTAGATCGTGAAAAAATTGAAGCGATACTTAAATTTCTAGAAACGAATATGGAGTTGTTCTCTACACAAAATCACTGGGAAAGTACGTTGGAAAAAAAGAGCCTAGAACGCCTTTCTCATTTAATGATTGAATCCATATTAGATGTAGGGAATGCGATGATTGACGGGTTTATTATGCGTGATCCTGGCAGTTATGAAGACATCATTGATATTTTAGTCGATGAGAAAGTGGTCACGAAAGAGCAGGATGCACCGTTAAAAGAAATTATTGGGCTACGCAAGCAGTTAGTTCAAGATTATCTAGAGATTAATCACAAAGAAGTTCAACAATGTATGGAGAGTCATTCTGATGTCATAAAAGACTTTCCTAACCGTGTAAGGGCTTACCTTGAAAATGAATTAGGACCTGTTTCAGCTTTTCGCAACTAACAAGCACAATGGTTGTTTTTTCTAAAGAAATAAGCTATGATACGCAAGTAATAGGGGACTGACTTTCAATAAGATAGTCAGCCCCTTTTTATCGTGTTACATACATAATAAAAAGGTTTTGGTTATGATAAGGGAAGATACATGCTATTGAAGGAGGCCAATTTGGTGAAGCAATATAAAGGTTATTTAATTGATCTTGATGGAACGATGTATAAAGGAACGGAACTAATTCAAGAAGCACGAGATTTTGTCATAGCATTAAAAGAAAAACAAATTCCTTATTTATTTGTTACAAACAATTCAACGAAAACACCAGAGCAAGTAGCGATGAAGCTTGAAACATTTGGGATTCCAGCAACAGAACAACAAGTCTTTACAACGAGTCAAGCAACCGCAAACTATTTACATGATCGTAAGCCAAATGGCTCTGCATATGTCATTGGTGGAGATGGCATTCGTCATGCTCTTACAGAAAAGGGATTGACGATTGAAGATGAGGGTACAGATTTTGTCGTAGTAGGTCTGGATCAAACGATTACGTATGAAAAATTGGCAAAAGCATGCTTGAATGTACGCAATGGTGCATTTTTCGTATCTACAAACGGAGATATTGCCATTCCGACGGAGAGAGGATTGCTACCAGGAAATGGTTCAATTACATCGGTGGTTACCGTATCAACTCAAACCAATCCCGTTTTTATTGGAAAGCCTGAAAGTATTATTATGGAGCAAGCTTTACAAGTGTTAGGGACGCCAAAAGAAGAAACATTAATGGTTGGTGACAACTATGACACAGATATTTTGGCTGGTATGAGAGCAGGATTAGATACATTACTTGTCCATACTGGTGTGACAACAAAAGAGTTGTTAACTGGATACAAAGAAAAACCAACATATGTTGTCGACTCATTAAAAGAATGGATTTCTCGTATTTGAAAATGAAGCTAAACGGTGTTTAAACCATAAAAAATCCTTTGCTTATCCATAAATGGATGGGCAGAGGATTTTTTATTGCTCTCGTTTCACTATTCAACATTAGCTGCGCGGTGAGCGAGTCGACTCGAAGCAGCTGCAGCAATGGCCCCAACGATATCATCAAGAAACGTGTGACAAGCACCAGAGGACTTAGAGTTTAATTTCTCTAAAATTCCTGGCTTTTGTTTGTCTACATATCCATAGTTTGTAAATCCAATTGATCCGTAGACATTCACAATGGATAAAGCCAAGATTTCATCAATGCCATATAACCCTTCATCTGCTGATAAAATGGACTGAAGTGGCTCTTCAATTAATCCTTTTTCTGTTAATACATCTAGCTGAATGCCAGTTAAAATGGCATTTTGTACTTCTCGTTTAGCAATCACTCGTTCAACGTTGTGTATGCATTCTTTCATGTCTAGGTTTGGGTGGTATTTTTGTTGCAAATAATAGACAAGATCTGCGATATCTTGGATGGTGACACCTCTTTCCTGTAACCATTGTCTTGCTTTCTTTTCTACTGCACTCATCTCATTTTTTTTCTCCAAATGATTTCACCTAATTTCATCATGTTTTAGTTAATGTCTTCTACATGGCTGGCTTCTTTCTATTAGTATTACTAAGATTGCTTAAATCATAAGGATGATCTCATGCAAAATATCAGTTGGAAATAAAGTGTGTAATTCTACTGTATTCTTAAAAGGGGAAAGATTATGACAAGTATCCATGCTACTTTACATATAATTTTATGAAATAAAAGAAAGAGGGATGGATATGTTAGAGACCATTTATGAACACTACGGGGTACGTCCAACAGAATTAATGACGATTGGCCAGCATAAAGGGTTTCAGTACCGAAATATACTATATACTATTATTAATGTGCGAAATATGGAACAAGAAGAGCTAACGGAGTTACATCAAATGAGCCAATTTTTAATGACGCAAGGTGACCGACAAGTAGCTACTCTTATGGCTAACCAGCAAGGTACAGGAGTTACTGAAACGGATGATCAGCGCTTTATCGTGTGTCGCTGTCCTATTTTCAATCCAGTTTCATCCTCTAATATTGGTAAAGAGCTTGCTTTGTTTCACCAAAGAGGACGAATGCTTCCTTATGAAGTTGAAAAGTGTAAGCGTTTAGGGCAGTGGAAGTCAATGTGGGAAACGCGGCTCGATCAGATGGAGAAATTTTGGTATAGCAAAGTACAAGAACATCCGAATCATGAAATGGAAAAGAAGTTTATTGAGTCATTCCCTTACTATGTAGGATTGACAGAGAATGCGATTCAGTACTTAGTCGATACAGAAATCGATGATTTACCACGTACTATCGATACCGCCACGATTTGTCATCATCGATTTACCGCTCAAACTTGGGGCGAAAATTATTATTACAAATTGCCAATTGATTGGGTATTTGATCACCCTAGTCGAGACCTAGCTGAATACATTAGGGCAAATTATATGAAACATAATCACCGTATTCATAAGCAAACCATTCATGAGTTCTTAAGTGAATATGAAACGGTGAGCCCACTATCTTCCTTTGCTTGGAGACTTTTATACGCTCGATTATTATTCCCTGTTCATTATTTTGAGGTGATTGAAGGGTATTATAGTAGCCGAGATAAAAACGTTCAACACGGGTATTTTAAGCAGCTAGAAAGCATCTTACAGCACTCTAATGCATACGAGCAATTTCTAAAGCAATTTTATTCATTTGTGGGCATTACCGCTACACGTTATAACATTCCAGAACTGACATGGTTAAGCAGTTAACGATAAGTAAGATATTCATCTATGGTACAATGTTGTCATGTACACGCTTACTTTTGACAACGAGGTGGGAAGAACAAATGAAACCATATGTATTCATTACACGAAAATTACCAGATGAATTAGTAAAGCCTTTAATGGATGTAGCGGAAGTCGAGATGTGGAATAAGGAGGAAGAGCCTGTTCCAGCTCAGTTATTACGTGAGAAGGCAAACCGTGCAACAGCACTGTTAACGATGCTATCAGATACCATTGATGAATCATTATTAGATGCTTCTCCTCACTTAAAGGTTATTGCAAACTTAGCCGTAGGATTTGATAATATTGACGTTCCAGTTGCGACGAAGCGAAACATTGTCATTTGCAATACACCAGATGTGTTGTCAGATACGACAGCAGATTTAACATTTGGTTTATTAATGGCAACGGCAAGACGTCTTATTGAATCTGCAAATTACGTAAAAGAAGGTAAATGGCAAGGCTGGAGTCCTTATTTATTGGCAGGGCATGATATTCACCATAAAACGATTGGTATCGTAGGGATGGGGAAAATCGGGCAGGCGCTAGCCAAACGTGCAACGGGTTTTGAGATGGAAATTTTATATCATAACCGCAGTCGTAATGAAGTAGCAGAACAACAATTAAACGCAACGTATTGTTCGTTCGATGACTTATTAACAAAGTCAGATTATGTGGTTTGCTTAACACCTTTGACGAACGAAACAAAGCATCTATTCAACAAACAAGCGTTTCAAAAGATGAAATCCTCAGCCATTTTTGTTAATGCTTCACGTGGTGCTGTCGTAGATGAGGAAGCTCTCGTTGAAGCACTTCAAACAGGTGACATTGCAGCTGCAGGATTAGATGTTTTTACAAAAGAACCAATAGATGTTGATCACCCGTTACTATCATTATCAAACGTTGTAGCGCTTCCTCATATCGGGAGTGCGAGTATTGAGACGCGCACGGTTATGATGAAATTATGCGTTGAGAACATTATTCGCTTGTTACAAAATCAAGATCCCAAAACCATTGTGAATAAAGAATTACTTTCACAAAATTGTTAAAGATTTGTAAAAGGCATTTTCAATTGCTGAAAATGTCTTTTTTCTGTTAAAAAGAGGAAAGAAGCATGGTATGATAATAAATAAAATATTTTTAAAATTTTAAACTATCTTGATATACCGTAGTCTACAGCAGTTATAAGATACTTTTCAAAAAAGAAGGGTCTTGTAAAAAAACAGAAGAGGTTCTATAATGTCCTCTATAAGAAAACATTTGTTTACGTATAAAATACACAGGGGTGGATAACATGGCAAATAGCATCAAGATTGGTTTATTAGGTCTAGGAACGGTTGGAAGTGGTGTTGTAAAAATTATTGAAAATCATCAAGACAAATTAATGCATCAAGTTGGGTGTCCAGTAGAAGTCCAAAAAGTACTTGTAAAGGACTTATCTAAGGCAAGGGGTGTAGACATCCCTTCTGAAAAGCTAACAACTAATGTAGAAGACATTTTACATAATCCGGATGTAGACGTTGTTATTGAAGTAATGGGTGGCATTGAACATACAAGAGATTATATCTTAACGGCGTTACGAAATAAAAAGCACGTTGTAACAGCAAATAAAGATTTAATGGCTTTATACGGATCGGAATTACTAACAGTCGCTTCTGAAAGTGGGTGTGACTTGTTTTATGAAGCAAGTGTAGCCGGAGGCATTCCAATTCTTCGTAGTTTAGTAGAAGGATTAGCATCAGATCGTATTACAAAAATGATGGGGATTGTAAATGGAACAACAAACTTCATTTTAACGAAGATGATGAACGAAGGTAGTGCATATGAAGAAGTATTAAAAGAAGCGCAAGATTTAGGATATGCAGAATCCGATCCAACAGCCGATGTAGAAGGATTAGATGCAGCACGAAAAATGGCGATTCTATCAACGTTAGGCTTCTCGATGAAAATTGACTTGGATGATGTACGGGTTCAAGGAATCACGAATGTCACAGAAGAAGACTTACAATATAGTAAGCAATTAGGCTATACAATGAAATTAATTGGGTATGCACATCGAGATGGTGAAAACGTCGAAGTAAGCGTAGAGCCAACGTTACTAGCAAACGCACATCCGCTTGCTTCTGTAAATGATGAATACAATGCTGTGTATGTGTACGGAGAAGCAGTAGGTGAAACGATGTTTTATGGACCAGGTGCAGGTAGCCTTCCAACAGCAACAGCGGTTGTGTCTGATTTAGTTGGAGTTATGAAAAATATGCGTCTAGGTGTGAACGGGAAAAGCGCCGTTACACCACAATATCCAAAGCAACTAAAAGAAGCAAAAGATGTGTATTCAAAATATTTCTTACGTATTCACGTAAAAGATCAAGTTGGTGCATTTGCAACATTAACATCACTGTTCTCTGAAAGAGGTGTAAGTTTTGAAAAAATCATTCAGTTACCAGTGAAAAATAGTGAATTAGCTGAAATTGTAGTTGTTACGCATAAATCATCATTAAAAGATTATGAAGAAATTGTTCAGCAGTTACGAGATTTATCCATTGTAGAAAGTGTAAAAAGTAGTTACCGAGTTGAGGGAGTGGGAGAAGTATGATGTGGAAAGGCTTATTAGCTCAGTATAAAGAGTATTTACCAGTCACAGAACAAACACCGATGCTGACTTTACATGAAGGGAATACACCTCTCATTCATTTAGCCAACTTGTCAAAGCAGCTAGGAATCAATCTACACGTAAAAGTAGAAGGTACAAACCCAACAGGTTCATTCAAAGACCGTGGGATGGTTATGGCTGTAGCAAAAGCAAAAGAAGAGGGCAGTCATACAGTAATTTGCGCTTCAACAGGGAATACGTCAGCAGCAGCGGCAGCTTATGCTTCACGAGCAGGTATGCGCTGTATTATCGTTATTCCAAACGGCAAAATTGCAATGGGTAAGCTTGCTCAAGCAGTTATGTATGGTGCTGAAATTGTAGCGATTGAAGGAAACTTTGATCAAGCATTAGCGATGGTACGTAAATTAAGTGAAACAGCACCTGTAACGCTAGTAAACTCTGTGAATCCTTATCGAATTGAAGGCCAAAAAACGGCAGCTTTTGAAGTATGTGATCAATTAGGTAAAGCGCCAGATGTTCTAGCAATCCCTGTAGGAAATGCAGGCAACATTACAGCTTACTGGAAAGGTTTTAAAGAATACAATGACCATCATCAAACAGGTCTTCCTAAAATGCACGGATTTGAAGCAGAAGGAGCAGCGGCAATTGTTCGTGGCGAAGTCATTGAAAATCCTGAAACGATTGCGACAGCCATTCGCATCGGCAATCCAGCAAGTTGGGAGTATGCGGTTCAAGCAGCCAATGAATCACAAGGCAAGATTGATGAAGTAACAGATGAAGAAATCATTGAAGCATATCGTCTAATCGCTAAAAGTGAAGGTGTATTCGCCGAGCCAGGCTCTTGTGCATCTATCGCTGGCGTTTTAAAAGATGTAAAGTCAGGAAAGATTCCACAAGGTTCGACGGTTGTGGCCGTATTAACGGGTAATGGTTTAAAAGACCCTAACGTTGCCATTGATGTGAATGAGGTGTCTCCAACGGTATTACCGAACGATGATCAAAAGGTGTTTGAACATATTCAAGGTGTTGTGGCATCATGCTAGGTAGCGAAAGAGCCATCATTAAAGTCCCTGCAAGCTCTGCTAACATTGGGCCAGGGTTTGACTCTATTGGTATGGCATTATCAAGATATTTAACATTGAAGATAGAGTTAGCGGACGAGTGGGTGTTTATCCCCCAATCAGAGGAAGTTGAATCGATTCCAACAGGAAAAGATAATTTGATGTATGAAGTAGCGCTAGAAGTTGCTACTTCATACAAAGTGAATCTTCCAGCAGCGAAAGTGTATGTAAGTAGTGATATCCCATTAGCTCGAGGATTAGGAAGTAGTGCATCAGCGATTGTAGCGGGTATAGAGTTAGCCAGTTTACTATGTCAATTAAATCTTTCGATAGATGAAAAGTTGAGAATCGCAAGTGTGATGGAGGGACACCCTGACAATGTGAGTCCATCCTTATATGGAGGAATTGTTGTTGGATATCACCATAAAGACGATACATATATCACACAAGTTCCTTATGCAGACGTAGATGTTGTGATGGTTATTCCTAAATACGAATTAAAAACAACGGATGCGCGTGATGTGTTACCAAAGCAGCTTTCCTATCAGGAGGCAGTAGAAGCAGGAGCGGTAGGTAATATGTTAGTTGCTGCACTAATGAAAGGGAATTGGCCGTTAGTCGGTACGTTAATGGAAAAAGATTTGTATCATGAGCCTTATCGAATGTCTTTAGTGGCAGAATTACCGATTGTAAGAGAAGAAGCAAAAAAGATAGGAGCATATGGAGTGGCACTAAGCGGGGCAGGACCAAGCATTTTGTGTTTAGCTCGTAAGGGAGACGGCGAACGTATTGTGAACTCACTGCGCAAAATCGTTCCTCATTGTGAAGTAGATGTGTTAACAATTGACCATCGTGGCGTGCAAGTTCACAAAGAAGCCATCACAACATGTAACTAATTCACAGAATGGGGGCTGAGGATATCTCAAAAGAAAGGAATTGCCCTTTTTGAGATACCTTCAGCCACATCTTAATCCTTTTTTACGTTAGGTGTTTGCAGAAGAAAAACCGTATTTTTCTAATTCATTGTACACGCTTTTTAACTTAGGATTTCCTTCGCCAACGACGGTTCCGTTAATCACAACAACTGGATAAAACATCTCTTCCTCAATGACTCGTTGAGAAAATTGTTGTTTATTCTCATCTTCTGGTGGATTGTAAATGTCCACATACGTAATATGAAAGGATTGGTTTGGGAACTTCCTTGCTAAAGCAGCTTCTAACCATTCATACGTATCTTTAGAAGAAGGTAGATTAACACAGCTAGCGCAAATAACATCCGCTCCGTAAATACAAATCTCTACTTGTGGTGCAACCATCGTGATCTCCCCCTTATATTCATTATACATTATCCATTAAGCAGAGTACTCTCTAAAATCATTTGCAAAATAGGAACGAATCTCATCTTAATAAGCTGCACAATACGTTCTTGATTAAAGAGGGGAACATTACCGGGTATAGATGAATAGATTTTTTTAAGAAGACAGTTTATAATAAATATAAAGAAAGGAGTCGATAAACATGACAGAAATCGAAATGAAAGAACAAGTACAAGAAGTATTAGATAAACTTCGTCCATTCTTATTACGTGATGGTGGAGATTGTGAATTAGTAGATATCGAGGATGGGATTGTAAAATTACGTCTACTTGGTGCTTGTGGTAGCTGCCCAAGTTCTACAATTACATTAAAAGCTGGTATTGAACGTGCGCTTTTAGAAGAAGTACCAGGTGTTGTAGAAGTAGAGCAAGTATTCTAATTTAAACCATCATATCGTGTTATAGAGTAAAAGAGGCTATCCAGTTAAATTGGATAGCCTCCTTTGGTTTACATTTATCCATTATGGTATTTGTACATCCAAAGAATACC
Organism: Priestia iocasae; assembly: GCF_016909075.1. Lineage (GTDB taxonomy): Bacteria > Bacillota > Bacilli > Bacillales > Bacillaceae_H > Priestia > Priestia iocasae. Next base: position 159,475 of record NZ_JAFBFC010000007.1, read on the forward strand.
TGATTTTAAAAGACGAGCTACGCGCCCTGTAATTGCTCGATCATTAACAAGTCCAAAACCATGCTTTTTACCAAGGGATCCTAACACGCCTTTTAACTTAATTGTTGGAAGCTCTTCGGGAAGAGGTTCGTTATTCCAGCGTTTCATCAAAACTTGCACAATTTGCTCTGCTTGACCTTCTGCTAATTGAGCACTAGGTGCATGTGGTAAGCTTGCACAATCTCCCACTACGTAGACATGTTCATCATTTGGTAAATGATGATGCTTTGTTAAAATAACGCGACCTTGAAGGTCTTTTTCCACATCTAAATCACGAACAACTTTATTTGGTTGAATGCCAGCTGTCCACACAATTACATCACTATGGATAGGATTATCATGATTATAAAGGATATTTTCTTCGACTCTTGTTATGTTGGCTTTGTTAATCACTTCAATTCCATGAGAAGTAAACCATCCTTGAACATAATTACTTAAACGCTCAGGAAATGCTGATAAAATTAAGTTACCTCGATCGAATAACTTTACTTTTAAGTCAGGGCGACTTTCATGTAATTCACTTGCTAGTTCTACACCACTTAGCCCTGCACCAACAATCGAAACGGTTGCATGAGCAGGTAAGTTATTAAGCATTTGATAGGTTCTTCTTGAAGAATCAATTGATTGAATACTGTGCGTATGTTCTGGCGCTCCTGGAACATTGTGATATTTATCTTCGCAGCCTAGACCGATAACTAGGTCGTCATACAGGATAGGATCTTCGTTTTCTAGGTGAACTTTCTTTTCATCTAAGTCGACATGTGTGACACTGCCGTAACGGATTGATAATTGAGGGTGTTCTGGAAAAGCGACGCGCACATGCTGATCTGAAATTGTACCAGCTGCTAATGCATAAAACTCTGTTTTAAGAGAATGATAAGGAGCCTTATCAACAAGTGTTACTTGAATATCATTGGGTAATTGAGTTGGAAAAAGTCTATGTAAGATACGCATCCCACCGTATCCACCGCCTAGAATAACAAGGTTCTTCATTTGGATTTCTCCTTTAGCTTCGTACTTTTATTTTTCTCTATCTCTTTATAAATAGAAAGAACTTCATGTATAGAAGCTTAATGTAAGCACTTTCTATGAAGTAGCATATTTTATTAAAATAGCATTTTGTGGTGACATGATTAGTGATTATGTACCTAAAAGTATAACTAAATTAGTGTAAAACCACAATATGTTTCAACATAATTTCGACATAAACTTATGAAAGCGCACGTCAGTTTTTGTATTTGACGTATGTATTGAAACAAGTTAGATTAAAATTAAGTAGCGAGGTGAGAAATTTGATTAAGCCAATTATTGAGTTTTGTATTAGCAATTTAGCAAGTGGATCTCAAAAAGCTTTAGAAAAGCTAGAAAAAGACTCTAATTTAGACATTATTGAATATGGCTGCCTTGGTTATTGTGGGAAGTGCGCACAGTCACTCTTTGCACTTGTCAATGGAGAAATTGTAATGGGTGAAACACCAGATGAGTTAGTTGACAATATCTATATTCATCTCGAAGAAAATCCTATGTTTTAATCTCTGTTTGGTTAAACTTAATGAAAAGGCGCTTTTTTTAGGACAGGCTATGAGTCATGATTCACTTTACATTCATAAATGAAGCGGCAGAATGAAAGATAATGTTCTTTTGTCTGCCGCTTTTGTTATGCTCTTTTTTTATTTCGTTCTCTTAATTCGTACCATCGTTCTCTTGTCATTGAAATAATTTTCTGGTCAGAGTGCTGTCCATGCTTTTGAATGATTTGAGAAAAATAAAACGTAGCTTGTTGTTCATTATCTAATCGTAAATAAAGCTCACCAATCATATATAACATCTTTACAATGCTCATTTGACTATCTCGGGAATCATCAACAAGGTAAGATTCTTCATAGTGATGTAGAGCATACTTCATGAAATGTGCTTCACGTTTACTATCTTCATTTATTCGATAGAGCCATGATAATCGAAGCAATATACTAGCGATGGTTATATGCTTTTCCTTTTTGATAACGGAGCAAAAAAGAGCAAGCTTGTAAGCTTTAATTGCATCTTCAATCGTACGCTCTTGTCCGTAGTCTTGTTCAATCCAATGAGCACTCACTTTTTCCTTTAACTCCAAATCAGTGTTTAGGAGAAAAGATGGAGAGAAATCTTCTGTGGCAGAGTATCCGCATGTTGGACAAACATGTACATGATAGAACAGTGGATTTAAATGTGCATTTTCATAAAAAGTAAAAAAATCAGTGTCATATTTAATAGGACGAACAAAGCGTGAGCGGATTTTTTTAGTCGTATACTCTTTTTTGCATAGCGCACATGTGATTGTTTTATCATAAAGAGGGGTGAGAGGTTCCATTTTTAATATCCTCCTCAAAATTAGGATTAATAGCCTGGTGATAGTCTTAAAAGACTATTTTAATTATACATCTTTTTGGTAATAAAGTTATAGATAGTTAGCGGATTTTTTGAGAGTTGTATGTCTTCACTCTCTTTAGTGTGTAGAAAGGAGAACACAACAAAAAACTCCTCGATACAATATAATCAAGGAGTCAAAAACGGGGGATGTTATCATTGTGTACGTTTGAGAATCATTTTATACTATACTTAACAAATTTATAGAAAAGTAAAACGAATAGGTGATGAGATGAAAAGCTTTCAGTTTACAAAGATGCATGGCTTAGGGAACAGCTACATTTATGTAAATATGTTTAAAGAAAAAATTAAAGAAGAGGAATTACCATCTTTAGCAATAAAGGTTGCAAATGTATATACGGGTATCGGATCAGATGGATTAATTCTGATTTGTCCTTCAAATGTAGCTGATGTAAAAATGCGTGTATTTAATAATGATGGTTCTGAGGCAAAGAATTGTGGAAATGGGTTACGATGCGTTGCCAAATACGCGTATGAGCATAAGCTAGTAGAAGAAAATAGATTTTCAATTGAAACACTATCAGGGGTTGTACAAGCAGAGGTACATGTGAAGGATGAAGTCGTCGATCAAGTGACAGTTGATATGGGCCAGCCGCGTTTATCACGCGCAGAGATTCCAATGATTGGTGAAAATCAGGATATGATTGTGTCTGAGCAAGCAGTATTTGCAAATCAAACCTATGAAATTACAACGGTGTCCATGGGAAATCCACATGTTATTTTTTATGTTGATCAAATTGAAGAAGCACCATTAACCACACTTGGTCCAATTGTAGAAAAAGATGAGCGTTTTCCTGATGGGGTAAATGTTGAATTTGTTGAAGTGGTAAACGAGCAAGAGCTACATTTCCGCGTATGGGAAAGAGGCTCAGGAGTTACACAAGCATGTGGAACAGGTGCTTGTGCAGCGGTTGTGGCTTCGGTTTTAAATCATTACACGAAGCGTGATATCCCAACAATCGTCCACTTAGCTGGAGGAGATTTAACCATCACATGGACGAACGAAGGAGCTGTTTTAATGACAGGTCCTGCTGAAATCATTTGTAAAGGTGAATACTATTATTAATGAAATCACATCATTTGTGACTTTTACGATTCAAGAGTATACTAAAATGATAAGAAGGAGGTTGATCATATGAGTGAAGCTATCCTAACAATTACAGAAGCAGCAAGCTTTCAAATAAAAGATATGATGAAAGAACATGGTGAGGAGAACGCGTATCTGCGCGTAACGATTAAAGGTGGCGGCTGTAGTGGCTTGTCATATGGAATGGGTTTTGATCATGAAGTTCAAGATGAGGATATGTTATTTGAACAGCATGGCATTAACGTATTAGTAGACAAAGAAAGTGCCCCTATTTTACGAGATGTGAAAATCGACTACAAACAGTCTATGCTAGGTGGCGGTTTTACCATCGATAATCCAAACGCCATTGCCAACTGTGGTTGTGGCTCTTCGTTCCGTACGGCGACAAATGCCGGGAAGCCCGAAGAGTGTTAATACGAAGCCTGTGTACGGTCTTAAAGTACGCAGGCTTTTTTAATTAGGATAGTATTGAAAGCGCTTTTATATAATGGTAAAATTAGGCATAGAAAACGTTTACAGGGAGAGCTGATCTGGTATGTCGGTGACAATTAAGGACGTAGCAAAACAAGCAAATGTATCTGTTGCAACAGTATCTCGAATTCTAAATAATCTGCCGGGCTATTCAGAAGAAACGAAACAAAAAGTAGTGAAAGTCATTGATGAACTTGGTTATCAGCCAAACGCTATTGCGAGAGGGTTGATTAGCAAGAAAACAAACACAATGGGTGTTCTACTCCCAAAGGTTTCTGATTTGTTTGCTAGTGAAATATTAGCTGGAATCGAAGATGTTGCACATGAATTTGATCATAGCGTTATCATTTGTAAAACAGATAAAGATGGTACTCGAACAATGAAGTATTTGCAGACATTACGAGAAAAGCAAGTAGATGGGATTATCATTGTTAGTGAATATATTACAAAAGAATATTATGACATGTTAACAAGAATGAATATCCCAGTTGTTTTGGTTGCAACTCAATCAAATTACGATATCCCGTGTATTAAAGTAGACGACTTTAAGGCTTCTTATGAAGCAGTAACATATCTTCTTGACAAAGGGCATATACATATCGGAATGATTTCAGGTACAAGAAGCGACAAGATGACAACAACTCCTCGTGTACATGGATATCGACAAGCGTTAATTGATTCTGGGCTACCCTTTACAGAGAATGCTGTTGCATATGGTGATTTTGGATTTCAAAGTGGGATAGAATGCATGCAACAACTATTAAGCCATCAGAAACATTTAACAGCTGTTTTTTGTGCAAGTGATGAAATGGCCATCGGTGCATTATCTTATTTATATAAGCAGGGCATTAAAGTTCCAGAGCAAATATCGTTGCTTGGTTATGATAATACGGCTACCGCCCAAAAAGCAATTCCACCGTTAACAACTATCGAACAACCTTTATATAAAATGGGAAGAAGGGCATTTGAAGTGCTCATTAAAGGAGAAAGAAAGGTTAATCTTATCTATCCACATCGCATCATTGAACGCGATACAGTTACGAATAGAGAGCCTATTGCTTTACTAAATAAATGAAAAAAACTGTGTCAGAAATCATTCTTCTGACACAGTTTTTTCATTAGCTAAACATTGAAGTACTATGCATTGGCTGTAGACGTGCTTTTGGATCAATGTAAGCTTTCGCATTATTAACAGCCGTTGGGCCTTCACCAAATCCAGCAACGATTAATTTCACTTTTCCTTCATATGTGCAAATGTCACCAGCAGCGTAAATACCTGGTACATTGGTTTCTTGCTTCGTATTCACGACAATGGAATTTTTCTCAATGTCTAATTCCCATTCTTTAATCGGTCCTAATGACGAGACGAATCCAAAGTTTACAATGACATCATCTACATCGATCACTTCTTTTTCCTCATCTTTTGTGTTTTCCAATACTACTTGTGTAATTCGGTCGTCACCAATTAGCTCTACAGGAATATAAGGTGTTTTAATCTCCACAGCGGAGTTCTTTAAGCTTTCTACACTATGCTCATGAGCACGGAATTTGTCTCGACGATGCGTAAGAATTACTTTTTCAGCAATTGGCTCAAGCATTAATGCCCAATCAACAGCAGAATCTCCACCGCCACAAACTAATACCTTTTTACCTTTAAATTTATTCATATCATCTACAAAATAGTGAAGGTTTGATTTCTCAAACTGAACAGCATTATCTAGTTCAATTTTTCTTGGTTGAAATGCACCGTTTCCGGCTGTAATAATAATAGTCTTTGAATAATGAATTTCTTCATTTGTTGTTAATTTAAATACACCGTCAGCTTGTTTTTCTACTTTTTCTACTGCTTGTTCTAAGGAAACAGTAGGATTAAATTGTTTCATTTGTTCCTTTAAGTTATCAACAAGCTCTTGTGCGCGAATCTTTGGAAAACCAGCTACATCATAAATGTATTTTTCTGGATAAAGAGCGGAGAGTTGTCCACCAAGTTGCGGCAGGCTTTCAATGATTTTCACACTTGCCTGTCTCATACCACCGTAAAAAGCGGTAAATAGTCCAGTAGGTCCTCCCCCAATGATGGTAATATCGTATACGTTTTTATCTTCTCTCAACATGATCACCTCTATAATTATGTATAAAATAGTTTATTACTTTATGATAACATAAGGCAATTTAAACGTTTAGGAAGCTTCCTTATTTATCATCTATTACGATTGCATCTCTTGCTTTTAAAAAATAAGGCTTCTTTATTATAGTTTTTTCGATAAGAATTTGTTTAACCCTGCAAACAACAGGGGAATTTTTAGGAGAAGAATGAAAATTTTAAACGTTTCAAATCATGGAATAGGGCTTGAAAAAGTTTGCAAAAAAGAATATGATGTTTGATAGACATATTGTTAATTTTTTATGACATTTTTCTAACAAAAATATGTACTTTCATGCAAAAGTACGTGAAGTAATTCACAAACTTATAGTATATAAATTTGTGCTATGCGATGGATAGGAGCATAGTTTCATGCTCAAACTAAGCAAAAAGATATTTCTGCAATTATGACATTATTATTGTTTTTATACTTATAATCCCTCGCAACTATAAACTAAGAAAAGGTGGATGACATCGTAATGAGAAAGCCAAAGGTTGTTGTTCTAGGTGCTGGATACGGCGGCATCATGACTACTGTAAACTTACAAAAGAAATTAGGTGTAAGTGAAGCGGATATTACACTTGTAAATAAAAATGATTACCACTATGAGACAACGTGGTTACATGAAGTTTCTGCAGGAACTCTACATCATGATCGTTCTCGCGTTCCGGTAAAAAACTTAATTAATACAAGCAAAGTAAACTTTGTACAAGATACAGTTGTTGATGTTAAGACAGAAGAAAAGCGTGTAATCTTAGAAAACAGCGAATTAGAATATGATTACTTAGTAGTTGCACTAGGCTATGAATCAGAAACATTTGGTATTAAAGGATTAAAAGAGCATGCCTTCTCGATTGCTAACATTAATTCTGCACGTCTTATTCGTGAGCACATTGATTATGTATTCGCAACATACAACAATGAAGTTGAAAAGCGTGATGAGCTATTAACAATTGTTGTTGGTGGTGCTGGATTCACTGGTATTGAGCTTGTAGGTGAATTAGCAAACCGCGTTCCACAACTTTGCAAAGAGTTTGATATTCCTCGTGAAAAAGTACGCGTCATTTGTGTGGAAGCAGCTCCAACTGCACTACCTGGTTTTGATCCGGAATTAGTTGAGTATGCTGTAACACAACTTGAGCGTAAGGGAGTAGAATTTAAAATTGGTACAGCAATTAAAGAAGCAACAGAAGAAGGTATCATTGTAGCAAAAGATGATCAAGTAGAAGAAATCAAAGCTGCAACGGTTATCTGGGCTGCAGGTGTACGTGGAAGTTATCTAATTGAAAAAGCAGGCTTTGAAAACATGCGTGGTCGTGTGAAAGTTGACCCTCAGTTACGCGCTCCAGGATTAGACAACGTATTTATCGTTGGAGATTGTTCATTAATGATTAACCCAGAAACTGAGCGTCCATATCCACCAACTGCGCAAATTGCTATGCAACAAGGTGAAACATGTGCACATAACTTAGCAGTATTAGTACGTGGACAAGGTGAAATGCAAGAGTTTAAACCAGATTTAAAAGGTACTGTATGTTCACTAGGTCATGACGATGCAATTGGTGTTGTATTTGGTCGTAAGTTATTCGGTTCAAGCGCATCATTCATGAAGAAAGTAGTAGACAACCGTGCTCTTTACTTACAAGGTGGCGCAGGTCTAGTAATGAAAAAAGGAAAATTTAATTTCTTTTAATAGCTAATCAAAGGGCAGTGGGAGCAATCCTATTGCCTTTTTTTTGTGTTCATATTGTTAGGATACCTCCCCCTGTGCAGGTATGATACAGTGAATAGAAAGGGGATGATAAACAATGAAACATAAAAGAGGAAATGTATGGTTAGCGGTAGCTGGTATTGTCAAAACAGTGGACAATCGCTATCTCGTTGTAAAGAAGAAATATGGTGGGCTAAAGGGGAAATGGTCATTTCCTGCTGGATTTGTCAACGAAGATGAAACCATTGATCAAGCGGTTGTAAGAGAGGTGTATGAAGAAACAGGGATTAAAGCAAATCCTTTAGGTATCGTTGGTCTACGCTCTGGTGTGATTAAAGGAGAAGTTAGTGACAATATGGTTCTTTTTTTATTGGAACCATTGACAGAAAACATCGTCATTCAAGAGCGAGAATTATCTCATGTGGCGTTTATGACAAAGGACGAACTATTTGAAAGTCCGGATTCCTCTTTACTTCTTCACCAAATTATTGACCAAACGTTAGCGGTTTTACCAATACATAACGATTTAAATCCTGGCAATCATTTTGGCTACACATCGTATAAATTGTTCTATTAATGATGTACCAATGATTTATATTGACGGTTTTTTCTGCTTTCAGTACACTTAAAAATGTGTGTATAGGGGGTGAAAGCCGTGCAAATGAGTTTACCTGTTTTACTAATTTCTATTCTATTGTTTTTTGTTTTGTTTTTTGGTATCGGTTTCTTATTAAATATGCTGTTGCGTATGTCTTGGATTATGGCCATTATTTATCCTATTATCTTTGTGTTCATCATTGATGATATAAGGTTTATTGAGTATTTTACAAATCCAGCAACTTCATTTTCACATTTAGGAAGCAGATTTGCAGCTATTTCAGCAGCAGACTTAATTATTTTGTTATCTGGATTAGCTGGTGCAATTATGTCGGGTATTGTCATCCGTTTGTTACGCGCCAGAGGGTATCGTATGTTTTAAAAAATTTATTAGTATAGCACAATAATAAGGATGCCACAGTATGTAAAACTGTGGTTTTTTTTCATATCACTGTAATCAAATGCCCGAATTAAAAGCACCTCTCACGAATAATTTGCTTCATTGTTGGAAACAAATAGATTCGTGAGAGGAGTTGTCCAATGGTCAATGATGATTAATGTGACAAGAAGAATATTGATGAGTATTTTGTTTGTTGGAGCATTATTAACGACGTATGAATCTGTGTCAGGAGTAGAGGCGAAAACGGTACTCTCTTTCTTATACAATCGTTCTGTCCATTATTGGAATGGCATGGCGATGTATAATGAAAGTCAACTGACTACGGTTGCTTCTTTAGATGTAAATGAGAGTGTTACAACCTTAGAAGAGGCTTATGACTGGTCGAAATATCCTGCACATAACGTTTTAGCAACTGGCTATACAGCGGGGTATGAATCAACAGGTAAACAACCAGGTCATCCTGAGTATGGAATTACTTATTCGGGCGTTAAAGTAAAACGAGATTTATATTCAACAATTGCTGCAGATTTGAATGTTTTTCCAATTGGCACTATTTTATTTATTCCAGGATACGGCTATGGAGTTGTGGCAGACAAAGGCGGAGCCATAAAAGGTAATCGACTCGATTTGTACTATGAAACGGTAAGTGATGTGTATGAAAGCTGGGGCAAAAAAGAGTTACAAGTATATGTAGTGAAAAAGGGAACGGGTACTTTAACAGAAGACGAATTAACAATGCTTAATGAAGATAAAGCTCAGCAAGTATTCCGTCAACAACTTAAATAAAACGAAGCGGTGTCGGAAGAAAAACGTCCCACTTGATACAGCATGCAACATTCCCTTGCCTATGCAATCTAGTCATATCAATCGATAAATGGCAAGGGATATTGCATACAAGAGCTTTTTGTTTTTATGATCATAACTTGTCTTTACATGTACCAAAGTAAATAAACGAGGAAAGCTACAGCAATTCCAGTTATGGCCCCAAAGAATACTTCAATAGGTTGATGACCTAACAATTCTTTTAGTTTTTCTTGTTTTTCTCTTTCTGCTTGCGTAGGCCACATTTTTGCTTCTTCCACTGCTCGATTGAAATCTTCAACTAATCGGTTCAAAACCGTTGCTTGTTCTCCTGCATGACGTCTTACGCCCGTGGCATCAAACATCACAATGACCGCAAAAACAGTTGAAACAGCAAATAAAGGAGAATCAACACCCTCAATAAGTCCAATTCCTGTGGTTAAGGATGTAACCGCTGCAGAATGTGAGCTTGGCATTCCTCCTGTACTAAAAATTAATCCCCAGTTTAATTTACGCGTTGCGATAAATTCAATAGGTACTTTAACAATTTGTGCAAACGCGATGGCAATTAGCGCACTCCAAAGTGGAAAGTTATTAAATAAATCCATTTTTGTTTTACACCTCTTTATTTATGTTATGTATAGATCAATCACACAATAACCTAGTTTCCCCCTCTAGGAAAAGAGACTATTTCACACCCCTTGATTCCACAATTCCCTAAACATTTTCTCAAAGGTCTGCGTAAGCAGATTTATATATATAAGATTATTTTGAAATTTGCTATGATAAATGTGTACTCTTTTTAGCATATAGTCATAAAGAATGATTGTCTAGGAGGAAATCATCTTGCCCCTTTATCCGATTGAATATTACGAGTTCTTCGTGAAATTCAACGAAGGAGACTATTATACCTGTCATGACTTATTAGAAGAGATATGGATGACGGATAAGCAGAATTTGTTTTTAAAAGGTTTGCTTCAAATGACGGTTGCTCTGTATCACTATGGATATGGAAATGTAAAAGGTGCACGTACAATGATGAAGGCCGGAAAGGTTTACTTAAAATCGTATGAGCCGTCTTACTGGGGTATTAATGTGAATGAAGTCCAATGGTTTATCGATCAATGTCTTCAGCGGATGCCAGCAGAGGTGGATAGGGTTCCGTTTGAAGAGATTGATCAGTTGCCGGAGTTACCTAGTTTAATCTTATATTTAGAAGAATAAGGAGGATTCTCTTATGTTTTCAGTCGTAAATCACTATGAAGTTCATCAACCAGCAGAAGGATTGGTTGTTGGTGTTTTTAATCAAAATCAGCAATTGAGTGGAGTAATAGGTGAAATTGATGCACAGTTAAACGGCCATATTATGATGCTTATTAAAGAAGGAGACGTATCCGTTAAATTAAAAAAAATATCAAAAGTACATACGTTTCATAAAATAGGGGCAAAACGTTTATATTTTGTTGGGTTAGGAAAAAAACAAGCCTTAACAGCAGAAGCACTTCAAGAGTCATTAGGAACGCTGTTCAAAACATTGAAAGAAGATCGGTTAAAAGAAGTGACGATTGCATTAGATACCTTTGTAACAGATCGTATTGATGTAGAGCAAGCAGCTCATTTACTTGCGGAAGCACAGCCTATTTCTACGTATCAGTTTGCCGATTATAAAAAGAAATCAAATGAACCAGAAAAGCATCTTGAGAAAGTAGACGTGTTAACCGAGGCGGATGAACAAGCTATTTTAAACAACTTAACAACAGGATATACATATGGAAAAGCAACCAATTCTGCACGTACACTGGTCAATTTGCCAGGTAATATGCTAACAGCGACAGATATGGCAAACTATGCGGTCGAGCTAGCTAGAAAATATGAATTTGAATATGAAATTTTAGAAAAAGATGAAATGGAAAAGCTAGGAATGGGTGCATTTTTAGCGGTTAATAAAGGATCTGTGGAGCCTCCTAAAATGATTGTCTTAAAATATCAAGGAAAAGATCAATGGGAAGATGTCATTGGTTTGATTGGAAAAGGAATTACCTTTGATACAGGCGGATATTCGATTAAGCCTAAGGATGGAATTGTAGGGATGAAAACAGATATGGGAGGCGCTGCATCTGTATTAGGTGCGATGGAAATTATCGGTGAGCTTCGTCCAAAACAAAACGTAGTCGCTGTGATTCCATCGACAGACAATATGATTAGCGGCGCTGCATTAAAGCCAGATGATGTGATTACAGCAATGAGTGGAAAAACAATTGAAGTCTTAAATACGGATGCTGAAGGGCGCTTAGCACTTGCTGATGCGATTACGTATGCCAAGCATCATGGTGCAGAGTATCTTGTGGATGTTGCAACATTAACAGGTGGCGTTATTATTGCGCTTGGTACACACATTACAGGAGCAATGACAAATAATGAGCAGCTTTTTGAGCAACTAGTAGAAGCAAGTTCCGAAGCAGGTGAACCAATTTGGCGTTTACCAATTACAGAAAAAGATAAAAAGCGTGTTCGCAATAGCAAAGTAGCGGATTTAAATAATTCACCTGGTCGTGAAGGTCATGCGATTATGGCTGGAACATTTATTGGGGAATTTGCAGAAGATACACCGTGGGTTCACTTAGATATCGCAGGTACTGCCACCACTTCATCGGCTCACGAATTAGGTCCAGCAGGAGCAACTGGCGTCATGGTTCGTACGTTAGCAGACTTTGTAGACAGATTTGAAAAGTAAGGTTTTTGGATGTTTTTGATTACGGGCACTTCGGCTTGCCCGTAATCAAAAATAGATAAGCGATTTATCTCTCCATCATGATACGGTACCATCCACCTTCTTTAACAAGCGGTCGGAATTCTTTTACGGTTAAGCCTGCACGAGCAGCTAATTGATTAATCTCTTTTTCAGTTGGCACGGGGTATAAGTTATCGAATGCCGTAAAAAAACTATTAAATACACTGGAAAATTGCTTACCGTGCTTAGGGTTTTGAATAGGAGTAATCACTGAAATCACACCTTTGTCATGCAACCAGCTACTTAGCTGATGAAACAAGGATTGTCGATCGTTTAAAGAAATATAATGGAGCAAATTATTGACTAGCACAAGATCGACTTTTTCATCTGGTGTCCAAGTGTTACCGTCTTGGCACTTAATTTCTATGTTGTTAAAATCTTTACAGCGGTTTATCGCTTCTTTCGCTACATCATCATTTAACTCTATACCAATCATTTGAACATCGGGAAACTCACCAGCTAAACGCTGTAAATAACCACCATGTCCACAACCTACATCAATTAAAGATTGAATATTTTGTTTTTTTATCATGCGAGAAAGTGTAGGTAAAGCTAATTGTTCTAACAGCGACGAAGTTTGAGCGACCGTTTCACCATGTTCATCATGATCGAATGTTTGTTTTTGGCTTTTTTTCATTATGTCTGGATAGCTTAATAGTGTTGGGATATGAAGCTCCATCATTTCTTTTAAAATTACACCAGTAGAACGAGGGTTACTCTTGCTAGAAGGAAGCATAAAGCTTCTCACCGTTTTAAATCGCCCCTTCGACAAAGCTTTCATATACTTGATTGAGATACCGACTTCAACCCACCGTTGAAGTAAATCTTCTCGCAATGATTTTTTGTAAGCAACTTCTTCAATCGTTATGGGCTTTTTAAAAGATTCATATAAATCTAGTTCATAGCCTACATAAGCATGCCAACTGTACAAAAAAGGCATATTCCTCTTCATCCATCCTCTTGCTTTAAAAACTCGAAGATACTCGTTAATCATGTGTATTCACTCCTTTTATTTTCCATGGATAATCATCTGCTGTATGAAAGAAATAATGATTTCCTTTTGTCGCTAACTTTGTATTCTTTCTTGGAGGAAAAAGCCCAATTTGAATGAAGCGATCGACAATATTTTCTTTCCATAACCCGAGTCCGGAGATATTTAGCATTTGCTTTGTATGAAGCTTTGAATCAGTCGTCATTTGCTTCATTACTCGATAACGAACGGTCGTAAATGATTTAAATGGTTTTGAGTAGGCAAGGGCAGATAAATGGCTAATCTTTAATATTTCTTTTGTACGGGGCTTCCTTACTTTCTCGTACCATGTTAAATAGGAATGATCTGTGAGATTGTGTTTATACATCCAGCAAAGAAGTTCTCCTAATACATCGCCATCTTGAATAGCTAGATTCATGCCTTCACCTGCCATTGGATGCACACTATGAGCAGCATCGCCAAGGATGGCTATGTTATCTTTTACGTATTGATCTGCGTGAAAATGAACAGGAATCATAAGTTGAATTAACTTCCAATCGGTTAGTTGTGTCACATAACCATCTAACTCTGGACAAAGCTCTATATATTTTTGATGAAGAAAAGATATTTCTTTTTGACGAATGTTTTTATACTCTCCTGACGGAATTAAATAGACTGTTCGCACCATGTTGTTAGGTAAAGGAAAGAGACCTAAAAACGTATCGGGAGTTGAAATGATTTTTCCTTCCGTCATAGAAGGGGGTCTTGGAAATGTGACGGTTAAAAAGTGATGGTCATACGTATGTTCTTTTCGATTCACGTTCATTTCTTCACGTGTTTTCGATTTCCTACCTTCAGCGCCAATGTAAAAATCAGCTTGTATGTCAATTTCTCCATTAGCCATTTTTAATCGTGCGCCATTTTTATGAAAACCTTGAAAACGGGCAGGTTGTAGATAATGAAAGCTTGGATAAGCTTGTGCTTCTTTTAATAGTACGTCTTTTAACTCTTCGTGAGGAGTCATGAATGCATAGTTAAAAGGGTAATCAATGACATCATAACTCATCTTTGTTTGTCCAATTTTTTTAACGTCATTTTGTTCGGTTATCATTTCAATCACATCAATATGATTAATTTTATGGGAGATGCGTTGAACGCGACCAAAGATACCCATTCGATGAAAAATGTCTAAGCTTTTAGGTTGTAGCAATTCTCCTTTATAGGAATGAGAAGGTCCTTTTAATTGTTCGGCAACGCATACATCAATACCGCACTTTGCTAGTTTTAGTGCGACGGTTAATCCGCCAATTCCTCCACCATGTATCAAGACATTTGTTTTCAAACAATCACCACCTATGTATGTATTTTCCACTTGCTTCAATATTCAAACTTATAAACTCTCTTTACAATAGATAGCTTACTTAGATTTACCATTGACATTTTTATATTTCGTACTATAATGAGTTTATTGATTTAATTCTCTAACGATTTAGCACACTAAAGATTTTGGGGGTTTCATGATGAATGCAGTTATCATCGCCGTACTCGTTATGTTAGTGCTTAGCTTATTACGAGTGAATGTGGTATTTTCACTTGCAATTGGGGCATTAGCAGGAGGACTTACAGGCGGTTTAGGATTAGATAAAACAGTAGAAGTATATACAAGTGGTTTAGGTAACAGTGCTTCGGTCGCCTTAAGCTATGCTTTATTAGGAGGCTTTGCTGTAGCGGTATCAAAAACAGGACTACCTGATGCGGTTGTAAGGCTAGCGCTGAAGATTGTAAGTAAAAAAGGTGATACAAAAAGAAAAGCACTTTCAAAAGTACTTATTGTCCTTATTGTCTTAATTATTTCATGCTTTTCACAAAACTTAATTCCTGTTCACATTGCGTTTATTCCATTACTCATTCCACCTTTATTAAAGGTGTTCAACGAGCTACAGTTTGATCGTAGGCTCATTGCAACAGTTATTGCGTTTGGACTTATTACTCCTTATATGTTCTTACCTTATGGGTTTGGTAGTATCTATCATGATATTGTACGTGGAAACATTGAACAAAATGGTTTAACGATTTCGTCAAGTGACATTCCAGTGGCCATGGCTTTACCTGCATTAGGCATGTTATTGGGCTTACTGATAGCAGCATTCATTTCATATCGAAAACCTAGAGTATATAATGATATTGAAATTGCTGAACAAGAAGAAGGACAACACTATACGACAAGAGGTATTTTATTTTCTCTTGCAGCCATTATTGTTGCACTAGTTGTTCAAATTCAACTAGACTCTATGATTTTTGGAGCGTTAGCAGGGATTGTCATTGTGTATTTTAGTGGTGCAATTAAGTGGAATGAAGCAGATGCACTTCTAACAGGTGGTATGCGAATGATGGCATTTATCGGATTTGTCATGATTTCAGCAGCAGGCTTTGCGAGCGTTGTACAAGAAACTGGTCACGTGGAGACGTTAGTGGAAAGTGCAGCAGATGTCATTGGTGGTAACAAGTCACTAGGAGCACTTGCTATGTTATTAGTAGGTCTACTTATTACAATGGGAATTGGTTCATCATTTTCCACGATTCCAATCATTGCTACGATCTTTGTACCGTTATGTATGCAATTAGGAATGAGTCCTTTAGCAACCATTGCTATTATTGGAACAGCTGGTGCTCTTGGTGATGCTGGCTCACCAGCATCAGATAGTACATTAGGACCTACATCAGGATTAAATGTAGACGGACAGCATAATCATATTTGGGAAACTTGTGTTCCAACATTTCTACACTATAACATTCCATTAATTATTTTCGGTTGGTTAGCGGCTGTTATTTTATAAAAAAGCAAGACTTTACAAGTGTTTGTAAAGTCTTGCTTTTTTTATTTTTGCTCAAGAATATTAGCTGTACCGCTGCATTGACCTAATGCGCTTTCAACTGCTTGCAAAGATTGTTCGATTCGTTGGCGATTTCCTTGTTCCTCAACCGTTTGTAGAGCACTTTGTAAGCAAGTTTTGGCTTCATTAAGTGCAGTACAAGAGTCTTGAACATACCCTCTAGCATTTTTTTGCATAACGGATTCCTCCTTTAATGATTCGATTATAGTATGAGTTTATTTTTGGAATTTATGAGTAGAAGATTGAACAAGTTGTCCTATGTAAGCAATATAAAAAGGAGCTGTTTTTTTCTTACAGCTCCTTTTTTAACCTAGGCGTTTAAAATGCGTGACTTTTAAGGTTTTTTCAACTTTTTCATCTAATCTTTTAATTTGTTTTATGGCTTGGTGATGATCGATATGACGATAGTGATGATTTCCTCCAGGTTCTTCGTCTGCTTCGTCTGCTAATCGTACAACGGTCTGCAACGGACGTTTCTGGAGCTCACCTTCAGGAAGATAGGAATCTGTATGAAGTAGGATTGCTAGGGCAATCTCTTTTGCATGCTGTGGATTTTCACCGAGCCTAATTAATAGCTTATGAGCACGCTCCGCACCTTTAATTGCGTGAATATCATTTTTCTTATATTTTTCATAATCCCATTGGCCATCTGTATACCATTCATAATGACCGATATCATGTAATAGAGCTGCTTTTGTGGCTAAGTCTGGATTAACATTAAATTGTTTAGAAAGGCGAAGAGCGTGATATGCAACGGAAATAGCGTGAGCTACACCAGATCTCGTTAAATACTTTTGAGCAATTGGATGTGTGAAGATCTCAAGTAACGTAACATTTCTCATCGTATAGACCCTCCTATATAAAATAGTGTGAAAGATATATTTCAAACAACACTATCATATTTGTTAAATAAATACAACAAGGGTGTAATCAGTTTTTACATGTGTTTTTATTCCATATTATCTATAGTATTCTTCAAAAACTAAAAGGGACCGTCCAACTTTTTATTTTTGATGGTAAAAGGTTAAAACATGAAGGGTTTGAAAGATGTTTTACCACTTAATTGCTAATGTAATGTGACAGCAGTCAAAGTCATCTCTGTTAAATAAGAAGAGAATCCGGATATTATCTGGATTAAAAGAAACATCAACATCAGATTGAACACCAGTCGATTTAATGAGCCTTTGAACTTCATTTTTATTTGACTGTTGTGCGGCTTCTTTCATTTTATAGGGCAAATCTTTTTGTCCATTCATTTTTTCAACAAACAAGCTAACATCGGCTAGCGCTTTAGGCATTATTTTAAGAGATCGTTTAAATGTAGAAGTATCCACTGGAGGAAAATCTCTCGTGAAGTAGAAAGAGTGTGGTCTGTATTGATAAATGGGATAGGTGCATACAAAAGGAAAAGAGGGGTATGTATATCTATTCATATGTGAAAGCGCTCCTTTTTAATAGAAGTAAGATTACTTTATGTATATATGTATTTCATTGAATTATTCGATATTCGGATGAGTAAATAGAGAGAGGAAGGGGTCTAAAAGGAGATAGTGGAAAGAATGGAGAAGTAAACGTATGATAGTTGTACACATTTAATAAAGGGGGAGAACCGATGGAATTAAAAGATACATTAATGGAAGCGCTAGGAATTGAAATTACACATGTGAGTAGTGAGAGAGTGGAAGCCACTATGCCAGTGGACGGTCGAACTAGACAGCCGTTCGGGCTATTACACGGGGGAGCTTCGGTCGCATTAGCAGAAACAGTAGCAAGCATTGGAGGATTTGCATCGATTGATCAAGATCGTGAAGCATGTGTAGGTTTAGAAATTAATGCGAATCATATTCGCGCAAAAAAAGATGGAATCGTCACCGCAATCGCTACACCTTTACATAAAGGCAAGAAAACCATGATATGGGAAGTAAAGATTGTCGACGAACAGCAAAAGTTAATATGTATTTCTAGATGTACGTTAGCTGTATTAACTAAATAAGAAAGAGCTGCCTCGAAAAGAGTAGAACTTTCGATTTGATTTCAACAATGAACTCCCTTGCTTAATCTAGTTAACATGAATAGATGGAGCAAGGGAGTTTATTTATAGCCTTTATGAAGCCTAAGAACCCCTTTTTATACATAAATATCCTTTACTAATGTATGGTTTCATCATCAAAAAAAATAAAAATTATAGAAATAAGGCAATCATACCAATCATTTAGACACGCTTCTGAATAAAGTAGTGTAAGAAAAAAATTTTATTGTATAATAAATGAATATTTAGAATATTTTAATGTGTATGTAAAAAAGAGGCCTATATTAATAAATGTCATGATATAATAAAAGTAACGATTATGTACGAATAAAGGTGAAAGAGGTGAAAAAAGTGGACACGAATCAGCAACACTTGTTTATTGATTTTGAATTTACAATGCCTGAGTCAAAGGGAAATCCAAAAGGTTTTTATCCAGAGATTATCGAAGTTGGGCTTGTGTTAGTCGTTAATCAAGAAATACGTGAAAGGTTTTCATCTTTTGTAAAACCGACACAATTTCCAACGTTAACTGAACGATGTAAAAACTTCTTAACTATTCAACAAGAGCAAGTTGATGACGGAATTAGTTTTGCGGAATTAATTAATCAGATGCTTCAATATGAAACTCAAACTTCAAGCACGATCATCACATGGGGAAACATGGATATGAAAGTATTAAAGCATAGCTGTCAAAAAAATAACCTTGTTTTTCCGTTCCAAGGAAAGCAAATTGACTTATCAATGGAGTATAAGCGCTTCTTTGGAGATCAAAACCAAACAGGGTTATGGAAAGCTGTTCAAGAGTATGGGAAAGAGGGAACAGGAAAACATCATTGTGCATTAGATGATGCGCTGACTACGTATAACATTTTTAAGTTAGTAGAGAATGACAAAAGGTATTTATCCAAGCCGGCTCCTACTACAATTGGAGATCGAATTGATTTCTCAAAAGTGTTAAATAAATTTGCTTTATAAAAGCCAAATCACCTATTAGTGAATTTGGCTTTTATCGTTAAGCGCGAAAATAATCAGCTTTTAGACTATTTAATCGTTGTTGGCTTTGCTTTGCATATTCGCTATCGTCTTGTTCAAGTGATTCATAAAGAGCGTCTATAGCTCCTTTTAAGGATGACTCATAATCGGGTACGTCTTCTTCATAAAGGTGAACCATTTGCTTTGGGATATTAGCTTGCTCACGAAAAGCTAATGCACGACGTTCATGAAAAAATGGTACGTCTGTTTGTTTCGGATTATGCAAATCTCCTTGTTGAGGGTGTCTTAGTACGGCTTTTACACGTACTACATAATGTTGGTCACGAATAGCTGTAATTTCTCCAATATATTTCCCTGTTTTATAAATGGCTGACACGGTATCCCCTATTTTTAATTCTGTCTTGTTCATAATCTTGTCACTCCTTAATTGTCCGATATAATGATAGTATAAAGGATATGGTAGATTGTATCATAATGAAAGGGTGTACAAATTGATAACCACGTTAATTCTACAGTTGTTTTTGTATTTTCCAGAAGACAAATCCGAATACCTTCCAGCTTCCATTACAATGGCCGTTTTTATTATTGGGGCGATTGTGACGTGGAGAATTATCATTAAAGTATCAAAGAAAGAAGCGCAACAAGCAAAAGAATTTGAAGAAAAGCTAAAATTGAATAGTGAAAATGACAAGCTTTTGTAAATAGATAAAGCAGTTTTCTCAACGTTTAAAACGAGGTTCTCCTGGACAACCTATGTTGAGAAAACTGCTTTTTTGTCGCATTTATTCAAAAGATTGATGTAATGGAGGTTGTCATGAAGAAGATAATCATTAGCAGCTGTATCCCTTTTTTTCTTTTAACAGCGTGTATGGAACAAGAAGTCACAAAAAAAGATGTTGAAATACATAACGATGTCGGAGATAAAGTAGGGACTATAACGGTCGAAGAGGAAGCCGATGGAGTAAAGCTTGATTTTAAAATGGATGGTCTGCCTCCTGGTGAACATGGTGTGCATATTCATGAAAAAGGAAATTGTGACGCACCAGAATTTAAAACAGCGGGTAATCACTTTAATCCCGATCAAAAGCCACATGGTTTGTTACACCCTGAAGGAGCTCATGCCGGGGATCTACCGAATATCATTGTGGAGGATGATGGGAAGTTTGAAGGAAGTTTAACTGCCCCTGGCGTAACGATGAAAGAAGGGAAAATGTCTCTGATGAAACGTATGGAAGGTTCTTCCATTGTTATTACCAATAAGCCTGACGATGGAATGACACAGCCATCTGGAGATTCGGGTAAAAGAATTGCATGTGGCATTATCTCAAAGAATAAACAAGAGCAAGAGAAAGAAGGAGAATCAGGAAAAGAAGGTCAAAATAAACCAGGAAAAGAAGATTAATGATGATAAAAAGCCCTACCTGCTCTAGCCATGTACACGACATAGCTAGAGCAGGTAGGGTATTCTCTTTTTTTAGGTGGAAAGAGCTCGTTCTATACGCTCAAGACCTTCGAGAAGAGTTGAGCGAGGGCAGGCGATGTTCAAACGAACAAATCCACTTCCATTTTCTCCATACTTCGTACCGGGTTCTACTGCTACTTTCCCTTTATGAAGAAGAAGGTGATTGAACTGTTCATCTGTCATGTTAAGATTGCGAAAATCAATCCACATTAAATAGGTTCCCTCTGGCTTAATGACACGTAAATCTGGAAGTTTGGATTGAATAAATGATTCAACAAGCTTCACATTTTCTTCTAAGTATAAAAGTAAATCATTTAACCAAGCATCGCCTTTACGGTAAGCAGCTTCTATGGCAATAATTCCGAATGTATTTAACGTGAAAAAGCCTTGTTTTTGCTGCTGCTTGTTATAGGCTTCGCGCAGCTGTTCATTTGGAATAATAATCGCAGAAGCTTGTAGGCCTGGAATATTGAACGTTTTGCTAGGTGCAACACAAGTAATGGTTTGCTTTGCAATCTGATCGTCTAATGAAGAAATGGGTATGTGTTTATGTGATTGATAGATAAGGTCAGAATGAATTTCATCAGATAGTAAAAGTACATTGTATTTGATACAAAGAGCAGCTATCTTCGTTAATTCTTCTCGTGTCCAAACCCTCCCCACTGGATTATGTGGGCTACAAAGAATCATTAATTTTATATCGTTAGCTAGCTTTTCTTCTAAATCTGTAAAATCAATCTCGTAGCGATCATCTTTTAAATGTAATGGATTTTCCACAACTTGACGGTCATTCAACTTTACCATTTCAAAAAAGGGAGTGTATACTGGAGATTGAATTAAAATGTGATCTCCTTGCTTAGTGAAGGCTTGAATAGCCATGCTAATAGCAAAGACAATTCCAGGGCTATATACAATTGAGTCTTCATTAACACTCCACTGATGTTTTCTTTGCAGCCATTGCGTTAACGCACTAGATGTTTCAGATGATGTTGCTGAATAACCGAAAACGCCGTGATTAACACGTTCTTGCAGAGCATTAAGAACATCAGGTGGTGCTAAGAAATCCATATCTGCTACCCATAAAGGCAACACGTCAGATGAACCAAAAAATGTGTCTGTTTTGTCCCATTTCACTGATTGTGTTTGCTTGCGATTAACTACATGATCAAACGAATAGTGTGACATAAGAGAAAAAAGCCTCCTTTACATGAATGGCAATGTACAATTAGATTGCCTGTTTGTAGATAGAGTTGTCAATTAAATTGGCTTATTGAAAATAGAGTAGGTGATGAAAAATGGATAAAACACAACAAATGAACATACAAATCATGGAGAACTTATTAAATTGGGATCCATTAGGCTACGGAGAAGACTCATATGAAACAGAAGTAGTAGATGTTTTACAAGCTGTACATGTGTATGATTCTGTTTCGATATTAGCACAAAAAATTCAAGATATTTATGAGTTTTCATTTGAAGAGCTAATCCCTCTCTCAACGTGTAAGAAAAAAGCACAAGAACTGTTGTTTATTAAAAATAGTGGATCTTGTGAATTATAAGCAGGGTGCTCAATAGAAAAAGTCGCGTCGAGCAGAAAGACGTTTTCTGCTACGACGCGATCTTTTTATCCAAACAAAAATTCCAGCATATGATTTGAAACAATCTCTGGCTTCTCTTCTGGTAATAGATGACCTGTTTTTGCAAAGGAAATGAGCGTCGATTTTTTCAAATCTTTTTGTAACCTCTTTCCAACTTGTAAAGGAACGACACGATCTTCCTCTCCCCACACAAGAAGACTTGGGTGTTCAATTTTCTTTAAATCGCAGGAAGATAAATCTCCTTCTCGATCTCGAATCATCTTTGTTAAAGCCATAAAAATGGTATCGTCTAAAAATGGCTGTGTATATCCTTTAATCATTTCATCATCAATAAGTTGATGATCAAACACAACATTTTGTAGATTACCGGTTACACCCTTACGAGCAAGCCATGTTTTAACCCATAGGTGGAAGAATGGGACATAAGAAGACATAATAAGTCCGTAATGTGCTCGTTGTAAATATCCAGAGCTACATAATAAAATGAGCTTTGAAACAATCTCTGGCTTTTGTTTCGCAACATTTAAGGCAATTTGTCCTCCCATTGAATGTCCCACTAATACTACATCCTTTAATTTTAGTTCCTCTATCAATGTGACAACAGTTTTAGCGAGATTGTCATAAGAATAAAGGAAGGTGAGAGAGTTCTCACTTTGTCCAAAAGGAGGCAAGTCTATCACTATAACCTGAAACTCTGAACATAATAATGGTACTAAACGACGGTAGCTAAAGCTTGATGATAAAAAACCGTGAAGTAGCACCATGGTTGGTTTATGAGGATTAGATGTGTACGTTTCATAATAGATATTCACACCATTAATAGGGCGAATATGAGATGTTTTACTTATCATCACTTTTCACTCCAGCTTTGTTTTTTTGTAGTGTGCCCTTCTGGGTGTAAAATCGCTCATTTTTTCTTTTACCAATTTCTTCGTTATATCGTAAGGTAGATTGGTGAGATACTTTCCGTCTGATATAATAGAAAAGTCAAAATAGATAGAATACAGGAGGTAATGTGTATGTTTTTAGAGGAAAAGGAATTGGAGATTCTTGAGATCCTTGAAAAGAATAGCCGTATATCAATAGATAGCATTGCAAAAATGGTGGATTTAAATGTGGAACAAACAGAAGAAATTGTAAAAAAGCTGGAAAAAGAAAAAGTTATTGTTCAATATTCTACAGACATTAACTGGAGACGAGTAGATGGACATGAAGGTGTAACAGCAATGATTGATGTAAAAGTAGCACCTAAAAGAGGAGTAGGATTTGATGAGATTGCAGAGCGAATCTATCGCTTTCCAGAAGTGAAATCGGTGTACTTAATGTCTGGGGCATATGATTTATCCGTCATTGTTCAAGGTCATTCGATGTCAGAGGTTGCTTATTTTGTGTCAGAAAAGCTCTCGACTCTTGATTCAGTTCTATCGACAACGACGCATTTTATCTTAAAAAAATATAAGCATGATGGAACGATTTATGAACAAGGCGATGAAGATCGTAGAATCGTGGTGTCTCCGTAATGAAAGACCGTTTGTCATCCAAAGTACAGCAATTGAAACCATCTGGTATTCGCCGCTTCTTTGATTTAGCAGCTAGTATGGATGATGTCATCTCTTTAGGAGTAGGAGAGCCAGACTTTGTTACTTCGTGGGCAGTTCGAGAAGCGAGTATTTTATCTTTAGAGAGAGGCTATACGTCTTATACAGCCAACGCAGGACTTTTAGAATTGCGTCGTGAAATAGAGAAATATATGCAAGAAAGCTTCTCTGTTTCGTATCGTTCAACAGATGAAATTATTGTTACAGTAGGTGCAAGTCAAGCTTTGGATTTGGCGATGAGAGCCATTATAAATCCTGGCGAAGAGGTTATTGTTGTTGAGCCTAATTTTGTATCATACAGTCCATTAATTGAACTTGCAGGAGGAAAAGCGGTAGCAATTGGAACAACGGAAGAAACAGAATTTAAGCTTCAGCCAGAACAAATTGAGCAAGTCATCACTAACAATACAAAAGCGCTTCTTTTATGTTCGCCAAACAATCCAACGGGTAGCTCTTTAACAAAAAAAGAATTAGAAGCAATCGCCGAAATTGTTAGAGCTCATGACCTGCTTGTTATTGCAGATGAAATTTATGCCGAATTAACCTATGATGATACATTTACGTCTATTGCTTCTTTAGAAGGAATGAAAGAAAGAACCATTATTGTATCGGGCTTTTCAAAAGGATTTGCAATGACAGGGTGGCGTCTTGGGTACCTTTGTGCTCCAAAAGAGATTGCAGAAGCAATGTTGAAAATCCATCAGTACACGATGATGTGCGCGCCAACAATGGCTCAGTATGGAGCAATTGAAGCGTTGAAAAACGGCAAACAAGATGTGGAAGAAATGAGAAAAAGTTATCGTCGTCGCCGAAATTATATGGTGAAATCTTTAAATGAAATGGGCTTAAATTGTCACTTGCCTGGTGGTGCTTTTTACGTCTTTCCATCAATTAAACATACGAACTTAAGCTCTGAGCAATTTGCAGAACAGCTTCTGTTAGAGGAGCGTGTAGCGGTGGTTCCAGGGAATGTGTTTGGAAAAGGTGGAGAAGGCCATATCCGTTGTTCCTATGCTTCTTCAATGGAGTCGTTAGAAGAAGCGATGAAGAGAATTAGCCGATTTGTACATGCGCGACAATAATGAAAGATATCTAAAAAAGAATGGACTACGTCAATTAAAGCCAAAAGAGCTTCATTTGACGTAGTCCATTCTTTCTGCGAGCTTCTTACAATCTATACAAAGGGAGATATGAGAGAGTGTTATGCTAACGAAACATTTGGGGAGTTAGATATTCATTTCAAATCAGGTGCATTTATTTCTTCGTATTTATTTTTATACACGGTCTTCATTAAATCACGGTATTCATCATCGTTTAGTTCTTTCACTTTTCGTAACACTATTTTTGCTTTTTTAACCCCGATTTCCTCTATTAACAACAGCAGTTCTTCATCCAAGGAAAAGAGGGTATGCTTCTCATCATTAATCATTAATTCACTTGCAGGAATATCAAGGACAGTAGAAATTCGTAACAACACTTGGGTGTCCGGTAGCTGCTCTCCCTTTTCGTATTTCTGAATGGCCGATAAGCCTACTCGAACTTTTAATGCTAAATCTTGTTGACTCATTTTTTTAAGCTCGCGATACATTTGAATGTTTTGCCCAACTGATTTCATGCTATCGCCCCCATTA
Organism: Priestia iocasae; assembly: GCF_016909075.1. Lineage (GTDB taxonomy): Bacteria > Bacillota > Bacilli > Bacillales > Bacillaceae_H > Priestia > Priestia iocasae. The sequence goes on from NZ_JAFBFC010000007.1 coordinate 185,118, forward strand.
TAATAAAAAGATTCTTTACTTTATCATATCATTAAATAAAGGATTTGTTTTTAAATATTCTGAACAAATCATGACATTTTAAATAAAACAACAGCAGCCAGAAAGGCTGCTGTTGTTTAGAAAACTCCTATGATTTGTAAGAAGATGAGGATAATACCAATTGGAACAACGAAGCGGATGCAATAATACCAAATAGCAAACGCAGATGCTAATGTTTTAGAACCAATGGCAAATTCCTCTTTTAATACTTGTTTTGGGATTTTTAATGAAATAAAAATAGAAATTAATAACGCCCCTAAAGGTAATGAGATATTGGCTGTAATATAATCGGCAACATCAAAAATGGTTTTGTTGAAGATTGTGACGTCTGCTAACACTCCAAATGACAGGGCAGAGGGAATTCCAATGATGAACGTAAGAATTCCTGTCACCCATGTTGCTTGTTTTCGTTTTTCTTGTTTTCCCTTTACAGCAACAGACACAATGACTTCTAAAATTGAAAACACGGATGTTAAAGTAGCGAATAATAATAAAATTAAAAATAAGCTGAAGAAAAATGAACCAAAAATCATCTTATTAAACACTGCTGGTAATACAACGAAAATAAGTCCAGGTCCTGCATCTGGTGAAAATCCTAAGGCAAAAACAGATGGGAAAATAACCAGACCAGCCATTACAGAAATAATAATATTTAAAATCACTACAGATGAAGCCGATTTTACAAGGCTTTCTTCTTTCGATAAATAAGAGCTGTATGTGACCATAATCGATAATCCTACACTCAACGCAAAGAAAGCTTGTCCTAATGCTGTAATAAATGTATTAGGAGTAACTTGATCAAACTTAGGTTGAAGTAAAAACTTTACCCCTTCCAACGCTCCATCTAGGCTTAATGAGCGAATGACTAAAACGATAAATAGTAGAAAAAGGGAAGGCATCATAATGCGGCTCGCCCGCTCAATTCCTTTTTGAATACCACCTTGTACAACAAGAATAGACATAATCATAAAGATAAATTGGGCAATCACAACTTCATAAGGATTTGAGATAATTTGATTGAATAAATCTTCGTACTGTGAATTTGAAAGTCCATGCATCTGACCTGTTATGCTACGATAAAGGTAAGATAAAATCCAACCACCAATGACACTATAAAACGATAAAATAATACCGGCAGATATTGCACCTAAATAGCCAATGTAGTGCCATTTTCCATTAGGTGAAAACGTTTGATAAGCTCTAACTGCATCTTTTTGAGTGTGACGTCCAACGATAAATTCTCCTAACAACATAGGTGCACCAATTAAAATAGTGAAGATGATGAATAATAGTAAAAATACGCCTCCACCATTTGTTCCAGTCATATAAGGGAACTTCCAAATAGCCCCTAGACCAATTGCTGAGCCTGCAGCTGCTAGAATAAATCCAATCTTAGATGTCCATTGCTCATGTTTTTTCATCTATGCTAACTCCTAACTTAACGATTATGTGAAAAATCCAATGTAAACGACATATTTCTACATAATACTACGTGAAGTTTTGAAAGTACACACTTTTCTTGCAATTTATATGATGAATTTCATTTAACTCATTAACGGCTTGTCGAATAGTTCAATTGTGTAAAAAGAACCATAAATATTAGTTAGTATTGCCTAACTTTTTGTTTCTATTAAAGACAACAGTATTCATTCTTTTGATTATGCGTTTTTGTTTGAGAGATGGGAAATTTATGTATTGTGGAGGATTCATTGATTGAAAGGTTTTTAGCGTGTATGATGGAAAGAAGAGTAAAAAAAGAACATAAATATCCTAAAAATGTAAAAAATAAAAATGGATATAGACTTCTTTGATTCGTGGTTGAAACTGTGGTATAATTTTATATTGCCTGTAAATATGAAAATAAAACTTAATTAGGAGTGTTTATATGTCAAAGTTTGAAATTGGTAGTGTGTTAAAAGGAAAAGTAACTGGTATCCAGCCTTATGGTGCGTTTGTTGCATTAGATGAAGAAACTCAAGGTTTAGTTCATATCTCTGAAGTAAAACATGGTTTCGTAAAAGACATTAGTGAGCATCTTTCTGTAGGTGACGAAGTAAATGTAAAAGTTTTATCAGTAGACGATAAAACTGGAAAGATCGGTTTATCAATTCGTGCAACAGAGCCAGCTCCAGAAAAGCCAGCAGCTGCACCAAAAAAGCCAGCTAACAAAAAGCGTCAAGGTCAAGCGACTGTGCAAAACCACACTGAAACTCCACAAGGTTTCAATACATTAAAAGAAAAGTTAGAAGAGTGGATCGATCAGTCTAACCGTAATGATTTAATTAAAAAATAATGCTAGCAAAGTGAGCAAAAAACATCGGTACCTTAAGAGGGTGCCGATGTTTTTTTATACGCGTAGATGAAAGTATATGAAAAACCCTTGATTCTCTTTACTTTTTTGCAAAATTCGTTCAATATAAAAATGACAGAATTTTAAACAATTTAGACGCAGGGGGATATGTCATGGCAACAGTAACAACTAACATTATTGAACAAACTGAAAAGTACGGTGCTAATAACTATCATCCGCTACCAATCGTAATTGCAAAAGCAGAAGGTGTATGGGTGCAAGATCCAGAAGGAAATAAATATATGGACATGCTAAGTGCTTATTCAGCAGTCAATCAAGGGCATCGTCATCCTAAAATTATTCAAGCGTTAAAAGATCAAGCAGATCGTGTTACATTGACATCACGTGCTTTTCATAATGACCAACTTGGACCTTGGTATGAAAAAATTTGTCAATTAACAGGTAAAGACATGGCACTGCCAATGAACACTGGTGCAGAAGCAGTTGAAACAGCTGTAAAAGCAGTTCGACGTTGGGGATATGAAGTGAAAGGGATTGAAGCTAATCAAGCGGAAATTATTGCTTGTGAAGGAAACTTCCATGGTCGTACGATGACGGCTGTATCTCTGTCCTCAGAAGCTGAGTATCAACGTGGTTTTGGGCCGATGCTGCCAGGAATTAAGCTTATTCCGTATGGTGATATCGAGGCACTGAAAGCTGCGATTACACCAAATACAGCAGGCTTTTTATTTGAACCGATTCAAGGAGAAGCTGGTATTGTCTTACCGCCAGACGGCTTCTTAAAAGAAGCACATGAGGTGTGTAAAGAAAACAATGTATTGTTTGTAGCAGATGAAATTCAAGTTGGTTTAGCACGTACAGGTAAGCTATTTGCTTATGAGTGGGAAGGAATTACACCTGATTTATTGATTTTAGGTAAAGCATTAGGTGGAGGGGTGTTCCCGATTTCATGTGTTGTTGCTAATAAAGATATTCTAGGTGTATTTAATCCAGGGTCTCATGGTTCTACATTTGGAGGAAATCCTTTAGCTTGTGCAGTATCTTTAGCTTCTCTAGAAGTGATTGAAGAAGAGAAGTTAGTCGAACGTTCATTAGAACTTGGAGAGTACTTGAAAAACAAGCTAAACGAAATAAATAGCCCGCTTATTAAAGAGGTACGTGGACGAGGTTTGTTTATCGGAGTAGAGCTTCATGAAGCTGCGCGTCCGTATTGCGAAGCGTTAAAAGAAAAAGGTCTTCTCTGTAAAGAAACACATGATACGGTCATTCGTTTTGCACCGCCACTTATTATCTCAAAAGAAGAGTTAGATTGGGCAATTGAGCGTATTCAGCAAGTATTAACAAAATAAATCATAAATAAATACGACAAAGCCCTGCCAGCTTATTCAGTAATTGACTGAATGAAATGGTAGGGCTTTTTAGTGACTGTCTATGTTATGAAATTAATGAGTTGTCTTTGGCTCTGTACGCTCTACTTCTGCAGAAGGCTTAAATAAAAGCCCAAGGTTGATAAGACCTGCGATGCCGACTAAACCATAAATAATGCGTGAAAGAGCAGATGCTTGACCACCAAAGATAGCAGCCACTAGGTCAAATTGAAAAAATCCAATGAGCCCCCAGTTGATAGCTCCGATAATTGTAAGAACAAGTGCAATACGTTGAATACCACTCATGATGTGAACCTCCTTGTAATAATCTTTCACTAATAGGTTGTTTTATTTTTTAAAAAATATGCATGTTGTCATTGGAATTGGTTATCACATTATAAGGAGGCTATTTTCTTTACAATGCTTTTTATCTTGTTCATAATGTGGCGTAGAAGGAGTGTATTACAATGAATAATTTTACATTTTATAATCCAACAAAGCTTATCTTTGGTAAGGGGCAGTTGGACCAGCTTAAGAATGAATTAGAACATTATGGTAAAAAAGTGCTTCTTGTTTATGGTGGGGGAAGCATTAAACGCAATGGTCTTTATGACAAAGTACTGGCAATCTTAGACGAGGCACATGCAGAAGTTCATGAACTTGCAGGTGTAGAGCCGAACCCCCGTTTAACAACAGTTAAAAAAGGGATAGCTATTTGTAAAGAACAAAATATTGAGTTCTTGCTAGCAGTTGGTGGAGGAAGTGTAATTGACTGTACAAAAGCAATTGCAGCTGGTGCGAAGTATGATGGTGACGTATGGGATATTATTACAAAGAAAGCACCAGCAACAGAAGCACTACCATTTGGTACAGTGTTAACATTAGCTGCAACAGGATCTGAAATGAATGCAGGCTCTGTTATTACAAATTGGGAAACAAACGAAAAGTATGGTTGGGGTAGTCCTGTTACATTCCCTAAGTTTTCAATTCTAGATCCAGAAAATACGTACACGGTTCCAAAAGATCAAACAATCTATGGAATTGTTGACATGATGAGCCACGTGTTTGAGCAGTACTTCCATCATGTATCGAACACACCTCTTCAAGACCGCATGTGTGAAGCGGTTTTAAGAACCGTTATTGAAGCTGGACCAAAGCTTGTCAACGATTTAGAAAACTATGAGCTACGTGAGACAATCTTATATAATGGAACAATTGCACTAAACGGTATGTTGCAAATGGGTTATCAAGGTGATTGGGCAACTCATAATATTGAGCATGCTGTATCTGCCGTGTATGATATTCCACACGCAGGTGGTTTGGCGATTTTATTCCCGAACTGGATGGAACATACGATGGATGAAAATGTTACCCGCGTTGCACAACTAGCTGAACGAGTGTTTGATGTAGACGCTAACGGAAAGTCAGAAAAAGAAGTGGCGTTAGAAGGTATTCAAAAATTACGTGAATTCTGGACAAGCCTTGGTGCTCCTTCACGATTAATCGATTATGACATCAATGATGAAAAGATTGATTTAATGGCAGACAAAGCGATGGCTAATGGCGAGTTTGGTAAGTTTAAAGTACTGAAAAAAGAAGACGTAGTAGCTATTTTAAAAGCTTCTCTATAAATAATAAAAAACCCATGCCTTAGAAAAGGCATGGGTTTTTTATTAATGACTACGAACTAGCTTTTTTTTTTCTTTTTCTGCTTGCTTGTTTTTATCTTTTAAATCATCTCGGACGGTTTTATTCCAAAGAGGAACATGGTCATAATAAGCAGCACGGCTAATTAAATGACCTGCCACAGGAGATGTAATAAATACAAACACGATACCCAGAATTAAGCGAGCACTTACATATCCTTCTTCCACCCAGAAAAATAACAAGCAGCCAATTAAGACGAGCATGACACCTAATGTTGCACTTTTAGATGCTGCGTGACTTCGCGTGTATACATCGGGTAGTCGAATGAATCCAATCATTGTTACAAGTGTAAGAAGAGACCCTAGTATGATAAGAATACCAATGACAATACTACTGATTGCGGTCATATTCAATGATCTCTCCTCTCTGTAGAAACTTAGAAAAAGCAATTGTACCTATGAAGGCGATGATTCCAAGTAACAAAATGACCTCTAGAAAAGCTTCTGTCCGGAGAATCACAGAGATAATGGCTGTGATAGCAATTAAGTTAATCCCTATTGCATCAAGAGCGATAACACGGTCTGCGGTAGAGGGACCTTTAATAACGCGATACACAAATCCAATTGTAGCCACCGATATAATGATAAGAGCAATATTTAATAACATATCTAACATTTTATCGGCTCACCTCCATAATTGCTTTTTCAAATGTATTTCGAATGTCTTCAATCGTTTCATCAATATCTCCAGCGTTCATTGCGTGAATATATAACGTGGAGTTATCATCAGATATATCCATGACGAGTGTACCAGGTGTTAGTGTAATTAATAAAGATAATGTTGTAATCTCCCAATCCTTTTCAAGGTGAGTCGGAAGAGCAAAGATAGCTGGTTGAATGTTTAACTTAGGTCGTAATACATCTTTGATAACAGCGATATTTGACTTAAACAACTCACGGAAAAAGATAAAGAGAAGCTTTACGATTGCATAAACCTTTTCCATATAGTATCTCTGAGGGAAAAAACGTCGTAATGCTAAGAGAATAAGAGCTCCCCAGAAAAACCCAACAAGAAAGCTTGTGCCTGTCCACTCATTTTTTAAAAACATCCAAGTGAACGCAATCAAAAAGTTTAACAGTAATTGAAATGACATATAGATCTACTCCTTTAATACTGATTGGATGTATACAGAAGGATCCATTAGTGTCTCGGCTGCCATTGAAATATAAGGATAGACAAATTCAGCCCCTACCCCTAGAAAAATAGAGATAGCAAGTAAGATGGCTGAAGGATACAGTAATCCTTTTGTACTTCCTTTTTCTTCTCGTGCAGTTAATTTTGGTGCTCTCCAGAAACAGTTCATGAAAATCTTCATTGCTGAATACAACACAAGTAAACTTGAAACAAGTAACACGGCTACAAATGTATAGCTTTCAGATTCTAATCCACTTTGTACTAAAAGGAACTTACCAATAAAGCCACTTAAAGGGGGGATACCTGCTAATGAAACAGTTGCAATAAAGAACATCCATCCTAACTGAGGATGATTTTTTATTAATCCACCCATGTCTTTAATTTTCGATGTTCCAGTAATGACAATGATGGCACCAGCTAATAAGAAAAGAGCGCCTTTAATAACCATGTCGTGAATCAGATAATAAATAGAACCTGCTAGTCCTTCAGGAGTAGAAAGAGTGACACCATAAACGATAACACCTACTGCGATAATAATATTATAAATAATGATTTTATTAACATCCCAGTAAGCGATAGCACCAATTGATCCAATTACGATAGTAAGAAGTGCTACCCATCCAATAATTTCATGTGTGAATTGAGGCTCATGATAGAAAATAAGCGTAAATACTCGGAAAATAGAATAAACCCCTACCTTCGTTAATAACGCCCCGAATAATGCAAGTACAGCCGTTGGAGGTGCACTATATGAACCAGGTAGCCAGAAAAACATTGGAAATAAAGCTGCTTTTAAACCAAATACAACGAAAAACATCATACCAATTCCTGTTAAAATGCCAGGCTGACCTGCTTCACTTACTCTCACCGATAAATCCGCCATGTTTAACGTACCCGTGACAGCATATAGATATCCTACAGCGATAACAAACAACGCAGAAGAGATGATGTTTACGAGTATATATTTAAGAGATTCTCTTAGTTGTATTTTTGTTCCGCCTAGTACAATCAATACATAGGAAGCCATTAGAAACACTTCAAAAAAGACAAAAAGGTTAAAAATGTCTCCTGTTAAGAATGCACCGATTACGCCTGTGATTAGAAATTGAACGGCTGCATAGAAATAGAACTTTTCGCGCTCTTCACCGATAGAGCGGAATGCATATAGCACACAACAAAGGCTAATGATATTTGTGGCTAATACAAGTAAAGCTGAAAGCATGTCAGCAACTAGTACAATTCCAAATGGAGGTACCCAGCTTCCAACTTCGTGTGTTTGAATGCCGTTATCAAATACAAGTTGAACTAAATAAGCTGATAAACCAATATTTACAATGAATGATAAAACGCTGATTACCTTTTGAACACCGATTTTGTTCTTCAATATTAACAGTGTAATAGCTGTTAACAAGGGGATAAGCAGCGGGAAAATTACAAAGTTAGTCATTATTTTCATTACCCCTTAACTTGTCCATATCGTCTGTACCAAGTTCTTGATAAGCGCGATACGCTAATACAAGAAAGAAAGATGTGATAGCGAAGCTAATAACAATCGCCGTTAAAATTAGTGCTTGTGGAAGTGGATCTGTATAAGATGAAGCATCTTCACCAAGTAAAGGAACCGTCCCTCTTTTTAATCCTCCCATAGTAAGGAGAAGGAGGTGAGCTCCGTGACTTAAAAGTCCAGTTCCAATAATAATTCGTAAAATACTGCGTGATAACATGAGATAAACAGCAGCAGTGACTAAAATACCTGCTACGATTGACATTAAAATTTCCATTATTCACTCTCTCCAATCGTTTGAATAACGGTCATTGTAAAACCGACTACTACAAGAAAAACTCCAACTTCAAAAAGTGTAACAGTAGCTAACGCTGTTTTTCCGATGATTGGGAGATTGAAGTATCCAAATGTATGTGTTAGAAAAGGAACCCCAAAAAAGAATGAGAACAATCCAGGAACAACAGCGATTAATAGACCAATTGCAATAATGGTTCGAAAATTAACAGGGATGACCTCCTGCACCGTCTTAATATCAAAAGATAATAAGAGTAACACAAGGGCAGCAGAAGCCATTAACCCTCCAACGAAGCCTCCGCCGGGCGTGTAGTGCCCAGCAAAGAACAAGTAAACAGCGAAAATTGCAATGATAAAGGCAACGACCTTTGTTACCGTTTGAAGAATAAGATCATTTGGTTTCATCGATCGTTCCCCCTTATACGTAAACGAATCATAGCGTATACACCAAAGGCCGCAATTCCTAAAACAACAACTTCAAACATTGTATCAAATCCACGGAAGTCCGCTAAAATAACGTTCACCATATTTTTTCCACCAGCTTCTTTATAGCTTGCTTCAATGAAAAATTCTGAGATTGAATCAAATAATCTTGTACTGTTAGCCGAAATTCCGAAAAGAGTAACGGTTGTACCTGCCATAACGGCAATAATTAAATTTGTAAGACGAAACTTTAATCGTTTTGATTTTTTCTTTAACTCTGGTAAGTAATAGAAGCACAGTAAAAATAGCGCTACTGATACAGTTTCAACCACAAGCTGTGTTAAGGCTAAGTCAGGTGCTCGGAATAAAACAAAGAATAGAGAAAGTGTGTATCCGACAACACCAAGGGAAATGATGGCTGTTAATCGTGATCTAGCAAATAAAGTAGTAGCAGCACCAATCACCATAACGATTGATAAAATCACTTCATACACACCAATCGGAGCTGTATCGCTAAAGTCTGCAACGAATCCATCTTTTATAAACAAAGTACTTAGCATAAGTGCACCAAAGAATGCAAAGATGATGACAAGGTAATCACGAATAAATCCAGTCATGAAAAGCTTCATTAATTTGTTTGAGCTACGATCTATTCCAACGATTCCTTTGTCATAAAAATTGTTGAGTGTAAGCTCTTTTGGAAACACGTTGTAGATGCTTGACCACTTTTGAAGTGTTAAGAATAATAAGATACCAACACCAATCACACCAAGTGTCATAAACAATTCTGTATTAAAGCCATGCCAATGATAGATATGGACGTAGAACTGTTCCCCAGGCCCTAATAAACGAGGAGCGATTGAAGCCATGGCAGGCTCAATGATACTGTGTGATAGTAGATTTGGAAATAACCCAAAAATGACAACTAATGAAGCCAAAATAATTGGCGAAATGAGCATACCAATTGGTGCTTCATGTGGTTTCTTTTCTAGTTTTTCAGGCTGATATTTACCTGTGAATGTCTTGAAGACAATGACCATGCTATAAACAAAGGTGAACACACTAGCAATCCAGGCAAGTACAGGGAAGAGTAATCCCCATGTCTCTAGATTATAAATATCCATCTTGGTTACATTAACCATTCCTGTAAAGAACATTTCCTTACTTAAGAAACCATTAAATGGCGGAAGACCAGCCATTGAAAAACAGCCGATTAGAGCTAAAGTAAATGTAATAGGCATTAAGCTCATTAATCCGCCAAGCTTACGAATATCACGCGTGCCGGTTTCATGATCGATGATCCCAACAACCATGAACAAGCTTCCTTTAAATGTTGCGTGATTAATAAGGTGAAAGACAGCGGCTGTAATAGCGACAATATAAATATTATCATCTAAAAAGTCATAGTATAAAGCCGCGCTTCCAACACCAATTAATGACGTAATTAAGCCTAGTTGACTAATGGTAGAAAAGGCTAAAATTCCTTTTAAATCGGTTTGCTTAACAGCAGAGAATGACCCCCAGAAAAGTGTAACAATACCGACTGATGACACCAATACAAACCAAACCACATGATCAGCAAAGATAGGGCTTAAGCGAGCTAATAAATAAATCCCTGCTTTAACCATGGTTGCCGAGTGTAAATAAGCACTCACAGGTGTAGGTGCTTCCATTGCGTCTGGTAGCCAAATGTGGAACGGAAATTGAGCTGACTTTGTAAACGCCCCAAACAAAATTAGAATAAGAGCTGGGATAAACAATTCACTTGCTGTAATGATGTCTAAGTTTGCGATGAGCTCTCTTACACTAAACGTTCCACCCATTAAATAGAGAAGAACAACACCAGCTAACATAGCGAGTCCACCAGAAACCGTAATCAACATTGATTTCTGAGCGCCATAGCGTGATTTTTCACGTTCATACCAATAACCAATGAGTAGAAAAGAAGATAAACTTGTTAACTCCCAAAAGCTATACAGTACAATCAGGTTGTCTGATAATACTACTCCTAACATTGCACCCATAAATAAGAGTAAATATACATAAAATGAATGTAATGCTTCTTTTGTTTTTGACAAATAATAAATGGAGTACAAAACAACCAATGATCCAATTCCGGTAATCAATAAGGCAAATAGTAAACCTAAGCCGTCTACATAAACATCAAAGTTTATTCCTAAGCTAGGTATCCAATTAAACGAATAAAAATATGCGTTTCCGCTTGAAACGCCAGTAAAAAATTGTGTGAAATACGCGAAAAGAATAATTGGAAGTGGCAGTACAAACCAACCAGTATGTATGTTTCGGAATGATTTGTAGAAAAGTGGAATAAAAATTGCCAATATAAACGGTGATAGAATCACCAAGTGTAACAACGACAAAAGACAAACCTCCTTATGCAAAACTGATAATCATTTTCTAGAAACGATTATATAATAAAAATTTTTTACTTGCATCCATGCTACTCAGTAGTATCAACCATTTTTACTTTACTTATTAAATAAATAGAAACTCGTCTTTTTACGGAAAAATTTTTTTTTACTTTGTATAAAAAAGAGTGAAGTTAACCACGCTATGAGTAGGGTGGTGACTTTCTATGTATCGAAAGCATACAATCGTGAGTGCATCCATTTTTACAACGTTATTAATCGGTGCATACTTTTTAAATGAAGAAACGAAGCGAGACTACAGTGAAGAACAAATTCTTCCCCTTGCTCAATACGAAAATATGTCTACCTCTCCCGACTCTAATACAACTATTGTAAAACGTCCTCTTTCACTCCCTCCATTTAAGCCGAGAGAGTATGTAAGGGTAGGAGCGACAACGTATGTTATTTCTGAGGCAGAACCAACCATTCAGTCTGCTGAATAAGGTAGTAGCGGTTAGAGGCTTAGCCACTTTTAACCGCTTTTTACTTTGCTTTTAGAGATAATAAAAGGTTAAATAATATAGAAAGAACACGGTGAAAATATGTACATTTCCTCACTTATTAACGGAAAAGAAGGAGTGTTTATCAAAAACACTAGGTGTTGACGACCTTTTTCTATTTCTTCTCAAGGGTCTTTATCCATGTATCAAGTGAACGAAACACTTAAATTTTCGGCTTCTTTTCAGCAATTAAGGAATAAAATCATTTGAATTCGCTTACATATAGTGATTAACTTGAATTCGCTTTACAGTTCCGATAAAGTGTAAAGGGATAAAACATTTTAACAATGGAGGAACAAATCATGACACATGTTCTTTTTGACTATTCAAAAGCATTATCATTCTTTGGCGAACATGAACTTACATATTTACGTGATGCTGTAAAAGTAGCACATCATTCAATTCATGAAAAAACAGGTGCGGGTAACGACTTTTTAGGATGGGTAGACCTTCCAGTTGATTATGATAAAGAAGAGTTTGCACGTATTCAAAAAAGTGCTGAAAAAATCAAGTCTGACTCAGACGTATTATTAGTAATTGGAATTGGTGGCTCATATTTAGGAGCTCGTGCAGCGATTGAGATGTTACAACACTCATTTTATAATGCACTACCAAAAGAAAAGCGTCAAACACCACAAGTATTATTTGTAGGAAACAATATTAGTTCTACGTACATGAGAGACCTTATGGATTTACTTGATGGGAAAGATTTTTCAATTAACGTTATTTCTAAATCAGGAACAACAACAGAGCCTGCAATTGCTTTCCGTATTTTCCGCAAGCTGTTAGAAGAAAAATATGGACAAGAAGAAGCGCGTAAACGTATTTATGCTACAACGGACAAAGCACGTGGTGCATTAAAAACGTTAGCAGACGAAGAAGGCTATGAAACATTTGTGATTCCAGATGATGTAGGTGGACGTTACTCTGTATTAACAGCTGTAGGTTTACTTCCAATTGCCGTAAGTGGATCAAGCATTGAAGACATGATGAAAGGGGCAGCGGCAGCTCGCGAAGACTTCTCAAAGTCTGAATTAGAGGAAAACCTTGCTTATCAATACGCAGCTGTACGTAATGTTCTCTATAACAAAGGTAAAACGATTGAAATGCTTATTAACTATGAGCCAGGTCTTCAATATTTTGCCGAGTGGTGGAAGCAATTATTTGGTGAGAGTGAAGGAAAAGACCAAAAAGGTATTTACCCATCATCAGCTAACTTCTCTACGGATTTACATTCATTAGGTCAATATGTTCAAGAGGGACGTCGTGATTTATTTGAAACCATTATCAAAGTCAAAACACCTCGTCATGAACTAACAATTGAAGAAGCAGATAATGACTTAGATGGATTAAATTATTTAGCTGGTGAAACAGTTGACTTTGTAAATAACAAAGCGTTCCAAGGAACGATGCTTGCACATACAGACGGTGGTGTACCAAACTTAGTTGTTGAAATTCCTGCGATGGATGCTTATACGTTTGGTTACTTAGCTTATTTCTTTGAAAAAGCTTGTGCGATGAGTGGTTATTTATTAGGTGTGAATCCATTTGATCAACCGGGTGTAGAAGCTTATAAAGTGAATATGTTTGCTTTATTAGGTAAACCAGGCTTTGAAGAAACAAAAGCAAAGTTGGAAAAACGCTTAAAATAATTAAGTAAAAAGACGTAAAAGAGCTATGCTCTTTTACGTCTTTTTTTCCGTTCTATTATACGGTGATAAAATAGCTGGAAGAGGAGATGATAAAGAAAAAAGGGGTTGGATGAAATGATTGAATTGTCATCAAAACTTGAAGGACAATCGTTTACGCTTTATCAATTAGAAGATCAATTAAAACCATTAGGATATAGTATCGGCGGGAATTGGGATTATGATCATGGCTACTTTGATTATAAAATTGATGATGAAGTAGGGTACCAGTTTTTACGAATTCCTTTTCAGGCTGTAGATGGTCAGCTTGATTCTCGTGGTACAACGGTGAAATTTGGGACACCTTACTTACTGTCTCATAAATATCAAATTGGACTTGACGATAATGTTCATGTCGGTAATGCAAATGCATCTTTTGATCAATTTTCAGAGCCTCAAGATCCTGATGCGTCATTTCCAGAAAAGTATATTTCAATTGGAAAAGAGCTAGTAGCGGAGCTAGAAGCAACATTATTATCTTAAAACGAAAAGGAAAAAAGCGTGTTTAACTTTCCACCTTTTTTCCTTCTGTTTTTCTTGTGAATATTTCATGATACATCATTTTACTAATCAATTCATTTGTTTTAATTATTTCATTAGCCCCTACGTGCTCTGCATTGTTCATTTGTTGTTCTGTAAGTATTTCAATCATGCTATAAATGGATGGATTTAGACCTTTTACCGCAACGAGCGTTAAAATAGCCTGCATATCTGAATACTCTTCACCTTTATGTTGGTCAGCGGTAATTAGAATTTTTTGAGCTTGTTTTACATTTGCTAATTCAAGAATATTGTAATGAGAAGCACTTCCTTTGACAAAATGAACACGGTCACAGACCATAGGGTTTGTTGTAAGGGTTTCATCAATTAGGACAATTTCTTCTTCATGAAAGGCTTGTTTATACTCCTCAATTACGAGTTTTGCTCGTTCATTCCATCCTACAATGATAAGATGATTCTTGTTGTAAAATTTTAAATTTCCCTCCATATAAGCATTTTCTTTCGACACCGCAACGGTTGCTAACGTTACAAAATACGTTGTAATAAAACCTGTGCCAATTAAAATTAAAAGAATTGCAACCACTTTCCCAAGAATGGTTTTCGGGACGAAATCTCCATATCCAACCGTAGAGATAGTGACCACGACCCACCAAATACCATCAAACGCCGTTGTGAAACTTTCAGGTTCAATAAAATGAATTGTTATTCCAAACATAATAATGATAATAATAATAATACTTAATAAACGTATTAAGATAGAGCGACGAAAAAAGCGAAATAATAGCTTTTCGAGCATAAAAGAACCTCCAACACAGGAATCGTACCATAAGTATTTCCATTAAATGTTAGAGGTATAAGGGTTATTTTTGTTTAGGCTCGAAATATTCAATCCATTCTCCATCTGGGCCATAAAAGAATAAGTATTGAGCTCCGTTTGGTAAGGTCGTAATGGTTTCATCAACAAATTGCACACCTAATGACTTTAACCGTTCACGTTCTAAAGTAATGTTATCAACGGTAAACGCAATATGATGAACTTTCCCCTCAGAAGGTAAATCAGGGTTATAACCTTCAATCAATTCCACAATAATCTGATTATCTAAGCCTAAAAATGCTAGTTGTAACGCAGAATCAGTATGAGGAAATTGATCAAGCAATTGAAGTCCTACAATGTCTTGATAAAACTGGATGGAAGCTTCAATATCTTTTACTTGTACACCTACATGTTCCAACTTTCTAATTCCCATTTATTCCACCTACTTTTCAAAAATATAAATATTATTTTAATTCTGAAAAAAGGTGGTGTCAAACAAAATAGAGCTAACCGACTGGTTAACTCTATAATCATAATTACAAGCTTTTCTGTTTTGAATAATTCCAGCATTCAACGTCTTCAATACCTTCAATGCTATCTTTATAAAAAACTGGATCTTTGCCTGCTTTCTTTTGTTTCATATAGTCATTAAGAGCAGCAAACGCAATTTTGCCAAGCATGAAGATGGCAATTAAGTTTACAATTGCCATGAGCCCCATAAATAAATCAGCCATATCCCAGACAATTTGTACTTTTGCAACTGAGCCAAAGATGACCATAGCAACAACCGCGATTCGATATAAGAATAAGAACGACTTATTTGTATTTAAGAACTCGATATTTGTTTCACCGTAATAATAGTTACCAATAAGAGAACTAAAAGCAAATAGCAAGATAGTAATGGCAACTAATTGTGTAGCCCATTCACCAATATGTGAGCTTAGAGCAGCTTGTGTAATTTGAATACCATCAAGATCAGGCTGAACGTAAGCATTAGATAATAAAATGATGAAAGCTGTACAACTACAAATAATAATTGTATCAGTGAATACACCTAATGACTGAATTAAACCTTGTTTAACGGGATGACTTACCGTTGCAGTTGCTGCAGCGTTTGGTGCACTACCCATCCCAGCTTCGTTTGAAAATAATCCACGTTTAATTCCCATCATTAAAGCAGCACCTAGTGTTCCACCAACCGCTTCTTCAAGTCCAAATGCACTTTTTACAATGAGAGAAATGACACCAGGGATTTCTGCGATATTCATGATAATGACAATTAAAGCAACCCCGATATAAATTAAAGCCATAACGACAACGATAATTTCTGAGATTCGTGCAATACGTCGAATCCCTCCAAAGATAATAGCAGCAAATGCCACTGCAAGAATAATACCCATCGTAAGTCGATCTGTTCCAAAAGCAACATCGAATGCAGATGTAATCGTATTAGCTTGAACAGCGTTAAAGACAAGCCCAAAACAAATGGTAATTAAAACGGCAAATAAGACACCCATCCAGCGCATGTTCAATCCTTTTTCCATATAATAAGCTGGGCCGCCTCTAAAGCTATCTTTATCTTTCACTTTATAAATTTGTGCAAGCGTACTTTCTACAAATGCAGAAGCTGCACCAATCAGCGCAATAAGCCACATCCAAAAAATCGCTCCTGGTCCACCTGTAGAGATGGCTAAAGCTACACCAGCTAAGTTACCTGTTCCAACGCGTGATGCGGTACTAATAGCAAATGCTTGAAAAGAAGTAACTCCTTTTTTTCGATTTTCTGTTGCAGTTGCGCCTTCTCCTAACAATCGAACCATTTCTTTGATTAAACGAAACTGAACAAAGTTTGTTCGAATTGTAAAATACAAACCTAAGGTAATGAGCATACCAATTAAAATATAGCTCCATAGTAGATTGTTCATCCAACCTATGAAGGGTTCAAAAATATCCATTAATGTAATCACCTCTGTATGAATTTTCTTTGACGCTGCCTTGTTTCTTTTTACATCGTCATCTAAGCTAGGCGCGAATGATTAGTACTCAAACAGTAGTAGAATAGGACACGCTTTAATAGATAGAAATAACGAGGTAAGTGAAACAGAGACTTTATGTAAGGTTTTCTTACATTGAAATATTATATCGTGTCTTATTTGGATATAGCAATACTGTATACAATCTTTTTCACTGTATAGTTGAAGAGTTCAACGTTAAACTGTATTTTTGCTTGAATGAATTGGGTATAAACTCCCGTCTAGTCCGAATGAAATTCTTCCTGTCTCTTCAGAAACAACGAGTACAAGAGCATCTGATTGCTCAGACATTCCGATTGCAGCACGATGGCGTGTACCAATTTTCTTATTCCTAATTGATTGAGAAGAAAGAGGTAACACATTAGATGCTGAAACAATTTGATTGCCCCTTATTAAAACAGCTCCGTCATGTAAAGGATTTCCAGGATAGAAGATGGTTTCTAATAATGCAGAAGAGAGCGTAGCATCGATCGAAACTCCTCTTTGAATGAGCGTGTCAACGTTTTGTTGTCTTTCAATCAAAATTAAAGCCCCGTGGCGCTTTTCTGACAAATGATGAGCAGCTAGTGACAAAGCGATGTAATTTTGAGTATAAGGTGATAAGTAGCGTTGCAAATAATAAGATGCAGCAATCGATTGAATATCTTGAAATGTTTTTTGTAAATCTTCAAAATCACACAATATGCAATGATCTTCATAATCTAACCGCTTCATCATTTTTTCTGATTCGATTGAGATGGTATGTAAATGTTTTTTTAATTGTCCTTTAATTGATGCACTAAACGGGAAAAATTGAGCTTCCATCATTATGCCCCCATTATTACTACAAGTCGTTAACTGTAATATTTACTAAATGGTTATAACTATTCGTTCATCTAGTGTTATCGATGGACATTTAATAACGGAGAGAGTTTGTGAAGGAATTTTTTGTATTGACAAAAGTTTTAAATATGCTAAAATTTTTAGAAAATACTTACTTATCAAGAGAGGTGGAGGGAACTGGCCCTGTGAAACCCGGCAACCTGCATATTCCGCAAGGTGCTAATTCCAGCAAAATGTAAACCATTTTGAAAGATAAGGTAAATACGTTACCTAACAGTCTTTCTATGGGAAAGACTTTTTTATTTTTTGTCAAAAAAATAGGATAAATGAATATACTGTTTGTAAATTGAGGGGGGACTGTGATGGTACAAAAAGAAGAACTTGATTCGGTTTTTAAAAATGTTGAAAAGATGCTTGAAGCAATGAAGTACGGTTCAATTACGTTAGTTGTTCAAGATGGTAAAGTGGTACAACTAGAAAAGAATGAAAAAGTAAGAATTAAATAATGATTCGCTGACTAGAGAAACTAGAGGCGGTTTTAACTTTTTATTGAGTTAAAACCGCCTTTTTTTATCGGATAACAAAGTTTTGGAGGAGAAAAATATGAGTTCTTTATTAACATATAAAAGTTGGAATGATGAAATCCCTTCTTTTTCAGACAGTGACGAATCAAAAGGGGCACTGCCTGTATTGGAATGGGCGTATAAGCACTATGGAGATTCAATTGTTTATGCTTCAAGCTTTGGGATTGAAAGTATTGTGCTCATCGATCTTATTGCGAAAGTAAAAGATGATGCAACTCTCGTTTTTTTAGATACAGACCTTCATTTTAAAGAGACGTATGAAGTAATTGAGCAAATTCAAAATCGCTTTCCAAACCTAAATATTCGGTTAGAAAAACCTGAACTAACGTTGAAGGAGCAAGAGGAAGTACATGGATCTGAGCTTTGGAAAACCAATCCCAACCTATGCTGTCAGATACGAAAGATTACGCCACTAAAAAAAGCGTTAGGTGATTACGAAGCTTGGATTTCAGGTCTTAGAAGAGAACAGTCTTCTACTCGAAGTCATATGAATTTTTTAAACAAAGATGACAAGTTTCAAAAGATAAAAGTATGTCCTATTATTCACTGGACATGGAAGGAGATTTGGCGCTACGTGTATAAGAATAACTTGCCATATAACAAGCTTCATGATCAAGGATACCCAAGCATCGGCTGTATGCCATGTACAGCTCCAACACATGATTTGAATGATTTACGTGCTGGACGATGGGCAGGAACAAAGAAAGTAGAATGTGGATTACATGAATCCTAGAAGAAAGAGATGAGTAGTAAATGATGATATATCTTGCTTTCATAATTGCTTTCTTTTTCGCTATGAATATAGGAGCAAGTGGAGCAGCGGCTTCACTGGGAGTATCCTATGGATCTGGGGCTATAAAAAACAGAAGGTTAGCACTATTTATTTGTGCAATAGGCGTATTTTTAGGAGCAGTATTAGGGGGAGGAGAGGTTGTTAAGACAATAGGATCAGGGATTGTTCCAAAAAATGTTTTAACAGTAGAGATTGTTATTATTATTCTAGCTTCTGCTACGCTATCTCTTTTTATTGCAAATGTCATTGGTATTCCTTTATCTACAAGTGAGGTAACAGTTGGGTCAGTTGTTGGAGTCGGTATTGCTTATCAATCCGTGTATGTTCAAAAATTATTAGTTATTGTTTCATTTTGGATTATTGTTCCAATTGTAGCTTTTCTCACCGCTTTTATTATTGGCGTTTTAATGAAGAAGTTCAATCGAAAAAAAGGTGAGAAACGGTCGAAGTGGAAGCCATTTTTAACGTTCCTTGTCATTGCTACAGGTTTTTTTGAGGCCTTTTCGGCTGGTATGAATAACGTTGCAAATGCAATTGGACCGCTCGTTGGGGCAGGTTTGATTGACGCATCGAATGGTATTCTATATGGGGCATTCTTTGTAGCGTTAGGTGCATTCTTTCTAGGTGAAAAAGTGATTGAGACAAATGGGAAGAGAATTACTAACTTTTCACTTGGCGAAGGGGTTGTTATTTCTGGAACAGGCGCGTCTCTTGTTACAATCGCTTCTGTATTTGGATTACCAGTACCGCTTACTCAAGTAACAACGTCATCTATTATCGCAATCGGTGCAGCTAAAGAAGGATTTTATATATGGCAACAAAAGGTGATTGTACAAATGTTAAAAGTTTGGATTGTTTCACCCGTTTTTTCATTAGTCATTTCTTATGGATTAGTAAAGCTCTTGTTAGAAAGTGATGTTTATTCACTTGTTGTATTAATAAGTGGTTGTATTGCAACAGTAGGGATTCTTAGCTTAATGAAAACAGCCAGAAATAAGAAGCCAAGCTTTTCAAAAGAGGAGAAAGCCACTTCTTAAACCAACTAAACTTATATGAATAATAAATTAGGGGGAATTTTAAATGAGTACAATTCAAGCGCATGGTGGGCAATTAATTAATTTATACGAGCCAAGTTATAACTATGGAGAATTAACAAAGGAAATTGAGCTAGACAATACAGCGTTGAGTGATTTGGAGTTGATTGGAATAGGGGGATACAGCCCAATCACAGGCTTTCTAAATCAAGCTGATTATCATTCAGTAGTAGAGAAAATGAAGCTAGCGGATGGTACAGTTTGGAGCATTCCAATTACTTTGGCAGTGGATGAAGAAAAAGCTTCATCATTGAGTGTAGGAGAGGAAGTTAAGTTAGTCCAGAATAACGTTGTATATGGTGTGTTAACCATTGAAGAAATATATGAGCCTAATAAAGAGAAAGAAGCTCAACTTGTTTATCAAACAATGGAACTTGCTCATCCAGGGGTGCGTAAAGTGTTTGAGCGTCCAAATATTTATATTGCAGGGCCAATTAAATTGATTAAACGCACAGAAAAAGGAAGATTTTCTACTTATCATTTAGATCCTGCCGAAACGAGGAAGGTTTTTAAGCAACGAGGGTGGAAAACAATAGTTGGGTTTCAAACGCGTAATCCAGTGCACCGAGCTCATGAGTACATTCAAAAAACAGCATTAGAAATTGTAGATGGTCTCCTTTTAAATCCTCTTGTAGGAGAAACAAAATCAGATGATATTCCGGCTGATATTCGTATGGAGAGTTATGAAGTATTACTAGAAAACTATTACCCACACGATCGAACATTTTTAGCTGTCTTTCCAGCAGCAATGCGTTACGCTGGACCGAGAGAAGCAATCTTTCATGCATTAGTGAGAAAGAATTATGGATGTACCCATTTCATTGTAGGTCGTGATCATGCAGGAGTCGGGGATTATTATGGAACTTATGATGCTCAGAAAATCTTTAATCATTTTACACCAGATGAATTGGGTATTACTCCTCTATTCTTTGAACATAGCTTTTATTGTGAAAAGTGTGAAGGGATGGCATCTACCAAGACATGTCCACATAGTCAAGAGCATCATGTTATTTTGTCAGGTACTAAAGTAAGAGAAATGCTGCGAAATGGGGAAATTCCTCCAAGTACGTTTAGTCGAAAAGAAGTGATTGAAGTATTAATTAAAGGACTACACAAACAAGTGCTTTCACAAAAGTAAGGAGGGAAAACAATGAGTCAATCAACCAATATTACATGGCATGAGTCAGGTATATCAAAGGAACAAAGACGACAACAAAATAATCATCACAGCTTTGTGTTGTGGTTCACTGGGTTATCAGGGTCTGGTAAATCGACCATTGCAAATGCGGTAGCGAAACAGCTATACAATAGAGAAATTCGTAACTATGTATTAGATGGAGATAACATCCGTTTTGGCTTAAATAAAAATTTAGGGTTCTCTGTAGAAGATCGCACGGAGAATATTCGCCGTATTGGTGAGGTTTCAAAACTGTTCGTGGATAGTGGGCAAGTTGTATTGACCGCTTTTATTTCACCTTTTCAAGAAGATCGTGATCAAGTAAGGCATATCTTAGAAGAGAGCGAGTTTATTGAAGTTTATGTAGATTGTCCAATCGAAGAGTGTGAGAAAAGAGATCCTAAAGGGCTTTATAAAAAAGCTAGAAGTGGTGAAATTAAAGAGTTTACAGGCATTGATTCACCATATGAACGTCCGCAAAATCCAGAATTAGTTATTAAAACGGGTGAGAATAGCATTGAAGAGTGCGCGAACGAAGTAATAGTTTACTTGAGAAGTAAGAATTTTATTTAAGGAGTGACTTCATTTGGCTTACGTAAAAACATGGGAAAACAATGAGAAAATTAATGCGACAGAGAAGAAAAAGCTAGAAAAAGATGGCTTGGAAATTTTTAATGATATTCCTCATTATGCGAAAAATGGATTTAGTTCAATTCCAAAAGAGGAATGGGATTTATTTAAGTGGGCTGGCCTTTATTTACAACGGCCGAAGGAAGCAGGTTATTTTATGATGCGTGTCAATGTTCCTTCGGGTATTTTAACGAATGAACAAACAGTCGCATTAGCAAATATTGCGAAAGACTACGGACGAGGTGTTTTTGATATTACAACACGACAAGCTATTCAGTTTCATTGGTTAGAGATTGAACAAATTCCAGATATCTTTAATCGTCTTGAAGCAGTTGGCCTCTCTTCGGCAGGAGCGTGTGGAGATATTACTCGAACCATTGTTGGGAACCCGTTAGCAGGAATTGACCCAGATGAATTATTTGATACATCAGACATTGTAAAAGATGTATACGAGTTTTTCCAACACAATGAAGACTTTTCGAATTTGCCTCGAAAATACAAAATGTCTATTAGTTCAAACGTGCGAAATGCATCGAATGCTGAGATTAACTGTATTTCATTTACACCGGCAGTAAAAGAAATAGAAGGTGAGCAAGTCGTCGGCTTTCACTTAAAAGTAGGTGGAGGCTTATCATCTAAGCCGTTTCTAGCTCAAACATTAGATGTGTTTGTAAAGCCCGAACAAGTCAAAGAAGTTGCCATTGCGGTTACAACGATTTTCCGCGATAACGGCTATCGTGAAAAGCGCCATCTCGCTCGTTTGAAGTTTCTCGTTGCAGACTGGGGCGTAGAAAAATTTAAAGAGAAGCTAGAAGGGATTACAGGTCCGCTACTATCTAAAGGGGAAGAGCCTACAAAAGAGTGGAATGCAGGCTATTTCTATGGCGTTCAAAAGCAAAAGCAAGAAGGACTAAGCTATTTAGGTTTTAATGTTCCTGTCGGTCGACTAGATGCAGATGAAGTGCTAGAGTTAGCTCGTATTTCTAAAGAGTACGGAAACGGAGAAATTCGTACATGTAATTCTCAAAATTTAATCATTCCGAATGTTCTGAACGAAAAAACAGATGAACTGTTGAAAGAAAAAATATTTGAACGCATCACAGTTAGACCAAATTCATTTATTGGTTACTCTGTTTCATGTACAGGGATTGAATATTGTAATTTAGCACTCGTTGAAACAAAAGAAAGAATGAGACGCATTGCAGAAGAGCTTGACCAAACAATTACATTAGATGTTCCTGTTCGTTTCCATATGGTTGGGTGTCCAAACTCCTGTGGTCAGCGCCAAATTGCAGACATTGGCTTACAGGGAATTAAAATGCGAACAAAAGATAAACAAATGGTTGAAGCATTTGAGATATATGTAGGTGGAACACTAAACGCAGGTGGAAAGTTTAATGAGAAGTTAAAAGGAAAAGTCAATGCTGAACAGCTCATTGATGTTTTGGCTGATTTTCTCACACATTTTAAGGAAGAGAAGTTATTAGGCGAGAATTTTCATGAATTTTTTAATCGAGTAGGTATTGAGTCACTCCAAGAAAAATTAGATGAAATTCTTGAGCAGCTAGATGAAAAAGTATCGTAATTAAAGGAAGTGAGTTGCGTGCATTTGTATCGCTTTGAAGTCACAATTTCGGATCAAATCATGCACGTTATCATTGTAGCGAATAGCGACGAACATGCATTTGAACTTGTAGACGTTGAATTAGAAAAGCATTTTTTAAAGATGCCAGATGTAAAAGAAACAGTTTTATATGAAAAGAAGAGAATACGAGGTGGTACAGGTTTCGTTCTCGGCAACTAGTTGAAAGGATGAGATATTCATGGGGAAAGTGTATTTAGTAGGAGCAGGACCGGGTGATCCAGATTTAATTACAGTAAAAGGGTTAAGGTGCATTCAAGAAGCAGATGTCATCTTATATGATCGGCTCGTTAATAAAAAGCTACTAGAACATGCTAAAAGTGATGCTGACCTTATTTACTGTGGAAAGCTACCGAATTATCATACATTAAAGCAAGAAACGATTAATAGTTTCCTTGTTAAATATGCAAAAAAAGGTAAAGTGGTCACGCGTCTAAAAGGTGGCGATCCGTTTATTTTTGGAAGAGGCGGAGAAGAAGCTGAAGCACTTGTGAATAATGGTGTCTCATTTGAAGTTGTTCCAGGTATCACCTCAGGAGTAGCCGCTCCTGCTTATGCAGGCATTCCAGTTACGCATCGAGACTATAGTGCAAGCTTTGCTTTTGTCACAGGTCATCGAAAAGAAGTAGAAGACGAAGAAATTAGATGGGAGAGCTTGGCTAAAGGCGTCGATACACTGGCCATTTATATGGGAGTTCGTAATCTTCCTTATATTTGTGAACAGCTATTACGATACGGAAAAAGCGCTAATACACCAATCGCATTAATTCATTGGGGAACGTGTGAAACACAAAGAACAGTGACTGGTACGCTGAGTAATATTGTAGAAGTGGTCCAAAAAGAAAAAATTGAAAATCCTAGTATGATTATCATTGGAGAAGTGGTAAAGCTTCATAGTAAACTGAGTTGGTTTCAAAAATCAGCTCAACAATACTACTCTTACGCACAAGAAGCATATTAAAGAGGGCGATAGAAATGGATGCAGTGTTGTATATTTGTCACGGCAGTCGAGTCAAGGAAGGATGTCGTGAAGCATTGAGTTTTGTGCAACGATGTAAAGAAAAAGTATCAATTCCTATTCAAGAAGCAGCATTTTTAGAATTAGCGGAGCCAACCATTGAAGAAGCTTTTGAGCGCTGTGTAGAGCAAGGTGCTACTCGTATTATGGCAATCCCTATTCTTTTACTCACTGCTGCTCATGCAAAGCAAGATATCCCTAATGTGTTAAAGAAGATGATTATGAGATATCCACATGTTGAGTTATCTTATGGTCAACCGTTTGGGGTACAAGAAAAAATCATCGACATCTTGCTTGAAAAAGTAAAGGACACAAACCAAGAAGTAACTGATCAAGCAATGGCTTTATTAGTTGGAAGAGGAAGTAGTGATCAAGAGGCATTGATGCAATTCCAAGAGATTGCACAGCAACTTGAAGAAAGAAGTAAGTTTCAACGAGTGAATACATGCTTTCTTGCTGCAGCCACACCAACATTTAAAGAAGGGCTTTTGAATGCTACTACGTTACACTATCGACAAGTATTTGTGATTCCCTACTTATTATTTACAGGTGTCTTAATGAGTGAAGTGATAGAGGAAGTGAAGAAACTAAGTTCCTCCTCTCAGCAAATCATCTTAACAAATTATTTAGGATACCATTCCAATCTTATTGATTTGTTAGTTGAGCAAGTACATCAGCTACATTCTTCGTTGGTGAAGTAACATGTATGCAGTAATGATAGATCTTACACATAAAAATATTGTAATTGTCGGTGGTGGCAGTGTAGCTACGAGAAAAGTTCAATCGTTATTGAAAGAAAGAGCCTATATTACAGTGATTGCTCCGTGGTTTACGGAGGAGCTACTGGAACTAGAACAAGAGAGAAAAGTTCAATTAATTAGGAAAGAAGTAGAAAAAAGAGATATTGAAGCAGCTTTTTTAATTATTGTAGCGACAAATCATTCACAAGTGAATGAAGCGATTGTGAAGTGCGCATCGCCTTCGCAATTAGTAAACGTTGTAGAAAAACCTGAGAACGGAAACATTACCTTTCCTGCGCAGTTTTCTCGCGGGAAGTTATCAATTGCTGTTTCAACAAATGGTGCGAGTCCGTTGTTAGCAAAGGGGCTAATTAAAAACCTCAAAGAGCAATACGATGATTCCTATGAGCAATATATGGATTTTCTATATGAATGTCGTTCTATTATTAAACACAGTACGTTTGATGCAAAGAGAAAGCGCCAGCTTTTACAGAAAGCATTACGCGATGAGTATCGTCATTCGCTTACGTTGCAAACGGAATTTATTCAAGAATTACAACAAGTCTCTCTTTTGTGAAGGGAGGCTTGTTGTTTTCTCTTCATGTACAAGTTCTAATTTTGTACATATTTTTACTTCTAAACAGTAGGATAGTAAAAGGACAATAAAAAATGAGGAGGGAGAAGGAATGGGAGAACTGCTGCAAGTGATTGTCTATAACGACGTTTTATTGAAGTTGAGCTTAGCTGCTGTGGGTGGAGTTATTATTGGATTAGAAAGAGAATTAAAAGGCAAGCCACTAGGGTTAAAAACGTGTTTGATTGTATCGGTCATTGCTTGCTTATTAACCATTGTCTCCTACGAATCAGCTTTTTTGTATTCAAAAGAATACTCGCGGCCGATGGACCCAGGGCGGATCCCTTCTTATGTAATTAGTGGAATTGGTTTTTTAGGTGCTGGTGTTATTCTTCGTAGAAGCAATGAGGCAATCTCAGGACTAACAACAGCTGCTCTTGTACTAGCATCAGCTGCCATTGGTATTACCATTGGGGCAGGTTTTTACATAGAAGCTTTATTGGGTGTGCTGTTCATTATATTCGGTATTAAAGTTTTACCTTTGCTATTTGAATGGATTGGACCAAAAAAATTAAAAGAGCGAGAGATTAGAGGTCGACTATGGATAGAAAAAACAACGGATTTAACACAGCTTCTTATTGAAATTAAGAATAAAGAGTTAGGTGTAAAAGGAGTGAAGGTAAAGGAAGAGAAAAATGATATTCTCATTAATTGTATTATTATTACTCGTAAGGGTGTCTATACAACGGATGTTTACTATCAATTAAAGAGCTTAACAGGAGTACTAAAAGTAGAAGTAGAAAGTCTGGATTAGTAATTAGAATTCAAGCATGTATAAAAAGTGTAGCATGACCGAAAAGAGGGTCATGCTACACTTTTTAAATCACAAGTTCTTTAGATTGAAAGTTGACTCGTTAATTCAACGGCTTGCTCTCTTAATTTATACTTTTGTATCTTTCCAGAGGCGGTCATTGGAAAAGATGAAACAAACATGATGTATTCAGGAATTTTGTAGTGAGATAGTTTTCCTTTACAAAAGCTTTTAACATCTTCCTCCGTTAAAGTAGTGTTTTCTTTTACCTTAATACAAGCTGCTACTCTTTCGCCGTACTTTTGGTCTGGAACTCCCACTACTTGTACATCTAAAATATCAGGATGGCGGTAAAGGAACTCTTCAATTTCACGCGGATAAATGTTTTCTCCACCACGAATAATCATGTCCTTTAATCGACCTGTAATGACGACATAGCCGTCTTCATCCATTGTCGCTAAGTCTCCGGTATGTAGCCATCCATCTTGATCAATCGTTTCTTGAGTTGCTTCAGGCATTTTATAGTAACCTTTCATTACAAGATAGCCTTTTGTGCACAATTCACCTTGAGTACCGCGTTCTACTTCTAGTCCTGTTACAGGGTCAATTATTTTGACTTCAACATGAGGATGAGCCTTTCCGACTGTTTCTACTTTTCTAGTAATAGAGTCGGTAGTGATTGTTTGAGTGATAACAGGTGAAGATTCTGTTTGTCCATAAGCAATTGTAATTTCAGACATATTCATTTCATTCATAACTCGTTTCATTACTTCGATTGGACATGTAGAACCAGCCATTATTCCTGTGCGCAGTCGTGATAAATCATACTTTGAGAAATCAGGGTGATTGAGCTCAGCGATGAACATAGTTGGCACTCCGTGTAGGCCTGTACACTTTTCTTTCTCAACGGTTTCTAATACGAGCTCGGGATTAAATTCAACAATTGGTACCATTGTCGCACTAACAGATACACAAGCAAGGACGCCTAATACACAACCGAAGCAATGAAAGTATGGTACGGGAATACATAAACGATCGTTATTAGATAGCTTCATTGATTGTGCTACAAGGTATCCGTTATTTACAATATTAAAATGTGTTAGCATAACGCCTTTAGGGAATCCAGTAGTTCCGGATGTATATTGCATATTAATAACATCGTCGTAGTGGAGTGATTGCTCGCGTTCTGCTAATTCTTTATCACTAATATCATGACCATGTTGCATAAACATAGACCAAGTTGTGATTGCTGAATCAGCACATTCATCTCCTAAGTAAATTAAATTTTTTAAGATAGGTAAGCGGGAGTATGTGATTTCTTTTGAAGTAGGGTGTAGTGTCTTTTCTTGAGTTAGTTGTTGAATAATAGATAGATAAGATGTACCTTTAAAACCATCGATGAAGAATAAAGTAGTAGAGTCTGATTGCTTTAATAAATATTCGAGTTCACTCTCTTGATAGCTTGTATTTACTGTTACAAGAACTGCTCCAATTCTTGCTGAGGCAAATTGTAATAAAAGCCATTCTGGAACATTAGTAGCCCATACAGCGATGTGATCGCCTTTTTTTATGCCTAGTCCGAGCAGGGCCTTTGCTACTTTTGTTGTTTCGTCATAAAATTCTTTGTACGTATAGCGAATCCCCTCTTTTGAATATACGACTGCTTCTTGTGAACCAAACTGATTTGTGGTTTCTAAAAGTAGTTCCCCTATTGTTACCTTTTTTAAGCCTGTCATAGTTCGCCTCCTGTAAAAAGTTATCTACTATATTCAAAAAGCTGATATGATAGATACAGTTTCTATTATATCAGAATTTTTTGAATACGCTTACAAGTATCTTAACAAAGAGAGATGAAAAAATTCAAAAATATCTCTTCGACAAAATTTTCAAATGGAGGTGTCGATGTGTATTCACTGCTCATTCGTTGTTACTTAGTAATTGGAATAGCTATATTATTTATCTCTACATCAGCTATTTTTGTGAAGCTGTCGGAATCACCCGCCGGTGTCATTGCTTTTTATCGGTTATTGTTTTCGGTGCTCATAATTGCTCCAGTGTTCGTTTTAACAAGTAGAAAAGAAAAAATTAAGCTAACGAAAGAGAGTTGGATTTATTCTATATTAGCGGGAGTACTGTTAGCTTTTCATTTTATTCTGTGGTTTGAATCACTGAGATTTACGTCTGTAACAAGTTCAACTGTTATGGTCACTTTACAACCTATTTTTGCAGTAATCGGTGCATATTTATTTTTTAAAGAGAAAGCAACCTTACTAGAGATTGGATGTGTCTTACTAGCATTAGCAGGAAGTTTTATCATTGGTTGGAATGATTTAAACATAAGTGGACAAGCTTTGTTCGGAGATGCGTTAGCCTTACTTGCCTGTTTATTTATCACTGTTTACTTATTATGTGGACAGAGAGTAAGGGGGGCGCTTAGTGTAACTACATATACATTTATTGTTTACAGTGTAAGTACTGTTACTTTATTTATATATGTAATAAGTACAAATCAATCTCTTATACCTATTTCTCATCAGGAATGGATTTATTTTATCTTACTTGCCATCTTTCCAACTTTATTAGGCCATTCATTGCTTAATTGGAGTTTAAAGTTTGTAAGTACAACGGTTATATCTATGGCAATATTATTTGAACCTATTGGTGCAGCGGTGCTTGCTTATCTACTATTAAATGAGAAAGTGTCCACTATGCAAGTAGTGGGTAGTGGCATTATCTTTCTAGGCGTTTCTCTTTATTTAATTCAAAAAAGAAAAAATACCCTCTCAGAAAATAAGGGTATTCTAGCATCAAATAAACTTATGAAAATAGGAAGCGAATAAGGAAAAAATAAAGCCGGATGTAGTAAAAAAGATAAAGGAAGCCCCTTTTACTTGTCCAGGTGTATTACATATGTGAATGGCTTCCCAATAAGCTGAAAAGATTAATAGAATGGACATGAAAAATGAAATAAGCATTGCCAACTCCGCTGCACTGTTCACAAATGTTCCCTCCACTAAAAGAATAGTTTACTAGACAATATGATAGAGGAAGAAAAGTTATGCAACTCTTTTTAAGAGTATGTAAAGTTGAATCATTGTCTCCGATGGAAAAGCTAAAAACATAGAAAAGAGCATAATTCAAGTTTGATCGCTTGTTTCATGCTCTTTTCTAGTTATTAAGGTGTAGTTAAAAAACGCTGCTTCGTCATGTTAATAATGATATAACAAATAATTGCACTGATAAGAAATGCGGGTAGCATATAGGTGCCATTATAGATAGCTGAGAAAATCAGTGCCTGTGTTTTTGTTGATCCAGCTTCAGCAAAAAACACAAACCCTGCAATTGTATGAGTTATATATCTTGCTAAACTAGCAATAAATGCGCCTAGAAAAATAAAAGATAATAGTTGTTTTTTTTGAGTTGCAATATTCAATCTTTGAATTTGTTTATAAACAACACCAGCTAATCCTACTACTGTAAAAGCAACAAAATAATCTAAGAATGCTTGAATAGGGTGTACAACATAAGCGGGACCTAGTGTGACTTGTAAAAGGCCAAGAAGAAATCCGGTAAACATGCCTCCCTTTAGCCCCCATCTAAAGGACATAATGAAGACTGGAACCATTGCAATAGAAATAGAACCCCCTTGAGGCCAAAGTCTTAAAGAAAGAAAGCTTGCTACTAAATCTAATAAGTAAGCAAGTCCGCTCATCATTCCAACCTCTACTATAAAAAGAATGTTACTGCGTTTCATACCTAAAAAAGCTCCCTTCGTATATGTTAAGTTGAGCAATCATTTAATGCTTACAAAAGATTTGCAACCATAAAAGATGCTCGCGGTAAATAAAAAAAGCAATGTAGGGCTTGTTAAGGTAACCTACATTGCATACCATACGAAGCCACATTCCTACGTTAGTACTAACTAACAGGTTCAAAGGGTTAGAACTCTAGCGATCACTCTCAGCCATGTGGCTCCCCTTGTGGATGTTTATTTACATTGCTTTTCTTAGATACTGTTAACTATACAAAAAAAAATATCACACTACAACAGTAAAAATGATAATATATAGCTCTGCTGAGGCTTGATATATTCTTACTTTAGGGATGTAGAGAAGTTGTACACACTATACTTAAATAAGTTCTTTTGAATGAGATGCATATAAGGAAGGTTGTTCTATTATGTAGTAGAAGTAAGGAGTGCGGTTATGCTTATTAATAGTAATGTAAAAAACTTAAAAAAACTTTTAAAAAATTGTTGCATCTGTAAAATTATCGTGGTATATTTAATTTCGTCGCCAAGAGGTAAAACAAAGCGACAAAGAAAAATAAAAAAGTTGTTGACATTCAATTAACAACTTGTTATGATAATAAAGTCGCTTCTGAGCGGCGGTTGAACTTTGAAAACTGAACAAAGCGACAAACGTCAACGTTAATTCAAGTTTTAAAATTATGAGCAAGTCAAACATTTCTTCGGAGAGTTTG
>NZ_JAFBFC010000008.1 GCF_016909075.1 Priestia iocasae
GAACGTAGTGATCCGATGTTGCCTTATCGTAAGGAGGAGCAGGAAGTTTGCTAGTCGCTGGCCCCTGTAGCTAGACATACCAGAAAAGCGTAAGGGGCCTGATTAGCGACGAACAAACTGGACGGCTCCGCATGAGATAAAGAAAACACGGAGAACGTAGTGATCCGATGTTGCCTTATCGTAAGGAGGAGCAGGAAGTTTGCTAGTCGCTGGCCCCTGTAGCTAGACATACCAGAAAAGCGTAAGGCGCGTGGTCAGCGACGGACAAACTGGACGGAAGAAGATACGCACCTTACACGTTGTTTTTTGGCTAAAGAATCAAACTTTTCTCATATAGATTTGATTTGTAGATTAAAAAGGGAATTGATTTAACCACTGTCCTCCATCCATTGTGATGCACTCGCCATTGATATAGGATGCTTCTTTTGAAAATAAAAAGGCAGCTAGAGCAGCAATTTCTTCAGGTGTACCAAGTCTCTGTAATGGAACTGAATGAAGTGTACGCTCCTTTGCTTTTTCAGACTCAAATAACTTTTCCGCTCCGCCTGTACGCTCAATTGGTCCTGGGGCAATGGCGTTTACGCGAATTCCATATTTTCGTCCCCACTCTACAGCAAGTGTTCGTGTCATCGTTAGTACACCGGATTTTGCACAAGCAGAATGAATAACACCCGCTCCTGCATTCCATGCATACGTTGCAACAATGTTTGTAATAGCCCCTTTTATATGGTGTTCCATCCAATACTTACCTACTTCTTGGCTACAATAAAATGTCCCATTTAACACAATATCAATCACACTATTCCATCCATTTGTTGATAGCTTCTCTGCTGGACAAATGAAATTTCCTGCCGCATTATTCACAAGGAAATCAATACGCTTAAAAGCCTTATCTGTCTCTGCAACCATTCTTGCTACATCTTCTGGGTTACGCACATCCATCGTAACAGGTAATACTTGTCCTTCAAAAGTTTCAATTTCAGCTTTTGTTTCTAGTAATCTCTCTTCATTTCTACCTGTAATGACAACGTAAGCGCCATCATCAGCAAATCGCTTTGCCATATATTTCCCCATCCCACTTGAACCACCTGTAACAATAACTACTTTTTCTTTCATTCTCTCATACCCCTTTGAATTTTTTTGACTATTACAACTATTATTTTACCTCTTTTTCTCTAATCTTCAAATTGTTATCGGTAAAAAAACAATGATATAATAAAAAAAGATTCACAAAATAAATAATAGGTTGGTTTTTACAATGGAAAAGACGTACACTAGGCGATCTTTTTTGAAGCGTTTTTTATCACTTTCTTTTGGTAGTATTTTAGCAGCAAGCGGTGGCTATGCGTACGCAAAGTACGTTGAACCAAAGCGATTGGATATCGTTCGTAAAACAATTAGCGCATCAAATCTCCCTGCAAGCTTTGATGGGATAAACGTTTTACAATTTAGCGACACACATCTTGGCTTGTCTTATCACTTACCTCAACTACAAAATCTAGTTGAAAAAATGAATGCACTACGTCCTGACATCGTTTTATTCACAGGTGATTTAATTGATATTCCAAATGAATATCCTTACACAAATAAAGTAGCCCCTATTTTAAAGCAAATACAAGCACCTCTCGGAAAATATTCCATATATGGAAATCACGATCACGGCGGATATGGTACGGAATTGTATAAGGAAATTATGCACCAAGCAGATTTCAAACTCCTAACGAATGAAGTCCATAAAATTGAACTGGTCGATCAAACGTTTATTCATATTTGTGGTTTAGATGACGTCATGCTTGGTAAACCCGAATACTCTAAAACGCTCAATCAATTACAGCATAATGTGTTTTCAATTGCGATGGTTCATGAACCAGATGTAGCTGTTAAAGTAGCAAACTATGAAGTGGATTTACAACTTTCTGGACATAGTCATGGAGGACAAATACAAATTCCTTTTTACGGCCCACTCATTACACCACCATTCGGAACCGTCTACTCAGAGGGATCTTATGAAGTGGGACAATCAAACATGCAACTTTATGTAAATCGTGGACTTGGCACTACTCGCCTACCGTTTCGCTTTTTAGCCACCCCAGAAGTAACAATATTCACATTAAGAAAAGCATAACAACAAAAAAGGCTTTCTCAAATCATGCGATTTGAGAAAGCCTGTACACTCTCTATTATTTGTTTAATCAGGCTTCCTAAACAAATGATAGAGCTTTTTTATTGTTGAAAGAATTTCTCCACTTCGTGAGCAGGAAGTGGCCGACTAAAATAGTATCCTTGCGCTTTTTCACAATTAATTTCTTTTAAAAATTGAGCCTGCTCTTGTTCTTCTACTCCTTCGGCAATAACAGTTAAATTCAACTTTTGCGCAAGGTGAATAATCGTTGTCGTAATGGCTTCGTCTGTTGGATTTGTTAATAACTCCGCAATAAACGACTGATCAATTTTTAAGCAATCAAGTGGAAATCGCTTCAAATAACTTAGCGAGGAATAACCTGTTCCGAAGTCATCCACCGAGATTTGAACACCAATCTCTTTTAATCTTTTTAACACGCTAATGGTCTCTCTTGCATCTTTCAACGCACCTTCTGTAATTTCAATTTCTAAACAATGTGGAGGAATATTAAATTTCTTTAATATTCCTTCAATCGTTTCAACTAAGGTTGATTGTTGAAATTGCTTCGTTGACAAATTGACAGCAACCGTTTTATACCCATAACCCTTTTCATACCATTCTTTTATTTGGCGACAAACTTCTTCAAAAACCCACGTACCAATTGGTAAAATAAGACCTGTATCTTCAGCAAGTGGTATAAACTCGTTTGGTGCAACAAAGCCTAACGTTGGACTATTCCAGCGCAGTAACGCTTCAAAGCTGTTAATGGTCTCATCGCACAAATCTACTTGCGGCTGATAAAATACAACAAATTCATTTTGATTAATCGCTTTTCTTAAGCCTGTCTCAATAAGCATCATATACGGCGTTGATTGCAGCATGCTGTGGTGATAAAACTGATAATGAGCTCTTCCTTGCTCCTTCACACGATATAGCGCAATATCTGCACACTTTACAAGCATTGCTCGCTCCTGACCATCATTAGGGAACATACTAATTCCCATGCTAGGTGTTACATAATATTCTTGATTTAAGTTAAGTGAAAATGGAACAGAAAATAAGGAGAGAATTTGTTTTGCAAGCCTTTCAGCTTGTTCAATCGTTGTATCTTCAATTAAAACAACAAATTCATCGCCACCTTGCCTAAATACAGATACGTAATCATTTGATAATGAATCTAATCTTCTTGCTACACTCTTTAATAATTGATCTCCTGCATCGTGACCTAATGTATCATTTAAAAATTTAAATCGATCTAAATCCATATAGATGAGCGCTAACTGTTCATGACGCTTAGATGCATTGGTGATGGCTTCTGTAAGCCTTTCATTCAATGAATTTCGATTAGGAAGTTTCGTTAAGTAATCATAAAAGGCCATCTTCTTCATTAATCTCTCATTCTCTAACTGCTCTGTGATATCACGAACAATCACATATACACCGGTAATATGATCATGAACCACAATAGGTACCGTCTTTACTTGTGTCCAAATAATATATCCTTTTTTATGAATCATTTTGCACGTGAGTGTTTTCCTCTCACTACCTTTAATTGTTTTACTTAACACTTCTTTAAAGTAATGAACCTCACCTTCTTGTAAAAGAGATAAAACTGAACGCCCCACTACCTCTTTCTCTTTATACCCAAATGTCTCAAAAGCAGCTGGATTGGCATGTAATAGATTGCCTTTTAGGTCTAGTACAAATACAGCATCTAAATTGTGATCAACTAGTGACTTATACCTTTGTTGACTTTCAATTAATCGATTTTTCTCATCTACAACAGTTGTAACATCTCTTGTAATACATACAATAAACCTACATACTCCCTCTTCATCGATGATAGGTGTTAACACTGATTCTCCATTAATTTTTTGACCATCTTTTAAAATGACCTCGTCTTGAAAAATAACTTTTCGCTTTTTCGTTTGCGCTAGCGCATAGTAGAACTGTAAATGAGTAGCGATATGAGAAGGCAAAACATCTTGAAGAGTTTTCCCTTTATATTCTTCTTCTAAGCTGGCATGTGTTTTACCAGCTTCATTCACAAAGAAATAGCGAAGCACACCCTCTTCATCTATTTTCATAATATAAACAAGGTCATGTGTATGCTTCAATATAATCTGCACAATCATTTCTTCAAGTTTATTAATATCATTTAATATACGACTGTTCTCGTTGTACATAATTCCCAACCTATTAGTAGTTTTTTTTTTCTTAATAGTAGCACATTTACACATATCAATGTAGAGAAAATACCCATTCAATAAAAAGCCAGGCTCACAACTATAAGAATTTCCATACACTATCTAGACAAAGTCTTAGGAGGTTAAACGATGTATCATTACCCTTATCAAGCATATCGTAATGTTCCTTACGGGGATCAACGTTTTTTTGGATTTCCTTTCGTAGCAGGGTTAGCCGGTGGGCTATTAGGAGGACTTGCGGTTGGTGGCTTCGGCGGTGGTTTTGGTAGACCAGGATGCTGTCCTCCATTCCCAGCACCTTATCCATATCCACTTCCAACTCCTTATCCATATCCTTACCCTTTACCTACACCTGTTGGCGGTGGCGGATATCCAGGTGCATTTGGTTCTCAAGCATCCACACCTGGTTATCCTTATCAATCGTACACGCCAAGATAAAAAAACAGCCGGAAATGACCCGGCTGTTTTTTTATTCTTCGTCATCCATGATATGATAAGCCATCTCATATAATAGCCTTTGACTATCAATAACGGGATCATTTTCATTTCTTTTCACATAATGGTAACTTCCGTCTGAATGCTGTTCTCGTGCCTTTACATTATCCGACAACATAATTGTTAGCCACTTTTGCACGCGCTTTTTTAATCGACCATCAAAAATCGGGAATAAGATTTCTACTCGCTTAATCATATTTCTTGTCATCATATCGGCTGATGAAAAGAATATTTTTTCTTCTCCATTATGATGAAAATAGTAAATTCGACTATGCTCTAAAAATCGTCCTACAATACTAGTAACGTTAATATTTTCACTAATCCCTTTAATTCCTGGACGTAAACAACAAATTCCACGGACAATTAAATCAATTTTCACACCTGCATTAGATGCTTCGTATAGTTTCATAATAATCGGTTTATCAGTCAGGGAATTCATTTTTGCGATAATGCGACCGTTCCCATGCTTTTTATGAAACTCGATTTCTTGATCAATAAGACGAATATAATTTGCACGAATATCAAACGGTGCAACAGATAAGTGATGATATTGAGGTTTTTCTGTATATCCACTTAAATAATTGAAGAAGTTCGTCGCATCAATTCCAATTTTTCGATTTGCTGTTATTAAGCCTGTATCTGTATATAACTTTGCTGTTGCATCGTTATAATTTCCTGTTCCTAAGTGAACAAATCGTTCAATTCTACCTTGTTTACGACGAACAACAAGCGTGATTTTGCTATGAGTTTTTAAATACGTCATTCCATAAATAACATGACAGCCTGCTTTTTCAAGCTCCTTCGCCCATTGAACGTTGTTTTCCTCATCAAAACGAGCTTTTAACTCTACCAGTACCGTCACTTGCTTTCCATTTTCAGCTGCGCGTTGCAGTGCTTTGATAACAGGGGAATCACCACTTACACGATAGAGTGTTTGCTTAATCGCTAATACATCTGGGTCATCTGCAGCATCGGAAACAAAATCAATCACTGGCTCAAATGACTCATATGGGTGATGCAATAAAATATCTTGCTCAAGTGCTTTTTCGAAAATGTCCTCATCTGAAGCAATATCTTTTGGAGGTTGAGGAATAAATACTTCCTCTACTAAATGTTCATGCGTTAGCTTCACTTCTTTATAAAACGAAAATAAAAATGTAAAGTCAAGAGGTCCTTCTACCATGTAGACATCTTTATCATGAATCTCTAACTCCTCTTTTAAATAGGCTAGCACATTATTATCAAAGTTCTTTCCTCTTACTTCTAATCGAACAGCAGCTCCCCATTTGCGTTTCTTTAGCTCTTTTTCAATTTCCCGCAATAAGTCTCTTGCACCTTCTTCATGAATGGTCATATCTGCATTTCGCGTAATGCGAAACTGAGTAACAGACTTTACTTGATACCCTGTAAATACTTTATGAATAAAATAAGCAATTACATCTTCAAGTAACACAAAGTGTCGTTTCTCATCTTGATTTGGCAATTCAACAAAACGGTCTAAAACTGCTGGAACTTGAACAAGAGCTAACTTACCATTGAGTTGCATAATGCTACCTTCTTGTTCTGTTTTTTCCTCTAATATAATGGCTAAGTTTAAGCTTTTGTTTAAAAGCATCGGAAACGGTCGGTATGCATCAACAGCCATTGGAGTTAATACCGGAAAGATTTGTTCGTCAAAATAAGTTTCTAAAAAGGAAAGTTGATTATCTTGTACATCATTCATGGGTACAATTTTAATTCCTTCTTTTTCAATTGCAGAAATTAATTGCTCATTAAATACCTCATATTGTCGATGCACTAATTGATGATTCTTTTTTGAAATGGCAGAAAGTTGTTGTTTAGGGGTTAATCCAGCTTTATTTTCTGGTTTATTAAAATTCGCTTTTACTTGATCTTTTAGTCCCGCTACGCGAACCATAAAAAATTCATCTAAGTTCGAGCTAAAAATAGCAAGAAATTTAAACCTTTCAAGTAACGCATTCCGTTTATCAAATGCTTCTTCTAATACACGTTGATTAAAAGCTAACCAACTTAATTCGCGGTTATTATAATACACCGGATCTGCTAATATCTTTCTTTCTATTATGTTCCCTGTTGTATTAACCATTGTAACTTGTCCCACCTTCAATAAAATATCTGTTTGAAGTTTTTTCTTCTTTCAAGTTATCACTATTATATTAAAATTTCGTAAATTTTAGGTTGTTTTTTAGTTAAATTAGGAATTTCTTCCTCTCTTTCCGTTATAATTATCTATTGCAACAATTTTCATTATCTTTATAAAAAAGCAATATAGGAGTGGTTGACTCCTATATTGCTTTTTTAATTTGACGGGAACTTTAGAGAGTAAGGCTAAACTGAAGATCTACAGGTACTTTCAACACTTTCTCTAAATGCTTTTTTTGCTTTTCTGCCTGATATTCCTCTGCACGGTAATCACTATTACACATAATGCTCATGCACAATTCTCCATCTCTTACCGTTATTTTTAAATGATCTACAACATCGCGTTTTGTTGCATTCAAACTATGAGTAAATTTTAAGATTGCACCTAGCATTAATAGCTTTTTATACTCTTCTTTGTGGAACCAACCTTTAAAGGGTTCAATATATTGCTTAAAAGCTGATTTTCCCTTATAAGAAGCCACAAGCGCTAGTTTTAACCGTTCTTTATGATTGAGTCCATCAATGGTTCGATTAGCCAATAAATAAAACGTATGCTGACTACTAGACTCCGAGTCAATATATTCACCAAGGTGAAATACTTTAGCAGCTCGTTCTAATAACTTCACATCTTCTTCATGTAGACACGTTGAGTAGTGCTCACGTATTTGTTGAAATACAATCTGAGAAAGCTTATGTATTTGCTTTACATGTTCACTATTAATCTCAAAATCCTCCATCAATTCACGTAAGCTTTTTTCTAGCACATCTGACCGTAAAGTTTCTGGATGTCGCTTAATAATCTCCCCGAAAAAGACACCTTCTCTTAATCCTTTTCTGCTTAAAATAAATTGTTTGGAATCTGTTACTTGGCAAAGTGTATTAAACACTTGAATAGCAGGAACAATGGTATCCGCTCGATCCTTTGATAAGCCTTCTAGCTTTTGAATCTCTTGATAAGTCAACGCTTCCACCTTTTCTTGTACATAACAGATATCCTCATAGGACATTTCATATTGATGCACACCAGCGAGTGGATATTGTGTAAAGCTTTGATGGAGTTGAACCATATTACGAGCACTACCACCAATTGCTACAATCGGAACATTAATATGTTTCAACCAAGGAAGAGACTGAAATTGCGAAAGAATGAATGCTTTAATTTGTTCTCTTTCTTTAAGAGTTGGAATATTATCTTTAACAAATTGTAGTTTTAACGATAGTGCACCAAAAGGAAAGCTATGATACTCTACTAGCTCTCTATTGCGAAAATACGTCACTTCAGTGCTACCTCCACCAATATCGATTGTAATACCTTCTTGAATAGAAGTAGAGTGAATGACCGCTAAGAATCCATAATAAGCTTCTTCGTATTCGGAGAACACATTCATCGTAAAATCTGTTTCTTTTGCAACTATATCCATAATGGTTTGCTTATTTTTTGCCTGACGAATAGTAGCAGTAGCCATACAATTCACTTTTTCGAGCGTGTGATGTCTTGTGATGACTTGAAAGCTCTTCAATGTATTGACTAGCACTTCAATACCTTCATCCGTTAACATGTTATGGTGATCAAGGTAATTACGCAGTCTAGCTACTACTTTTACATTTTCAATTTGGCGAATGCTTTTCTCGTTTTTCAATTCATAAATCACGAGTCTCATTGTATTTGATCCAATATCAATCATGCCATATTTTTGTTTCAATCTACTTCAAACACCCTTTTCGTTTACAAGCTTTTTAACACTATTTTATACATTTTGAATAAAAAAACAATACAATTATTCTGCTTTTTAAGTACACTCATTGCAAGGATAACAAACATGAAGCATGCTAAACGCAAATGAAGCTACTTTATGATGATATTAAAAAGGAGGTCCATTAAATGAAGCATTTTGTAAAACCCGGCGAATCCTTAGCATCTATTGCAATTGATTATCGAATACCACTTTCCACTCTTTTAGCCGCGAATCCATTGCCAAATCCAAATGTCATTTCTCCAGGTCAAGTGATTGTGATTCCTAATCTTCCCGACAAAGAATCAATCCCTTACAGCATCCATGTATTTTTAACAGAGCGTCAATTAGAGCTACGAGACAAAGGAGATGTCGTGAAAACATACCCCATTGCTGTTGGGAAGATGCTAAGTGCTACTCCCATTGGAAACTTCGTTATCGTGAATCGAGAACCAAATCCAGGTGGCCCATTTGGTACAATGTGGCTAAGTTTATCAAAAATTTCTTATGGCATTCATGGCACAAATAATCCAAGCTCAATTGGCAAGGCTGTCTCTAAAGGCTGCATTCGTATGTATAACAAAGATGTGAATGAATTAGCTTCTATTGTTCCAAACGGAACTGGGGTTTATATTCGACCTTCACGCCTTCTTTCTTAACCTTTGCCCGCTTGGAAGCTCGGATATAAAGTCATACCGCCATCTGCATAAAGCGTAATACCTGTTACATACTTTGATTCATTTGAAGCTAGCCAAGCTGCTACTGAAGCAATTTCTTCCGCTTCGGCGATGTATCCCATTGGAATTAATTTTTCAACACCTGCTTTCACTCCTGGATCAGAAAACTTTTCTGCATTAATAGGGGTATTAATGGCACCAGGACCAATGGCATTAACTCGTATACCTTTAGGTGCATACTCTAACGCAAGCGTTTCGGTCATCATCTTTATTCCCCCTTTGCTTGATGCATAGTGAACAAAATGTGGCCAGGGAATAATGTCATGAACACTTGACATATTGATAATAGATCCTTTTACTCCGTGTTTGAGCATGTAAGAAATGGCTTCACGACAGCATAAAAAGGTTCCCGATAAATTAACAGAGATCACTTTATTCCATTCATCTAAAGACATTTCATGAGACGACACTTCACTTTGAATACCTGCATTGTTTACCATCACATCTAATGTACCAAAGGAGGTATGAGCTGCTTCAACAAGACGCTTTACATCTTCTTCCTTTGAGATATCAGCTTGAATAGCAATCGCTTCTCCACCATGTTCTTGAATTTTCTTCACAACTTTTGATGCATCTTCTTGCTTTGAGCGATAGTTAACGACTACTTTCATTTTTTCTTGACCAAAGCGAACCGCTACCGATTCACCTATTCCACTTGCTGACCCTGTTACAATAGCAACTTTTTCTTTTAAATGTTCATACATGTCATTCACTCCTTTATTTCTTTGTAAATCCTAATAAAACTCCACCTGCAATGATTAATAAACAGCCAATAATGACAAATACAATTTGACGTTTGGATTTCTTTTCACCTAATAAAAAAATACCGCCTAGGGTTGAAATAATAATACCCATCTGTGAAAAAGAAAAACTTGTAGCGACTCCTACTCTTGGGACCGCTAATAAAAGTCCAATATTTCCTGTAGCCCATACAAATCCTGTAATTGTATTGCGAATTGCATATTTGTCGAATGGTTTATGACGGATAGTTAAAATAATAGCTCCTACAATCATGCCAACTGATTGAGGTAAAATAGCCGTCCAGCCATCTATTTCAAACCAACGAATAATGACAACATACGCAACATAACCAACTGTCGAAACAAGTAAGATAATCATACCCTTTGTGAAGCTTTTCTTTCCTTCTTCACCTTTTTCATCTTTATCTTTTAACGATGTAAAAAGAACACCAATAATGATACAAATTAAAGCAGCAATCCCTATCATTAACTGTGTTCTTGTGGACCATTCTCCAAATACAAACACCCCAAACAATGAGGTGCCAAGCAATTGCATGCCAGTCGAGATAGGTAATGCTTTTGATACTCCAAGTTGATCAGCTGCTGAGAACTGATTTTTTTGCCCTAATGTCCAAAAAACCCCCGATATAAAGCTCACAATGACTGCTTTTGTTGATAGCTCTGGTTGGACAATAAAATAAGCTCCAATTGAAAACAGCAAAGCTCCAATCGTTAGACCTAATGTTTGACTATAGGGAGAGCCACCTAGTTTTGCACTGACTAGAAGAATGCTTCCCCACATTACCGCAGGAATAAGGGCAATTAAAATATCTGTCATGTTTTTTACACCTTCTTACTTTGTAAATAGCGTTTCATGTATTATCTGTATAACCTGTTATTTTTAAACAAAACTAAAAATGTTTATTTTTCTTATAGGAAACACGGATTCTTTGTGAATTTGCTCCTTCATTTGCAAATTTTAAAAGACGAGCTATAATAAGGACAATAGCGATAATTTAGATAAAAGGAGTGACGTTATGTCTGACGTAAACGGTCGTGAACCGATTGCACCGTCTTTACCAGAGATTGCACAAGCCATCTTCACTGTAAACCGACATGCTAAATCTGCTCCTGATCCAAAGGAATTGTATAATCTAAAAAAAGTTGCACTCGAACAGTTAATTTTAGAGGGAAAAGCAAAAAAAGAAGGGCTTCATTTTTCATCTAACCCTGGTAATAGTAGACAGAGATCTGACGTACTTGTAAAAGTTGATAATTACTACTTCCATATGCCACCAAAAAAAGAAGACTTCAAGCTATTACCACACCTCGGTCACTTAAATCATTCTTATCGAAATCCCAAAACACACATGTCTTTATCACAAGCAAAACGAGTGTTAACTAAGTATATAGGGCATTTGCTCGTACTACCGCCACAACAGCCTATGAATAAACCAAAACAAAGACAAGCACCTGTGTTTAAGCCTCTTGGCAAAAGCTATTTCTAGATTATAAAGTTCTTTTAAGAAGCAGAGAGACAAAAAAACGGCGGAAAAAGCGTTACGCTTTTTCCGCCGTTTTTTTATACATGCTTTTTCTTACGTTTGATTTAAAGTACAAGTCGATCAATTAAATCAACAAGCTCAACAATTTCTGGCTTGCTTACTTGAGCATTCGCCCCTACCAATTTTCCTTTATGACGTAAATCCTCTGTAATCAGAGAGGAGAAAATAATGACTGGTAATATAGTTAGACGTGCATCATCTTTAATTTTCTTTGTTAGATAATGGCCGTCCATTTGTGGCATTTCAATATCTGTGATCACTAACTGTACTTCATCTTCAATTGCTTTACCTGCATCTACAATGCTTTCTAGATAAGCCCAGGCTTCTTGGCCGTTTTCAAAGAAATCAGTGAAAATGTATCCTGCTTGTTCAAGCGTGTCACTAATCATCTGACGAAGGAGTGGTGAATCTTCAGCAATAACAAGACGTTTATTGGAGCGATCACGTTGACCAAGCTTTTTAATTTTACTCATGTTAATGCCTGATTCAGGATTCACATCTGTAAGAAGCTTTTCAAAGTCTAGGAGAAGAAGCATTTCACCTTCCATTTTAATGACGCCTGTTATTTGCGTTTCAAGACCTTGATAAATATCAGATGGCTTCTCAATGTCTTTCCAAGAAAAACGATGAATTTGTGTCACTGTATGTACATGAAATACAATTTTTTGCTTATTAAATTCCGTTACAATAAATTTATCCTTTTCTGGATTCTCTGAGGGAGCTAGCTTTAATGCTTTTTCAACATTAACAATAGGTAAAACTTCTCCTCTAAGTTCAATAATTCCTTCTACATAATG
Source organism: Priestia iocasae (assembly GCF_016909075.1). GTDB lineage: Bacteria > Bacillota > Bacilli > Bacillales > Bacillaceae_H > Priestia > Priestia iocasae. Next base: position 12,560 of record NZ_JAFBFC010000008.1, read on the forward strand.
GTGTGAATTTGGTACAGGAGTAATGGGTACTGGATTAATAATTTCACGTACTTTTATTACATTAATTCCAAAACGAATCGGTCCAATTCCAAATTCAACAATTTCCAGTTCATTCGTCCCACTTTCGAGTAAAATACCTTTATCGTTAAACATCCATTTTCGCCCTTCCATGTTAAAGTCTTCTAATCTACTTCTATTATATAGCGCTATAACAATTTGGCAAATCAAATTGTATATTGATGTTTTCATAGGTTATTGATTCTCTAGATATATTTAACTACGATTTGTCACTTCATAAGAAGCTCTCAGGTGAATGACTAAGCCGATAACAGCCAAGACAAGTAACGAACCTAAAGCCATCCGACTTGCTATACTGCCAAGATTGGCGAAAAGCAATGTAATCGTTCCGTATAATAAAGGACCTATGATGGCAGAGACTTTGCCTGAAAAAGCAAATAACCCAAAAAATTGACCTCTTCGTTCCGGCGGTGTTAGTTCGATAATAAGCGTTCTAGTTGTGACCCACATGGCTCCTAAAGCAACGCCAAACAAACTGCCACTTATCCAAAACATCCAACTAGAGATTGCCCCTACAGCCATAACTAATGCCATAATTAGAATGATTGCTACGAGTGTTATCGCACGCTTTGCTCCAATCTTTTTCGTAATATAACCAAAAATAAAGGAGCCAATAATACTTGTCACAGTCGAAACTAGATATAACAAGATAAACATACTTGTTGTAAATCCAACAACCACCTTTGCGTAAATAGCCATCATTGCAATGGTTGTTGCAATTGCATCATTTATAAAAAAATACACAATCATAAACGTAAAAATTGGCTTATACAACTTCATTTCACGAAATGTTTGATAAATCTCTAAATATCCACTTACAAAAGACGGCTTCTTTGTATTGAGCTGTGGTTGCTGCTTTTTTTCTTTCACAAATAAGAAAAGTGGTAAAGAAAAAACAAAGAACATGATGCCTGTTGGAATAAAAGCATGATGAAAGTTTGGTTCCTTAATAAATGGATAAATCGTTAAACCAACTAATGTTCCTACATACCCAACCGCTACTCCAAATCCTGAAATAAGCGGCAAATGCTCTCTTGTCCCTAAATCACTCATCATGCTATCGTAAAAAATTAAGCTAGAATGGTAGAAGAATTTTGCAACTACAAACAAAGAAATGATAATGATTAATGTAATAGGAAGGCCTGCTATCGTTTGTTCACTAGACATGAAGCTAAACAACCCCATTGCAATTGTGCAGCCTACTGTAATCATTGTAAAGATAAATAAAGGCTTCTTCCTCTGTGAACTTTTGTCAATCATCACACCAAATAGAGGTGAGAAAATGACTAGAAAGAAGCTAGCTAACGCATTAGCATACGAAATAAAGGTGCTGGCTATTTGCTCCATCCTCGCGTTGTTTCCAATCGCTTCCTGCAAGTAAAAGGGAAAGAAAATCGTTGTAATATTAGATGAAAAGATTGTATTGGCAAAATCATATAATGCCCATGACAAGATGGGTAAAGATAAATAAATAGAAAATACATGATCAAATCTACGTTTAGATGGTTTTGACACTCTAGGCTCTATATTCATATTACTCCTCCTTATTGAATCAACAATTCCATCTGCACCCTTTTTTTCCCTGCTCTTTTACAAATTATTAATATGACTTTTATAAATCATTACCATTACCTCGGTTTCAGTAGAGTGCTATAATCAAGATGGGATAAAAGTTACAAAAGAAGAGAGAAAATGGAGTGGGGAAAATGAAGCGTACAATACAAAAAGAACAAACGAAACAAAAGCTTCAACAAGTAGCAATTCGCCTTTTTCAACAACAAGGATATCAAAAAACAACCGTATCCCAAATTACAGATGAAGCCGGGGTAGCAAAAGGAACGTTTTTTAATTACTTTAAGTCAAAAGAAGAAGTTCTACATACATTAGGAGAAAAACAATTATTACTTTTTGAACAGCACACAAAAGAGTTATTACAATCTGAACAACCTATTACTTCTTCTATTCATCAATTATTTCAACTGCTAGTTAGATCCTATGAAGAAGCAAATCCTCAACTCGTTCGATCTCTTTTTCATATTTCTATTACAAATGAAACTTTTCATCGCTCTGAAGTTTTACAAATTGAACAAATGAAACATTCTGTTATTTTACTCATCGATGAGGGAAAAAGACGAGGTGAATTCAAAGAAAACATTTCATCAGAGGAAGTAGGTTCATCAGCCATTTTGCATTTTTACGGAATTCTTTTATATTGGTGCACAAATCCTCATCAACTAGACATTTCATTACAGCAAAAAATCAGTCACTCTCTTTCTATTTTATTAAGTGGCATTCAACATTCGTAACAAAAACCTTCTTGTTTTAAAAACAATTGTTCGGCTTTGAAAATTCTTTTAACACCTTGTGATTAACTTACATATATATGGGTATATACCTAGTAAGTTGAAAACGTGCTATTTAAAAACAGGGAGGTATTAAAATGAATTATCATGGAAGACGTGCAAATGAATATTACAAAGAAAAACAATCGATTGTAAGGCCAACACGCTTTGAGGAAGAAGCTAGTGCTTTTTTGAATCATATTAGTTACTCTTTTAATAAAAAACATTTACTGTCCCTGATTGACCAATCACTAGATCGTAAAGATAAAAATTCATTCATTCAATTAACAACAGAATATAACAATTTGGTTCAATTACAACAAAAATAAAAGCGATGGGAGCTCCCATCGTTTTTATTTTTGTTCCATGATGTTACCGCAGCAATGTGTTAAAATAAATTGAATCGTAGAGAAAGGATGAAACAAATGGAGCATCTCATTAATGATCGTGTTAAGAACATTCAAATTTCGGGTATCCGCACATTTTTTAATATGGTTTCACAATATGAAGACGTACTTTCACTAACAATTGGACAACCGGACTTTTTAACACCTGATTCAGTAAAAACAGCTGCTAAACAGGCTATTGATCAAAATAAAACGTCTTATACTCATAACGCAGGAATTTTAGAATTACGACAAGCCGCTTCACAATTTGTACGCACAAACTACAATCAACAGTATGACCCTGAAACAGAAGTGATCGTGACCATTGGAGCTAGTCAAGCCATTGACATTGCGATGCGTACTATTTTAGAGGAAGGGTCTGAAGTGATTTTGCCTGGCCCTGTTTATCCTGGTTATGAACCGCTTATCCGACTAGCTGGTGCTATTCCAGTTCATGTTGATACAACAAACACAGGATTTCGCCTAACAGCAGATTTAATTAACCAACACATAACAGAAAAAACAAGATGTATCATTTTACCTTATCCATCTAATCCAACAGGGGTTACATTATCCAAAACAGAGCTAGAGGATATTGCGACCTTATTGCATGATAAAGACATTTTTGTTTTATCAGACGAAATTTATAGCGAACTCGTTTTTGATGGAAAACATGAATCAATTGCGACAATCCCATCTATGCGAGATAAAACGATTGTTGTAAATGGGGTATCTAAGTCTCATTCGATGACTGGATGGCGTATTGGGCTGTTATTTGCTCCTGCATACATAAGTAAACATATGTTAAAAGTCCATCAATACAATGTAAGCTGCGCTTCTTCAATTTCACAAATAGCTGCACTTGAAGCATTAACAACAGCTAAAGACGAATCCATCCTAATGAAACAAGAATATGAAAAAAGAAGAAACTATGTTTACGAGCGATTAGTAGCAATGGGATTTGAAGTAGAAAAGCCTTCTGGTGCGTTCTATCTATTTCCTTCAATTCAAAAATTCCACAAAAGCTCTTTTGACTTTGCATTAAGTCTTGTAAAAGATGCTGGCGTGGCACTTGTTCCAGGAAATGCTTTCTCTACCTTAGGTGAAGGATATGTACGTCTTTCCTATGCCTACTCAATGGATACACTTACAGAAGCATTAAACCGCCTTGAACACCATCTAAATAAAAACTAAAAAGAATGGCTGGACTAAAAACTCACCTTTAGTTCAGCCATTCTTCTTTATAAACCGCCTTTGTATTTCCCATCGTTTTTAGAGGCTTTTTCTTCTTTTGCTTTATCTTTATGCTTTTGATTCGCTTGTGCGCTACCAAATTCGTGGCTAAATTCAGCATTTAGCTTTGCAGCATCGAAGCCTTTTTTATTTTTTTGATCAGCATCATTCTTTTTTGTGCGCTTTGCCATTTTTCAACACTCCTTTAATCAAGCCTATTACTAGTGTAAACGGAATGTTGAAAGATATAGCTGTTAGTACCTTCTACTCTATCCTTATTTATACAGCTTGTATAAAGCTTGTGTCCCACTATTTTCTTCACCTTGCTCAGCAAGCTCTTCATACAATTTTTTAGCTAACGCTAATCCATGTGCATGTATCCCTAATGCTTTTGCTTCTTCTACCGCGATGCTCATATCTTTAATAAAGTGTTTAATATAAAAACCAGGCTCAAAATTCTGCGCAATCATACGAGGGGCTAAATTATCTAAAGACCAACTACCGGCTGCCCCTGTAGAAATTGATAATAATACTGTTTGTGGGTCTAATCCAGCTTTCTCAGCATAAACCATCGCCTCACTTACTCCCATCATCGTGGAGGCAATCGTAATCTGATTACACATTTTTGTATGTTGCCCTGCTCCCGCTTTTCCTTGAAGAATAATGTTTGTTCCGAGCTTTTCAAAGAGTGGCTTACACGCTTCAAATACTTGTTCCTCTCCACCAACCATAATGGTTAGCTTAGCATCTCTTGCCCCAATATCTCCACCAGAAACAGGTGCATCCAACACATGAATGTTTTTCTTTTTTCCCTCTTCATAAATTCGAATCGCTAAAGATGGTTCAGAAGTGGTCATATCGATTAAATAACTACCTTGCTTTGCGTACTGCAATAAGCCTTCTTCACCTAAATACGTTTCTTCTACATCTTTAGGATAACCAACCATCGTGAATACAACATCACACTCTTTTGCAAGATCGGCTATACTTTCTTTCCATATCGCTCCACTCTCAAGTAAACGTTGTGCCTTTTCTTTTGTTCTTGTATAGATATATAAAGGAAATCCTGCATGTAAAAGATGGGAAGCCATGCTTTTTCCCATTACACCGATGCCAACAAAGCCAACCTTCGTTTCTTTTTTCATCTTCTTTCTCCCCTTTTCATGTACATCTATCATCATCTTACACAATTAGAACAAGGGAAAAAAGAACAATCTTTTACGGAAATTTATTTAAACAGAATAACGTGTGATGGGGATTGAAAAACAAGAGGATGTTTAGAGAAGAAAGTGATTGTGATTGTGTTCATATTCTTCAAACTGTTCATCAGTTTTTAACAAATAAGACAGTCCTTCTATAATACCTATTACTTGTGGGATTCCTGTCCAACAGAAAAGAAGATAACAAATTCCTGCAAAGATTCGTTTAATATAAAACTTATGCATACCGAAACCACCTAAAAAAATGGCTAGGATTGCAGCTTTGACTCTTCTCGTCACCCACCTCACCCCCCTTACGTATTTGCTCTTTTTTACACTATATGAATAAGAAAGGAGAAAATGTACGGTTATTGTAGGCAAGGGTAGGAATAGAAAACAGCAAGTACTCAAAGACTTTCAGTGTAGATGACTTGCTCACACTTTTCCTGGGAAAGCGAGCAACCTTGAACAAGAAATAACCAATTACCACTATGGATGACATAAAAACAAAGATAAATTATAAAAACGTGGTTTCATGCAAGAAATGTTGAAAACTGCACATGCTAAGCTATATTGTTTGACAAGAAAGAACCACTACTGTAGAATTCTCCTTACTTACAAATAGTAAGCAACTGACTTTAATTACCATTATACATACTACGAATGACGGAGGTTTTATTTATGAGCAAAGATTTTTTTGAAGTTGTAAATGAGCGTACATCAGTGCGTGACTATGACTCATCTGTTAAATTAAGTAAAGAAGAAGTAACAGACCTTTTAGAAACAACAATTAAGTCTCCATCAGCATGGAACTTACAACAATGGCATTTTATGGCTTTCACAAGCGATGAAGTAAAAGAACGCTTATTACCGATTGCCTATAATCAAAAACAAGTTGTTGAAGCCGGGGCTGTTGTTGCGATTCTAGGTGACTTAGAAGCCCATAAAAACATAGATGATGTATACAATCCTCTTGTAGAAGCGGGATATATGAAAGCAGAAGTAAAAGATATTTTAGCAGGCCAAATTGAAGGAGCATACAGTAACCCTGTATACGCTCGAGATGCAGCTTTTACGAACTCTTCTCTTGCTGCGATGACATTAATGCTTGCAGCCAAAGCGAAAGGCTATGATACATGTTCAATGGGTGGATTTAATGTTCAACAGTTCATTGAAGAGTTTAAAGTAGATGATCGCTATATTCCTGTGATGCTTATCTCAATTGGTAAAGCAGCTAAGCCTGCTCATAATAGTGCTCGTTTTCCAGTAGAGCGTGTTACAACATGGCTATAAAAAGAAGCTGAGACAAAAGGGTAAAGAATACTCCTGTTTGACTCAGCCCGTAAAATCCCTTGCCCGAAAAGTCCAGAAACATTAATGGATAGAACGGCAAGGGATTTTGCATATAAATCTTCTCTTCTTCGTTTTACTCACTTATGTCCCAGCTTTTTTAAATAGATTTAACCATACCACCATCGATTAGGAACGATTGACCCGTCATATATGTATTTCCGCTAGACAATAAGAACGTTACGACTTTTGCAAACTCTTCTGGCTCTCCATATCTGCCTAATGGAATTTTTGTCTTCACTTGCTTCTCAATTTCTTCTTTGGCAATCCCTTGCTTCTCGGCATTCAATTGATCAAGTTTAGCCGTACGATCTGTTGCGATTCTTCCTGGTGCTACTGTGTTAATTAGAACATTATACTCCGCTAATTCCTGTGCTAACGTTTTGGTTAAGCCGACAATACCTGTTCGAAATGTATTAGATAACAAAAGTCCAGGAATTGGCTCCTTTATAGATGAAGAAGCAATATTAACGATTTTGCCTCCTTCTTTCTTCATATGAGGAAGAACTTCGCGAATCGTACGAATGTAACTTAGTAAATTAAGCTCAAAAGCTTGTTGCCAATCTTCATCGCTTAATGTAAGAAATCCTCCTGCTTTTGGTCCTCCAGCGTTATTGACTAAAATATCAATCGTTCCAAACGAATCCACTGTCGCTTGAACAAGATTTTCAATGGATTCTTTGCTTGTTACATCGACAACGTGATAAAGGACTTTGCTGTCTGACTCTGCTGACATTTCATCTGCAACCTTTGCTAATTTTTCTTCAGAGCGACTAGCAATCATCACATTTGCACCTTCTTGGACGAGTTGTTTAGCAATCGCTTTCCCTAACCCTTGACTAGATGCTAAAACTAACGCATTTTTACCTTTTAACTGTAAGTCCATCACATATCCCCCTTTATGTTTATGACATTATGTTACAGTAATTATTCAAATTACTCAATTAATTCACACTTTACTACGTTTTTTATAAGCGAGGGATACACACATCTCTTCATATAATAAAAAAACCGCTATACTCAACGAGAATAGCGGTCTTGATTATTCAACTAAGGTCCATTCTAATTCTTTTTTATTTAAAACGAGAGACGCCTGTAACTTGCTTTGCTTTTTATATTCATGGCGATCATTGTAGAATTCATCCATGTCTATCCCTTTACCAATTGTATAGATAGGAATTTGAATATCCTTACGTGTTTGGACCATTCCTTCAAAATCTAGAAGTAGCCCATCACTCATTAAGGTTAATAATGTATTAGCTAACACAAGTGGTATTGGAGGATAGTCTACTTTTTTACGTCTTAGAGAAAACCTCTTTTGCTTTAATAACGTAATCTTCAAAGGAACTAAACGGCTAATCATATGCTTAACGTCGTACACATCTCGGTAATACGTTTTATTACTAAAGCCATCATCATGAGCTAAGTAAGCAAATTGATTGCTCAGCTTATTACTAAAAGATGCAACTAAAGGCTTTTTATAATGTCCTAAGTATAGAAGCGCTGCAAGTTCTGTTGGCTCAAGTAAATCGAGTGAAGACAGGTCGTCAAAATCCACCCAGCAAAAGTCTCCGTAATCATAAACATTATCTTCTGCAAGAGACCAAATTTGTTGACCTTCCACATAATCTAATTGTGTAGAAAAATGATAATCACTCTCTTCAAATTTATGCTTCAGCAATAACATATTAGAAATAGGTCTAGGAAGTGAATGAACAAACTCCTTAAACTCAATTCCATATGCAACATAATACCGTTCACTCAAATGATTATGTATGTACACAACATCTTTAATCTCATCTGCTTTACTCAACCGTTCTAACCACCTTATATCATCATTCTACATCTCGCATACAAGTGTGTATTCAATTTATATATTATATATCTAATACAAGTTGAAATCTACATAAATTCTGTTAGAAAATTTTATATCATCATTTCATCATCGATCGATTCGTAAATGTTTCTTATGCATGAAGAATACGTTATGATAAGAAGAGAAAATGCCGAATTGTATTTAAAAATGAAAGGTGAATTACATGGATGTACGTCATTTACACTATTTTAGCGAAGTAGCCAAGAATGGTAGCTTTACAAGAGCCTCTGAAGAATTACATATCTCTCAGCCTTCATTAAGTAAAATGGTTAAAGCACTAGAAAGTGAATTAGGTGTTATGCTCATTGACCGCTCTGGCAAACGACTTCAACTAACAGATGCGGGGAAAATTGTTTACCAACAAGCAGACAGCATTTTATCATCTTTACGTGATTTATCAAATTCACTTTATGATTTAATGCATTTACAAAAGGGAACGATAAAAATTGGTCTCCCTCCTCTTATTGGCACACTCTTTTTCCCTCGAATTATTAAGTCGTTTCATGATCGTTATCCTGAGATTCAGCTTGAATTAATTGAGTACGGTGCAAAAAAAATGCAAAAGATTTTAGAAACTGGAGAAATAGATATTGGTATAGCTTTACTGCCTGTTGATAAACAGAAGTTTTCCACCATTCCCTTTGTGAAAGAACGATTACAGCTTGTGGTTCATCACTCACATCCTTTTGCACGTAAAAACGGAATGTCATTACAGGAATTAAAAGATGAATCCTTTATTTTATTTCATGAGGATTTTACGATGCACGAGCTCATTTACAATGAGTGCATTAAATGTGGATTCACCCCAAAGATTGCATACACCAGCTCTCAGTGGGACTTGATTGGAGAGATGGTAGCAGCTAACTTAGGTATTACGCTTTTTCCATACTCCATTTGCCAAAAGTTAAACAAAAATCACATTTCCATTATTGAATTAGAAACCGAAATTCCATGGGACCTAGCCTTGATTGTCAAAAAGGACCGCTACATCTCGTTTGCTACCCAAGCATTCATTGATCATATGAAGTCAATAACCGACCTTAAAAATGGCTGATTGACGGCCTACTATTTAAGCCTCGTGCATTCTTCTTTAAAGTTAGGGATGGTCACATGCTTAGGTCGAGGGAACGCGTTAAAACACGCCGTCTTTCACATGTTCTAAATCAATCTATATTGGGTATAACTTATGTGCATGGTAACTATAACTAATAGATATTTTACGGATAATCAATTATCCAGTACACTTTAGTTGTAGCATTCATTTTCTCAATTTGTATCCCCATTTGCATAATTTAAAAAGTTTCTCTTTTCCCAATGATTGAGTCGCCGAACGTTAGGCGACTCTTTTGTTTTATACACTGTTTTTAAAAAGAAACAGTCGGTTGATAAGAGCGGAAGATGCGTAGGTCTGTTTGGATTAGGCATCAACCACTATTTATGTAAATAAAAAGAAGCTCAGGAGAACCTGAGCTTCTTTTTTACGCTAAATTGAATGTTGATTTAACAAATTCAATAACTTCTTCAGTTGAAGACATTGAAAGAATTGTTTCAATGTGTGGCTCAATTTCTGCTTTTGAAAGCTGACGGATTTGTGAGCGAGCTTTTAGAATTGATGTTGCACTCATTGAGAACTCATCTAATCCTAGGGCTAATAAGATTGGAATCGCAATCTCATCTCCAGCCATCTCACCGCACATACCTACCCATTTACCTTCTTTGTGAGCTGCTAAGATAACCATATGAATTAAGCGAAGAATCGCCGGGTTATACGGTTGGTATAAGTATGATACACGTTCGTTCATGCGATCTGCTGCTAGCGTGTATTGAATTAAATCATTTGTTCCAATGGAGAAGAAATCCACTTCCTTCGCAAATAAATCTGCCATTACTGCAGATGAAGGAATTTCAACCATCATACCAACTTCGATGTTATCTGACACACTTACTCCTTCAGCTTGAAGCTTTTCTTTTTCTTCTAAAAGAATGGCTTTTGCTTGACGGAATTCATCTAATGTTGCAATCATTGGGAACATAACTTTTAAGTTACCATATACACTTGCACGTAGTAACGCACGAAGTTGTGTGCGGAACATATCTTGCATTTCAAGACATAAACGAATAGCACGGAAACCTAAGAATGGGTTCATTTCTTTTGGTAGATTTAAATATGGAAGTTCTTTATCTCCACCAATATCAAGTGTACGAACCACAACAGGCTTGCCTTCCATACGCTCTAATACTGTTTTATAAGATGTAAATTGCTCTTCTTCTGTTGGAAGATCTTCACGACCCATGTATAAGAATTCCGTACGGTAAAGACCAACAGCTTCACCACCGTTTTCTAATACACCTTTTACATCTTCTGGTGTTCCAATATTTGCTGCTAACTCTACATGATGGTTATCAGCAGATACTGTTTTTTCATTAACAAGCTTCGCCCACTCTGCTTTTTGTGCTTCATAAGCTGCTGCTTTGTCTTCATATTGCTTCACAACTTCTTCACTTGGATTAACAAGCACTTTGCCATCTAATCCATCAATAATTACTAATGCACCATTCTCAATGTCATGCATGACAGTTTTTGTACCCACAACTGCTGGAATTTCCATTGAACGAGCCATAATTGCTGAGTGAGAAGTACGTCCACCAATATCCGTGGTAAAACCTTTTACATATTGACGGTTAAGCTGTGCTGTATCAGAAGGTGTTAAATCTTCTGCGATAATGACAACCTCTTCTGAAATCATGCTTGGATTTGAAATGTTTACACCTAGAAGATGAGCTAACACACGTTTTGTTACATCGCGAATATCAGCAGCACGTTCTTTCATGTATTCATTATCCATTGATTCAAACATTGAAATGAACATAGAAGCTACTTCATCTAATGCAACCTCTGCATTGACATTTTCAGTTTGAATCTTTTCTTTAATTGGGTTGATAAGTTCTGGATCACTTAGAACTAGTAAGTGAGCTGAGAAGATCTCCGCCTTATCTTGACCAAGTTCTTTTAACGCATGTTCTTTAATTTTTTCAAGTTCTGATGTAGATGTCGCAAGGGCTTTTTCTAAGCGTGCAATCTCACTGTCAATGTCTGTAACAGTTTTCTTTTCTACTTTTAATTCCGGATTTTCAAGACGAAATGCTTTAGCAATAGCAATGCCGCTAGAAGCGGCAATGCCTAGGATTTCTTGTGTCATTATTCCCCTAATCCTTCTTTTTTGATTGTTTCTTCGATTGCTGCAATTGCATCTGCTTCGTCAGAACCTTCAGCTGTTACTTTAATAGTAGCATCTTTCGGAATCCCTAGAGACATAACACCCATGATTGACTTTAAGTTTACAGTTTTACCGTTAAACTCTAAGTTTACATCTGAATCAAATTTGCTAGCCGCTTGTACTAATGTAGTTGCTGGACGTGCATGAATTCCTGAGTCTGCTGTTACTGTAAATGTTTTTTCTGCCATGATAATCAATCTCCTTTTGCCTATTTAGAAATAGTAATAATCTGTTCTTCTTTTAAGTTAACCGTTCCTTGTTTTAGAATGTTAACTTTTTCATCTGCTTGTAGGTTTGTGAAAATAATTGGCGTGATAACTGAAGGTGCGTTTTCTTTCACAAAGTCTAAATCAACTTCTAGTAAAGGTTGACCTTGTTTTACCTCATCACCTTGTGAAACTAGAGCTTTAAATCCTTCACCTTTTAAGTTAACTGTGTCAATTCCAAAGTGAATTAATACTTCACGACCTGTATTAGATTCAATTCCTAAAGCATGTTTCGTCGGGAATAAGTTTACTATTTTTCCGTCTACTGGTGCAACTACTGTGCCTTTTGATGGAATAATTGCAAAGCCATCACCCATTAATTTTTGTGAAAACACTTGGTCTGGCACTTCTGATAACGGAACGATTTCCCCTTCAATTGGAGAAATAATCTCTGCTCCGTTTTCACTTGTAGCAGCTGGTGTAATCACTTCGTTTTTAACTGGTTTTGGTTGTTCTTTTGAAACAACTGGTGTTTTACCATCCATAATGTCTTTAATCTGACCTTTTAACGTGTCTGATTTTGGACCAAAGATAGCTTGAATATTGTTACCTACTTCAAGAACACCTGAAGCTCCTAATTTTTTAAGGCGGTTCTTATCTACGTTCTTTACATCATCTACTGATACACGAAGACGAGTAATACAAGCATCTAAATGTGTGATGTTCTCTTTTCCACCTAATGCTGCTAATACATTGCTTGGTAATTCTCCAGCTTCCACTTTACCTTCTTCTTCGTCTTCTTGCTTCTCTTCACGACCTGGCGTACCTAAGTTAAACTTACGAATCGCAAATCGGAAACCGAAGTAATAGATGACTGCAAGAACTAAACCGACCGGAATAACAAGCCACCAATCAGTACGGTTTGGTAAGATTCCGAATAACACGTAATCAATAACCCCACCAGAGAATGTCATTCCAATTTTCACATTCAATAATTGCATAATCATAAATGATAGTCCAGCAAAAACTGCATGGATTGCGAATAAAACAGGTGCTACGAATAAGAATGAGAACTCAAGAGGTTCTGTAATCCCTGTTAAGAAAGATGTTAATGCAGCTGATCCCATAATACCTGCTACATATTTTTTGTTTTCAGGACGTGCTTCATGATAAATAGCTAATGCTGCTGCTGGTAGACCAAACATCATGAATGGGAATTTACCTGTCATAAATGTACCTGCTGTAAACTCAGCTCCATCTCGTAACTGAGCCATAAAGATACGTTGATCTCCACGGAACACTTCACCTGCTTGGTTTACATATGAACCAAATTCAAACCAGAACGGTGAGTAGAAAATATGATGAAGACCAAATGGAATTAACGAACGTTCAATTAAACCGAATACAAATGCTGCAACTGTTGGGTTTGCATCTAGCATTGTTTGAGAAAATGCGTTTAAGCCATTTTGTACTGGTGGCCATACAAACACCATGATTAAACCTAAGATTAATGTTGAAACAGCTGTAATAATTGGAACAAAACGCTTTCCAGCAAAGAAACCTAAGTATTGAGGTAATTCAATTGTATAGAAGCGATTATACATAGATGCAGCAATAACACCGACGATAATCCCTCCGAATACCCCTGTTTGTAGAGTTGGAATTCCAAGTACCATTGCTAGGGTTGGATCTTGTCCAATTAGGCTAGGATTTTCTAGCATTTCTGGTGTTAATACACCTGTTCCCTCTAAAATTGTACTCATTGTTACATTCATAATTAAATAACCAACAATGGCTGCAATACCTGCTACACCATCACCGCCAGCGAGTCCAACTGCTACACCAACTGCGAAGAGTAACGGTAAGTTTGCAAATACAATGTCACCAGATTGAGCCATAACATTTGCGACTAATTGAAACCACTCTGCTTCAAGAGCAGGAATACGAGCTAATAAGTCTGGATTTTGAAACGCAGTACCAAAAGCTAGTAATAAACCTGCTGCTGGTAGAATGGCAACTGGTAACATAAGCGCTTTACCTACTTTTTGTAATACACCAAAAAGTTTTTTAAACATTGCGCCTACCTCCTTTTCTATATTTGTTAGTGTGCAACAAGCAACATAATTGATACGCTTACATTCATTACCTTTTTATAAAAGGTAATTGTTTAAAGAAAACAAAAAAGGCATGATGAAAAAGAAACGAAAAAGGGTATACTAATCCCTTGTATAAAATCCGTTTCATTTCTCACTCATGCCTGATCGAATCAGTAACACGTACCGAAATGGTTTATAATTCAGTTTTGCTGACTAGACGCTGCAAATGCATCGTTAAATAGACAGCTTCTGCTTCATATACAGGTAAGTGTAACGCTTGTTGCATAACTTTTACCACTTTCCAAGCAACATTGTAGCACACAGGGTATTCTTCTTTCAACAGTAAAGCTAATTTTTTTGGTTCTTCAATTTCTTCACCTGTTTTTACACGGTCGATTGCAAAGTGAAGATGCCGTATTAACCGCATATAATTAACAGACTCTTTGTCCAATGTCACTTTAAATGAATCTTGAATCACTTGAATAATGGTTTGGATAAGAGTTGAGTGCTCATTTACTTCAGAAATATTTTTTTGCGTAATGGCGCTATGAATATGCAACGCAATAAAGCCTATTTCCCCTTCTGGAAGCTCAACACCCATTTCTTTTTTAATCATCCTAATCACTTCTGTTGCAATGACATATTCTTTTGGATAAAGAGCTTTCGTTTCAATTAAAAAAGGATTTCTAAAATCAAGCCCTTGTTGAAAACGCTTAATAGCAAACGCAATATGATCAGTTAACGCAATATGAATATGTTCATTTAGTGAGGTTTGGACATGCTTTTGAATATAAGAAATAATATCATTCATCAATTCTACAAATGACTCATCAATTTGTGTAAGTAGTTGCTTATACTGCTCTTGTTCTTGTTCATTTTTTAACAAAAACATCTTTTCAACATCAGCTGAATCGATACAATCATCTTTTTTCTTATTAAACCCAATGCCTTTACCAATGAGAACGACTTCATTATAAATTGGATGTGTTGCAATCAGTACATTATTATTCAATACCTTTTTTATAAAAAAGGACTCCTTCACGAATCCTCCACTCCCCTGTTTACTTTCGAATATTCGTCTTTCCATATTACAAAATAATTTGATTTATCGTCAATTCATTTTTAAAAATTCCTTTTATTGTTCAATTAAATAAGAGCGTTACACATCTTTGTAATACTTTTGAAAGCTTATCTCCTTTAACGGATTTGTCCCATAGCAGCTTTTAATGATAAAACGATGTAAAACAGCTGTGATTAGTAGCACAAAAATATCTAGCAATACAATGACAAAGAATGAATTCCAAGGTGCTAAGGATAAAACGCCTACTTGAATTAACATCCAATCGAATATTCTTATTAAAACAATCACACTACCTATCCATAGAATGGATGCTTGCTTCAGGATAAGACACACATAAATAGCTGTTAACAGAAAAACATACAGCGTATTTAAATTAATATGATCCCTTGTACTGTTTTGAAAGAAATCCAATTGTAGCCAATGAGTTTGAAACGTAGCCACAATGACAAACATAATCGTTGCATTAATACTAATCATTGAAAAATAAAGCGTCAATGTATGAATGAACATACTAAATCGTTCATGTAACCATTCGTACCATATTTTTGATATTAAAAACCCAATTGTCATAAAAACCCCCGTGTAAGGAGTTTTCCACCAATTGTGTGTATACACATCCCAACTTAAAAATAACTCTTCAATTCCCATGAACATGATAGAGATGATAACAATGTAAGGTAACCTTAATTGATAAGCCGCAATTACCACGGCCATAATGGGAAATGCAAAGGCTTGAGATGTTACTGACCCTAAAATATTATCGAAATAATCCTCTTTCATCAAATCAGGGTTGTAACGATAACTATTAAATAAAATTAAAATAATGTATTCCAAAAAATAAGCTAGTCCTGTCATAAAAAGAAATAATATAAACAATGTAGAATCTCGCTTTAGCCATAGTACGATACCAAATATCATCATACTTATAATGACCAATACTAGAAAAGGAACATAATGAGGCATGTCATTCTTCCTCTCGTAAATGCAAATGATACTACATAGGTTTAGATGTTTAATTGAAATTATGCACCTGTGCATAAAGAAGTGGTGAACAAGCCACGTTGTTCACCACTTCTTTTATCTTTATCTAATCTTCTTATTCAATTCCTCGTAGTAAGTTAGCCATTTCAATTGCCGCTGCAGCTGCTTCCCAGCCTTTATTTCCAGCTTTTGTTCCCGCACGCTCAATGGCTTGCTCAATCGTTTCAGTCGTTAATACACCGAAAATAATTGGAATTCCCGATTGCAAACTTTGTGACGCCACTCCTTTTGACACTTCGCTACATACATAGTCAAAGTGAGGCGTTGCTCCACGGATGACCGTTCCAAGCGTAATAACCGCATCATATTTCTTTGAATCTGCTAGCTTTTTAGCTACTAATGGAATTTCAAATGCACCTGGTACCCAAGCGATATCAACATTCTCTTCTTCTACACCGTGACGCTTTAACGCATCTTGTGCGCCACCTAATAACTTACTTGTAATAAATTCATTAAAACGACCTACAACAATCGCAACTTTCAACCCTGTTCCTACTAAATTCCCTTCAAATACATGACCCATTTTTAACTTCCTCCTCAACAATGTTTCTTTTTAAGTGATAGTCTAATCTAGCTTTAGCGCTCTACTAACAAGCATCAACGCTTGTATAACGCTTCGTTTAATTAATGTTTAGAGTGGGCCAAATTTAATAAATGACCCAATTTTTCTACTTTTGTATTTAAATATTTCTCATTGTCTTTTACCGCGGGCATTTGAATAGGCACACGCTCAACAACTTCTAGGTCATACCCTTTTAAGCCTGTAATTTTACGTGGGTTATTTGTTAATAGTTTCATTTTACGCACACCTAAATCTTTTAGCATTTGTGCGCCGATACCATATTCACGTAAATCTGCCCCAAATCCAAGCTTTTCATTTGCTTCAACCGTGTCGTATCCTTCTTCTTGTAGCTTGTATGCACGTAGTTTATTTAACAAGCCAATCCCACGGCCTTCTTGACGCATATAAAGTAAAATTCCTTTACCTGCATCTTCAATTTGCGCAAGTGCTGCATGAAGCTGCGGGCCACAATCACAACGAAAAGAGCCAAAAACATCACCTGTTAAGCATTCTGAATGTACACGTACTAACACAGGTTCATTAGGCGAAACATCACCCTTTACAATAGCAATGTGCTCTTTTTCATCCACTTTATTTGTATAACCGACTACTTTAAATTCACCAAATGACGTTGGTAAGTTAATTTCTACTTCACGCTTTATTAACTGCTCATGCTTACGACGATATGCAATGAGATCTTTAATTGTAATCATTTTTAAGTCGAATTTTTCTGCAACATGAACTAAATCCGGCACACGTGCCATCGTTCCATCTTCTTTCATGATTTCACAAATAACACCTGCAGGTTGACTTCCTGCTAAAACAGCTAAATCAATTGCTGCTTCTGTATGACCTGCTCGCTGCAATACGCCACCTTTTTTACCAACTAACGGAAAAACGTGACCTGGTCGACGAAAATCTGCTGCAACTGCATAATCATCTAATAATGCTTTAATAGTAGTAGAACGCTCATATGCGCTAATTCCTGTTGTTGTTGATTTATGATCAATGCTTACAGTAAACGCTGTTCCATGCATATCTGTATTGGTTGTTACCATTGGTTTTAACTCTAGTTTTTCTGCTAACTCTTCTATAATTGGCGTGCAAATAAGACCTCGTCCATGAGTTGCCATAAAATTAATGACTTCTGGTGTAGCACGATCTGCTAATGCTACAAAATCCCCTTCATTTTCTCGATCCTCATCATCACATACAATGACAACTTTACCGTTTTTCAATTCTTCAATTGCTTCTTCAATTGTATGAAACATATCGTTCACCTCATCATTCATCTGTATATCCATGCCTTTGTAAGAGGTCATACATGTTCCCTTTACTTGATGGCACTTCTTTTTTGGTCATCATTTCTTTTATATATTTTGCAAGCATGTCGCATTCAATATTGACAGAATCACCACGTTGTTTGTAGCCAATCACGGTATGTGCGACAGTATGAGGGATAAGGGAAATCGTAAAGCTGTTAGCAGTTAAGCCAAAGATAGTTAAGCTTGTACCATCAACTGAAACAGAGCCTTTTAGCATCATAAATTCTCTTAACTCTGAGCTCACTTCAATTTCGTAATAAACGGCGTTTCCTTTTGGCGTTTTGCGGATAATGGTTCCTACCCCATCAATATGCCCACTTACGAAATGTCCGCCGAATCGACCATTTGCCGCCATCGCTCTCTCAAGGTTTACCTTTGAACCCGCTGTCAGTTCTTTGAGCGTCGTGGCTTTAATCGTTTCAGGCATTACATCCACAGTGAATTCATGCTTCGAGAAAGATGTAACAGTTAAGCAAACCCCATTAACTGCAATGCTATCTCCTAAATGCACATCTTCTAACACCTTATCTGCACGAATAGAAATAACAATTGCATCGCTTCCTTTTTGAATACGTTTCACGTCACCTATTTCTTCAATAATCCCTGTAAACATTCGTTTCACCTTCTTTTGGAACGGCTACAATTTTAAGATCTTGACCTAGCTGTTGAACCAATGTAATTTCCAAATCAACGACTTCACTCATAGAAGCAATCCCTTCGCCCCCAAATGACGTTGGCGCTTTGCTTCCACCAATCAACTTTGGAGCAATATATGTGATCATTTGATTAAACAACTTTTCTTTTAAGAATGTACCGTGAACAGTAGATCCTCCTTCAACAAATAAAGAAGTAATTCCGTTCTCACCTAAAATGCGTAGAACATCTTTTAATAAAAGTTGTTCTGTTGGTAGTTTGATGACTCGGACAAACTCATTTGTAATTGCTTCGATCTTTTTACTTTGTGCAGCTTGTCCTACTATAATCCATGTTGGTGCTTGTTGATCATGAAGAATAGTGGCTTGTTCATCAATGTTTAAATGTGTATCTAAAATGACTCGAACAGGATTTTTACCTCCACCGGGCAGTCTCGTTGTTAAACTTGGGTTATCAATGTTCACTGTGTTGATGCCGACTAAAATTGCATCATGTTGATGACGCAATTGATGAACGTCTAACCGCGCTTGTTCACCTGTAATCCATTTACTTTCTCCTGTGTATGTGGCTGTTTTCCCATCTAAGCTCGTTGCTGTTTTTAGTGTGACAAATGGAAGCTTTGTTTGAATGAAATGAAAGAACGGGTCATTTAAAGCCGTCGCTTCTTTTTCTAATACACCTACTTCAATTTCAATTCCAGCTTCCTTCATTATCGCAATGCCTTTTCCAGCTACTAATGGATTTGGATCGGTGGATGCAATGACGACTCGTTTCATTTTCTTTTCCACCACTAAGTTCGCACAAGGTGGTGTTTTCCCGTAGTGCGCGCAAGGCTCAAGCGTCACATACAACGTTGCACCGTTTGCTTGTTCTCCGGCCATTGCTAATGCATGTACTTCAGCATGAGCTTGTCCTGCCTTTAAGTGTGCACCCATTCCAACAACGGCTCCATCTTTCACCACAACGGCTCCTACAACTGGATTGGGACTTGTTTGTCCTTGTGTAGCTTTTGCTAATTCAATTGCTAACTTCATAAAGTGCTCATCGTTCAATGTATCTCCTCCCAACCAGCTAGAAACATAAAAACCCCTAGTATAAAACCTAGGGGTTGGTTGAGTTGAATCAGTGTTAATCGTATACGTTTAGGCATACTCAAATAAACAGTCGTTACCTTATTTAAAAACAGCGGCTTTATGTTATTTGTGTAACACAAATACACCTTTTGCTGTTCGTAAAAAGAAATAACAAAAACTGTGTCCTGATCCTTCTCCCATCCAGACTATACTGTCGGCTCTAGATTTTAACTAGATCCACCGCTTGTTCAATGAACAAACGGGTCACGGGCTTAAAGATATGATATCTTATCACCGCCGGTTGGGACTTTCACCCGACCCCGAAGGATAAACTATTCTATTGTTCATTCTTACAATAAAGTGAACAGTCTTATTTTGTCAACACATTAACTCTATAAGCGTTCCTCTAAGATTATTATACCAAATTCACTTAAAATTGTCATAATCTTTTATTTATTTTACTTTTTTTATACATAACATGGCAATAAACGCTAACCCCATATAACCAAACAGCGGGTAAAGAACTTCAAGTAATTTTCCATATCCAATCTGACCCACCGTAAAGCACAACAGCAAAATAATCATAAATGCTTTATGCTCCGAAATGCGCAACACACTCTTCACCTGTCTAGCCATCCCAAAAACATTTCCAATTAAAGTAGTAAAGATTTCCCCAAAAATCACTAGCAAAAACAACCAGTTAACCCATACTGCAACATCTTTAATCACTTCGCTCATTGGAATCTCAAGCTGAAATGTATAAGGAACATTTGAGAGTGCCAAATGGGTAGCAATCATCATAAACGTAAGACCGATTCCACCTAACAGAGCCCCACGTTTAATAACGGTTTCGTCTTTTATTTCACTACCAAGTGGAACAAGAACGGCTTGAGACATCGCTAAGTTGAATGCAATATATAAAAACGGACTTAGTGCCCAACTATAATCTGTTGTAACAAGATGAATAGAAGAAACATGTAAGAATGGAATGTGTTGAAGATAAGGAAAAATAATAATGACAGAAAACGTCAACATCATTGGAACAACGAGAGAGTTCACAATCATTATCCCTTCAATGCCCTTCATGATTGAAATGTAGGCTAACAGCATTGTAAGCACCATGCCAAGTTGTGGCCACAACCCTAATTGTTCATGCGCAATGGCTCCTGTACTTGCTAACATAACGGATGTAATACCAAATAGAATAATCATTGTAAAGACGTTCACTACTTTTCCAACCATTGACCCAAACAAATAGTTATTAAGCTCTTGATACGAGTCAGCTTTAATCTCATTAGCCATTAACATCATCTTAGAACCAAGCCATATAAAGAAAAATCCACTTATTAAAATGCCAACTAAACCGACGCTCCCATATTTCGTAAAAAATTGCACAATTTCTTTCCCAGTAGCAAATCCAGCTCCAACGACCGTTCCTATATAGGTCGCAGCAACTTGTAGTGTAAGTTTCCACTTTTTCATGTAACCACCCTTTTCTAGCGCGATAATACACTATATGTGGTTGTTCAAAAAAAAAGACGAGCCTTTTAGATAGCTTTTATTTTCTATTACCGCTTACGTTCATATCACTCGCTTAATTCTCTGTTCCTCTGCTATAATAAGCAAGAAATACACATATACATATGAGGTGACTTTTATGCAAACCGTTAAGTTAACAGATGATTTACAGTTTTCACGTATCATCCACGGATTATGGCGCTTATCTGATTGGGGACTCACCAATGAGCAAACGCTTGCATTAACAGAGCAATGCTTAGAACTTGGTATTACTACATTTGATCATGCTGATATTTATGGAGATTACACATGTGAAGAGCGATTCGGAGAAGCATTAGCATTAAAACCTTCTTTACGTGACTCTATGCAAATTGTGACGAAAACAGGTATTAAATTAAAGTCTAGTAAATTCCCTGATCGTAAAATCAATTTTTACGATACAAGTAAAGAACATATTGTAAAAAGCGCAGAACAATCATTACGCAACTTACGTACAGACTATGTAGATGTACTTCTTATCCATCGTCCAGATCCATTTATGAATCCAGAAGAAGTAGCTGAAGCATTTATTCAATTAAAAGAACAAGGAAAAGTTCGTCATTTTGGTGTTTCAAATTTTAAGCGTTCACAATTTGATATGCTACAGGCACATTTACCATTTTCACTTGTTACAAACCAAATTGAAGTTTCACCAACTTATTTAGATCATTTTGATTTAGGAACCATCGAACAATGTCAGCAACATAAAATTGCGCCAATGGCGTGGTCACCACTAGGTGGCGGTAGCATCTTTACAGCTGACGATGAGCGCTCGGTTCGCGTTCGAGCTAAACTTGAAGAAGTCGGAGCTGAGCTTGGTGCAGCATCACTTGATCAAGTAGCATATGCTTGGTTACTTGCCCACCCTGCAATGATTATGCCAATTGTTGGTTCAGGTAAGATTGAACGCATTCAATCTGCAGTCGATGCATTAGATTTGAACATGAACCGCATGCAATGGTTCCAAATTCTTGAAAGCTCAAAAGGTCGTCCTGTTGATTAATAAAAAAAGAGAGATATCCTTGGATATCTCTCTTTTTCTGTTATTTACTTAAGTGATACATTACTTTTGCTGCTTGTGCACGGCTTGATTCATGTTTAGGATTAAATGTTGTACCTTGACCTGTCATAAATTTCAATTCATACGCTGCATTCACATATTCTTTTGCCCAATCTTGAACATAGTGTTGATCTTGATAAGGGGCAGATTGTTTCGCTTTGTACTCTGCACCTGTTTTGTAGTTGTAAGCACGCACAATCATGGCTGCCATTTGCTCACGAGTAATAGGTGCAAACGGTGCAAATGTTTCATTTGTTCTTCCCGTTGTAATTCCCGCTTCGTGTGCAGCTGCTACATCAGCTTGTAAGTAACTTGGGACATCCTTAAATGTAACAGGATTTTTCGCTGTTAATTCTAAAGAGCGAACAAGTAGTGACGCGAATTGACCACGGGTAATCTTTCCTTCTGGATTAAACAGCTCGTCTGTTTGACCTTTAATAATTCCAGACTCTTGTAAAGAATAGATATAATCAAATGCCCAATGATTTGCTGGTACATCTTTAAATGGCTTTTTCTCTACTTGCTTAGGTGCTAAATTCAATGAATATTTGGCAAATCCTGTTGGTAGTGTTTCAATATATTGAATATACTTATTGTTCTCTACGTACTTTTGTGCATTTGATGAGGATTCAAATGTAACGTTTACATCCTCTTTAATTGGTGCTAGCTTCCAATTTTGATCCGCTGTTGGATTGATTGTTTTTGTTTCTGTAATATAGTCAATAATTGTTTGTCTATTCTCATCTGGTGCTGCTAGAATTGTATTTTTACCTTTAGGATTCACAAGGGTGCTTGTTCCTGCACGGTAGTTGTTTGTGACAACCACAAACTCTTGGTCCTCTTTTAATGCTTTTCCTTCAAATTGAATGTTCTTCACACGATTTGCGTTCTCATTAATAACAGCAGCATAACGATCATATTTTGCTGGCTCTGTTACATCAATTTCATACGTAAGTCCATCAATAATATCAAAGTTATACGTCGGAAAATTACTGTTTACAAGCGGCTGCTCTTCTGTTTTCTTCGGATCGATTTGGTTAAATTGGCCAGCTGACCATTCTAACCATTCTTTAATCTCTTTACCTGTTAATTTTAGCGCATAAACAGTGTTTGGATATAAATATAAGTCTGCTACGTTTTTAATTGCGATCGTTCCTGATGGAATATCTGTATAATAACTTGACCCATTGCGTCCACCTGCTTTAAATGGCGCAGCTGACGACAAAATTGGTAAACTTTCATAATCCGTACCCTTTAATGCTTTCTCTACATACCATTTTTGAGCTTGGTTTACGATTTGAACAGAAGAATCGTCTTGTACTAAAGCAAAGTAGCTATTAATTGGAGCAGTCGTTGTTCCAACAGGACTGTTCACATATTTAATTGTGCCTTCATGTCGCTCTTTCACAGCATCTTCAATCTCTTTATTCGATTCGACTAAAGGTTTACCATCCGTACCAACGATTGGCTTGATTGTTCCTGCAGACTCTTTTACCGTCCACTTACCTTCTACCTTTTCAATTGTTAAGTCGATTTGAGCTAAGTGATCTCCCCAAGCACCTGGCATTGTCACAGGTACACCGTTAATCGTACCTGTTGTATTATTAATCTTTTTCTCTGTGCTATCAGGGAAGTCTTGCTTCGCACCATTAATTGCTGGGAATTTGTTATGTTGATGCCCGGTAATAATAGCGTCAATGTCCTCTACTTCTGTTAAATAGTAAGCCGCATTTTCCATTCCTTTTGTATATCCTGAATAGTCAATACCTGAATGGGATAACACAACAATGACATCCGCACCTTCTTCTTTCATTTTCGGTACGATTTCTTTTGCTGATTCAACAATATCTTTTACAACTACTTCACCTTGTAAATGAGAGCTATCCCAATTTAAAATCTGAGGAGGGACAAACCCTGTAACCCCTACTTTAATTTTGTGCTCTTCACCATCTTCATCTTTTACAGTACGTTCTAATATTTCGTAAGGGTCAAAATAAAATGTATCGTTCGTTGGATCATTATCTTTATCATCGTGGAACACGTTTGCACTTACATAAGGGAATTGAGCATCTTTTGAACTTTGCTCAAGAAAATCTAATCCATAGTTGAATTCATGGTTACCTGGTGTTGCAGCGTCATATTTCAATAGATTCATAACATCAAAAACAGGATGGACTTCGCCTTTTTTTAGCGGTTCAACTCTTGCTATGTAGTCACCAAGTGGATTTCCTTGAATGATATCTCCATTATCAAAAAGCAATGTATTGGACTGTTCTTCACGAGCTTGTTTAATAAGTGACGCTGTTTTAGATAAACCGAAATTCTCTACTTGTTTGTCTTGATAATAATCATAGTTCACTAGGTTCGTATGAATATCACTTGTGCCCAGAATTCTTAATTTAACGATGTCTTCATTGAAATTTGCATAAGAAACCGTCGGCCCTACTTGCGGAATGATGAATCCAAGTGCAAGTGCAGCGCTCGCTAACGTTCTTTTTTTAAACTTTTTCACTCAAATGTCCCCCTAAAAGTAGAAATAGCTCACTCAAACACCCATTATTTTACTGGAACATTCGACAAAAAGATACATCTCCTATGTAAATTTACAAAAAAATTACTCTTCTTCTATTATTCTGATTAAGTTCACTATTTTTACAACCAGTTCCCGCTTTGAATTCAGCCATTTTGTTCCATACTAGGCGGCTCTGTTGTCATCACGCATGCCGTGAAGTCTTACTTCTTCCCCTTCAATTCACTTCTTTACTAATCGTTTACTTTTCACACAATCATAAACAACATTCTTAGATAAAATCCCCTTCAAATAAATTGAATTTTTCAAAAAAAATATAGATAATCTATTGTATAATTTATAAAAATCAGATAAATTAGAACGTACATATTCTTTTTCGTACTTACGTACATAAGTTTATAAGCAAACAATCTTATCCAGAGAGGTGGAGGGACTGGCCCTTTGAAACCTCAGCAACCAGTCATAAAGACATGGTGCTAAATCCAGCGAAGCAATCAATATTGCTTGGAAGATAAGGAGAGAGCATTCATTCAAGCCTTCTTCTATAAGAAGGCTTTTTATTTTATATCAAGCTAAAGGAGGCTTTTTGAGGTGGGATTACTAGAAGATTTACAATCAAAAATTTTAATCGGTGATGGTGCAACAGGGACTCTGTTATATACACATGGAATCGATAGTTGCTTTGAAGAACTCAATCTCACAAAAAGCGAAGAGATTTATGGTATTCATCAAGCATACTTACAAGCTGGTGCAAATGTGATTCAAACAAACACCTATGCCGCAAATTACCAAAAGCTTGCTCGACACGGATTAGAAGACTCTGTTAAAGACATTAATGTAGCAGGTGTGAAGATAGCAAAGCAAGCGGTGCGTGACAATGGATACGTAGTCGGAACAATTGGAGGCACACGATCTTTTCAAAAAAGTTCCATGAGTATTGAAGAAATTAAGCGAAGCTTTCGTGAACAACTCTTTTGGCTCTTACATGAAGATGTAGATGGACTATTACTTGAAACCTATTATGATTTTGAAGAGCTAAAAACCGTTTTAGAGATTGCTCGTAAAGAAACCGATAAGCCCATTATTTCACACGTTTCTCTTCATGAAATTGGCGTATTACAAGACGGTACTCACATTAGCGATGCCTTATCACAGCTTGAAACGCTAGGGGCAAATGTTATTGGATTAAACTGCCGACTTGGCCCTTATCATATGATTCAATCATTAGAAGAGGTTCCATTACCAAAGCAAGCGTATCTATCCGCTTATCCAAATGCCAGCTTGCCCTCTTATGTAGATGGCAAGTTAGTCTACGAAACAAACAGTGATTATTTCTCAGAAAGTGCTCGTTCATTCCGTAATCAAGGTGTTCGTCTCATTGGAGGGTGTTGTGGCACAACTCCATCTCACATCTCGGCTATCGCTTCTGCTTTAAAAGACGAAGAACCTATTACGTTTAAAACAGTGAAAGAGCGCCCTATTGTTGTCGTTGAAGAACAAGATATCGAAACTCAGCCTCACTTGCATGACATTGTAAAGGAGCGAAAGTCAATCATTGTGGAATTAGATCCACCTAAAAAGCTAGGTGTCACTAAGTTTTTAGAAGGAGCAAAAGCATTAGAAAACGCTGGCGTGGATGCTGTTACACTTGCAGATAATTCTCTTGCTTCACCTCGGGTTAGTAATCTAGCAATGGCCACGCTCATGCAACAACATACAACGGCAAGGCCGCTTATTCATATTACCTGTCGAGATCGAAACCTAATTGGTCTTCAGTCTCATTTAATGGGCCTTCATACATTAGGAATGAATCAAGTATTAGCGATTACCGGGGATCCATCAAAAATTGGAGACTTTCCAGGAGCAACGTCTGTCTATGATTTATCATCTTTTGATTTAATCAGCCTAATTTCTCAATTTAACGAAGGACTCTCTTACTCTGGAAAACCACTCGGTCAAAAAACGAACTTTTCAATCGCAGCTGCTTTTAATCCAAATGTCAGACATCTAGATAAGGCCGTACAACGTCTTGAAAAGAAGATAACATGTGGGGCTCATTATTTTATTACACAACCGCTCTATTGCGAAAAGCAAATCCGTGATGTATACGAAGCAACAAAACATTTAGACACTCCTATTTATATCGGCATCATGCCACTAACAGGAGCACGAAATGCTCGATTTATTCATCATGAAGTTCCAGGTATTAAATTATCAGATCAAATTTTAACAAGAATGGACGCAACAGGTAGCGATCGACTAGAGGGACAAATAGAAGGAATAGCTATTGCAAAAGACTTAATTGATACTGCTTACGAATTATTTGATGGCATTTACTTAATCACACCATTTATGCGTTATGAAATGACGGTTGAATTAACACGCTATATTCAGCAAAAGCAACTTGTCACAACAGAAAGGAAGATTTAAATGAACACATCTATCCAACAGCAACTTCAGCAAAAAATTCTTGTTATTGATGGTGCAATGGGCACAATGATTCAAGATGCCAATCTAACAGCAGCAGACTTTGGCGGAGAAGAATATGAAGGTTGTAATGAATATTTATCATTAACAGCTCCTCACGTTATCCAATCCATTCACGAAGCTTATCTACAGGCAGGTGCTGATATTATTGAAACGAATACATTTGGTGCCACATCAACTGTTCTTGATGAATACGAGCTCGGTCACTTAGCATATGAGCTCAATATAGAGTCTGCGAAACTTGCCAGAAAAGCTTGTGAAAAGTTCTCAACGTCAGAATGGCCACGTTTTATAGCTGGCTCCATCGGTCCAACAACAAAAACGCTCTCAGTCACTGGCGGTATTTCGTTTCAAGAACTAGTAGACTCCTATGAAGAACAAACAAAAGGGTTACTAGATGGTGGCGTTGATTTGCTTCTCGTTGAAACGTGCCAAGATATGCTAAATGTAAAAGCAGCCTTTCTAGGAATATCAAATGCTTTTTCAACAACTAACAAAGAAGTACCTATTATGATTTCTGGTACAATCGAGCCAATGGGTACAACACTAGCTGGTCAAGATATTGAAGCATTCTATTTATCTCTTGAACATATGAAACCTTTATCTGTTGGGTTAAATTGTGCAACTGGTCCAGAATTTATGACTGATCATATTCGTTCGTTATCAAACTTAGCAACAACAGCCGTCAGTTGTTATCCAAATGCAGGTCTACCAGATGAAGATGGCTTATATCATGAATCACCTGAACTATTAGCGATGAAAATTAAAAACTTTGCTGACAAAGGTTGGCTAAACATTGTTGGAGGTTGTTGTGGAACGACACCTGCTCATATTGAAGCTCTTGCTGAAGCGGTAAAAGACGTACAGCCACGCGCTCTTTCAATTCCACCTCATCCTCACGCTGTTTCAGGAATTGAAGCACTTATTTACGATGACTCCATGCGCCCTCTCTTTGTTGGAGAGCGTACAAACGTCATTGGATCTCGTAAATTTAAAAGACTGATTGCGGAAGGAAAGTTTGAAGAAGCATCAGAGGTTGCTCGTGCTCAAGTAAAAAACGGCGCTCATGTTATTGATATTTGTTTAGCTGATCCGGACCGTGAAGAGTTAGAAGATATGGAGAATTTCATCTCAGAAGTCGTAAAGAAAGTGAAAGTCCCTCTTGTTATTGATTCAACAGATGAAGCCGTTATTGAAAAAGCATTAATTTATTGCCAAGGAAAAGCTATTATTAACTCCATTAACTTAGAAGATGGAGAAGAACGATTCGATGCAATCGTTCCTTTAATTAAAAAGTACGGAGCAGCTATTGTCGTTGGTACGATTGATGAAGAAGGAATGGCTGTTACAGCTGAGCGTAAAGTTGAAATTGCAAAACGATCTCATGATTTGTTAGTGAAAAAGCATGGGCTGAACCCAACGGATATTATTTTTGATCCACTTGTATTCCCTGTTGGAACAGGAGATGAACAATACATCGGTTCTGCTGAGCAAACGATTAAAGGAATTGAATTAATTAAAAAAGAACTACCTCAGTGCTTAACGATGCTCGGCATTAGTAACGTTTCATTTGGGTTGCCTCCAGTAGGTCGCGAAGTGTTAAATGCTGTTTATTTGTACCATTGTACACACGCGGGTCTTGACTATGCGATTGTGAACACCGAAAAGGTAGAGCGCTTCGCTTCGATTCCTGAAGCAGAAATCAAACTTGCCAATCAACTTCTTTTCCATACAAATGACGAAACGTTGAGCACATTCACAAACTTTTATCGTGAAAAGAAAAAAGAAGTAAAAGTTGAAAGTTTAAACCTCTCACTAGAAGAAAGACTTGCACTCTACGTTGTAGAAGGAACAAAAGAAGGATTAACGACGGATTTACAAGAAGCATTAAGTAAATATGACGATCCGTTAGCTATTATTAACGGTCCACTCATGGATGGCATGACAGAGGTAGGTCGCCTTTTCAATGATAATCAGTTGATTGTTGCAGAAGTACTTCAAAGTGCTGAAGTCATGAAAGCAGCAGTTGCTTTCTTAGAGCCACATATGGAAAAAGGAGAAGAAGACAACGGAAAAGGAAAAGTCGTATTAGCGACGGTGAAAGGTGACGTTCATGATATCGGAAAGAACTTAGTTGATATCATCTTAAGCAATAACGGATTTAAAGTCGTGGATCTTGGGATTAAAGTTAATCCACAACAATTAATTGAAGCAATCAAAACGGAAAAACCAGATATTGTAGGCTTATCGGGTCTACTTGTAAAGTCTGCTCAACAGATGGTATTAACTGCGCAAGATTTAAAGCAAGCAAACATTTCTGTTCCGATTTTAGTGGGAGGTGCCGCTCTATCACGTCGATTTACAGATTTCCGAATTGCGCCTGAATATAATGGGGCAGTTGTATACGCGAAAGATGCGATGGATGGATTAGCACTTGCAAATAAGTTGCAGAACAAAGGAGAAAGCGTACAGTTTATTCAACAATTAAAAGAAAGTCAAACACAAAAAGCAACGTTACAAGAAGCTCGTCCTGAATCAAGAAAAACAGCTGTCACTGTGTTAGAACGTTCGAATGTGTCAACGGATGCGCCCGTATTTGTTCCAGCTGACACAAAGCGTCACGTGATGAAACAGTATCATTTATCTCAAGTCATTCCATATATCAACTGGCAAATGCTCTTAGGTCATCACCTAGGTATTAAAGGGAAAGTGAATAAATTGCTCGCTGAAAAGGATGAGAGAACCGTTCACTTAAAAGAAATTGTTGATGAACTTTTAGCAGAAGCGCAAAAGCAACAGACCATTCAGCCTGCCGCTATTTATCAATTCTTCCCTGCTCAGTCAGATGGGGATGATTTACTTATTTATGACCCAAATGATCATAAAACAGTACTTGAACGATTCTCATTTCCACGACAAAGGAAAGCACCATTTCTTTGTTTATCTGACTACGCAAAGCCTGTTCATTCAAATGAAATGGATTATGTTTGCTTCTTTTCTGTTACAGCAGGCACAGGAATTCGCGATCAAGCGAAGCAATACAAAGAAAACGGTCATTTCTTAAAAAGTCACGCCTTACAAGCATTAGCACTTGAATTAGCAGAAGGATTAGCAGAGCGAATTCACCAGCAAATTCGTGATCAATGGGGCTTCCCTGATTCACCTGATTTCACAATGGCTGAACGCTTCTCTGCCAAGTATCAAGGACAACGTTTCTCTTTTGGTTATCCTGCTTGTCCAGAACTTGAAGATCAAGAAAAGCTTTTTCGCTTAATCGAACCCGAGCACATTGGCATCCACTTAACAGATGGATTCATGATGGAACCAGAAGCTTCAGTTACAGCCCTTGTATTCGCTCATCCGGAAGCGAAATATTTCAACGTTTTATAGACGAAAAAAGTGGAGGATCTTCCTTCACTTTTTTTTCGTCTATACTAGTATTATGAAGACACGAATTGGAACTCGAAATACAATCCCTTCTTCTGTATCACGGATTACAATATTTCCTGTATATGTTCCTCCAACTTTTAAAAGAGGCAAGAACTGTGAAGTGACAGTAATTGATTCCGTCATTCTAGATGAAATTGCAACGTTTGCAGGTACGTTTACGATATAACTTATCCCCACCAGTGATAACGCTGGCCTCGTTTGATCTTCAACTTCTAATTCCAAAGTACGTAATCTGCTCGTTTTATTCGTAATTGTAAATACATCATTAACAGGACGATATGCATCTAGAACACTTGATAAGTTTCCTAAATCAATTTGCAAGGTCTCGTTCATTCCAGTTGATATATTCTTCAATCGATCATTAGGTTGTTTTGTATCTGTGCTATTGAGTACATAAAAGAAATAAGCACTTGAACCAATTGAAAAAGTAGCTTCTGTTTGCTGTCTGGCTGAGAATAAAGCATAAACGAAAAGGCTAGTCGTAGCCATCATTCCAAAGAGATAGAATACAAGTACTACTGGGACTACATATTTACTCTTTTTTTTTTCGGTGAGTGTATAAGAAAATCATTAAAAGACCACCGACTATTGCAATCCAATATTGTTGGAGAAGAAATGCTCCATAGCCTACTAGCGGTATATGAGTGACATATACGCCTTCAATGTCATCTAACTTGATTGTCAGCTGATCTTCAGCTTGATTCGCATCCCCTTTTGTAACAAAAGAAAAAGACCCCTCTTCATTAAGATCAGTTCGCTGCACACGATGCATGACATTTTGACGAACTTGCTCATGTTGAAATAAAATAATTTCACCAATTAGCTGCTCTTCCTTCATTCCACTAAGTGGCTTTGTAAGAGCGACTGAACCTTTACTCATCGTAGGGCGCATACTATCAGTCACTACAATGTGATACTTCCACCCCATCAAAAGTGTGACTGTAAACAAAATAAGTAGACAAATAGATACTAACAAACTAATAAATGGAAGATGCTTCACCGTTTTATCATCTCCTCTATTAACGATTTGCTCCTGTTAATTGTACAGCATCAAAATTAAAGGTCACCGTTTCTGTTAGATTTTGAAATGTATTATCTGCTGATTGTGGCAAAGTGACAGTCAGCGTCAGTACTTCTGTTTGTGCACTATTCAATTGAATCGGAGAGAATCCACCATTTAAGCCGGATATTGGACCATTATAGAGAATGGTAGTGCCTTGCTTTACTTCTAGCTGCAAGCCATTGGTTACATCTGTCCAAAGTAATGAGCTAACACTTGGTGTATTGGTAATATCATATAAAAATGAAACTGTACCACTATTTTCAACAGTTACCGTTCTCTCAATGACATCACCTGGTACAATGTCACTTACATTAAAGATAGGTTTTGGGGTTACTTCAATGGATAATGTTGCAGTTGAAAAAATATTATTATTGACTACAACTTCATCTGTAAACAAAGCTGTCGTTTTTCCAAAAAACATCATAGGCATAAGAGCGATGCATATCGCCCACCATATCAGTGGAATTTTACCCTTCTTTTTCAACCTATTTGCTCCTTTACACACTATAATAATTAGTTTATGAACGTACCTTTTCAAATGGAACACTCTTTATAAAAGCTTAAAAAAATCCACATTCACCTTATTTTTTAAATGTAATGCATTAGTCACATACTCCAATGAAAGTCTTGTTTTTATCATCCTATAAAACGATTGATTACCTACCATCACTTCCACGAATAGAGAAAACTCAACAACTGATAACTTAGACCTCTCAAAGCCGTCCTGTCCTATTTCTTAAATTGATATATATTTTTTTATTTTTTCTAAAAAAATAGGTTGTCAACTCACCTGACATTTGTTAGGATAAGAACATTAAATTTTCTAAAAATTCTAGTAAATGAGGAGGCTCTCCAACATGATTACCTTTTTCGCTTCAATCGCTCTATTAATCTGTGGTTATATTTTTTATGCAAAGGTGGTGGAGCGAATTTTCGGTATCGATGCATCACGAAAAACGCCTGCCTATGAAAAAACAGATGGTTTGGATTATGTTCCAATGAAATGGTGGAAAGGTTCACTTATTCAATTATTAAATATAGCTGGTTTAGGACCGATTTTCGGTGCTGTGATGGGTGCACTATATGGTCCAGTTGCATTTATCTGGATTGTAGTTGGCTCTATTTTCGCTGGAGCAGTACATGATTATTTTGCTGGTATGATGTCTTTACGACACGGAGGCGCACAATATCCAAGTTTAGTAGGTCGGTATCTAGGGAAGTATGCAAAATCAATTATTAACATTGTTTCTCTAATTCTTATGATTTTAGTTGCTGCAGCATTTACGGCTGGACCTGCTCAGTTAATCTCAAGTGTAACATCAGTACCATTTGTAACAGCACTTATTATTATTTTTGCTTATTTTATTTTAGCTACTATATTACCTGTTAACCAAGTGATTGGTAAAATTTATCCTTTATTTGGAGCCATTTTAATCTTTATGGCTGTCGCAATTGCATTCGGACTTGTCTTCTTTGTCGACAAGCCAATTCCAAATTTAACATTCCAGAATTTACATCCTGGTGAATTGCCAATTTGGCCATTATTGATGGTTACAATCTCATGTGGTGCTATTTCTGGCTTTCACTGTACACAAAGTCCAATTGTAGCTCGTACATTGCAAAATGAGCGCGATGGGAGAAAAGTATTTTATGGTGCTATGATTGGAGAAGGTATTATTGCACTTATTTGGGCAGCGGCTGGTATGACATTCTTTGGTAGTACAGGCGGACTACAAGAAGCATTAGCTGCTGGTGGACCTGCTGGAGTTGTAAATGAAATCTCAACATCTTTACTTGGTACGTTAGGTGGAATTCTGGCTATTTTAGGTGTTATCATTCTTCCAATTACAACAGGCGATACAGCACTTCGTTCTTCACGAATGATCTTTGCAGAATTGATTAGTAAAAAAGCCAATCAAAACAATTGGAAAGCTGCGTTACTCTTTACCATTCCTGTTGCAGTTCCTGCTTTTTATTTATCAACAATTGATTATTCGTTCTTATGGCGCTATGTAGGCTGGACCAATCAGCTAGTTGCAACGGTTATGCTTTGGACAGCTACTGTCTACTTATTAGAACATGCTAAAAATCATTGGATTTGTGGAATTCCCGCTTTATTTATGACAGGTGTCATCAGTACGTACATCTTCTACGCACCTGAAGGATTTAAGTTAAGCTATACGATTTCACTAACAATTGGAATAGCTTTAACTATGCTAGTAGCCGTTTGGTACATGAAGCAAATTCATACCTATCGACAACAAAAACAAAAGGTGAATACGCAAGCAGCATAAAGAAAAGGAGGATCTCCTCCTTTTCTTTATGCTCGTTTTCGTAATACATCAAAATTGCAAGGCATTTAGCCTTTCCTTATAATAGTTATCATAACATCGTTAGAAAGGAGTTATGACAGATTGATTAAACTATTTGTTAGTGACTTAGATGGTACATTATTGAATGAAAGCAAAGCAGTGGAGCAGCATAACATTGATGCACTCAAGCAGTTGCGTGAGCAAAGCATTGATATTTGTTTAGCCTCTGGACGAATGGACAATGAAATTTTAAAGATTGCTAATGATGTAGAGGATTCATTCCATCGCATTAGTCAAAACGGTGCTTATGTCATGACAAACGAGAATCACTCTCTACATGAGAAAGTATTTGAACATGAAGTTGCTTCAAAACTATATTCTTTAACAAGACTTCCTGATAAACTGACCATTGTTTGCTCAAATCATACAAATTTTGTAGAAGAAAAAACAGAAATCGTTGAACAAATTGAAAAGCTCATGTTTTTCCCTATTGAAGTAGAAGCAGCTATGCAAACCGAAATTGGTGTATCTCTTGCTCCTTCTAAAATTACAGTTTTAGGCGAGGATGCTGGCTTACTTACATTGCAAAGGGAGTTAGCAGAGGCCTTCCCAAATGAAATTGATACATATATCTCAGCTCCTAAGTGCCTCGATATTATGCCTAAATCCATTAGTAAGGGAAATGCGATTCAATTATTAATTGAACATTTACAGATAAAACCTAAAGAGGTCGCTTGCATCGGTGACTCTTTTAACGATATTCCAATGTTTAAACTTACCCCTAATAGCTTTGCAATGTCAACTGCTCCAGAAGCGGTTAAAAAAGAAGCTGCACACGTTGTAGACTCTGTGAGTGAAGCCATTCAAATTGTCTTAAAACAAAATGAACCAAGCCACGTATCCTAAAGGATGCTCTGGCTTGGTTCACGAACGTCTATAGTGGATCTCCATCATTACTTTCTTCTTCCTCTTCATTAAATGACTTCCTATTATTAACAATAACCTTTATTAATAGCAAAACAACTGCAAAAAAGATAAACAAAAAAACGATAGAAAAGATTAATAAGACCATCCATTCGAACATATTGTCTTAACCACTTCCCTTCTAAATTCGTATATTCAAAAGGTGTTTATGGAAAGCAGAATCATCTCTCATTTACGAATACAAAGGCTCATTTTTCTTTACTTTTTCCATCTGGTTATACGCCATTTTCATTTTACATACTGTCGCTTTTAAAGAAGTGGATGAATCGGCGTCTTCGAGCAACTGAATATTCACTAAATCAATGACAGAACGAGCAAGTAACTCTACATTGTTTTTCAACTCTAATTCACTAAATTCTGCAGAATCTTGTAGGCGTAAGCGAATAATTTCATTAGCTAACTCTCTAACACGCAGTAATTGTTCACGTTCACTCATTATTCATCCCCCTCTTGGTTTTCCTATTAGTATGAAAAAAAAGCATGTAATATGATAGTTTCTTCTTACTTATTTCGAGATGAGCATGAGTTTTTCCTGTTTCTTTTACATATTTCATTACTAATTCACTACTGTTTTAAATTTCGCCACACAATACAATTGGAATGTGCTTAAACGTAAAATGTTTATAAAGTCAGCTCATATACAAAAGAGGCATGATCATATTTAGATCATGCCTCTTTTGTAATATTAACCTATATAATGTAAAACGAAATTTAAAAAGAATAAAAACGCTATTCCATACATAAACACTGACACTTCTCGCATCTTGCCTAATGCCATCTTAAGAATTGGATAAGCAATAAAACCAAATGCAATACCATCAGCGATACTGTATGTGAGCGGAATCAATACAATGATTAAGAATGCTGGAAATCCTTCTGACAAGTCTTGTAAGTTGATGTTTTTAATGTTTTGAATCATTAATCCACCAATGACAATTAAAATCGGCGCAATCGCACTATTTGGAACCATTTTGATAAATGGAATAAAGAGCAACGAGCTTAAAAATAAAACACCCGTCACAAGCGATGTGAGACCTGTACGACCTCCTGAAGCAATGCCTGCTGCACTTTCAACAGATGAAACGGTTGGACTTGTGCCAAACAATCCACATGTAATCGCTGATACAGCATTTGCTTGAAACGCACGAGAAAACTTTTTGCTTTGGTTAATCATGCCTAATTGTCCATGAATCAAGCCAATATTTTCGAAAACAATAACCATCGTTAATGAAAACACAGCTGCCCAAAACGTAATTTTTCCTAATGCCCCAAATGAGAAAGCTCCTAAACCTGTAAAAAAGTTCGTGACCCCACTAGCTTGCTCTGATGCACCCGTTGAAGGTAATACACCAAATAGCATTGCAATAATTGTACCGGCTACCATACTTATCAAGAAATTTCCGCGCACGTTTCGAATAAACAACACAATTGTGATCACTAATGTAATGAGTGTACTCAAAACAAACGGACTAGCTAAATTTCCTAATGCTACAAAGGTTGTTTCACTCGGAACCACTAGGCCACCTTTTTGTAAACCAATAAAGGTTAAAAACAAGCCTACACCTACCGTAATAGCTTCTTTCAATGAATGCGGAATGGCTTCTACTAATTTTACTGAGAAGCGCGAAAAGGCAAGTAGTGCAAATAACACACCAGAAATTAGCACAGCCGCTAACCCTTCTTGCCACGATAATCCCATAGATTGAACCATCGTATACGTAAACAACGCATTTATTCCCATTCCGGGCACCAAAATGAGTGGCGCATTTGCCCAAAACGCCATTAACAAACAGCCAATAACTGACGTGGCAACTGTCGCAAAAATACCTGCTTCAATTGGAATCCCTGCATCAGCTAAAATTGCTGAGTTAATTGCAATAATGTAGACAATTGAAAGAAACGAAACAACTCCTGCTACACCTTCTTTGCTAACCGTGGTGTCATGTTGTTTTAACTGAAATGTTTTTTCAAGTAACGCTTTCAAAACTTATTCCTTCTTTTCAACATATCCCTCACCCACCCAGTGATATCTAAAAATAGAATCACCGGACCATATTATAGCAAAATAAAAAATTGTTGCAAGAGGAAATATTTATTTTGCTACTTTTATTTTTGGCGACTTTATCTTCTGTTATTACACCACTATTATCCACTCTCCTGCTAAAAATGAAAAAGCCTAGATCTTCATTATTAAGGAATTAAGAACCCTAGCGAAATAATGACGCCTGTCACAAATAGAAGAATGACACAATACCCCATAATATCTTTCGCTTTTAATCCAGCAATAGCAAGCGCAGGTAATGCCCAGAATGGTTGAATCAAATTCGTCCACGCATCTCCCCAAGCTACTGCCATAGCAGCCTTTGATACCGGTACGCCTAAGTTTTGAGCTGCTTCTAATACAATCGGTGCTTGTACAGCCCATTGACCGCCACCCGACGGAACAAAGAAATTTACAAGTCCTGCGCTCCAAAATACAAATACCGGAAATGTTGTGCTATTTGAAATAGATACAAACCCTTCTGAAATCACGTTCGCAAGCCCTGAAGAAACCATCACTCCCATTAAACCAGCATAAAATGGGAATTGAATAATAATACCACTTGCTCCCTTCACTGCATTTGTCACCGCTTCCAAAAAACGCCTCGGTGTGCCATGTAGTAAGATACCTAAAAATAAGAACAAGAAGTTCACAATGTCTAAATTAAGCTTAAATCCGTTGTTTACAAAGTAATAAGCCAAAAATGCCACACCTATAGCACCGATGAGAAAAGATAGCACACGGCTATTTTCCAACTTGTCAGAAGGCGTTGGTTCAGTTGCTTCAATACTTGCAGCCTGCAAATCATGTCCATCTTCTAATAACGCTCTATCAATGACAATGGTTTGCTCTTTTGAAGGCATCATTAGTCGATTAATGAATGGAATGGTAATAAAAAGAGCTGCGACAATAACTAAGTTATATGTAGAAAAAATGGTCTCGCTTGTTGGAATAATACCAATTAATCCTTCTGAAAAGTGACCCGGTGTTGCGATAGTTAATGGAACAGAGCCAGAGAGACCACCATGCCAAATAACGAAGCCACTGTAAGCACTCGCAATTAATAAGCGATAGTCTATACCATCTACTTTGCGAGCTAATTCTTTCGCAAACAAAGCTCCTATAACAAGACCAAATCCCCAGTTGATAAAGCTTGCTAACAAAGACACAACTGTCACTAACAAAATAGCTTGTCCAGGAGCAGATGGTAAGGAAGCTAATTTCCCAAGAATTGATTTAAAAAATGGACTACTCGCAAGAACATGTCCCGTTACCAACACAAGAACCATTTGCATAGAAAAAGCAAGTAGTCCCCAAAAGCCTTCACCCCAATATTGAACAATGTTCATCGGTGTACTATCGGTTAGTACAAGGGCGAATCCAAAAACCGTAAGCGTTAACAAAATAACAAATAAAAATGGATCTGGTAAATACCTTTGCATAATTCGGTTTGACAGTGAAATAATGTACTTCATCTTTTCCCCCTTTTGTTTGTTGTCAGACAACTAACGACGTAAATTACCTCTTCAAAAGTTGAATTTTCCAACTTAACTAAACAATTCGACAATTACATCTAAAGTCCTTCTTCGCACGCGTAATCTGTCAAAATAAATCGTCTCTCTTACGACAAAACACCTTCATTCAACAACCCTTACCTATCGATCCAATCCTATGATTAGATTTTAAAGACAAGGGTTGCTTCAGAAGGAGTCAACTGGATGCTCTTTGACTCTTTTCTAAGAATAAGGATATGGGTATGGTGGATATGGGTAAGGATAAGGATATGGGTATGGGTATGGCGGATAATATGGAACGTAGTTTGGAGACGCTAACGAACTTCCTACTGCTCCTCCTACTAGTCCTCCTACAAATGGACCTCCCCAACCTGGACGTGGACGCCAACCTGGTCGTGGGCGCCAACCGATAGGACGTCTTGTATCAAACGCTTGCATATGGTCAGCCTCCTTTTTTTATCTTCAAATTGTACGAAAGCCTAATACACTACTACATATGCTTTAAAAGTCAGGAATGTGTGGGCATTTGTCCATTAAAACAAAATTTTCTTGATATCTATCCTCTTATGTTTAAGACAAAGCGTAAGCGGGAACGGTTTTATAACGATTCGCTTCTGAGGAGGAATGAACATGAATGGTTGGGTTATTCTTGTCTTCATCGCCCTTATTTTATTAGTAATTGGACTGTTGGTTGATCGTTTAAATAAACGTCGTCAACAAAAAATGAACCCTCATACTACTTATCCAATTGGAAAGGTCATGGAGCGTGAGACAAAGATCGAAAAAGCCAAGCAAAAAGCACATGAACTCGACATTAAATAACAAAAAGAGAAAGACATTCTCTTGTCAAATGAGAGCCTACCTTTGTTAGGCTCTTTTTATCTGTGTTAAATTTTTCTTCTCTATACATATAAAATCTAATTTAACACATGCTATAAAAAGTCTTTTCTTCCTTTTTTTCACTACCTACTTACAAGGAGGATTTCCTATGCTTAGTATTGTTGTTGGCCTTGTTCTACTAATGATTCTTGCTTATCTAGGTTGGTCAATTATTTGGATTGCTCCTCTTGTATCAGCTGTTGTGGCGTTACTCAGTGGTTTAGATTTATTGCCTGCTTACACTGAAACATACATGACAGGCTTTGTTGACTTTGCGAAAAAGTGGTTTCCAGTCTTTTTACTAGGAGCGATTTTTGGAAAGTTAATGGAGGATACCGGAGCAGCTCAATCTGTTGCTTTTCGAATTACAAAAATTCTTGGGAAGAAGCGAGCAATTTTAGGTGTTTTAATTGCGGCAGCTGTTTTGACATATGGTGGGGTTAGCTTATTCGTCGTTGTATTTGCTATTTATCCACTAGCCATCGCATTGTTCCGTGAAGCAGATATTTCACGCAAATTATTACCTGGGACATTTGCGTTAGGTGCATTTACATTTACAATGACCGCTTTACCCGGTACACCTCAAATTCAAAACTTAATTCCTATCCCATATTTTAAAACATCACCTGTCGCAGCACCGATTATGGGGATTGTAGCGGGAATAATCATGGCAGTTGGCGGCTATTTGTATTTAAAATGGCGAGAAGGTCGATTAACCAAAGCAGGCGATACATACGATGAGCCTAAAGGTGGACAAGAAGTAAAAGAAGTAAACGAAGCGGAGCTCCCAAACTGGATTCTTTCTTTTTTACCTCTTGTTATCGTGGTCATTACCTTAAACGTGTTGAAATGGGACATCATTCCATCCCTAATTGTTGGTTCTCTTGCGATCATGTTATTTAACATCAAAAAATACAAGTCATTTATTAAAGCTGTAAATGGTGGTGCCTCTGGATCTGTTATGGCCTTAATTAACACGAGTGCTGCTGTTGGGTTTGGTTCTGTAGTAACAGCTGCACCCGGCTTTGAAACCTTAACAGACTTACTTCTTGGCATAAAAGGAAATCCACTAATTTCAGAAGCTGTCGCTGTTCAAGTGTTAGCCATGATTACAGGATCAGCCTCTGGTGGAATGGGAATTGCACTTGAAGCACTTGGAGATCAATATTATCAGCTAGCACAGTCAACAGGTATGGATCCATCAGGCTTTCACCGCATCGCTTCATTAGCGTCAGGGGCTTCTATCTTACCGCATAATGGAGCGTTATTAACTCTTTTTGCTGTAACTGGATTAACACATAAAGATTCTTACAAAGACATTGCTGTTGTTGCTCTTTTAATTCCAACAATTGCTGTTGTGGTGGCAATTATTTTAGCTAGTCTTGGTATTATGTAACCAACTACATCTATTTATTAAAGGAGGATTTTATATGGTACAAGATAAAGTCGTGTTTATTACAGGAGCTGCACAAGGAATTGGATACGAAGTCGGAGAACGCTTTGCACAAAACGGTGCAAAGGTAGCATTATCTGATATTAACGATGAAGGTGTTCAAAAAGCAGCAAAGCAGCTCGTTGATAAAGGGTATGATGTGATTGGTGTTAAATGTGATGTGACAAATGAAGAAGAAGTGAAGGCGGCATTAGATCATACACACTCTCATTTCGGCTCAGTCGATATTTTAATTAACAACGCCGGCATGCAGCATGTAGCACCGATTGAAGAATTTCCAACTGAAAAATTCGAGCTACTTCTAAAAATTATGCTAACAGCTCCATTTCTAGCAACGAAGCACGTATTTCCGCTAATGAAGGAAAAAGGGTTCGGTCGCATTATTAACATGTCTTCTATCAACGGACTCATTGGCTTTGCTGGAAAAGCGGCTTACAATAGTGCCAAACATGGCGTCATCGGTTTGACGAAAGTCTCGGCTTTAGAAGGTGCTGCAGAAGGAATTACCGTAAACGCTCTTTGCCCAGGCTATGTTGATACACCACTCGTTCGAAATCAGTTACAAGACTTAGCTACAACAAGAAACATTCCATTAGAAAAAGTGTTGGAACAAGTTATTTACCCACTCGTTCCTCAACAGCGCCTTTTATCTGTAGACGAAATTGCTGATTATGCGCTCTTTTTAGCAAGTGACAAAGCAAAAGGTGTGACAGGCCAAGCCGTTGTAATGGATGGTGGATATACAGCTCAATAAACATAAGCGATGATAAGCGTTACATTTTGATTGTCATTCTCTTTCATGCAAAATGGACCGTCAACCAAAACTCTTCTCTTACTGAGTTTTGATGATGGTCCATTTCTTATTCCCCTTACGTTACAACGATTATTTTCTATCTGTACCCTTTTTGACCGAAATCTTTCTCCCTCTATATAATCCCCTTTTATAGAAAGTCATGTATATTCATATCAATGACAGAACAACAAACGTCTCCCCAAACGTTGTTGTATATGTAACGAAAACTGAAATCGCTTACATTAAAGGCTAAAAAAATAAAATCGTTGTAACAATTTGTCTCTAACTCTATTAAACCCTATTTTCACTCAAACTTCAATATAAAAATAAATAATAGAAATATTGTATAGTTTTTAAAATTATCTTAACATTATCTATTGACAATCTGATTACTAGGAATTATTATTCAATTATCTTAAAAATGAATATTTTACTTATCGAGAGTGACTGAGGGACCAGGCCCTATGATGTCCAGCAACCTCCCCTTGTGGAACGGTGCTACTTCCTGCAGAATGATTTAATTCTGAAAGATAAGTCGTTGATAGATAGCGATGCCTCTTTTAGAAAAGAGGCTTTTCTTTTTTTATCAGCATTCATCTATTTAGTGTTAAAGGAGTGAGACAATGATTGAAGTAAAGTCACTACATAAAGAATACAAGACAAAGAAAGGAACAATTACAG
Organism: Priestia iocasae; assembly: GCF_016909075.1. Classification (GTDB taxonomy): domain Bacteria; phylum Bacillota; class Bacilli; order Bacillales; family Bacillaceae_H; genus Priestia; species Priestia iocasae. The sequence goes on from NZ_JAFBFC010000008.1 coordinate 55,144, forward strand.
GTGTTGACCATGTATCCGTCACAATTGAAAAAGGAGAAATTTTTGGTATTGTCGGTTATAGCGGTGCTGGTAAAAGCTCATTAATCCGCTGCTTAAACTTACTGGAAAAGCCTACATCTGGAGAAATTATCATTGACGGAGTTGATTTAACAAAGCTATCGGAGAAGAGATTAAGAGAAGCTAGACAGAAAATCGGCATGATTTTTCAGCACTTTTATCTTGTTAGTTCCAAAACTGTGTTTGAAAATATTGCATTTGCCTTAAAAGCTGCAAAACTATCAAAACCGGAAATTGAAGAGCGTGTACTTGAACTTTTACATATGGTTGGCTTATCGGATAAAAAGGACGTGTATCCTTCTCAATTAAGTGGCGGACAAAAGCAACGAGTTGGTATCGCCCGTGCGTTAGCAAATAACCCAAGCGTACTATTATGCGATGAAGCAACCTCTGCTTTAGATCCAACGACAACAAAATCGATTTTACAGTTATTAAAAAAGATCAATCGTGAACTTGGATTGACCATTGTTTTAATTACGCATGAAATGGAAGTGGTAAAAGATATTTGTCATCGTGTCGCCGTCATGCAAGATGGAAAGATCATCGAAGAAGGCCCTGTATATGACATTTTTGCAAACCCTCAAGCTGAGCTAACGAAACAGTTTATCTCGAGCGTGCTTGACTTTGAAGTACCGGAACATTTGCTAACAGAAACAAAAGGTAAAATCGTCAAAATTCAATTTCAAGGATCTGTTGCTGGTGAATCGGTTGTATCAGACGCGCTGCAAGCTTTTAAGGTAAAAGGAAACATTCTACATGGAAAGATTGAATACATTCAGAGTGTACCATTAGGCATTTTTATTATGGAACTTATCGGACAACCTGATGAGGTTGAAAAAACAATTCGTTATCTTCATGAGCGCACAAATGAGCTGGAGGTGATGTCTTATGTCTCTTGATGCGATTATGACGTTGTTACCAGATTTAAATAAAGCATTTATTGAAACCATCTACATGGTCGGTATTTCACTCTCTATTTCACTAGTTGTAGGTTTACCTATTGGTATTCTACTTTTTGTAACAGATCGTGACTTGTTTTTAGAGAGCCGAGTAGTAAAAGAAGGACTCGGATTCTTTGTGAACATTGTGAGGTCCATTCCTTATATTATTCTCTTAGTAGCTTTACTTCCGCTCACCCAACTGATTACAGGCACCACCATTGGCCCTACAGCGGCTTCTGTGTCGTTATCAGTTGCTGCTATTCCTTTTTTCGCACGTATTGTGGAAACCTCGTTACGTGAAGTTGATAAAGGTGTGATTGAAGCTTCAATCGCTGTTGGTGCATCTCCTTGGATGATTATAAAAGATGTGTTACTACCAGAAGCAAAACCAGGAATTGTCCAAGGTGTTACCATTACAACGATTAGCTTAATTGGTTATTCTGCAATGGCTGGTATCGTTGGTGGTGGTGGAGTTGGTGATTTAGCCATTCGCTTTGGCTATTATCGCTATGATAATACCATTATGATTACAACCGTTATTGTACTTATTTGTTTAGTTCAAATTATTCAATTTGCAGGAGATAAGCTTGCTCGTGTTGTTGATAAACGATAGTTGCGCCTTTGCGCTTTACTACTTAAACGCTTTTACTAATTAAATTTTTGGAGGAATCTAAATATGAAAAAATGGTTATTCGCACTTATTTTACTTTTAAGCCTTTCTGCCTTAACAGCGTGTGGAAGCAGTGAAGAAAGTTCTTCTACGGAAAAGAAAGAAATTAAAATTGGAGCAACAACGGGTCCTTACAGTGACATGGTATCAAAAGCCATTAAACCAGGATTAGAGGAAAAAGGATACAAAGTGGAGGTTGTAGAATTTAGCGACTACATTCAACCAAACAAATCATTAGCGAACGGTTCAATTGATGCAAACCTATTTCAGCATAAAGTGTACATGGAATCTTTTGCAAAAGAAAACAAATTAGAATTATCAGAAGTGATTATCGTTCCAACTGCTCCAATGGGCATTTATTCAAACAAATATAAGTCACTTGATGAAATAAAAGACGGTACTGCCATCGCTGTTCCAAATGATCCAACAAATATGGCACGTGCGTTAAAAATGCTTGAAGAAGCAAAATTAATTACATTAAGTGAAGAAGCAAATCCATTAACGGTTTCTGAAAAAGATGTAGTAGAAAACCCTAAGAACATTGCCTTTAAACCAATTGAAGCAGCTCAACTACCTCGCGCTGTAGAAAGTGTTGATTTATCTGCTGTTCCGGGTAACTTTGCTTTAGCTGCAAAAATGGATTTACTTGATGCTCTACAATTAGAAAATATGCCAGATGACTACCGCAATCGTGTTGTAGTCAACACAAAAGATATCGATGCAACATTTGCAAAAGACTTGAAAGAAATTGTGGAATCTGATGGTTTTGAAAAGGTAATCGACAGTGAATTCGAAGGATTTGGAAAGCCTGAATGGATGAATTAATACATGGATAAAAGCAACGTTGCGGCGTTGCTTTTCCTTTTAATGAAAGGTGGATGAGAAATGAAGACGTTATTAGAAGTACGCGGTGCTCCTTCTTATTACGTATGTCAAACTGGTATTTTATCAATGATAGAAGAAAAATTACAAAAACAACACATTAAAAAAGCCCTATTTATACACGGACAGAAGTCTTTAGAGGCGGCTCAGCCTTTTCTTCCACACTTTCATAAGGTTCAAACATTTTATCGGCGCTATCAAGGAGAATGCTCTCTTGAAGAAATTAAACGGCTTTATCATGAGGCACGATTATTACAAGTAGATGTGATTATCGGCGTAGGCGGCGGCAAAATTCTTGATTTAGCAAAAGCGGTTGGACATGAAGCACAACTAGAGGTTGTTTTAATTCCTACCCTTGCTTCTACTTGTGCGGCTTGGACACCTCTTAGTGTCATTTATGATGAAAAAGGAACCTATATTCGATACGATGTGTATCCAAAAAGTACATGGATGGTTTTAGTTGAACCACGATTGATTCTCACTTCCCCTGTTTCGTACTTAAGAGCTGGTTTGGGTGATACATTAGCAAAATGGTATGAAGCAGATGCATTGCTTTCTAAAGTCGAAGAAAGAACAACTTCAATGGAAATTGCTCACACGATGGCAAAAATGTGTCATCAAACCTTACTTACACACGGAAAGCAAGCCATTGTGGACCTTGCCATTCTTCAGCCTTCGCACTCTCTTATTCAAACCATTGAAACAATCATCATGACTGGTGGAATGGTGGGAGGCTTTGGCGATCATTACGGTCGTGTCGCAACAGCTCACTCTATTCATAACGGGTTAACAACTGTCAAACAAACACACCATCTCCTGCACGGGGAAAAAGTGGCTTATGGAATCTTAGTTCAATTATTCCTAGAGTATAATAGAGAGGAAATTAAACGTCTTTTATCCTTTTATCGAGACATTAAGCTTCCTTATTCTCTTAAGACACTTGGCATATCACGAAGCGATGAAGAAACCGTTCATCAAATCGCGAAGGCTTCTGTCCAACCAGGTGAAGCCATTTATGCTCAGTTTCCCTCTATCGACGCAAATCAAGTGTACAAAGCAATGATTGATTTAGAGACATTTATCGAGACCCATCTCTCTCTTCCACTCTAACTCATCTTGCATATTATTCGTCAAAAGCGGGTAAAACGAGTAAGGTAATAGTGTGAACCCACATGAAACATTGAAAGAGATGACAATAGGAGTGAGACGCATGAAGAAAAACAACATTGATGAATACCTCGAACGTGGGATGCATGGAGCAAAAGAAACAAAGCCTGACGAACGTCGCTATTACTTAACGACTCTTCGTGAACGCATTGAGATTGCACTAAAAAAAGGGCAAGTGATGAAGCCAAAGCCATACTCAGAGGTTGTGACAAAAATAAAGAATGTTCAAGATGGGCAATTGTTTTTAAACGGTACAATTGCATACCCTCATTTATCAAAATACATTCAAGTCGCAAATCAACATCATGTACCATTTACAATTGTTCAAAATCTTGAAGCAGAAACGGATATTGGTCTTGTGTTAACAGGTAGTAAAGGTAGTGAAGACATTGAAATCTTCATTCAAGACTAAAAATCCGCCGCTAAATCCGTTTACGAATGGATTTGGCTGGCGGTTTTTTCGTTTGACTTTATTTTGCAAACACGTGGTTGCCAATCGTTTGGACAATTTCTCTCGTACGAATCCAATCGCTTGTTGCGATATCAGGATTATAGAAATAGAGAGACTCCGTCGAACGTTTTTTTGCTACTAGTGCTTCTTGAACTGCTCGTTTTGACTCTTCTGAAGCGGGTGCATCAATAGCGCCATTTTGAACCGGCGTAAAGGCATACGCTCCATTTGGAATCTTTTGTTTGATTACATCTGTAATAGAATTAGGAAATTCAGGTGAATCTACACGATTAAGTACGACGTTAGCTACTGCTACTTTTCCTTCGTACGGCTCTCCTTTTGCCTCTGCTTCTACTACTCGCTCTAACAAATCAATATCTGCACTCGTATATGAGTTACTACTTGGGATGGTCAGTGACTCCCCTGCATATATCGTATTAGTTTGTCGACTATTGGCTTTTTTAATGGTATCAATAGATACACCATATGTTTGTCCAAGCGCCCAAAGGCTCTCTCCTTTTGCCACTTGGTGCTCTGTATTTGCTTTTGCTTCATTATGTACACTGAAAAAGGAAAAAGCGGCTGCTGAAGTAACCACTAGATTTCTTATGTTACCTTTTTTCATAGAGATAAACCCCTCCTGAAAATTTGTATGTTCATACTTTAACATACGAATTTGACCATTTCATTGAAAAAAACGATAACATTTATGTTCATCTCATGTACAATGTAACAGCTTATCTCCTTCTCTGACACAATGAAAAACACATTGTCACATAACATCCAACTATTAGGAAAAAACATGTACTTATCTTTTATTTAGCTATTTTTCAAACAAAATCCCCCTGTCCTCTATCTATAGCCTTTTGGCTAGAGTGTGAGGCAGGGGGATTTTGTAAGGTGTGTAACAAGAGCGCATGTTGCTCCTGCTACACACCTTAATCGAAGATCTCTATTTCAACTACGTCATAAAAATCAATGACAAGTTTTGCACCTGTATCGTCCATAAAGGTAAACACATCACCTTCATCTGCTAAATGAAGCACATACCCTTGTAGAAATTGTTCTCTGTTATCATAAACAGTTATCAGTTCTACTTTCTTTTGTTCTGTATAAGCTTCCTTTAATAAAGAATGGAGGTCATGACTTTCAAGTGTATCGGGGCGGTTTACTAGTAACATCCCATATGTTGTCTCACCACGCTCATTTTTCCAAATATAATCTGCAAAGTAAAACGGTGATGTACTTTTACGAAAATCGTCCATCAAATCCCTCCTCTAAACAATGCTTAAACAATTGCAAGCATTTATTACTTTAAATCTATCACTTTTTACAACAGATAGCACCTTTTATTTATTAATTCATTAAAATAGGTGTAAATGAAGAGGTCAATCGTAAATGTTAACTACGTGGTGTTTCTAAATAGCGATATACGACATCCCCGCCACGTTGAGCAATTCCTCTAAAATGCTTAAAGTCTTCTCGTTGCACGAGCGTTTTCCTAAACAATAAAAACTCGTCTTTCGTCACTCGAAACTCTTTCAGTTCTCCACGCTGTAATTGACTTAATAATTGTGTTGCTTGCTGCTGATCCACCTTAACCACCTCTGTTGTCATAACGTTTACTGACTTGCATTATATCAAGTTTTCAAATAAGATGCACTCATTTCTGTTTCTAGCCATGCTTCTAGCTTTTCATGCTGAGCTTTTGCTTCCTCATATCCCTGTCTATAAAGAGCCTCAAGCTTCAGTGGATTTTTTTCCATTCTTCCTACTTGTAACGGTAATTGAGGACGAACGACGAAAATATTTCCCTTCTTTTCTTGCTCTTCAATATAATCTAGGGTGTCATTGTAACGTGCATATCGCTTTTCCATTGCTTCTAACAGCCCTTTGTATTTGCGATAAGAACGTTTGGCTAACCAAAACATGGATGATTTCTTTTTTCTATATTCTCGATTACGTGTTAAGATCACTACATTTTTCATATTTCCATCCTGCTCTGATTTTTTCAAAGGTATTGGATCACTAATGCCACCATCTAGCAGCTTTCGACCATCGTATTCAACGATTGGTGCGACAAATGGCAAAGAGCTAGATGCACGAATAATGGTTAATACATCTTCTTTGTACTCATCATAATAAACAGGCTCTCCCGTTACACAATCCGTTGTACCAATGACAAACTTCTCTTTCCGATTTTGAAAGGTTTCAAAATCGAAAGGCACAAGAGAAGTAGGGATTTCATTGAACACAAAATCCATTCCAAACATTTCGCGATTTCGAACATAGTTACGAAACGATAGATAGCGTGGATCGTTAATAAAATCAATATTAACTTTTCGATTACGGCCGTGTTGACGTGATAAATAAGAAGAAGCTTGACATGCCCCTGCCGAAACACCAATGACATAAGGAAAATAAAGGTCGTTCTCCATAAAATAATCCAGAACGCCTGCTGTATAAATCCCTCTCATTCCTCCGCCTTCTAACACTAGACCTATATGATTCATCATCTTATACACCTTCTATTTCCAACATTTATATGTGTGTAATATATCGAATTCATTTCCATTTGTCGACTATTACAACCTGTGAATCTGGTATTTTTTGAAAGATGATTTTATAGCAAACACTATTTTTAAAAAAGAAGCTTTCTCAAAAAAATGCTCAATAACTAGAACATTTTTAAAAAAACTCTTTACTCTATTAACTTTTTAAGGCAAACTTGTAAAAAAGAAAGCGTTATCTTTACCAATTTATTTACTTTTATTCAAATTTTTGAAACTTTTTTCTTTTTTATTCGTATATCTATGTATACAAAGATTATCTAACCATAAAGGAGAGAGACAAATGACAATTGCTCAAGTAGGAAATTTAATTGAATTTAAACAGGGGTTAAAAGGGATTGTCGAAAAAGTAAACGAAAATTCGGTTATCGTTGATTTAACATACATGAGTAACTATCGTGAATTAGATCTTGAACAACGTACAGTTGTCAATCACAAGAATTACAAAATTATCGCAGAAACGGTATAGCAAGTTTCTTCACCATACATGACATACATGTTTTTGAAAGCGCATTATTATTAAAAGGGTTGTTCTGTTGAAAAACGGAACACTCTTTTTTTATATGATGAATGTTAATATTCTCAACGAAAAACTTGACTGCTCCTCCTCAAGTCAGCTCTCTTGTCATCTACCATTTTCACTTACTCAAGCTCTTATTTTTGCTTGCAAATTTCGTTTTTTTGTTGTTCGTTAATAATTCCTAATTTGTACATTAAGTACACATAATTTTGAACTTTTTTATTCCCTTGTGATTTCACCCTTCATCATCCTTTTCATTTGTTAATGTTAGTACATTATATGAGCAAATCCAAAAAAGTTTCCTTGAGGAAAAATATTTCACCTTAACTTTCTCTTGAACAAAATGATGTTTGCTGTCACAATACAAACAAAAGGATAGATAAAGGAAGTTTTATCATGATTGATACTCTCTTATTTTTAATCGGTGTAGGAACCGTCATCTTCTTTGCTTTTGGATTATTGTTTAGGAAATATAAACGTGCAAATAAAAACCAAAACACGACCGTTGATTATGTAGATGATGAACATGATCATGATGAATTCGATGATAGCTCATCCTATACAAGCTGGAGTGATGAAGCATCTGGAAATGATGACAACAATAGCAATTAATGAAAAGACCCCTTGCATATGCAAGGGGCTTTCTATTTAGACAATACTCGTTTTCCGTTCGTAAATGAGTAATAGCATTCGCCAGTATAGATGTCGTTACTTTCATGAACATGAACGCCTGCTTTATCTTGTGTAGCGGCTTTCATCATAGATTTAGCAACGTTACAAGCTTTAATTGGCTTATACTTTCGGTATTTGCCAACAAGCAAAAATGAACAACTTTTTAACGCATATTCTCCGAACTTTTCACCAACTCGAAGCTCATTTCGCTTTCCAAGAAGTAAAGATGGACGGAAGAAGTGAGTGGAGCGAATGTATAAGCTTGCAATGTCTTCTTCCGTTTGGCCTTTCACTTTATTATAAAAAAACGGTGAACGAAGGTCTGCACCGATCGCAGTAATGGCTAAGAAGTTGCTCGCTTTCTTCTTTTCTGCACATTTCGCTGCTGATAATGGATATTCATAATCGACTTTCATGAATTTCGCTTTTGTTTTTGCTTTTTTCATCGTTGTACCAAGACAACAATACACATCATCAACAGCAAACTCATCTTCATATTGTGTTAAATTGGAAAAGTCGACTACAACTTGACGCAATTTTTCATGATTTAATGGAAGCTCATTCCGTACGAGCACTGTCACATGTTGATAAAGTTTGCTTTGAAGTAATAGTTGCAAGAGTTCTTGACCTACTAATCCACTTGCTCCTAATACCACTGCTGATCTTTGCGACATTCTTTCACCTTCTTTGTTCATTATGATTACAGTCAAAGGGCTGCCCCTTATCCCTTCCCTCTTTCATTGAGTAGTACAATGAAAACATTCAGGTGCTGCACAACGGGACAGCCACTTATTTATTAACGATTATCAACTGTTTCAGGGTATAAATCGTGATTCATTAGACGGTATTCTGCCATCTTTTCATATTTCGTACCTGGACGGCCATAGTTTACATACGGATCAATTGAAATACCACCACGTGGCGTAAATTTCCCCCACACTTCAATATAACGTGGATCCATCGCTTCAATTAAATCATTCATAATAATGTTCATACAATCTTCATGGAAATCTCCGTGATTGCGGAAGCTGAATAAATAAAGCTTCAATGATTTACTTTCAACCATTTTCACATCTGGAATATAGCTAATATAAATCGTCGCAAAATCTGGTTGATTTGTTTTAGGACATAAGCTTGTAAATTCTGGACAATTAAATTTCACGAAATAATCACGATTTGGATGTTTGTTATCAAACACTTCAATTACTTCCGGTGAGTACTCAAATAAGTATTTTGTTCCTTGATTACCAAGCAACGTAACACCTTCTAATTCTTCATTCTTACGACCTGACATGGTTATTTCCTCACTTTCCTCGTCTGTCATTCTAACAGCGTTTTGTTGTTTTGTGAATACATGATTTCTTATTTTGTTTGTAAATTTTTTGAAAAGGTTTACACTCCACGTTTATTGCCCCATACGAGTGTATGAAGCTGAGGTAAAACTCGGGCACTATTCATGTCTTTGGATGCTACAACTTTATCAATTAGCCACTCATATTTTCGAAGCAAATGCTGAATAAGAGCTGAGTCATCAACAGTGTGTGTATCGTCATTTCCAACTTGCACATAAAAAGGAATCATTGGATAACGATTATGAATCTCTTGGGCATAAGTAAAATCCCGGTCATCAAACACAACGACTTTTAAGCTAACATGATGTTGACGTTCACCTTGCATTAAACGCTCAATGATGGAGTCTAGCATCTCCATGTCTGTTTTCATTCCCGAGCTAGGAGGCTTAGGTGAAATGGTTAAGTCATCTATTAACAGCAGCCAATCTTGCCACTTGCTTCCTTGTGTTTCAATGGCTACTTTTATCTCGTTTTCTTTTAACAATTGAATGAACTCAACTAATGACTTTAACAGTGCTGGATTTCCTCCAGAAATCGTGACATGATTAAATGCATCGTGTCCAAGCTCTTTTAATTCCGACCAAATTTGCTCTGCCGTTAGCTGACGAATATCGTCTTTAGCTGAGCCATCCCATGTAAAAGCAGAGTCACACCAGCTACAAGAATAATCACAGCCTGCCGTACGAACAAACATCGTTTTTTGACCGATTACCATTCCTTCTCCTTGAATGGTTGGACCGAATATTTCAAGAACTGGAATTGTTTTACCCATTATGCTTCACCTGCTTTGGTCGATAAACAACATAGCTTGTAGGTGTTTCACGAACAAACACTTGCATACATACGGGCTTATTTGGTAATTCATCTAAATGAGCCTGCACAATTTCATAAATTTTTCTAGCAACCACTTCCGTTGTTGGGAAATCATTATGATTTTGGTCATTAAATAAATGAGTATGATCATTTAATAGCGTATGATCAAACTGACCAGATACGAGTTTTTTTAGCGTAGCAAAGTTAATCAAAAAACCTGATTCATCTAGCTCATTTCCTGCTACCGTTACGTTTACAAAATACGTATGACCATGAATGTTTTGACACTTCCCTGCGTCTTTATGTGGTACAAAATGAGCAGCGGCGAACTGCATATCTTTATTCAATTCATACTCATAGTTATGAAAAACTTGTGGATAGATTTGTTGAAGCATTTTTTAACGCCCCTCTTCTTTTAGTTGTAGATAGTCGTCTAGGCCTCGTTTACGCAGCAAGCATGCCGGACACTCGCCACAGCCATCCGCAATGACACCGTTATAGCATGTTAACGTACGCTCACGAACAAATTCTAACGCACCAAGCTCATCTGCTAATCCCCATGTTTCAGCTTTATTAATCCACATAAGTGGTGTATGAATCACGAACTGATAATCCATTGATAAATTTAGCGTGACATTTAGTGACTTAATAAACACATCTCGGCAATCTGGATAGCCTGAAAAATCCGTTTCACATACACCTGTTACAAGGTGTCGAGCCCCTGCATTTTTCGCAAGCACGGCTGCAAATGAGAGAAAAAGCAAATTACGGCCATCTACAAATGTCGTTGGAAGCTCTCCATCTTCATGCTCAATATCAATCTCTTCTCTCGTTAAAGCATTCGGCGCTAACTGATTTAATAATGACATGTCTAACACGGTATGTTTCACGCCTAGCTCATCTGCAATTTCTTTAGCCACTTCAATTTCTTTACTATGTCGCTGTCCATATTGGAACGTGACCGTTTCTACTTCTTTAAAGTTTTTTAACGCCCAAAATAAACAGGTCGTACTATCTTGACCTCCGCTAAATACAACCACTGCTTTTTCATTTTTCACTCTACGCCATCTCCTTTTTATTACTCAAAAGAAAAAGCATTCGTGAACCATTCTCTATCATGTGTCTACATAATAAAAAGAGACTGCTTCCTATGCAATCTCCCTTTAACTAAACACCATTATATATAAGCCCTTCCTATCGGCATATATAAAATAAACAGACTAAAAAAGACCCTTGTCAGCAAGCCAATATTGACAGTGTCTCTTCTTCACTCATTTATTAATGGTTATAGTTTTTTATAGAGGGAGTTCGCGAACCTCTCCCGCACAAGTAAAGTTGTACGGACTTCTTTCTTTAATTGTCTTTGTTTACTATAACACATAGTTTTTGTAAAGACTATACCTACTTAACAGAAGGTTTTATGTTTGTACAGAACGGTTATAGTGTAGAAGAATGAGATGAGAGGAAGATATCTATTTATGAAAATAACTGGTACATTTGAGCGACTACGCTCAAACTTTTGGTATTTACCAACTTTATATGGAATTGCTGCTGTTTTATTAGCATTAGTAACGATGCAGTTTGACTACTTTATGACTAAACATGAAAAGTGGCTAACCTACATACCGAGCGTATTATTATCTGATAAAGATTTAGCTCAAACCGTCCTTAGCTCCATTTCGACTTCATTATTAACGATTACGACGATTACCTTTTCATCCATTTTAGTGGTACTTACAACCTTTTTAGCAAACTTCTCACCAAGAACCGTACAAAACTTTATTACAGATCATAGTACACAACGCGTGCTTGGTAGCTTCATTGGCGGCTTCGTTTATTCTGTAATGCTATTATTGTTATTACGAAAAGATGATGATCAGCAGCTATTTTTATCCCCAACTTTTGCTATTATCGTCACCATATTCTGCTTAGCCGTCTTCGTTTTCTTTGTTCACCACACAGCTTCTTGGATTCAAGTCGGAAATTTAATTTTTAATATCTCTTCTTCGACCACCAAGATTATCGATGAAGAGTACCTAAATCGAGGAACAGAACGAATAAATGAACCGTTTGAAGAAATGAATTTAGATGACATTCGTATGGATAACTGCTTTCAAGTCACGGCTCCCGTATCTGGCTATATTGAATTTATGGATACGAATCAATTGCTAAAAATTGCCTCGGAGCATGATGTTGTTATTAAAGTTCATAAGCGTCAGCCAGATTTCACTGATAAATACTCGCCACTTTTTACGATTTGGAATGGAGAATCAAAAGACTTAGAAGCTTTACTTCAACAATCTGTCGTTATCGGTGAACAGAGAGCGCCTTATAAAGATGTAGAATTTGGATTGCGCAAACTTTCTGAAATTGCATTGCGCGCCATTTCACCAGGAATCAATGATCCCAATACAGCCATTAACTGCATTGAACAAATTGGGAACATTTTGGCTCGTTTAGGAAAAAAGCAGCTCCCTAATCCTTTTCATCACGATGAAGAAGGACAATTAAAGCTCATTATAAAACGACCTTCATTTTTCGACTATCTTTACTTGAGCTTTTATCAAATTCGTCATTACGCAAAAGAAGATGTGTCCGTCAATCGATCAATCATAAAAGCACTCACCATAATTGCAGAAAGCAACGATAACGAAATTAAAGAGATTGTATGGGAGTTTAGTCATTACATTATAGAAGGAATCGACGTAGAAGCACTGTTATCGCTTGATAAACGATACATCAATGAATTAATTTCAGAGCTTGCTCATATCTGTAACAAAGAAAAGGAATGTAAGTTACTTTAATTGAAAGCAATACTAAATTGGAAAGCAAATAAGCATCCATTTTGACTTCATAGCTTATTTGTAAGATAATAACTCATCATGCACATGTGAAAGGAGCTTTTTCATGACACAAGTATTAAAAGGCAAGGTTGCACTTATTACAGGAGCAGGTAAAGGAATTGGTCGCTCAACGGCACTGGCTCTTGCAAAAGAAGGGGTACATATCGGGTTAATGGCGCGTACTGAAGCAGACTTACAATCTGTTGCATCAGAAGTAGAAGCGCTAGGTGTACAAGTAGCCTATGCAACGGCAGACGTTGCATCAATGGAAGAGGTAGAAACAGCGGTAGCTTCTTTAAAAGAAAAGTTAGGCTCAACAGATATCCTGATTAATAACGCGGGTATCGCAAAGTTTGGTAAGTTTTTAGAGGTAGACCCTGAGGATTGGAAAAAAATTATTGATGTAAATTTAATGGGTGTTTATTATGTAACACGCGCCGTGCTACCACAAATGATTGAAAAAAATAGTGGAGACATTATTAATATTTCATCAACGGCTGGTCAAAAAGGAGCACCTGTCACAAGTGCTTATAGCGCATCAAAGTTTGGTGTATTAGGCTTAACTGAATCTCTTGCATTAGAAGTACGCAAACATAACATTCGTGTTTCTGCGTTAACACCAAGTACCGTTGCAACAGACTTAGCCATTGATCAAAACTTAACAGATGGTAATCCAGATAAAGTGATGCAGCCGGAAGATTTAGCTGAATTTATGGTGGCACAATTAAAATTACACCCACGTATTTTCATTAAATCCGCTGGTATGTGGTCAACAAATCCGTAAATATGAATGAACCTTTTTAGTAAAGAGCCCTTGTCTATTTGGTAAATAGACAAGGGCTCTTTATGTGCTGTGAAATGAACACTAATCTAATAATTAGTTGTTTTTTTTCACAGCAGGTGTGACTTCTTCTGCAAGCTCTTCAAATGATTTTACTTTTCCATGAGTTGGGTTTTGTGATTCTTTTCGAACTCTCCATTGTCGTTCTTGTTGACTCTTTGACTGTGTCACCATTCTTCATCCTCTCAATAGTCTTTTCTTTTATTAGAGTGGCATGTCTGCTTATAATTATGCTTAGAAGAAAGGTGGAAAACGATGAAATATTTGATACTGTTTTGCTTGGCTCACCTTGGGTTTTATTTAAGCTTTGGTAATGTGACTCCTTTTTGGTATACATTTCCGATTGTATACGCTGCACTCATCACTTTGTCGAGACATTCATTCCGTATGACGCAACTTTCTCTCCTTGGATGGATGCTTAGTGTGGGCAGTGGTTTGCTGTTATATGGCTTATTTTTCATTGGTTCTTACTTATTAGCCCCTTTGGCGATTGATCCATATATCGATTCACTTTACACATCAATCGCACCAACAAAATGGTGGCAACATATCGCCCTTTTATTCATTATTATTCCTGGTGAGGAAATAGTTTGGCGAGGGTTTCTTTATAAAAAGTTAGCTTTTCTCTCTTCCCCATTTATTCGCATCGCACTCGCAACAACACTGTATACAAGTGTTCATTTATACGCACTTAATCCTCTTCTACTTCTAGCTGCTGTCGTAGGAGGAGCCGTGTGGGGGTACTTGTATGAAAAGACAAAACGTTTATCCTTTGTCATTATCTCGCATTTGGTATTTGATTTCCTACTTCTGTATTTACTCCCTCTTAATTAAAAAACGGATCATCACGATGGATGATCCGTTTTTTCTATGTTGTTATTTAGATGCTGATTGAACCATTGATCAATTTCAGCATTGTATTGTGTAAAATACGCTCGAATTGGATGATCGGCTCCTTTATATAAAATGTATCTATGTTCTTTTTCGTTCTTTTCAAGGTGTTTAACAAGCTTTTCTGCTTGTGTATGATGTACTTTTTTATCGTGATCTCCGTGTAAAAGAAGAAGTGGTGAGTTTATTTTTTCACTCCAATAAATTACAGAGCGACTTCTATACTTCTCATAGTCATCATTAGGATCGCCAACAAGTTGCTTCAGAACTTCTTTCATTTCAGTTCCTCGTTGCTCATAAAACTGAAACATATCTGTAATCCCTGATACAACAGCAACGGCATCAAACTCAATATTATTTTTCATCAGTAAGTATGTCATCATGCCACCACGCGAATAACCGATTGCTACTTTCTTATCTTGGTTGACGTAAGGGAGCTCTTCGGCCCACTGAATGAGGTTCATTACATCGTGAATATCATCTCCACCGTATGTTTCCGTCCCTTCACTCCCCCCATTACCACGGTATTGAGAAGCAATTACCACATATCCCTTCGCTGCCCATGATGATAAGTAGTGTAACGTTTTTTTGTTAATCGCTCCGTGATCTCGATTCCCACCTCGGTTGTACACTAAAAGCGGTAGCTGCTTATGTTGAATGTTTTTGGGTTGTAATAGAAATCCTTTTATTTGCAAGCCATCACTTGGGTACGTTAATTCATATACATCTACTTCACTTGCATAAGGAGACATAAGATACATCTTCTTTTTATAATCATCATGACTCTCTGCATGATTTAAAAAAACGGTTAAAGAAAATCCAATAATTGCAAGCAATACAATGATGCTCCACCTTTTCAACGTTAATCTCTCCTCAATTGTGTCTATCATTAGGATGAATAGTTGCTTGTGAATTTACCCTTCGAATTATTGGATGGATAGGATAATCGTTACAGCAGACGCTCGATCCTGTCTTCCTATCTTAAGGTTGTTTGTCTTCCTTGACTAGATAGACTTTAGAACGATTTATGAGTGTAAAAAAACTTCTGCACACAAGCGAGCTTGTATACAGAAGTTTTCTTAACGATTGAGTGACTCTTCTTTTGAAATCCCAATACCTGTATATCCTAAAATAACAGATATAAGAGGGCAAAGTAATAAAAAGAAGGCATATGGCAAATAATCAATGACAGGAACACCTAATGTTTGTGCAATAAACGCACCACTTACTCCCCATGGAATGAGTGGATTCACAAGCGTCCCTGCATCCTCTAACGTACGCGACAAATTTTTCGGTGCTAGTTGCCACTTTTCATATAAAGGTTTAAATGTTTGACCAGGTAATAAAATGGACAGATATTGTTCTCCTGTAATCACGTTCACACCAATGGACGATAGAACAGTGGATAAAACCACGTCTCCGCTTCGACGGATATTAGAAGCTAAGCCTTCTAATATTGATTTTACAATACCAAGTTCTCTCATTAATCCACCTAAAGCAAGGGCAATCATGACAAGTGAAATAGACCACATCATCGACTGCAATCCTCCACGGTTTACAATGGTATCGACAATTTGATTTCCGGATTCAACCTTTAAACCTCCTTGTAGAATAGTAAACAATTGTGGAAGTGATTGTTGCTGAAGAAGTAAAGCAGTGACAAGACCACTTAAAATCCCAACAATTAACGTAGGAATGACGTCCACTCGTCTAACAGATAAAATAAGCACAAGTAATGGTGACACAAGCGCCCATAAACTAATGGTAAATTGCTCACTTAACACACTTTTCACAGCCACAATGTCATCATATTGAAACGCGGAATAATCAGTACGAATACCAATAACAAAGAAAATAATAGCTGTAATGAGTAAGCTTGGTAGTGTTGTCCACAACATATGGCGGATGTGCTCAAATAATTTTACGCCTACGATTCCAGATGCAAAGTTTGTTGTATCAGATAGAGGGGACATTTTATCTCCAAACGCTGCTCCAGATACAATTGCTCCCGCTGCTAAGCCTGGGTGTACCCCAACAGCCGTACCAATTCCAATTAACGCAACCCCAACCGTACTAACCGTTGTAAATGTACTACCTGTAAATGTAGAAACAATGACAGTAATCAATAACGCACTAATTAAAAAGTACGAAGGCGATACCCAATTAAAACCGTAAGAAAGAATGGTTGGAATCGTTCCACTGGCCATCCAAATGGCAATTAATAGTCCAATTAAGCCTAATATAAGAATTGGTTTAATTCCTAGCTTAATGCCATCTATAATACCATTTTCAAGCTCTGCCCATTTATATTTTAACGCTGCACCAATGAGACTTAGTAACACAACACTCATTAATAATGGTATATGCGGCTCTACTTTCAAAATAAATAAGCTAACAAAAATAAAGGCTAAAATAAGAACAATGATGCTTAATGATTGCAAAAACGATAGCTGCTTTTTCATAGTTTGTTTATCTCCTCTTTAACTTTCACACTTAAACGCTTTTATGCTTTTATGCAGTTAAGTGCCAAACATAGTTGAAGTATAATCTCCCCTCTATTGTTTGTCAATTGGTTACTATATCATTCTAACTAAAAAGAAAGAAAAGGAACCCAAAAACGAATCAGGTTCCCTTACACCTCACCATCATTTGGAATATTTCTCAATTAATTCATAACAACGCTGCTTTGTTAATTCAGCTAAACTCTTCGTTAATTCGTATCCGTAAGAAGTGGTATTCAAAAATGGACGGGCGTTTTCTTCGGCGGTTTGATCTCTCGTGGAAATCCATTCTCTTTGTTGAATTAATAATGCATCTTTCTCTTCAGATGAAAGGTGACTTCTCAGATCTTGATAGACATCATTTAACAAGTTATCCCACCTGTTCAGCTTCTGCTCCTCAGCAAAGGCCATTTCATTGCTGTTTTCATTCTTATATAAATAATCAAACTCTGACATACTTTGCTCTACTTCTGTAAATTTTTCTTGATAATACGTTTGCCTCTCTTTCAGCAATTGTTGGTTAGTTATCTTTTCTTCTGACGTTTCCTCTACATGTGTCGCGTTGTCAGTTTCTCCTTCAACCTCTCTCATTGTATCAGTTGAACTTCCTGGTTGGTCTTCTGATATTGAGTCAGTTGAACTTTCGTTTCTATCCTCAGGCGCTGAATTAGTGAATGTTTCTTTTTCTCCTTCTTTTACGTTTCCACACCCAGCAACCATGACTACTAAAAGAGAAATAGCTATCAACAATACGTTTTTTTTCATTTTGTTACTCCTTATGTAAACTAAGAACTTCTTTTAAGACAAGTTAAACATCTCTACGGTTCAATTTTTAACGGTTATGTACCAATGCTTCTTTATGACGACTAACTACCATTATTATATTAGCGAAGAAGTGTTGTTATATCAATGTTTGATATCGTGCTCATATGTTACGGTTAAAAGCCTCAATGTTCTTTCACAAAAAAGAGCAATCAAAATAGTTGAAAGTCAAAAAAGGTCAAAGTATAATAAAGTCACATTAGTCAAAGATAGTCAAAGTCAATCTTTGACTAAAGAATCATTTTAGGAGGTAGAAGAAATGATTTGTCAAAACTGTAACCAACACAACGCAACGATTCATTTAAATATGCATGTAAATAATGAAAAGAAACAATATCGTTTATGTCATAAATGCTACCAAGAAATTGTGAACCAACATAAAATCCCGTCTAACTTTGGAGGTGGATTCATGAATATTGATGAGTTTTTCCATCAGCTTGCAAATGAACAGCAACATTCGAACAAGCAAGCAGCCCCTTCTCAGTCAAACGGTAGAGGCGGATTATTAGATGAGTTTGGTCGAAACTTAACGCACATCGCAAAAGCAGGCCTGATCGATCCCGTTATTGGGCGTGATGATGAGATTGAACGAGTGATTGAAATCTTAAACCGCCGTAATAAAAACAACCCGGTTTTAATTGGTGAACCAGGGGTTGGGAAAACGGCGATTGCTGAGGGCTTAGCGTTAAAAATTTCAGAAGGACATGTTCCATCTAAATTATTAAACAAAGATGTATATTTACTAGATGTGGCATCTCTTGTTGCAAACACAGGTATTCGCGGTCAATTTGAAGAGCGTATGAAGCAGCTCATCGCAGAGCTACAACAACGTAAAAATGTCATTTTATTTATTGACGAAATTCATTTACTTGTTGGTGCAGGATCAGCTGAAGGCTCAATGGATGCCGGAAACATTTTAAAACCAGCACTTGCTCGTGGTGAATTACAACTTGTAGGAGCAACGACGCTAAAAGAGTATCGTGCAATTGAGAAAGATGCAGCGCTAGAGCGTCGCTTCCAACCTGTTATGGTTCAAGAGCCAACAGTAGAAGAAGCAATTGAAATCTTAAAAGGAATTCAAGCAAAATATGAAGCATACCATCATGTAACGTTTACAGATGAAGCGATTAAAGCGTGCGTTACTTTATCACACCGCTACATTCAAGACCGCTTCTTACCAGATAAGGCCATCGACTTATTAGATGAAGCAGGGTCTAAAATGAATTTACAAGCTGGCGTCACCAATAAAGATGAGGTGGAAGCTCGCTTGAAAGAAATTTCAGTTCAAAAAGAAGAAGCATTAAAAGAAGAAAATTATGAAATGGCGGCTAAGCTTCGTGATGAAGAAATGAAGCTTGAGAAGCAATTAAATGATGAGGCAAAACATGAAGCAGCGGTAGATGTTGAACACATTGAACGAATTATCGAGAAGAAAACAGGCATTCCTGTTGGAAAGCTTCAAGCAAATGAAACAACAAAAATGAAGCATCTTGCTGATCGCTTACAAGAAAAAGTCATTGGTCAACAAGAAGCCGTTCAAAAAGTTGCAAAAGCCGTTCGCCGTTCTCGCGCTGGCTTAAAAGCAAAGCATCGACCAATTGGTTCCTTCTTATTTGTTGGACCTACAGGTGTTGGTAAAACAGAGTTAACAAAAACATTAGCAGAAGAGTTATTTGGCTCAAAAGATGCGATGATTCGTCTTGATATGAGTGAATATATGGAGAAGCACGCTGTATCTAAATTAATTGGTTCACCTCCTGGCTATGTTGGTCATGAAGAAGCGGGTCAACTAACAGAAAAGGTACGTCGTAATCCGTATTCAATTATCTTATTAGATGAAATTGAAAAAGCACATCCAGACGTACAGCACATGTTTCTGCAAATTTTAGAAGATGGCCGTTTAACAGATAGTCAAGGTCGTACGGTCAGCTTTAAAGATACAGTCATCATTATGACAAGTAACGCTGGAGTTGGTGAAAAGAAAATAACGGTTGGCTTTGAAGCAAACAACGATGCACTAAAACAAGCGTCTATTCTTGATTCATTATCATCTTACTTCAAGCCGGAATTTCTGAACCGTTTTGATGCGATTATTGAATTCAATCACCTTGACAAGCAGGACCTTGTGAAGATTGTTGATTTATTACTCGTTGACTTACAAGAAACACTTTCTGAACAACAGGTTTCACTTGTTGTATCAGATGAAGCAAAAGAAAAGCTTGCCGAACTTGGCTACCATCCTGCTTTTGGAGCGCGACCGTTACGCCGCGTTATCCAAGAGCAACTAGAAGACCGTATAACAGACCTACTTCTTGAAGAAGAAACAACACCGTCTACTCTTCATGTTAAAGTAGAAAATAACCATATTATTGTTCATCCATAAAAACAAGGCGCTGTGATAGCGCCTTGTTTTTTTACAGATACAAAAAAGAAGAGGCTCACTCACCTCTTCTTTTTTCCATTTATTCAGTTGTCTCTTCTTCCTTTTCTTCCGTTTCCATTTCTTCTTGTTGCTCAGTTTCTGGTGTTTCTTCTTGATCTTCTGTTTGACCGCTGCAAGCTGTTACTAACATGACTGCTAAAAGTGATCCAAATAGTTTAACTAATAGACTTTTGTTCATTTTTAACGTTCTCCCTTCAGATCTCATCTGTAAGCCACTATGTACCTTGTTTTGTGTGGCTCTGTCCTGATTATATTAAATCCTGTAGGACAAATGCTCATTTTTACAAGATTATCACCAAATATTTACAGGTGTTTTATAATGTAATATTTCCTTTTTATTCCCTTTACAAAATTTATAATTAATTTGACCGCTCTCTTCTTTTAGGTTTGTCACAACCTTTAGTAATGAGTCAGCAACGCTACTTTTAGAAGCATAAACACATTATGTACTTATTTACGTATGAAGGAAAATAAGGTATAACTTTACATAGAACGTTCAATTTTGGAGTGACACTTTATGTCAAAAGATCAGTTAATTAAACAGCGAAATTATCTATTATTTTTATCCTTTGTGACCTTATATATAATAGACGTCATTTTTTGCGCAATTGTAGATGACATCACTGAAATTACAATGCTCCCTCTCGGACTTGGTTTGCTTATCTTTTCAGGATTGTTCATACGACTAGAATTAGCTTCTCCTCGTGTAATTATGATTCTGCTAATTGTTAGCTATTATATAGTTGTGTGGTCTTTACTCATTCAATTTCCGTATCTCGTTAATTATATGTTTTTACTATTTGGTATTGTTGTTTGTGCATTATACCATGATTACTTATCTCTTTCTGTTTCAAGTACACTAAGCTTTATTTTGTTATTTTATTTTTACTGGCAAGACGGAGATCAAATTTTTTCAGAAGTATATAAATCTGACTTTATTTTCTTTCCTTTATTCGCACTTTTTACAACTATTTTTCTATTCGTTTATGCTCGATACACGAATAGACTTTGGGAAGATGTGTATCAAAATGAACGTACAGTTAAAATGGAGCTTCATTCTACACAAGAGTATCTACAGTCTTTCTTTACTCATAGTAATGATGCCATTACCGTTGTGGACCTACAAGGAAACGTCATTACAGTAAATGAAGCATTTGAACGAACCTATGGATGGAAAAAGCATGAAGTGATCGGTAAGCCATTTCCTGTTATTTTAGAAGAATCAAGAGAATTAGAAACAAAAATTCGTGAGCTTATCTTAAAAGGAGAAAGTGTGATCGGCTATGAGACGCAAGATCGATGCAAAGATGGAAGCATCATTAACGTAGAAATTACCGTCTCCCCTCTTTATAATGAAGCAAAAGAGGTCGTGGCTATCTCAGAAATTGCTCGTGACATTACTGAACGCAAGCAATTAAATAATCGACTTCTCGATGCTGATAAGCTCTCAATTGCCGGAGAGATGGCTGCTGGTGTTGCTCATGAAATTCGAAATCCACTTACATCTATACGAGGTTTTATACAGCTCATTGAAGAGGAACAGAATGCGAATTCCACCTACACAGCCATTATGAAATCAGAGATTACAAGAATTGATGGTATTCTGAATGAGTTTCTGATGCTAGCAAAACCACATACACATCAATTTAGCTCATGTTCCATTAACCAAATTTTAAGTGATATTATTCTTTTATTTGAAACAGAATGTCACTTACGAAGTGTGACCATCGACTATGAATGTAACGAAGACGCCTACATTCAATGCGATAGTAACCAATTAAAACAAGTATTTATTAATTTATTTAAAAATGCCATTGAATCCATGTCAGATGGTGGAAGATTAGCTATTCAAACAAAACTAAGCTCGGAAAAGGATACTGTTACGATTACCATTACCGATACAGGAAGTGGCGTTCCCAAAGAAATTCTAGCGCACATTCATAAACCATTTTTTACAACTAAGACCCATGGCACAGGATTAGGCTTAATGGTATCTAATAAAATTATTGCTGCGCATGAAGGAAACCTCGACATTCAAAGTCAACAAGGTAAAGGCACCACTATTTCTATTATGTTTCCAACTGTTAAAAAAGCAGAAGAGCTTATTCACCTATAACATCCCTTTCCTCCTCATTCCATTGCATTTGGATGTTGTTGGTAAGGGGTTTTTCATTTCCAAAGAAACCGATGTTCATTTGGCAAAACTTCGCACTCTTTTTATCTATTCATAATTATCGCCTTATGATACTATAAAAATTAGAAAACAAGGTAAACATAGGAAAGGTATTTTATATGGAAAAACACTTTATGACTCATCAACGAAATATACTTTTATTTAAAACTTTTTGGTGTTTTTACTTCTTTCATACGTTTTCATATAAATTTATCGATTCACAAACAACACCAATCTCCCCTCTTATTGGCCTAATGATGATGATTGTCCTATCAGCTTGTATTTTTTTTCGAGTGAATGCTTTTATGACAATGTATATCTTTATCGGTTGTTACTACGTGTATATGGCTTATATCAACCTCATTGAACCCGAAATTGTGAATTACATCTTTCTCTTTTTAGGTATCATTATTAGTTTTATTTATCAAAGCTATCGCCTCATTCTCACATCAACGGTTCTATCTGTTTCATTACTTTGGTATTTGTATGATCGTTCTTTTGATGTGATGAAAGCAGATATTACAAGACAAGATTTAATTTACTTTATTTTATTTGCGATTTTCACAATGCTTTTAATCTTATATTATACAAAGTTCTCGAAACAATTATGGGATATTGCAACAATCAGAATGAAGGAGCAAGAAACAGAGCTTCACTCCAGTCAGGAATACTTGCAATCATTTTTCACGTATAGTAATGATGCCATTTCTGTTTTTAGCATGGATGGAAAGATCATTACCGTAAATCCTGCTTTTGAACGTATTTATGGGTGGAAAAAAGATGAAATTGTTGGACTTGATATACCGTTTATTCCAGAATCACTAAAAAAGGCTGCATTTAAACGATTTGAACGTGTCAAAAACGGCGAAAGCATTATGAGCTTTGAAACACAGGATATTCGCAAAGACGGTCAACTTATTGATGTACAAATTACGATCTCTCCTATTTATAATAAAGATGGGACTGTTATTGCCCTTTCCGAAATTTCACGTGATATGACGGATAAAAAAGCAACGGAAGAATTTTTACGAAGAACAGATAAATTATCGCTCGCAGGAGAAATGGCTGCTGGAGTTGCACATGAAATTCGAAATCCACTTACATCTTTACAAGGGTTTGTTCAACTTATTGATGAAAAGAGTCCCGAACATCATACATATACGTCCATTATGAAATCTGAGATTAAGCGAATTGATGGCATTGTAAATGAGTTTCTAATGCTAGCCAAGCCACAGCCTGTTATCATGAAGCCTCATCTATTTAAAGAAATTCTAGAAGATGTTATTTTATTATTCGAAACGGAATGTGCGTTAAAAAACGTCATGATTGACGTACGTATGAACATCCGTCATACAGAGTTAATGTGTGATGCTAATCAACTAAAGCAAGTGTTTATTAACTTGCTTAAAAACGCTATTGAAGCGATGCCAAATGGTGGCTTAATTTCAGTTTCAGCGTTACACTATGAAAACGAGTTAATCATTAAGATTCAAGATTCAGGTGAAGGAATTCCCCCTCATATTCTTGAACATATTACAAAGCCTTTTTTCACAACAAAAGAGGAGGGCACAGGACTTGGCCTCTTAATCACAAAAGATATCTTGAAGCAGCATAACGGGTCTATGACCATTCAAAGTAAAGAAAAGCAAGGAACAACGGTTGAAATTCGTCTTCCATTCCTCCCATCAGCTGTCCTATCGCTTTAATACATACGATTGAACAAACCATCAGTCAAAAGACTGATGGTTTTATTTTACAAATTAAGGAGAAAATGTTCATCCTTTCTTCAGATTTCGTTGGTTTGACTTTTTACTATGATAATAGTAAGAAAACAAACCAAAGACGGAAGGTTGCTGACATTTGATGTACATGAATGACTATGAAGCTATGATGATTTTTCGATTGAATCAACTAAATCACCATCCACAACACATTCATTTTTATCCATTAAACGTTTTTATTTCTTTTCAGATGAAGAACAAAAAAATGTGACTAGTGAAAGAAGTCATCTCTATTAAAATGGTGTATTTCTAATCATCGTTTTTCTCATGAAACGAAAAAAAGAAGGGAACGAATCCCTTCTTTTTATGCTTGTACGGCTGTTGGCTTTTGTTTATCTTGATTTTTATTTTTTGTCATGATTTGTACGACTAATAAGATAACAAACAAGCCAAACCCAGCAATATCCGTAAATCCTTCTGGAATGATTAGCATTAATCCTGCTCCAAGCGCAAGAACACGCTCTCCCCAATGCATTTTACGATACCAGAATCCAACCATCGCTGCACCAATAGCAATCATACCCGCTAAAGCTGTTGCCACAACCCACATCGTTCGTGTAGGCGTTGTATCAATCATTAGAAGCTCTGGTGATAAAACGAAAATATACGGAATGATAAAAGCTGCAATCGCTAATTTAGCAGACTGCACACCCGTTCGAATCGGTTCTCCACCTGACACTCCAGAAGCAGCAAAAGCAGCTAGTGCAACTGGTGGTGTGATATCTGCGATGATTCCAAAATAAAACACGAATAAATGTGCCGCTAAATCTGGTGCACCTAGTAAAATAAGTGCCGGTGCTGCAATTGTAGAAGTGATAACATAGTTCGCCGTCGTTGGTGAACCCATCCCTAAAATAAGAGCTGCAATCATTGTAAAGAATAAAGTAAGGATTTCAACTCCACCAGCAAGATCTACTAAGCCATTGGCAAGCTTTAATCCAAGACCGGTTTTTGTTACGATTCCTACAATTAAACCAGCCGCTGCCGTTGCAGCTGCTACACCCAATGCTGTACGAGCCCCATCGACAAGTGCATCAAAGAAATCTGTAACTGAAATGCGTGTTTCTTTACGAATCGCACTTACTGCGATTGTAATGACAATGGCTAACAACGCTGCTCGTGTTACCGTCATCCCTGACATTAATAACACAACAACTGCTAAAATTGGAACTAACAAATAAATTTTCTTCAATACTTCTTTTTTGTTCGGAATTTCTTCAGGAGGTAACCCTGTTAATCCAATGCGCTTTGCTTCAAAGTGCGTCATAATCCAAATTCCTGTGAAGTATAGCAACGCGGGAATCGTTGCTGCTTTTGCGATATCCCAATACGTAATACCATTCCCGATAAACTCTACCATTAAGAAGGCTGCCGCTCCCATGATAGGTGGCATTAACTGACCACCAGTTGAAGCTGCTGCTTCTACTGCACCAGCAAACTCTTTACGATATCCAAGCTTTTTCATCATTGGAATCGTAAATGAACCTGATGTTACAACGTTGGCAACAGAACTACCACTAATTGTACCTTGAAGAGCACTTGAGAAAATGGCTACTTTCGCAGGTCCTCCTATACGACGTCCTGCAATCACAACCGCTAAATCATTAAAGTATTGTCCGACTCCTGTTTTCACAAGAAATGCACCAAACAAGAGGAATAAGAAGATAAATGTAGATGATACGCCAAGTGGAGTACCTAAAATACCTTCTGTTGTAAAGAACATCGTCTGCACTAAGCGCTCTAACGATAACCCACGATGCACTAAAAACCCTGGCATGTATGGACCAAATAATCCGTACAGCAAAAAGACAGATGCAATAATGGTAATTGGAAGACCTACTACACGTCTTGTTGCTTCTAATACAAGCAAAATGGCTAGTGAACCAACGATAAAGTCTAACGTTTCTAATCGACCCACTCTGTTAACGAGTTCATCAATCATAAGTGGCCAATAAGATCCAACAAAGATACCTAATAATGCTAAAACCCCATCGTACCAAGCGATTTGCAGCTTACCTTTTTTCTTGTTTTTCTTAGAGGCCGGAAATAGTAAAAAGATAAGTCCTAACGCAAAACCTAGATGAACAGAGCGTTGAATTTGTGCTGCAAACACACCAAATACAGCTGTATAAAGCTGATACAATGAAAAGGCAAGCAGTCCACCGTATGCAATCCACCCTAACACTCCTGTTAACTTACGAGTGTTGGCTTCTGGATCATATTTTGCGAGCAATTCCTGTTGCTCTTTTTCTGATAACGTTTCATGTTGTATATCCTTTTTATCCAAGTACATTCACTCCTTTGACAATGTCCCATAGACTGACATGTTTATAATCTATCCTGATCCAGTTTCCTTTTTGTACAAAAGATGAAAATGGTATCTTTCGATTTTCATAAAGTAACGTATGATTCGCGACAACTTGTCCAATGCGCAAGTCAATAAATGGAAAAACACGGTTCATATCCTTTAAATAATAACGACCATCTTCTTCTACAAACGTAGCACCTTCTGTACTATCAGAAGGCATCCCAATTGCAAAGTCTTCATATTGTAATTCTGTTTGCTTTAACTCGTTTTGATTCGTGATTTCATACGTTTCAATGACATCTGATAAATGAATCGAATGAGTGTATTTAATTTGGAAGCTCGTTTGTCCTTCCATAAACGCATATCCAATTACTTTGTTAGAATTCTCATGTTCAATAACAAGAGCTTCTTTAAATGGAACGAAGCATATTGCTAAACTCATCACAGCTACAACAATAAGAACAAGCTTCTTTTTCATCTTTAGTCCCCTACATAAGAAAGATGACTCCTCAAAAATGAAGCCATGTTTGATTAAGGGAAAGATAGACCAATTGACATCAATTGGTCTATCTTTCACAGTTATACAATTAGTCTACTAAGCCTTTTTCTTTGAAATACTTCTCAGCACCTGGGTGGAATGGGATTCCAGCACCTTCAACTGCTGATTCAGCCGTAATTAATTTACCTTTTGCATGTGTAATTTTATCTGTGTTTTCGAAGATAGCTTTTGTAATGTCATACACTAACTCTTCTTCTAAATCTGTTGATACAGCAAGCATTGCTTGAACAGCTACTGTTTTAACCTCTTCAGCTAGCTTGTATGTTCCAGCTGGTACTGCATCTTTAATGTAGTAAGGATATTTTTCAATTAATGCGTCTACTTTATCGTCTGCGATTGGCACAATTACCACTTCTTGTGTAGCAGATAAACTTTCAACAGCTCCAGTTGGCGTACCAGCTGTTACAAATGCTGCGTCGATGCTACCATCTTGAATTCCTTCTGTTGAATCCGCGAAGTCTAAGTTACGTGCCGTAATATCGTCCATCGTTAAACCATGGATTTCTAAAATTTGCTCTGCATTTGCATATGTTCCACTTCCTGGTGCCCCTACAGAAACAGTTTTCCCTTTTAAATCTTCAACAGCTGCAATACCGTTCTTCTTTAATGTAACGATTTGCACTGTTTCAGGGTATAACGTTCCAATTGCTTGGATGTTATCAATTTTATTTCCTTCAAACATTAACTTACCTTCTGTTGCATAGCTAGCAATATCGGTTTGAGTAAACGCGATATCCGCGTCACCCGTGCTTAATGTTTCCATGTTCTCAGCAGATGCACCTGAAGATTGAGCCGTCGCCTCTGCATCTGTGTTGTCTGAAATAATTTGAGCCATTGCGCCACCTAATGGATAGTATGTACCACCTGTTCCACCTGTCACAAGGCTAAGTTGTTTTGTACCACCGCCGCCACACGCTGCTAAAATCATCATTAATCCAACGATAAGAGCAACCGGCATAAAATAGCGTTTTCTTTTCATAAATATTCCCCCTTCTTCATAGATTACTAATTTTCTACATTACAATATTAACATAACGGTTAACACAATTGTCAATAAAGTGTTACATTTTTGTTATACAATACCTTGAAAATCGTATGGTTGTTGCATAACTATTGTCAATTACTTTGTTAGCTTCTTCCCTATTTCTCATTGTTTATCCGTAAGTCAAAACTCTCAAAAAACCTTGATTTATCAATATTAATCTTCACGATTAAAAATTTTAATCGCTTTCTTCTCATCTTTTTTTCATAGATAAAATGAATAGATACAGAAACAGATTATCATTGTCCATTTTATTTTTATTTTTCAAAAAAATAACTACATTTTTCTCTCTCTAAATTACTGATTTTGCATATTAATTTAACAAAAACAATATTTATAAGTTTACTTCAAAACGAATTGATACAATAAAGGGTGACCAAATTTTGGCCACCCCTTGTTGTATCGATTGATTACAATTTTTTGTCATCAATTGAATTTAGGTACTGTTCAATTTCTCCAACAACCGACTCTACGCAGCCGTTTTCAAATGGAGAAAGTAAATTGGCTTCTTTTACGAGACCAACAAATGATTGACTACCTCCTAGGCTGCATAGATGTAAGTAATCGTTCCATGCTTTCTCATGGTTCTCACGATCTCTCTTCCAAAATTGAAATGCACAAATTTGTGCAAGTGTGTAATCAATGTAATAAAACGGTACGTTGTAAATGTGGCTTTGACGTTGCCAGAAGCCTCCATTTTCAAGATACTCATTCCCATCATAATCTTTCCAAGGCGTATATTTCTTTTCAATTTCACGCCATGCTGCTTTACGCTCACGTGGTGTCGCATCTGGATTTTCATAGACAAAGTGTTGAAATTCATCGACTGATACACCATATGGTAGGAACGATAATCCTGAGCTTAGGTGTGAGAATTTGTATTTCTCCGTATCTTCTTTAAAGAATAGCTCCATCCACGGCCAAGTGAAATATTCCATACTCATTGAATGAATTTCAGCTGCTTCATACGTAGGGAATCCATATTCTGGAATAGCTAAATGACGGCTTGAGTATGCTTGAAACGCATGACCTGCTTCATGTGTTAACACATCGATATCACCTGATGTCCCATTAAAATTGGAGAAAATATAAGGAGATTGGTGATTCTCAATAAATGTACAATACCCTCCACTTGCTTTTCCTTTTTTCGCAACAAGATCCATTAAGTTATGATCAATCATAAACTGGAAGAACTCGTTTGTTTCAGGTGATAATTCTTCGTACATCTTTCGACCATTTTCAATAATCCATTCTGGACTTCCTTTTGGCGTTGCATTACCTGTTTTAAATTCAAACGGATCGTCATAATATTTTAATTCCGCTACTCCAATGCGACCTTGCTGTCTTTCTTTTAATTTTTTAGCAAGCGGAACGATGAAATCTAACACTTGGTTTCTAAAATTTTGAACCATTTCAGCGTTATAATCTGTACGAGTCATACGTGCATAGCCTAGTTCAACGAAATTTTTGTAGCCTAGCTTCTTCGCAATCTTCGTTCTTACTTGAACAAGATCATCATAGATTTGATCAAACGCTTCTTCATGATCGGCAAAGAATTGAAAGCGTGCTTCTGCTGACTTTTTACGCATGTTTCGATCCGTTGATTGCATAAACGGCTCTAATTGTGCAAGCGTACGCTCTTCTCCTTCGAATACAATTTTGGCAGATGCCACTAATTTCGTATAATCAGAAGAAAGTTTGTTTTCTAATTGCAAGTCTTCAACAATTTCAGGTGAGTATGTTTTTAACTGTGCCTCTGCTAATGCAAAAAGCTGCTGTCCCCACTTTTCTTCTAACTGTTGACGAAACGGTGATGACACAAGCGCTGTGTAATATTGATGAATAAATCCTTCAAAAATTGGCTCTATTTCGTCCATATAATCTTGCTCTGCTTTGTAAAATTCGTCTTCTGTATCAATAGAGTGACGAATTGAGCAAATGGTTGACATTGTTCCAAAGTCAGCGCGAATTTGATTAATGTTATCAATTGCTTTACTTTGTGCTTCGACTGTTTCAGCTTCTTTAAAAGCCACTAATGTGTGTTCAAATGCTAATTTGATTTCTTCTATGTTTGGTCTTTTGTATTCAAAATCTTGAAATTGCATATACTAACCACCTTTTATATGTACTTATATCGTTTATTTATTCTTTATGTTAGCTTTCATTTCCTGCCTTAGCATCAAAAAAATAGCAGCATTCGACACATACTGTGTCAAATACTGCCATTAGTCTTTCGGAATGTATTCATTTGCATGATGGCCAAGTTTTTTTAATAAGGCAATAGCTGTTTCTTTTTCATCTTCTTCTAGTACAGATAAAATGTCATGAATTCGTCTTTCATGACTTGGAAACATACTCTCAATCATGTCTTTTCCTTTGTCCGTTATTTCTGCATATGTCACTCGTCGATCATTTGGGCATGCAACACGTGCTAAAAATTCTTTTTTCTCTAGCTTATCAATCACATATGTGATGCTACCACTTGCTAATAAGATTTTACCACCAATCTGTTGAAGAGGCTGTTTTCCTTTATGATATAACAGCTCTAGTACGGCAAACTCTGTCGGGTTCATCTCATGCTGTTGAATTAGCTTATGAACGTGATCGTTAATGGCACGATGTGCTCGTGATAACACAATAAATAATTTTAACGATTGATCTAATTGTTCTCTTGAAACTTCCTTACTCATCGTCATCAGTTCCTTTATCTCGATATCAAGACAATTTTACTAAAAAGACTAGCCGCTGTCAATTCTCTCCTTTTTCACCCTACTAAGAGCGCCAGGTTTCTAATACTCTGATACATGTTATTGATTGGATCACTTTATGATATAATAATGGCAGATTATGTTGCAAGGAGCGGTTAACACGTGCATGTTTAGTTCTTTTTTCACAAACTCAAAATGGCATAACATCCAACTTTATTTATTAATTGTTATCATTCCTTCCATTATTATAAGTCTACTATTTGTGCAAATTCGTTATTACCAGCTAAAAGAAGATATTACTGATCATGCTGAAACGACAGCGCTCTTTCATAAAAATCAACTAGACCGATTTATCGGTGAAACAACAACTAGTATTGAAACAATTGCCTTAATGGCTAATCCACAAAAATCTTCTTATACAGAGATTGAAAGGATTTTAAGTAGCACCCATCAAAAAGATTTACGCTTATCGGGGCTTTACTACGTAGATGTAAAAGGAAACATGCTATTTGGCTCACACCGCTTGCCTAAGCAAGTGAATGTATTTGACCGCCAGTATTTTCAGCGTGTGCTCACAACGAAAACAACCGTTATTTCAAACGCTTATTTTGGACGCTTAACAGGTAGATACATTGTAACCATTGCTACACCTATTTTAGATGAAAATAAAAATATTAAAGCCATCTTACTTGCAAGCTTACGGTTAAATTACATTGAAAGTCTTATGGCTGAATTAACACCTGATACAAAAGTCGATGTATATGACCGTAATCAATTGTTAGTGTTTCAAGCTAATGATAGCGCCCATACAGCCGATATTTTTGTTCGTACACAATTAGAAAGTGTGCCATGGACAGTAGCTGTGTCTGCCACTTCGATTCCACGTAAAGATATTTTTGGGTTATTCCTGATTGCGCTTCTTTCATCGTTTGTGGTAACCAATATTTTATTTTTAATCGTTAAGCTCTTACTTGTAAAAAGACAAGCTGCCAAAGAGCATGCTCAAAATGAAAGTCAAAAGCTAGAGCTTATTGGAACACTAGCTGCCAGTACAGCTCACGAGATTCGAAATCCACTAACTGGCATTAAGGGATTAGTTAGTTTACTAAGTGAAAAATACACAAAAGAAGAAGATCAATTTTACTTCTCTATCATTCAAACAGAAATTGATCGCATTAATCAAATTGCAAGTGAATTCTTAGTGCTCGGTAAGCCAACAGCAGAAAACCGAAAGGACTATGATCTTCAGTCGATTGTACATGAAGTTATACCTATCGTTGAGTCAGAAGCAAATCTTCATCAAATAACGTTATTAACGAATATCGATAAAGAAAAGCTTCCTATTCATTGTGATAAAAATCAAATTAAACAAGTGCTTTTAAACCTAACTAAGAATGCACTTGGTTCAATGGAATCAGGAGGTATCCTCACCATTGTTTTAACCAAAAAAGATCATACTTGTATGATGAAGGTCATTGACACTGGGATTGGTATTCCACCTGAGAGGCTAGCAAAGATTTTTCATCCGTTTTTCACGATGAAATCCGAAGGAACAGGATTGGGACTTGTTGTTTGTAAGAGAATCATTGAAATGTATGACGGAACCATTCACATCAAAAGTGAAGTAGATGTAGGTACAGAAGTAGAGGTTTGTCTTCCTTTATCTCACTCTCACTTATACTAGCTCTATTTCTTTTCTTTTTCGGCTAACTTTGAGATAATAGAGAAACTTAAACTACTTGATAAAAGGTGAGCTCTATGAACAATTCGCATCTTATTTTTAATTCGTCTATCGGTTCTAAAAAGCCTGAAACCATTATCAATCGTCAAAATCCCTGTCCCTTTTGTGATGTTCAATCGTTAACAAACATTCTTGATCAAGATGGATCTATTATTTGGTTAGAAAACAAATATCCAGTTTTACAAGATACGTACCAAACGGTCATTATTGAAACAAATGAGTGCTCTTCTGAACTATCACTATATGAGGAAGACCACTTATACAAATTATTATCATTTGGTATTCGCCACTGGTTTGAGGTGATCAATAGCGGAGACTATCAGTCCGTTATCTTTTATAAAAATCATGGCCCTATGTCAGGTGGATCATTAAGGCACCCTCACATGCAGATTATTGGATTAAAGCATATTGATTATCATGAAGCAGTCAATCGTACGATGTTTGAAGGCGTAACAATTGAAGAGAAAAACGGTGTATTGTTCAATTTATCCTCAGAGCCTAGAGTGGGCTTTTTTGAGTTTAATATTATGATGGATAATCCTGAAGAACAATTGCGTGAATTTGCTCATTATATTCAAGTCTCTGCTCACTATGTGTTAAATCATTTTCATCGCAGCTGCACAAGCTATAATTTGTTTTTCTACTATTTTGAGGGTAAAATCATCGCGAAGATTTTACCGCGATTTGCTACATCGCCTTTATTTATTGGATATGGCATCCCTCAAGTATCAAATAAGATTGATGTGATAGCGCATCAAGTAAAAGAGCTCTACCTAGATGAATAAGAAAAAAGAGACACGATTAGGATTACTACTTTCCTTATCGTGTCTCTTTTTTTATGATTAACTAATCTGTTCGTTTCTTTTTTTAAAGTATTCACTTGGTGAATCATAAATGTAAGGGAGCTGTGTTCGTTCAGCACCTTTTTTCACATGAATCTCTAATTGATTTATGAATGACAATACCTGTGAAGAGCCTTCTTCTTCAGCTACAAATTGAACGCCATATCGATTTAACCCTTCTCCTACTTCTCTACTCCAGACAATTGTACCTTGTAACACCATATACTCACCTAAAAAGTTGATTGTAAAGGCCAACAGGAAGTCTGCTTGTGTTGGAATTTGGATTGTTGATATAAAAACTAATCCTCCTCCACTAATGTTTTCAAGTAAAATCAGGCTTTGCCCAACCGATACAGGCTGATTGTTATACTCTTTAATTGTAACAAAAGCTTCTACCGGTGCCGGAAATGATAAACGATGATATTTCCGCTTGTTCGGTAACTGAACTTTTTTCGCCTTATTTTTCATATAATCTTCAAACTCTTCATAATGCAAAGGTTTACTAAAATAGAAGCCTTGTAGAAAATGACAATCTAATGAGTTAAGAATTAATCTTTGTTCATTCGTTTCAATACCCTCAGCTATCACTTGGATGTTCAATCGTCTGGCCACTTGAATCAATCCTTTTATAATTTCAAAATCCACCTTATTATGAAGAGATTCTCGAATGAACGTTTTATCAATTTTAATCGTATGAACAGTAAACCTTCTTAAATAGCTTAGAGAAGAATATCCAACGCCAAAATCATCAATAGCAATGAAGAAGCCTCGTTTACTGAATTCATTTAGGTAATGACAAATAACAGATTCATTTTCTAGAAACGAACTTTCGACAATCTCAATTTGAATTTGCCTCGGGTTCACCCCATGACCTGTCACAATCTCACTCACACGCTCTAACATGTTGGTTTCTAAAAAGTGTTGAGGCGCAAAATTAATCGACATCTTTAAGCCTTCTATCCCCTGTTCTTCCCATTGCTTTAATTGTCGACAAACACGATCTAGTACCCAATAGGTCACCTCGGCAATGAGACCATCTTCTTCTAAAAGGTGAATGAACTCAGCAGGGGAAACAATACCAACCTCTGGATGATTCCATCGCAAGAGCACTTCTGCTCCTATGGTTGATTCTGTTTTTGCTTCTACAATTGGCTGATAAACGATATAAAATTCATTTTGCTCTAATGCCTTTCGCAAACCCATTTGCAACAATAGCGAGCGATATGAGCTTTGAGAGAAAGATTTATCATACATTTCATAATGATTTTGACCTTTCTTTTTTGACATATATAAAGCAAAACGGGCTTGTTCAATGAGCTTTGTTGGATGAATAGTCGAGCTGGACAGACTAATTCCTATATATACTGGTAAATAATATTCATACGTATGAATACAAATTGGTTCATGAAAGAGCGAGAGTAATCTTTCTGCTAGTTCATAAACCTCCTCCACATTGGAATAGTGCGGCAATAAAATAGCAAAATCGTCATCATTCATGCAAGCGACTAACCCTTCATTACCTATATACGACTGTAATCTTATCGCAACATTCTTCAAAAGTAGCTCTCGAACATCGTATTCCATGTTTTCATTCACAAAACGAAAATACTCAATATTAAGTAGAAACAATGCTTGATTTCCCGTTGTTACGCCTTTTAACTTTTCTTCAACAAACAAGCGATTCGGTAGTTGAGTAAGTGAATCGACATATAAAAGAGCGTCGAGGTCATTTTTTTGTCTTAGCTGAACGGTAAGAGCAATGGTATCATCCGTTAATTGTTTGCCAACCATGGTCACAGTGAACATCTCTGCTTTTTTTGATTGCATCGTGCCATCAAATACACTTTGTCCATAATGATTCACTTTAGAAAGAAATGACTGAAACATCTCTTGCTCCTCGTTATGGATAAGCTCCGTCATTTGGTCATCGCTATCTTGATCTGACTTTATATGAAATAAAGAACGAGCAAGCATGTTTGCCTTCATAACCTGTCCGCTATTCGTGATAAACATAGTAGGTTGCGGATACTCTTCAAATAGTATTTGATACACACTTGCATCTTGCTGGCTGTTCTTTTGAAACCAGGATATACGCTCTCTCTTCCTTGCCTTTCCCATACTAACTCACATCCTAGTTACACAAATGATTAAAGACTACATTACTCTACTTATCTACATAACGGTAATTTAAAGTATGATTATTCCTATAATACCTAATTTTTCTTAATTAAGCGATATTTCACCTAGTATTTTTGACATTTTTGGTCAGATAACGAGCTTTTCTACGCGTTTTTTACTTTTCATGTATATAAAAGCCGTTAATTTGATACGTTTATAGAGAGTGATTCATCTAGGCTTTTTACTTTCTCACATGTCAAAATAACTATATAATGAAAACGACTGATTATTTGCGTTGAAGGAGATTGAACATGAAAGATGTACTAATAGGAAGTGTTTTATCCGCACTCTCTACGGGACTCGGTGCTTTGCCCATTTTATTTTTACACAACATGCTAACACACCGATGGAGAGATGTTTTATTAGCTTTAACAGCTGGTATCATGACCGCAGCTGCGACGATGAGTTTAATTCCTGAAGCTTTGCAAACGGGGGGATTTTTTCCTTTAGCAATTGGGCTTATGCTTGGTGTTGTCACATTGACATTGCTGGAACAAAACATTCCACATATTGACTTAAAACATTCGAAAACGGGAATTGAATTTGATGAAAAGGCATTGCTCATTGTTGCTGCTATTACCCTTCATAATTTACCTGAAGGACTATCTGTTGGAGTGAGCTATGCCTCTGATGTAGAAAACACGGGGAATTTAATTGCACTTGCAATTGGGCTGCAAAATGCACCTGAAGGTTTATTGGTCGCACTCTTTTTAGTTCAACAAAAGATTAGTAAGCTTAAAGCGTTTGTCATTGCTACCTTAACGGGAACTGTAGAGATTGTGACATCTCTTCTTGGGTTTTATTTAACAGCGTATATTAGCTCCCTTGTCTCTTATGGACTAGCTTTTGCAGCAGGATCTATGCTATTTATTATTTACAAAGAGCTCATTCCTGAAAGTCATGGGGATGGGAATGAACGTTTTGCTACATATTCCTTTATTTTAGGATTATTATTCATGATTTTTCTCATTCAAATCTTTTAATAGAATTCCCTGCTTATATTGTCTAGTAACATAATTAAGTTCAATAGCAGGGAATTTATCTAAGTAGCACATGTATCATCCTTCTACACCTGTTGAGATCTTGTCCTAATTTTTTCAAGATTTTTGCAAAGCAAATTTGCTTCCTAAAAATGAAAACAACGATTGCTTTTCTTGATGTTCTAGTAATTGTTTTTGATATCTATTTAAAAGTCCATCTAACTCTTGACTACATTGGATTGTCTCGCAACTTGTAAAACCAGTCTGTTCTGCAATCTCCATCATTTGTTGTCTTTTCATGACAATTTCAACAAGTAAGGCTTCTACGTTCGCCTCACGTTGACCTTGGATTCGCAACGCTGAGTCCTCCCTTAACTTTTATAAATTATCCCCCTAACGCATTATTACAAATTCTACTAAATATGTAAATAGACTCGCAATAATAGACAATTTTTTTAATCACTTTTTTAACGTTTTGTAATGGAATTGTTTAAAAAGTATTAATACATCAAGATTTATCCAGCAAATGGACAAATGTGCGTTCGACAAAATCTGTTGACTTATCTGACAAATTTCTACCTGCTTTTATGTTGCTTTTTGCGCGGCTCTTTGTACCGCATCCCACACAGATGCAAATGGAGGAGCATAACTAAGATCGAGCATGGAGACTTGTTCTCCTGTTAGTTTCATTGTAATCGCTGTTGCGAACACATCAATTCGTTTCGCTACCCCTGTTTTTCCAATCATTTGTGCTCCTAATAAAACGTTTGTGTTTGCATCATACACGAGTTTAATGGTTATTTTTTCAACGTTCGGATAATAAGAAGCATGGCTATTTGCTTGTTCTGTAACGGTTTTATATGAAAGCTTATATTGCTTTGCTTCCTTCTCGCTAATACCTGTTTTTGCTACTTCAAACTCAGCAATTTTTACGACGCTCGTTCCAACCACACCAGGAAATTCTTTTTTCTCATTCCCTAAATTATACCCAAGAATTCGTCCTTGCTTATTTGCAATGGTCCCTAATGCGATATGCACAGGTTCATTTAAAACAAGGTGATAACTAGTTGCACAATCACCCGCTGCATAGATATCCTTCACACTCGTTTCCATTCGGTTATTAACATGAATCGCGCCTTTTTCATTCATCTTAATCGACGTTTCTTTTAGAAAATCGGTGTTCGGCTTGACTCCTACGTTTACAATGACAGCGTCGGTCTCATAGGCCCCTTTATTCGTGCGAACAGTCCTTACGTGAGCATCACCTTCTAACTCTTTTACTTCCTCGTTTAAATGAAACGCAATTCGCCCCTTCAATCCTTCTTCAACAATTTCAGCCATGTCGGCATCAAAAGGAGGTAGAATTTGCTCATTTAATTCAATGACACGTACGCTTTTCCCAAGCTCAAGCATTGATTCTGCAAGCTCTAGTCCAATATATCCGCCTCCGATAATGGTTACATGCTTTACTTTCTCGTTATTGACAAACTGACGAATCCGCACGCCATCTTCGATATCTTTTAACGTAAACACATTCTCCATGTCATCTTTCATAAAAGGTGGACGAATCGGTGACGTTCCTGTAGCGATGACCAATTTATCGTAAGACACGCGTTTTTGTGTAGATGCTTGATGATCGACAACTACAACCTCTTTTTTTGTCTCATTAACTTCCACCACTTCATGTAGAGTGTGAATGTCAATACGGCGCTTTTGAAATTCTTCTTTCGTTCGCGCAATGAGTTCTTCTTCATCTTGTATAATACCTGATATATAGTAAGGTAAGCCGCATGCTCCATACGATACATGTTTTCCTTTTTCAAATACGACAATTTCAACTTCTTCATTTAGACGACGCAACTGTGACGCAGCGCTCATTCCAGCGGCTACTCCACCAATGATTACTACTTTATCCATACAATCCCCTCTTTTACACTATTTTCGATATCTTTCCCTTTCCTTTTTCCGCCCATTCATAAACAAAAAAGCGTCCAACATGAACGCTTTTTCGCTAGTGCATCTTCCCTCAAAGGTTTACCTAGATGAAGGATGCTATCCACTTATTGTCTAAATCATTCTACTGCGATAGTAGGTTAGGGCTAGTGCTCCCGCTAATACAGCTCCCTTAATGATATCTTGTGTATAATATGGAACATTTAACATCGTTAATCCATTTAACAATACTCCAATTAAAATGGAGCCAAATAACGTTCCAATGACATTTGGCTTTCCTGCTCCAAATACTGAAAAACCGATGTACGCAGCCGCTACAGCGTCCATTAGAAACGGTGCTCCTGCATTGACTTCACCAACTCCAATACGAGCAGCTAAGACAATTCCTCCAATTCCTGCAAACAGTCCTGAAAGCATATAAGCGTAAATACGATAGCGATGAACCGGTACACCCGATAGACGAGCCGCCTCAATATTTCCGCCTGTCACATAAAAGAAGCGACCAAACTTTGTATACGTAAAGAGAAGGTGAACAAGTAAAACAGCTAGTAGCATGATAATAACAGGCATCGGAATGCCAAACAGCTCACCTTGGCCGATATGCAAAAAAGAAGGAATAAAAATACCAGGTGCTCGCTCTCCTGCTGCAAGCGGCATGTTGGCATAAATAGCTGAACCTTTTGTATACGTTAATAAAATCCCTTGTACGATGAACATCATGGAAAGTGTTGCTAAAATATCTGGAATTTTTACTTTTACGACTAAAAAAGCATTCACAAGCCCAATCAAAACGGCTGCTAAGATGGGAACGAGTAATGCAATAAAAAGTTCTTGCCGATGTAACACTAGCATAGAGGCAGATAAAATCGTGGCCAATCCCGCTGTTGAACCGACAGAAAGATCTAATCCGTTTACCGTTAAAGAAATGGTTACACCAATTGCAATGAGTGTCACAATCGAAATCGAACGTAAAATATCACTAATATTGGCAGCCGTTAGAAAGTTCGGTGATAAAAGAGAAAAGATAACCATCACCGCTACGATTGTTAAGACCGTGCCATATTTATAAAGAAAATCAAATATACTTCCTGTCGATTGACTCGTCTGTTTACTCTGCTTTATCTCATTTAATTCCGTACTCACTTTTCTGTTCCTCCTGCAGCATAATAAAATAACTGTTCGT
This sequence comes from Priestia iocasae, assembly GCF_016909075.1. GTDB lineage: Bacteria > Bacillota > Bacilli > Bacillales > Bacillaceae_H > Priestia > Priestia iocasae. The sequence goes on from NZ_JAFBFC010000008.1 coordinate 95,028, forward strand.
GTGTCGCTTCAGCACGTGACAGCTCTTTGACAAACTCTCCGTTATAGATCACATAAATGCGATCGGCAATGCCTAAGAGTTCATTAAACTCACACGTTGCATACACAACACCTTTCCCTTGTTTTACCAGTCCTTTTACTAGGTCAAAAATATCTCGCTTTGAACCAACGTCTACACCTTTTGTCGGTTCATCAAATAAATACACATCGGCATCTTTCACGAGCCATTTACCAATGGCAACCTTTTGCTGATTGCCTCCACTTAACGTTCCGACTTGTTGTTTAATCGAAGACGATTTTACCCCTACTTCTTGAACCGTTCTTAATGCTTGCGCTTTCTCTTTTTCTTTTAATAAAAAGGAGAGTTTCGTAAATTGAGATAAGCTTGGTAAAGTTAAGTTCGATGTAATGGATTCTTCTACAAGAATTCCTTCTTTTCTCCGTTCTTCAGGAACGAGAGAGATGCCATGACGAATGTAATAGTATGGTTCTTTATTTACTTTTAATTGCTTATCTCGAACATGAATATGTCCGGTAACACCTGATTGAAGGCCAAATAAACTTCGACATAGCTCTGTTTTACCAGCCCCAACTAGCCCTGCAATTCCAACGATTTCACCTTCGTTGACATGAAAGGAGACATTTGATACTTTCGTAGCCCACGATAAGTTCTCCACCTTCATTAATGGTGATCCAATGGATACATCTTCTTTCGGAAATTCCCCTTCAAACGTTTTTCCGAGCATATGAGAGATGACATCATCAATGCTCGTTTTATGAGTATCTGTTGTGATAATATGCTCGCCATCTCGTAATACTGTCACACGATCTGCGATATCGAACACTTCCTGCAGACGGTGTGAAATATAAATAATTCCTACACCTTGTTCTTTTAACTTACGAATCACTTCAAACAAACGTTTCGTTTCTTCTACACTTAACGGAGCAGTCGGTTCATCTAAAATAAGATACTCCACGTCTTGAGCAATGGCTCTTGCTAGAAGTACTTGCTGCTTCTCTGATAGGCTAAGCTCTCCAACTTCTTTTTTGACGTCAACGCTTGATCCAAGACGGAGAAGAGCAGCTTTTGCTTGTTCATATGTGTGCTTCCACTTCATGAGGGCAAACCCTTTTTTCGCTACCTGTGAGTTCAGCATAATGTTTTCTGCTACCGATAACGTTGGAATAAGAGCTACATCTACCTCTTGATGCACCATTTGTAAGCCATAATGCTTGGCATTCTTTGGCGAACGAATGGAAATAGTCTGCTCATTTTTTTCAATAATTCCATCATAAGTATCATAGGCTCCTGACAAAATCTTCATAAGCGTACTTTTTCCTGCGCCGTTTGCGCCTAGTAGTGCATGAACTTCTCCTTTTTTTATTGAAAAGCTCACTCCCTTTAGTGCTTGAAAAGAACCAAACGTCTTGGTGATATTCATCATCTTTAGCGCGTCTATCATATCTCTACCTTCCTTCTACCATTCTCGCTACTTCCTTAAGAACGGAATATGACATAGGCCTCGGCATCCTATGTCATATCACTTTGTAATAAATTAATCCCACGCTTCTACATATTCATGTAATTGATCCATATTAATTGGAGAATCTGGTAAGTCATCTTGTGTGACAAGAACTGGGTCAAATGAGTAGTAACGCGGTGTTTCTTCTCCTGCTAGCTTTTGTAAAACAAGCTCGACTTGCTTCGCGCCGACAGAGGCTGGATTCACGGCAGATGATGCTTTCCATGGACTATTTTCTTCCTGCATCATTTGTAAATCTTCATCCGATAAATCAATGCCATATACTTTAATCTCATCACGACCTGCTTCTTTAATTGCACGTGTTACCCCTTTTGCAAACTCATCCCAAGGTGCCCAAACCGCTGTAATATCTCCTTTATTCGGGTATTGTCGTAAAATCGCTTCCATTTTCGTTTGCGTATCTAATGACGTATTGCTTGATGCGTTTCCAAAACGAGCTACTTCTTTTAATCCTGGGTAGCGCTCGAGCATCATTTCATACACACGGTTACGCTTTTCCATCGGTGCAAATCCACCTACAAATACATATACAATGTTTCCTTCGCCATTAATGTCTTGTGCCATTTGTTTTAATCCTTGAAGTGCCATCATGTAGTCATCTTGGTCAATCGTTGTCACACCTTCTACATTCAGTTCAACATCAAATGCAACAACAGGAATACCTTTTTCAATGGCACGTTTCACACCTGGTTCTAGCGTTTCAGTACGACCGTGTTTAATGATAATGCCATCGACGTTTTGATTAATCGCAGCATCTAAATAGGAAGCCATTTTGGATTGATCATTATTTGCATCCGAAATGGTTAGTTTAACACCGCTATCCTCGGCTGCTTGCTTTACGCCATTAATATACTGAGCCGCGTGAGTACCCGTGGTAAACTCAGCAATTAACGCGATTTTAGCATCTCCTTCAAATGGTTTTATCGCTTTTTCTTCTGTTTTTTCTTCTTTTACTGTTTCTTTTTTCTCACTTGAAGCTGTTGGTTGCGCAGTCGGCTGTTCACTCGTACAAGCGACTAATGGAAACACAAGTGTAAAAATCAATAAAAGTGCAAAGGCATGTCGCATCCAATTTTTCATCTTTTCTTCCCTCTTTCCTGACTTTTTCGATGTTTTTAATTGGTTTTAGATAAAACGATAAGAAAGCCCTGCTTTTACAGGTGAATAAAAGCAAGGCTTTCTCACTTTCTTCTATATTATATGTGTGTCATTATTGAGCTTCGTAAATCGGTACCCAACCTTCCGTTGTGACAAAGATACGTACTGCAACTACTTTACGATCGTCCATTAATGTAAAGTAATGACGAATGTTTTCTGGAACAGAAATTAAGTCACCTGGCTCTAATTCCACATCAAAGAAATGGCCGTCTTTGTCTTGAATAACAAAAATGCCATGACCACTTACAATAAAGCGAACTTCATCGTCTGTATGATGGTGTTCGCGCTGAAAGTTTTGAAGAAGTTGCTCTAAGTTTGGTGTTGATTCTGAAAGTGAAATAACATCTTGTGCTTGATAACCACGACGGTCTGATATATCTTTAATTTCGGCTGCAAATGTTGTTAAAATAGCTTCTTTCTCTTCATCTGTTAACGCAAATTTCTCACGTAAGTTTTCTGGTAGTTTCGTAATATCCCAGTTTTCATAAATAACTTCATTATTTGTTAGAAATGCTGCCACCTCTTGTTGATTTTCAATACGCTCATTGTTTTTGTGTAAACGAATCGTTGCCATTAAAAATTCCTCCTCAACTTATTTGTAATTGATTTTTTAAGGTTAATAGCTTTACATGATAGCTAAATAAGAACTCATACGCTTCTAATACTTTTTTTGCTTCAAATGCGTTACGTCCCCAAACCGTAATGCCATGATTTCGGATGAGAACGGCTCCTTGGTCCCCTTGTATATGTTCATCAAAGGTCTCGGCAAGAGTCGGAATATGCGCATGATTCTGAATAATCGGCACAGACACTTCGGCATCTTCTTCCCAAATGCCTAGCGCTTTAATGATTTCTTGCCCTTTAAATGTAACTTCTCCCTTGTCACCATATAGCTCAGAGATAAGGTTGTTATCAATCGTATGCACGTGTAAACTACATCCGGCATTTGTTTTTCCATATACTTTTACATGAAGCAATGTTTCTGCTGAAGGGCGCAAAATTGTCTCTTCAGCAGGGTTTCCATTCGCATCAACAAGTAAAAAATCTTCACTTGTCCGCTTCCGCTTATCTTTACCGCTAGCGGTGACTAGAAACGTTGTTGGATCGTGACTCACACGAATGGATAAATTTCCACTCGTTCCGAAAAACCAATCTCGTCCTGCTAGCTCGTCTTTTACATCTGCTAGTTCATTCCAGCGTTGTACTAAAATGCTCATGTTGTCACCTCCACTAGCTTTTCGATTTCTTTTCTAACATCATAAAACGTTTCAAAGGACTGATGAGGGATGTTCAATTCTTCGCACTTCTTAACTAAAAAGTCACGCGCAATAACCGTATCCACCATTTTGGCCGCTTGTAAATCGGTAATGGAATCACCAATCATCACGGTAACATCATCTTCATTTGCAAGCGTACGAATCAGTGTCGGCTTACAGCATCCACACTCGTTATGACATTGATCATCACACGTATGTGGCCATGTAATGGTAATTCGCTCCTTGCTAAAGTCAGATTGATTGCAGTACACATTTTCTACGTCGATGATGTCTCCCAATAGTGGATAGACAAAGAAATCAATCCCTCCACTCACTACATAGAGAGGAATGTTTTGCTCTTTTGTAAATTGAACAAATTCTGAAAAACCTTCACGAATCTTCGCATGATTTAAAATGAACTCAATAATCTGATCTTTCAAGTTAGAAGGTAGCAAGGAAAACATCTTCCCTACTCCTTCTTGAATGGAAATACGCTGTGCGAGTACATCTTCTTTAATCGCATCCCATTCTGGTGGAGCGAATTGTTTCATAATCGCGATGATGTTATCACTGTTTGTAATCGTTCCGTCAAAGTCACAAAAGATTTTAATGTTGCTCATGACTTCACCTCAACCGTTCCCCACAAGTCAATGGCCTTGCTTAATTCTGGGGAGTTTTGTGCACCTTCTTGTAGGGTTTGCCCTTTTAACACAGCATCGACTGCATCTCGAAACGCTTTTCCACCACCAGCGGCTCCATCTGGATGACCGTGAACACCACCACCAGCGTTGATGACACTATCAATGCCAAAATCTTTCACAAGAAGTGGCACCATACCAGGATGAATGCCTGCTGATGGGACTGGAAATGCTTTCTTCACATAATGATTTGGTGCAACAAGCTCTGTTGAAATGCTGAGAGCTTCTTCAAACGGTAACGCCACGCTTCCGTATGGTGACGGAAACAATGAGAAGTCTGCTCCTGTTATACGGAGTAATTTTCCTAGTAACAGAGAATTCGAGAATCCGTAAAATTCAGATGGTGTTAACGCACCGCTTACGGCTGGATGAGCCATAAGCGGTAACGCAATTTCATCATCTTCACGAAGCGCTTGAAGGACGTCTAGTCCGTAGGCAAATACATTGAACAGGAGTGCATCGGCTCCGAGCTCTTTTGCTCGCTTTGCTTTTTCTTTTAAGTCGAATGTACGACCTGATACATTCACTGCATAAAGAGTACGGTGTCCTGTTTTTTCGTACACATCTTTTAGTACCGCTTTTCCATGTGTGATGCGTTTTTCAAATGGCGTTAAGTCGTTTTCAAATAAAATTTCATCATCTTTTACAAGGTCGACGCCGCCTAGCGCTTGCTGCTTTAACTGCTCTGTTAAGTACGATAAATCTTTTCCAAGTACACCTTTGAAAATACTCATCACGAGTGGACGATCATACACATTTAGCTCTTTACGAATGCCTTCAATACCAAAGCGCGGTCCTGGAAAGGCTTGAATCAGCTCTTTGGAAAACTCTAAGTCTATTAATTTAATTTTTCCATCTAGCGATAATTTTCCAAATACAGTTGTTAAAATGGCTGGTAGATCAAGTGAAAAATTAGCAGTTGGATACGCAATTTTAATGATTGCTTGATTCACTTCATTGTCTAAATACTGATTGACACGGTCACATGGTTGTAACGGAAAAACCGATACGACACGACCTTTATGCTTTTTTAATTGCTCTTGCTCAAGCAGCGGCAAATTCGTCCATGAACCAACGGTTAGTCCAAGTGCAATGCCTTCTGCCTTTTTATGAAAGTCACTATTTTTATCATGAATTAAATAGCTTGCAATTACTTCACTCATTTTGTCTAACTCCCTTGCTAATTAGTACGGATAAAAGAAAAAGTCTCTTCGCTGTAAGAAGAGACTTTTATCCGCTCTTCTTATCTCCCAGCTCTACGCTGCAAGAATTAGCACCGTGCTTAACAATTTATTGTTAAGTCGGTTGCCGGGCTTCATCGGGCTAGTCCCTCCACCTGCTCTTGATAAGAAAATTGTCTATTTATTTGTACGATCATTACTACCAATTTATAACTTACTACATAGTATGACAACTTGTCTTTTTTTGTCAACAAATTTTTAAAATAATGTTAATTTTTTTATTCGTTCGACCGCTTCTTTTAATCGATCTTCGTCTGTTAAAAGGCCTACGCGCACATAGCCTTCCCCGTACTGACCGAAGCCGATTCCTGGCGCAACAACGACATGTGCTTTTTCAAGTAAAAGGTCAGAAAATTGCTCAGATGTATACCCTTTTGGCACTTTGAGCCATGCAAAAAATGAACCCGCCGGTGCTGTCACATTCCAACCAATACTATTTAGCCCATCAATCAGTACTTTTCGACGAGATTCATAGCGTTCCACTAACTCCTCGACACATTGCTGTGATTCTAGTAGTGCAGTGGCTGCTGCATGTTGCACAGCGCTAAAGATACTAACATACAAGTGATCTTGTAAAAGGTTAATCGATTCTATAACACTTTCATTTCCGACTGCAAAGCCGATACGCCAACCTGCCATGTTATACGTCTTTGACAACGTATAAATTTCAATGCCAATATCTTTAGCTCCTTCAGTTTGTAAGAAGCTAATTGGCTTCTTCCCATCAAACCCAATCGCTCCGTATGCAAAATCATGCACCACACACATATTATGTTGCTTCGCTAACTGAACCGTTTCTTCAAAAAAGGCGTCTGTTGCGGTTGCCCCTGTTGGATTATTTGGATAATTTAAGAACATCAATTTTGCTTTTTCTTTCACATTTTCAGGGATGGCTGCATAATCTGGTAGAAAAGCATTCTCTGCTTTTAATGGCATCATTTCCATTTTTACTCGAGCCAACTCCACACCAGACCAGTAGTCCGGGTAACCCGGATCTGGGACAAGCACTGTGTCACCAGGATTAAGGATACATTGAGGAATTTCGACAAGCCCTGCTTTTCCTCCAAATAAAATCGCCACTTCTTTTTCCGCATCTAATTCAACACCATATTCTCGCTTGTAAAATTGGACAACCGCTTCTTTTAAAAATTGTTGCCCACGAAATGGAGAGTATTTATGGTAATTAGGATTTTCACTTGCTTGTTGAAGAGATTTCACAATATGCGCAGGCGTTGGTTGATCAGGATTTCCTTGACCTAAGTTAATGACGTCATGTCCTTGTGCCATGACATGACCAACTTTTGCGACGAGTGACGCAAAAAATTGCTTCGGTAAGCTTTTTAATAAGTCCGATTGCTCAAAATAGTTCATAATTGTACACCTTCTCAAAAATTTCTTGAAATTATAGTCAAAAATAATATATGTTTATAATCGACTTGTAAAGTGATTTTTCTAAACTAGTAAAGAGGTGACGATAAAGATGAGCTTAAAAGTCGCATGTATTCAAATAGATATCGCCTTTGGGAATCCGAAAAAAAATCGTACACATGTTGAAGAAAAAATGAAAGAAGCACTCGTAAACCAACCAGACGTTCTTGTCTTACCTGAACTATGGAACACTGGCTATGATTTAACAAGATTAGATGACATTGCTGATGAAAATGGCGATGAGACAAAGGCATTTTTATCTTCATTTGCGAAGCTTCATGGCGTCAGCATTGTCGCAGGGTCTGTGGCGAAAAAGACCGAAAAAGGTGTGACGAATACGATGTATGTATTCGATAAGAGCGGTGAATACGTCTCCGAATATAGTAAACTACACCTTTTCAAGCTAATGGATGAGCATTTGTACTTACAATCAGGTGATCAAAAGCATCTTTTTACTCTCGACAATACATTATGCAGTGGTGTCATCTGTTATGACATTCGATTCCCTGAATGGATTCGCGTTCATACGAGTGCGGGTGCAGAGGTAGTATTCGTTGTAGCCCAGTGGCCGCTTCCTCGCCTTGCACATTGGAAAGCACTGCTTATTAGTCGAGCTATTGAAAATCAATGTTATGTCGTAGCTTGCAATCGGTCAGGAACAGATCCAGCAAATACATTTGCAGGTCATTCACTTATTATTGACCCTTGGGGAGAGATTCTTGCAGAAGCTGGCACAGAGGAAGAAACCATCTTTAGTACGCTTGATCCTGTGAAAGTACGTGACGTTCGCAAACAAATTCCGGTCTTTTTAGATCGACGCACAGAATTTTATCAATAATTTTCAAAAAAGTCTGTTGACACATATTGGTTTCTCATGCTAATATTCTCATCAAGCGATTTTTACCATTACTTACAATCTTCTAAATAGTGAAACAACTAAATAAATTATGTTTACTCTTATCAAGAGTTGGCTGAGGGATTTGGCCCTATGAAGCCCAGCAACCGACCGTAATACCATCGCAAGGTGGAGCGCAGCAACAACGCGCTATGAACCATTTGTTCATGAAGGCACGGTGCTAATTCCAACAGAAAGAATACTTTCTGGCAGATAAGAGGTTTGAGCATCGCGATCAAGCCTCTTTCACAAAAGAAAGAGGCTTTTATATTTACGAAAAATGTAAAAGCCTCCGTAAAACAAGACAATTATTTTTCTTAGTAATTCAATGAATTTACTAAAACTTATGGAGGGATCACGATGGCTTTATCAAACGAACTAGTTTATAACCCATTAACAGAAATAACGGCAATCAAACTTGTAAAAAAGTTGAGCTTATTTGATGAAAACGAAGTCTTAACATGTCGCGAAATTGGAGATGGCAACTTAAATCTTGTTTTTCAGATTGTAAATGATCAAACGAATAAGTCACTCATTGTCAAACAAGCGTTACCATATGCAAAAGTAGTTGGTGAGAGCTGGCCACTATCACTAAATCGGGCAAAAATTGAGAGCGATGCGCTTCAAATTTTTGCAAAGTACGTGCCGCAATACGTACCGAAAGTGTTTTACTCAGATGATACGCTAGCCGTTACAATCATGGAAGATTTATCTCATTTACAAATTTCACGTGCTGGCTTAATTAGTGGTAAACAATATCCCCTTCTTTCTCAGCATGTTGGTGAATTTTTAGCACATATTCTGTTTTACACGTCTGACTTTGCAATAGAGCCTGAAAAGAAAAAACAACTCGTAAAGCAGTTTGTAAACCCTGATTTATGTAACATTACCGAAGATCTTGTGTTTACAGATCCATTCTTTGATCATGACACAAATGATTTTGAAGAAGGATTACGCAAAGAGGTTGAAGCATTATGGAATGATCAGGCAGTAAAGTTAGAAGCAGCAAAGTTAAAGAAAAAGTTTTTAACAAATAGCGATGCCCTTATTCATGGGGATTTGCATACAGGAAGTATTTTTGCTGACGATGCAACAACAAAAGTCATTGATCCAGAATTTGCTTTTTACGGTCCTCTTGGCTTTGACCTCGGACAGTTCGTTGCAAATTTATTATTAAATGCCCTTTCACTTTCAGAAGAAAAACAAGGCTTTTTATATGACCATATCGAAAAAACATGGCATGTATTTGAAACAACGTTTACAAAGCTTTGGAAAAAAGATAGTATCGAGGCATTTTCTAAGACAGAAGGCTATTTACAGCACGTATTAACACAAACGTGGCAAGATGCCATTGGCTTTGCAGGTTGCGAAGTGATTCGCCGTACCATCGGATTAGCTCATGTTGCTGACTTGGATGGTATTTCAAATGAGCAAGCTCGCCTTACAGCCAAACGCAGAGCGCTTTTACTTGGCCGTCAATTATTACTTCATCAAGAAACCCTTTCACCTAAAGACTTAAAAGAACTTGTTCAAAAAACCGTGTGAAAGAAGCAAGAGAAAGGATGTACACATCATGACAAATACATTATCACTTCCTCGTTCAGTTGAATGGGAAGAGACACATATTACCTTATTAGATCAACAGCTGTTACCGGGAAAAGTTGAATACATTGAGCTAAAAACAATAAAAGATGTGTGGGATGCCATCGTGACGTTAAAAGTACGTGGCGCTCCCGCTATTGGTATGACGGCTGCTTTTGGCTTAGCTCTTGCAGCTCAACAATATGAAACCGATTCAATTGATGAATTCAATGAGTTGTTACAAAAAGATAAAGACTATTTAGCAAGCTCTCGACCAACAGCGGTTAATTTATTTTGGGCCCTTGAGCGTATGGTAAATAGCATCACGAATGTCACATCCATCAATGAAGCGAAAACAACGCTTGTTCATGAAGCCATTCGCATTCAGGTTGAAGACGAAGAAGTGTGTTATAAGATTGGAGACAACGCCTTATCACTTTTCAAGAAAGATGACCGTGTAATGACGATTTGTAATGCAGGGTCAATCGCCACTGCTTACTACGGAACCGCTCTTGCACCGTTTCACTTATCTCGTGAGCGCGATATTCCACTGCAAGTGTATGCATGTGAAACAAGACCTGTTTTACAAGGCTCTCGCCTAACAGCTTGGGAGCTTCAACAGTCCGGTGTTGACGTGACACTCATTACCGATAACATGGCTGCACATACCATTAAAACGAAACAAATTAACGCCATTATCGTTGGAGCAGACCGCATTGCTGCAAATGGTGATACAGCGAATAAAATTGGCACGTACGGCTTAGCCCTGTTAGCAAAAGCCTTTCATATTCCTTTTTATGTTGCAGCTCCTCTTTCAACATTTGACCCCACGATTGCAAGTGGTGAGGAGATTCCGATTGAAGAGCGTAATCCTGAAGAAGTAACACACCTTCACGGTCAACAAATTGCACCAGATGGCATTGCCGTCTTTAATCCCGCGTTTGATGTGACACCCAATGAACTAATCACCGCCATTATTACAGATCGAGGAATTTTAAAAGGAAATTATCAAGAAGGCATTCAAACATTGTTTAACAACTAACAACAGAACCTCACCGTTTCGATTTGCATATCGGATAAAAACGGTGAGGTTTTTTTTATAGGAATATAGGATGCTTGTTTTTGTGGAAAAGTAAATTTCTTCGTGTGAAATCGACAAAATATGGTATGATGGTATTGATTAAATAGACCTAATAGCTAAAGAGGTGAAATGGTGAACATTTCTGATTCACTTCCACAATTATTAAAGCAAGCAATTTTATCTTTTCAAACATCTATTCCTGTTTCAATGTCGATTGAAGCAGCTGTGACACCGTTTGATCAATATGCTAAAAGTCAAACGGTCAGCGTTCAGATTATTGGGGACCTTCACGCGACCTTAACAATTGTAGGAGAAGAACAAACATTTTCGAAGATTGCACAAATGATGTTTGGGATGGAGCTTCAGCAAGAGATGCTCTCTTCTTTCACTTGTGAGCTAGGAAATATGATGGCGGGTAGTCTTGCCTCTGAGGCAATAAGCTTTCAGTTGCATGTGGACATTACCCCTCCAAGCCTTCATGAGGATACCATTACACAACCTTCTTCTGTTGTCACATTACCCGTAAAATGTGAAGATAGTGGTTATCTACATGTTTCGCTTTTACCTCTTTCTAGTTAATGAATGATGAATGTATGAAACGTTCAAGAATCGTTTATATTGATAAAGGATGAGTATTGCTTACAAGTATTTATATGCATTTGTTACAAAACTGTAAGGTAACTCTTTCTGTTTCTATCATATATTGTAAAGCTACCATCTATATCGTTCTTGTCAGAAATTGTTTGATGCCTGTTTTTCACATTTAGAGTTGGAGACAACGAACCGTTTAGGTGAGTTAAAGGAGGCTTTTATTTGTGTATAACAATGAAAAAGAAAAAACTCCCTTGCAAAAGTACAGTGAGGAACAACGTAGGCAAGATCTCCAGTTATTAAGTGTAAATGAGCTTGAAGTAGAAAATACCACAACAGAAGATGATACAACGACTTCTGTTGATATTGTATTTGTAGAAGGAGAAGGTTGGAAGCTAGATAGCGAACATTAATCGCTATAGCTGTCCAACCTTCTTCATTTTATGAGGGATGCTTTTCTTTTATTTTTCGTCTTTTCTTTATGAGTTGAGCAATGACAACGACACTAAAAAGAAAGAGTAAAATGATTGCTCCATACGAATAAAGAGCCGAAATAATCTCATCCATGTGTTGCCCTGAAAAATAGCCCGTTGTATAAAGAACAATTGTCCATAGAAAAGTGATTGTGTAACCAAACAAAGCAAACGTCCTGTATGGCATTTTACTATTCCCTACTAAAAAAGGGACAAAGTGACGAACTCCTGGAATAAAGTAACCAAACACAAGGGCGAGTGGCCCGTGCTTTGTAATGAGATGTTCCGCCCGGCCTACATATTGATTAACCTTAGGTACCCGATTAATAAAGCGGCTAATTACTTCATGCCAAAATCGACCAAGTAGATAAAGGGTCGTTAAACTACATATTACCCCTACATATGTCACAACAAAAGTTGGTATGGGCTCTAAATAGCTCTTAGAAGCAATTAATCCACTTGTCATAATAATTGCTTCATTTGGGATAGGTAAACCGAAAAAGCCCAACCATAACGTAAAAAACAGAGCCCAATAGCCATAGTCTTTTACAATTAATAATATGGTTTCTGTATTCAACGATTTCCTCCTTTAACGATCTGTTCACACACATCCCAATTCCTCTTTTTATTCTTGTAAAACAGGAATTGGCAATGCAACATGAAAAGTCGTGCCTTTTCCTAGTTTACTCTCAACTTGAATAGAACCTTTATGTTCTTCAATAATTTTATAGGAGACCATCAACCCTAGACCTGTTCCTTTTTCTTTTGTTGTATAAAATGGTTCTCCTAGCTTTTTAACTCGATCTTCTGATATACCTTCCCCTTCATCCTTAATTGATACTACCACATATCGCTGTTTAACACACTTGATTTGAATGGTAATAACGCCGCCGTTTTTCATCACTTCGATTGCATTTTTAATAATATTGATGAACACTTGCTTTAACTGATTCGATTCACAATAAATGGACGGTAAATCGGCTTCAAAGCTCGGGACAAATTGAACATTCTCAAGCATCGCTTGCGCATTTAGTAATTCCATCGTATCTTTAACAATTTGCTTCACATCTTTTTTTTCAAACTTCACAGCTTGTGGCTTCGCCAGTACGAGAAACTCGGTAATAATGGATTCAATTCGCTGCAACTCAGATTTTATAATATCAAAGTAGAGAGAGTAATCTTCTTTTACACTTCCCTCTAAAAGCTGAATAAACCCTTTTAAAGCTGTCATTGGATTCCGAATTTCATGAGCAATTCCTGCTGCTAACTGTCCCACAACTTGCATCGTATCCGACTTTCGAATTTGCTCATGCATTTCTTTTTTCTCGGTAATGTCTCGAATGATCGTCATATACAGACCTGGAATAATGTCCTTTTTCGTAGAAAACTCGATGTTTCGCTTCTTTCGACTTCTTGTATAAAGAAGGATTTCTCCATCTGCTTCTCCTTGAGCTTCTAGCTCATAGTGATGCTGAACAAAGAAATCATACGTATCATGTGTCATAAAATCATCTATGGTACATTCACATATTTCTTCCTTCGTCATTTCAACGATTTTACACGTTGCCGAATTTGCATCAATAATTTTTCGATCTCGGTTCCATAAGACGATTCCATCTAAGGAGCCGTTAAAGATTTGTCTGAATTTCTGCTCATTCTCTCTTAATTCTTTTTCCATTTTCTTTCGTTCACTTATATTTCGAAAGATGGTCAAATTATAATCTTCAATTACATCACTCTTTGCTGTAAACTCTAATTCTTTCACTTCACCATTTGGCATATAAAATGGAAGCTCTGCACGAATGGAACCCAACTCTTTAAATTCATTGCATATATCATGAAGGCCTTTACTCTCAGAATTAACAAAAGAATAAAGCTTTTGAGTAATAAGCTCTTCAAGTGGCAATTCAAACGTACGAGCAGAAGCTGCATTTGCATCTATAATGGTGCCATCGTCTTTCCATATCACAATTGGATCAATCGCATTTTCAAAAATCTCACGGAATTTTTGTTCACTTTTGGAAAGCTGTTGTTCCATATTACGTTTTTCTGTTACATCTCGCATGATTGACATGTAATACTCGCTATAAATATTAGCTGTTGTTGTAAACTCAAAATAGTTTACATCTCCGCTGTCAGAACGAAGCGGTAGCTCTCCTCTAGCCGTTCCGTTTTGATGAAGAATACGCCATAGCTTTTTAATTTTGTAATCGAATGCTGGCTCTACAAGCTCGTTCAGTGTTTTAGCCAGTAATTGCTCTTTTGTATAGTTCAGTCGTTTACAAAAAGCAGGGTTAGCATCAATAAAAGAACCGTTACGATCAAAAATGACAATGCCATCGACCGCTTGATTAAATACATCCATAAACATTTGTTGACTAATAAACCGTTCATTCTCTAAAAGTTTACGCGCTGTAATGTCTCGAAATGTACAAATAAGGATATTCGTTGATGAATGTTTTTTTTCACACGTAAATTCAACCTGCTTCATGATACCACTATGGAGAGTGAGTGTGCCTTCATAATGAAAATAGCCCGTCTTTGTAATAGAGGCGTAGTACTCCTCGACAACCTCGTAAGGAAGCATCATAAGGAAATCACGGACATGATACGTTACTAACTTTTGTTCCGACTGTTCAAATAATTGACACGCTGCATCGTTCACATTAATGACTTGAAAAGATGAATCAAAAACAATAATGCCATCTAACACTCGATTAAAAATCATTCGCAATTGCTGTAGCTCTTCATTCTCACTTACGCCTTGTTTATTCAATGACATAACACCTTTTTGGTCTGTCATTATTAATCCCCCTAACCCATTTTCACTTCACCTCTAAGTAGAAGCTACCCTTCTTCGTACTTAGCTTTGTTACTCTCTATTCATACATTTCATTCATTCAAATATCACTTCTTTTAAAGACACCAAAACCACATAGATTTAATACACTAGTATTCTACAAATTCTGCTCATCCCCTGCTAAATACGTCGAAAATGGAGAAAGGGTTTTACGAAACCAGTGCTTATCCATGGTTTCATAAAACCCTTTTTTATTTGCTCATTACGTGTTAATCAACCGCTACACTCTGAATGTAGCAATCATCTTTTTCAATTGATCTGATAATTGCGCAAGGTAAGCTGAATTAGCAGAAATATCAGACATAGCTCCGTTCGTTTGTTGAATAGAAGCCGACGTTTGTTCAATTCCGGCTGCAGATTCTTCTGAAACGGAAGCAATTCCTTCTATCGAATTGTTCATTTCATTTGTGTATGTCGCGATATCTTGAAGGTTTGTCGTCATTGCATGAATATTTCCATTCATACTTGTAATGGCTTCATGAATATGAGAGAACGTATGCTGTGTATTCACAACCTTTTGTGCCCCTTCTTCTACCTGGCCGTACCCTTCTTCTAATGAAGTTACAACCTCATGTGATTCAGCTTGAATTCCTTGAACAATGGATGTAATATCTGAAACAGAGCGAGACACTTGTTCAGCAAGCTTTCGTACTTCGTCCGCTACAACTGCAAATCCTCTTCCATGCTCTCCTGCTCTCGCCGCTTCAATTGCGGCATTTAACGCTAATAGATTCGTTTGATCTGCAATATCACTAATAACCTTTACGAGATGAGAGATTTGTTTTACTTCTGCGTCTAATCCTTTGACACGCTTAACAGACGAGTGAACAAGCTGTTGAATCACTGTCATTTTTTCCGTTGATTCATGCATCAATTTGTTTCCTGTCTTCGTCAGCTCTAGAACATCAGCTGATACGGTTTGAACACCTTTACTTTCTTTGTTTGCCGCATTCACTTTTTCCACATATGAATCCATCATAATAGCAATGGTCGATGATGTATTTGCTTGTTCATTTGCACCCGATGAAAGCTCATCCATCGTTAAGGCAATTTGCTCACTTGCTGTTTTTACTTCGTTTGATGACTGCATTAACTCTTCACTTTTTTCTGTTACTTGATAAGAAACAGAGGAAATCTCTTGAATCATTCCTTGTAAGTTTTGACGCATTGCATCCACTGATTGACTTAACTGCTTAATCTCATCGTTTCCTTTGTAGTCTGGAATTTCTACACCTAGATTTCCAGATGCAATTGAATTAGCCGTTGAAATCACATGGTTTAAATGCTTGTTTACTGTACGAGTAACAAAGAATAAAAGCCCTCCTCCAACAATAGAGGATACGATTAATGCAATGACTAGTAGAAGAAACGTTGATTGAATAATGGTAACCGCTCGCTCAGCAATGCTTTTTCGCTCTTGACTTAATACCTCATTAAATGATTCTAATGTTTGGATGTTATCCTCAATTATTTTGTCACCGCGAAATTTAGCTGTTTTGTATGTACGCTCATCATGTGCTGTTACAGCAGGTACAATTTCTTCTTCAAACAATTTGACTAATTCTTGCTCTTTTTGCACAATTTCACTAAAGCGCGTTTTTTGTTCCTTTGTTGTTAAAATGGGTTGAATTTTTGTTTCAAGCACTTTAAAGCGTGCTGCTAGCTCTGTTACACGTGTACGATGTTTTGGGTTTTTATCAATAATATAGTTACTAATGGAAAAGCCTTGCTGCTGAAAAATCTTGGCCATCTCTATTGTATCAATGGATCGCTGACTACTTGACGTGACTTCTTTTACATCATGCTCTACATATTTAAGTCCAGCTCCTGCCACAACCGTTGACACTAAAAATAGTAAAATGGCAATGAGCATGCCTGCACCGTACTTTTTTCCTAGATTCATGTTGTACCAAAGTGTTTTACCTGGTAGTATCAGTCGTTTTTTTCTCTCTCTCTTCAACGTAAAAGTCCCCCCTGTAAAAAATCTACTAATTGATTTGACAATACCTATCTCTACTAAAATTCATCCAAAATCCATTCATCCGCCAAAAGATGACAAACTTTTCATATATTTCTATATTATATATTATTTTTAAAAAATAGTAAGATGTGATGATGATATTTTACCTATTTTTTATTTTGAGAAACTTAGCATAAAAAAAGTCTCACCCTATTCTTCAGTTTTCACCGAAAAAAATGGGTAAGACTTTTTCTATCTATTTGTTTTTTCAAGACATTCTTTCACCTTTTTTCAAAGAGCTCATTTAACATCGCACTAAACTTATCGATCATCAACAATGATGTATGTGGCTTTAATCGGACCATGAACCCCTACAACAAGATTCATTTCAATATCAGCCGAGTTACTTGGACCTGTAATAAAGTTGACACATGATGCCACAGCCTGACCCGCTTGAATTTGCTCATGAATATGCGCTGCTGCTTGAGTCATGCGTGGAACAAGGGTACTCTTTGGAATGATAGCAATATACGTCGCTGGCAATAAACTCACAGAGCGACCTTTTCCATTTCCGCTAAACAAGACAACTGTCCCTGATTCTGCAAGAGTGATGTCACTGAACGTAATACCAACATTTGCTTTCTCTGATTTGACGATGTTTTCTTCTCCTTTTTCCGTGTCCCAGATGTGAACATCTATCTCTTTGCTTGGCCATTCCTCACGTAGTAAATGAGATAATCCAAACTCTGCAAACCGAGGATCATCCCATGTAACAACAGAACCGCCTCCGTATACATCAACCACTTTCTTTAAGGTCGACACAAGATCTACGCTTGTCGTTTCTACATAATCTGTATGAATACGCGTACAGTGATCTTGTAGCTGTTCTTTTAATTGATTTAACGAATAGCCCTGGTATACGTCATGCTGTGGTTGATGCTTCCATTCTGGTCGAGTCACACCTTCTTTGCGACGCTCACGTCCTAATCGCTTTGAAATGTTGTTTAAAAACCGATCTCTATTGTGTACGGTTCCAATGGCCATTACGATTTCTCTCCTTTCTGACGCTGATCAAACCAATCACGGAAACGCTCTTTGTTTGGCGCGGGAAACTCACGAATTTCCGTCCATGCTTTTAGTGGACCCGGTCCTTTTGAAATTTTATCTCCAACGGTAAAAGGGTTCATCGCAGTCGGTGCGACCTTTGAGCCCATTTGATAAAGAGTTGACGAAGCCGCTCCTAATCCAAATGCTTTCATCGCTAACTTTTCTGAAATAGGCGCACGTCCTTCTTTTTCAACAATCTGTTGACGATGCTTGTGCAATAACTCATGAAGTGGGATTTTTACCGGACAAGCTTCCGTACAAGCTCCACAAAGAGTTGATGCGTATGGAAGCTCTTTGTAATCATCGTATCCACCAAGTAACGGCGAAAGCACGGCGCCAATTGGTCCTGCATAAATCGATCCGTATGAATGACCTCCAACATGGCGATAGACAGGGCAAACGTTTACACATGCGGCACAACGAATGCATTGCAAGATTGATTGAAACTCCGTACCTAAAATATCCGAACGTCCATTATCAACGATCACAAGGTGAAATTCTTCTGGACCATCCACATCCCCATCGTCTTTTGGTCCGGTTAAAGCCGTTACGTAGCTTGTTAAACGCTGACCAACTGCGCTTCTTGTTAATAAGCTGACAAGCACTTCAAACTCTTCAAAAGTTGGCACAATTCGTTCCATCCCCATGACGGTAATTTGCGTTTTCGGTAAGGCCGTTGTTAACCTCGCATTTCCTTCATTTGTAACAAGACTAATTGAACCTGACTCTGCAATAGCGAAGTTACATCCCGTAATTCCGATGTCTGCCGCTAGAAATTCTTGTCTCAGCATTTCACGAGCATGAAGGGCGAGTTCTTCTGGTTTTTCCGTCTTTTTATAGGCAAGCTTTTGCTTGAACACATCGCGAATTTGCTCTTTGTTTTTATGAAGAGCTGGCGCTACGATATGAGACGGCGGATCGTGGTCGTCTACTTGTAAAATGTACTCCCCTAAGTCTGTTTCAATGACTTCACAGCCAATCGATTCAAGGCTTTGATTCATATTAATTTCTTCTGTTACCATTGACTTAGATTTGACAATTTTTTTCGCTTGTTTTCTTTTTGCTACGTTCGTAATGTACTCGTTTGCTTCTTCTGCTGTTTGCGCAAAAAACACGTGACCTCCACGCTTTGCTACATTTTCCGTTAGTTGCTCTAAATAATAATCTAAATTATCAAGCGTATGCTGACGTATTTCTTCTCCTAGTGCACGCCAGTCTTCCCAATTGCCTAGTTCTTCTGCTGCATCTAAGCGACGTGTACGAAGGCGTTCTTGTGCACCAGCTACTGCAAAGCGCATGAATGTATTATTCACACCGCTATCGACACGTTCTTTAAAATTATCCGAACCAAATTTCATTGCCATCTTTCTCAGCCCCTTTTCTAGTTATCTATGAAGTTATTTATTGGCTATTTAATACTTCTGCAATATGCATGACACGAACTGGCTTTCCTTTACGGTCAATTCGCCCACCAATGTTCATTAAGCAGCCACAGTCTGCACCAATTAAATAGTTGGCTTCTGTTTCTTCAATGTGCTTCACTTTTTCATCAACCATTTGCTCAGAGATTTGGCCCATTTTCACAGAGAATGTCCCACCAAATCCACAGCAATTGTGTGCGTTCGGTAAAGATTCAAATTGTAAGCCTTCTACATTCTTAAGTAAGGTAAAAGGTGCATCTTTCACACCAAGTAAACGCGTCATATGACACGATGTATGATAGGTTGCTTTTCCGTTCAACTTTGCTCCAACATCTTCTACTTTAAGAACATCCACAATAAACTGTGTCAGCTCATAGGTTTTGTTCGCAAGCGCTTTCGCTTTTGGTTCCCAAATAGGATCATTCTTAAAGACATGCGGGTATTCTTTGAACATTGATACACACGAACCGGATGGTGACACAATATGTTCAGCGTGTTCAAATGCTTTTATCATGTTCTTCATTGCTTCTTTTGATTCTTTTACATACCCGCTATTGTAAGCAGGCTGTCCACAGCACACTTGCGCTTTCGGAAAATCGATTTCACAGCCAAGTCGTTCTAATACTTCAACCGTTGCTTTTCCTACATCTGATTGAAACATATCAATTAAACAGGTTGTAAATAATGAAACTTTCATTTCTTACCCCTCCAAAAAGGTTCACGTCTCTATTTTCATTTTGATTAACAGGTCATCTGATGACTATACTTTTATTATACCTCTTTTAAGTAAGCGTTTCACGTTTTTCTATAAAAAACTTTACGTGACACGTTAACTATGCGAAGAGGGTGTCTCAAAAGGAGAAAAATCGTCCTCTTGTGACACCCCTTTTTATTTAGCTAGCTGCTGCTTCGATGAATGTGATTCAATCAACTTTGTTAAGAGACAACCACCAGCTAAAGAAGAGCCGTTTCATTTCATCTGTTATGCGACTTTCTTTTCTGTTCCTGGCTTCGCATCTGCTTTGTTTCCTGCTATAATCGCAGCAATAATACCGCTAATGACGATCGCTAATACAATGGTTCCTGCATTAAAACCAATACCATTTAAGGCAACATATCCGATTCCTCCAGCAAAGACAACATAAAACGTCATCGGTATTAACGTTTTACGAATCAAATTACCTTCTTTACCGATTAACCCCGCTGCTGCCGATGCTGCTACAACGTTGTGAACACAAATCATGTTACCTGCTGCCCCACCAACTGCTTGGAGAGCGACCACCATACCAGGTGTTACGCCGATATTATCAGCTACACCAAATTGGAATAGTGCAAACATCATATTACTAATCGTGTTACTTCCTGCAACAAACGCTCCAATGGCTCCGACTGTTGGTGCAACAAGTGGCCAATTTCCACCAAAGGCCGATGAAATTCCTTCTGCTAAGACAAGCGGCATGCTCATGTAGCCCGCATCATTTACCCCTGAATTAATAAAGATTTGAACCATCGGTACCGCAAACATTAAAGCAGCCATTGCACTAAACACGGTTTTACTTGAATCTTTGACTGCATTTACTGCTTCTTTTGCATTCATTTTATGAAGAAAGAAAACAATTCCCGCAACAAGTATGAACACCACACCCGGAATATTCAAAGGCTTCGATGCAATAATCATTTCTGTACCAAATACATTCTCTAACGTAATAACAACGGACTGCAACCAACCTGCAAATGGTAGAAATTGCACGCGAGTAGCCACTAATAATAAGGCAACTAATACGTAAGGTAACCAAGCCATTGCCATCGAAATGGATCGTTTAGGCTTCTCATCTGATACTTGTAACGTTCCGACCCAATCAGCATCCCACTTTGATTTGTCTTCAAAATTCCACGTCGTTTTTGGCATTAAGAAGCCTTTTTGAGCGGCTGGAATGATGATGGCTAACCCAACTAAGCCCCCTACTAATGAAGGAAATTCTGGACCTAGGAAATTGGCAACCAGTGCATAAGGAATTGTCATGGCTAACCCTGCGAAAATGGCAAACTTCCAAACTCCTAAACCTTCACGAAATGATTTGTTTTTCCCAAAAAACTTTGTTAACATGGCGGCTAAAAACAATGGAATAAACACACCAACGATTCCATGAACGATTGCGACCTGACCACCAATTTGATTTAAGTATGCTTCGTATCCTACTCCTAATGTAGAAATATGTTCATTCACAAGAGGTGAATCCTTTAATCCTGTATTTACTCCAATTAAAATTGGTGTTCCAACGGCACCAAATGATACGGGTGTAGATTGAATGATTAAGGCAACCATGACGGCTGCCATCGCTGGAAAACCAATGGCAACTAGTAGTGGCCCTACGATTGCGGCTGGTGATCCCCAACCAGCTGCTCCCTCAAGAAACGCACCAAACAACCAACAAATGATAATGGCTTGAATGCGGCGATCTGGCGTGATGCTTTCAAAGCCGTGACGAATCGTATGAACAGCGCCACTTTCTTTTAACATATTTAATAACAAAATCGCTCCAAAAACGATGACACCGACTTCTAAAGCGGTAATGATTCCCTTTAATGATGCAGCGGCAATTTGATTAACCGGTACTTGCCAAACGAAATAGCTCATGATAGCGGTTACAATTAGTGCCACAGGCATTGCACGGTTTGCCGGCCAACGTAAGACGACTAAAAAAACAAAAACAGCCAAAATCGGAATAATGGCAAGTAGCGCTAATATTCCTGTACTCATACGTATCTCTTCCCTTCCCCCTAGATATTCCTTTGTTCCATTCTCTTTCTTTTCCCCCGAAAATTAAGGTCATCTGATGATTAGATTATCTGTTGTTGTTATTATAAAATAAAACGTTTTCATATACAATACACAATGTCAAAAAAGTTCACAACATTAAAAAATAAAGGCTCTGACAACCAAAACGCGTATTTGGGTTGTCAGAGCCTTTACTGTACATGTATTTTGTTATTAGCCATTTGCTTGCTGATCATCCATTTGCTCAGTAACAGCGTCTTCTTCATATGTAGAATACAATTCGTTTCTCTCTAAATACATCATCATATCTGGATTCAATGCGGTGTCCATCATTAGCTCGATTTGTTTCTTATTTTTCTTCTGACTCATTTCCAATGTAAAACACCTCCATTTTTAGCATTGACGATTGAAGGAATTTCATACTAGCCATTTAAAGATGGACAAAAAACCACCACTGTTCTCCCTCCCTTCTCAAAAGACAAGGTGAATAAACAGTGGTGGTTGTCATTCGCTTTTTCAAACGTGACAGTTCACGTTACCTTTAATCGTTTATTTCCAAAAATCATCAAACACCGTAATTGGCATGTGACGTTTGTGCTTTGTTTTTAAGAAGTGATTTTCAATTTTGTCACTTGCTTCTTTGCCAACATCTTTTCCTTCTAAGTAATCATCAATTTGATCGTATGTCACACCAAGTGCTTCTTCATCTGGTAATTGTGGACGGTTTTCTTCAAGATCGGCTGTTGGCTTTTTCAAATAAAGGTGTTCTGGGCAGCCTAGCTCTTTTAACAGCTCTTTTCCTTGGCGTTTGTTTAAGCGGAAAATCGGCACTAAGTCTGCTCCACCGTCACCATATTTCGTGTAAAACCCTGTTACGGCCTCAGCTGAATGATCCGTCCCAAGTACCACTCCGTTTAGTGCACCTGCAATTGTGTATTGTGCAATCATACGT
Organism: Priestia iocasae; assembly: GCF_016909075.1. Taxonomy (GTDB): domain Bacteria; phylum Bacillota; class Bacilli; order Bacillales; family Bacillaceae_H; genus Priestia; species Priestia iocasae. The sequence continues at coordinate 118,052 of NZ_JAFBFC010000008.1, forward strand.
TGTCTTGCTTTAATATTGCCTTTGTTGAAGTCAGATACCTTTTCCCCTGTTGCTTCTTCTACCGCTGAAACCGTTTCGTCGGTTGCTCCTTTAATGTTCACGGTTACGCTGCGACTTGGTTGAATGAAACGAAGTGCATCTTGGCAATCGTCTTCGTCCGCTTGTACGCCGTATGGAAGACGAACCGCGACAAATTGGTAGTCGTTGCTTCCAGATTCTTCGTTTAATTCATCGATTGCTACCTGTGCTAGCTTTCCTGCTAACGTTGAGTCTTGTCCACCAGAGATACCAAGTACCATTGTACGTAGAAAAGAATGCTTTTTCATGTACGTTTTTAAAAAGTCGATACTGCGACGAATTTCTTCTTTTGGATCAATTGTTGACTTAACTTCCATTTCATCAATAATTTGTTTTTGTAGCTCATTCATAGCGATAAGCTCCTTTCAATTCCTACTTACTTATTTCTTTTATCTTTTTGGCAACTTTTAAACGTGTTTCTTCAATATTTTCCATTTTATTATTCCAGCATTCCGTACTTAAATCGACTGGATACTCGGTTGGACCCGACACATCTTTTTCTGACTTTGTAATGATTTTGTAGTCATCCCACAAGTGCTTGAGGTTGTGTAAGCAATACGCTCTCATCTCTTCAATGTTTGGTTGCTTGTACACAAGTTCACCCTTTTTAAAAATATCTTGATGAATGTTTCGCGCCTGGAAATTTGTCACAAACTTACTCACATGCGTATGAACAGGATGGAACATTTTTAAGTGCTCTTGCTCGTTTGGACGCTCATCTTCTAACGTAATGTAATCACCTTCCCATTTATTGTTCAGCTGATTCACAATACGATAGACGTCTTTTAAACCTGGTGTTGAGATTTTCTCTGGGTTTTCTGATAGCTTAATCGTATCAACCATCTGGCCGTCTTGGTCTTCAATGGAGACAAGCTTATATACCGCTCCTAACGCGGGTTGTTCGTAAGACGTCATGAGCTTCGTCCCAACACCCCATCCATCAATTTTCGCTCCTTGTGATTTTAAGTCCATAATGGTGTACTCATCTAAATCATTGGATGCAAAAATTTTCGCATCGGTAAACCCTGCTTCATCAAGCATTTTACGTGCTTCTTGCGACAGATAAGGAAGCTTCCCACTATCAAGACGAATACCAACAAAGTTGATGCTGTCACCCATCTCTTTTGCGACTTTAATGGCATTTGGTACACCCGACTTTAATGTGTTATATGTATCAACGAGGAAAATGCAATTTTTGTGAGACTCGGCATACTTTTTAAACGCTGTATACTCATCGCGATACACTTGCACGAGCGCATGTGCATGCGTCCCTGCTACAGGAATGCCAAATAGCTTGCCTGCTCTCACATTGCTGGTTGCGTCAAATCCTCCGATATATGCTGCGCGCGCTCCGTAAAGAGCAGCATCTAGCTCATGTGCTCGCCTTGCGCCAAATTCCATTAAACGCTTTGACATCGACGATTCCACTAACTCATCCGCTCCGACCGCTAGGCGAATACGTGACGCCTTGGTAGCAATTAACGGATGGAAGTTTAGCATGTTTAAAAGCGGTGTTTCAATTAATTGCGCCTGTGCAAGTGGTGCATCTACTTGCACAATCGGCTCGTTTGCAAAAATAATTTCCCCTTCCACAACCGAACGAACATCACCTGTAAACCGAACCGTTCTCAAATAATCAATAAACTCTTCTTCAACTTGTAATTCACGATGTAGATAATCTAAGTCGCTCTCCGTAAACCGAAAGTTCGCAATAAAATCAATGACACGCTCAAGCCCTGCAAAAATCGCATAGCCGCCTCCAAATGGCATATTACGAAAATACGCTTCAAACACAGAGCGTCGGTTGTGCACTTGATCTTGCAAATACGTTTTCGCCATATTTATTTCATATAAGTCTGTATGTAAAGCTAAACTATCATCTTCATATCGCTTGCTCATTGAAAAACCTCCACGTTGTGTCACTACCTATAGTTTTAGCTTTATCTTATCGTTTTACTAAAACTTTATTCAAACACAAAAACGACGATCTTTCATTTATTATGTTAGCTTTTCTGTCAAACGACAAGTGTTTTGACTAAAAAAGCTGCCACAAAAGGAACTAAATCACCCCGTTTGTCACAGCCTTCTGCTTATGTGTGCTTGTTTATTAAGCACCTGAGTAGTCTTCACCAATATATTGCATAAGCACTTGTTCTACATTCACTAAGTGCGCAAGCATACGCTCTTGTGCTTTTTGAACATTTTGCTCGGCAATCGCTTCATAGATTTGTTTATGCTCTTCGTAAATTCGTTCTGCCGTTGTTTGCTCTGAATACAGCCAAATACGACGCGTTTCACGCATTGTTTCAATCATCATTTCAGATACGTTATTCATCAGCTTCACAAGAAGTGGATTTTGAGACGCTTCCGCAATGGCCATGTGAAAATCAAAGTCTGCTTTTTCACCAAGCTCCTGATTACCAAATGCATCTTTCATTTGCTCTAACACTTCGGCAATTGTTTGAAGTTGTTGTGGAGTGCGCTTCATCGCAGCTGTTCCAACAGCCCCTACTTCTAATACTTTACGTACTTCTAATAAATGTTCAATGTCTTGCTTGTTCATTAAAACTGCACTCGTAATCGGTAATGAAAGCATTTCTGGGTCAAATTGACGCACATACGTCCCTTCTCCTTGCTTCATTTCCACGAGTCCCATCGCACGTAACGCACTTAAGGCTTCACGTATTGCAGAGCGTCCAACTTGGAAATTTTCCGCTAATTGTTGAACGGATGCTAGTCGATCACCTGGCTTCAAATCTCCCTTTTTAATACTATGTAACAGCGCTTCGGCTACTTCTTCATAAATTTTTCTCGGTTTGATTCGTTTATACTCCACTTGCATTCACCTCAATCATGTCGTACTTTTCATTTTATCGGAAATCATCTCTATCGACAACGAATTTGTAAGCCCTTACCTATTCTTTTCATACAACTGTCGTATACTCCTTCTACTTTTTTGGCCAAAATGTGATAAAATAAGAAGTTGATTTTCTAAAAGTCGAGTATTAATCTCAATAAAAGGAGTTTGAATAATACAATGAACATTGTCGTGAGTACGTTAAACGCTAAGTATATTCATACGTGTTTAGCGCTTCGATGTTTGAAAGCATACGCTGCCCCTGAGTACGATGTACAGATGGCGGAATATACAATTAAAGACCCTGCAATGAACATCGTCACTGATTTATATAAACGAAACCCTGACGTAATAGGGTTTAGCTGTTACATTTGGAACATTGAAGAAACGATTAAAATCGTCCAAATGATGAAGAAAATAAATCCTGAAATTAAAATCATTCTCGGTGGACCTGAAGTAACGTACGATGTGTCTCACTGGCTTGATCGTATTCCAGAAGCTGACTTTATTGTCATCGGTGAAGGCGAAGAAACGTTTAAACAATTGTTAGATGAGCTTCATGGTGAAGGTCAGTTTGACAAGGTAAGTGGATTAGCTTATCGCGAAAATGGTGAAAAGAAAATTAGCCCACAGCGTAACAAAATTGACTTACGTGAAATGCCATCTCCGTTTCGTTTTGAAGAAGACCGCGAAGAGCTATCAAAGCGTGTTGTATACATTGAAACGAGCCGTGGTTGTCCATTTAGCTGTCAGTTCTGTTTGTCATCCATTGAAGTCGGGGTTCGCTACTTTGACCGTGAAAAAGTAAAAGATGATATCCGCTACTTAATGAAAAACGGTGCACGTACGATTAAGTTCGTTGACCGCACGTTTAACATTAGCCGTAGCTATGCGATGGAAATGTTCCAATTTTTAATTGATGAGCGTGTTCCTGGCGTCGTGTTTCAATTTGAAATTACAGCGGACATTATGCGCCCTGAAGTCATTCAATTTTTAAATGACCATGCACCTGCAGGCTTGTTCCGTTTTGAAATCGGGGTTCAATCTACAAATGATTCCGTTAATGAGCTCGTTAAACGTAAACAAAACTTTGCGAAGCTAACACGTACCGTTACGATGGTAAAAGAAGGCGGAAAAATTGACCAGCATCTTGATTTAATTGCAGGATTACCTGATGAAAACTATGATTCGTTTAAAAATACGTTTAATGACGTCTTTGCTCTTCGTCCTGAAGAGCTACAGCTTGGCTTCTTAAAAATGCTACGAGGAACAGGATTGCGTTTAAGTGCTGCTCAGCATAACTATCAGTTTATGGACCAAGCACCGTATGAAATTTTAAGCAATGACGTCCTTCCATTTGAAGACGTTGTCCGCATTAAGCAAGTTGAAGACATTTTAGAAAAGTATTGGAATGATCATCGTACAGATGAAACGATTGAATACTTGGTGAATCATGTGTATAACACACCGTTTGATTTCTTCCAGCTCTTCGGTACGTATTGGGATGAACAAGGCTGGTCACGCATTGGTCATCAGCTAGAAGATCTATTCCGTCGTTTACACGAATATTTGAACACAGAGCGTTTTGACAATTTAAGCATCATTGAAGGGTTTATGAAAGTGGATTATTTACAAAATCAAAAACATAAGCCACGTAAACCTTGGTGGGATGAAGGTGTCGAAAAGCACATTCGCTCCCATTACTATCAACAAATGCTTGAAGCACCAGAACGTATGGGTGAAGCATTTGTGCAAGAGCAATTTTCTGAAAAAGAACTATACAAGCATACGGTTCTTGAAGTGTTACCATTTGATTATGAGTACTATAAACAAACAGGTGAACTCATTGAAAAGCCGTCACTTTTACTTGTGTACTACGACCAAAAAGTCGGCGAAACAAAGGTATACTCACAGCCAACCGAGCGCTTTGAGCTACCAGTTGTCAGTTAACCAAAGATTACTTTGCATGTAAAATCCCTTGTCTCTCTATCCAAGTAGTTAACGGAATGGAGAGACAAGGGATTTTTTTATTCAGGCTCGCTTTTACCGATCTGTTTCACACTTCTCTTTACGCGCTTTTGCTTCGGCATCAAGCTCAATGAATTTGCTTGCATTCATATCGCCCATTTCTTGTCCAAATTCTTCTTGTAAAAGTTGCGTTTGTTTCGCTTCGCTATGTGCTAAGTGTTTGTTTGGGTTTTTAACTTTGTCTTTTTTATGCATATGGACCCCTCCTGTTTACTTTCCTTGACGACCTTTTTTCGAGTTGCGGTTTGCACCCTTAATAGCGTCTTCTCCACTGTATGCCATTGAAAATTCAGTGTCAGGTAAGCTTTCAGTAGGTGTATTGTTGTTTGTTGTTGCCGCATCATGAGCTACTTTACGTTTTGCCATGATCGTCATCCCCCTTTGGTTTCACACTCTCTAACGTTTCTTTACTCGAAGGTATTCACCCGCTAATCGAGCCATCCCTTCGTTCTTATCATGCGCAACTGATCAATCATCATAAGTTGTAATGATTCCCTCTTAATCAGAGCCGTACCCGACATCTTTATCAGGATGTGTAAATGTTTGGGATTCTGGTGCTTTCTTCGCTTCAAGTAAATCACGGTTTTCGCTTGTGTTCCACCCAATATCATTTGTTGGATGAACCCATTGATCTCCTGCCATAATTGCAGGATCCACATCGTCACTCCAATTGTTTAATGGAGATTGCTTTGAATCATAAAAGCTATCCCCAATCATCACGCCATATTCATTTAAAAATGGCTGCTGCATCTTGATTCCTGTTCCTTTAAAGGAAGGAGCAGCCATTTGATGAGGGAGCGTTTCATCGATGGATAATTCATTTTTTCTTTTCATCATGCCCCACCTTTCTATTTATAATGTGGCTTTGGAGCTGCTAGTTCATCAGCGTTATTTTCGTCCTTTTTCACCATAAAAAAACAGACGCCCATCCTGATAAAAGCAAATGGGCATTCTGTGATTATGAACGCTATTTGACTTGTTAACTGTTAGGCAATTTTCAGTCTGTTATGAGAAAAACCAAGAGCCCATAACATAATATGGTAAAATACACTTAAAGATTATGAACATTCAGTTCTTCAACTGAATGAACCGTTTATTGCAAATAGCAGAAATGGGCAAAGAGTACAAAAGGATTTAAGGTATCGAACAGATGGATTGGAAATGAATGTTTTAAATTGATTAAAAATGAGAAAGTTGGACTGAGGACTATTTCGTTCATAGAAGCTAAAAAGCATTCAGGTGAAGTCATATTGGACTGTGACAATGAAGAGAAATCAACGAAACAACTTGAGATAGGAAACAACTTAATGATCAAACACCATTGATATCATACAAATGTTTTAAATAACGGGTGCTTTAGAATCAAAACAAAAAGCTTGGGATATCCCAAGCTTTTTTACGGTGAATGGAGTTGCGCCTACGCTTTTCCGTTTTCTCCACATGATCAGAGCTACTTACCATGATGAGCACCTGCTTTTTCTCTATCCAATAATGACACGTTCTTTCGGATAATGATAATCTGGCTGCACACGAGGTCCACCCATCATTAGAATAAATGAGACCATTCCGATTCGACCAATAAACATCAAGGTAATAATAATCAGCTTCCCTAGTGTGGAAAGGCCCGATGTAATCCCCATTGATAATCCAGTTGTTCCAAATGCTGAGCATACTTCAAACATAATTTCAATCAATGAAAATGATTCGATTAACGATAAAATCACAACTGAACTGAAACAAATAAAAGCAGCGAGCATTGTCACAACAAGTGATTTAATGATGTCATCTTCGTGAAGTTCACGTCTAAATATTTTGACCGTTTTTCTTCCACGTGCGTAGTGATAAACAAATAGGATGTTAAGCGCAAAGGTTGTCGTTCGAATTCCTCCTCCAACCGAGCTTGGAGATGCACCAATAAACATAAGGGCACACATCACAAGCAGCGTCGGAATCGTGAACTCACTCACATCCATTGTCGATAAGCCACCACTTCTTGTTGTGGCTGATTGGAAAAACGCGTAGAAGAACGCCTCATGCCACGCCTTTCCACTTAAATAGGCTGAGCGCTCTAAAGTGGAAATTAACACGGTTCCAATGACTAATAGCAATAAAAACATAAGTGTCGTCAGCTTTGTAAATAAAGAAAACTGAAATCGCCTTTTCTCTTTTAAATTCCAGAAAAATTGCTTCACCTCGATGAGCACTGGAAATCCAATGGCTCCTAGCGTGATGAGAATGACCGTAACGGTTTGAACAAAATAATCCGTCGCATAAGGCGCTAATGACGCTCCTGTAATGTCAAAGCCAGCATTGGTGGTCGCACTAACGGATGCAAAGAAACCATGTAAAAAAGCTTCTTGCCATGTTGGGTAATAATTCAAAAAGTAAAGCCCTAACACAATCGCGCCAATTGCTTCAATTAAAAAGATGATAAGTAAAATATTGCGCATTAAATTGACTAAGCCTGATAAATTTGATTGGTTATGATCCGTCATAATCAGTTGACGTTCTTTCAAACCAATCTTCTTTCCAATTAATAGCCAAATGAATGTACTTAAGGTCATTACACCGATACCGCCAATTTGAAAAACAAACGCTAAAATAAAATAGCCTGGCACACTAAATGTATCTGGAGTAGAAACCGGTGTAAGTCCTGTAACGCTTACTGCGCTCACAGCCACAAACAGAGTATCAATAATCGATAAATCAACACCTGGTCGGTGCGCGATTGGTAGACTTAATAATAAAAAGCCTATGGTTACAGCCACTAAATAAAACGTGAAAATGATTTGAGCAGAAGACATCTGCCTAAACCTTCTTTTAAGTGAGAATAATTGGGACATGATAGACATTCCTTTTTTTGATAATTGTTCGACTATAGCTTTATACAAGTGTTTCCGAAAAAAGCATTATTTAAAAAGCAACGACACTGTTGAACAAAAAACGTTCACTTTTTTAACTAACACTCTTTCAAAAGATTAACGACGTTAAGCTCACTGTTGTTCCTTTTACGCCACTTCTTCGCATTCTGTTATAATGAATGAAGCGTAGATTGCCAAACTAAACAAACTGGAGGATTTTCTGTGCTTTTATTACCTTCACTTGCCCAAAAAATTATGTATGAAGTTAAGAAATTATTAGATGAAGATATTATCATCGTGGATACAAATGGTTCCATTGTGGCAAGCACAGACGAAAAGCGTGTTGGTGCTTTTCATGAAGGTGCCCTTCTTAGTATAAAAGAACGACGAACCGTTGTCATCACCAAAGGAGATACAAATGCCCTGAAGGGTGTTAAACCGGGCGTTAATTTGCCCATCTTTTTTTCTCATGATGTCATTGGTGTCATTGGCATTACCGGTAACCCTGATCAAATTTTACCATATGGACAGCTACTGCGGAAAATGACGGAACTATTAATTCAAGATAATTACTATAACGAACAGCACGAGTGGCGCTCACGCATGCTCGAAGCCTTTGTGTTTGATTGGTTACATTTAAAAGATTGGACCGCTGCATTTCTTGAGCGAGCGAAGCTTTTACAAATTAACCTTGAGCCAAAGCGTCAAATCCTTTTATTGTACTTTCATCATAATCGTACCCTCGCTCAAAAAGACATTTGGCAGCTTCATCCTTTTTTAAACGAACAAGATGTAATCATTCGCTGGGGAAATGACCGACTTCTCATTGTGCAGACAGTCGATGAACATACAACAACAGATCTGACCTTACAAAAAATAAAAAAGATGAAAGCCTTTATGGAAGATACATGGCACCTTTGCACTTCTCTTGGAGCTGGACAACCGGTTTTGAGTGATCAACTATTACACTCCTATGAGCAAGCAGAGCGAGCGTTAACGGTCGCGATGAAACATAATCGAATTGTTTTCGATGAAGAGCTGCGTCTTGAAATGTGCTTAAAAGACATCTCGGCTGAAACAAAGCGGGACTTTATTCAGCGCGTACTCGGTTCTATCATAGAAGATGTCGAGCTGATTTCAACGTTTCAAGCGTATTTCGATGAAAATATGTCATTAAAAGCAACGGCTGAAGCGCTTCATATTCATATTAATACCCTCCACTATCGGATAAAAAAGCTTGAACAACGAACGAAGTTAAATTTAAAATCCTCATCAGACGTGGTCAGTTTATACTTAGCATTACAGTTCTTAGATGAATCTACAAAAATTAATTAAAAGAAGGGATATTTTTTAGATGTTTATCTATAGATATCCCTTCTTTTCTTTTTTATGATGAACAAAAGAAAGCATTTACACGCTTCCAAAATAAGACGATAAGCAAAGGGATGAGATAAAAATGATTACAGTGGAAACGAAACAACAATTCATTCACCTTGTAGGTTCGGAAAACTATGATGATTCCAAAGTAGGTAGACTTGTTTATTCATACGATGCGACACCGCAATTTCAATCCATGCCAGATGCGGTCATTGCCCCTCGAAATACAGAAGAAGTAGCGGAAATTGTAAAGATTTGTAACAAAAACCATATTCCCATTGTTCCACGTGGATCAGGTACAAATCTTTGTGCAGGAACCTGTCCGACAGAGGGTGGCCTTGTCCTCCTCTTTAAACATATGAATCAAATTCTTGAAATTGATGAAGAAAACTTAACCGTAACGGTACAGCCAGGTGTCATTACGCTTGATATGATTCATGCGGTTGAAGAAAAAGGATTGTTTTATCCACCAGATCCAAGCTCCATGAAAATCTCAACCATCGGCGGAAATATTAATGAAAACTCCGGAGGCTTACGTGGGCTAAAATACGGTGTCACACGTGATTATGTGATTGCACTAGAAGCCGTGATGCCAAATGGGGACATTATTCGTACGGGCGGAAAGCTTGCAAAAGACGTCGCGGGCTATGATTTAACGCGCTTGTTCGTAGGATCAGAAGGAACACTTTGTATCATCACAGAAGCGACGCTAAAGCTTGTACCGATGCCAGAAACGAAGAAAACGATTTTAGCTCTTTATCAAGACTTAGAAGCAGCCGCTCGTTCAGTATCAAAGATTATTTCAAACAAAATCATTCCAACCACACTAGAGTTTTTAGATCAACCAACGCTTCAAGTTGTCGAAGATTTTGTGAAGATTGGTTTGCCAACAAACGTGAAAGCCGTTTTGCTCATTGAACAAGACGGTCCTCAAGAAGTGGTAGACCGTGACATTCAAAAGATTGCACAAGTTTGTACATCAGAACAAGCCGTCTCCGTTCAAGTAGCCGAATCAGAGGAACAAGCAGATGCACTTCGTACAGCACGTCGCTCTGCTCTATCAGCACTTGCACGTTTAAAGCCAACAACGATTTTAGAAGATGCGACCGTTCCGCGTTCTGAAATTGCCAAAATGGTAACAGCGATCAATGACATTGCCGAACAATACAACGTGAAAATTTGTACATTTGGTCACGCTGGTGATGGAAACCTTCATCCAACGTGCCCAACCGATTCTCGTGATCATGATGAAATTGAGCGTGTGGAACAAGCTTTTGCAGCGATTTTCGAAAAAGCCATTGAGCTTGGTGGCACCATTACAGGTGAGCATGGAGTCGGTGAAATGAAAGCGCCCTATCTTGAATTAAAGCTTGGTAAAGAAGGAATTGCAGCAATGAAAACGTTAAAGCAAGCATTTGACCCAAATAACATTATGAATCCAGGTAAAATCTTCGCCAAAGATGAGCGTAAACGTGTGGTGGTGACAACATGACAACCGTTAAAGAGCGTGAAGTGATTCAAGAGAAGTTTAAACAACAAATGAATGAAGATGAGCTACTAAACTGTATGCGCTGTGGCTTTTGTTTGCCGTCTTGTCCAACTTATATTGAGTCTGGCTATCAAGAGTCACACTCCCCTCGCGGCCGCATTGCCCTTATGAAGGCCGTTGTAGATGGCATCATTGAGCCTGATGAAGATGTCGAGCGTTCACTTGAGCTATGCCTTGGCTGTCGTGCATGTGAGCCTGTTTGTCCATCAGGTGTAAAATATGGTCACTTATTAGAAGAAGCACGCGACATTATTCAGCAAAACAAAAAGCATTCACTACCGGTGCGTGCCATCCGTAACGTTGTGTTCAAAGGCATGTTTCCTCACCAAAATCGCATGCGTGCTGCGACAAGCTTACTTGGTGTGTACCAACGTTCTGGCTTACAAAAAGTCGTTCGCAAAACCGGCATGTTAAAGGTGTTACCAGACCATTTAGCCACAATGGAGAAAGTGCTACCGAACGTCCCAACCTTAAAACAAATGAAAAACCGCCCTACTTATTTACAAGCACAAGGAACACAAAAGAAACGAGTTGCCTTCTTTTCTGGTTGCTTAATGGACACGATGTTTATGGGAACAAATGACGCCACAACGAAGCTGCTTCAGCTTGCTGGCTGTGAAATTATCATTCCGAAAACACAAGCATGCTGCGGGGCTCTTCACGGACATAGCGGCGAAAAAGCACAAGCAAAAGAGCTAGCAAAACGAAACATCGACGCGTTTGAAAAAGAGAACATCGATTACATCATTACAAATGCTGGTGGCTGTGGAGGATTTTTAATTGATTACGATCACTTGTTAAAAGATGATCCTCAGTGGGCATACCGTGCAAAAGCATTTGTGGCGAAGTTAAAAGATATTTCGAGCATCCTAGTAGAGCTCGAATTTCATAAGCAGCTCTTACAATTACCGAATCAAGTCATTACGTATCAAGACTCCTGTCACTTACAAAACGTTATGCGCACATCCGGTGAGCCACGTCAGCTTCTTCGTGCGATTGAAGGTGTTCAGTTTACCGAAATGAAAGATGCAGACCGCTGCTGTGGATCTGCCGGTATTTATAACATTGTCGAATCTGACATGTCGATGCAAATTTTAGATCATAAAATGGAGCAAGCAAAAGCAACACACGCCACGACCATCGCCACGGCAAACCCAGGCTGCCTGCTTCAAATGAAGCTTGGCATCGAGCGAGAAGGATTAAGTGACAGCATAAGAGCTGTTCACATTGTCGATTTGCTCATTGAAGCATATGAATATAGACAGAAAAAGGCGTAGAATGAATAAACTAACAGCAAGTATTTTCAGCTGAGTCATTAGAATTCTCTTTTGACTCAGCTGTTTTTATTGGCTTGATACAGACACAGATCGGGATGATGTCCTTTTGTAATAACATCGCGTAAAATTTGTGCCAGTATGACACTGTAGACCGTTCCATTTCCTCCATAACCAAGCAAAAAGTAGCAGTTTGGGTATTGTTCATATTGCTGAATCATTGGCAGACCACTATGAGTCGAACCAAAAATAGCACCCCATTCAAACTCAGCTTTTACATGAGCATATTGAGGAAACAATAATGCTAATTCTTGTAGTAATAACTCTCGTTTATGAATGAGCCGTGAATCAAGCGCTTCTTTGTCAAACTTTTCTTCATCTAATCCACCGATGATAATTCGGTTATCAACTGTTGTACGCAAATATAAATAAGGTCGTTCGGTTTCCCAAATAAGAGAATGATGGTGCCATCCTTCAAAGTGATCAATGACGTTCGTTACAATCGCAAATGAACCTGTTAGAATGGCATTTTTATCAGGCTTAATGGCTTGTGATTCATACCCAGTAGCAAAGATGACATGCTTTGCTCGAATACGGTGTTGATGATTGGTTATCATATCCATGCCACTTTCTAGCTTCTGATGCCCAACAATCGCTGTTTGCTCAAACACACGTAATCCTCTAGTCACCGCATCTTGAACAAAGCTTATGGCTAGCTTAAATGGATTAACCTCTGCATCTCCTACTGTATAAAGAGCAAGAGGTTTTTTAAATCCATATTGTTCTTTTATTTGCTCCGCCGTTAACAATGAAGCTGAAAATTGATGCGAGAAAAGGTGTGTATATTCTTCCTTAAGCATGTGAACATCGGCGTCACTGCTAGCAAAGTACAAGCTGTCACGCTTAATAAAATCTGGATTAACAGGTAGACTGGGCACGATGTTTTCAAGTGTTTCCACCGCTTGCTGACACAATCGGTAATGGCGAACCGCTTTTTCTACACCGAATGAATGAATGCAGGACGTTAATGTTTTATCATTTGCATACTGTACAAGACCGGTGTTCGCGCTCGTACTACCTTGCGCTACTTTTCGTTTATCAATTAAGACTGTGTCTACACCTGCTTGTGCTAAAAAGTATGCACATTTGGCCCCTGATTCTCCGCCTCCAATAATGAGAACCTCACACGAAATATCTTCTTGTAATGGCTTATACGTTGGAGCCTGTAAATACGTAGTGGGCCAATACAAACTCCCTCTATATAAATGCATATTCGTACCCCTTACACTTTTTCTTTAGTGTCTGACAACTACTTAAAATTTACACACAAATAAGGTGTGCCAAAGGAGGAAAAGCCCTCAATTGACACACCTTAGCTAAACTTATTTTCGTGTTACTTCGAACGTTTTTCTAACCAGTCACCGATTGTTGGATACGTTTCGTTTACGGCTTTTGGACCGAATACAACCGACACGTGACCTGTTTGAAGTAATTTGTATTCTTTATCCTTACTTGAAACCACATCCATCAATGCTTCAACTTGATGAGGCATTGCAATGTGATCGCGACTTGCAGCAATATTTAATACGTTCGCTTTAATATTCGCAAGATCTACTTTTTTGCCACGAACTTCAAGCTCACCGTTAATGAGTTTATTTTGCTGATAAAACTCACGAATCCATTGGCGATACGATTCACCTGGGAATGGAATACCGTCTGCTACCCACTTTTGCATCAGCTTCCAGCTTTCAACAAAGCGTTGGTTTTCAGAACGATCCACCAGTGTCACGTAAGGACCGTAAAAGTTTGTAATTGGCTTTAGCATTTTGTTACCAAAGTCAATCATTTCAGGTGGGATATTTCCTAGTACATCCACTGCTTTATCTAAGTTAAAGTAGCGCTCGTCGAGGAAATGACCGTATAGACCTGTCTCTGAGAAATCAAATGGGCTTGTCATGAAGATTAAATTCTTTAATGGAATGTCTTCGTTTAACGCTGCAAAAATAGACGTCATCGTTCCACCCATGCAATACCCTAATACTGATAATTCAGATGCGCCTGATGTACGTAATACTTTTTTTGCTGCCTTTGGAATGTAATCAACCACATAATCTTCTAGCTTCATATGGCTGTCTTCTAATCCTGGAGTACCCCAGTCAAGAAGATACACGTCAAAGCCACGATCTACAAGGTACTCCACAAGGCTGTTGCCTGGTGTTAAGTCTAAAATGTACGGCTTGTTAATCATTGCATACACCATTAAAATCGGTGTTTTATGCAGTTTCTTTTGTGTTGGCGTGTAGCGATAAAGCTTTGATTTATTCTTCTTCCAAATGACTTCCTTTGGCGTTAAGCCTACTTCTGGCTCTGGCTCGGTTGCCACAATTTCAAATGCACGTTTAAAACGATTCACTTGACTTTTATATTCACTTGGCATTGATTTAATGTATTTTTCCCATTCCGTTAAATACGCCGTCATCATGAATTTACACAACCTTTCTACAGTATGTTGTGAATACTTAATTTTAGTTTCCATGACTACCCACCGATGTAATAACTGTTTAGCCCCGACAAATGTCAGGGCTAACACAGCTTTATATTTGCCGAAGCAATCCTTACATGTACAGACCACCGTTAATGTTTAATTGTTGACCTGTGATGTATGCTCCGTCTTGACATAAGAATACAACGCCGCGTGCGATTTCTTCCGCGTGACCGAAGCGACGAGTTGGAATTTTTGAAACAATTTGCTCACGAATGTCTTCTGGAATTGCCAGAACCATTTCTGTTTCGATGAAACCAGGGCAAATAGCATTGACTGTTACGCCTGTGCGAGCAAGCTCTAATGCTAATGATTTAGTGAAACCAAGCATACCTGCTTTTGCAGCTGAATAGTTTGTTTGACCGAAACCACCAGCTTGACCAATAATAGAAGAAATATTAATAATGCGGCCACCTTCAGATGCTTGAAGATATGTAAGCGCAGCAGATGTTGTGTTATATACGCTATGTAAATTCACATCAATTACTTTTTTCCAATCTTCTTCACCTAATTTTTTGAACGAACGATCGCGTGTAATACCAGCATTATTAACAAGAATATCTACTTGGCCAAATGCTTCTTTCGTTGCTTCAATTAGATTCTTTGCTTGATCAGAATAAGATACGTCGGCTTGAACCGCAATTGCGTCTCCACCGTTTGCTTTAATTTCGTTTACTAATGCTTCTGCAGATTCTTTACTGCTATTGTAGTTTACGGCTACTTTTACCCCTTGAGAAGCAAGCTCTCTTGTAATTGCTGCTCCAATTCCTTTTGAACCACCTGTGACGATTGCTACTTTGTCTTGTAATGAAATCATGATTCATATCCCCCTTGCTTCAGCTATAAGTTTTTGTAAAATGCATAATTTAAATAAAAGCAGTAGTGTTTGTTCTTTTCCCTTGCAAACTTGTGAACGATTATTTATTCACTTCTTGTTTGCTTTTTTCTGTTTGAGGTGCTGTTGATTGATCGAGTAAATCCATTTGTTGCTCTAACAGTTGCGTTTGAAGCTTTTCACTCTGTTGTTGAAGTTGTTCTTGAAGCTTTTCTTGAAGTGTTTCTTGAAGTTGTTGTTGACCTTCAAGCGCTGCTAAAACGCGATCTAGCTTTTTATCTAGCGCTTTCATGTCGCTTTTTACTTTGCTTAATTCTCTTCTTACTGCTGCATTGTTTTCTTGATTCGTCTCAAAATCGTCAAAGCGCTCTTCTAGCCCTTCAATTTTTTCTTCAACGTTGATCACCAATGAAGCAACATTTGCAACATCATCCTTTGTCGGGATGTTTGTTTGCTCAAAGTAACGACCTGTTACCTCATTTACGGCTTGTTGATACTGTAGATTCATATTCAACACGTTTCCTAAAAGTTGTGAAAACTCATCGCGTTGAATATTCTCACCAATCACCTTGCCCCAATAAGATTCCGTCTTGTCGTATACTTCTTTCCAAGCTAAAAATGGGTCAAATACTTTTTGCTGATCCACTTTTCCATCTCCTTTCCCTTTATATTAAAAGTGATGGTTCTTCCTTCAAGCATGTCAATAGAACGACAAGGTTTGAAGAACTAAAACGTCATAGCAAACATCTTTTCGTTTGCTTATTCACAAATGAAGCAGTAAATGAAACATGCAACTGACACATTTTTACGTGAATATGAAATTTTTTACTATCTTGCCTACCACTATTATAAATTGCTTTTTGATAATAAACAATTCTAAATCTTTGATAGATTTTGATAGCTTTTGACGATTTATGTCGAAAGAGGAAAAATCGTTCCTTTCACCTAGAGGAATTTTCTAATTATTGAAAAAGTTTACTTACTAAACCATGATTTTATCGCGATAGATATAAAGATAAGGTAATTTCCACTCTAATATGCTCGCTTTTTTGAACCTACTCCCCTTCTTTCTCAATAGTTCTTACTACTCTTTCTATTAAATGTAACGACAAAATATATCAATTCTTTTGGTGAAATGGGTGAAAAAAGATGTGTTTTCATCCTATTCTGAACAAATCATCCATATACTGGTTGACATTCTAATCATCTAGGTGTAAATTACACATAGATACAATTTTACTTATATTTTGAATAGGGGTGGTCCCTTGTCTATGAGTGACAAAGATAAAAACTCCACAACACCCAACTTAGAAAAAGCGATAAGTGGTACTCCTAAAAATTTTATGATTCCTTTTTTACTATTGAGCTTACGCGGGTGGAACTTACACGGGTATAAGCTCATTCAACAGCTGATGAACTATGGATTCACATCAGTTGATCAAGGAAATGTTTATCGCACATTAAGACAACTAGAAAAAGACAATTTAATCAAATCTGAATGGGACACATCATCAGATGGTCCAGCTCGTCGCATTTATTCCTTAACGGATGCGGGTGAGCAGTATTTGCAACTATGGGCAAATTCACTTGAGCAATATCAGAATATGCTCAACTCATTTTTCAAAATTTACACCGATATGTTTTTCCCTTTTACCTCTTCTTCATCGAAAGAAAAAGAGAAGGAAGAAAAACAGTAAAGGGACTCACACAGCAAAGTTTGTTGTGTTTCCACATAAAAACATAGAAAAGCGAGCTAATCGGAATGTTCACCACAGTGTAAGCACCTTAGAAATCATCATCCGTAATATTCCAATGACCCATTTGTTTTGTAAAAGTTCGCAAAACTCATTTCTAGGGAGGAAATAATGATGACAACAGTAAAGTATGATACGTTAGTTGATGCAGTTTGGGAGCAATGGTCAAAAGGCTTACACACGCTTTTAGAAGGTAACAAACAAGTAGAGCAATGGACATTACAAGCCATTCAACAACAAAACGAATTTGTTACAAAATCAATTGAACAGCTTCAAGAAGTAGATAAACAATGGAAGCAAGAATTAGAAGACTTACATTCTAAAACAGTTGATGGATTACGTAAAACAGCTGGTGGCGCTGTGGCAGATTCTTACGAAGATTGGTCAAACCGTACACACGAAGTATTAAATCGTCTTCAACAATTATCAGTTGACCAAAGTAAAAATAGTTACAGCTTTGTGCAACAAGCACAAAGTCAGTATCAACAAGTTGTTTCTCAATTAGTTGAAGAGCAAAAGAAATCTCGCGAAGAGCTTCAACAAATGTCTGAAGCTTATATGGAGCAAGTTAAATCGTTACAAAAATCATTCTTACAATCAGTTGAGCAATATTCACTTGTAAAGTAATAAATAACCTAAAAGCCGCGTTTCCTTTAAAGGAGGCGCGGCTTTCTTATTTGTTTATACGAACAATATTCCTTCAAACTGGTTATCTTACAAACCATTACCAGCATGAAAAAAAATGAATAAGAAAAGCTAGTAATACAACGATTATGTCGTTGACTATTAGAAAAAGGAGATGAACATCGTGGCTAGAACGAATAAATTACTTGTTCCTGGTGTTGAACAATTTTTAGATCAATATAAAAATGAAATTGCTCAAGAATTTGGGGTAACATTAGGTTCTGATACAGTGGCTCGCAGCAACGGATCTGTTGGTGGCGAAATCACAAAACGTCTTGTTCAACAAGCGCAAGCTCACTTAGGCGGCAATAAATAAAACTTCATAACATGGCTAAAAGGACGCTCTCTTGTTAGAGCGTCCTTTTCTCAATTGCTTTTTTCGTTTGATAATCAGAAGGACTATTGCTTTTGTGTGACGACGAATGGTTTGGCTTTTCCTTATTTGGCTTCTCGTTTAGAAGAGGACCTTTGGAATTTTTCTCATTTGGCTTTGCACGTACAGATTCATCTTTTGGCTTTTCCTTATTGAGCTTTGCACGTAAAGATGAATCTTTTGGCTTTTCTTCATTTGGCTTTG
>NZ_JAFBFC010000009.1 GCF_016909075.1 Priestia iocasae
AGAGGTCACACCCGTTCCCATGCCGAACACGGAAGTTAAGCTCTCTAGCGCCGATGGTAGTTGGGACTTTGTCCCTGTGAGAGTAGGACGTTGCCAGGCTTATATGGAGGATTAGCTCAGCTGGGAGAGCACCTGCCTTACAAGCAGGGGGTCGGCGGTTCGATCCCGTCATCCTCCACCATTTATAAAGCCGGTGTAGCTCAATTGGTAGAGCAACTGACTTGTAATCAGTAGGTTGGGGGTTCAAGTCCTCTCGCCGGCACCACTTGTACGAGCCATTAGCTCAGTTGGTAGAGCATCTGACTTTTAATCAGAGGGTCGAAGGTTCGAGTCCTTCATGGCTCACCATTTGATTGTCCGCGGGTGTGGCGGAATTGGCAGACGCGCTAGACTTAGGATCTAGTGTCTTATGACGTGGGGGTTCAAGTCCCTTCACCCGCATCTTAATTAAATACTTTTGCGCGGAAGTAGTTCAGTGGTAGAACACCACCTTGCCAAGGTGGGGGTCGCGGGTTCGAATCCCGTCTTCCGCTCCACAAAAAGTCCTGCCGGGGTGGTGGAATTGGCAGACACACAGGACTTAAAATCCTGCGGTAGGTGACTACCGTGCCGGTTCAAGTCCGGCCCTCGGCACCATTTAAATAGCGCCCGTAGCTCAATTGGATAGAGCGTTTGACTACGGATCAAAAGGTTAGGGGTTCGAGTCCTCTCGGGCGCGCCATATTATACTAGTTACATGAAAATGTAACGGGGAGTAGCTCAGCTTGGTAGAGCACATGGTTTGGGACCATGGGGTCGCAGGTTCGAATCCTGTCTTCCCGACCATTAAACAACTTTTGGGGCCTTAGCTCAGCTGGGAGAGCGCCTGCCTTGCACGCAGGAGGTCAGCGGTTCGATCCCGCTAGGCTCCACCAATTATAATTCATAAATCTTTTCGATATGGCGGTGTAGCTCAGCTGGCTAGAGCGTACGGTTCATACCCGTGAGGTCGGGGGTTCGATCCCCTCCGCCGCTACCATATTGAAGGACCTTTAGCTCAGCTGGTTAGAGCAGACGGCTCATAACCGTCCGGTCGTAGGTTCGAGTCCTACAAGGTCCACCAGTTGAATCGAAGGATATATACGGAGGAATACCCAAGTCTGGCTGAAGGGATCGGTCTTGAAAACCGACAGGGGTGTCAAAGCCCGCGGGGGTTCGAATCCCTCTTCCTCCTCCATATTAACTTAATATGTTTGATATTTATATTATCGCGGGGTGGAGCAGTCTGGTAGCTCGTCGGGCTCATAACCCGAAGGTCGCAGGTTCAAATCCTGTCCCCGCAACCAAAGTGGTCCCGTGGTGTAGCGGTTAACATGCCTGCCTGTCACGCAGGAGATCGCGGGTTCGATTCCCGTCGGGACCGCCATTTTAAAAAGGCTCGGTAGCTCAGTCGGTAGAGCAATGGACTGAAAATCCATGTGTCGGCGGTTCGATTCCGTCCCGAGCCACCATTTTAAAGATAAATAATGGCGGCTGTGGCGAAGTGGTTAACGCACCAGATTGTGGCTCTGGCACTCGTGGGTTCGATTCCCATCAGTCGCCCCATTATAAATTTAAAAATGCGGGTGTAGTTTAATGGTAAAACCTCAGCCTTCCAAGCTGATGTCGTGGGTTCGATTCCCATCACCCGCTCCAAATAGGGGCCTATAGCTCAGCTGGTTAGAGCGCACGCCTGATAAGCGTGAGGTCGGTGGTTCGAGTCCACTTAGGCCCACCATCTATTATTCCACAGTAGCTCAGTGGTAGAGCAATCGGCTGTTAACCGATCGGTCGTAGGTTCGAGTCCTACCTGTGGAGCCATTATACGGGGAAGTACTCAAGTGGCTGAAGAGGCGCCCCTGCTAAGGGTGTAGGTCGTGTAAGCGGCGCGAGGGTTCAAATCCCTCCTTCTCCGCCAGAGTAATTTAAACTATTATCTTAGGCCCGTTGGTCAAGCGGTTAAGACACCGCCCTTTCACGGCGGTAACACGGGTTCGAATCCCGTACGGGTCATCATAACAAAAAGCAGTTTGCATTTATGCAAACTGCTTTTTGTTATGTCATTTAATCTGTAAACTTTTTATACTCATCTACAAAACGTTTTTGCCCAGGATTAGATAAATCGAAATCCGAATAAATACCTGTATAAGGTCCTCTAAACATATCAACTGCTAAAATCTTATTATCTGGTGCTTCAAAATAAGGTTTGATTTCTTCGTTTATTTCTGGTTGCTTATTTTTTTTTGCCATTTTATTTTCTCCATTTATTCGTTATGACGTTACTTTCATTTTCTGCATTACAAATAGAAATATACTTTTTAATTAAGAAAACAAACATCATTCATGTAGTGAAAGCAGTTTTGTCGCAAAATGTCGGAATAAAAAGAAAGATTAAAGGAGGTTTTTTGCAATTTTTCTTGAACTTGGTTATGTATTACCAAAATGATGGTTGAGAGGGTGACGAAAATTGGAATCAACAATTCAACCTACAGAATTCGATGTTCATCTCTTTCATGAAGGTAGCTTATATGAAAGCTATTCTTTATTTGGAGCACATTTGGTTGAAGAAAATCATGTACAAGGTGTCCGTTTTTGTGTATGGGCTCCTCAAGCAAAAGAAGTTCGAGTAGTAGGGGATTTTAACGATTGGAATGGTTCAAATCATCGTTTAATGAAAATAAGCGAGCAAGGTATTTGGATGTTATTTGTTCCATCATTAAAACAGGGAACAATTTATAAATATGAAATTCATACGTTAGACAATCGTTCTTTCCTTAAATCTGATCCTTATGCATTTTATAGCGAAGAAAGGCCAAATACGGCTTCTGTTGTTTACAATTTAGAAGGCTATAAGTGGAATGATCAATATTGGAAGCGAAAGAAAAAGACGAAAAAACCATATGATTCACCTCTTTTTATTTATGAACTTCATGCAGGAACATGGAAAAAGCATAAAGACGGTAGTCTATATACGTATTCAGAATTAGCAGATGAGCTTATTCCATATATATCAGAACATGGATTTACTCACATTGAATTATTACCTCTTGTTGAGCATCCATTTGATCGATCATGGGGATATCAAGGTACAGGGTATTACTCAGCTACTAGCCGATATGGCTCTCCTAAAGAACTAATGGATTTTATTGATCGTTGTCACCAGGAAAGTATTGGAGTTATTTTAGATTGGGTTCCTGGCCATTTTTGCAAAGACCAGCATGGACTTTATATGTTTGATGGTACTCCTACATATGAATACCAAAATGAATCAGATCGAGAAAATTATGTATGGGGAACAGCTAACTTTGATCTCGGAAAACCAGAGGTGCAAAGCTATTTAATTTCTAACGCTTTGTTTTGGATGCACTATTTTCATATTGATGGATTTCGTGTTGATGCGGTTGCTAACATGTTGTATTGGCAAAATGCACCTGATCTATCTGAGAACCCTTATTCAGTTGCATTTTTAAGGAAGCTAAATGAAGCGGTATTCTCAAGTGATCCAACGGTACTCATGATTGCAGAAGACTCTACAGATTGGCCTTTAGTAACAGCTCCTACGATAGATAATGGACTAGGCTTCAATTACAAATGGAATATGGGTTGGATGAATGATGTTTTGCATTATATGGAGGCAAGTGTAGATGAACGTAAAGGTTTACACAATAGGATAACGTTTTCGTTGATTTATGCGTTTAATGAGAACTTTATTTTACCTTTTTCTCACGATGAAGTCGTTCATGGAAAGCGTTCATTGTTAAATAAAATGCCAGGAGACTATACTGATAAATTTGCACAACTTCGCTTATTATATGGGTATTTACTAACTCATCCAGGAAAGAAGCTACTTTTTATGGGCGGAGAATTTGGTCAATTCGATGAATGGAAAGATTTAGAGGATTTAGATTGGGTATTATTTGATTTTGATATGCATAAAAAGATAAATCATTACTTCAAAGAGTTAGTAAAGCTTTACCGTAGAAGTAAACCATTGTATGAACTAGATCATCAATCAGAAGGATTTGAATGGATTGATGCAAATAATGCAGAGCAGCAAATTTTCTCTTTTGCTAGAAAAGGGAAAAAAGCGGATGACCTTTTTGTCGTTGTATGTAACTTCTCAGATGTTTCATATGAAGGTTACAAGATAGGGGTTCCATTATTAACAGATTATATTGAAGTTCTAAATAGTGACGATGCTGCATTTGGGGGATCTGGTTGTGAAAATAAAAAAGCAGTAACTGCTGTAGAAGGCTCATATCATGAAAAGCCCTTTCATATTGAAATCAATATCCCTAGATTCGGGATTAGTGTATTGCGAGCGAAGAAAAAACGAGGGGAGAGAAAGAAATAATGTTAAAGAAAAATTGTGTAGCCATGCTATTAGCTGGAGGAAAAGGAAGTCGATTGAGCTCACTTACAAAAAACATTGCAAAACCAGCCGTACCGTTTGGAGGCAAATATCGCATTATTGATTTTGCTCTTAGTAATTGCACAAACTCTGGTATTGAAACTGTAGGTGTATTAACACAATACCAACCTTTAGTATTAAATTCATATATTGGAATTGGAAGTGCATGGGACTTAGATCGACATAATGGTGGTGTAACAGTATTACCTCCATATTCGGAATCTTCAGGCGTTAAGTGGTATAAGGGAACAGCAAGTGCTATTTATGAAAACTTAAATTACTTACATCAATATGATCCAGATTACGTACTTATTTTATCAGGAGATCATATTTACAAGATGGATTATAGCCTTATGTTGGATTATCACCTTGAAAAAGAGGCAGATGTAACCATTTCAGTTATTGAAGTACCATGGGAAGAAGCTAGTCGATTTGGGATTATGAATACAAATAGCCAATACGATATTTTAGAATTTGAAGAAAAACCAGCATTTCCAAAGAATAATTTGGCTTCAATGGGCATTTACATCTTTAAATGGAGTGTGCTGAAAGAGTTCTTAGAAATGGATGCACGTAATCCAGATTCTAGCCACGATTTCGGAAAAGATGTAATTCCTCTACTTTTAGAAGAAAAGAAAAGAGTCATGGCATATCCATTTACAGGCTATTGGAAAGACGTAGGTACAGTTAAAAGTTTATGGGAAGCCAATATGGATTTACTGCTTAAGGACACAGAATTAGATCTATATGATTCATCTTGGAAAGTATATTCTGTTAACCCGAGTGAACCACCTCAATATATTGCACCATCTGCACAAGTCATTGAATCTCTTGTAAATGAAGGATGTGTAGTGGAAGGGGAAATCAAGCATTCGGTATTATTTCAAGGTGTACATGTAGGAGCAGATTCAGAGCTAACACGAACCGTCGTAATGCCTTACGCTAAAATTGGTAGCAATGTGTATATTGAAAATGCCATTGTACCTGAAGGCGTTGTAATTCCAGACGGAACCATTATTAAACCGTTAAAAGAAAGTGATGAAGTAATTCTAGTTACAAACGAACTGGTCGAATCATTAGCATAACATTATTTATACAACGAAAGGATGACCAATATGAATACACAAATGCTTGGAATTATTGACGCTTGTACAAATACAAAATCGCTACAACCTTTAACCTCTTATCGATCTATTGCAGCATTACCGTTTGCGGGAAGGTATCGATTAATTGATTTTGCATTATCAAATATGGTTCATTCTGGCATTCATAGCGTTGCGCTTTTTCCTCGTTATCATTACCGCTCATTAATGGACCATCTTGGTTCAGGGAAAGAATGGGACCTTAACCGTAAAAGAGATGGCTTATTTATTTTTCCACCAATGATTGAAAATAATCTTTTTGAAGCACCATCTGTCTTTTCACAGTTACGTTATCATATCAATTACTTTTTAAGAAGCACTCAAAAATATGCGGTTATTGCAAATAGCTATACTGTTTGTAATATTAATTTTCAGCAAGTTTTAGCCAGACATATTGATACGGGAGCGACAATTACAGAAGTCGTACAAAATGGTGAATCCCTTCACATGTATATAATAGAGACTGAAACATTAGTCGATATGTTACAAAACAGCACATACGACTTTGCGACTATTGAGGACTTTGTTGCATATATGGCCCAATGCTCAAAAGTATTACCATATGAACACGTAGGGTACGTAGCCACTATTTCAAGTACTCAATCCTATTTCGAAGCAAGTATGGATATTTTATCATCTCAAACATGGAAGCAATTATTTATGAAAGAGAGACCTGTTTATACAAAGGTTAAAGATGAACCACCTACTCGATATGCGACTGGTGCAACTGTCAAAAACTCTGTTATCGCGAATGGATGCATCATTGAAGGACACGTTGAAAACAGTATTATTTTTAGAGGTGTTAGGATTGAAAAAGGAGTAGTAA
Source organism: Priestia iocasae (assembly GCF_016909075.1). Classification (GTDB taxonomy): domain Bacteria; phylum Bacillota; class Bacilli; order Bacillales; family Bacillaceae_H; genus Priestia; species Priestia iocasae. The sequence goes on from NZ_JAFBFC010000009.1 coordinate 6,398, forward strand.
TAAAGAATAGCATTGTGATGCAAAAAGGAATTGTTAAGACGAATAGCTTATTAAACAGTGCCATTTTGGATAAAGATGTAAAGGTAGGACCAGGTTTCAAATTAATTGGAGATACAAACATGCCTCATGTTATCGCAAAAGGAAGTATTCAAGGAGCGTTGATGAAATCGTGAATGTATTATTTGCTGTATCTGAATGTGTACCATTTGTTAAAACAGGAGGGCTTGCTGATGTAGCAGGCTCTCTTCCAAAAGATTTAGTTAAGCTAGGAACTAATGTATGCGTGATAATGCCAAAGTACGGGCAGATTGCACAGAAATATAAAGAAGAAATGAAGTTGAAAAAAGTAATAAATGTGCAAGTTGGATGGAGAAACCAATATTGTGGATTAGAAGTGATGCAAGTAGATGGCGTTACATATGTATTTCTTGATAATGAGTATTACTTCAATAGAGAGACATTGTATGGTCATTATGATGATGGAGAGAGATTTTCTTTTTTTTGTAGGGCTGTTATTGAATCTATCCCATTTTTAGAGTTTACACCTGATATTATTCATTGTCATGATTGGCATACGGGTATGATTCCCTTTTTATTACGTGCACATTATGAACAGTACGATGCTATACAAACAGTCTTTACTATTCATAACTTACAGTTTCAAGGCATATTCTCAAAAAGTATTTTGCATGACTTGTTAAACATGAATGATTATTATTTTACTGAAAATCAATTAGAATTCTATGGGGACGTTAACTTTATGAAAGCAGCGATTGTTGCGTCTGATAAAATTACAACCGTCAGTCCAACATATCGCAATGAAATACAAATTCCTTATTATGGTGAAAAACTAGATGGCTTGTTAAGAGAGCGTCATGATGATTTGTTAGGGATTATTAACGGTATTGATGACACGATGTATAATCCACAAATAGATGAATGCATTCCTTATCAGTACTCAGTAGAAAATTTAGAGAATAAAGAAAGAAATAAAAGGTATATTCAGCGAAAGCTTGGATTATCTCAAGGTGAAGATATTCCAATTATATCAATGGTAACAAGATTAACAGCGCAAAAAGGACTTGAGCTAGTTAAGCATGTTTTTCATGAAATAATGGCATTGAACGTTCAAGTGATTGTATTAGGCACGGGAGATGTCGAATTTGAGGACTTTTTTGTTGAGATGGAAAAGTGTTATCCAGGAAAAGTTAAAACCATTATTGGTTTTAATGAAGAGCTCGCACATTTGATTTATGCAGGATCTGATCTATTTTTAATGCCTTCTAAATTTGAACCTTGTGGATTAGGTCAATTAATTGCCTTAAAGTATGGAGCTGTTCCTATTGTAAGAGAAACAGGTGGATTAAATGATACTGTACAATCTTACAATGAAGAAAGCGGTGATGGAAACGGCTTTAGCTTTAAGAATGTTAATGCACACGATATGTTACATACCATTAAGCGAGCGAAAGACCTTTACGAATGTAAAGATGTATGGAAACAGTTGATGGTAAAAGGAATGACTCAAGATTATAGTTGGGCTCAATCCGCATTTAAGTACAATCAGCTTTACGCGAGTTTACTATTAAAGGAGTGAAAGCATGTTCTCTAGCAAAGAAAGTTTTCAAAAAGCTTTTTTAAAGAAGCTGGAAATGACATACGGTAAAAGCTTTAGCGAGTCCACTGTTCGAGATCAGTATCATACATTAGGGAATATGGTGAGAGAGTACATTAGTAGCAATTGGATTGCGACTAATGAGAGAAATCGTAACTCAAATACGAAACAAGTTTATTATTTATCGATTGAATTTCTTCTTGGTAGACTATTAGGTCAAAACTTATTGAATTTAGGTATTCGAGACGTAGTCGAACAAGGGTTAGGAGAATTAGGTATCTCCATTGAAGATATGGAAGAAGTAGAAGCAGATGCAGGTCTTGGAAATGGTGGATTAGGACGATTAGCTGCATGTTTTCTTGACTCCTTAGCATCTACTAATCTTCCCGGACATGGATTTGGTATACGCTATAAACATGGTTTATTTGAACAAAAAATTGTAGATGGATTTCAAGTAGAGCTACCTGAACAATGGTTAAGGCATGAAAACTCTTGGGAAGTTCGAAAGTCTGATCAAGCTGTAGAGGTAGGGTTTTGGGGAGAAATTGAATCGTATTGTGAAAGAGGCAGATTACAGTTTCGACATATTGATGGTGAAACAATTACAGCTGTTCCTTATGACATTCCAATTATCGGATTTAGCAATGAGACCGTTAATACGTTAAGACTATGGAATGCAGAGCCTTCTTCATTTCCTATTTATAAAGATGTAATGGAATATAAACGAGAAACTGAAGCAGTTTCAGAATTTTTATATCCTGATGACACACACGATGACGGAAAAATTTTACGCTTAAAACAACAATATTTCTTAGTATCAGCTAGTCTCCAAAACATTGTCAATTCTCATCGTAAAACGTATGGAACACTATTGAACTTTCATGAAAAAGTAGCCATTCAAATTAATGATACCCATCCTGTATTAGCGATTCCTGAACTTATGCGTATCCTTTTAGATGAGGAAAAAATAGGATGGGATGAAGCGTGGTCAATTACTACCCAAACCATTTCATATACAAATCATACCACCTTGTCGGAAGCGCTTGAAAAGTGGCCAGTTCATATTTTTAAGCCATTGCTTCCACGTATTTTTATGATCATTGAAGAAGTGAATGAGCGTTATTGTAAAGAACTTTGGGAACGCTACCCAGGTGATTGGACAAAAATTGAACATATGGCTATTATCGCACATGGGTTAGTGAAGATGGCTCACCTTGCCATTGTAGGAAGCTATCAAGTAAATGGTGTGGCAAAAATCCACACAGAAATTTTAAAAGAGCGGGAAATGAAAGATTTTTATGAAGTGTATCCAGAAAAATTTTCGAATAAAACAAACGGAATTACTCATCGTCGTTGGCTATTAAAAGCAAATTCTCAACTTTCATCGTTAATTAGTGAAACGATTGGAGACGAATGGGTTCAACACCCGCAGCTTCTATCACGTCTAAATGAGTATGCGTATGACAATAGTTTTAAAGAACGACTTGAATACGTAAAGAAAGAAAAGAAGTTAGCACTCGCTCAGATTATTAAAGAGAAAAATGGCATTGTTATAGATGAGCACTCTATCTTTGACGTACATGTAAAAAGACTGCATGCATATAAGCGGCAGTTGTTAAATGTGCTGCATATTATGTATCTCTATAATCGTTTGAAAGAAGACTCTAATTTTTCGATTCATCCAAGAACATTTATTTTTGGTGCTAAAGCATCACCTGGCTATTATTATGCAAAAAAAGTCATTAAGCTTATTAATTCACTTGCTGATAAAGTGAACAATGATCCTCAAACTTCTCATCTGTTAAAAGTTATATTTCTAGAAAACTATCGTGTTTCTCTAGCAGAAAAAGTGTTTCCTGCTGCAGATGTAAGTGAGCAAATTTCTACGGCGAGTAAAGAAGCATCAGGAACGGGAAACATGAAATTTATGATGAATGGAGCTCTAACAGTAGGAACATTAGACGGAGCAAATGTTGAGATCTGCGAAGAGATTGGTGAGCATAATATGTTTCTTTTTGGCTTAAAAGCTGAGGAAGTTCTACACTATAATCGTAATGGAGGGTATCGATCTTACGATTATTATCATCACGATAAACGAATTAAGCAAGTAATGGAGCAATTAATCAATGGATTCTTTCCTCATTCTTATGATTCGTTTGAACCAATCTACGATTCATTGCTTATGCAAAATGATGAATATTATGTGTTAAGAGACTTTGCTTCTTACGTGATGGCACATGAACAAATAAATGAAGCCTATCAAAATAAGCCTAAGTGGTTTGAAATGAGCACCATTAATATTGCTCAATCAGGTTACTTTTCGAGTGACCGAACCATTAAAGAATATGCTGACCATATTTGGAACATCAAACCAACTAATCGTGTTCAACATTCTTAATCGTTAGTAAAGAGCTGTGTTAAAAGTTAACACAACTTTCTTCAACATTCCTTGCTGCTTAAATCCAATCATACGATTATTGGATAGACGGGCAAGGAATGTTGAAAAAAATAATCTGGTTCAACCTATAGAAAAGCTTTTAGTCTTCAACATATGGATCTTTTTCATAACCATGTAAATCACCAAATACAGACATGGTTCCTTCTTCATCAAGCGCTTTTTCATACATGTCATGTTTTTTTGTTGGATAGATTGGTAATGGATGACCATACAAATCATTAGCAGCAAAGTTTTCATAATCTTCTACATAGCCAAGGCGTTCATCAGCTTCAACATATGTTTCGCTATAGTACTCAGTATCTTCAACAAAATCTGATGGTGAATCAGACGTTCCGTAACGAGCGACATCTTGCCATGTATCTTCAGAGTCATAAGGCTCTGCATATTTTTCATCGTACTCATATTGGCCAAACGGATGATTTAATACGGCCTCTTCAATTGGACGATCTGTTGATGTGTGTTGAGATGGACTATGCTCTTTACAGTATTGTGTAGTAGGAACAGCTTGTAATCGTTCAAATGAGATGTCTTGTCCACATACTTTACATACCCCATATTTATTTGCTGCCATTGCTTGCAAAGCTTCATTAATTTCTGTTAATTCTTCTTGCATATGTTCATTTAATGCATAATCTTTTTCACGCTCATAGGTTTCAGTTGCTGTATCAGCAGGGTGATTATCATAGCTTGATAATTCGCCTGTTGAATCATGTGCATCGCTACGAGTTAATCCAAATGAATCATTTTGTTCAAAGTGATCTTCGATTGCTTGTTTGCGATTCATAAGCTCTGTCTTTAGTTCATGTATTTGAGCTGATTGTAACAAAATCATATCCCCCTTTAGAAAGTAACGCTTCTTCTTTTGCTATTATTTACGAAAAGAAATAAAAAAACACGACCCTATGCTAAAAGGAGGAAAAAGGGTTTTATTTGTTAGAGACTAAAAACCCTCTGTTTCATCCAGCCTTTAAAATGGTTGGAGAAAGCAGAGGATTTTATTGAACATATTTACTTATCTTTTACAATAACTGTGACTACGTGCTTAGAGAAAATAACTAATAAATAAACCAACTGATAAAAGGAAACCAAAAATCGTGTTTGTTTGAGCAGTCGCCTTCATGGCTGGCATCATTTGAATCGGGATGGTCTTTCCAATGAATCCCTTTACAGCTTTTACAGGCTTTGGAATACTTAGAAAGACAAGAAGGATCCAAGGGCTGGCATAGCCAACTACCACTAAACCAATAATCCAACTATAAGAAACCACAAACATAGCGGCCAATAAATAAATGGATCCTTTTCTTCCTACTAAGATGGCAATGGTCTTTCTGCCAAATTCTTTATCTCCATCAAGATCTCGAATATTATTAGCAAGAAGGATGGCTCCAACAAGAATGGCAATGGGAATTGAAATCAGTACACTTTCAGTTGTCACTGTACCAGCTTGAATAAAGAATGAAATTAAAATGATTGTTAACCCCATAAAAAGTCCAGCGGCTAATTCTCCAAAAGGCGTATAAGCAATTGGTAGTGGTCCACCAGTATAAAAGTAACCGGCTGCCATACAAACTAATCCAACTACTGCAAGCCACCAGCTACTGTTCATACAAATATAAACACCTAGTAGGAGTGCTAGACCATAGCAGCCTAAAGCTAAATTCAACACGGTAGAGGGTTTAAATCCATCTCGAACGATGGCTCCACCAATTCCAACAGATTCAGCTGTATCAAGTCCACGTTTATAGTCGTAATATTCATTGAACATGTTTGTAGCTGCTTGTATGAGCAAACAAGCTACTAACATCGCAACGAACAGAGAGACATTAATGTTGGTGTAGAACATGGCTAATGCTGTGCCGATTAAAACAGGTACAAATGCAGCAGTAAGCGTATGTGGTCGAGTTAATTGCCATAAAACTTTACCACGGCTTTGTTTTGCTACTGCTGTGTCATTCTGGATGTTTGCTTGCATGAAGCTTCTTCCTTTCTTTATGAAAAAGGTCACTAGTTAGTTTACACCTTTTCTTCGTTTACCTTTCAACTAAGAAATAGGTAACAAATACATGTCAAATTATTTTCCAACGAGTACACGTTAATAATAGAACAAATGGTACATATTTAGTGTAGAAAAAGCCTTATAGAGTGTCAACGTTTTTCGATTGAGAAAGAAACATTCCTTTACGTAAAATTATGGATAAACACTTGTTACAATGGCCAAAGCTAGATTTTTTATATGTAAAAGATTATAATAAATTAGTTAAAGATAACAAATAAATGGATGGGGGGACGTAGTGTGATTGCAGTAACAGATCAATTCATACAAAAACAACTTAAAGAAGTGATTGAATGTGTAAACATAGACGGCAAAACAAAACTCGTCAGCTTAGTGAAAAAAGTGAAGCCTATTGATCCCCTTATATTTTATAGAAATGGTACGAAAGAGTTTTCTCATCAACGTTTTTTCTGGCAAGATCCAGATCGAACGTTTTCACTAGTAGGATTAGGATACACTCATATCATAAGCACAGAACGTCATCAAGATCGTTTTCACTATATCGAAAAAGAATGGAAGCGCTTTATAGATAGAGATGTTATTTGCATGGGTGATATTCCAAGTGGAACAGGTCCATTGTTATTTGGCGGTTTTTCTTTTGATCCTAAGCAAGACAAAGACACAAGATGGAATGAATTTTCAAGTGGGAAATTTGTTGTCCCTGCTTATTTATATACAGTAAAGGGTGGCGAAGCTTTCTTCACGGCGAACCTTCTTATCCATCCGACAGATGAAACACAAAAATATAACCATTTCTTTGAAGAGAAGGAGAAACAACTATTTCAACTCAATGGGACTCCTCGTGTGCAAGAAGAGCTTTCACATATCATCAGTAAGCACGAAGTGGAACCAGATTTGTTTAAGCAATCAGTTCAAGAAGCTACAAATCGTATAAAAAGAGAACAAATTGAAAAAGTCGTACTAGCTCGCCAGCTTGATCTTTTCTTTAATGAACCATTGAAAAAAGATGTAATTCTAGAACGTTTAACAAAAGAACAACCAACCAGCTATGTCTATACATTTGATAGCAAAGGTTACTCCTTTATAGGAGCTTCACCCGAGCGGTTAATTAAAAGAAGCGAAAATAATGTATTCTCTACTTGCTTAGCAGGTTCGATTCGTCGCGGCTATACGTTAAGAGAAGATGAAGAACTTGGTCAACAATTACTGGCAGATGAAAAAAATTTAATCGAGCATGATGTAGTTGTTCATATGATCAAAGAAGCTATGATTGAGAACTGCACAGATATCCAATTACCTAAAGGCCCTTCTTTATATAAAACCAAACATATTCAGCACTTATATACACCAGTAAAAGGTGTAATTCGAGATGGAGTCACTCTCTTTTCATTTTTAGAAAAGCTACATCCAACTCCTGCTTTAGGTGGTTTTCCACAGAAAAAAGCTTTAGAAGTCATCAGAGAATTAGAGAATTTTGAGCGTGGGTGGTATGCCGCTCCAATCGGATGGATGGATATGAAAGGGAACGGTGAATTCATTGTGGGAATTCGCTCAGGTCTTCTTTCCGAACAAGAAGCTACACTATTTGCAGGGTGTGGAATTGTTGCTGATTCTGATCCTGAAAGTGAGTACGAAGAAACAAAAATTAAGTTTAACCCAATGTTATCAGCTTTAGGAGGAGTGGATCATGTCACACATTAACACCTTAACTTCATATGTTGCGTCTTTTATCGATGAGCTTTCAAATGCAAATGTACACGATGTAGTTGTAAGCCCTGGCTCTCGGTCGACTCCATTAGCCCTTTTAATGGCTGAACATCCAGACATTCGTGTTCATCTAAATATTGATGAACGCTCGGCTGGTTTTTTTGCGTTAGGCATTGCAAAAGCAAAGAAAGTACCAGTTGCGTTATTATGCACATCAGGAACGGCAGCAGCTAATTACTATCCAGCCGTTGTGGAAGCTCATTATTCAAGAGTGCCACTTTTAGTCATTACGGCTGATCGTCCTCATGAATTGCGAAACATTGGAGCACCACAAGCCATTGATCAACTACATTTATTTGGAAAATATGCCAAGTGGTTTGCAGAAGTAGCGTTGCCGGAAGAAACACCTAACATGATACGTTATATTAGAACGATAGCAGGACGAGCTGTTAACACATCTTTAACAACTCCAGCAGGGCCCGTACATATCAATTTTCCTCTGCGCGAGCCTCTTGTCCCTAATCTATCTTTAGAAGAGCTATGGGAAAAGGAAAAGAGGGAAGGATCTTCTTATGCTCAAGGAACAATGGGTCGTTCGACATTAACGAAACAGCAATACGAGCAATTAGCCAATGTACTACAGCGTTATGAGAAAGGGTTAATTATATGTGGCGACCATGTACAAGAAGATTTAGCTACTTCCGTTTGTGCATTAGCTGAAAAACTACAGTTCCCAATCATTGCTGATCCATTATCTCAAGTGAGAAGTGGTGCGCACGATAAGCGCTATGTCGTGTCCGCTTACGATACGTTTTTAAAAAATAAACACTTACTTGAATCGCTAAGACCAGATGTCGTTATACGATTTGGTGCAATGCCTGTATCAAAGCCGTTAACGGTTCTTTTAAAAGAGCATCCACCCGTTGAGATGTATGTGATTGATGAAGGAAATGGTTGGAGAGATCCTACCTTATTAGCAACTAACATGATTCATTGTGAGGACAAAGTATTTTGTGACGCCATTGTAGAGTGTATGGAGTCAGAGTCACTTAAAAGTAGCCAATGGATGGATATGTGGCAACATTTAAATCAGTTAGCCACTCAGTTGCTTCAAGATTTAACGAATGGTTATCCTACCTTATTTGAAGGAAGAATCGTAAGTGAATTAGTAGAGGAGCTTCCAGAACACTCAACCTTATTTGTTGGAAACTCAATGCCGATTCGAGATGTGGATACATTTTTTATCAATAATGATAAGTCAATTCGCGTGTTGGCAAATCGAGGAGCAAATGGAATTGACGGAGTTGTTTCCACAGCTTTAGGCGTTAGTATGGTTCACGAGCATACGGTCTTATTCATCGGTGATTTATCATTTTATCATGATTTGAACGGACTTTTAGCAGCAAAAATGTTGAAGCTGAATTTGACGGTTGTGTTAGTAAATAATGATGGAGGTGGAATCTTCTCTTTCTTGCCTCAATCAAAAGAAGAGAAGCATTTTGAATCTTTATTTGGAACACCAACGGGCATTAATTATGAGCATGTTGTTCATATGTACGGAGGGACATTTCTACAGGCAGAAACATGGGAAGATTTTCAGATGCATCTTCGCGATTCAATTCGTGCAGAAGGTCTACATGTTATTGAGGTTAAAACAAATCGACAAGAAAATGTGCAGCTGCATCGAAAATTGTGGAATGATGTTTCCCAGGAAATGAATAGAATGGTGAAAAAACCATGAAATTATCAGTAAATGATATTTCGTATCATGTCGATGTTCAAGGCGAAGGAGAACCATTGCTTCTTTTACATGGTTTTACTGGTTCAAGTGAAACATGGAAATCATGTTATGATGAATGGGAAGGCTATCGACTGATTAGCCTTGATATTATCGGCCATGGACAGACAGATAGCCCAGAAGATGTCGCTTTTTATAAAATGGAGGCGATGTGTGAAGCAATTGCTTCTATTCTTCAAGAATTAAACGTGTCCAAAGCTCATGTACTCGGTTATTCAATGGGTGGTAGGCTTGCATTATCTTTTGCAACACGTTATCCTCACTATGTTCAATCTCTGATTCTTGAAAGTGCATCACCTGGACTTCTGACCGAGGAGGAAAGAGAGAGTCGTAGAAAAAGCGATAACGACTTAGCTCAGCAAATTGAGTCTTGTGGAATTGAATCGTTTGTGAATAAATGGGAGAACATACCACTGTTTGCATCGCAAAAGAAGCTTCCAGCAGAGATTCAACGTACGATTCGTCAAGAACGATTGCGAAATACAGAAAGAGGGCTCGCAAATAGCTTGCGGGGCATGGGAACTGGCGAACAAAAGCCCTTATGGGACACGTTAGCGTCCTTGCATCTCCCGGTTTTGTTAATAGCAGGCGCAGACGATCAGAAGTTTTGTGACATTGCAAATCAAATGGAGAAATGGCTACCTAAATCGACAAAAAAAATAATTTTGAGTGCAGGTCATGCAATCCATGTGGAACAACCGCAGATTTTTGGTAAAATAGTAAATGGGTTTATATCTACATAAAATGCTAGGAGGAAGAAAAATGTCAGTTGAATGGACATCTGAACGTCAATACGAAGATATTTTATATGAAACATATAATGGTATCGCAAAAATTACCATTAACCGTCCAGAGGTACACAATGCATTCCGTCCAAAAACCGTAATGGAATTAATCGATGCGTTTGCTTATGCACGTGATGATTCGAATGTTGGGGTAATCGTTCTTGCAGGTGCTGGAGACAAAGCATTTTGTTCAGGAGGAGACCAAAAGGTTCGTGGACATGGTGGATATGTTGGAGAAGATGAAATCCCACGTTTAAACGTACTAGATTTACAACGTTTAATTCGTGTAATTCCAAAGCCTGTTGTTGCAATGGTATCTGGTTATGCGATTGGTGGAGGGCACGTTCTTCACATTGTGTGTGATTTAACGATTGCAGCAGACAATGCGATCTTTGGTCAAACAGGGCCTAAGGTTGGTAGCTTTGATGCAGGATATGGTTCTGGATATTTAGCGCGTATTGTCGGCCATAAGAAAGCGCGTGAAATCTGGTTCTTATGTCGTCAATACAATGCGCAAGAAGCGCTTGATATGGGGCTTGTTAATACAGTTGTTCCTCTTGAGCAACTAGAAGCAGAAACAATTCAGTGGTGTGAAGAAATGTTAGAAAAGAGTCCGACCGCTTTACGCTTCTTAAAAGCAGCGTTTAATGCAGATTCAGATGGACTAGCTGGTTTACAACAATTGGCTGGAGATGCTACACTTCTTTATTACACAACAGAGGAAGCGAAAGAAGGAAGAGACGCGTTTAAAGAAAAGCGTACACCTGACTTCAAGCAGTTCCCTCGTTTTCCATAAGAAGCAAAACAGCTTGGTGAGTGATCATCAAGCTGTTTTTGTACCATTCTTTTTATGAAAGGAGTGAAAGACGGTGCAAGATGTGACAACCATTCCAAATTGGTTAGCAAAAAGAGCATTTATGACCCCGGATCGAGTAGCAATTGAAACGGGTGATGAAGTTGTAACATTTAAAGAGCTACATGAACATGCATTACATGTTGCACAACAAATCTCTTATTATGGCATAACGCAAGGGGATACAGTTGCTGTTCTTATGTCTAACAGCCTGTCGATGGTTTATGTTATACATAGCCTTAAATATATTGGTGCTAAAACGGTTCTTTTAAATACCCGCTTAAAGGCACATGAAGTTGCATATCAGTTAAAGGACTCACAGACAAACTTACTTATTTGTGATGATGATTTGCAGAGGGTTGGAAAAGAGAGTGTGTCAGAGAAGACGTTATCCATGGTAACAGCCTCTGAATTGTTTAAAAGCCAAAGAAAAGAAATCGATGTGATAGAGGAATTTTCTTTGGCTGATGCAGATACAATCATGTACACATCAGGAACGACCGGGCAGCCAAAAGGTGTCATTCAAACATACGGAAACCATTGGTGGAGCGCAATGGGATCGGCACTTAATTTAGGGATTCACGAAAAAGATTGTTGGCTCATAGCCGTGCCGTTATTTCATATTAGTGGATTATCTATTTTAATGCGCAGTATCTTTTATGGAATGAAAGTGATGTTACATCATCAGTTCAATCCAAAGGAAGTAAATGAAGCCATTAAAGAAAAAGAGGTAACCATCGTTTCGGTAGTGACAACGATGCTCACTAAGATGCTTGATGAATTAGCGGAGCAGCAGTATCCAACCACATTTCGTTGTATGCTAGTTGGTGGAGGACCAGCTCCTTTATCGGTTCTTAAGCAGTGTGTCGTGAAGCAAATTCCTGTTTATCAAACGTATGGTATGACGGAAACGGCCTCACAAGTCGTCACATTAGCTCCTGAGTATAGTCTATCTAAATTAGGTTCAGCAGGAAAAGCATTGTTTCCTTGTGACATTCGAATTATAAATGAACAAGGAGACGTTCTACAAGCCAATCAGTCAGGCGAGATTATTGTAAAAGGTCCGAATGTGACAGCTGGCTATTTAAACAACGAACAAAAGACGAGGGCCACCATTAAAGATGGTTGGCTTCATACAGGTGATATTGGTTATCTAGATGAACAAGGCTTTTTATATGTGTTAGATCGACGATCCGATTTAATCATTTCGGGTGGAGAAAATATCTATCCAGCTGAAATTGAAAATGTCCTTCGTTCTCATCCTTCTGTTGCAGATGCAGGAGTAACGGGTGTTTCAGATGACAAATGGGGACAAGTCCCGTATGGATTTGTTACACTACAATCAAATGTAAGCAAGGAAGAGATGATGTCTTACTGTGAGTCACGTTTAGCTAAGTACAAAGTACCGAAGAAGCTATTTATTGTAAAAGAACTTCCAAGAAACGCTTCAAATAAATTATTACGTCGAAATTTGCTGTCGTTAGTGAGTGAGAAGAGTGAAAATTAAAGAGGTCAAACTGCATTTTATTGAAATGGAATTAATCAATGCGTTTTCAACAAGTTACGGTACCGTTAAAAATCGAGAGTTGATTCTCGTTGAAGTAAAAGATGAAGCGGGATTAGTTGGATGGGGAGAAGTCGTAGCATTTTCTACACCATGGTATACAGAAGAAACCATTCAAACTTGTTTTCATATGCTTGAAGATTTTTTAATTCCGGCATTATTAGGTGAAGAGATAAAGCATCCTAATGATGTAGCAGTAGTGTTTAGCGGTGTGAAGAGGAACAACATGGCAAAAGCAGCTTTGGAGTGTGCTGTTTGGGATTTGTATGCCAAACAAAAACGAGTAACACTCAGCACTTTATTAGGTGGTACACGTAAAACAGTGGAAGCGGGTGTGGTTGTAGGAATCAGTGACCTATCTAGTATGATTAACAGCATTGAGCAGCATGTGAAGGAAGGATATAAGCGATTTAAGATTAAAATTAAACCAGGAATTGACTATGAATTAATTAAAGGTATTCGAAAGCATTTTCCTACTTTACCATTAATGGCAGATGCTAATTCTGCGTATACGTTACAGGATATAGATGGACTAAAAAGATTAGATGAATATAACTTAATGATGATTGAACAACCTCTAGGATCTGATGATATTGTTGACCATGCCTACCTTCAAAGGGAATTAAAAACACCTATTTGCTTAGATGAGAGCATCGTTTCATACGAAGACGCTCGAAAAGCAATTGAATTAGGAAGCTGCCGAGTGATTAATGTAAAAATTAGCAGAGTTGGTGGACTATCGGAAGCGAAAAGAATTCATGACTTATGTGAACAAAAAGGTGTACAGCTATGGGTTGGAGGTATGTTAGAGTCGGGGATTTCAAGAGCTCATAACATTGCGCTCGCTTCATTACCTCACTTTACAATTCCAGGAGATATTTCAGCTTCTGCTCGTTATTGGAATCAGGATGTGATTATTCCTGAAGTGATGGTTGATAAGGGAGATATTATGGTCCCTACACGTTCGGGAATAGGATACGAGGTAAACGAAACATACATTCAACAAATTGAAAAGCAAGTCAAACAGTATACGTTATAAATTCTTTGAAAGTAAATAGAAGAAAGAGTGTCTCAAAAGGTTCTTCTTGTGAAACGCTTTTCTAAGGTCAGGATTGTCATAAAAACCCAGTAATACTGGGGTAGGTGACAATCCTGATTTCGTTAAACAGATAAATAATCTGTCTTTAAACTTGTAGGATTGCTCCTTTTTTCCATTGTATGTACTAAAACGATGTTAGACTTTTATCACCGCTTTATTTTGAGTAAATAGACGGAGTCGAAAAATCTTTTTAAAAAATGGTTGATACTATTCTTACTTGTCCTATATAATGTGTATAGAACACAATATCTTGTTTGTTTTATTGAATTTAATACTATATTTTGTGTTATCCACTAAAAAAGGTGTCGTGCATCGACTTAATAGGGAATCTGGTTGAAATCCAGAACTGTCCCCGCAACTGTGAGTGCTGATGAAATAAGGGAATCCACTGTGATCATCATGGGAAGGCCTTAAAGTAAAATGAAGCATAAGTCAGGAGACCTGCCTTTTTTATTTCGTTTTATCTTCTTCGGGAGGTGAGAGGGTAGAACGGGGATTCAAAAAGAGTGTTTCTCTCTTTTTATCTTCGTTCTATTCGCTCACCGTGCATCGGTGGGCGTTTTTATTTTAGAGAAAAGGGAGGAACTAGAATGGTAAATGTAATCCAACCAACAACACTTCAACGTGTCGAAACATATATTGAAAAAGTAAAGCAGGTGTTTCCACAGCTTGACTTTACACAGTATGAAGAAAAAGTGGTACAAACAATATCAGCAAAAGAAAACATGAGTGAAGAGAAAATAACCAATGCGCTTATTTTAGCAGCATTAGACTATATCTCAATGGAAGAACCAGCATGGACATTTGTGGCGGCTAACGTATACCTAGATGAATTGTATCGTCAAGCTTCTATGAACCGAGGGTATAATGTTACTCAAAAGTATGGGTCCTTTTATGAGCTAATTCAGTACTTAACTAGTATTGGCATCTATAGTGAGGAACTAACGAAAGCCTATTCAAAAGAAGAAATAGATGAACTTCAAAATGTAATTGATTCATCGTGTGATCAGCTTTTTACATACATAGGGTTATTAACACTTGCTGATCGTTATTTAGCCAAGTCTCATGATAAAAAGGTGTATGAGCTTCCTCAAGAGCGCTTCTTAGTTATTGCTATGACATTAATGATGAAAGAGGATAAGACAAAGCGTATCAATCTCATAAAAGAAGCATATTGGGCAATGTCTAACTTATATATGACGGTTGCTACTCCAACTTTAGCGAATGCAGGAAAATCATATGGTCAATTATCTTCTTGTTTTATTGATACAGTAGAAGACAGTTTAGAAGGAATTTACCATTCAAACACAGATAGCGCAAAATTATCAAAGTTTGGTGGTGGAATTGGCGTTTATGTCGGAAAGATTCGTTCATTAGGCTCTGATATTCGAGGATTTAAAGGAAATTCTAGTGGAATTGTTCCATGGATTAAACAAATTAATAATACAGCAGTTTCGGTCGATCAGTTAGGACAACGACAAGGCGCCATCGCCGTTTATTATAACGTGTTTGGAAAAGACATTATGAGCTTTCTTGACTTGCGTTTAAACAATGGTGATGAAAGACTTAGAGCCCATGATATTTTCACAGGCGTATGTATCCCAGACAATTTTATGAGAGCAGTAGAAAATCGAGAACCTTATTATCTATTTGACCCTCATCCGATTAAAAAGAACTTAGGCTTTGAATTAGATGACTTCTTTGATGCAAAAGAATTACAAGAGGGAGAAGCACCAAATGCTGTTGATCATGCGTTTACGTATCACTATAACAAGTGTGTGGAAGCAGCTAAGGATGGTCTATTAGAAGATGGATATGATGTTGTTCCTGCTATTGATATTATGAAAAGAATCATGATTTCACAACTAGAGACAGGCACTCCGTATATGTTCTACCGAGATACGGTTAACCGTGGAAATGCTAATAGTCATAAAGGGATGATTTATTGTAGCAATTTATGTACGGAAATTGCACAGAACATGAGTGCAACGACAGTAACGGAAGAGTATGTAACAGAAGACGGAAAAGTTGTAACGGTTCGAGAGTCTGGCGATTATGTAGTATGTAACTTATCGTCTATTAATTTAGCGAGAACAGTGAGTGGCAATGTACTACCTCGTCTCATTTCCATTCAAGTACGCATGCTTGATAATGTTATTGAGCTTAACACAATTCCTGTGTTACAAGCGCAAGTAACCAATCAAAAGTACCGTGGAATTGGATTGGGAACATTTGGTTTTCATCATCTTTTAGCATTAAAAGGAATTACATGGGAGTCAGAAGAAGCTGTTCAATATGTAGATGATTTATATGAAGAAATTGCTTACCATACTATTCAAGCATCAATGGAGTTAGCGAAAGAAAAAGGTGCGTATCCTGTATTTAAAGGATCAGCGTGGGAAACCGGCCACTATTTTACAAATAGAGGATATGATAGCGAGGAGTGGGATGAACTACGTCACCAAGTAAAAACAAATGGTATTCGAAATGGTTATTTAATGGCTGTAGCGCCAAATTCATCAACTTCCATTATTGCAGGTTCTACTGCTAGTATTGATCCGATTTTCCGTAAATTCTACTCGGAGGAAAAGAAGAATTATAAAATACCAGTTACCGCACCTGATTTAAATGAAAAAACAAACTGGTATTACAAGTCTGTGTATTTCATTGATCAAAAGTGGAGCATTAAGCAAAACTCAAAACGTCAACGTCATATTGATCAATCCGTTTCCTTTAACTTATATATTCGAAATGACATTCGTGCAAAAGATTTACTCGACTTGCATGTGATGGCTTGGAAAGAGAAGCTAAAAACAACCTATTATGTACGTTCAACATCAAACGACGTTCTTGAAGAATGTGAAAGTTGTCATAGTTAAAGGAGGAGACGAATCAATGTCAACGTTATTACGAAAGCGAGTATTAATGGATGAACAAGCACCGAACCGATCAACGGGAATTATTAACGGAGAGAGCTCTAACATTTTAAACTGGGATGATGTGCGTTTCTCATGGGCTTATCCAAAGTATAAGAGAATGCTAGCAAACTTTTGGACGCCTTTTGAAATTAACATGAGTCAAGATATTAAACAGTTTCCACAACTATCAAAAAATGAGCAGGAAAGCTTTCTGAAAATCATTGGTTTACTAGCATTATTAGATAGTATTCAATCAGATTATGCGAGTAAAGTAGCAGATTATGTAACGGACTCTTCAGTAAATGCTCTAATGATCATTTTAGCTCAACAAGAAGTGGTGCATAATCATTCCTACTCGTACGTATTATCTAGTCTTGTATCAAAGTCAAAACAAGATGAAGTGTTTGAATACTGGCGCACAGATGAAAAGCTTCGAAAGCGAAACGATTTTGTAACGAATGGATACAAGCAATTTGTTGAGAATTCAACAATTGATAATTTCTTAAAGTCTATTGTGTTTGACGTGATTTTAGAGGGGCTCTTCTTCTATAGCGGATTTGCCTTCTTCTATAATCTAGCGCGTAATCAAAAAATGGTCGCCACTTCAACCATGATTAATTATATAAATCGAGATGAGCAGCTTCATGTAGGGCTTTTTGAAAAGATTTTTAAAGAAGTACTACGTGAAAACCCTGAATATGAGACGGAAGAACTGAAGCAATTCGTTATTCAAACGTTTCAGGAAGCTGCAACATTAGAAATCGAATGGGCAGAGTCTATTATTGGTGAGAAATTTGATGGCATAACGATGAAAGAAGTTGAACAGTATATACAATATATGGCGAATAAGCGATGCAATCAACTAGGATTTGGACGAGATGCATTTCCTGATGCACCTATTCAAAATCCTTTACGATGGATTATCGCATATCAAGAGGTGGATTTAGGTAAAACCGACTTCTTTGAACAAAAATCTAGACAGTATACAAAAGCATCGGATTTAAACGGATTTGATGAACTTTAGGAAGGACTTGTTATGGAACAAAAAATTCCAATGCAGCAATCAAAAGTCGTTCAAACGAGGCTTGTTTTACCACCAGATACCAATCATATGGGTTCAATTTTTGGCGGTAAAGTGCTAGCCTACATTGATGAAGTAGCGGCTATTTCGGCGATGAAGCATTGTAGGTCAATTGTTGTAACAGCATCAATTGACTCTGTTAACTTTCTTTCACCTGTAACGGTTGGAGATGTTCTTATTTCGGAAGCCTTTGTTACATCTACGGGCCGAACCTCAATGGAAGTATACGTGCGTGTGAAGCGTGAGAGTTGGAAGAATGGAGAACAAACATTAACAACTACTAGTTTTTTAACGATGGTTGCCGTTGATGATCAAGGCTATCCAATACAAGTGCCAACTGTTTATCCTGAAACAAATGAAGAAAAGCAACTTTATCAGTCGGCCATGGAAAGGCGTCAAAAGAGAAGAACGTAAGAAAAAGGTTTGTCTTAGATGGGAAGTTTTTCATCTTTAGACAACCCTTTTTTTATTTAATTGAGAATTTCTATCAATTAAATGTTGACAAAGAGAATCATTATCAATTAAGTTATAGATAGAGAGTTAAACAAGACGTTTAAGATAATCAGCAATTGAATAGATATATACATAAATTAAAAATAAGGAGGAGTAATCATGTCTTCAATTATGGTAGTTGGTGGAGATCGGTTAAAACATATAACAGATCGATTAGAAGGAGAAGGATTTAAGCAAATCATTCATTTAGATGGCCGAAAGAGCAACATGGTAAAAAGGGACATACCAGATCATATTAATTTTATTTTGGTGATTACCGATTTTATCAATCATAACATGGCAAAAGTCATTAAAGAGAAAGCAAAGAAACAGCAGAAACCCATTTATTTTGTAAAACATTCATGGAGTGCAATTCGTAAAGTCATTGAGCAAGCGTAGCTCTTTCTTTTTTATTATCTATTGATAATAATTATCATTATCATGATTTGTGGTGATTAACATGGATTTTTTAAACGTTCACATTAAAACCATTTCAAGTGAACACCTAGAAGAATTTATTCGATGTCCGTATAAGTTTTACCAAAGGCAATTGCTAATGAACAAAGGCAAGAACATCGATTGGCGCAAGATGGTTCAAGTAACGACACACCGTATTGTTAAAAGCTATTATGAAACACCTGCTAGTCAACGTTCAGCTTTTTATATTTTAAGATTAATTGAGCAATATTGGCGTTTTATTCATGTCGATTTATTTGAATCAAAAGTCCAATATTATGAAGTGTTAGCAAAGGTTAGTGATCATTTACTGCAATTTTTATCAAACGATAGCGAACAAGAGATGCCACTTTTTCTGTTTAATCAATATTGTGTACATGTAGAGGAATTAGAAAGTAATATTTCCTTAACGATCGATGTTGCACAGTGGACTGAGAATTCCTATGTTGTGAAAAAGTTTGTTACGGATGATCACCCACAAATTCAACAAATGATGAAAGACTTTATTGTGGTGTTTTCTAGGCATGCTTTTCAGAAAGTGCCAGAAGTCATCATATTTCATTCTATTCTAACGGGTCATACATCAAGTTTTACCGTACAAGAGCAAGATTATGATGAAGCGCTTCAACGCTTAAGTTTAATAAAAAGTACGCTAAAGGAACCTAAGTATTTTCAAAAAACAGCATTAGTTACAGAGTGTGATAGCTGTCCTTTAAAAACAGAGTGCTTAAATGACAACAAAGATAGACTGACAATGTTTATGTAAGAGATAAAGGAGAGAGTAAGATGTCTAATGTATTATTAATTTATGCAAGTATGTCTGGAAACACAGAGGCGATTGCGGACATTTTAGAAGAAGAACTGATCAAGGAAAACATTAATGTCACTCGAAAAGAAGTGTTTGAAGTAGATGTTAATGACTTAAACAAGTTTAATTACATTCTTTTAGGAGCTTACACATGGGGAGATGGAGAGTTACCTGACGAATTTTTAGACTTTTATGACGACATGGAATCCATTAGTTTAGAAGGCAAAAAAGTAGGTGTATTTGGCTCAGGGGATACTGCTTACGATATCTTTTGTGGTGCAGTTGATTTAATTGAAGCAAGAGTAAGAGAGTTAAGTGGCGAATTAATGACTGAAGGATTAAAAGTAGAGCTTGCTCCCTTTGGAGAAGATGTTGAAAAGTGCAGAAGTTTTGCTGCGAGTATAATCAATGCTATGAAGGTACATTTATAAAAGCAGGACACCTATTTAAATAGGTGTCCTGTCTTTGTTAATACGGTTTCTTTTTGACATACTCTTTGTTTTGCTTCATGAACAAACGCCAGAAATAATAAAACCCAGGGAATAAAATAGCAAATCCAACGATGTAGGAAATAAATAGAGCACGAAAAGCATTAGGGTGCGTAAATCCAGTCTCAATCGTAACTTCAGGATAGACAATATAAGGCAAGTGTCCTCGTCCATATGCATAGCTAGCAAAGAAATATTGAAGTAAGACGGCTACTACAGCTAATCTTGGCATTCCTTTTTGTCCTTTATATGGAATAATCAATGCAACACCTGCTACAACAAACATTGCAACCGAAGCGAATAAAGCCCAGTTAAAATCCATCATATTTGAAAATAGCCAATTGGCTTCGTTACGCATCGTCACCATAATAAGAGCAGCCATAATTAAAGAAAGAGGGCCGGTGATTAGTGCATCTCGACGGTAAATGTCATAGGCTCTTAGTTCATCTGAGGACTTTGAATAATCGGCTAAAAGTAAAGAAGATAAAAAAAGCGATGAACTGACTGCGAACCCAATGAATGCGTAAACATTCGGGCTTGTGAACACTTTTATTAAATTAAGCTTTTGGTTACCATCAATTGTATCAATAAAGCCTCCTTGACTA
The DNA here is from genome assembly GCF_016909075.1 of Priestia iocasae. Taxonomy (GTDB): domain Bacteria; phylum Bacillota; class Bacilli; order Bacillales; family Bacillaceae_H; genus Priestia; species Priestia iocasae. Next base: position 27,139 of record NZ_JAFBFC010000009.1, read on the forward strand.
ATCGGTAACACGCAAATTAAAAAGGCAGGAATTAATACCCCTGAAATGCCAGAAATATAGGTTAAAGCTTTTTGGTGTCGATAGCCTTTTGTGTAGTTTGCAAATACGAGAAAGCCACTTCGTAACGCTAGCAATAAAAGAATAATGCTCCCAGGTATAAGAAGAACGGTTCCTAACGTAAAGGTTGCACCAGGAAAAAAGCTAAATAAAGCAACTACGATAGCTACAATAAATACATTTGTCACTTCCCATGTGGGAGATAGATAGGTATTTGCAATATTAGTAGCATTTGTTTTGTCTCTGTTAATGTATACCATTGACCAAAATCCGGCGCCAAAATCCATTGTACCCATCAATGCATAAATGAAAATAAATCCCCAAACAACTGTAATTGCAATAACTGAATCTGTCATAGTATCACGTCCTTATTGCTCAGCATGTGCAGCAAGTTCTTTTGATAGTGGATTGCGTTTAAAATAATAAATTAATACTAGTGCCACCGCGGCCATTAACACGATGTAAATGAGGAGAAACAATGTAAATAAGAATCCTAAATTGGCTGAGGTCGTTACTGATTCTGACGTACGCATAATGCGGTAAATGACCCAAGGTTGTCTACCTGTACATGCAAAAATCCAGCCAAATTCAATAGAAGCCATTGATAAAGGTCCAGCTAATACAAAGGCCCACATCAGTGGTTTTGGAAATGTTTTTTTCTTCAAAAATTTATACCAGACCACACCAATCATAGATAAAAGAATAAGCATAGAGCCAATTCCAACCATCGCATTAAAGAGCGTATGAACAAAAAGTGGAGGCCAATAATCTTCAGGGAAGTCGTTTAGTCCAACAACGACTGTATCAAAGCGATCATTTGCTAAAAAGCTTAGCGCCCAAGGGATTTCAATTCCCCATTTTACTTCTTGAGATTCGCGGTCAGTAAACCCACCAATCGCTAGAGGAGCATAACTTTGAGTTTCAAATAATCCTTCTGCAGCAGCTAACTTCTCCGGCTGATATTCGTGAAGTAGCTGTGCAGACTCGTGACCATTTAAGGCAGTTAAGAACGAAAAGATTAAGCCTACCACTAATCCCATCATGAGTGCTTTATGATGGAACTTATATAATCGCGGATCTTTCTTTCTCGTGCGTAGCATTTTGTAAGCTGCAATTGATGCAATAATGAATGCACCAGTCATATAAGCTGAAACAGCTACATGTCCAGCTGTTACAAAAAAGCTTGGATTGAAAAATGCAGCCCATGGATCAACGTCAACAATCTCTCCATTTTCAATCCGAAATCCTGCAGGAGTACCTTCAAACGCATGAACATTTGTAATTAACACAGCGGATCCAAGTGCTCCAAGTGCCACAAGAATTAAACTAATAATGCGCATTTTTCGTGAGATACGATCTGCAGCATACACATAAATAGAGAGAAACAGTGCCTCGATGAAGAAAGCATAAATTTCAATTTGAAAAGGGAGAGACATCACTTTCCCGACAACTTCCATAAACCCAGGCCATAATAAAGCGAGTTGTACACCTGCAATGGTACCCGTTGGAATCGCAACACCTAATAAAATTGCTTGTGCTTTTGTCCATCGTTTAGCCATTAATTCATAATCGGTATCTTTTGTTTTTTGATAGAGTAATTCAGCAAGTAAAATCATAAGTGGAATGCCGACACCAAGGGTTGCAAAGATGATATGAACTCCCATTGTCATACCGAACATCGACCGTGCGGTGACTAAATGATCCATTAAAAACCAACCTTTCAAGTAGAGTATTGATGCCCATTATTGTCCACTTTTTACCACGAATTATGCATAAATAGGAAATCATATTTTTTATAAGCTTAATACTTGAAAATAAGAATCATTACGATATAATGGTTATAGTCATAATTAAAAAGGAGAGATAATATGAAACCAAATACACATCCTGAATATAAAAAAGTCGTATTTATGGATACAAATAGTGGATTTAAATTCTTAACGGGTGCGACAAAATGGTCAAACGAAACAATTGAGTGGGAAGATGGTAACACATACCCATTAATTAAAGTAGAGGTTAGTTCTGACTCACATCCGTTCTACACAGGTAGACAAAAGTTTGCAGATCGTGGAGGACGTGCAGACCGATTCATGAAAAAATACAATATGACAACAAAATAAACCAGCCACTTGGCTGGTTTATTTGTTTAGTTTAGTGCTTTTTTCAACGTTTCAATGTTTTTCTTCATAATAGAGAAGTAATCTTCATTATTTTGAACGTCTTCTTTTGTTGCTGATTCTAAGTTATGAAGAGTTAAAGCTTCAGCATCAATTTCTTTTTGAACCAGTTCCGCGATTTTAGGCTGTAGGTTCTGTTCGAAAATAATATATTTAATTTGATGTTCTTGTGCTTCTTTAATAATCTCTTTTAACTGTTTTTGTGAAGGCTCATTCGTTGGAGATAAACCAGCTACACTGATTTGTTGTAATCCATAACGCTTTTCCCAATAACCATAAGCAGCATGGGCAACAAGAATTTCTTTCTTAGAACTAGTTTCAATTGTCTGTTTGAACTCTTGATCAAGTGCTAGTAAGTCCGCTTTTACTGCTTCAAAGTTCTTTTCAAAGTCTTCTTTTGCGTCAGGCTTTAATTCAACAAGTGACTTTTTAATGTTTTCAGCTAGAGTGATAGAAAGAATAGGATCAATCCATACGTGCGGATCTTCATCTCCATGAGCGTGAGCATCATGACTTTCCTCTTCATGAGCGTGATCATTATGGTTTTCCTCTTCATGAGCATGAGCATCATGATTTTCTGCATGTTGAGCTAACTCAATATCTTCAGCTGCTTCAACAAGTTGTACCTCTTCGTTTACTAATGTTTTCTTTGCATTATCTACAAAGCCTTCTAATCCAATGCCTGAATAAATAAAGGCGTCAGCTTGAGCAAGATTTACCATTGTTTTAGAAGTAGGTTCGAATGTATGTGCATCTACTCCAGGTGGGAATATACTTTCTACGTTAACATGTTCTCCGCCAATTTTTGTTGCGAAATCTTGTAGAGGGTAAATCGTTGTATATATGTTTAATTTATCATCTGAACTGCTAGTAGAACTAGCTTCTTCTTTTACATCAGAGCCACATCCAGCTAATGCTGTGCTTGCTCCTAAGAGTAAAGCCATCAGTGTTGCTTTTAGCTTCATTTATCATTTCTCTCCTTTTTATCGTTCTCTGTTTCTTATGACCTAAGCCATTATATCGTAAGTGTTACGATTTGAAAACAGTGAAATTAGGATGAAACGGTGAATGGAGGAAGAGGATCATAAAATGTAGACCAATCTTGTTCCATTTCTTCATCAGTTAAAAGGCACATATCTAATGATTTCTCCACTTCATCTCTATTCATCTCAAGTCCGATAAAGACCAATTCATTCATTCGATCCCCAAATTTCTCATCCCATTTTTCAAGTAATTCAGGCTCTTCTCTTAACGTTTGTTGTTTTTCTTCTTCCGAATAAGCAGCAACCCACTCACCTGCACCTTGAATCATAATAGAAGTACCAGCTTGAGAAAGGAGCCCGGACATATCATTTCGAGAGGCTAACCAGAAGAATCCTTTTGCACGCACAATATCTACTGGCCAATCTTCCAACCACTTCATTAATCGTTCAGGATGAAAAGGACGTTTTCTACGATAAACGAAAGATGAGATACCAAACTCTTCTGTTTCAGGTGTATGGTGTTCTACGTTTAACTCTTTAATCCAACCAGCCGCTTGACTTGCTTTATCAAAATCAAACAAGTTTGTGTGTAAAACTTCAGATAATGCAACATGACTGTTTACAGTTTGAATGATCTTTGCTTCAGGATTTAATTTGCGTAATACATGTTCTAACTCAATTGCGTCTTCCTCCTCTAACAAATCGACTTTGTTAAGTAGAATGACATTCGCAAATTCAATTTGATCAATAAGTAAATCAACCACTTCTCTTGTATCATTTTCATCTGTACCTTCTTTACGGTCTAATAAGCTTTCTCCGCATGAGAAGTCATCCCAGAATCGATTTCCATCCACAACGGTTACCATTGTGTCTAATTGACAAGTCTTTGTTAAGTCAATTCCTAACTCTTCATCAATGTAAGTAAAAGTTTGCGCAACAGGAACAGGCTCACTAATTCCTGATGATTCAATGACAATGTAATCAATATTTCCTTCTTCAACGAGTCGTTCTACTTCTTTCATTAAGTCATCACGTAGTGTACAGCAAATACAGCCGTTTTGCATTTCAACTAACTTTTCTTCTGTACGAGAGAAGCCACCTTGATTGACTAAATCAGCGTCAATGTTCACTTCACTCATGTCATTGACAATAACTGCAACCTTTAATCCTTCACGATTTTGTAAAATATGATTAAGTAAAGTGGTCTTACCAGAACCTAGGTAACCACTTAAGACAGTAACAGGTACTTTTTTCATTTATGTATCCTCCTTGAGATAAATAAGAATTGTTACGATTTAACTTTTACATCATACAGAATAATTAAGTATAATACAAGTATGAAATGTTAGATGAAAAAAAAGGAATTTCTACTAAGTAATGATGAACTTCTATGATAAGATGGTTAGTATAGTCATTCATCACTTTTTTTGCTTATAATTAATAGTATATTCAATCATGAAGGAGAGAGTAGAGGTATGAGTTTACTAAAAGACGTATTAACCTATAATGAAAGGTTTGTAGAAGAAAAAGAATATGAAAAGTATCATACGACGAAATTTCCAGATAAAAAGTTAGTTATTTTATCTTGTATGGATACAAGGCTAGTTGAATTACTACCAAGAGCTATGAACCTTCGTAATGGTGATGTAAAAATCGTTAAAAATGCGGGGGCAATTGTATCTCATCCTTTCGGAAGTATTATGAGAAGTATATTAGTAGCGGTATATGAGTTAAATGCGGACGAAGTGTGTGTAATTGGTCATCATGATTGCGGGATGGGAAAACTGACGCCTGAATCAATTATTGAAAAAATGCAAGATAAAGGGATATCAGAAGAAGTATTTAATACACTTGAATATTCCGGTGTTGAATTAGACAAATGGTTAAGAGGCTTTAATTCCGTTGAAGAAAGCGTCACACATAGCGTGAGCACGATTAAGAATCACCCATTATTTGCAAAAGAAATTCCTGTACATGGCTTAGTCATTGATCCAGGCACAGGAAAATTGGACTTGGTTGTAGATGGATATGAAAATAACTAACTAATGATGTGACTGTTTTTTTTCAGGGACTTCATCAATGCCACCTGGGTGAAATGGGTGGCATTTTAAAATTCGTTTAATCGTTAGCCAGCCACCTTTTATAGCTCCAAAACGCTTAATAGCTTCAAGTCCATAATGCGAACATGTCGGGTAAAAGCGGCACGTTGGAGGCTTAATAGGTGAGATAACTTTTTGATAAAAACGAATAATGGCTAAAAAAACTTTAGCTAACATGTTATTCACGTTCCTTTTTTCATGTACTTTGTCGTTACTATAGCTGATTTTATGTGAAAAATGCAACCAAATAAAGTTAAATCAGATTAAATGGATGAAATATATCGGAATTGAGTGTATGATAGAATAAGAGTTAAAAAAAGGAGTGGTGATAATGCCATCAGTAGAAAGCTTTGAACTTGATCATAATGCCGTAAAAGCACCTTATGTGAGACATTGTGGAGTCCACAAAGTAGGTAGTGACGGATTAGTGAATAAATACGATATTCGTTTCTGTCAGCCAAATAAACAAGCAATGAAGCCAGATGCTATTCATACGCTTGAGCATTTATTAGCGTTTAACATTCGTACTCATGCAGAGAAGTATGATCACTTTGATATTATTGATATTTCACCGATGGGTTGCCAAACGGGTTACTATCTTGTAGTAAGCGGTGAACCAACAGTTGATGAAATCATTGACTTATTAGAAGATACAATGAAAGATGCAGTTGAAATTGTTGACATTCCAGCTTCTAACGAAAAACAATGTGGGCAAGCAAAACTTCATGACTTAGAAGGTGCAAAGCGTTTAATGCGTTTTTGGCTAGAACAAAGTAAAGAAGATTTAGCAAAAGTATTTGGATAAACAAGAAGAGCTGACTTTTAGGAGTCAGCTTTTCTTGTTTATAAACTGTTTACGATTAACTGAGCAGCTTGTCGAGCTCCTGATATGTTCCGAGCAATAGGACCAACTTGTAGCTCTGCTAATGCACCAGTAACATATAAATTAGGTCCCCACTGCAAAGAATGAGAAACAATCGGATAGCCACAAGATGCACATTTCAAATTTTGATCGTGAATTAACGGCTCAATCCACTCTTTTCCAGGCAAAGTTCCTTCAAATCCAGTTGCTAATAAAATATTTGCCGTTTGATGAGAAGGATGCTTTTTAAGCAGCAAGTTTATTTGATTATCTAGCTTATAGTCAACAACGGTATCGTCAATGATGGTTAAGTGCTTTTTACGCTCAAGGTGCTTCATCTTTATTGACAATTCCCGTGGAATTGAACCTTTGTTTCTAGCTTTTTTTATTGCTTCACGACGTTGGCGGTAGTCATCTAAAAGACGGAAAGATACTTGATTTTTAGGTCCGAGCCAAGCTGGATTGCTATCAAAGTCATGAACCCGAAAAGGATGTCGTTTAATCATTGTGACCATCCCCGGATGCAAGCTAGCCGCTTTAATGGCTGTATGTACAGCTGTAATTCCTCCACCAATAATAGTGATGGAACCTTCAAGGGTAGGAATAGATGGACAAGAAGAGTCAAAGATATGATGGACGCTATTTTGATTTTCCTCTTTTAATTGTATGGCCCATTCTGGCCAATGCCTTTGCTCGCCAATCCCAATTGATAGAACTAAATTTCTCCCTACTAGTTCTTCCCCTTGGTTAGTCATCACTGTCCAAACTCCGTGTTGTTTGTTTACATGTATCACTTTTCCTTGATGCCAGCTTTCTTTTAAACCAATGTCTTCAATGATATGGTCACAATGGTCATTAAATAGTGGCAAGGAAGGACGTTTATATTGGCCGTAGAAGCGATCTGTATGAAAGGTTTGCTTTTCCTTATTGGCAAAAGCTTGTAAGCTAAACGGAGCTACGTCAATATGATGAACAGAAGGTGAACGAAGAAAAGGCATGGATATCATACCTGTACAATGCTTCCAATTGGCTAATGGTTCATCATGTGGATCAACAATGGCTAGTCGATCCATTGTTGTTTTTTTTTCTTTAATAAGAAAGGTAGCAAGTGTTATACCTTGCATTCCTCCTCCAACAATAATCCAATCGTACATACGTTATGCTCCTTTCGTTTATGATAATCGTAACCATTACGCTTTGATGATTAAAATATACTAAAAGAAATGGAAAATAGTCAAGAGGGTGTCTATATGAAGAGGGGAATGAATGTAATCCGCTCGTCACGGATAAAGCAAGGCTATTTTATACTCTCGTCATGAAAATCTGTTTCTTCTCGATTCGGGTTATCTTCTAAAGAATCTACCTTATGTTTATAGTCATAGGCTTTGGATGTTGTAACGACGCTTAATAATAAGACAATGGCTACGATAACAATTGAAACAATGAGGATCGTATATAGCATAGTAGCTCTCCTTTTTTTACTGTCATAATCTTTCCTTCATTCTACCATAATAGGAGATGTGAAAAGTTGAAAATGATGTTTTAAACAATCGAAAACGGGTACTACTATATGTAGAAGGAGTGAGATGAATGTCAGAACAATTAACAGGTGTTGTAAACAATCAAATTGCAAATTTTAGTGTATTGTATATGAAATTACATAATTACCATTGGTATGTAAAAGGTCAACAATTCTTTACTCTTCATGAGAAGTTTGAAGAGTTATACAATGAAGTGGCTACAAATATTGATGACTTAGCAGAGCGCTTACTCGCTTTAGAAGGAAACCCAGTCGCAACAATGAAAGAGTGTCTTTCTATGTCAAGTATTCAAGAAGCAAGTGGGAACGAAACAGCGACAGACATGGTTGCTACCCTTGTTTCAGATTTTGATACACTTACAAAGGAATTAAAAGACGGCATGGATATTGCTGGAGAAGTAGATGACGAAACAACAGGTGATATGTTATTAGCCATTCATAAAAGCTTTGAAAAACATGCGTGGATGTTAAAATCATTCCTCGGTAAATAAGAAAAAGAATGAGCATGACCGCTTTTGGTCGTGCTCATTCTTTTTCTGTTCTAGGGAAGTTTGAAAATTTGTTAAAGTTGCTCTTCAACTTTTGTTTTTACATAAGAGAATAACAAATCGTGGATGTCTTTTTCACTCATGTTTTGAACGATTTGTGATAGTTGGTCTTTTGTCATTTGCGACACGAAGGAATAGATAAGAGCATCAACGTCTTCATTATCTCTTTGTCCTCGCAATTTAACTTCTTCATGTATAGAATCAATCCAGTTCATATCATTCACCTTTCTAAATTTAATTGACATGGCTACTTAGTAATTGTGAACACGTTTATTCTCTGTTTCATATTATAAAGATATAAGTCATTTTTAGAAGGAGGGGTGCAAAATGCAAAAGTACAGTTTATTTACTTTGTCTGGATTAGGCTCTCTTTCAATTTTCTTATTTGGGGGATGGGATTATTTATTAATGGTTCTAATAGCCTGTGTAGCATTAGATTATATAACGGGCGTCTTAGCTGCATTTGTAAAAAAATCACTATCCAGTAAAGTAGGTTTTAAAGGAATTGCCAAGAAAATCTTCATTTTTATCTTAGTTGCTGTTGCGAATTTTTTAGATTCATTATTGTGGGACAACCACCTTATTCGTGATGCTACCATTTTATTTTATGTTGTGAACGAAATTATCTCCATCACTGAAAATGCTGGGGTTGTAGGGCTACCGATTCCCGGACCTATCTTAAAAGCAATTGAGCAACTGAAAGACCGTTTAAAATAGCCGATGAATAAACTTACGCATTAATTGGCATAAGAAAAGTAGAGAAGGAAAAAAGGAGTTGCTTGCATTGGAACAAAAGAAAAAAACATATTACATCTCATTAGGGGCAGGCGAGATTTCACAAGTTCGATCAGCTTCTGAATGGAATTATGAAATCAAAGCAACAGACGATGAAGTGACCGTGCTAAGAGAATACTTTGATCAGCGTTTTTCGAGTGATTGGCAAGGTTTTTTCCGAGCTCATGTTCCTTATTTAGAATATCATTACGATCGCCAAAATGATGCGTATGACCAAACCACCACAAAGATATTTGAATTGATACACAACTTAGGAAATGATGAAACACGTACACATATTGAACAAATGGGTATCCTATCACAACACAACGAGTAGTTCTAAGTGAATTACTCTTTTTTTATCGTTTCATACTTTTTCTCCTAAGAAAGTCTTCAATCTATGATAAAATGATAAAAAAATTAAATGGGGCTTGAAGATAACATGTACACTTTTAAGGATGCATATAATAACCAAGTATTTTTATCATTTGAACGTCATCCATTCTCAAAAAATCCTCGTCATGTTTGGGTTGTATGTACCTATGATGGTAAGTGGTTGCTTACAAAACATTCTAAGCGTGGAATGGAGTTTCCAGGTGGGAAACTAGAGATTGGAGAGACACCTGAACAAGCAGCGGTGCGTGAGGTATTTGAAGAGACGGGTGGAAAAGTGGATACACTGACGTATATTGGTCAGTATAAAGTAGTTAGCAAAGGTGCACCGATTATTAAGAATATTTATGTAGGTAAAGTTAAAGAATTAGTCGAACAACAAGATTATTTTGAAACAAAAGGGCCTGTACTTTTAGATGAAATTCCTCCCTCAATTCAAAGAGAAGAAGGATTTAGTTTTATTATGAAAGACAATGTGCTTCAATACGTCATGAAGTATATAAAGCGAATTAAAGCTATTTAATGACTAGATGAATCTGTGATAAAAAACTTTATTTGTTAGCAGTAAAACACATCTGTTGTCTCCTTTATTTAGCGGAAACAGGATAAGGTGTTAAATGGGAAAGTCATCCCTTTTGAAACAACTTCCTGAAAGCTGGACCGTCATCAAAGCCTAATCACAGGTTTTGGTTGACGGTCCTCTTTATATAAAACAGAAAAAGACTCGTTGGAAAGTCCATTTGATCCCGTTTTTAAGTGTAATATGCTCACTTTTCATGTTGTTTTATTAATTTTCGTTCTAAATAATTCACACCTTGGTACATCATAGTTGCACATACAGCGATCAGTAATAAGCTTAATAGGACTAGTGTAAAGTTGAATACCTGAAATCCGTAAATGATCATATATCCTAATCCTTTAGAGGAAACAAGAAACTCTCCAACAATGACTCCAACCCATGATAATCCTACATTTACTTTAAATGTAGAGATAATGGCTGGTAGTGAAGCAGGAAGAACGGCTTCCTTAAAGCATTGATGCTTTGTAGAGTTAAAGGTCTTTAGCAGTTTGATGTAATTTTCATCTACTTCTTTAAATGCGGTATACACCACAATGGTTGTAATAATAACAGAGATAATAGCACCCATGACAAGGATAGAGAAGAACCCAGGACCAATGGCTACAATCAAAATAGGGCCTAATGCTACTTTAGGCATTGCATTAAGAATGACTAAATAAGGATCCAGCACACGAGCGAGCCGAGGTGAATACCACAGCGCGGTAGCTAGTAATACACCGGCTAATGTCCCCATTATAAATCCTAAGACCGTCTCAAATAATGTAAACGTAATGTGGGGAAGTAGAGATCCATCGGCTAACTTGATTGTGAATAAACTCCAAATTTTAGATGGTGAGCTAAAGATTAAGCGATCAATCCATTGGTATAAAGAAGCAATCTCCCACAATGCAAAAAATAAAACGAAGATAAGAGCTTGAAGAGTCATGACGACTCTCTTTTCTTTTTTTAAGTTATCTTTATATTGTTTATGAAGAGAGTTAATTCTTATTTTTTGATTCAAGGTGATCAAGCTCCTTCCAAATGCTTTGAAATAATTCATTGTAGGCAGGATGCTGCCTTGCATCAAAGGGAGAAAGTGATCGAAGTTCTTTAGGTACAATAAATGTTTTAGCAACGGTTCCAGGACGATTAGAAAGAAGGAAAATGCGAGTACTCATGGCAATCGCTTCTCCAATATCATGAGTAACAAGAACGGCTGTTTTTCTTAATGACATGAGGGTTTTAGAAACAAGCTCTTCTAACTTTAACTTTGTCTGAAAATCGAGCGCTGAGAAAGGTTCATCTAACAAAAGAATAGAAGGATCAATGGCAAGTGTGCGTACAAGAGCAACGCGTTGTCTCATTCCTCCAGACAGTTGACGTGGATACAAGTCTTCAACATCGGTGAGGCCAATATCTTTTAATAAGCGAAGAGCAATCTCTTCTTTTTCTTTCGTATATTCTTTTCTCATTTTTAATCCAAGAAGGATATTTTCCTTAATTGTTTTCCAAGGAAACAAGTAATCTTGCTGTAACATGTATCCGATTCTTGAATCATTAGTATGAATGTCTTCATGATTAATGGTCACGACTCCCTCAGTAGGTTTAAGGAGTCCAGCAATAATAGAAAGTAGTGTAGTCTTTCCACAGCCACTAGGGCCAAGGAAGGAGACAAATTCCCCTTCCTCAATTGTTAATTCAATGTTCTCTAATGCAGTAATAGCAGATTCTTTTGTAAAATACGTATGTTGAACGCGATGGACATGTAAGTTAGACATGTCGATCCTCTCCTTATTCAGAGATTACTTTTTCTGCAAAGCTTGTATTGACGAGTTCAGAATAGTTCACTTCAGCTGGCAATTCTCCTGCTTCATCCATAATATCTTGAAGGTTTTTCCAAGCTTCTTCAGGCAGTAATGGTGTTTTTGCATAAGACTGTTGAGCTTTATAACGTTCAACGACTGTTTCAATAATATCGAGTGATGTGTCCTCAAATTGAGGTTGAATAGACTTTGCCACTTCTTCAGCGCTATGTGTATCGACCCATTGTTGAGCTTTATAGATAGCACGTGTGAACTTTTCAATCGCTTCTTTATTTTCTTTGATAAAGCTTTGCTTACTCATATAAGTTGTATAAGGAACACTTCCTGATTCTTCGCCAAAAGATGCAACGATATATCCTCTGCCTTCTTTTTCAAAAATACTGGCTGTCGGCTCAAATAATTGAACATAATCTCCTGTTCCAGAAGCAAAAGCATTAGCGATATTTGCAAAGTCTACATTTTGAATAAGGTTTAAATCTTTTTGAGGGTTAATATCATGCTGCTTCAGAACGTATTCCCCCACCATTTGTGGCATACCGCCTTTTCGTTGACCTAAAAAGGTTGTGTCCTTCAATTGATCCCATGAAAATGACTCTATTTTTTCACGTGAAACAAGGAATGTACCATCTGTTTGAGTAAGTTGTGCAAAGTTCACAACAGGATCACTTGCTCCTTGAGCGTAGACATAAATAGACGTTTCAGCACCTACTAAAGCAATATCAACTCCGTCTGAAAGAAGAGCGGTCATGGTCTTGTCTCCACCCCATGTAGTTTGTACCTTCACATCTAACCCTTCCTCTTCAAAGAATCCTTCAGAAAGAGCTACATATTGGGGAGCATAAAAAATAGAATGTGTCACTTCACCAACACGCAATGTATATGTTTCTTCTTGTTTATTACACGAGATAAGTGGAACAATTAGTATGAAGACAGCAAGAATGGAGAGAATCCATTTGAATTTTTTAATCATACGCCATCTAATCCTCCTTAAAGTTGCAAATGTACTTTATGATAAAGTATGAAGAGAGAGGGCATTTGGTGAGTGCCTAGTTCCAAATGAAAGGTAAAAAAGATGGGAGGTGAAAAGATGAACAATGGTTTAATTATAGACAAACAAAGATTTCCGTCTCCTAATTCGAAAATCGAGCTTTATATTGTCACCTATCTATCAAATGGATTAAAAGTAAAAGGATTACTTGCAGAGCCAAAAGAAGAAGGGAACTATGATGGTTTTTTATATTTAAGGGGTGGAATAAAAAACGTAGGAATGGTTCGAGTGGGACGAATTGTTCAATTTGCGTCAGAAGGGTTTGTTGTGATGGCGCCTTTTTATCGAGGTAATCAAGGAGGAGAAGGAAATGAAGATTTCGCTGGTGATGACCGTGAAGATGCACTTTCCGCTTATGACTTATTAAGAAATCATCATCGTGTACACCAAGACCGCATTCATGTCTTTGGCTTTTCACGTGGCGGGGTGATGGCATTATTTACAGCGATTTTTCGTAAAAGTGTTTCATCACTTGTTTTATGGGGAGGTGTCAGTGACATGACACTTACTTATTATGAAAGAGAAGATTTACGTAGAATGATGAAAAGAGTGATTGGTGGCACACCTAACAAATATCCAGAACGCTACGAGTGGAGAACCCCATTGTATCAATTAGAATATCTTCAAGCTCCTGTTTTATTAATTCATGGTGAAAAGGATAGAAATGTATCCATTGAACATTCTTATAAGTTGGAAGGGAAGTTAAAAGAGTTAAATAAGCAGGTAGATAGCTGGTATTTTAACGATTTCACTCATTACTTTCCACCAGTAAAAAATAGAGAGACAGTACATAAACTCACAAAATGGATGAAGAAGCAGTCATAAGAAAAGGAGTTTTCCTTTTGAAATAGACGTTGTACAATACAAGAAAGGCACGAAAAAGGAGGGCTAAATATGGGCATGCCGTTAGAGTTAAATACGATGATTGTAACAAAAGGATTAGAAAAACGAATGGATGAAAATCTTTTTGTATTAGAGAAAGCAGGATACCGTTTGTATCCATTAGATATTCCAATTAGTGTACATAAAACAAAAGAGGGAGAGCGCACAGGAACAGGTGTTATCCGTAAAGTAGAGCTCGTTAATAATCAAACACGCATTACATATGAATTAGTAAAATTAAATTCAACGAATTAATCCACTAAAAAAACCTGACATGACAGAGTAGCTGTCATGTCAGGTTTTTTTAATTGAATCGTATGCTTAGGTAAGCGACTTTTACTCGTTTCGTCAAATCGGGACGCTGTTTGCTTTTAAGACAAAACGCTTCCATGTTAATGGATAACGATTATGTTAATGGACCGCCAGCATCTTTAATAATACTTGGAACATTCGAGAATTTCTTGAAGTTTTCTTTAAACTTAGAAGCTAATTCTTTTGCTTTTACTTCATATTCTGCACCATCTGCCCATGCTTTTGCTGGCTGTAGTACTTCATCAGGTACACCAGGAACATGAATAGGGATCTCTAAGCCGAATATAGAATCTTTCACTGTCTCAGCGCTATCGAGTTCACCTTCTAAAGCTGCTTGAACCATAGCGCGTGTATAGCGTAATTTCATTCGTTCTCCAACTCCATACTCTCCACCAGTCCATCCAGTGTTAACGAGGTACACGCTTACATTATGTTCATCAATTTTCTTTCCTAGCATTTCAGCATATGTTGTTGCCGGCAAAGGTAAGAAAGGAGCTCCAAAGCATGTAGAGAATGTAGCTTCTGGAGATGTAACACCACGCTCGGTTCCAGCAAGCTTACTAGTGTAACCGCTTAAAAAGTGATACATTGCTTGTTCTTTAGTTAACCTGCTGATTGGAGGTAACACACCAAACGCATCAGCTGTTAAAAATACAATGGCTGTCGGATGGCCAGCAACACTTGGATCTACGATGTTATCCATTGCTTGAAGCGGGTATGCTGCACGTGTGTTTTCTGTTAACGAATTATCATCGTAATCTGCTAATCTTGTATCATAATCAATCGTCACATTTTCAAGGACGGCACCAAATCGAATAGAATTGAAGATTTGTGGCTCTTTTTCTTCTGATAGATTGATACACTTTGCATAGCAACCACCTTCAACGTTAAATACGCCAGAGTTTGACCAGCCGTGCTCATCATCTCCAATTAATCGTCTATTTGCATCAGCAGATAATGTTGTTTTCCCCGTTCCTGATAATCCAAAGAATAATGCAACATCACCTTCATTGCCTACGTTAGCTGAACAATGCATAGATAAAATATCTTGTTGAGGAAGAAGGAAATTCATAACTGAGAAGATGGACTTTTTCATTTCACCTGCGTATTCAGTACCACCAATTAAAATCACTTTGCGTTCAAAAGAGATAATAATAAACGTTTCAGAATTTGTACCATCTACAACTGGATCAGCTTTAAAGTTTGGAGCTGATACAATCGTAAATTCAGCAGATTGAGAAGTTTCATTGTTGTCAGTTGGACGGATAAATAATTGATGAGCAAATAGGTTATGCCACGCGTATTCATTAATTACACGAATTGGAAGAGTGTATTTTACATCGGCACCTGCATAGCCGTTAAAAACGAATAATTCATCTTTTTCCTTTAAGTATGCTAAAACCTTTTTATATAAAGAATCAAATTTCTCAGCAGAAAATGGTTTGTTCACTTTACCCCAATCAATCAAATGCTTAGTCGCTTCTTCTTCTACGATAAATTTGTCTTCTGGAGAGCGTCCTGTATATTTTCCAGTCTCTACACGTACAGCACCTGTAGACGTTAATGTTCCTTCACTGCGTTGTAGCACTCTCTCTACGAGTTGAGGCACAGAAAGGTTCTGTTGAATTGTTTGTAGTTTAAGTAGTTCAGATAACTCAATAGACATATCCACTGTACTCATTTGCAATACCATCCTTTGTTTTTTGTTGCGATACAATAAATTCATAAATAGTATAACACATTTATATTAATAGTCTATACTAATTATCTAAAATTGTTTATATATAATGTAAAAATAGGCTTGGACTAACTCATCATTTTTATTTTCTAGCTAAATTGTCTAGATAAACTTGTATGACAAATACATTTTAAAGCGCTTTCAATAATACTTCAACATAATTCGTTGAAAAAATTGTATTTTTAGCATACTTTTTATAATGGATGTAGAATATCTATTCAAAGTAGAGGGAAGTTCATGCTTTATGAAAAGAGAATTTCAAATGAGTAAGGAAAAAGGAACATTTATTTTGATATAGACGTAAAGAATGGGCCAACTTTCAAAAGTAAAAACATGAATAAAATTATTTGAACAAGGTTGACACTACAAAGGAAAATAGGGTATGATATGTCATTGAACGGATACTCTCTTATCCCGAGCTGGTGGAGGGACAGGCCCTATGAAACCCAGCAACCATCACCATTTTTTTACATATTTAGGTGATAAGGTGCTAACCTGATGCAAGGCATGACCTTGATCGATAAGAGTGAAAGGCTAAGTTGAATTTGATACCTTTCCTCGAATTTAGGAAAGGTTTTTTATATTTTCAATTGTTTTTATAAACAATATAAAGGGAAATGAGTACCGTATCACTATGCAACTGTATTAAAGGAGGAAAATTGATGTCAACGAAACGTCGTTTATTTACGTCAGAATCTGTAACAGAAGGCCACCCAGATAAAATTTGTGACCAAATTTCTGACTCTATTCTTGATGCAATTTTAGCAAAAGATCCAAATGCTCGTGTAGCTTGTGAAACAAGTGTTACAACTGGTTTAGTATTAGTAAGTGGTGAGATTACAACATCTACGTATGTAGATATTCCAAAAACGGTGCGTGAAACAATTAAAGAAATTGGCTACACGCGTGCAAAATATGGTTTCGATGCTGAAACTTGCGCTGTTTTAACATCAATTGATGAGCAATCTGCTGATATTGCAATGGGTGTTGATAAAGCTTTAGAAGCTCGTGAAGGTCAAATGACTGACGAGGAAATTGAAGCAATCGGTGCAGGTGACCAAGGTTTAATGTTTGGTTTTGCTTGTAACGAGACAAAGGAATTAATGCCTCTTCCAATTTCTTTAGCTCATAAATTAGCTCGACGCCTAACAGAAGTTCGTAAAGAAGAAATTCTTCCTTACCTTCGTCCAGATGGAAAAACACAAGTAACAGTTGAATACGATGAAAATAACAAGCCAGTTCGTATTGACACAATTGTTATTTCAACTCAACACCACCCAGAAATTACGTTAGAGCAAATTCAACGTAATTTAAAAGAGTATGTAATTAACCCAGTTGTTCCTCAAGAATTAATTGATGAAAATACAAAATATTTCATTAACCCAACTGGTCGTTTCGTAATCGGTGGTCCTCAAGGTGATGCTGGTTTAACAGGCCGTAAAATCATCGTAGATACTTACGGTGGTTATGCTCGTCACGGTGGTGGAGCATTCTCTGGTAAAGATGCAACAAAAGTAGACCGTTCTGCTGCATATGCGGCTCGTTACGTTGCGAAAAACATCGTAGCTGCAGGTCTTGCTGATAAATGTGAAGTTCAATTAGCATATGCAATTGGTGTTGCTCAACCAGTATCAATTTCAATTGATACATTTGGTACAGGTCAAGTTTCTGAAGAAGTGTTAGTAGAAGCAGTTCGTAACAACTTTGACCTTCGCCCAGCAGGTATTATTAAAATGCTTGATCTTCGTCGTCCAATTTACAAACAAACAGCTGCATACGGTCACTTCGGTCGTACAGATATTGATGTTCCTTGGGAGCGTACTGACAAAGCACAAGCACTAAAAACAGCTGCATTAGGTAACTAATAAAAAAACAAGCCCTCCTTTAAAGGAGGGCTTGTTTTTTTATGCGAGTTGAATAGACTGCTTTCTATTTATTAAGGCTTCTTCATATTCCATTAATAAGCGTTCAAAGATGCTATCCCACGTTTGAGTTAATGCATAATTCCGGCCTTGATGTCCAAAATGAATTCGCTTATGAAGATCCTCTAACAGTTCTACAATATGATGCACAAACTCTTGTACTGAGTTAGGGTTGCAAAGATAACCGTTTCGCCCTTGTTGAACAATGGTTTTTACACCACCAGCATTTGCACCAACCACTGGTGTTCCACAAGCAAGAGATTCTAGTACAACATTTCCAAAGGTTTCGGTTGCTGAAGGGAAAACAAATAAATCAGAAGCAGCATACACTTTTGCAAGGTGTTCACCTTGAAGGAAACCAGTGAATGTCATATGCTCAAGAGATTCTTTTTGAAGCTGTTCTTTCAAAGGTCCATCTCCAACAATTAGCCAGTGAATTTTATGTCGAATATGAGGAGGCATAGATTTTGCAATTTCCATAAAGGTATTTAAATTTTTTTCAGGCGCAAGTCGTCCAACGTACGTTA
Organism: Priestia iocasae; assembly: GCF_016909075.1. Lineage (GTDB taxonomy): Bacteria > Bacillota > Bacilli > Bacillales > Bacillaceae_H > Priestia > Priestia iocasae. Next base: position 45,383 of record NZ_JAFBFC010000009.1, read on the forward strand.
AGATATAAGGCTTTTTGATGTTGTATTTAATCCTCACATCAAACCGATCATAGTGAGGGTGAAATAATGTGTGATCTACACCGCGTGACCAAATCGAAAGATTTGTAAAGCCTTTGCTTTGCAGATGATCTTTTGTTGCTTGAGAAGGTACAAAGATACGTTCTAATGGTTGGTGAAACCATTTCATATATTTCCATAAAAAAGGAGATAGGAAGTTCAAGTCATAATAAGACAAATATTGTTCAAAATCAGTATGATACGAGCCTACAATTGGAATATTCATTTTTTTGGCGTAATGCAAACCGCAGAGTCCAATATTAAAAGGGGTAGCGATATGGATGATATCTGGTTGAAACTCTTGTAGCTGTGTTTTAATTTTTAGCATGTTTGGTAAAGCCAAGCGGCACTCAGGATATAGAAAAAAAGGCAAACTTATAAAGCGATGAATCTGCTTTGAAAATAAGTCTTCGTTAATACTTTCAGGAGCAAAAACTTGATAATCTATTTTTTGGTGCTCAAAATAATTTGTTAATTTAGCTAACGTTTTTGCCACACCGTTTACATCAGGTATAAATGTATCTGTAAACAAAGCCACTTTCATTCTATCTCCCCCTATCCATTCAATGATGGTTGTGCATATCTATCTATTCTTTGAAATAAATAAAGTTTGTATATATTTCTTTATATCGTAAGAAAGTAAAGAGATAATATACCGACTGAAGTTCCAAGAATCATGCCGGCACCAACATCCGTTGGATAATGAAGCCCTAAATAAATACGAGATAACCCTACACTTAATGCAAATGGTAATAACATCATAGCAAGAGATGGTAAGTAGAAAATAAAGGGAATTGATACTGAAAAGATAGCTGTTGTGTGACCAGAAGGAAATGAGTGGTCTTTTAAAGGATTCTCTAATACTTTTGTATTTTCGATTTGTAAATAGGGTCTTTTTCGAGGATAGATACGTTTTAAGATTGCTACAGGAATATGACTGATTGCAAGTGAGATAGCGCTAGCTACAGCAATCATCTTTAAAGGTCCTTTCATGACTAATAACATAGCTAATACTGTAGCAATTGTAAAAGTTGCTCCACCTAGATGTGTAACAGTGCGAAAATAAACATTAGCTAGTTTACGATCAAAATGTTTATTAACACTTCTAAATACATAGCACTCAAAATCATATAGTTGGCGAATTAACTTGGTTCTCATTTTTAAGTCCCCTTTAATAAAAAAGTGTTACTTTTATTTTAAGAGGGAAATGTTTAGGAAGTAATAAGGTAGTGTAAATTAATAGAAAATTTAGATGAGATTGGGTTGAAAAGCCTAAAGCGATAAATGGATAGGTATATCATCTATTTTAGCGTTGGTAGGAGGAGATTGAGGTGACAGTATTTTAGCCGTAAAAAGCCTTTTAATTCGATGATTATATCTAATTGTTCAAACAACCTATAAGCAAGGCATAGGTCTTACTTATAGGTTATGAAAAGTTGTTATACAATATAGAGAAAAGGGAGTCAGTGCATTGTGACGGTGTAAAAAAAGAAGGCAGTCTTTTTTCGTAATTTTGAGAGCACCTTTTGTTCTATTTGACGCACTGATTTATAATGAGAAAAGAGATTATTTATTTTAATGAACGATAATATTGGCCTTTTTCAACGTAGCTTTTTCGGATACGGTCCATGTCTTTTCGATCATCGTCTGTGAGTTCACGTATCACTTTCGCTGGTCTTCCAAGAGCAAGTGTGTTAGGGGGAATTTTTTTCCCAGGTGGTACAAGACTTCCGGCACCAATAAAAGCACCTTCACCAACTTCAGCTCCATCTAAAATAATGGACCCCATCCCAATTAAGGAATTTTTTCGAAGAATAGCGCTATGTAAGATAACTTGGTGCCCAACGGTTACGTCGTCTTCAATGATAAGTGGATTGTCTGGACTTTGGTGAAGGGTTGATTGATCTTGGATGTTGACGCGATTACCAATAATGGTAGGAGCTACATCACCGCGGATAACGGTGTTAAACCAAATGCTACTTTCTTCTCCAATTGAAACATCACCTGTAATGGTTACATAATCAGCAATATAGACGCTTGATGAAATAATAGGTGTTTTGTCTTTGTATGGATAAATCATATCGTCATCCCCTTTATAGTAGTTGAAAAAAATGAATAAATCTTCTAATGTAAGTGTACAAAGTTTTTTGAAGTGAGTAAACAAAAGAAAGGAAGTAGCTTTTATGAGGAAATGGGAAGCTGAAAACCCTAAAGGTGTAATAGTCATGGTACACGGAGCATCGGAACACCATGGTCGTTATCGTTGGCTAATTGAAATGTGGCGCTCCGTCGGTATGCATGTCATTATGGGAGACCTTCCTGGACAAGGAATGACAACAAGAAGAAGAGGGCATATTAAATCATTTGATGAGTATATAGAAGAGATTGATACGTGGGTACGAGAAGCTCAAACATATGATTTGCCAATCTTTTTATTAGGTCATAGCATGGGAGGCCTTGCTGTCATTCGTACATTGCAAGAAAAAAAACTACCGGTGTGGGGAGCCATTTTATCATCCCCTTGTTTAGGTTTAAAAGAGCATCCCCCAGCTTATGTTGATTTATTATCAAAAGGATTAAATAAATTAATGCCAAGCATGTTATTTAATACGATATTAACGGTTGATAAAGTAACAAGAAACAAGGAAATTATGGATGAAGATCAAAATGATTCGTTATATGTAACAAAAGTATCTGTACGTTGGTATCGAGAGTTAATGCATGCAATGAATATGGCTTTTCGCGAAGTAGAGAAAACACCCGATGTACCAATTTTATTAATGCAAGCAGGAGAAGACAAAATTATCGAGAAGCTAATTGTAAAGCAATGGTTTGATGAAGTCGACTTAAGTGAAAAAACGTATAAAGAATGGACATCTCTATATCATGAAATCTTTAACGAACCAGAAAGAGAGCAAGTTTTTGCTTATGCCAAAAGCTTTGTGGACCTTCACATATAGGTAATTACCATGCTGGTGATCTAAATTTGAGGTGATTAATACGATGAAAATTCCTTCTCATCCTTTTTGGTTAATGAAGAGAGTGTACAAAGATATATTGCCAATTGTTCATAAAGAGTTAGCGCATTGGAGAGCGTTTGCAGAAAAGATTCCAAATGATGAGCTTCGAAAACAAGCACTTGCAAGTATCAATGAAAAAACGTTTCATTGTGAAGGTGGAGGCATTCTTGCTATTTTAGCAAAAGAACATATGAGTGAGTGTGTACGTTTTATTGTCGCGTATCAAACCATTAGTGATTATTTGGATAATTTGTGCGATCGAAGTAATTCATTAGACCCTCATGATTTTGCTGCTTTGCATGAATCCATGCCTGATGCATTAACAATAGGAGCTCCTTTACGCAACTATTATCGATTTCGTGAAGATCAAGATGATGGTGGATATTTAGCTGCATTGGTTCAAACATGTCAACAAGTATTAACCAATACGTTACACTATCCGACTGTTTCCAAACACCTTTTAGAATTAGCAGCTTACTATTGTGATTTGCAAGTACATAAACATGTCAAAGTGGAAGAGCGTGTACCACGTTTAGAAAGTTGGTTTTCTTCGTACAAAAAAAATCTCCCTAAAATGGAATGGTACGAGTTTTCCGCATGTTCAGGATCAACTCTCGGCATTTTTTGTTTAGTCGCCTACAGTTTTCAATCTACCTTTACAGAAGAGCAAGCACTAAAGGTGAAAAGTGGTTATTTCCCTTATATACAAGGACTGCATATTTTATTAGATTATTTCATTGACCAAGAAGAAGATAAAGCAGGAGGAGACTTGAATTTTTGTTTTTACTATCCTCATTATGAATCAATGATGGAGCGATTTTTACACTTTGTAACAGAAGCTGATTCTCATATAAAAGGTTTGCCAAATGAAAGTTTTCATCGTTTTATCAATCGAGGATTATTAGGCGTGTATTTATCCGATGATAAGGTAAGAAGTCAGAAAGAGGTTCACACGAAGGCGAAGCAACTGATTAAATCAGGTGGAAAGCTTAGTTATTTCTTTTATGTAAATGGACGACTTTATCGAATGTTATCTAGAAGCTAAGTCACAATGAGTAAAAATGCTCATTGTGACTTAGTTCATGCAATCATCTTCACAGTACCTTCTATCTCTTCTCGATGGCTACAATAAATGGAGGATTGTTTTGCTGATTAATGAATTGATATTGAAGAACATGAACCAATGTCTGATCAAGCTGTTGAACATATTGAAGTAACGCTTGTTTTTCTACTTTTCCCTCTGCATGTCCATGGTAAATAACGAGAACAATGACGCCCTCTGGTGCAAGCCAGTCAATTAATTGTTCAATCGCTTTAATAGTAGAATCAGGAGTGGTCACAATGTCTTTGTCCCCACCTGGTAAATACCCTAAATTAAAAATAGCTCCTGTTACTTTTCCTTTTAAGGAGGGGGGAACGAAAGCAGAAAATTGTTCATGACTAGCATGGAATAACGTTACACGATCATAGACACTATGCTCTTGTAGCCGCTTAGCTGTTTTTTCTAAAGCGTCTTGCTGCACATCGAATCCATACACATGTCCGTGTTCCCCAATTAAATTGCTCAAAAACAATGTATCATGTCCATTTCCAATTGTTGCATCCACAACTATATCACCTGGATGAACTGCTCGTTCTAATACCGTACGAGCAAAAGGTAAGATACGTTCTAATTTCATGGCGCTATCACTTCCTTTTCAAAATACTTCCCTTGATAGCTATTTCTCCGAACAAGTTCATGGTCAATCGCATTTAATACTCCCCATTTATTTACACTCCACATAGGGCCAATCATCAAATCAATAGGTCCATCCCCTGTAATGCGGTGAACAATCATTTCAGGAGGTAAAATCTCTAACTGATCACATACAAGATTGACGTAATCATCAAAAGTTAAAAACTCAACCAAGCCTTTTTCGTACTGCTTTACCATTGGTGTTCCTTTTAGTAAATGTAATAAATGAATTTTAATGCCTTGTACATCAAGTTTAGCTACTTCACGAGCCGTTTCCATCATCATTTCTGGTGTTTCAAGTGGTAGCCCATTAATAATATGAGAACAAACGCGAATTCCATGTTTACGAAGTTTATTCACACCCTCTACATAACATTGATGATTGTGAGCACGATTAATCAATAAAGATGTTCGCTCATGAACAGTTTGAAGTCCAAGTTCTACCCATAAATAAGTGCGTTCATTTAGTTCAGCTAAATACTCTACCACGTCATCAGGTAAACAGTCTGGTCGTGTAGCAATAGAAAGGCCCACAACACCAGGAAGGTTGAGAACAGCTTCATATTTTTCACGCAACACATCAACAGGAGCATGAGTATTGGTGAAGGCTTGAAAATAAGCCATGTACTTTCCATTTTTCCATTTATCATGCATTTTATTTTTAATTTCATCAAATTGTGTAACAAGATCATCTATACGATTCCCGGCGAAGTCTCCAGATCCAGCGGCACTACAAAACGTACAGCCACCATGTGCAACAGTGCCATCACGGTTGGGACAATCAAATCCTCCATCAAGTGCTACTTTGAATACTTTATGGCCAAAGGTTTGACGTAAATGATAATTCCATGTATGGTAACGCTTATTTTCGGTTGTATAGAGAAACGGATTATGCTGTTTCAAGTGATTAAGCTCCTTTTTAAGACAAAATAAAAGCATACATCAACAAATTTTATCAAAAACAAAAAGTATATCCAAATGAAAATTTTATTAGCAGTTTCTTCTATATAAAAATGCTGTCGTAAACAACGATGATTTTGCACAAAATAGTGTTGAGAGCCGCTTTATTATGTTTTTTAAATGGAGGTAATTAAATGGCAACTCGTCAATCGGTTGATAAATTAATGCAACAATGTGAAGATGCAATGTGTTTTGCAAAAGAACAGCTTCAAAATGGTATGCAGCAAGAGCATTATAATGGTACAGAATATACTAGCGCCCAATTAGGATTAGAAAACGCGTACAAAGAGTTAGAAGAGTTAGCTCATAGCGCAAATCCTCAACAACGCGAGCAGTTATACCGAATGAGATTACAAATTCAACAATTACAAAATGAAATGATTGTGACAGAACATTAAAACAGGGGGCTATTATATGAAGAAACGTTCAAAGCAAAATAACCCAGAGCAAAAAACAAAAAATGGTATGAACAGTAATGATATTGAGGTAGGAAAAGACTTTGATCCAGTTAAAGAATTGAAACAAAAAAATAGTAAGCTTGCTCAACCTGCAAAATCGAATAAAGCATTTAAGTAAGAGATTGAAAAAGCGTCAATTGTATGAATGGAAGTTCGTTCATACAATGGGCGTTTTTTTAGTTTAAGTTTTTTTGTAAGGAGCCGTTATCGATACGTGTAAAGATACAATAGGATGCAAGGGTGTTTCTTTGAAAAGTAATGATTAAGCCGATCTTGAAAAACCTAGTGTATAAATAATGAGTAGTAAATGCAGGGGTTGAAAATTAAAAGAATTTGCATTGTTTTTTTAATACTCTTTTTACGAAAAAGAGGTTGCGAAAAGCCAAACAAAAGACTACAATTTATTTTGGTTTTCGAAATAAACCAGTTCTTGTTTTGTTAATAAAATAAATCGAATGTTGAAAGTCGTTGCCTTGAGCCTACGACTTTTAATTAAGTATGAAAGGGCCTATAGGAGAGATATATTGCCCAGCTAAAAAGAATTGTTTAATAAAGGAGAGAGCATATATGCCAAAAGCGTTATGGCTTTTAGTCATTGGAATGCTCATCAATGTAACAGGTGCTTCGTTTCTTTGGCCATTGAATACAATCTACATACATGAACATCTTGGAAAGTCATTGTCTGTTGCTGGATTTGTATTGATGTTGAATGCAGGAGCAAGTGTTGTTGGAAATCTAATTGGTGGAACTCTTTTTGATAAAGTCGGAGGGTATAAATCCATTATTGTTGGAATTTCGATTACATTGATGGCGTTAATTGGCTTGATTTTCTTTCATGGATGGCCAACTTATGTCATCTTGCTTATTATCGTTGGATTTGGATCTGGTATGGTGTTTCCATCTATGTACGCAATGGCTGGAACCGTTTGGCCAGAAGGTGGAAGAAAAGCGTTCAATGCCATGTATGTGGCACAAAACGCAGGTGTTGCGATTGGAGCGGCTCTTGGGGGATTAGTTGCTTCTTATTCATTCACCTATATTTTTGTGGCAAATGCATTTATGTATTTGATATTCTTCATTATTGCTTTTGTTGCGTATCGTCATATTACAACCACTCATACGAAGCAAACGAGTGTCTTGAATGAAGCAAAACCTGTTCAAGACCGAGCAAAATTTGCTGCATTACTTATGCTATGTGTTGGTTATTTATTATGTTGGATGGCATATGTTCAATGGCAATCGACTATTGCAGCACATACTCGAAATATTGATATTTCCCTTGCGCAATATAGCATGCTTTGGACAATTAATGGTGTATTAATTGTAGTCGGTCAACCATTTATCCTACCTGTAGTAAAGTTTTTTGCCAAAACATTAAAAGTGCAAATTTTAATTGGTACGGTTATCTTTATTCTTTCTTTTGGTATGGTATCAGTTGCGACAACCTTTACACATTTTGTTTTAGCGATGGTTGTTTTAACAATTGGAGAAATGTTTGTGTGGCCAGCTGTTCCGACTGTAGCAAGTCAGTTAGCGCCAAAAGGAAAAGAAGGATTTTATCAAGGTGTTGTAAATAGTACAGCAACCGGTGGAAGAATGTTAGGGCCTGTGATTGGTGGATTATTCGTTGACTTCTCTACTATTCATACATTGTTCTATGTCCTAATGGTTGTTCTAGTATGCTCATTAATTCCAACAGCCATTTACGATAAAAAACTAAAGAAAGTTTACCAAGACGAAATGATTACAAAGCCTGTTTCAACGTAATAGCTTGAATGAAAAGAAATCTCTGTACTTTATCTATACATTAGATAAGGGTACAGAGATTTTTTAGTAGAAAAAAAGCATATAAAAAAAGATAATAGGTTAGAAAATTAAGAATTTACTGATTAAATTCTTAATACTATAATATAGACTGTGGCAAGCACTTGAAAGGAGGCTGCGACGCAGTTAATTTTGCAAGCGCTTTCTTTGTGTTAAGGAAAGACAGACAACTTATAGGGGGATGAACAAATGCTTAGTATGATTGGGTTAATTGGGGGGCTTGTATTACTTATTGTATTGACCATGCGCGGAATGAACTTGCTTATTGCAGGTCCATTGTGTGCATTATTTGTAGCCCTTTTCAGCGGTTTACCACTTTTTCCTCAATTAGTAGGTGAAGGGGAAGCAAACTTTGTGGGTAACTATATGTCCGGATTCACTGGGTTTGTTGCTTCTTGGTATTTAATGTTCTTACTAGGAGCTATATTTGGAAAAGTAATGGAAGATAGCGGTGCAGCAGATAGTGTTTCAAAATGGGTAGTAGATAAACTAGGTATGAAACGAGCTGTACTTGCGATTGTATTAGCCTGTGCAATTTTAACATATGGCGGTGTAAGCTTATTTGTTGTTGCGTTCTCTGTTTATCCAATGGCCGTTAGCTTATTTAGACAGGCAGATTTACCACGTCGGTTTATCCCAGCTGCGTTAGGATTTGGTTCTGTTACATTTACAATGACTTCAGCGGGATCTCCAGAGATTCAAAACTGGATTCCAATTGAATACCTTGGAACAACTCCTTATGCGGGATGGGAAGTTAGCTTAATTGTGGGTGTATTAATGGCGGTTTTTGGCTACTGGTGGCTAAAGCGTCTAATCGGAAAAGCTGTAAAAAGTGGCGAGAAGTTCGTGGAACGCAAAAACGATCCAACTATCGTAGAAGGAGCGGAATTGCCAAATCCATTAGTAAGTTTAATTCCTTTACTTGTTGTATTAGTTATCTCGTTTGTTTTCCATGACTCATTAAAACAATCAGCACTTATTGTTGCATTATCGGGTGGAGTCATTGCTACTTACTTATTGAATCGTAAATACTTTAAGAACTTTTGGAGTGCAATATCTGAAGGAACGCTAGGAGCGCTTATTGCAATTGGTAACACAGCTGCTGTTGTTGGCTTTGGTGGGGTGGCTAAAGCTGTACCAGCATTTGCTGTGGCAGTAGAGGCTATGACAAACATTCCAGGAAGCCCATTGATTGGTGGAGCAATTGCAGTTAGTGTGATTGCAGGTATGACGGGTTCAGCTTCAGGAGGGCAGGCGATTGCGTTACCAATTTTAGCTCCTCATTATATTGATGCTGGGGTAAACCCTGAAGCACTCCACCGTGTTGTTGCCATTTCATCAGGTGTATTAGATTCTCTCCCACATAACGGATATGTTGTTACGACAATTACAGCCATTTGTGGTGACACACATAAAGCTGCCTATTTACCAATGGCAGCGATGACAGTTATTGTGCCATTAATTGGATTAATGCTTGCGATTATTTTATTCTCATTCGGTTTAGGAATCTAATAAGAGACAAATAGATCATTTGAGGCTGAGTCAATAGGAGCGAGAAATGCTTCATTCGACTCAGTCTTTTTATCATTGTGTTAAAAAATTAATAGTTGTAAAATACTAAATCTCAAAATAAACCATTCATCAAAAATCGGCAAGGATACTTCCACTTCAAACAGACTGTAAGGTCGTTAAGTAGTGGGTAGTTGACAATAGAGCAAATCAAAAGTATAAAAAGAAGCTAGAAAAGAAATAATAAAAATATTATTAATAAAATAACAGGAACAACTTGCAGATTAGAAACATATTATTTACAATACATATAGGAATCTACATATATTCTAATAACAATGATGAGGAATAGTAGTGAACGAAACGAGCAAAGAGAGTTGACGGGTGGTGCGAGTCAACAAACGTGCGTTCATGAACTCGCCTTTTGAGTTGCAAATGCGAACAGCATAAGAGTAGCATTTGTCGTCCATCCGCGTTAAGGAGTTTGAGCGAGCGCAATACGTTTGCGCTAATGTGGGTGGTACCGCGGGAAGTTAATTCAACCTCTCGTCCCTTTTTAGGGATGAGAGGTTTTTTATTTGAATTAAAAGTGAAAGTGACTGTTGTAAGCTGCAGGAACTTGCTTATAGATTACCATTATAAGGAGGATTATCATGGCTTTTAACCATCAACAAATTGAAAAAAAATGGCAAGACCAATGGGAAAATAATCAAACATTTAAAACAACAGAGGACGAGGGAAAGCGTAAATTTTATGCATTAGACATGTTTCCTTATCCATCAGGGGCAGGACTTCATGTAGGGCATCCAGAAGGATATACGGCAACGGATATCTTGTCTCGTATGAAGCGTATGCAAGGCTTTAATGTATTACATCCAATGGGGTGGGATGCATTTGGTCTACCGGCAGAGCAATATGCGTTAGATACTGGAAATGACCCAGCTGAATTTACAGAGCAAAATATTAATAATTTCCGCCGTCAAATTAAAGCATTAGGGTTCTCTTATGATTGGGATCGTGAAGTGAATACAACAGATCCAAGCTACTATAAATGGACGCAATGGATTTTCTTAAAGCTATATGAAAAAGGATTAGCTTATATTGACGAAGTAGCGGTAAACTGGTGTCCAGCCTTAGGAACGGTATTAGCAAATGAAGAAGTCATTGATGGGAAAAGTGAGCGTGGAGGGCATCCAGTAGAGCGCCGTCCAATGAAACAATGGATGCTAAAAATTACAGCATATGCAGATCGTTTACTTGAAGATTTAGAAGAATTAGATTGGCCAGAAAGTATTAAAGATATGCAACGCAACTGGATTGGTCGTTCAGAAGGTGCACACGTTCATTTTGATATTGATGGTCATGATGAGACATTTACTGTATTTACAACACGTCCTGATACATTATTTGGAGCAACTTACGCTGTTCTTGCACCAGAACATGAACTTGTGGAGAAGATTACAACAGCTGAACAAAATGAAGCCGTACAAGCATATTTAGAAAAAGTAAAAATGAAGAGTGATCTTGAGCGTACAGATTTAGCGAAAGAAAAAACGGGCGTCTTTACAGGTGCTTATGCTATTAATCCAATCAATAGGGAAAAGATGCCAATTTGGATTGCAGACTATGTACTTGTTAGCTACGGCACAGGGGCAATTATGGCTGTTCCTGCTCATGATGAGCGTGACTTTGAATTTGCAAAAGAATTCGATCTACCAATTAAAGAAGTAGTAGCAGGTGGAGATATCACAAAAGAAGCCTACACAGGTGATGGTGAACACGTTAATTCAGACTTTTTAAATGGCTTAAACAAAGAAGACGGTATTGCAAAAGCAATTGCTTGGCTTGTTGAACATAACAAAGGTGAAAAGCAAGTTACGTATCGTCTTCGCGATTGGTTGTTTAGCCGCCAGCGTTATTGGGGTGAGCCAATTCCAGTAATTCATTGGGAAGATGGTACAATGACAGCTGTTCCAGAAGAACAACTTCCGTTAATGTTACCAAAGACAACAGAAATTAAACCTTCTGGTACAGGTGAGTCTCCGTTAGCGAACATTGCTGATTGGGTTAATGTTGTAGATCCAGAAACAGGTAAAAAGGGACGTCGTGAAACAAATACAATGCCGCAATGGGCAGGAAGCTGCTGGTATTACTTACGCTATATTGATCCGAAAAATGATCAGTACTTAGCGGCACCTGAGAAATTAAACGAATGGTTACCGGTTGATATTTATATCGGTGGAGCAGAGCATGCGGTTCTTCACTTACTATACGCACGTTTCTGGCATAAATTCTTATATGATATCGGTGTGGTACCAACAAAAGAACCATTCCAAAAGCTATTTAACCAAGGGATGATTCTTGGTGAGAACAATGAAAAGATGAGTAAATCAAAAGGCAACGTTGTGAATCCAGACGAAATTGTTCAAAGTCATGGAGCAGATACGTTACGTTTATACGAAATGTTCATGGGGCCTCTTGATGCATCGATTGCATGGTCTGAAAAAGGATTAGATGGCTCTCGTCGTTTCTTAGATCGTGTATGGCGTTTATTCGTAGAAGAAAACGGTAAACTAAGCAGCAAAATTCAAGATAGTACAGACACATCATTAGAGCGTGTCTATCACCAAACTGTTAAAAAGGTGACAGAAGACTACGAGGCTCTTCGCTTCAATACAGGAATTTCACAATTAATGGTGTTTGTTAATGATGCTTATAAAGTAGATGTACTTCCAAAAGAGTATATTGAAGGATTTGTAAAGTTACTTGCCCCAATTTGTCCACACATTGCAGAAGAGCTATGGGAAAAGTTAGGTTATTCTAACACACTTTCATATGAAGCATGGCCAGCATTTGACGAAGGAAAATTAGTCGATGATGAAGTGGAAATTGTTGTTCAAATTAACGGAAAAGTACGCGCGAAACTAAGTGTACCAACAGAAGCTTCAAGAGAGCAGCTTCAAGAAATTGCAATGGCAGATGGAGATGTACAAGAGTACATTGAAGGTAAAACAGTAAGAAAAGTCATCGCTGTTCCAGGTAAATTAGTAAACATTGTAGCAAACTAACATGATTTGAAAAGAAAAAAGGTGTCTGGATCAGCAATAACATGCTTGATCTAGACACCTTTTTTATAATTAACGATGGAAGCGAGGATGATCTTCATCCACAGCAACATCAATCACATTGTGAAAGCGAGGATGATCTTCATCCACAGCAGAGTGTAGAAACGAAGTTGAAACGAATGAAGCAAAAGCAAAACCGAGTGTAAATGTTACAGATCCAATGATAAATTTTTTCATGGAAATTCCTCCTAATTTGTTAATTTCTTTCTAATATCATTGCAAAGCTTATAATAATAACTGCTTTTCTTGTATGAAAAGCGGTTAGAATGAATGTGGGCTAATTGCTCATAACACGTAAGTAAATAGCGAAAATCATTTTTTATTTTAAAGAAAGGCAATGCTATGTTCTCTAGATACTCCTCTAATCCCTCAATATCTTCTCTTATTTCAAGAGAAAGAAGGTGAAACTTTATTTCTAACTCTTTCCCATTGCTAATAGTTTGTAATAGTTTAATAGACTGTTCAGCGATGAGTAAAGCGGTCTCTTTTTTTTCCTGTGAAACCAATTCCTTGGCAAGATAATAAGAAGTTTTTAAGTACGTAAAAGAGTTTTCTTTTTTTAACGATAAGCATTCTTCATAATGAGCAATTGCCTTTTGGTGGTGACCCTGCTCACTGTATAAATTGCCAAGATTGTGATAGCAAAATGATTGCATATCTCTCATCTTTAATTTTGTAGCAGTTAACAGGATATTGTTAAATAATTGTTCAGCCTGTGAAAACTGTTTGATTCTCTTATAGTTAATAGCAATTAATAACTGACAATCTAAGCTTCTTAAGAAAAGAGAGGATGCATTTAATCTTTCGAGCGCTTCATGTCCGTAAATAATGGCTAAAGAGGGATGATGTAGGTAACTATGTACAAGAGCTAAATTATAAGAAAGCTCAGGCTCTTTATAACGAATCTTCTCACTAATCTCTTCGGCAACCTTCAGCATGTCTAATCCTTCTACATAATGGTGAAGTAAACAATTATACAGACCTAAAAACATATGAAGGTATAACGATTGTACGATGGTCAACTTCTTTTTAACCTTATTAAAGTAGTCAATAAGCTTTTCAGCTTCTTGAAACTTTTCTTCGTATAAATAATAGCGAAATTGCGCCAGTCGATAGTTATTAAGAAGAGTAATATTGTAGATGTTCTTCGTTTTTTGTTCTAATTTTTGAGCATATATTTGTACGTCATCATTACTTCGATCAACCATTGCTTGATACCATTTTAAGACATCATCATTAAGTAGTTGTTGCTCGTTCATGACTAAACGATAGTCATAGCCTAACTTTTCTAACAAGAGAGCAATAATCTCATCGTTTGCTTCAATACGATTGTTTTCTAACTTGCTTAAATAAGGAATGGAACAAATACCTTTTGCAAGTTCTTCTTGGGTCATTTCTTTTTCTTGACGTGTAATGGAGATAAGGGTACCAATGTTTACTTCAAAGTTATCGTTTAGTAAGTGCATAGTTAGAAAGAAACTCCTTTATGTAGGGTTTTTCAATGAAATCTGAAAGTTGAAAGTCGAAATTTGTTTGAGATTTCCCTCGTTTCTGCCCTTTTCTATATTTTCTATATTTTCTGTTAAATAAAAAAGAGACTAAAGACTCATTGTTATAGACCTAGAACTTTCTTTTTTAGTATAAAATTCGCTTCGATATAAGGCTAAATAACTAAAAATTTCTCAATCTACTAATAGTGCATGAAAATAGAGAGAGAGAAAATCTATTTTGGGTATGTGGATAGTAAAAAAGGGTGAAGGTAGCTTTCGGAGTTCTTTATCTGATAAAATAATACAAAGATAAGATTGAAAGGAATGATTTTTATGTCAGAAGTTAAATTGATTACAACTGAAGAGCTTCAAAAGAAGATTGAAAATGGTGAAGAACTTTATTTAGTCGATGTACGTGAAGACGAAGAAGTAGAAGAAGGAATTATTGCTCATGCAAAACATATCAAAATGGGTGAAATTCCAAATAACTTGAATTACTTTGATAAAGAAAAGGAATATATCTTTATTTGTCGTTCGGGTCGTCGTAGTGAAAATGTATGCTTATACTTGCAAGATCAAGGCTATAAAGTTCGAAACATGGTTGGTGGAATGTTAGAGTGGCAAGGAGACGTTGTAAATAAGTAACCTGACGTTAGTGGAAAAGGAAGCTTCAGCAGGATAAATGCTGAGGCTTTTTTGTTTGTTGAATTTTTAGATAACTCATTAAATGGTTATACTTTTTAACATGTTTATTTTACTAGATATTCATGAATATTATTTTTCTGAATATTCTTAATTAAGGGAGGGGATACGTATGAGTATGTTCCATATTATGGACGTGACAGAAAGGGTGTATGCAAAAATTAGAGAAGATTGTGTAGAGCTTTACTTTCACACAGAATGTATTGGCAAAGTTATATTATCGGAAGAAGGAAAGGAATACGACCTACATGAAGGCTACGCCTATGAAGATAATAAAATATTGAAATTAATTAATTGCGAAGAAAACGTACCCCCGTATGTGGAAGATTGTGATCTAGGATGGTGTTAGCGTATTGGTGCAAGTGAAATTATTTGATAAAGAACATGAAAAAGATTTAGAAGTAGCGATGAATCGATTTTTGAAAACGCTATCAGGTGATCAAGTGATTGATATTAAATATCAAATCTCTACTGCTTTTGATCGAGAAGAGCAGGTTTACTGCTTTTCGGCCATGGTTATTTATCGAGATTAACAAACTTACTAACAGACGAAAAAGACGGATAAAAGCAAGAAACATGTCTTGCTTTTATCCGTCTTTATGTCTATTTCTAGTATGAATCTTTAGCGTATACACTTGCATTTAGTCCAGCGAGTCGTCCTGTTACGAGTGCAGATGTAATGTTGTAGCCTCCTGTGTATCCGTGAATATCTAGTACTTCTCCACAAAAGTACAGGCCATTCATGAACTTGGAACCCATTTCTTTTGGGTGCACTTCTTTTACAGATACACCTCCACCTGTAACAAATGCTTTGTCAATTGAGAGAGTCCCATTTACTTGAAATTCAAATCGTTTACACAGCTTTGCAAACTCTCGCAGTTGATCATGAGGAACTTGCCCAGCCGTTGCTTGTTCATCAATTTGAGCAAGCGTAATTAAAAATAACAGGTAACGCTCAGGTAAAAATCCTTTTACTACATTTTTAAACGCTTTTTTTGGCTCTTCTTTTGTTATCTTCACTAATTCTTGAAAGATGACTTCCTCATTCTTATCAGGAAAGGCGTCAATGCTCATCGTAACCGAGGAGCTTTTTTGTTTTTTAAGCTCTTTTACCACATATTGACTACAGCGAAGAACAGCTGGACCTGATATTCCAAAATGCGTAAAAATCATATCCATTTTATGGGTAATAATGGGTTTTCCTTTTTTATTCAACACACTTAAGCCTACATCTCTTAATGAGAGACCTTGCATGACTTTTTCTTTAATAAAAGACTCGTTTGATGTAATCGGTACTTCTGTTGGATAAAGTTCTGTAATTGTATGTCCAGCATCTTGCGCCCATTTATAGCCGTCTCCAGTCGAACCAGTATGTGGGACTGATTTTCCACCTACAGCAATAATGACACTTTTAGTTTCGATTCTTTCTCCATTTTGTAAGTGAACAGCGCAAACTTTTCCATCTACATACTCCACTTTTTTGACAGGTGTATTTGTGCGAATATCCACCTTGCGTCTTTTTAATTCTCCAATCAAAGCATCTACAACCGATTGGGCTTTATCTGTTACAGGGAACATGCGACCGTGGTCTTCCTCTTTTAGTTGAATGCCTAATTTTTCAAAGAAGCGAATAATATCTTCATTACTAAAAATAGAAAAAGCACTATATAAGAATCGTCCATTTCCTGGAATGTGTTTAATAATTTCTTCGATTGGTAAGCGGTTCGTAACGTTACAACGTCCTCCGCCAGATATGGCTAACTTTCGTCCAAGCTTGTTTCCTTTATCGAGCAATAACACTTTTGCTCCAGATTCTCCAGCGGCAATGGACGCCATTAATCCAGAAGGGCCGCCACCAATTACAACAACATCATATGTCATCATTTCACCGACTTTCATTTATCCTTTTTTCTTTGCGTTCTTTTTACACAGAGAAATTTTTGTTTAAAAACTGACAAAATCTAAAGAATTGTATAAAATAGTGAGCTATGGCTTAGTTTTTACTAAAGCGCTCTTAATTGTAAACTGCAACTTGCTTATTTTCAATCTTATTACTATTATCGAGAGGTAACATCGAATATTGGAGGCAAATCCATGTCAGATTCAAAGCTATTAAGAGGAACTTTTATTTTAACACTTGGTACGTACATATCACGTATTTTAGGGATGATTTATTTATTTCCATTTTCCGCCCTTGTCGGCACAGTAGGCGGAGCCTTATTTGGATATGGATATGTGCAATACACCATTTACTTAAGTATCGCTACCGCTGGTGTTCCAATGGCTGTGTCAAAGTTTGTTTCAAAATATAATGCCATAGGAGATTATCATACAAGCCGCAGGATGTTCCGATCTGGAATGAAACTAATGCTTCTCACTGGCTTTTTAGCTTTTGTGTTTCTGTATTCAGCTGCTCCTATTATTGCAAAGGCGACGTTGGGAAGCAATAACTTAGAGAACTCATTGGAAGATGTTGTCATGGTTATGCGTATGGTGAGCGTTGCCCTTCTTATCGTCCCAATGATGAGTCTGATGAGAGGGTTCTTTCAAGGTCATCAATCTATGGGGCCAACAGCCGTGTCTCAAGTTATTGAGCAAGTCGTGCGCATCGTTTTTTTATTAGCTTCTACGTATATTGTTATTAAAGTGTTAGGAGGAAGCATTGCCACTGCAGTTGGTTTTGCAACCTTTGCTGCTTTTGTAGGTGCATTAGGTGGTCTAGCCGTCTTACTATGGTATTGGAAAAAGAGAAAGCCGCATTTAGATGCATTACTTGAACAAAGTGTGACGCCTACACGTATTTCGACCGTAACGATGTTTAAAGAATTATTTACGTACGCTTTACCATTTGTGTTTGTCGGTTTAGCTATCCCGTTGTATCAGTTTGTGGATCAGTTTACATTTAACAAAGCAATGATTGCAGCTGGACAAAAAGAAGTCGCGGAATCTATGTATGGAATTGTTCAAACATATGTACCAAAGCTTGTAATGATTCCAGTATCACTTGCGACAGCGTTTGGCTTAACACTTGTCCCAACTATTACAAGTTCGTATATGAATAAAGATTATCATGTTCTACAAAAACAAATTGATCAGACGTATCAAACCATTATCTTTCTAGTATTACCTGCAGTCATTGGTTTGTTTGTTCTAGCATATCCAGCATATGGATTCTTTTTCGGTGTAGAAGCAGTTGAAGCGGGTGGACATATTCTACGCGTCTATGCACCTATTGCTTTGTTATTTTCATTCTTTACAGTAAATGCTGCCATCCTTCAAGGGATTAACAAGCAAAAATACGCTGTGATTAGTCTAGGGTTTGGATTAATTGTAAAAATCGTCTGTAACATGCCATTCATTATGCTATTCCATGAGGTTGGATCAATTCTTGCAACAGGCCTTGGGTATTTTGTTTCCATTGCTTACACATTTTATATGATTAAAAAGCATGGAAGATATGAGCATCGGACTCTAATGAAAAGAGCTATGCTAATGATTATTTTCGCAGTGGTGATGGGAGTCAGTGTAAAAGCTACTCAGTATGTGATGAGCTTTTTCTTTATGTATGAAGAAGGTCGCTTACAAGCAGCTGTCATCACTCTAATTGGAACAGCTATTGGTGGAGTGATTTACTTTGTAATTGCGTATCGCTCAGAACTTTTGCAAAAAGTCATGGGCAATCGGATTACGAATATCATTCAACGAAAGATTTTAAGAAAGAAGCCACAAAGTTCATAACAAAATGAGGCTGTACCATCAATTAGTGAAGTAAAGAAAAGAAGGAAAAATTCTTACCCTTTGTTTGGAATTTTAAAGGGAAGGGTTGCGCTGAGCTGAGTCGAATGAGGAGCTTTTTTCAGCGCTCATTTTGGTTAGTGATAGGAGGTTTAAACATGCGAGTTGATAAGTTATTATCAAACATTGGATATGGTAGTCGAAAAGAAATTAAAGGGTTGTTAAAGTCCGGAGCCGTGAAAGTAGATGGCGAGCTTATTAAAGAAGCGAAAACACATATTGATCCTAATAAGCAAGAAATAACTGTACATGGTGAGCCGGTGTCATATAAAGAGTTTATTTATTTAATGATGAACAAGCCACCTGGGGTTTTATCAGCAACAGAGGATTTTCGACAAGAGACAGTGGTGGATTTATTAGAGATTGAAGATGCGGTGTACAACCCCTTTCCTGTTGGACGTCTCGACAAAGATACAGAAGGGTTGCTGCTTTTGACAAATGATGGTCAATTGTCACACCAACTTTTATCTCCTAAAAAACATGTACCTAAGACGTATTTTGCGATTATTAACGCACCTGTTACCCAAGAAGATATCGACGCGTTTAAGCAAGGAGTAACGCTAGATGATGGGTATGAAACAAAGCCAGGAGAGCTTAACATTTTAAAAGCAGACACAGAATCAGAAATTGAGCTAACGATTACAGAAGGAAAGTTTCATCAAGTGAAGCGGATGTTTGAAGCAGTAGGGAAGAAAGTAATCTATTTAAAACGAATTTCAATGGGGCCACTACCGTTAGACGAAAGCTTAGAGCTAGGGGAGTATCGTGAGCTAACGGAAGAGGAAGTAGATTTATTGAAGCAACATCGAAATAAATAAGTAATCGAAAAAAAAGGAACCGAATCATAAGGTTCCTTTTTCTATTTCACGTTTAAGTGAACAATTTCACGTTTATCTCTATAGTTGTTTCTTCATTGCAAATGTAACTAGGATGACATCCTGACCTTCTTGTTCGTAGTCGTCCAACTGCCACGACTAGGGCTGCGAACTAAATCATTGTATGCTAACACGTTCAAGTCTCGTTGAATGGTTCGTGGGGTAATACCAAATTCGTCAACAAGTTCTTGTGTAGTGACTGTTCCATTCGAACGAATGAACATGTAGATCGCTTTGATACGAGTTAGCATTCGATTTGTTGAAGGCTTCAAAAGACCACTTCCTTATTCGTTTTTCGCATAGCAAAAATTTCAGAATAAATCTCAGGTGTCAAGCACTGTTTCAGTCCTTGTTCCTATTGTACACAAATTATAGTGGAAATTGAAAGTGAAAAACCTGAATTAACATAATATTTACATAAATAGATAACTTTATGTAAAGGTTTTGTAACATCTCCCTTCTTTTTTTTAGGTATATAGTTATTGTATAAAATAATCAGAATAATTAGAATGAAATTTTAAGATTATTTTCAAATAACTTTCATTAAGTAAATTTTCATCTAAGGCAGCTATCTTTCTATACTTGTCTGTAAGGTAGCATTTGACAAAGTAGATGACGTTTTATACCCATTCTAATTTCATTTCTTCTCCTTCCCTTCTTTTTATTGCATCAAACCTCAATGAATATGCTGCTATTGTTTTTTTAAGAGCTTAATTATGGTACATTTGGTAGTAATATGACGATGTAAAGGAGTTCAAGTGATGACAAAGATTAATTGGATGGAAGAAGTAAAAAAAAGAGAAGCAGAAATTATTGAGCAAACTCAACAGTTTTTACGCATTAAAAGTGTTTTAGAAGAACGTGCTGGTGAAAATGCGCCATTCGGTGAAGGAATTCAACAAGCACTTGAGTTTTTATTAAATAAAGGAGAAAAAGACGGGTTCCAAGTTAAAAACGTTGATGGTTACGCTGGACATATTGAAATGGGTCAAGGTGATGATCTTGTTGGTGTACTTTGTCATGTTGATGTTGTACCAGAAGGAGACGGGTGGTCAGTGGAACCGTATGGTGCAGAGATAAAAGACGGGAAGATTTTTGCGCGTGGAGCCATCGACGATAAGGGTCCAACGATGGCTGCTTATTATGCAATGAAGATTGTAAATGACCTAGAACTACCAATCAACAAACGGATTCGTATGATTATTGGAACTGATGAGGAAAGCAACTGGAGATGTGTAGATCATTACTTTGAGCACGAAGAAATGCCGACAATGGGCTTTGCACCTGATGCAGATTTTCCGCTTATTTATGCTGAAAAAGGAATTGCTGACTTTGATCTCGTTCAAGCGCCGACAGAGATCTCTACTACTAAGACGACGATTTTAAAAGAATTACGCTCTGGTCGTCGTTATAACATGGTTCCTGACTTTGCTCAAGCAACGATTGAACATCATGAGGAAGAAAACCAGCTAAAAAGTGCCTTTGAGAAGTTTTTACAAGACAAACAAGTTAGTGGAAGTGTCTCTTCAGAAGGAAACTTAATGGTTCTGGAGCTTACAGGTGTATCTGCTCATGGTAGTGTGCCACAAAAAGGGAAAAATGCGGGACTACTCCTAAGTGAATTTTTACATACACAACACCTAGATGATCAAGCACAGCAATTTATTAAGTACGTACAGAACTACTTTGTGGAAGACTGTACGGGTGATAAATTAGGTGTTTCATACAGTGATGAGATTACAGGAAGCTTGACAATGAATGTAGGGATCCTCTCTTATACAAGTGATAATGGCGGGAAATTAGGCGTCAATATGCGATATCCAGTTACAGCGAACAGTGAAAGCATCATGAGCATCATAAAAGAAAAGAATGAACCATATGGTATCAAGGTTGAACATTTTTCGAATTCAAAACCTCATCATGTTGATAAAAATCATCATCTAGTTAAAACTTTACAACACGTGTATTCAGCACAAACGGGTGAGGAGGCAACGCTTCTTTCCATTGGAGGAGGTACGTATGCACGAGCATTAGAAGCAGGTGTAGCATTCGGCCCTCTGTTTCCAGGGAGAGAGGAAGTAGCACATGAAAAAGATGAGTATATGTATATTGAAGATCTATTAAAAGCAACAGCTATCTATGCACAAGCACTTTATGAGCTAACAAAATAACCTTTACCATTTTATGGGGTATTATGATAAGATATTTGAGAAAGGCCGCTACTGTTTTATTTTCAAGGGTGGCCTTTCTCTATGTCTTTATCGTATGTTTTACAATTGGGTGTTCATTATAAGCTTCAAGAGATAGGTGGCTCAAAGATGGAATTTGCATTAAAAAAAGAAAAAACAAGTTTGAAAGTAGTGTTTATTTCTTATTATTTTCTTATTTTTTTCGGAATAGGTGGACTCTTTCCTTTATTATCAGTTTATTTAAGTGATGTTGTAAAGCTTTCGGGAACACAAGTGGGAATAATTATGTCAATTAGTCCTGTGGTGATGATTTTTGCTCAGCCTTTATGGGGCATTATTTCGGACTATACTCAGCAGCCTCGTTTAGTGTTAACCATTACACTATTATGTACAGGAATTGCAGGTTTTTTATTTTCACTTACAACGGATTATTACGTCTTTGTGCTGTTATCGGCATTACTTGCTTTTTTTCAAAGCTCGTTAATACCAATCTCTGATAGCATTACATTAAATTATGTACAAAAAGTACATGGTGATTATGGGTCAATTCGATTGTGGGGAGCTATCGGATTTGCGATATCCGTTTTGACAGTAGGGCGCCTTGCTGAGGTATTTGGACTTCATGTCATTTTTTATGTATTTGCTATTATTCTAGTTTTAGCTTCCTATCTAGCACGATACTTACCAAAAGAAAGTCAAACGATGCAGGTACGTTTACGAGACGGTGTGTCGCAATTAGTAAAAATGCCAAAGTTTGTCTTATTCTTAGTCATTACATTCTTAATTTTTGGTCCTATTTATGCTAACAACTTTTATTTTGGACTCTATATTACTGATATTGGTGGGACGTTAACGGGCGTAGGGCTAGCTTTTCTTTTTGCCGCAGGAAGTGAAGCCCCGTTTATGAAAGTAGCAAAAGCTTGGATTAGTCGATTTGGGATGTTGCACATTTTACTTTTATCTGCCTTCATTTCTGGAGTTCGTTGGCTTTTTTATTTCATGGAGCCGCCTTTAGGTGCAGTGTATGCTACGACTGTTGCACAAGGATTTTCCGTTGGCTTATTCATTCCCGCCGCTCTTCAGTATGTAAGAGATCTTGCTCCTGTTCACGTAAGAGTGACAGCTGTTTCAATTTATGCAGCAGTAGGAAATGGACTTGGAAGTTGGTTTTGTACCTTTTTTGGTGGCTTAATCTTAGAAACATATACAACTTCAACTGTATATGGATTTTTCGGTTTACTGACATTTCTAGGATGTGCACTCACTTTGCTCCTAAGAAACATAGAACAAAAAGAACGGTCTTAAATAAAGAGGCTGAGTCAAATAGGGGTGTTCTTTGCCCCTTTTGTCTCAGCCTCTTTTTAGGTGGAACGTTTTATTCAAATGCAAATAAGTCACTAGATAAATATCTCTCGCCTGTATCACAAATAATACATACAACGGCTTGATCTGAAGGTAGACGTTTTGCTACCTCAATCGCAGCAAAGCAAGCAGCACCCGATGAAGGTCCGACTAATATGCCTTCTTCAGAAGCAAGCTTACGTGCTGTTTCATAGGCTTGCTCATCTTTAATTTGGATAATTTCATCATATACATTTTGGTTAAGAATCTTAGGAATAAAGCCAGGGCTTGTTCCAACAAGCTTATGCTTGCCTGGTTTTCCACCAGATAAAACAGGCGAGCCAGCAGGCTCAACAACATGAACCGTTAAGTCTTTATAATGCTCTTTTAATACTTCACCTGTTCCTGTTACTGTTCCACCTGTGCCCGCCGTTGCAATAAAGGCACCTAGTTGTTTTCCTACTTCGTCCATTGCCTCAATAATTTCCAATGCTGTACTTTGACGGTGAGCATTTGGATTTGCCTCGTTTTCAAACTGCATGGGCATAAACGAGTTAGGAATTTGCTTTGTAAGTTCTTGGGCTTTTTGAATGGCACCTGGCATTTTCTCGTCACCTGGTGTAAGAACAACTTCTGCCCCGTATGCCTTCAATAAGTTAATTCTTTCTTGAGTCATTGTATCTGGCATAACTAAAATGGCTTTATAGCCTTTTGCAGCAGCATTCATGGCTAGCCCAATACCCGTATTACCACTTGTAGGCTCAATAATGGTGGAATTAGGTTGTAATAACCCTTTTTTTTCAGCTTCTATAATCATATTATAGGCAGCACGATCTTTTACACTTCGACTTGGATTGAAAAATTCAAGCTTTAAATAGACGGACGCACCGTCAGCAGGCTGAAGACGATTTAGTTTGACAAGAGGAGTCTGTCCAATTAAATCGGCCATGTTCTTAACTACTTTCACATCTCTCATCCTTTATTAATGATTTTTTAATATGATAACACAAATTACAGATTTTTAAGCAGTAGTTGCTTTAGCGATTCACAACTTCTTAGTTAAAAGTATGAACTGTTTTGGTCAGACAGATAATGGTATTATGATGATAGAAGGGTGCTGAAAGCTTATGAAGGAACAACATTATTTTATAGGTATTCGTATTCCAGTTTCAATTAGTCAGCCGTCTGTTGATTTTATTACATTACATGAAAATGATTTTCCATTTCGAGTATGGACAAATGTATATGATTATCACATTACTTTAGCCTTTTTAGGGGCAGTTCATGATGAAAAGATAAAAGAATTAAAAAAAGAGCTATCCATGCTAGTAAAAAGACATCACTCGTTTGTGCTACAAATAGGGAAGCTTAACTTATTTGGTATTAACGAACGTCCTCGAGTTGTTTATTTAGAAGTCTCTCGTCAGCAGCCATTACTCGCCTTGCAAAAAGAAATATATGATTTATGTATAAAATTAGGTTTTTCTCTAGACAAACGCCCCTATCACCCTCACGTTACGATTGCGAAGAGATGGGATGGTCAACAACCGTTTTCACATGAAACGTATGTAAATCAACCGATTTTATCAAAGCAAGAAAGTTGGATAGAAGTAAACGAGGTCATTGTTTTTACAATCAATACAAAAGATATCCCTAAATATATAGCGGTTGAAAGATGCCCTTTATTATAGTATAAGGTGCCCTTATTAGGTTTTAATCAGTTGTAAAGGGGGAAGGAAAAGTTGTGAAATTCCTAATGATTGTCATTCAGATTTCGGTGTTGTATGGCATATATAAGCTAGGCGGATACATTCAAGAATTCTTTCATATCCCGATACCTGGAAGTATTGTTGGAATGGTCTTACTTTTTTTGTTGCTTCAAACAAAACTCATTAAGGAGAAATGGCTCTTACAAGGTTCTTCATGGCTTTTAGCACATCTTCCTTTGTTATTCGTTCCGGCAACGGTAGGGGTCATGCAATACTTGGATTATTTTAAGGGAGACGGCTTTATATCAGTCGTCATCGTTATCACGAGTACGTTGCTTGTTTTAGTGAGTACAGGTGGAATTAGTCAATATATTTCAAACAAACAAACGAAGAAACATAAAGCTAAAGACCAAGGAGCTTCCCTATGAATGGATGGATCGGAATTCTGTATATAATTGGTACAATTATTGTTTATGTGTGTATGAAACAACTTTATAATAAAGTGTATACACCCGTACTTGTACCAACTGCAACAAGTACATTAATTTTAGTGATAGCCTTATCTTTATTTCAAGTTGATTATGATACATATATGATTGGTGGGAAGTGGATTGAAGAGCTACTAGGACCTGCAGTTGTTGCCTTAGCTTATCCGCTATATCGTAATCGACATGTACTTGTCGATTATAAATGGCCCATTGCAGGTGGAGTAATAATGGGGAGTATGATTGGAATTGTGAGTGGTATTCTACTTTCGATTGTCTGGAGAGTAGATGATGAAGTTATTCGCTCACTTGCTCAAAAGTCGGTTACATCTCCTGTTGCGATGGATATTGCGATGCTCATTGAAGGATCTCCATCGTTAGCGGCTGTTTATGTGATGGTAGCAGGGATAACAGGCGCGATGGTTGGCCCGCATTTGCTAAAAAAGCTTAATATTAATCACTATATCAGTGTTGGTACAGCGCTTGGAAGTGCTTCTCACGGAATTGGCACCGCAAAAGCATTAGAATTAAGTCCAGAAACGGCAGCCATTAGTTCGATTTCAATGACGTTAAGTGCGATTGTTACAGTGATGCTATGTCCAATTTTGATTCAATGGATTTTGTAATTTAGATTAGGAGATTAAACAATTATGGCTCAGCTTATTAAGCTTCAAGACTATGTATCTAGATATGAAAAAGATACGTATCAATATCCAGCTCGTTTCATTCAGTTAAAAAAGAAAAATTGGAATTATGTGAAGGAATCGTTTCAAAGAGGGGAAATTCATTTTGCCTTTTCATCAACTATAGAGGAGAATAGCGAAGAAAAGAATGATTCAAAGCGTTCCTTTCTTAAAACAGTAAGAGATTTCTTGAAAAAAGAAAAAGCAGAGGACATATTATCAGTAGAAGAAAAAGTGGAAGACTCCTCTCTTGAACAATCTCTTTCTTTATTTACAACGGAACCTAAATCCATTGATGATTTAAAGTTGCTTTTTTTGGAGAATGTTTTTCAGTTTCAGATGAAATGGGCAAGTTCAACATTGTGGGAATGTTCAAAAGTGGAACGTGAATTTTACTATGATCAAACGTTAAAATATTTCTTGCAGCGTTTTCCTGATACATACTTAGTGATGTATAAACCTATTTTCATCGTAAAGAAGGCTCCTGTTGAAGTTGAAATCATTCTTATCGGTCCAACGGAAACATGGTGTATTTCAATGATAGAGGGAAGAAGCGGGTCTGTATTTCAATATTCAAAAGAGCGGTTTTGGAATGAGCGAATTGGAGAAGAAAAGAAAAAAGTATTAAACCCTCTCATTGGACTAAATAGGATGGAGAAAATCGTGAGTCAGTTATATGAAGCGAATAAAATTGAGTTACCTATTAAAAAGGTGATATTGTCTCGTACTGGGTATATTGATTGTCCGGCACCTCCTTATGGTATTACATTTATTGATCAACGTAATTATGATTCGTGGTTTCAGCAATTAAGGGGTAACTCGTTTCCTTTAAAATATAACCAATTAAAAGCTGCTCAGGTTTTATTACAGCACAGTCAAGCTACATATGTAGCGCGAGAGGATCATGAAGAAGAAGGGAGTTAAATGAAACTCCGTTCTTTTTTATATAGGTGGTTGTAGAAAAGTTCCATTCGTTACATAGGTGTTGTAAACAAAAATATAGGTTATAAATAGTAGAAGGTGAAAAAGCGTTTTCATCCTTTCAAGTTTTTACATATGATGAAGATATAAGCGCTTACTGTTTAAGTATAATAAGGTAATAACTACCTTTATGTTGTCGGCAACTTTAAACGAGGGGTGAAGAGTTTGTGCCATATATAAAAAGAACATTTGAGGCTTACTTAGATAAAATGGATCTCATAACGATATTAATACCTAAATCCTATCATGAAGGTAAATCAAACGCTTTTAACTTAATTCATTCACATTCTACGCAAGAATTAGAAATCATTCAAACTGTTTCTTTAGAAGAGCATATAAAATACGAATGTACCTTTTCTGAACCTGTTGGAATTGGTGAGTCTTATGAGATAAAAGAAGAGCATGGCGCAACAACGGATTTACAAATTGGTGCTGTGATTCGAACAGATGAATTTGATCATTCATTTTCTTATGAAGGAAAAGACCTTGGAATAACCTATGACTCTCAGGAAACGATGTTTCGAGTGTGGGCGCCTACTGCTACACAAGTAAAAGTAAAGGTTGTTCATCCTGAGACTAACGAGGTTTCAATCAAGGAGATGGAACGTATAGAACGTGGTGTTTGGACATTGACAGAAAGAGAAGAAAGAGAAGGTTATCACTATGCGTTTCTTGTATGTGTTAATCGAATTTGGCGAGAAGCAGTAGATCCTTATGCAGTGGCATTGACACCGAATAGTGAATATGGAGTAATTATTGATCTAGCTAAAACAGCGACTTCCAAGCCTACAAAGCCATCTTTTAGTGCGCTAACAGATGCAGTCATTTATGAAATGCATGTACGAGATTTTTCTATACATGAAAGCAGTGGCATTAGTGAAAAAGGCAAGTATTTAGGCGTCGTGGAAGAAGGAACTAAAAGCAAGCATGGAATCAAAACAGGACTTTCTTATCTAAAAGAACTAGGAATCACACATGTGGAATTAATGCCTGTCAATGACTTTGATGGCGTAGATGAGTTAAATCCAAAAAAGTCATATAACTGGGGATACAACCCTTTATTCTTTAATGCCCCAGAAGGAAGCTATGCCTCTGATCCTCATAATCCTTATGCACGTATTATAGAGCTTAAAGACATGATTTCGACATTACAAAAAAATGGCTTACGTGTCATTTTAGATGTGGTATATAACCATGTTTATATTAGAGAGGAGTCTAGCTTTGAAAAAATTGTTCCAGGATATTTTTTTCGCCACGATCAATTTGGGATGCCTTCTAATGGAACAGGAGTAGGAAATGACTTTGCATCAGAGAAATTTATGGCTCGAAAATTCATTGTGGATTCCATTGAATATTGGCTAAGGGAATATGGTGTGGACGGATTTCGCTTTGATTTAATGGGGATTTTAGACATTGAAACGATGAAATGTGTTCGACAAAAAATAGATGAAGTGGATTCAACGGTCATTCTTTTTGGAGAAGGATGGGATTTGAACACACCTTTACCATATGATGAAAAAGCAATCATTCACAACGCCCATCATTTACCTGTAGTCGGCTTTTTTAATGACCGCTTTCGAGATTCCATTAAAGGAAGTACGTTTAATTTGTACGACCGTGGTTTTATTGCAGGTCATCATCATAAGAAAGAAGAAGTAAAACAATCCATTGCAGGTAGCGTTTCCTATGAAAAGGGCTCAAAGTATTTATTTAAAGAGCCTTATCAAACCATTAATTATATTGAATCACATGATAATCACACAACATGGGATAAACTAAAACGATGCAACGAACATGAAAGTGATGATATTCTAAGAAAACGTCATCGTTTAGGAACCATGATGGTGTTGCTGTCTCAAGGTATTCCATTTCTTCATAGTGGTCAAGAATTTTATCGTACAAAAAATGGGATGGAGAATAGTTATAATGCGCCAGATTCAGTTAATGCGTTAGATTGGGATCGATGTTATGAGTATGATGAAGATGTTCATTATATTAAAGAAATAATTTCACTACGAAAGCATCACCAAGCCTTTCGATTGCCGTCTACTTCGCTAATTCGTGAGCATTTATCTTTTGTGGATTCAAATGACTGTATTGTCGCGTATAAACTGACGAATGTTTCTAAATTTGGACCTTGGAAAAACATCATTGTTGCATTTAATAATGATTTAGAGCCACAGAATCTGATTCTTGAAGAAGAAGGTTGGCATGTAGCTGTAAGTGATATGAAAGTAGACTTTGATGGGTATGCTTATATTGAGGGCAACGTCATAAATATAGCACCTATAAGCGTCCTTGTTTTATTTCAAAAGTAATTATTCTCGCCTACTTGACGAAAAAAGAGAGATGAGGATAATATTTATAAAGGATAGCTGTTGATAGATGTGTCCTCAATAGCTGTCTTTTTTATTTGTAATAGAAATAATTTTTATCGTTATCGAAGAACAATGAGAAAAATAGTTAATGATCATAAGTAAGCAAAGTGAATGTTATTTTACTATAAAAGGAATTATAATCATTACGAAAAGGCATAGCCCTCCTATTTCTTTGAACATCTCAAAGAAGTATAAATGAAGCATTCAAATTTTTAAATGAAATGTGTGTGTTGAAATTGAAGGTGAATTGGTTGGAACATATATTGGGAAGTGAATGGGAAATCATTCCTGCAGGTGGAGCAACAGGAGATGCTTACTTTGCAAAGTTTAAAGATCGTAGACTTTTCTTAAAGCGCAACTCTTCTCCATTTTTAGCCGTGTTATCTGCAGAAGGGATTGTTCCTAAGCTTGTCTGGACAAGGCGGATGGAAAATGGAGACGTCATTACGGCTCAGCATTGGCTTAATGGTCGAGAGTTAAAGCCAGTAGATATGAATAGTGAAAAAGTCACTCAGTTATTAAGCAAAATCCATCATTCTAAAGAGCTATTAGGTATGTTAAAGCGACTTGGTAAAACTCCCTTATTACCAGAACAAGTATTAACAGACATTTATACGCAAGTGGATAAAACAATGATTTCTCATCCTACGATTCAAAAAAGCATTCGCTATTTGCAAAAAGAATTACCTTATATTCGTACGGATCGTTACGTTGTTTGTCATTGTGATGTCAACCATAATAATTGGCTATTAGGAGAAGATGAGCAACTTTATTTGATTGATTGGGATGGAGCGATGATTGCAGATCCAGCTATTGATATTGGTCTACTGCTTTATTGGTATATTCGTCCGTCTGAATGGGAGAAATGGTTAAAGGATTACGGAGTGGAATTAACAGAAAGTCTAGAAAGGCGAATGAAGTGGTACGTCGTCAGTCAAACCATTTTATTAATTCATTGGTATCGTACGAAAAAAGAGGAAGAGGAAATGAAGCAATGGGAGGATTATTTAAGTCAATTAATCAATAAAATCCATCCCGAATGATTCATTTCCCTGTACTCATGATAAAGTTGTTAATTCACTTACCCACTGAGATAAATTTTGTTGATTTGTTTGGATATGCTGATCTAAATGTTGACAATTTTTAGCTGCTTGTGTGTATTCGTATACGTGTTGCAGTGTACTTGTCATTTGTTCACTTTGAAAGCCTGTTGCAAGCATTGACTTGATAAGTCTTTCTACTTGTTCACATTCCGCTACTGTTCCACAACAATCACTTTGATGATTCGATAAAATATCTTTTAGCATGTCCATTTGATTTTGATAACTCAAAGGCATAAGGCCACATCCTTTCAAATGTCATGTTCTTATCTTTTTCTTTGTAAATACAATTATTCATATTGAGCGTCGGTTAATTGTAACCGGCTTTTCGTTTTTACTTTTATAAAAGGAAATCACTAATTAAAATGAGGTGTCAACATGCGATTACGTAATAAACCAGGAGCGCAAGAGAGGTTGGACTCTTATCCGCAGTATATCATTGCAAATCCAGCAGAATATAAAGGCAAATGGCAGGAAGTGTTTGAGAATGATCACCCTATTCATATTGAGGTTGGAACAGGAAAAGGCCAATTTTTAGTAGGGATGGCAAAGCAAAATCCTCATATTAATTATATCGGAATTGAGCTATACAAAAGTGTGATTGTAAGCGCCCTAGACAAATTGATTGAAGAAGATTTACCAAACCTTCGTTTATTAAATGTTGATGCAAGCGAGCTAGGAGATTATTTCGCTAAGGGCGATGTAAGTCAAGTCTATTTGAATTTCTCAGATCCATGGCCAAAAGTTCGACATGCAAAGCGTCGTTTAACTTATAAAACGTTTTTAAAGCTTTATGAAGACTTATTGATTAATCAAGGAGAAATTCACTTTAAAACGGATAACCAAGGACTGTTTGAATATTCATTGACAAGTTTTTCTGAGTATGGAATGTTACTAAAGTATGTGAGCTTAGACTTACACAATAGCGACTTTGAAGGAAATGTCATGACTGAGTATGAAGAGAGATTTTCTCGAAAAGGACAACGCATTTATCGTTGTGAAGCCAAATATCAGTAATTACTCCTTAAACTGACAGGAAGAGGCTGAGTTTAAATGGTCAGTAAATGACCATTTAAACTCAGCTTTTTTACATTCTTTTTTTCGTCATGAATACATATCAAAGATGAAGTAGTAGATGAAAAATTTTGAATTTTTCAATTAATAGATGTTAAAATAAACATAACACAAGTGGGGGTGAATGAATTGGAAGCGTTAATGATAGGTAAAATAACATTAACTTGGCTGCAAGGTGGAGAAAACAATCTAGATGGTGGGGCCATGTTTGGCGTTGTGCCAAAGGCATTGTGGTCAAAAAAGTATGATGTGAATGAGAAGAATCAAATTAGGTTAAGAGCAGATCCTATTTTAATTCAAACCGGTGGTAAAAACATTTTAATTGAATCGGGTCTTGGAAAAGGAAAGTTAACAGAGAAACAAAAGCGTAATTTCGGTGTAAACGAAGAGTCTTCAGTGGACGAATCTCTAAATAAATTGGGATTAACATCATTAGATATTGATATCATTCTCATGACTCACATGCACTTTGATCATGCTTCGGGATTAACAACAATCGAAGGTGGACGCGTTGTATCAGCGTTTAAAAATGCCAAAATTATTGTAACAGATGTAGAATGGGAAGAAATGAGAAATCCTAACATTCGCTCCAAAAACACGTATTGGAAAGAAAACTGGGAAGCAATTGCTAAGCAAGTTGTTCCTTTTACTGGTGAGATACAAGTAGTAGATGGCGTTAAGATGTATCATACAGGAGGACATAGCGATGGACATGCAGTCGTTGTTATCGAAAGTGATGGAGAAACGTTAGTCCATATGGGAGACCTTCTTCCAACACATGCCCATCAAAATGTACTTTGGGTGATGGCGTATGATGATTATCCTATGACCTCTATTGAACAAAAGCAAACATGGTTATCATTTGCGATGAAACAAGGAGCTTGGTTGAGCTTTTATCATGATGCAATCTATCGTGCGTTGAAATGGAACCATTCAGGAGAAATAACTGAGCAGTTAACGATTAAGAAATAAGTTTTAAATCAATAATAGCACCGCTTGCTTTATCAACAAAAAACTCATAATGTTCTTGTTGGTTGTCAACTGTACGAATGATTCCACCGTTATAGCCTTCAAATGTTAGACCTTGAGCTTGATGAAGCTTAGAAGACGTTTGAATCCAGGAACCGTCAATCGATCCATTCCTTTTAAATGCTTGTTTGACTAATTGAAGAGCTTCGGTCGATGATAATGATGATTTGTTTTTTTGAATCATGTAAGCGCTAGCAAATCCAAGTGCGAATCCTGTAGCAACGTGCGTCCATTTCATGTTTATTACTCTCCTTTTTATCTCATCATAGTTTTATTCTTATAAAGAAAGTATACAAAATTATAGAGCCTTTGTTAAGTAAGAGCATCTATCTGTCTGAATAGTGGAAAGCATTTTATATTTTAGATAAAATGTAAAAAGATACATACATAAAGGAGAGTTCAAATGAATCAAGAAACATTAACGCTGTTTAAAACGTTAACCGAGCTTCCAGGAGCACCTGGAAATGAACATCAAGTTCGCGCTTTTATGCGTTCACAATTAGAGCCGCATGCAGATGAAATGATTCAAGATGGTTTAGGAAGTATATTCGGTGTAAAGTATGGAGATAAAACTGGGCCTAAAATTATGGTTGCTGGTCATATGGATGAAGTAGGATTCATGGTGACGGCGGTTACTGACAAGGGAATGCTTCGTTTTCAGCCATTAGGTGGTTGGTGGAGTCAAGTGTTATTAGCACAGCGTGTTCAAGTCATTACGAACAAAGGGCCAGTCGTAGGAGTGATCGCTTCTATCCCTCCTCATTTATTAGAGGATGCACAACGTAATAAGCCAATGGATATTAAGAACATGTTAATCGATGTAGGTGCGGATAGCAAAGAAGAAGTAAAAGAAATGGGCATCAAGCCAGGAGATCAGATTGTTCCTGTTTGCTTATTTACACCGATGGCTAATGAGAAGAAGATTATGGCAAAAGCGTGGGATAATCGCTATGGATGTGGGCTAGCTGTCGAGCTGTTAAAAGAAACAAAAGATGACAAGCTTCCTAACATTCTTTACTCAGGTGCTACGGTTCAAGAAGAAGTAGGATTACGTGGAGCACAATCTGCAGCTAATATGATTAACCCTGACCTTTTCTATGCATTAGATGCAAGTCCAGCTAACGATATGTCAGGAGATAAACATGCATTTGGTCAGTTAGGAAAAGGAGCATTGCTACGAATCTTAGATCGCTCAATGGTCACTCATCGTGGTATGAGAGAATTTGTACTTGATACAGCAGAAACGCATAGCATTCCGTATCAATATTTTGTATCACAAGGTGGAACAGATGCTGGTCGTGTTCATACATCTAATCAAGGAGTTCCATCTGCGGTGGTTGGTATTTGCTCGCGCTATATTCATACACATGCTTCTATTATTCACATTGATGATTATGCAGCTGCAAAAGAATTGTTGATTAAATTAGTAAAGGCATCTGATCAAACAACGGTTAATACAATTAAACAAAATGTTTAATAAAGAGTTGTTATAGGTTCCATGTCACGGTTTAATCCTTTATACTTATATAGAAATCGTCCTTCTATTTACAGAAAAGGGCGATTTCTTGTTGTTCATCTGTTTAATAAAGTATGTAGGAGAAGTCATAAAGAAATGTGATTAAAAAGGAGAAAATCTCTATGAGAATTGGAATTGGGACGACAAACCCTACAAAAGTAAATGCGGTAGAACAAGCTATACGTACAGAGGGAGCTTCTTTTTGGCCAGTAAAAGTAGACTCAGGTGTGTCTGCTCAACCTTTCTCAGATGATGAAACAATAAAAGGGGCTATTAATCGAGCTGAAGCAGCACGTCAAGCAGGAAATGCGCATATAGGAATTGGCCTAGAAGGTGGAGTAGTAGAAACACATGATGGACTTTTTCTTTGTAACTGGGGTGCTCTCGTTAGTTCTAGTATTAAAAAGCCTATTATCGCAGGTGGTGCGCGAATCTTATTGCCAGCCGAGATTGCTGAAGCATTGCAAAAAGAGGGCGTTGAACTAGCGCAAGTGATGGACAGCTATACAAAGAAAATGAATGTTCGGCAGAAAGAAGGCGCCATTGGTATCTTTACAAATGGTCAGGTGAATCGAACGAAAATGTTTACTCATATTGTTGAAATGCTATATGGACAATATCAATTTCAAAGCAAGCAAAACGAGTCTTAGAAGTTATGAAGGTTATGAATGATTTTAAAATGGTTATGATAAAAAAGAACTTATAAGTATGGAAAATTTAATTGTAAAGGTGAACAAGATGAAACAATTTTTACATAGAAAAGGTGTGACTTTATCTTCTAAAGTTTACTTTGTTGAAGGGCTTACATACATGGCCCTTGGTCTTTTTTCTTCCCTTATTATCGGACTTATTGTTAAAACAATTGGCGAGCAGTTAGGCTTTACACTCTTTGTAGAGTTGGGGCAGTTAAGTATGAGTTTAATGGGGCCAGCAATTGGTGCTGCAGTCGCATATGGACTAAAAGCTCCACCCCTTGTTTTATTTGCGACGATTGTTAGTGGTGCAGCAGGCGCATCATTAGGAGGACCAGCTGGAAGTTTTATTGCAGCTTTAGTAGCGACAGAGGTAGGAAAGCTTGTTAGTAAAGAAACGAAAGTAGACATTATTGTCACGCCGTTTGTAACGATTCTATCAGGTTATTTAGTAGCCATTTCATTAGGTCCACTTATTAATATATTTATGACGTCAATTGGTGAAGTCATTATGTGGGCAACCGAGCAACAACCTTTTATTATGGGAATTATTATTGCAACACTGATGGGGCTTGCTTTGACCGCTCCTATTTCAAGTGCTGCAATTGCACTTATGTTAAATTTAGAAGGAGTTGCAGCAGGCGCAGCAACGGTAGGTTGTTGTGCACAAATGATAGGCTTTGCAGTAAGTAGTTATCGTGAAAACGGTGTAGGAGGATTAGTAGCCATTGGTGCTGGTACATCTATGTTACAAGTACCTAATATTATAAAAAATCCAGTTATACTTATTCCACCGACCGTTGCAGGTATGATACTTGCACCGATAGCAACAGTATGGTTTGATATGAGTAACAATGCTGCGGGTGCTGGTATGGGAACAAGTGGCTTTGTTGGACAAATTATGACATTTACGACGATGGGCTTTTCAATGTCGATCTTACTAAAAGTAGTAGTACTTCACTTTGTAGGACCAGCCGTTATAAGCCTAGGTGTGTCAGAGTGGATGCGAAAAAATAATTGGATCAAAAAAGGTGATCTAAAGATTGAATTAGGAGGAAAATAAGATGAAAAAGTTAGAAACGATTGAACAATATAAAGAAGTGATTCAAAGTGGCAAGCATATTATGATGTTCTCAGCAGATTGGTGTCCAGATTGTCGTGTGATCGAACCAATTTTACCAGAAGTCATGGAAGAGCATGCTGAATACACGTTTTATTATGTAGATCGCGACAAATTTATTGATCTATGTATAGAGTTAGATGTGTTTGGTATTCCAAGCTTTATTGCTTACAAAGACGGAGAAGAAATTGGTCGATATGTAAACAAAGAGCGTAAAACGAAAGAACAAATTAATGAATTTTTAAATGGTTTATCGAAGTAAGAAGATAAAGGACTTTTACCAAAGGAGGCGTCTAGTGATTTGAAGATGAATAGTCAAAAAATGAGAAAAATGTTGCAAGAACGTCTCGATGATGAAAATTGGTCTTTTACCTATGATCGAGAAAAAGATACATTAAGGGTCGAACATAAACAAACGAAAAAAGGATTGAATGTTTCGATCCCTGGCTTAATTGGAAAATGGGAAGAAAAAAAGGAAGCAGCTCTTGATGAGATGATATATTATATAAGAGAAGCTCTCCAAGTGATGAATGAACAGCAACAATTAACAGGGCAAGAAAAGCGGATTTATCCAGTTATTCGCTCTACATCTTTTCCGACCAAAACAAATGATGAACGAAATCTTATTTTTGATGAACATACTGCTGAAACGCGAATTTATTATGCACTAGATTTAGGTAATACATATCGTTTAATTGATGAAGAGTGGCTAAAAAAAGAGGAGCTTTCTTTTGAAGCTATTCGTGAAATGGCAGCATTTAATCTTCGTTCTCTTTCGGTTTCCGTCAAAAAAGATACAGTTGCCGGGAGTGTCTTTTATTTTGTGAATAGCAACGATGGATATGATGCAAGTCGCATTTTAAATGAATCCTTCTTAAAAAAGATGGAAGAGGATATACAAGGTACAATGGCTGTAGCCGTACCTCATCAAGACGTCTTAATTATTGCAGATATTCAAAATGAGACAGGCTATGATGTTTTAGCGCAAATGACAATGAGCTTCTTTGCGAGTGGTCGTGTGCCAATTACAGCATTGTCTTTTTTATATGAGCATAACGAATTAGAGCCAATCTTTATTCTCGGAAAAAATCGTAAACATGAACAAGGAAGGGATAAAAAATGAACATTTTTTACAACAAACAAGGCATCGGCGATACATTAATTGTAGCCATCAAAGACACTAATAAAGAAAACAAAACGTTTGAGCGTAACGGTGACGTAGCACGTGTTTTTGATAAAGAAACAAACGAAACAGTAGGCTATAATATCTTTCATTTATCACAACATATGAGCATTGAAGGGAACGGCCTAATCGATGTAACAGAGGAACTTGTGGCACAAGTTAATGCTATCATCGAAGCGAGCGGATTTTCAGAAGTAATTGAAGTTGATTTGTCACCAAAGTTCGTTGTAGGATTTGTAAAAGAAAGAGAAAAGCATCCTAATGCAGACAAATTAAGTATTTGTACAGTAGATGTGGGGACTGAAACACTTCAGATTGTATGTGGAGCTCCAAATGTAGAAGCTAATCAAAAAGTAGTCGTAGCAAAAGTTGGTGCTGTTATGCCAAGCGGTCTTGTTATTAAAGATGCTGAGCTGCGTGGTGTTGCTTCTTCAGGAATGATTTGTTCGGCAAAAGAATTAGATTTACCGGACGCTCCTCAAGAAAAAGGAATCTTAGTTTTACCAGATGATTATGAAGTAGGAAGTTCATTCTTTCAAAAATAAGAACTAGTCCATTTGAAATGATTTCGTTTACATGTACATTTCAAGCATTACATTTCACCGAAATCAATTGCATCTTCTTGTGAAAATTTGATAAAATAACAAACCACTAGTATATATACTAGTGGTTTTTGGATTATAATCATACGATGTATAGTTATTCTGTATATAAACTTGTGGATGGATTGTTGCATGTAGAGAAGATAGTTGAAAACTAACAACATACACATAAACATGGATTTTAAATATTGCTTTTGCTATTAGCTATTTCTTACAGTTTTGGATTATATAGAACGGGTTAAAGAATAAATGGTAAAATGAAGTGAACAAAGAACAAAGATTTACACATATGTGTAAAAAATGGACAAATAGAAAGAGTGATAACGATGAGTTGGATCCGTAAAGCAATGGATTATCTGTTAGGGTATGAAGTTAAAGAGATTGTTGAAAAAGAAGATGGGAAGATAGAAGAAGTCCCTTTACATAATGATAAGGTTAATCAACAACATGAACAAAAACCTACTTCGCAAATGAAGAAAACACCAAAGCCGTCCATTCATGTAGCGAACAAGGAAGAAGCAAAAGAAATAGAAGCAAAAGTGGTCTATCATTATCCACAAGGGAAGTTTCGTTTTCCTCTTATATCTGATGAAGAGATAAGCGATCGTCCAGTAAGGAGATCAGCTCGACGACATGCTTCAACCTCAGTGGACAAAACGGAAACACGAAACACCCTTCCTCATATTGTTGAAGAAGTAAAGCAAATAAGGGAACCGAAAGAAATAAAAATTCAACAACCATCGCCTCCTCCTAAAAAGGAAGTGCGTACAAAGCCATTTAGACCGACAGAAGTCCCTTCACCGATTTATGGATTTAAGCAAAGGCCATCAAATACAACACCCGCCTCTTTACAACGTGAAGAACTAGTAGAATATGAGCTTCTATCTTCACTTTCATTGGGAGA
Organism: Priestia iocasae; assembly: GCF_016909075.1. GTDB lineage: Bacteria > Bacillota > Bacilli > Bacillales > Bacillaceae_H > Priestia > Priestia iocasae. The sequence goes on from NZ_JAFBFC010000009.1 coordinate 83,919, forward strand.
AAGTGAAACGTTTAGTAGCAGCGACTATCAAGAAAGTTCATTGTACGACGAAGATACTGTTCAGACAATGGAAGACAATCATAGATTCATAGATCAATATGAAGCCAGTTCTAACTTAAATCGTGATTTGAATTTGTTAAAAGAGGAAAATAATCATTCATTTGTAGAGTATCATGAAGAGAAAAATGAAAAGGTCGTACAGGAGAATGTCGAGCTTTTTTACGAAGATGTTAATCGTAAGGATGAAGGATATTTAAGAAATGATGAAGGATCTACTAGTTCTCCTTACTATCATCAAGAAGCTGAAGAAACGTTATCTGAAAATACTCAAACAGTGGAAGAGTCGATCTCAGAATTTCCTTCAACGTACGAAGAGTACGATGATGAGTTAGATGCGTTCTTTCGCCGAAATCAGAAACAAGTCGACGAGTCAGCAGTTGAACAGGAAGAGGTAGCTTTTGAACCTGAACAAATAGTAGAGTCCCAGCCATTAGAAGAATCAGCAAGCTTAGAACAAGCTGTAGAAGAGAGCTATGTAGATGAATATATCGAACAGCAAAGTGATACAGAACCGGCTAGTTCTGTACAA
>NZ_JAFBFC010000010.1 GCF_016909075.1 Priestia iocasae
GTTTGTCGCTTTGTTCAGTTTTCAAAGTTCAACCGTCGCTCAGAAGCGACTTTACTATCATATCAAGTTGTCTACTGTATGTCAACAACTTTTTTGATTTTATTTTTCGTCATCGTTTTGTTTTCCCGACAACGAATATTAATATAACAAATGTTTTTTTGAAACACAAGAGAAATAAAAAATGTTGTAATATTCTAATTTCAAAGCGGTCAACATAACGACTTTTCCGTCGAAAGCTTTCCTCTATATAAAAAAGAAGAGCTGATAAACAGCTCTTCTTTTTTAACGGTGACGCATTTGAGGGAATAATAATACATCTCGAATAGATGGTGAGTTTGTTAATAGCATAACTAATCGATCAATACCGATACCTAAACCACCTGTTGGAGGCATACCATATTCAAGCGCCTCGATAAAGTCATCATCCATTTCATGCGCTTCATCGTTACCTTGCTCTTTTTCTTTTAATTGTGCTTCAAAACGCTCACGTTGATCAATTGGATCATTTAGTTCTGTAAATGCATTTGCATGCTCACGAGCTACAATGAATAATTCAAAACGATCTGTGAAACGAGGATCTTCTGCATTCTTTTTAGCTAAAGGTGAAATTTCTACCGGATGTCCGTAGATGAATGTAGGTTGAATTAACTTTTCCTCAACCTTTTGTTCAAAAAATTCATTCACAATATGACCATATTGCATATGATCATTAATCTCTACATTATGTTCTTTAGCCAATGCTCGTGCTTCTTCTACAGATGTTTCTTTCCAGAAGTCTACACCCGTATGTTCTTTAATCGCATCAACCATGTGAAGTCTTGTCCACTGTGGAGATAAGTCGATTTCTTGGTCACCGTATTGAACGCTTGTTGTACCTAAGACTTCTTGGGCGATATGAGCAATTAAGTTTTCTGTTAAGCTCATAATATCTTTATAATCAGCATAGGCTTCATAAAGTTCGATCATCGTAAACTCTGGGTTATGACGCGTTGAAACACCCTCATTACGGAATACACGACCGATTTCATATACTTTTTCTAATCCACCTACAATCAGGCGCTTCAAATGTAACTCAATTGCAATACGCATATATAATGTCATATCTAACGCATTGTGATGAGTAACAAACGGACGAGCAGATGCACCACCCGCAATTGAATGCATCATTGGTGTTTCTACTTCTAGGTAACCATGATTATCTAGGTAACGACGCATCGATTGAATGATTTTACTTCTTAAAATAAAAGTTTGCTTGCTTTCTGGATTTGTAATCAAATCTAAATAACGCTGACGGTAACGTTGCTCAACATCTTTTAACCCATGATACTTATCTGGTAATGGTCGAAGAGCTTTTGTAAGTAAAGTAAATTCTTTTACTTTAATTGATAACTCTCCTACCTTTGTTTTAAACAACACACCTTGGACACCTACAAGATCTCCAATATCAGCCGTATTAAAGATATCATAGGCTTCTTCACCAATTGCATCTTTTCTTACATATAACTGAATTTGGCCTGTTAAGTCTTGGACATGCGCAAAACCTGCTTTACCTTTACCACGCTTTGTCATAATACGACCAGCTAAAGATACAGGAATCTCTTTTTCATCTAACTCTTCTTTTTCAATCTCATTGTATTGATCAAATAACTCTTGTGATGTGTGTGTACGTTCAAATCTTGCACCAAAAGGATCAATACCATTTTCTCGAAGATTGTTCATTTTGTCTCGACGCACAAGAAGTTGGTCATTTAATTCTTCGTGATTCATCATCTACTCATCTCCATGATTTATAATAAGGGGTTTTTCCAAACAGAAAAAATGCCAGTTTATCACTGGCAATGCATCCTCTTCTTTAGAGGTATTATAAAATTAGTCGTTTCTTTATGTCAAATAGCTTGAATGTTATTCGCTTCTCTCGTTTCTACTTCTTCTACAAGATTATCAAGTAAAACAGCTAATTCTTCACGTGTATTGCATTCATTAACAGCGTTACGCACTTTCGCATTTCCACGTACATTTTTTAAATACCACGCTGCATGCTTTCGCATCTCACGTACCGCTACGTGTTCACCTTTTAAGTCAATTAAGCGATCTAAGTGTAGCTTACATACATCCATTTTCTCTCGAACAGAAGGCTCTCCCATCAATTCACCTGTTTCAAGGTATTTTACTGTTCGATAAATCATCCATGGATTACCTAATGCAGCTCGACCAATCATCACGCCATCTACACCTGTTTGTTCAAGCATACGCTTAGCATCTTGTGGAGTTTCCACATCACCATTACCAATAACAGGAATAGAGACAGACTCTTTTACTTGTTTAATGATATCCCAATCTGCACGACCTTCGTACATTTGTACACGTGTTCGACCATGCAGTGCCACAGCCTTTCCACCTGCACGTTCAACAGCTTGAGCATTTTCAATGGCAAAGATATGATCCTCATCCCAACCGGTGCGCATTTTTACTGTTACAGGCTTATCGACTACATCTACTACAGCAGAGACCATCTCATAAATCTTATTAGGGTCTAATAACCATTTTGCACCTGCATCACATTTTGTGATTTTCGGTACCGGACAGCCCATATTAATATCAATAATATCTGCTGTCGTGTTTTTATCTACAAATTTAGCTGCTTCTACAAGCGTGTCTTTTTCACCACCAAAGATTTGTAAACTCAATGGTTTTTCACGTTCATCAATATAGAGCATACCCATTGTTTTAGCATTATTATATAAAATAGCTTTATCGCTAACCATTTCAGCACATACTAAACCAGCACCAAACTCTTTTACCGTCAAACGAAAGGCAGAGTTACATACACCTGCCATTGGTGCTAATACAACGGGGTTTTTCATTGTGATATCTCCAATTTTCAACAATGTAAAATTCTCCTTTGTTTGTGTTGTTATCTATTTTGAAGTTCTTCTGGTGTTAATTCTTGGACACTTACATTTAACACATCCGAGATCTGGTAAAGGAGCTTTTCTTCAGGAATTCGATTTCCACGTTCAATTTCTCCTAATACAGATACAGACACCCCTAACACTTTCGCGAAGCTTTCTTGAGTAAATCCTTTTAACTTTCGAAAAGCCCGAATACGTCTTCCCCATTTTTCCGCTTCCATACAGTTACTCCTTCTCGATCTTCTAGTTTATCTATTAAAGTCCGTATTTCTTGAGCATGGTTAGGAATCGAGAGCAGCGGGTTTAATTCAAGTAACGGAACCATCACAAAAGCTCTCTCTAACATTCTAGGATGTGGAACTTTTAGCCTTTCTGTTTCAATATTTTCTTGGTTGTAAAGTAAAATGTCAAGGTCTAGAGTTCGAGGACCCCATTTCATTTCCCTCTTTCTCCCAGAATCTAATTCGATTTGTTGCAAAACAGAAAGCAATTCATTAGGAGATAAAGAAGTGTTTAACTCAATAACCATATTTAAAAACCGATTCTGATCTGTATAGCCAACTGGCTCTGTTTCATAAATAGACGAGCCATTTATTACTTTAATAGCGGAATGTCTCGCTAGTGATAGAACCCCATGTTTTAGGTAGTAAAGACGATCTTCAATATTTGAACCCAACGCTATATATGAGATATTTTCCATTTAGCGACTCCTTTTAATTTCAACTGCAACTGAGTCATAGTGTCCGCGAATCGGAGGGTCTGGCTTGTATACTTTCACCGTACAAGACTGTATGAGCAGGTAACCAGAAAGTATTTCTTGGGCAATTGTCTCTGCAATGGATTCGACTAATTTAAACGTCTTTCCTTCGACAATTGATTGACACGTGTTATATAAGTCTGCATAACTTACTGTTTGTGCAAGGTCATCTGTTTCACCAGCTTTTTGTAAATCCAATTCGACCGTTAAATCCACATTAAAACGTTGACCTAGCTTATTTTCTTCCGCAAATACTCCATGATAGCCATAAAATTTCATATTGTGAACAAAGATTTTATCGATGTTAAACCTCTCCTTTTCCAACAAGTACATCCATCATTTTAGCAAACCGAGAAATTTCTAATACATCATGAACGCGTGTAATATGGATACCTTTTGAGATTCCCATTCCAACCGTAGCAGCGGTTCCTTCCATCCGCTCATGGGGAGGGAGGTCTAGTACTTTTCCAATCATCGATTTACGAGATGTTCCTAGCAAAATAGGATAACCGAGTGTCGAGAATTGATCTAAGTTTCTCATCACCTCTAAGTTTTCATTCATTCCCTTTGCAAAACCGATGCCAGGATCTAGAATAATTTGATGGTCTTGAACACCTGCTTTTTTTACAATCGTAATGCTCTCATATAAATCACTAATCATATCTGGGATAAGGTCCGTATAATCTCGACTTTCTCTATTGTGCATAAGAATGATAGGAACCCCATAAAAAGCAGCAACTTCAGCCATTTTAGGATCTGCTTTTGCTCCCCATACATCATTAATAATATGAGCCCCTGCTTCAATAGCCTGTTTCGCAACCTCAGCTTTATATGTATCCACCGAGATTGGCACATTAATATGCTGAGATAACGCTCGAACAACAGGAATCACTCTTTCTAATTCCTCTTCTTCAGAAACTGTTTCAGCTCCTGGTCTTGTTGATTCTCCACCTACATCAATAATATGAGCCCCTTGCTCCACCATCTGTTTTGCATGAGCAATGGCTTGATCAATTTCATTGTACTTTCCACCATCGGAAAACGAGTCAGGAGTAGCGTTTAAGATACCCATAATTAACGTTTGATTTTTATAATTTAACGTGTAATCGCCACATGTAATGATTTGTTCATCTACTAAAGGTTTTACAATCATGTATGCTATTCCCCTTCTATAACTGTTCTCGACTCCACAAAGAAACGGTACCTCTCTTATAGAGTTGTTGTAATGTATAGGTTAGCGTTCCTTCTCCCGTTTTAAACGATGTTTCACCGATATTTTTAATAGCAAAAATTTCTTGAATGGAATTTGTCATAAATACTTCATCGCTTCTTAACAAGTCATCTAACCGAAATAGACCTTCTTCTACTTTAATGTGTTGTTTTTGCAACATACGTAAAATAAATTGACGGGTAACTCCATTTAAAATACCAGTGTCAATTGAAGGAGTATAGACTATACTTCCTTTTACGAAGAACAGATTGGATACAACTCCTTCTGCCAGGTATCCTTCTTTTGTCAAAAAAATTCCCTCTTTACTCATATCACTACCAACTTCTCGCTTGGCAATGACATTGTTAAGGTAGTGATGAGATTTTAATCTTTCTTTACCTTCAGGGGAATTTCGTCGAGTCTCAAGAAGAACCCCCTCTTTCATAAGGAGGGGGGATGTAGAAGGAATAGACTTTAAATAAAAAATGGTAGATGGTTGTTCATAGTTTTCTACCTGCAAACCGATTTCTCCGATACCTGCAGAAACATTTAAACGTACATAAGCATTTTTTATCTCATTTTTTTCTAATAGCTCTCTTATGATTGCTATAATATCTTCTCTGGAGTAAAACCAGTCAATCTGTAAATCCTCTAAGCCTTTACGTAGTCTAGATAGATGGTCATCTAATAAAAACGGGTGACCGTCGTATATACGAAATGTTTCAAACAACCCTAGTCCGTACATGTATCCATGATCAAAAGGTGAAATAACGGCTTTTGACTGCTGAACAATTTCACCATTGATATATATATACATTGTTACACTTCTTTCTTTTGATAAGTTTCGATGAAGTTCTGTAGCATTTCTTTTCCAAATGACGTCATAATGGATTCTGGATGAAATTGTACTCCTTCAATCGGTAATGTTTTATGACGAAGAGCCATAATCTCTCCTTCTTGTGTCCATGCTGATATTTCAAGACAATCCGGTAGCGATTCTTTCTCTACAATTAACGAATGATATCGTGTTGCAACTAGCGGATTCTCTAATCCTTTGAACACCGTTTGGTTATCATGATGAATCTCGGATGTTTTTCCATGCATTAATCGTTCTGCACGAATCACCTTACCTCCAAACACTTGCCCAATTGACTGATGACCTAAGCAAACACCGAAAATTGGAATCTTTCCTGCAAAGTGCGCAATCGCTTCTAAGCTAATGCCCGCTTCATTTGGACTACAAGGACCCGGAGAAATCATTAAGAAGTCTGGGTTCAACTCTTCAATTTCTGCAAGCGTAATTTCATCATTTCGCTTTACGACTAACTCCTGGCCTAGCTCACCTAAATATTGTACTAAATTAAAAGTAAATGAATCATAATTATCAATCATTAAAATCATCTCTTCTCACCCTCACTCAACTCATTTTCGCTCAACTCTTTTGCTTTCCATAAAGCAGCAGCTTTCTTTAATGACTCTTTATATTCATACTTTGGATTAGAGTCAATCACAACTCCTGCTCCTGCTTGAACATACGCTTGTCCATTCTTTACTAACATCGTTCGAATGGCAATGTTCAATTCTAAATCTCCGTTAAAACCAATCCAACCAATGGACCCGGTATAAATACCTCTTCTTACTGGTTCTAACTCCTCAATGATTTCCATTGTTCTAACCTTTGGAGCACCTGTGATGGTACCGCCAGGAAAAACAGCATCTACAATATCAACAAAGTCTTTATCCTTAGCCAATTTACCTTTGACATTGGACACAATATGCATCACATGCGAGTATTTTTCAATAACCATAAATTCATCAACATGTACGCTTCCATATTCACAAACCCGTCCAATATCATTGCGCTCTAGATCTACTAACATCACATGCTCAGCTCGTTCTTTTTCGCTTTGAATGAGCTCATTAGCTAATGCGAGGTCTTCTTCTTCTGTTTTTCCACGAGATCTTGTCCCTGCAATTGGTCGTGTGCTAATTTCGTCTCCAGCCTTTTTAATCAATAGCTCTGGAGAACAACTAACAATATGAAATTCATCTGTTTGCATATAGGACATATATGGAGATGGATTAATCTCTCTTAACTTTTCATAGATATGCATAGGATGTGTACGTAAAGCCTGAGACTGTCTAACTGATAAGTTCACTTGAAATACATCACCTTGGGCAATGTAATCATGAATTTTCGTGACAGCATCTGAAAAATAGGACTCTGACATAAACACATTCGCAGAATCGTTTTCTTTAGATGCAGGTTCATACTGTGGCTCATACGATTCACTGCTCATCCATACCTTTTTATAACGTTGAATACGACTTTGTGCTTCTTCTTTCTGATTAACAAGATCATTTGTCATGATCCATAGTTTTTCATTAACGTGATCATAAACAAATACATCTTGAAAAACAAGAAAATAGATGTCTGGTAATTCAAGGTCATTTTCTGCACACTCTGGCAAATGCTCCACATATCGGATGTAATCATAGCTAACGTAGCCTATTGCTCCCCCTTGAAATGGAGGCAGCTCATCATTGTGTACGGTCTCATACTTTTTCATCCATTCTCTCATAGAATGAAGAGGATTACCTTTTACCGTAGACACTTTATTGTTCTCTACAATACGTAATTCTCCGCTTTCACCTTTTAAAGTCGCAATTGGCGTTAAACCTATAATGTGAAACATTCCTCCACGTCCACTTTCAAGAAGGATATGGTTTGTTTCTCTTTCTGATAACTGTTGATATTTTTGAAACCACTTATCTTTAGGAATATAAATGGGCTCTCCCCAAGTCATTCTTTGCTGCATCTCGTCACTCTCCTAAAAACAAATCACCTACTAGTTATTTTACATGATTTAAGGTCTTTATTCACTAAAGTAAGAAAAAAACGGGTTTGCCTCAAAATGAAGAAAAAATCTCAACTTCAGACAGACCATAAAATCCCTCGCTCATTCAATCCGTTGCATTCAAAGGATAGAAGAGAAAGGGATTTTATTTAAACATTTATGGATGTTAAAGGCTTATAGCATAACTTTATTATTTCTGTGTTTGCTGCTCTTCGAATTGATAAAGCGGCGTACTTAAGTAACGCTCACCATTACTAGGGATAATAGCTAGAACTTTTTTACCTTTACCTAGCTGCTTCGCTACCTTCAATGCTGCTGCAATGGCGGCACCCGATGAGATTCCACCTAGTAGTCCTTCTGTCTTAGCTACTTCTCTTGCATATTCAAATGCTTCTTCATTTTTAATCGCAATAACACCATCGTAAATTTGCGTATTTAAAATATCAGGTACAAAGTTTGCACCAATTCCCTGGATTTTATGAGGTCCTGGTTGGCCTCCACTTAAAATTGGGGAGTCTGCTGGTTCAACCGCATACAACTTAATGGTAGGATACGCTTCTTTTAGAACTTCACCAGCTCCTGTGATTGTTCCTCCTGTTCCTACCCCTGCAATGAATGCATCTAATTGGTCACCCATTTGCTCGACAATTTCTTTACCTGTTGTATTGCGGTGAACTTTTGGATTCGATTCGTTTTGGAATTGTTGTGGCATAAAATAACCATGCTCTTTTGAAAGTTCCGTCGCTTTATTTACAGCACCTTTCATTCCTTCTGGACCTGGGGTTAACACTAACTCAGCTCCATAAGCTCTTAACAAGTTACGACGCTCTAAACTCATTGTCTCAGGCATAACTAAAATGGCACGATATCCTTTCGCTGCCGCTACCATCGCTAAGCCAATACCTGTATTTCCACTTGTTGGCTCAATAATTGTATCTCCTGGCTTTAACGATCCTGTTGCTTCTGCATCTTCAATCATTGCTAATGCAATACGATCTTTTACACTGCTTCCTGGATTCATAAACTCCAGCTTCAAATAAACCTCAGCTGAATCTTCTTCTACCACGCGATTTAGCTTAACAATTGGGGTTTGACCAATAAGTTCTGTAATAGAATTTGCTACACGAGCCATGATATCACTCCTAATTCCGACTATTTTTATTGAATTTGTATCAAATTTATCAATTATTTTCTAAATTGTCAATCATTTTGACTTGTTATTCTTAGTTCTCTTTTACTATATGACAGAACATCTAAAAAAATAAATAAGAGTGCGTCAATACGCACCCTTATTTTACATTGCATTCTCTTTTAGTTCTTCAAGCTCTTCTTTTGAGAATTGGTATTTTTCATTACAGAAATGGCATTGTGCTTCCGCTTGCTCATCTTCTTCAATAATTGATTGAATCTCTTCTTTACCTAAACTAATAAGTGCATTCGAGATACGCTCACGTGAACAGTGACAACGAAATTCTACTGGCATTTTCTCTAATACCTTTACGTGCTCTTCACCTAATACTTCAAAAAGAATCTCTTCTGGTGTTAATCCCTTTTGAATCAATTTAGAGATAGGCTCAATTGTGCTCAATCGCTGTTCAATGATAGAAATGGTTTCTTCACTTGTCCCAGGCATTAATTGAATAATAAAGCCACCAGCTGCTAGGATTGTGTTATCTGGATTAACCAGCACACCTACACCAACTGAAGATGGAACTTGTTCAGAGGATACGAAGTAATAAGTAAAATCCTCTCCTAGCTCACCAGATACAATTGGGACTTGCCCTGTGAAGTTTTCCCTCATACCAATATCTTTTACAACGGTTAACATACCCGTTGTACCAACCGCTCTAGCTACATCTAGTTTTCCTTGCTGATTTAAATCGAAGTGAGTCTGTGGATTTGTCACATACCCTCTTACATGTCCCTTAGCATCACTATCCACTAAAATGGGACCGATTGGGCCACCGCCTTCGATTTTAATGGTTAGCTTATTCTCACCTTTTAGCATCGCACCCATCATCACACCAGCGGTCATCGCACGGCCAAGTGCCGCTGATGCCGTCGGCCACGTATAGTGACGGCGCTGTGCTTCTCCGACTGTATCTGTTGTTCGAACCGCATACGCTCGAACCTGATTGTCATAAGCTAACGCTTTTATAAGATAATCGCTCACTGAATATACACACCTTTCCTACTTCTCATATTATGTAGTTATTCTTGCTCCATGTTCTTTGTATAAATGAGCTGTAGTCCTTTTAACGTAAGAAATGGATCTACTATATCAATTACATCAGATTCCTTTGCAATAAGAGTTGCTAGTCCACCTGTTGCAATAACTTTAGGTTTTACATCTGACTGTGCTTTCATTCTCGAAACAATACCTTCTACTTGTCCTACGTAGCCGTATAAAATACCTGCCTGCATAGCTGTCACTGTATTTTTACCTACAATACTACTTGGACGAGCAATTTCGATTCTAGGTAGCTTTGCCGCTCTTGAATATAACGCCTCAGTTGAAATGTTAATACCAGGGGCAATAGCACCACCCATATACTGCTTTTCTTCGTTAATGTAACAATAGGTTGTGGCTGTACCAAAGTCTACGATAATAAGAGGGCTTCCATATAGATGAATACCGGCTACAGCATTGACAATACGGTCTGCTCCTACTTCTCGAGGGTTCTCATATTTAATGTTCAACCCTGTTTTAATACCTGGTCCAACAATTAACGGCTTTAAGTGAAAGTATTTTTGACACATACGCTCAAGAGAAAACATAATTGGAGGAACAACTGAAGAAATAATAATACCATGAATATCACTAAACGTTAGTCCCACATGCTCAAGAAGTGCTTTAACAGTCATTCCATATTCATCTTCTGTTTTATTACGACTTGTTTCAATTCTCCAATGGTACTTCAATTCATCTCCATCATACACACCTAACACTGTATTCGTATTCCCAACATCCAATACAAAGATCAACTTAATCACCACTCTATTTAATTTCGATAATTATACTGCCACAATCATACCACAACTAGTAAGTTTTCGTGCAGCTTTATCCTTGCTTATGCTCATTAACAATAAAAAAGGTGCCCCATGAAGGGCACCTTTTGATTACTCTTTATCTTTCGTTTCTTCGCTCGTTTCCTCTTTTGGTGTTTCTTCCTTTTTTGTTAAGATGTTTACCTTTACATCCTCTTCACTCTTACGTGTACGTTCAGGAAGTTTACCATGGTCCACTAAATGCTTAATTTGTTCTGCATCAAGTGTTTCCACTTTAAGAAGTGTTTGAGCGATAAGCTCTAATTTATCACGGTTTTCTGTTAGAATCTTAGTCGCACGCGCATAAGATTCTTTAATAATACGTTGAATTTCAAGATCAATCTCGTGTGCAATTGCATCACTGTAGTTTTGCTCACTATTAATATCGCGACCCAAGAATACTTGACCTTGTTGAGCCTGCCCAAACTGCATTGGTCCAAGCTTATCGCTCATACCATATTCAGTTACCATGCGACGAGCAATACTTGTTGCACGCTGGAAGTCATTGTGAGCACCTGTACTCACTTCACCAAAGATAATTTCCTCAGCAACACGACCACCAAGTAAACCAACAATCTTATCAAGTAGCTCTGGCTTTGTCATGAAGTAACGATCCTCTTTTGGTAACATAACTGCATAACCACCAGCTTGACCACGTGGAACGATTGTTACTTTATGAACCATATCAGCCTCATCTAATACTACTCCGATAATTGTATGACCCGCTTCGTGATACGCCACGATATTACGCTCTTTTTGAGAGATAACGCGACTTTTCTTTGCAGGACCTGCAATCACTCGGTCTGTTGCTTCATCGATATCTGACATATCTACCTTTTTCTTATTTTGACGAGCGGCTACAAGAGCTGCTTCATTCAATAAGTTTTCAAGGTCTGCACCTGAGAAGCCCGGTGTACGTAAGGCAATTGTATTTAAGTTCACAGATTCATCTAACGGCTTATTGCGAGCATGTACTTTTAATACTGCTTCACGGCCATTCACATCAGGGCGATCAACCGTAATTTGACGATCAAAACGTCCTGGACGTAATAATGCAGGGTCTAAAATATCTGGTCTGTTTGTTGCAGCTACGATAATAATTCCTTCGTTTGCACCAAATCCATCCATTTCAACGAGTAACTGGTTTAGCGTTTGCTCACGCTCATCGTGACCACCACCAAGGCCCGCTCCACGTTGACGACCTACAGCATCAATTTCATCAATAAAGATGATACAAGGCGCATTCTTTTTCGCATTTTCAAATAAATCACGAACACGTGATGCCCCTACCCCAACGAACATCTCTACAAAGTCAGATCCACTAATAGAGAAGAATGGTACGCCAGCTTCACCAGCTACCGCTCTCGCTAATAGCGTTTTACCAGTACCCGGAGGTCCTACAAGTAGTACCCCTTTTGGAATACGAGCACCTAACTCTGCAAATTTTCGAGGGTCTTTTAAGAACTCTACTACTTCAACGAGCTCTTGCTTTTCTTCATCAGCACCTGCTACATCCTTGAATTTCACTTTTTTCTTCTCTTCATTGTAAAGCTTCGCTTTACTCTTACCAAAGTTCATAACACGGCTACCGCCACCTTGAGCTTGGTTAAGTAAGAAGAAGAATAAGATAAAGATGATGACAAATGGAATAATAGATGTGAAAAATGTTACCCACCCACTTGTTTCTTCAGCAGGTTGAATATCTACTTTCAGTGCACCACTTTCAGCAGCTGTATCGATGCGTTCTAATGCTCGATCACCATCTGCGATATAAGTAACAAATTCCTGATCTTTATCATACGTTTGTAATTTACCACGAACTTCATATACTTGTCGTTCTGGTTTTAGTTTTAATTCCGTTACTTCACCTTTATCAAGGTTTTCAACGAATGTATCGTAACTCATTGGCTCAGTTTGTTGATTAGAACCGCTAAAGAAACTCACTACGCCAATAATTACTAAAAATATAAGTAAATAAAAGATGGTATTACGGAAGATCCGATTCATTCCTTACCTCCTCCCATGATAGAGAACATTATTTCCAATAGTATCATAGAAAAATTATCCTATACAACAAATTGCTCTTTTAATGATTTTAATTACTGTAAACTTCAGGCTTTAGCACCCCAATATAAGGTAGGTTACGGTATTTTTCTTGATAATCTAAACCATACCCAACGACAAATGCATCTGGTACATTAAACCCAACATAATCTGCTTTAATGGCTGCTTTACGACCTGATGGTTTATCTAAAAGCGTTACAATTTTGATTGATTTCGCTTTACGATACTTGAATAGTTCAACTAAATAGCTAAGTGTTAAGCCACTGTCGATAATATCTTCAATAATAAGGATATCTCTACCTTCTACTGATGTATCTAAATCTTTTAAGATTTTGACCTCACCCGATGAAACCATTGCATTTCCATAACTTGAAACATCCATGAAGTCCATTTCTAAATATGTATCAACGCGTTTTAACAAATCAGACATAAAAGGCATTGCACCCTTTAATACGCCAATCACTAATGGAAAGCTTTCTTTGTACTCTTCCGTTAGTATTTTACCCAGATCCTTAATTTTTTCTTGAATTTCTTCTTCAGAAATTAAAATTTCTTTAATGTCTTGATTCATATGATTACTTGCCTCCTAGAAGTTTTAGCTACTTATAGTATAAAATAACATATCTTTGATCAAAATGGTCCTCCTTCTCATAAATCGACTTTTTTAAGCCAGGTAACCAAATGATCTCACCAGAACCATCTTCCACAACCGGCCATATGTCTCGCGCAGATAAAGGAACTTTATTATCAATAAAAATATCCTTTACCTTTTTGCGCCCATTCATGCCTTTAATTGTCATTTTATCACCTTGGTGGCGTGTCCTTACAATTAAAGAATCACCGAGTTGACTAAACCCTAAAACAAAAACATCGTTTCCTTTTATGTATGGCCGTACATTATGTATTTCACAAATGATTTTTTTGTTATTCGGAAGATGGACATAGCCTGGTACGTTTAACACATATCGGTAAGGTTTTACTTTTTCCTCTTCAAATGTGAACAGACAATCATTATAGGAACGAATCACTTTTAAACCATTTGGAAAATGTAGTGTCCCTGATGGTTGCTCACTTTCAAGCAATAACACAAGGCTATCAATATGAGTTGAGGAAAGATTTTGAGGAATTTTTTTATAAAGATATCTTAATATTAGTTGAATCCCTCTTCTTTGTAAAGGTTTCCGCATTGTGAGAAATCCATTCCTTTGAAGAATTACCTGATTTTCTCCTTGCTTTTCCATTACTTTATTCATGGCCTTCGCTGTTAATTCCTCTAAGTATCGCTGATCATCGTCTAAATCCTCACTAAAACGCTGAATCTTCTCGTGTACGACAGGGTTTTCCATTTTAAAAAATGGTAAGACTTCATGACGAAATCGGTTGCGCGTATAATCCTTTTTAGCATTACTAGGGTCGATTCTTGGTTGTAAATAAAACTCTTTGCAATATTGAAGAATTTCCTCTTTAGTTACAGATAAAAACGGACGAATAATATGACCAGTTGCAAAAGGACGCCTTGGTTTTATTCCAACATATCCTTCCATGGTGCTTCCTCTAGCTAATCGCATTAAAATGGTTTCAATTTGATCATCTCCATGATGCGCTAACGCAAGCAAATGACTATTATACTTTTCCATTATCTCTTGAAAAAAAGCATAGCGACACTCGCGAGCAGCTAGTTGAGCTGATAGCTGATGTTCTTTCTGGTAAGCCTCGACATGAATTTTTTTCCCTTCAAAGCATACACCGATGGATTGACAATATTGCTTCACATATTCCATATCTTCCTCAGAGCCTTTTCCTCTAAACATATGATCGACATGAGCAACAACAAGTTCAAGGTTCATTTCTTCTCTTTTGCTCCACAGGAAATGAAGCAACGCTAAAGAATCAGGTCCACCCGAAACACCTATGACAATCCTTGAATGACTTGGTATCAGCTTATGCTTACGAATAAAGGAGTTTACCCGTTCTTTCAATGTTAACCATTCCTTACGTAGGGAGATATATTAAATGTACCATTAATTTTGTATATACGAATAAAACTTTAACAAGTTTCACAAATTCGCTTTATTTATTCATCCCTACACTATAGCACTTGAAAGAACAAATACAAAAGATACATAAACATGACTGATACAAACAACAGACACGTTTCTAATACATGTATTCTTTTTCGTTTTACTTTTACTTTTTTTCGTGTTGCAGACCGCTGAGTTCGATTTGTAGCTTTCATGCTAGACGATGAGTGTTGACTTTGTGAATGCGCCCCTTTCAATCCAAGAACGATGTCATTTTTCATCTCTTCAGCTGAGCTATATTTACCCTCTATGGCTTTTTGAATAGCTATACGGTAAGGAGCAAGGGATGACTTTGATAAAAGAGCTTTCTTTAGTTGCTCTCTCACCAGGTCTTGTTTTTCAAATCGTTTACCATGAGCAGCATGCAACATAATCATCGCAACCGCAAATAAGTCATACGAAGGCTCTGCTTTTCTAGTTCCAAGTCCCCAATGTGCTCGATCGTAAAAGTCTGTGAACTCTTTTATGGAACGTCCATGCAATGTTGTGCCACCTACGTCAAGCCAACGAACACTAACAGGGTTAGCTGTTACCACTAGGTTCTCAGGCTTTAAATCACCAAATGTCCACCCAGCTTGATGTAGCTCATTTAAATTGCTGAGTAACTGAATAGCAAAAACACCAATCCATTCTACCCCTCTATTTTTAATAAAAGATAAAAAGGGCTCACCTTTTATATATTCCATGACATAAAACGAAACCTGATGAGTAGAGATTTTCCAATCATCGACATCTAATAAAGAAGGTCCAAGGACTTTTCCATGGACCTTTGAAAGGTGTTTTAGAACATTTACTTCTGCACTAACAGACATGCTTTGGAAGCTAAACTTTAGTGCAGCAAGAGATTGGTCTTGTTTTTCAACTAAATACACAACTCCTGTTGCGCCCATACCAAGCATTTTCAACACTCGATACGAATGTTGATGCCACTTCCCTGTAATCGTTGTACCGACCCGAAGGTTACATACCTGATTCTTCAATGTATTCACCTTGTCTCAACAAACTCCTTAAAGAGCGCTTTTTATTAAAATGGTAGACAGCTTCTTTAATAGCTGGACCTGTTGGTGTAATACCTCCTGCTGTAAGCTTTGGAAAAACAGTAGATAAAGATTCTAGTTTAGGATTCCAATCCATTAGCTTTTCAACATCTTTCTTTTTCCCTGGAAATAAAAAGATAGAAAACAGGTTATTACCTAATCTAGCATTTAAGCTTAAAGATAGATCAAGCAATGCTTCTTTAACTGTTGGTAGCTTTGTCTTCATACTTCCACTCATATCAACTAAAATAAGAATCTCTAAATCAACAGTTTCACCAAGCTCATCCACCACTTCCATGATCTCTCCACGTTTTTCTGGCGATAAATCATCCATTTTCACTTCTGAGCCTAAAATTTGTTGTAATTCTTTATTAATGACCCCTTGAAGTGTTTGAGTCATCGCTTGTCTTGTCACCATTTGAACAGTTTGAGAAAGCTGCTTCACATAAACAACCTGACTCACACCGCCACCAGACATTGCAATACCATCAATTTCTTTCATACTTTGTTCATCTATAATGTCTTCTTCCATCACACCAATAACATTTACCGTAATGCCTTGCTCTTTCGCTAGGGCAGCCATTGCAACAGGATCTTCGCCCGTATTCGATCCTCCGTCTGTAATTACTAGCATTTGCTTAAGCGTACCTTTTTTCAATTAAATCCCCTCCTACGTATCGTTATTAACAGCTTAGACGAGGATGATTGAAAATATACGTAGGAAGAAGCGCTTATAGCGCTTTTTTACGCTGTCCGTATGCAGGGATTGATGACCACTTTGGTGTATTATGTTGTACTTTTGCGACTACAATGGTCATATCATCTTCAATGATGCCTGATCGTGTACGAATCACTTCCTCCATGATAAGATCGGCTATTTCTTGTGGGTCTGTTGTTTCAAGCTCACTCACCTTGCGCTTCATCCACATCTCATAGTTCTCAACATGCTTCGGTCCTTCAAACACGCCGTCGCTCATCATAATGAGAAGGTCTCCTGCTTTCATTTGTTCACTTACTACATCAACATCAAAGTCTTCAATAATTCCCATTGGTAAATTGCTCGCTTGAACTTTAATAACTTGATTCGCTCTTTTAATAAAGCTTGGAGTAGATCCAATTTTCAGAAATTTAACGTTAGCATCTTGTAAATCAATCATTGCTAAATCTAATGTCGAAAAGATTTCATCATTGGTTCGTAAAGAAAGAATAGAATTAACAGATTTGATAGCAATCTTCTCTTCGATTCCTGTTTGTAAGATTTGTTTAAGAAGCTGTAGCGTTTCACTGCTTTCATAGTGCGCTCTCTCACCATTCCCCATTCCATCGCTAATGGCAATGGCATACTTACCTGCATTAAGTTCAATTGTAGAATAACTATCTCCAGATACAAATCCACCACCTTTAGCAGCATGAGCAATACCTGTATCTACTACATACGCCTTGGTAGAGCCAAATGATACATGACAATACCCTTGAGGATAAGTAGCACAGTCTTCATGTTTGACGACAATCGATTCTCCTAGAATATCTGTCAACATTGGCGCAATAATTTTTTCACACTCGCCTCTTCCATGACAGTATGGAACCCACATTTCAATGTCTACATTTCCAGGTTCTAGACTATAAAGCTCAATTTGGTTAATTTCCATCCCAAAGTTTCTTAGTGCATCAAGAATTTGCTCTTCTTGAACATGTAAATTTTCTCGCTCACGTTTAATTTCTTTTGCAAAGTTATTCATGACTTGTGATACGCCTAATAATTGTTCGGCTACAATTCTTCTACTTTCTTGAATTTGATGCTTTAACTTTTGGTTAACACGAAAATTTGTTAACTCTTGTTCAATCACATCAATTACTTTCTTCGACTTAATGCAGTGCTTGTCCAGCTCTCTCGTTAATCTTGTATTATACTGCAATGTATCCTGATCAATTTCATGCATCACTTCTTTCATATAATGATAGGTTGTATCAAATTGCTGAGCCCAGCATTGATCTTTTTTAAAGCAGAATTGACAAGTCCGTTCAGTGACATTACTTAAAAAATAGTCCATTTCTTTATGTTCATCGCGATCGTCTTCATAAAATCCATTTTGAGAAAAACTTTTTGATAGTGCTTGAAATACATTCGAGAATTGCTCGACACGATTAGCCGTCACATCTCGTATTTTCCTCACGTACTGTTGTTGTTCTAAAGTATGTTCGGTTGTCCCTGGTATTAACTTACTTATATTCTTTGTAATCAGCTTTGGTGTAAAGAGAAATAACGTCACGGAAACCAAAGATTCATATAAATTCATAGAGAGTAATTGATTATTTTGCCCATAAAGACCTATCAATAGCGTTCCAACAAGTAATCCTATAGAGGTCCCAATTTTTTTACCTTCTTTTAAGAGGCCTCCAAGTAAGCCCGAAAACGCAAGCAGGCTCATTTCATATAAACTTCCTATATTAGCAAAACTTAAAATTAAACCCGTCACAACCCCTACTGTAGAACCCATCGTTGCTCCAGCTACAAATGCAAATACTAAAACAAGATACCTTGATAGAATATGTTCCACTGACAATCCATAGATACTCCACCCTATCGTTCCTGTCATAACAGAAGCTAACAAGATAATTAAACAAATAACTTCTTCCGTTTTTAATGATTGTTTTCTCTGCCTTTGTGAAATCAGTGGAATACTCTGTAAAAAAATCATTGTTAAAATAAAGCTAAGACCCGCTTCAATCGTTACGAATGTAAAATCATATAATGTGATTTGTTGAGTGAGCACATAGAACATACCTATTTTTGTGAGTAGCATGGTGAAAAACACTAGAAAAGGTAACTTTTTGGCCGGCTCTAAACTTATCATTCCACTAAGTCGATACACCACTAAGAATAAAAAGAATGCGCAAATTAAGAGCAGGCCATTTTGAATGGATAAGCTAAATGCCCCAGCTAAAACTGCTAGCCCTGCTAACGCTGATTTTTCTCTTTTCATCACATAAACAGCCGCGAAAAATGGTAAAGCAAAGGGCATAATTTTCATTAAGATAAGAGCTCGTCCTAATAGAAACCCTACGATAAGTAATAATGCACCCCAATGAAACAACACCTTTTCTGTTTTTAACCCAAATTGTGTAATGTAACGTGAGAACTCTAACCGCGTTCGATTAAATATTGCCTCCGTTGCCGGACTTGCATAGTTTCCCTCTGTTTTTTGCATATTTACACCACCCGCTAATTATACTTATTATTTATTATAGCTAGCTTGTCTCTCATTTTTTGTCAAAACAAGCATCCTGATTAAAGAATCGTTCGACTATTTTCTAGATATAAATCAATAAATATACAAATATACCGAGCATTTTGCGAATATGCGTGAGAAATATGGGATAATTTCAATAAAAAAAAAGAAAAATAAAAAACGTTTTACGGTATAAATCACTGCTTGTAGAATAAATATGACGCTCTTAGAATTGAATGACATGATTCAAAGAATATTCCCCAAAAATCATTGACACATAGAATAAATTTATGTATGATAATAAATGTCTTTTCTAGTTTCTATCATGGCGGTGTAGCTCAGCTGGCTAGAGCGTACGGTTCATACCCGTGAGGTCGGGGGTTCGATCCCCTCCGCCGCTACTTTATAATTATATTATGGCCCGTTGGTCAAGCGGTTAAGACACCGCCCTTTCACGGCGGTAACACGGGTTCGAATCCCGTACGGGTCATCTTTTGAAGACGCATGTTTTACATGTGTCTTTTTTGTATGTTATTTTCTTCTATACAAAACGGACCGTCGTTTTAAATCTTATAAAAGCTAGATTTATACGACGGTCCGTTTTATGGAGTTAAGTTAAAAAACCCACGTTTTTTAACTATATATTTAGGACTTGCTATTTATTTAAATATAAGCAACAAGTTAGCCTCTTTTCGCTCCGCGTCCACCTCGTTTAGATTCAGTATGACGCTTCAGGGAAGATAAGCGATCTTCGCTATCTTTCAGAAAACGACTCATTTTTTGTTCAAATGTTTCTTTCGGGCGATATTCGTTGCTTCTGTTACGCGGTGGTCTTGAATCACGTGAGCGGTCTGGACGCCCACCTTGACGCGCTGGACGATCTGAACGTTCTGAACGTTCTGGACGATCTGAACGTTCTGGACGTTCCGTGCGTTCTGGACGATCTTTCGCTTTCTTAATTGAAAGTCCAATCTTACCATCTTTTTCCACATTAATAACTTTAACTTCTACTTCATCTCCAACCTTAAGATGATCGTTAATATCTTTCACGTAATTATCAGCAACTTCGCTAATGTGAACTAAGCCTGTTGAGCCTTCTGGCAGCTCCACAAATGCTCCAAAATTAGTAATACCTGTTACCTTTCCCTGTAACTTGCTGCCTACTTCAATTGACATAAAAAAAATGCTCCTCCTTAAAATGATAAAAGAAATCAATTTATTATATTATACAAAAAGCAAAAATGCACTGTCAACGCGCCATGTTGTTAGTCACTTTTTATATTGAAGATAATTTCTCCTTCTTCTGAAAGAAAATAATCTCTTCTTGCAATTTTTTTGATGTATTCTTCATCATTCAATTTCACAATTTCATCTTCTAACTGCTTTTGCTTTGACTCTAGCTTTGTTAACTGTTGCTCCAGCTTTTCTTTTTCTAACTGCTTATCTTCAATCGTCGATGCTTGTGTAATAATTGTTGAAACCATCGCAATTGAAATGATAAATGCTACAATACCAAAGACAGTGAGACGTCTTACGAGACCGACACGTCTTTTATGCACATTCTTTTTTTTCAGCTCTTGTTCAGTCATATAGTCCGAGTTCAGTTTCGTCACTTTCTCATCTTGCATGGCACTCACCTTTTACTCATCCCCCTTATTCTTAAAAGATTTTATCCATGCGACAACTCTCTGTTTCGTATTCTTTATTTTCTTCTGAAAACCTTCTATATACTTCCAGATATGACGAAAGAATTTTTTGACACGACCAGGCATCATTCTCCAAATTAACAAGCTTACCCACTTAAAAGGAGTAAATACTACTTTCATCATGACCTTTAACGTCGAAATAAGTAATTTATACAAGGCAATTACACAAAGAATAATCACATGAAGGAGCCACCGAATAGGCTTGACCAAAAATACATTAAATAGAGATAAAATAAAACGATACAACCTTACAAAGATTGATACTAGTAATTGAAGGACCTTCAAATATAGTTGTTTGAATAGACTTTGATACGCAGCAAATCCACATAATAGTGCTAAAAATGCATAAAAGCGTAGCTCTCCTTCGTTCACTTGAAACAACACATAAAAAATACATAATGATTGCAAAATCCAAAATAAAAAATCATTGATAAACGTTAACCAATGAGCAATTTTAGAGCGATTAAAAAAGTAACGATACGTATCGAGGGCAGCTCCTAAATAGCTGCCCATTGAAATCATTGCAATCATTGTATAAAATTGGATATTTAAACTCATCGGAACAACTTGCTAAAGAATCCTTTAGCTTTCTCCGATTGTTGTTCATCTAAATAAACTATATCAAAAATTTTGCCTTTAATCGATACAATTCCCTTTTCAACATCCAAATTTTTCATTTGAAGGTTTTGACCTCTTACCGATAAAAAGCCCATAACCGTCTCTAACAAAAATTCTTCGTTATCAAAGCTCTCTACTTGCTTAACTCCTGTAATATCTAACAAACGACGACCCTTCATCACCAAATCATGATTTGGCGTTTGGTCTTTATTGGCTGTTCCCATCTCATAATATTGACTCATTTTCATCCCCCATCTCATCAATCGAGAACGTTCATATAGCTCTCATATTATCTTGTTTAAACATATGAGGGAGAAAATTATTTTAGAACAAGCCTACTTTCTAGAAAGTAATAACTATTCTGCCGTCACTCTTTCCTCTTTTACAACAGAATACAGGTTGTTTGCTTCTTCTTTTTTAGCTGTTTCTTTTAACGATTCCACTTTCACTGTTACCACTTTCGTTCCGAATTGGATAGCAAGTTCATCTCCTTCTTTCAAGATAGAGCTTGCTTTAGCGACTGTTCCATTAATGGTGATTCGACCTTGGTCTGCCACTTCCTTTGCTAATGTACGACGTTTGATTAAACGAGATACTTTTAAAAACTTATCTAGCCTCACTTCTTTTTCCCCCTTTTTTAATTATAAACCTTGTTTTTTTGCATCGTTCCAAAATGTATCTAACTGTTCTAACGTAAAAGCTGAAAATGGTTTACCCGTTTCATTTACTTGATTTTCAATGTATTGAAAACGCCTTGAAAACTTGTGGTTCGTTTGAGCAAGAGCTGACTCTGAATCCACCTTATAATAGCGAGCAACATTCACAAGTGCAAATAAAATGTCACCAAATTCATCACTTAGCTTATTCTCATTATTTGATACTTGAACCTCATCTTTAAATTCTCTTATTTCTTCAAACACTTTGTCCCACATCGGTTCAACATGATCCCAGTCAAAGCCTACTTTTGCCGCTTCTTTTTGATATTGATGAGCCTTCATCAAGCTTGTTGCTGAGTTAGGCACACGATCTAATATCGATTCCGTACGTTCTCCTTTTTCTTCTTGCTTAATTTCGTTCCAATTTTGAACAACTTCTTCAGCATTTTCTACATTCACATCACTAAACACATGAGGATGCCTTCTCACCATTTTACTTGATAACTCTCTAATCACATCGTCGATGGAGAACATTCCATCATCTTCTCCTATTTGTGCATGAAGCATAACTTGAAGTAACACATCTCCGAGCTCTTCTACAATATGATCGTCATCTTCGTTATCAATTGCCTCTAAAAGTTCATATGCTTCCTCAAGTAAATACTTTTTGAGAGAAGTATGGGTTTGCTTTTTATCCCACGGACAGCCATTCGGTCCTCTCAATGTTGCAATAATGTGTCGCAACGACTCAAACTGATGGTAAAGCGGTTCACTCTCTACAACAGGCGGAACATAAACGGTCGTTAAGTTGCTCAAGGTAACCTCGCGATCCAACTCATAAAGCTTTACCTTTTTAATGACTTCTAGCGCACTTCCAGCCGCTGTTACAATATAAACTGGGTACTCATCTGGTAAGTGTTCCATTAACGTTAACTTAACATCTGATGCAACAAATTGATCGTATACCTGTGAAATAAGCACATGCTGTGTTAGCTGTAGCTCCGCTCTGTTCATAGAAGTACCATCGAGAAGTTGAAATCCTTCAATTGGATCTATTTTAAGCGCAGAAAAAATAGGATCTAAAAAGCTTTGTCCACCTTTTATCTCTACACGTATATCAGCTTCTTGTGCTTTTTCTAGCAATAGTTGTATCGTTCTTTCGGCTACAAGCGGGTGTCCAGGTACTGCATACACAATATCGTCATCCTGGCTGCACAAGTTTTCGACAATATGCTGATAAACCTCTTCAAATGAATCATGTTGTTCATAAATAGTATCAAATGATGTAAATAAAATACCTTCCTCTTCGAAATGAGACACCACTGGATGCTCTTCTGTTCGTAAAAAGAGATTTTTTGCACCTTTTAATATTCGAAATATACCCAATGGAAGCTGTTCTAAATCTCCTGCTCCTAATCCAATGACTGTAATTGTTTTGCTCATTTTTTATCACCTTTGTTTTTATTTTTTTCTATATACTTAGCTACTTTATCTCCAAGCGGAATATCTAATAATTCGTTTAGCGTAAAGACACCATTTCTTAAAATAAGATAAATGTAAAGTACACCACCTAAACACACTGCGCTTAATGCTTGACTACTATAAAAGGTAGTGTGACGATTATTAGCCTCTACTAAGGAGTATGCGCCTAGTTCATACAATTTAAGAACCACTAACATGACACACGCAGCCATGAGAATACTACCTATACTTTTTCCACCGATCATGCTCATTCTAATTTTCAAGCGTAAATAAAGCGTGTTTACACCAGCAATAAATGCAAAACTTAAAACAGATGCAATTGCTGCTCCTTCTGTTTCATAAACAGCAATCAATGCTATATTCAAAACATATTTTAATACAAGACCTCCTAATACCGCCAAAGCAGGCACATACATATATCCCATACCATGTAAAATGGCTGCCGTTGTAGCAGATAAGGTAGTGAATACAATGAGCAAGCTTAAGATTTGTAATGTATCTGTGCCTTTGATATCTCCATACAGCATAGCGTTTGTCGATTGCATGATTCCTACTAATCCCATTGCAGCCCCTATTCCGACTACAAGTGAAAGCTTTAAAGACAAGCGGCTCTTTTCCCTCATGAGTTTTTGATCTCTGTTTGAAACTGCAGATGAAATAACAGGAACTAAAGCTAACGAGAAGGCCGTACCGACTACCGTACCAAGCTGAATCAGTGGTAATCCTCGATCATATGTACCTTTCATTATTTTCGCTTTTAATTCACCCGTTCCTTCTAAGACTAATTGAGAAAAAAGAGTAAAGGAGTCTACAAGCTGAATAAATAAAAGACCCATACCACTTAAACAAATAAGACTTCCTTGCAATGCTACTTTTTTTAAAACCGCGCTTACTTCGTCTGTTATCTGATATTGACCTCGTATCGGTAATCTTTTTTTATGCTTTAGTAAAAAGGCACCTAATACAAATAAGGATGTGATTGCACCCGTAATAGAACCAAAAATAGCCCCTGCCCCTGCTACATAAAGATCATAGCCTTGATGAAGCAATAAAAAAGAGAGCAGTAAAATGGTCCCCACTCGAACCATTTGTTCTGCAACTTGTGAAAGTGCAGTAGGCACCATATTATTAATCCCTTGATAATAACCACGAATGACTGCTAGAAATGGGATAAATAAAAAGGAGAGAGAAATGATTTGAATGAGGGGTGTTAATTTATCATCACCCATCCAACTTGCAATTTGCTCAGCAAATAGATATTGAAGAGCAAAGAAGAGGCCATTCATTAAAGATAACAGCATAAATGATGTACGTAAAATTAAGGAAATGACTCGCTTATTGTGCCTATTTTCCGCTATTAACTTAGAAATGATAACCGGAAAACCATATGTACCTAACAATAAAGAAATCCCATAAAGAGGATAAACTTGTTGGTAAATATAAAACCCTACATCACCGGCAATATAGTGATAAGGAATTCGATAGCTTGCACTCAGAACTTTTGTAAATAATCCAGCAAGTGTTAGAATGAGCGCTCCATTTAATATTGATTGAACATGACTGTTCTTGACCTCTTTATTCATGATGAACACCTTTCAAAATTAAAGACACCTTCTAGTTATCATTCATCTAATCTGCACATTTATAGAGAAGAGTCTTTGGCTGTTTATGTTCTCCTACAACACTGCACTTTTCTATAAATTGCTACATGTATTATATCACGACTCTATACGAGTCTTTTGACAATTAAAGATAACAAGTAAAAAAGGTAGCAAGTTTGCTACCTTTTTTGTTCCTACATATAATGGTTGTATTATTGCTCCATTTGACGAGATAAAAAGCCAGCAGCTGTTTCCACAGCCTTATGTTCTACCTCTGTGACAGACTTATCTTTTGAGAAGATCACAACAGCGCCAATTGGATCACCATTTGCTACAATTGGACCAATGGTGTAAGATGCGACAGTCTCTTCTTGTCCATCAATAAACTCAATTTTCTTTTCATCTTTCACTAAAACAGAACTACGACTTTCCATCGTTGTTTCAACAAGTTGGCTAATGTTTTTATTCAAATACTCTTTTTTAGAGCTTCCTGCTACAGAGATATAGACATCTCGATCACAGATTAAAACAGGGTGCCCTAAGCTGTCATATAAAGCTTCTGCATATTCTTTCGCAAAGTCACTAAGCTCACTAATTGGAGAATATTTTTTTAAGATAACTTCTCCATCTCGATCTACGAAGATTTCTAGTGGGTCTCCTTCACGAATCCTTAAAGTTCTGCGGATTTCTTTCGGAATTACAACCCGCCCTAAATCATCAATTCGACGAACAATACCTGTTGCTTTCATTCATTGAAGCCTCTCTTTCATCTGATGATTAAATGTATTTGGTGACTCAGGATTTTTATCCTGTTTTTGAAGCTATCACCATTGTTGCAATTAGTATCCGTCACAAAATAACTTCTATACACCAACCATATCATTTTTTGTTAAAAAGTACCCAATATCATATTGTTCTTCTTATTTTAAAAGTAAACTTATCTACGTTGTGGTTAATTTTGGTTATTTGTTTCTCATTTACCCTCCACTTTTCTTTTATAAACATTTTTACTTGTCATAACTAAAACTTCTTTTTAAACATAAAAACGCAGATGCTTTCTCCTATACAACTAAACATGCGCTAGTTGATAAGTAAACATCCACGTTCTATGTGATGATTGTTTGTTAACTTTTTACTTCTTCTCTTTTAATAGTAGATAACCCTTTTATCATTTCATACACAACGTTTAACCACTCGTTTTGCGAAACGCCTTTAATATTTAAAACAACTTTCACTTTCTTTCCTTCCATCCCTAAGCTTACCATCCGTCCAAATTGATTACCTAGCTGGAATAATTTTTGTCCATCGACATTTGAACTAGCTTGCTCAGATAAAAGAATTGTTACTTGTTGCTTTGCTTGTACGATTGATTCAACTCGTTGCTCCTTCGCATGTACCTTTGTTCTTGCAACTCGGAACAGGTAATCTACCTCTTGTGGATACTCACCGAATCGATCAATGATTTCATCTTGTAAGTCTTGAACATCTTCCAATGTTTCAATTCCTCTAAAGCGTTTATACAGCTCAATTTTTAAGCGACCATCTGAGACATATTGGTCTGGAATATATGCATCAAGATCGAGGTTCACTTCTACATCGCTCAATTCCTTCGTATCATCGGTTCCTCTTCGTTCTTCAATGGCTTCTTTTAACATTTGAGAATATAAATCAAACCCAACAGAGTCAATAAAGCCATGTTGCTGTGCACCAAGAAGGTTTCCTGCTCCACGAATGGATAAGTCACGCATCGCAATCTTAAATCCAGATCCTAGTTCTGTGAATTCTTTAATTGCCTGTAATCGTCTTTCCGCTACCTCAGTTAACACCTTATCTTTTCTATACGAAAAATATGCATAAGCCACTCGGTTAGAGCGACCTACACGACCACGTAATTGATACAACTGAGATAAGCCCATTTTATCTGCATCGTGAACAATGAGTGTATTTACATTAGGGATATCAACCCCTGTTTCAATAATGGTCGTACTAACCAACACATCGTATTCGCCTTCTAAAAAGCTTAAAATAACTGCCTCAAGCTCTGTTTCATTCATCTTACCATGCGCATACGTTACGCGCGCATCAGGCACTAGCATTGAAATCTCTTCTGCTTTTCGTTCAATATCTTCAACACGGTTATATAAGAAATAGATTTGTCCATCTCTTGCTAGTTCTCGTTCAATCGCTTCTCGAACAAGCACACCATTATATTCAACGACATACGTTTGAACAGGGAAACGATTCTCTGGAGGCGTTTCAATAACAGATAAATCTCGCACACCAAGCATCGACATATGTAATGTTCGAGGAATTGGTGTAGCCGTTAATGTCAATACATCAATGTTTGCTTTAAACTGCTTAATTTTCTCTTTATGAGTAACACCAAATCGTTGCTCTTCATCAATAATTAACAGACCGAGCTCTTTATAAACAATATCTTTTGAAAGAAGACGATGTGTACCGATTACAATGTCGACGGTACCGTTTTTCAGCCCCTTGATTGTTTCCTGTTGCTGTTTTCTCGTTCGGAAACGACTTAGTAGCCCAATGTTGATTGGATAATCTTGAAAGCGCTCACGAATCGTTTCAAAGTGTTGCTGAGCTAAGATTGTCGTTGGAACAAGAAAAGCAACCTGTTTTCCATCCGCAATGGCTTTGAATGCAGCTCGAATGGCTACTTCTGTCTTTCCATAACCAACATCTCCACACAACAGTCGATCCATTGGACGCTCTTTTTCCATATCTTTTTTAATTTCATGGATGGAGCGAAGTTGATCCTCTGTTTCTTGATAAGGAAATGATGTTTCAAACTGACGCTGCATATCTCCATCTGGAGAAAATGCGTATCCTTTACTCGCTTCACGCTCTGCATATAATTTTATTAAGTCATCTGCGATATCCTGAACAGAAGATTCTACTTTCCTCTTAACCTTCTTCCAATCACTTCCACCTAATTTATAAACTTTTGGTTCTTTTCCTTCCGAGCCTACATACTTTTGAACTTGATCAATTTGTTCAACAGGGACATACAGTTTGTCAGTTCCCTCATACTTGATATGAATATAATCTTTATGATTTCCATTAATCTCTAATGTCTCAATTCCTAGATAACGACCGATACCATGGTTGATATGAACAACATAATCACCAACATTTAGCTCAGAATAGCTTTTAATTCGCTCTGCATTGGATAATTTCTGACGACGCTTTGTCTTCTTAATCCTCTTTCTAAAAAGCTCTTCCTCTGTTAATACCGCTATTTTTTGCATCGGCAATTCAAACCCAACATGAAGGTCTCCTTCAATGATTTGCACTTTACCAGGAATGAGCTCACTATCGGATGACAGCATTGAAGATTCAATATCGTAATCAGCTAGTACTTTCTCTAATTTACTTACTCGCTCTTCGTTTGCACCTAGTACAACAATGGCATATTGACTCTTCACCCAACGGTCAATCTCATTTTTCAACAAATTCATCTGACCATAAAATTGCTGCATTTGTTTATAAGAGATGTTGACAATATTTTGTGGGTTTGTATAGGAAACATGCTTTAAGAATAAAGACAAATAAATAATAGGATGACCAGCTTTTGCAATTAATGACGAAACTTTATGAGAAGGCACTACATCTCTTACAATTTCACCATTTGCTAATAAATCTGTAATCCATTCAGCCTCTTCTTGATCTAGTTGTTCTGATGTCTCTTGAATACGTGTCATTTCATCAAATAAAATAACGCCGTTTTCAGGTAGATAGTCTATTAAACTAGTAGGCATTTCATAAAACAGAGATAAATATTTGAACATGTTATCTAATAGGTGCCCTTGTTTTAACTGTTCAATTTCACCTTGAATTTTCTCTACTAACAATTCTTTTACTGCTTCATCTTTGACACTCTTCAACGTAGAAGCAAGATGCTTTTCAAGCGTAACAATCCCTTGCTCTATTTCCTTGTCTGTAAAAATCATTTCGCCTGCAGGGCTTATTTTGATTTCCTTTAATTGCTTATGTGAACGTTGATCTTCAATCGTAAACGTACGAATGGAGTCCACTTCTGTGTCAAATAGTTCGATACGAACAGGGTATTCCTCGGTCAATGGATAGATATCAATAATGCCACCCCTAACACTGAACTCCCCTGGTGAATCAACCATTGAAGCACGCTCATAACCGAGTGACACTAATTGATGCAAATAAGATTCAACATCAATATCTTCTCCTACCTTAAATGACAGTTGACTTTGTTTCCAGCGTTGCTTTGGAGGTAATAGCTTACGCAAACCGGAAATAGGTGTAATCACAATCCCTTTGCCTTCATGGCTCCAATAATTCAACGCTTCAATTCTCTGAGCCTTTAGTTCCGGGCTCGCAATCCCTACCTCTGTCGCAATCAAATCGTTTACAGGATATAAAAATACACCACTGTTTGGTAGTAAGTTGGTTAAATCATCATAAATCTTTTGAGCTTGATATAAATTGTGGGTCACGACTAATAATGGTCGACCTTGTTTTTCATGTAGCGCTGCCATTAAAACGGAACGCGCGGATCCGGATATCCCTGCTACAAGTTGTTCTTTTAATCCTTCTTCGACACTTTGAATAATGGTTTTAATCTCTACGTTTTCGCGAAAATGTTTTTTAATCCCTAGCAAAGGATTCCCTCCTCTCATGCACATGTTGCACAACTATAAACAGAAAAATGCTTTGGCTCTAAGTACCAAAGCTCTTTACTGTATAAAAGTCTCATATTGGTGATAATCAGGGTTACGTTCTAACGCTTCCTGACAATCTTCGCAAATGGTTTGAATCGACATCTCCCCATTGCTGTTATAATGAATGAATTGTTTACGTTCGGTTGCGGTTAAATGGTCTAGTCCGAGCTCCTTACTATTGATAGTGACTACATCAATTATACCAACACTCGTCCCACAATGTCTGCAAACATAACGGATAGACATAAAAATCCTCCTAGCAAGTGTTTTTACTGCTAGTATCGACACTTACGAGGTATGTTATTCATTCAATTATAGCGGTTCATCACTTCTAAAAATGGTGTATGAATCCAATCTTCACTTGCTTTGATAGACTTATCAATGGCTTCTTTCATATCTACCATTTCTTCATTTGTAAACTTACCTAGTACGTAATCGCTTATTTTCATTCCATTGGTTGGTCGATCAATTCCAACACGGATACGGTTAAACTCTTGTGTTTTTAAATGTTGAACAATGGACTTAATACCGTTATGTCCACCAGCGCTTCCTTTGGTGCGTAAGCGAACTTTTCCTGAAGGTAAGTCTAAATCATCATAGATCACAAGGATGTCTTCAGGAGAAACGTCATAGTAGCTCATGAGCGGTTTCAAACTTTCACCTGATAAATTCATATATGTTAAAGGTTTTAATAATATGACTTTTTCACCTTTCACTGTACCGACACCGTAGATACCATTAAACTTTGTCTTATCTAACGAAATCATAAGATGCTCTGCTAATTCATCAATAATCATAAATCCAATATTATGTCTTGTGCGGTCATATTCTCGACCAGGATTCCCTAATCCTACAATTACTTTCAAGGGATGTTCTCCTTTCATAAAAACAATCTATACTTCCTATTATAATCAAATCATTCGAAAAGACGTAACCTTTTGGTTACGTCTTTTTATCATTCTTCTTTATTTTTTTCCGAAACGTCATCTTCATCTGCGCTATCTTGTTGCTCACCGCTATTAATATCTTCTTCTTGACGTGGTGGTAAAATAGAAGCAACTGTGTCGGTTAAGTTATGAGTGATTTCAATATTTTTAGCTACCGTCGCTTCCTCTAATGTAATGGTATCGTTCACGCCTAAGTTTGTAACATCAATTTGAATTTCCGATGGAATGTCTTTCGGCAACCCTTTAACCGTTACTTCATGTAACGACTGTTGCAGAACGCCACCTTCTTTTGTTCCTGCCGCTTCTCCAACCAACACGACATTAACTGTTGCTTCAATGTCTTTTGACATATCTATAACTTGGAAGTCTGCGTGCACAATCTCATTTTTTAATGGATCTGTTTGAATATCATGTAACATAACTGAATACTTTTCACTGTTCACTTGCAATGTTAAAACGCCATTGCGTCCACTCTCACGAATTGTTTTAATGAATTCTGCGCTATTTAGATAGATCGATTTAGAATCCACTTTATTTCCGTATACAACCGCTGGAAAGTTTCCTTCCTCACGAATTTTTCGTCTCGCTGAATTTTTAAACTCATTTCGCTCATTTGCTTGTAAAAGTGTACTCATTTATATCACCTTCCATGTTTTTTCTCTGCGTCATACTATAAATCTTCCCTAAATGAAACAGAGTTAAACATGAAATCCAAAAGTGATTGAGTTATGTAAAAAACCTCGCCTATTCCATTCATTAACTATCAAGAATGGAACGACGAGGTTTTAAATAAGACTTTCTTTTCCTTAACAAGAAAAGTTGTCTGAGAACCTATCTATTAATCAAATAATGTACTTACAGATTGTTCTTCATGTACACGGATAATGGCTTCACCCATTAGAGGTGCAACTGATAACTCAGTTACTTTATCAATTTTCTTCTCTTCTGGTAACTCAATTGAGTTTGTTACAACTAATTCTTTGATGTTAGAGTTTTGGATACGCTCAATCGCTGGACCTGATAGAACAGGGTGTGTACAACAAGCGTATACCTCTTTTGCTCCACTTTCAATTAGAGCATTCGCTGCTAATGTAATCGTACCTGCTGTATCAATCATATCGTCAATTAGAATAGCTGTTTTGCCATCTACTTGACCAACAATGTTCATTACTTCTGCCACATTAGGGCGTGGACGACGCTTGTCAATAATAGCAATTGGTGCTTTTAGGCGCTCTGCTAGCTTACGCGCACGAGTCACACCACCATGGTCTGGAGAAACAATGACAACGTCTTCTAAGCTTTTACTCTTAAAGTATTCACCTAAAATTGGTACACCCACTAGGTGATCGATTGGGATATCAAAGAAACCTTGAATTTGTGGTGCATGTAAATCAAGCGTGATAATACGAGTAGCACCTGCTGTTTCCAATAGGTTTGCTACTAGCTTTGATGTAATTGGCTCACGAGCTCGTGCTTTACGGTCTTGACGAGCATAACCATAATAAGGCATAACAATATTAATTGTTTTTGCTGATGCTCTCTTTAATGCATCAATCATAATTAATAATTCCATGATATGCTCATTTACCGGTGCACTTGTTGATTGGATAATGAATACATCGCACCCACGGATACTTTCTTCGATATTGATTTGAACTTCACCATCACTGAAGCGAGCCACTGAACATTTTCCAAGCTCAACCCCAATTACCTTTGCAATCTCTTCTGCTAGAGCAGGGTTAGAATTTAATGTAAAAACCTTTAGATTTTCATCAGCATATACTTTTGACATTATATTGTGAAACCTCCGTTAGGATTTTTTATTGATATTTAGGTTCTCAACATAGTTTTCTTTGTTAACTTGTCGAGCTCGTGCAATCGATAATGCTTTTGATGGAACATCTTCTGTAACTGTTGAACCTGCAGCTACATATGCTCCTTCACCAATGGTAACCGGTGCAACTAAGTTTGAATTACACCCAACAAAAACGCCATCTTCAATTTTTGTTAAGTACTTGTTTTTGCCATCATAGTTGACCGTAATAGAACCGCAACCTAGATTCACATCTGCTCCTACTTCAGCATCACCAATGTAGCTCAGATGAGACGCTTTGCTACCTTTTCCAAATGTAGACTTTTTAATTTCTACAAAGTTCCCTACACGTACCTCATCACCAATTGCGGATTGAGGGCGAATGTGTGCAAATGGGCCAATTGTCACTTTTGCACCGATTTCGCTGTCATGAGCAACAGAGTGACGAATGGATGTTTCATTTCCAACTTTGCAATCTTTAATTTCAGTATTTGGACCAACTTCACAATTTTCACCAATCACGACTTCACCCATAAGTAGTGTACCTGGATGAATGATGGTATCACGACCAATTACTGTATCTGGAGAGATATACGTGTTAGAAGGATCAATAATTGTGACCCCATTTAACATATGCTGTTTGTTAATGCGTTTTTTCATTGTTTCTTCTGCTTGAGACAATGCATATCGATCATTAACACCAAGCGTTTCTGAGAAATCACTTGTTTGATACGCTGAAACAATTTCACCTTGATTCTTTAGAATCTCAACAACATCCGGTAAGTAGTATTCACCTTGTACATTGTCATTTGATACTTTAGAAAGTGTTTCAAACAAATATTGATTATCAAAACAGTACGTACCCGTATTGATTTCTTTTACAGCTCTTTCTTGTTCAGATGCATCTTTATGCTCAACAATCTTTTCAACTAACCCTTCTTCGTTACGGATGATGCGACCGTAACCTGTTGGATCTTCTGCATATGCAGTTAGAATCGTTGCTTTTGCACCTGTTTGCTCATGTTGATTTAGTAAAGCTTCAATTGTCTCTGAAGTAATCAGTGGTGTATCTCCACAAATGACAATTGTTGTACCTTCTTCATTTGCTAATAACTCTTCTGCTTGCATGACAGCATGAGCCGTTCCTAGTTGCTTTTCTTGCAATACAAAAGAACTTTTATCCCCAATGTGTGCCTTCACTTTTTCAGCACCATGACCAACAACAGTAATGAGTTTAGCCAACTCTAAAGAAGAAAGCTGATCGATAACATGTTGTACCATCGGCTTCCCACAAACAGGATGTAGCACTTTATATAAAGATGACTTCATACGTGTACCCTGCCCAGCTGCCAATATGACTGCATATCTTTTTGACATAACAGGCCTCCAATTTTACCTTTTTATCCATTAAAAATATTATCCTAAAAGCTCGTCTATTTCAAGAAATGATGAAAAAGTACATAGATTTGTCAGTGAATTAACATAGATTTGAAATAAATAGAACAACTTGAAGATTAGATTGAGGAACAAAAGGGAGATTTATACAAAAAAGAGCCTATTT
Source organism: Priestia iocasae (assembly GCF_016909075.1). Classification (GTDB taxonomy): domain Bacteria; phylum Bacillota; class Bacilli; order Bacillales; family Bacillaceae_H; genus Priestia; species Priestia iocasae. Next base: position 34,297 of record NZ_JAFBFC010000010.1, read on the forward strand.
ATCAATAGACTCTTTAATCAATCATATTTTATGAAGCACCCGCTTCTTCAAATTCAACTTCTAATTCACCTAAGCGATGATATTCTGCTAAAACAGCATCTTGAATTTTTCCGCGAGTACCAGAGTTAATCGGATGTGCAATATCACGGAACTCACCATCTGGCGTACGCTTGCTTGGCATTGCCACAAACAAACCATTATTCCCATCAATTACACGAATATCATGAACAACAAACTCGTTATCAAGTGTAATTGAAGCGATTGCTCTCATACGTCCTTCTGTGTTTACGCGGCGTAATCTCACGTCAGTTACTTCCATTCTGTTCACCACCTTTTTTCTAAATGAAGCTTTAATTAGTAATTCCACAAATTTTTAACTTTTCCTGCAATTCTAAAAAATTTTTTAGTGAAAAATCGTAAAATAAGTGAACAAATGGAATTTTTATTCTGTGACCTAGAAGAATGCAAAAAAACCGTTAAATTTTAACGGTTTTTAACAAGAGCTACCACTTCAATTTCAATTAACGCGTCTTTCGGAAGTCGCGCTACTTCAACACATGATCTCGCTGGCTTATGATTATTAAAATACTTGGCATAAACTTCGTTAATTTGGCCAAAGTCATTCATGTCTTTAATAAAGACTGTTGCCTTTACAACCGTTTCAAAGGATGCTCCAGCTGCCTTTAATACTGCATCTAAATTTTGAAACACTTGCTCTGTTTGTTCAACAATTCCTCCGTTTATCATATCTCCAGCTGGAGTTAGCGGAATCTGACCTGAACTATAAAACATATTATTAACAACAATCCCCTGCGAATATGGCCCAATTGCTTGTGGCGCTTCGTTTGTTTGAACTTTTAGCATGCTTCTCCCTCTCCTTTAACTACTCTATGTCTGCTTTATGTTTGCATTCTCACACATAAAACGTTTAATAACGATAAACAACCTTTTTTAAAGGTAATTTAAATAATTTCCTTCTTGGACGCGGATTTGCTTTTCTTTCACATCGACATCTTTTAATTGTACCAGTGAAATATACTCGTCTACTAAGCGCTCCTCAATATCTTCTGACTCTACTAATACCCCTATACCCGCTACATGTGCTTCAAACTCTTCTAATAAGCTAATCATACCGTTAACCGTGCCACCAGCTTTCATGAAGTCATCGATAATCAGGACGTTAGATCCAACCGCAAGACTTCGTTTTGCCAATAACATGGTTTGAATGCGTTTAGAAGAACCCGAAACGTAGTTGATACTAACTGTTGAACCTTCTGTTACTTTACTATCACGTCTTACAATGACAACAGGTACATTCAAAAATTGAGCAACAGCATACGCCAACGGAATCCCTTTTGTCGCAACCGTCATCACCACATCAATTTTGCGTTCAGCAAAAAACGATGCAAACAAACGCCCAATTTTATTTACAACACGAGGATTCCCTAAAATATCTGTTAAATATAAATAACCACCAGGTAAAAGGCGCTCTGGCTTTGCCACCATTTCACATAATTCTGCTACAAACTTCTTTGCTTCTTCTGTTGGTACCCTCGGGATAAACTTGACGCCACCTGCTGCGCCTGGAAGTGTCACAAGCGTACCAATCCCTTGTTGTTCAAACGTCTGCTTAATAATAGCCATATCTTCACTAATAGACGATTTTGCTGAATCATACTTATCTGCAAAATGCGTTAAAGGAATCAGACGTTGAGGGTTTTGAATAAAGTAGTTTGTCATATCAATTAATCTTCCACTACGTCGGAATTTCATAATACCCTCCTAAAATCCGAATATTTTAAATTGAATATAACATTAATATACGGATTTAATCAAGAGGTATTCGTTCCCCTAACAATCTTACTGCGTAAACCTTGTCACAAAAACCTCTTAAACCGTTATAAATACGATGCATTCTTGAATCGTATTGTACTAATCCGAATACTGTAGGACCACTTCCACTCATCAATACTGCATCTGCGCCAAAGCGTCCCATTTGTTCTTTAATAAGTGCCACTTCCGGATGCATCTTTAGTGTTACACTTTCTAAGACATTCCCTACGAGCTGACACATGTGATGATAATCTTTTTCTTCGATTGCCCGAACCATCTCATCAACATCTGGGTGCTTCACACTGCCTAACTGTAAATTTTTATACACATCAGCCGTTGAGACTCCAATTTCTGGTTTGGCTAAAATGACCCAGCAATTAGGTGGTGCTTCAATATGCTTCACAACCTCTCCTCTGCCAGTCGCTAAGGCCGTTCCACCATAGACACAGAATGACACATCTGAGCCAATTTCTGCTCCAATTTCCGCTAATGTATCCATGGATAGATTCAGATTCCAAAGCTGATTAAGACCTCTTAACGTAGCAGCTGCATCGCTACTACCACCCGCTAACCCTGCCGCAACAGGAATCATCTTATCAATTGAAATCGTGACTCCTTTTTTGACACCATATCGCTTCTGCAATAACTGAGCAGCTTGATATGCAAGATTACGTTGATCATCTGGGACAAAACGATTTTGTGAATGAATGACGATTTTTCCGTCCTCGCGGTCAGAAAGCTCAATTCGATCCGCTAAATCAATTGTTGTCATAACCATTTTCACTTCATGATATCCATCAAGACGCTTATGTAAAACATCTAATGATAAATTTATTTTAGCGGGTGCCTTTACCATTAACTTCAACTTACTCCACCTACTTCGCCTAATAAAGTTTAACGTTATTTTATCATAAAATAGGCCAGATACATCCTTTCTATTTGACATCTTTACACAATCATATGAACGACGATTATGACAAATCGTAAAACAGCCGAAGTAAGGATACTTCGGCCGTTGTTTCAATTAAGCTGTTTTTAAGAATGAAAAAGCCATATGCACTATTCCTTATCCTTTATATGAACAGTTTGAGTGATTGATTAAAACAGCTTGCTTTATCAATTTCAAAAAGAAGACATTATTTTGAGAGTTGTTGTTGAGCCATTTCAATGGCACGTTTGACCATGTTTCCCGCATCTTTAGAGCGGATTGCTCCCCAACCACTTTTTTTCACTACATCATAAAACCCTAACTCTTTTGCTAACTCTTCTTTTAACTGGTTTGACATGACACCTTTACGTCTTCCCAACTGCCACAACTCCTTTTTATGAAATCACGACAGTTATAGTATGTAACAGAACAAACATAGTATGTTTACTACTTTCTGTAAAAGCGCATAAAAAAAGCAGTAAACAAAGGTCCACTGCTTGCTACCAAGTTCTATATCATGCTGCCTGCACTTTCATCAAAAAACTGTAATTGCACGGTTTCAGTTAAAACGTCTGCATAACTGTATGAAACACGCTCTAACGAATTTTCTGCTTGATCTAATTCAACAATGAAAACTGATGGATACGTTTCTGCTAATACACCTGATCGCTCAATCGTTTTTCTACGACCACCGTTTGCTTTTAATGTAAGACGCTGTCCTAGATGCAAATCAAGCGTTTCTTTAATGTCAGATAATGTTTTCGCCATATTTGTCCACCTCACTCTATGTAGTATAGCACACCTATGAAAATTAGTCAAAAATATAAAATTATAACAACCTTAATCCATTCATGTCAACTTAAAGTTTTCAACAGAAACCTACATTTATTTTATATTCTTTACCAAATTAAAGAAAATATGTACAATGATTCTTTATTTACGTGGGATTAAAAAAACAGAACCTACAAACATAAGCTGTTTATAGGCTCTGTTCTTCCTCATCATCGTGTTGTTGATAAGGCATTCCTGTTCGAAGAAGACCTTTTGTTTCAACTCCTCCTAATCCTTTTGCACCAGTGAGGGTATTTCGTAAAACATCCCATACATTGATGTAGTCTGTAAAAGGCGTAAAGCTAATTTTGGAGACAATGTAGACGGGATCTAGCGCATGAATATTGACTCTTGAAGGAGAACTTGCAAAATTAGCTCCGGCTTGAATCAACGATTCAAAATGAGATTGACAAGCACCTGCAAAAATAACAAGTTGATCTAAGTTTGGCATTTGCGCTCTAATTTCACGCACAGTTTTAACAAAATAACGAGAATGTCTGTATGCAATTAAATCTGTTTTTCTTCCTTTTGATTTTGAATATGCATCATGACCTGTTAACACTAAGATATCAGGCCGAACCTCTTTTACTAACTGAGGTACTTTCTCAGGCATCTCCTTTTCAAGACAATGTATCCCGTACACAGGAATACCAATCTTTTCATAAAGTAGCAAGCATTTGTTTAAATAATTTGGATCTCCATCAATATGAAGAACTTTTCCTGGAAGCTGAAATAAATCATGAGTATGGCTATACCCATTTGTCATTTCGTATTCACTTTTTTGTCTACTCAAATTATAGTCTTGCTTAATAAGGGCTAATGATCGTTCTAATCGTTGGTCTTCTTCATGTTGGCGTTTCTTCTTTTCTTGTTCACTGACTACTTCTAAATCTGAAAAAGGGGCATCTGCAATTAACCGAACATCTTCTCCAAAGAGAGTAGCATAAATAGCCCCAGCTTCATCTTGATTGATTGATATAACTCGAAAGAGCAAATCCCGCTGATATGAAGGGCGGGTTACTAAATCACCTATTTTTATATTCATCCTATTCACTCCGTCTCAACCACTTAAGGAACTACTCATAATTTCTTTCTTCATAGCCTATGACTGAGTTAGGAAAAGGTGATTCGTTCTAGCGCATTGATTTTAAAAGCTCATCGCTTAATAAGCCAAATTCCTTAATTGACAATGTTTCTCCTCTGCGCTTTGGATCAACGCTTGCTGCTGATAATGCTTGTTCAATTTGCTGTTTGTTTTCTTTACCCTTTGGTAGATTATTCGTTAAATTATTTAAGATGGTCTTTCTGCGTTGTCCAAAGCTTGCACGTACTACTTTGAAGAAGAAATCCTCATCTACAACGTGAACGGCCGGCTCACTTCTTCTAATTAGACGAATAACAGCAGAATCTACATTTGGTTGAGGGTTAAATACTGTTTTCGGAACAATCATGACTGTTTCTGCTTCTGTATAATATTGAATAGCAATAGACAGAGATCCGTATTCTTTCGTACCAGGCTTAGCCGCAATTCGATCCGCTACCTCTTTTTGAAGCATCACAACCATACCACGCACTGGGATTTTCTCTTCTAATAATTTCATCAAGATAGGTGTTGTCACATAGTAAGGTAAGTTAGCTACCACCATAAGGTCACTTATCCCCTCAAACTCTTTTGAGATGACATCATGTACGTCAGCTTTTAATACATCTTGATGGATAACGTTAACGTGTGGATAAGGTTCCATTGTCTCTTTTAAAATTGGCAATAATCGCTGATCAATCTCAAATGCGACCACTTTCTTTGCGCGCTTGGCAATCTGCTCTGTTAGAGCCCCAATTCCAGGTCCAATCTCAATGGCACCTGTTTCTGGTGTTAATTCTGCATGATCAACAATACGATTTAAGATGTTTGTATCAATAAGAAAGTTCTGACCTAAGCTTTTCTTAAATGTAAATCCATGCTTTTGTAAAATTTCCTTTGTACGATTAGGTGTTGCAATATCTTTTACCAATTGTTTTTTTCCTCCTCATTTATACGCTCCATTACTTCTATAAACGTTGCCCTTGGAATCTGAAACATCGTCATTCGCTTATGTAGCTGTTTTCCATTGGCATATCCTATTTTTAACATCATTCCAAGCTTTTCACGTCTTTCTTTCGCCTGTGGTCCTCCTATTAAACCAGCATCGAGGAGATCTTGCTTAGAGACTTCTTCTTTCACATCGATCCACTCTTGCTGTACGGCCTTCAAAGCTTCACGTATAGCCTCTAAAGAAGCGTGTTCAACACCTATACCTTTACCATGTTTAGGTCTTGCCTCTTCCTTTGATAAAAAAGCATGCTTACAGCCTGGCACTCGCTCTGTTATTATATTTCGAATTCGTTGCCCTGGATAGTCAGGATCCGTAAAAATGATAACGCCCCTTTTCTCCTGAGCGAGGCGAACTTTTTCAATCGTCTCTTCACTTACAGCTGAACCATTTGTTTCGATTGTATCTGCATGAACTGCTCGTTGGATTACAACTGTATCATCTTTACCTTCTACCACAATAATTTCTTTTATTTTCATTTTTACCTCCAAAACATGAAACTTTTCATGTTGCATTTACGTCTATATACATAAAAGCTCATATTTTCTTATTGTAACTGAAAAAGGCAGAGGATAAAATTATCCTCTGCACTTTAAAGTTAATTTAATACTTTAATTTTAACAGTACGACGTCCCCATTTATAAGCTTTTGATTTATCAGGGAAAAACACGTCGATTTTATTTCCTTTAATAGCTCCACCTGTATCTGCTGCAACTGCATAGCCATAGCCTTCTACATAGACCTTACTACCTAAAGGAATGACGTTAGGATCTACGGCAATGACTTTTGCATTAGGATTTGCACGCAAGTCAAAGCCTGTTCTTGTTTTACCAGAACAGCCGTTGCAATATGCAGTATATGCCGTTGAATTTACTGTAAATTCTTTTGCTACACTACCATTACTACGAGATACTTGTCGATCTACTTTTGCTGCTGTTTGAGTGACCGGCTTTACAATTTTTGAACCGATCGCTAAAATCTTATCTTTACTTTCTTGTTGTTCTTCCGTTTTTACTAACTTACGCGAGGTTTCTTTCCCATTTTCAAGCGTAACTTCATAATGCTTGGTTACACGACCTTGTTGACCTTTTTGAATCACTTTTTCCTTCCCTTTTTCAAGGTTTGGATCATTTTTTGTCACAGTCGCATAATCAACTGGTTCTTCCACTACATCGGTGACCTTTTTTATTCTGATAACATTTACAACACTACCTGGTGTAACTTGGCTAGATAAACTAGGGTCTACACGGTCTGGATTATTTAGTTTAATTTCCTGTTGCTCTAAAAAGTCAGCGACCGTAGTCGAAGTGGACCAAACTTGCTGCTGGTTCTCGCCTTCATTGAGTGTCACTTGGAATGCTTTGTCTATTTCAATAGCTAAATCTTGTTTAATTGCTGTATCTAAACTTGGTTGAATTTGGTCATGCTTCGATAGTTCCAATTTTTGATCTTTTAGAACTTCTTGTACTGTATTGGCTGTAGTCCAAATATTTTTCTTTTGTTGATCAACTACGAGTTGAACAGATTTTGCAGGTTTCCACACAACGTTCATGTTCTCTGTTACTTGAGCAGATAAAGAATGTGATAAGTAGTCTCGCTTACTTACCTCAATATCTTCACGCCTTAGTAGGTCTCCAACAGTTTTAGCATGGGTGTTTATATCAACTTTTTGTCCATCCACTGTTAATGAGACCGAGGCTTGTGTGCTCTTATAAGCAACAAATCCAATCACGGTAGAAAACGCTACAAAACTAGTTACAAAGATTACTAGTCTTTTTCCACTCATAGATTTGGATAACAGCTTTTTCACGTTTTTTAACACGATGAAAAACGCCTCCTTCTCTCGAACAAGGATTATATAGAGTAGTTGTCAACTTGTCAACCCTCCCCTTTTTAGCTTTGACTATAGTCTATTATGTCTAAATTATCAAAAAAAAGGAAGAGAGACTTGTCGACAAGTTCATCCTATGAGTGAAAAAAGAAAAGTAGAACTCTTTTTAAAACCTTATCATTTAGACAAGTATCCATCATTTACCGTTAAATTATTTTATCGATTTATGCCGAATAGTTTTTTAGCATTTGCTGTTGTTTTTTGCGCTAATTCCTCATATGTAATCCCTTTTAGATCGGCAATTTGTTCAGCTATATATGTAACATAGCTAGGTTCATTGCGCTTTCCACGATACGGATGTGGAGTTAAATACGGACAATCAGTTTCGATTAAAAGTCGATCAAGAGGTAATTGTGTCGCCACTTCTTTTGGTTTTTTGGCGTTTTTAAACGTGACTGGTCCTCCGAATGAGATATACATATTCATATCTATACATTGTTTTGCAACTTCTAAGCTACCTGTAAAACAATGCATAATACCACCTACTTCTTCTACCTTTTCCTCTCTTAAAATCTGCACAACATCTTCTGTCGCATCACGATTATGAATGATAATTGGTAAATTCACTTTTCTAGCTAGGCGAATTTGTCTGCGGAACACATCTTTTTGTACATCCTTTGGAGATTTATCCCAATGATAGTCCAAACCCATTTCTCCGATTGCTACTACTTTAGGATGTGCAGCGAGCTCTTCAATCCACTCTAAATCCTCATCCGTCATATCAATTGCATCGACTGGATGCCAACCTACAGCCGCATAAATAAATTCATATTTTTCCACAATTTCCATTGCACGATTGATGGTTTTACGGTCAAATCCAACGACAACCATATGTTCTATGCCTGCGTCTTGCGCACGCTGGATAACTTCTTCCATATCTTCTTCATATTGATCTGCATTTAAGTGTACATGTGTATCAAATAACATAATGAGTATCCTCCTCTTCCTTTCACGTTTCTCCTGTTATAATTCCTAAAAAACTATTTTGTTATAACAAAAAGAAAAAGGTTTCACGTATGTTACACGTGAAACACTCTTTCTTATTCATCATTAAAAACAGGAATAATATTATAGAATATTATTTTATTTTCGTTCCATTTGCTAAGTTTTGGTCAACTGCTGCTAGTGATAAACCATTTTCATCTTCTCCTGCTAAAATCATCCCTTGAGATAATTCTCCACGAAGCTTTACTGGCTTTAAGTTTGTAACACAAATTACTTTTCGACCTACTAACTCTTCTGGCTTATAGAATTTAGCAATACCAGAAACAACTTGTCTCTTTTCGTATCCTAAATCTAATTGAAGCTTTAATAGCTTATCAGCTTTCTTTACAGGCTCTACTTGTGTCACTTGTGCAACGCGCAAATCGACCTTCATAAAGTCATCAATTGAAATTTCATCCACTTCAGGTGCTTCTACTTTTTCTTCTTCTTTTGGAGCTGAACCTTGCATTTGTTCTTTAATATATTCTACCTCTTCTTTTACATCCAAACGCGGGAACAAAGGTTCTCCCTGTGCTACTTTTGTTCCTTCTGGAATGAGACCAAATGAAGTAGTGCTATCCCATGATGTAAGTGCTTCTTCTTTTACCCCAATTTGTGCAAAAATCATTTCAGGTGTACGCGTTAAGAAAGGTTGAAGCAGAACAGCGATATGACGAATTGATTCTGCTAAATGCGCCATAACCGATGCAAGTTCTTTTTGACGATTTTCATCTTTCGCTAATGACCATGGTTGTGTTTCATCAATGTATTTATTTGTACGGCTAACTAGCTTCCATACCGATGATAAAGCAACGGAAAACTCCATCTTTTCCATTGAATGCTCATAGTTAGAAGTAACTTCTTTTTGAACTTGAACAAGCATATCATCAAACTCTGTTACTGCCCCTTGGTAGCTTGGAATCACACCATCGAAATACTTATTAATCATGGCTACTGTGCGATTTACTAAATTCCCTAGATCATTCGCTAAATCAAAGTTTACTCGCTCTACAAAGCCTTCTGGTGTAAAAACACCATCAGAGCCAAATGGAACTTCACGTAGCAAGTAGTAACGAAGAGCATCAAGTCCGTAACGGTCAATTAATGTTACAGGATCTACTACATTCCCTTTTGATTTAGACATTTTTCCATCTTTCATCAATAACCAGCCGTGTGCAAATACTTTCTTTGGTAGCGGTAAGTCTAACGCCATTAACATAATTGGCCAATAGATCGTATGGAAACGAACAATCTCTTTTCCAACTAAATGGACGTCAGCTGGCCAGTATTTTTGATAGTTTTCATCATTTTCTGTACCATACCCTAACGCTGTAATGTAATTTGATAATGCATCAATCCATACATAAATAACATGCTTTGGATCTCCAGGTACCTTTACTCCCCAATCAAACGTTGTACGAGATACCGCTAAATCTTCTAATCCTGGCTTAATAAAGTTGTTAATCATTTCATTCTTACGAGACTCTGGTTGAATAAACCCTGGATTCTCTTCATAAAAGGCTAATAATTGATCAACATACTTACTCATTTTGAAAAAGTATGATTCTTCTCTTACTAACTCAACTGGATGGCCACTATCAGGGCTTTTCCCTCCAACAACCTTTCCATCTTTCATAATTGGATCTACTAATTGATGTTCTGTGTAGAACGTTTCATCTGGAACAGAATACCATCCTTCATATTCATCTAAATAGATATCGCCTTGCGCTACTAATTTAGCAAATATTTTCTCCACTACTTCTTTATGACGGTTTTCTGTTGTGCGAATAAAGTCAGTATAAGAGATATCCATCTTCCCCCAGAGATCTTTGATACCTGCTACAATTTCATCCACATATTGTTGAGGCGTAATTCCTTTTTCTTCCGCTTTACGCTGAATCTTTTGCCCATGCTCATCTGTACCTGTTAAATAATAAACATCAAAGCCTTTTAAACGCTTGTATCTAGCCATCGCATCACCAGCAACAGTTGTATATGCATGACCAATATGCAGATTACCACTTGGGTAATAAATAGGCGTTGTAATATAATAGGTATTCTTGCTTTCTACCATAAAAGTTCCCTCCACTTTTTCATTTAAACAACAATATGTACTCTTCCTACCACTCTTTTTCAGAACAGTAACGAGCAACAGTATGTTTACTTCTTCTATATAATGTAACGGCAAACATTTTCACTTGTAAATCCGTTCACACATTAGATATGTAACTACTTGATTAAGATGATACCTATGTAGGCTCATTCTTCTTATTATTTTACATGATAAACTCCGAAAACGGCAAAACCCTTATGAATAATTTCTTGTATAAAATAAATTATGAAAATCTCCTTTAACTATCTAAGTCACGTCATATTAATAAGAAAGAAAGAGATACCATCATCATCTCCTATTTACTTATAAAAATATACATTTAGTTATGACTTTATCATGTCAGGTATCGTTCGTTAAGTGAAAGGAAAAAAAGTTCTGTAAACTTTGTCGAATAAGAAGTTTACAGAACTAGAATTTTGTCGAATTGTCGACATAGTTTCCGACAAAATTGCCAAACAATTCATGTTTTATTTTATGTAAATATTATGAGTATAATAGTTTCAGTTGCTATTTTTTTCAAAAATATACCTATTTTACACTGACTGTTGGTCAGAAAACCTTGATATATCAACAAACCTCATTTTAAATTTTTCCAACTACAGTTTTTTACATATAAAAATATTGACTAGTTTTGGAAACACTGTTATTATTAAATTACATTGAAATTTGTCGAATAATGACGAAAAAAATATAGAATAAATACTAGAATGTGAGAGGAGAACTTTATTATGAAATCTACAGGTATTGTACGTAAAGTTGATGAATTAGGACGTGTAGTAATTCCAATTGAATTACGTCGTACATTAGGAATTGCTGAAAAGGATGCATTAGAAATTTATGTTGATGAGGAGCGTATTATCTTAAAGAAATACAAACCTAACATGACTTGTCAAATTACAGGTGAAGTTTCTGATGAAAATATTCAACTTGCAGGCGGAAAATTAATTTTAAGCCGCGAAGGTGCAGAACAAATTATTAAAGAACTTCAAGATTCTTTAGCAACTGCTAAGTAATAAATAAAAAGCTGTCATCATGACAGCTTTTTTTATTCTATATGATAAGCATTATACACGTCTCTTTTTGGAACATCTCTTTCTACTGCTACTTGTTTAATTGCTTCTTTAGGTGAACATGCCTTTTCATTGATATAGTAATCAACGTGCTCAATTAAAGTTTTGTTTTCCCACCATTTTTCTGTTTCCTCTTCTTCCTTACTACCTTCAACGATTAAACAAAACTCGCCTCTTACTTCCTCCGTAGATGCCCAATTAAATGCCTCTGAGATAGAACCACGTAAAAATTCCTCATAGCGCTTTGTTAGCTCTCTAGACAATACAATTTGGCGGTTCCCCCATACATCATTCATCAGTTTTAACGTCTCTTTTAATCGATGAGGTGCTTCATAAAAGATAATGGTTTCTTTTCTGTATTTAAGTTCTTGTAATTCTTCTGTTTTCTGCTTCTTTTGACGATGTAAAAACCCATAAAAATAAAAGTGATCTGTTGATAAACCTGACGCGGTTAATGCTGTTAATGCTGCATTTGCACCTGGTAAAGGGACAACGGTTTGATTTTCTTTTACCGCTAGTGCTACCAACTCATAACCAGGATCAGAGATGCAAGGCATACCCGCATCACTCACTAGGCCAATTGATTGCCCTCTCTGTAAATCTTCAATGATTTGTTTTCCTTTACTCTCTTTATTGTGCTCATGATAACTTTTAATAGGTGTTGGGATATCAAAATGATTACATAGCTTTTTCGTTTGTCTCGTGTCTTCGGCTGCAATGTAATCTACTTCTTTTAAAATACGAATTGCACGAAATGTCATGTCTTCTAAATTCCCAATAGGTGTTGGTATGAGATACAGGGTTCCACCTTTTTGTTCAGGGCTATAGCTTTTTTGCTGCTGCATACTTGTTTTCTCGCTCCTTTAAGATGAACTTTTCTTTTTGCACACGTGTTAACTGCTTAAATTGATATTCCATCTGCATGGCTTCTCGCTTTGTTGAATACTCTTTTGCAATTAATAATAAAACAGGCTTTCTTGCTCGAGTATATTTTGCGCCTTTTCCTTCGTTATGTGCATGTAATCTTTTCTCTATATCGATCGTATAACCGGCATAAAAGCTTCCATCTTTACATTCCACTACATAAAAGTAGTGACTATTCTTTTCCATATAAGATGCTCTCTAACTCCTTTGTATACTCGTTGTTATCTTGATAAACAAACAATGGAGGTAACACTTTTAAGTCTGCATTTCCTCCCTTGATACCTTCAATCAAAATTGTATTTGCTTCTTTTCCCGCTTTTGGATAGACAAATTGCAATCGCTTAGGCTCTACTTTATACTTCCTCATAAGCGTCACAATATCTAATAATCGTCCCGGCCTATGCACAAGCGCTATCTTTCCTCCTTGACGGACAAGCTGACTGCTTACTCGAATGACATCTTCTAATGTACAATGAATTTCATGCCTAGCAATAGCAAAATGTTCATTTATATTTTGTTCGTCTTTTTTAGGTGTAAGGAAATAAGGAGGGTTACATGTTACGATATCAAACTTTCCATGTCCTAATTTTTGTGGCATATCTTTCAAATCACCATGAATGACTTGAATTTGATCTTCAAGCTGATTATAAGAAATGCTTCTTTCAGCCATGCTATGTAGTCTCTCTTGAATTTCAACACCTGTAATCAAAGCATGTGTTCGTTTAGATAGTAGTAAAGGGATAACTGCATTTCCCGTACATAAATCAATGATATGACCTTTTTGAATGGGAACATAAGCAAATTTCGCTAATAAAACGGCATCTAATGAAAAAGCGAACACAGAGGGACTTTGTATAATTCGCAAATTTTCTTCCGCTAGTAAATAATCTAAACGCTCATCTTCGTATAATTGCACCATTATGTGATTCTCCTTTAAGTAGTACCTTATATAAAAAATAGCCTCTCCAAACGGAAAGGCTTTTTTACTTCTTATTTAAGAATGACAAACAAAATAAACAGTCTCCATCTTTTCGAATGCTTCCATAGTGTATATTACAAATATGAAAGCCTTCTTGATAAAGCCGAGCCAAGTTATCATACCCTTCTCCGATATCTACTTGTTTTTGTTCTCTTGTTTGTTTATTCATTTTTTGATTCCGATGCTTTCGTTGCACTTCTTCAATATTTGTTTGGTCAAGGCGGCGGCGCAAATGGTCATTTTCAAGCTTTAAATGATGATTTTCTTCAATGATTTCACCAAGATGCTCTTTCAACTCACCTAATTGCTTGTATAAATGCCCTATTTGCTCCTCCATATTAGTAACCGAATCAAAAATTTCTTTTTTATCCACCTTTGCCCACCTCGTTACTCTGTGGCTTGAAATGAAACAGCCCCTTCTTTTACAATTTCATCTAATGTAAATTCAACGATTTGTTCGTGCTCTAACAGCTCTACTTGGATAATTCTTTCTAATATATTAAGACCTACAACACGCCCAGAGCCATTAGGTGTTTTAATCACCGCACCCAAATCAGGTAACTGTTCTTTCGCTGTTTCATATTCATCATTTTCGTATTTTAAACAACACATTAAGCGACCACATAATCCAGATATCTTTGTTGGATTTAAAGATAAATTTTGATCTTTCGCCATTTTGATGGATACAGGCTCAAAATCTCCTAAGAATGTAGAACAGCAAAGCATTCGTCCACAAGGTCCAATACCACCTAAAAGCTTTGCTTCATCTCGAACACCAATTTGTCGTAATTCAATTCGTGTACGGAAAATGGCAGCTAAATCTTTCACTAACTCTCGAAAATCGATGCGTCCGTCAGCGGTAAAGTAAAAGATGACCTTATTACGATCAAATGTATATTCTACATCTACTAATTTCATATCTAAGCTATGCTCTTGAATTTTTTGCATACATACATCGTACGCTTCTTGAGCTGCGTTTTTATTCTCATCTACAATGAGTCGATCTTTTTGTTCAGCAATACGAATCACCTTTTTCAAAGGAAGAACGACATCATTTTCACTTACTTGCTTTTTATTAATGACCACTTTGCCGAATTCCACACCGCGAACTGTTTCAACAATCACAAATTCGCCATCAGGAATATTTAGCTCTCCAGGATCAAAGTAATAAATCTTCCCCGCTTTTTTAAAGCGTACTCCTACTACATCATACAAGCTTTTATCCCTCCTGCAAATCCAACACCAGCTGTTCCATCAATAACTGTATATTCATATTAGAATTTAGTTTATTTTTAGCCTTCATAACTACTTCAAGCTGATGAATAGCTTTTTTTTGAGTCATTTGAAGAGCCTGCATTTTTAATTCTTCAAGCTTATGACGATACACAACCTTCGATTCCTGTCCTATTTGTAACGTCAATACATCTCGATAAAGAAGCATTAATAAGTTCAATCCAACTTGCACTTGTTCTTTTTCTACAAAATGAGACATCCACTGTTCGTGAACAAAAAGAAGGGCTTGTTGAGGTCTAGTTGTTAATACTTCATATAATTGTATCACTAACTTTCTTGCAAGTCCAAACCATTCGTCTTCACTTAGATGTAAGGCCTCATCTATACTATTTGTTAAGAAAGAAAGAATAGATGCCATTGATTCTGGAACATGATGTTCTATTAATTTTTGCTCTAAATTCTCTGGTGTTAAGGCTTGAAAAGAAATAACTTGGCACCTTGAGATAATCGTATCTAATAATTTATGAATTTGTTCCGTTAGAAGAATCGCATATGTGTTATCGCCAGGTTCCTCTAAAAACTTTAATAGACTATTCGCAGCACTTGTTGTCATTTTATCAATGTGATTCACTATATATAACTTTTGATTAGACTCGACTCCTGTTTTCGTAAACTCTGCCTGCAAATATTGTACTTGCTCTTTTTTAATTGATAACCCTGATGGTTCAATAAAATGAACATCTGGATGATTAGAAGAGTCAATTCTTCGACAGTTAATGCAGTTATTACAAGGCTTGTACTCATTCGGTTGCTGACAAAATAATGCTTTTGCAAATAAAAGACTGGTTTCTCTCTTTCCCGTACCTTTACTTCCTTCAAATAGATAGGCGTGGGCTACTCGACGTTTTACAAGGCTGTTTTTTATTATTTTTAAAGCATTTGGTTGAATTAATTCAAGATCGTCCCACGTTTTCGTCATACATTTATCACTCACTTATGCATCGCATTTTATTTATTAAAACTGATGAAACTGATCAACAGGCAGAACAAATACAGTAGCTCCTCCTACTTCGACTTCTACTGGATACGGAATATATGAATCTGCGTTACCCCCCATTGGTGAAACTGGAGAAATTAATTGACGACGGTTTTCACATTCACTTTTAATAATCCCTAAAACCGTATCTACTTTCTCATCTTCTGTTCCAATCATAATCGTTGTATTCCCTGACTTTAAAAATCCACCTGTACTCGCTAGCTTTGTAGATCGAAAGCCTTTTTCCACTAACGCATTCAATAATTTTGCACCGTCAGAATCTTGAATGACAGCTACAATTAACTTCATTTGTCTGCACCTCGATTTCTTTATAAATTTTTACTATTGTTATCTCTATTATAACAATATTCCATAACCCATAAAGATGGAATTATTTATTTAAAATAGAGATTAGCTTTTCATAGGCTACTTGATATACTTCTTCAATTGTTTTACTAGCGTCAATCGAATAAATACGATTTGGGAATTTTTCAATCACTTTTAAATACCCCTTGCGTACATTATGATGAAATTCAAGCTTCTCTAAATCTAAACGATTAACCTCTCGCTCTTTATTTTTATTAATTCTTTCTAATCCCAATTCAGGCTTAATATCAAAAAACAGTGTAGCTTGTGGCATGATATCCTCTATTGCAAACTGATTGATTTGATATACTTCCTCAATCCCTAACTTTCTTGCAAAACCTTGATAAGCAAGAGAACTATCAACAAACCGATCACATAGAACAATTTTTCCATGTTCTAAAGCAGGAACAACTTTTTCAACGAGGTGCTGCCTTCTTGCAGCTGCATAAAGCAATGCTTCTGTTCTCGCATCCATGGCAGTATTAGCTGGATTTAAGATAATTTCTCTAATTTGCTCTGCAATTGTAATACCTCCTGGTTCTCTTGTAAGAATAACGTCATATCCTTCTTTTTTTAATTGATCATGTATCATATGAATAATCGTTGTTTTTCCAGCCCCCTCAGGACCTTCAAACGTAATAAACATTCCTGACATTGTTTTTCATTCTCCTTTATGTTAGAAATACGTCTAGATATCCATCGGAAATAGCGTGACCACCTTGGATCTTAGCACCTAAACGTTGCAATTGTAAGATGTAATGAATATGTTCGCTGGTAATCTGTTCTCCTTCTAATAGAATAGGAATACCAGGTGGATAAGGAATAACAGGCTTAGAAACAAAAAGGCCTTTTGACTCTTCAATAGCTACTGTTGATTTTTTAAGCTGTGTCATCTGCTTATAACTTAATACAGACGAAACAGCAGGAAAGGTAAATGACGACTTTACACTTTGATTAACTGCATTGTCTTTATACAAAGGAGATTGTACAGCTCTTGTCATTCGTTTTATGGTTTCTTCTATTTCAATTTCTTCACTTAAAGGTAAAACAAACAGCACTTGAAATGAATCAGCTAGTTCTGAGTAGACTCCTTCTTGTTCAAATAAGTGTTGCAATTCATATCCCGTACAAAAAGAAGCTCGAATCATTACTTTTAAAGGGTCTTTCTGTTTAAGTGGTACAACCCGCAAACCAGGTATACGATTAATCCCATCACAAAGCCTTTCTATTCTTTTCATTACCTTTTTTACGTGCAAAGGACTAAAGTGAGCTAAGTAATATCTAGCTATATCTAAAGAAGCCATAAGTACATAAGATGGACTACTCGACTGCAAAATACTTAAATACGAAGACAGCTTTTCTCTATTAATAAGAGATCCTTGTACATGTAGATAGGAAGCCATTGTCATAGCAGGCAATGTTTTATGTGCAGAGTGAATAACAATATCTGCCCCTGCTTGTACAGCTGATGTTGGAAAAAGATCTCCTACTATAAAATGTGCTCCATGTGCTTCATCTACAATAACAGGTATCTGATAGGAATGCGCTAATTGTACAACTTTACAAATATCAATGGTGGCACCATAATAAGTTGGATTAGTTACGATTAATGCTTTAGCATCTGGGTAGTCTCTTAACGCTTTCTCTATCGTTTGAATCGATAATCCTGTACTTATATTTGCATTCTCATCAACAGTTGGAGAAAGGTAAATAGGTTTAGATTTAGAAAGCTTTAAACCGTTTAAAATCGATTTATGTGAATCTCTTTGGACAAGGACCTTATCATCTTCGCCACAAACGGATAAAATAGACGCTAAATTTCCCACAGTTGACCCATTAACTAAAAAATAAGTGAAATCAACTCCATATACATCTGCAGCTAACTTCTGTGCATCTTCAATCACTTCTTCAGGATCATGTAAATCGTCTAATCCATTTAATTCTGTCATATCAATTTTCAATATGGAAGAAAACACATTATCGTTAAGAAGAGGAAACACGCTTCCACTTTTATGTCCTGGAACGTGATAGGAAATTGGCTGACCCGATGAATGCTTTAAAAGAGCATCATATAGAGGTGTTTTTCTTTGATCAAGATTCATAAAAATCTTCCTTTTTAAATACTTTTTCTTAAGGTTTTATGCATACTTATTATATCAATTAATGAAACATCAATCTATTTAAGGTTTAAGCCACCTACGAATATTCACCTATATGTGAAAATAAAAGGAAAAAGTTCATCATAAAGCTCTGCTGACTAAAACAGAATTTACAATGAACTTTATCTCGTTTATACAGAAGATTTGAAAGCTGTTACTCTTTTTAATTTTTGGACAAAGTAACGGTATCTTCGAGTATTTGTTTCAGTACTAACGATTTCTGATTCACATTCTCGACAAAGAAATTCTGAAAAAATATGAATTCCTTCTGTTATCGGTTTTGTCTCCTCACAAACACAACAAATTTCTTTTGAATAATCCATACCTCTCCACCTCCATTAATAGTTATTAACTTTTTAAGTGGAAATTATACAAATCTATTCTATGAAATTATAAATATATAAAACTTTTTCTATTTAAAAAACAAAAACACTAGCGATATCGCTAGTGTTTTCTTATTGCCCGGCAACGTCCTACTCTCACAGGGACAAAGTCCCAACTACCATCGGCGCTAGAGAGCTTAACTTCCGTGTTCGGCATGGGAACGGGTGTGA
>NZ_JAFBFC010000011.1 GCF_016909075.1 Priestia iocasae
AGTGGCTCGACGACGAAGTTACCGTACTTTCTATCATCGCTGATTTCTACAGTTTCGATTTTTGGCTTTTCAATCTCTATCACTTATAAACCCTCCTTCAAAACGTCGAAACCTCGGTTAGAGCAATGATAAATCATCGACTAACCGAAATTCCCTATTAGACAGTTCCCGAATGTGCACAACAAATGGAAAAGCATTTATCTGCATGAATAAATTCTGTACCATATCCATTATAGACAAACATACAGAACTTATACACATTAATTATACACGACGACGTTTTGGCGGACGGCATCCATTATGAGGTACAGGAGTAACATCTTTAATAGCTGTTACTTCAAGACCTGCAGCTTGAAGCGAACGAATTGCAGCTTCACGACCAGCACCAGGGCCTTTAACTGTAACTTCAAGAGTTTTTAAACCATGCTCCTGAGATGCTTTAGCTGCAGTTTCAGCAGCCATTTGAGCAGCAAATGGAGTTGATTTACGAGAACCTCTGAAACCAAGTGCACCAGCACTAGACCATGCAATAGCGTTACCGTGAACATCTGTAATAGTTACGATCGTATTGTTGAAAGTTGAGCGGATATGAGCAATACCAGCTTCAATATTCTTTTTCACGCGGCGTTTACGAGTGTTAGTTTTACGTGCCATGTGTTAGTACCTCCTTTACTAATTATTTCTTTTTGTTCGCTACAGTACGGCGAGGGCCTTTACGTGTGCGAGCGTTGTTTTTCGTATTTTGACCACGAACTGGTAAACCACGGCGATGACGAATACCACGGAATGAACCAATTTCGATTAGGCGTTTAATGTTTAAAGAAACTTCACGACGAAGATCTCCTTCTACTTTGTAGCTATCGATAATGTCACGAATCTTACCTAATTCTTCTTCTGTTAAATCACGAACACGAGTATCTTCAGAAACTCCTGCTTCAGCTAGGATTTTTTCAGCAGTTGGGCGACCAATACCGAAAACATATGTTAAAGAGATAACCACGCGCTTGTCACGAGGAATATCTACACCAGCAATACGTGCCATATAAACAGTGCACCTCCTTGTTAATTAGCCTTGTTTTTGTTTATGCTTAGGGTTTTCACAAATAACCATTACTTTACCTTTTCTGCGGATAACTTTACATTTTTCGCAGATCGGCTTTACCGATGGTCTAACTTTCATGTTTCATACCTCCTTGATAGTACGGAGTGCATAGGTTTTATTTGAATCGGTACGTAATTCTACCGCGAGTTAAATCATAAGGTGATAGTTCTACAGTTACTTTGTCACCTGGTAAGATACGAATGAAGTGCATACGAATTTTACCAGAAACATGAGCTAATACTGTATGACCATTTTCTAATTCTACCTTGAACATTGCGTTAGGTAAAGTCTCAGAGACTGTACCTTCCACTTCAATTACATCGTCTTTTGCCATTAAATTGCTCTCCTTTCTTTGAAACAGTAACAAGCTATCAATAAACAACTAAAGCAAAACCTGTTCTGAACATTCGGAGATTGTAATCATTAAATTCAAGATGAAACACGAATGTATATACATCTTTACCATTTTAACAGCAATTCAGACTGAAACGATCATCGTGAATTTAGATAATTACTATATACTGTCCAGTGCATTAAACGAGGAATGGATAGAGACCATTTATAAGATACATCACATTCTATTTATAATACTGTTAGAATCTCATATCCTGTCTCAGTGATCGCAATTGTATGCTCGAAGTGAGCACACATTTTTCCATCAACCGTTACAACTGTCCAATTATCAGGCAATGTTTTTACATATCGAGTACCGGCATTCACCATTGGCTCGATAGCCAACACCATGCCTGGACGTAAACGAGGTCCTTTATTCGGTGGACCGTAATGCGGAATCTGTGGATCTTCATGTAAATCTTGGCCAACGCCGTGACCTACATACTCTCGAACAACAGAAAAGTTATGTGCTTCCACATGAGCTTGAATAGCATGTGAGATATTAGAAAGTCGATCCCCTGGTTTAGCTTGCTCCAAACCTTTATACAAAGACTGCTCTGTTACATCTAATAGCTTTTGAGTCTCATCAGAGATAGACCCAACTGCGTATGTCCAAGCAGAGTCACCATGATATCCATTGTATTTTGCACCAATGTCAATACTGATAACATCGCCTTCTTTAAGTTTTCGATTTCCAGGTATCCCATGTACTAACTCTTCATTCACTGAGGCACATATACTTCCGCGAAACCCATTATACCCTTTAAAAGATGGAATTGCATCATGTTGACGAATAAATTTTTCAGCAATTACATCCAATTCTTTCGTTGTAATGCCTGGTTGAACATGTTTTTTTAGCTCTTGATGAGTTAAAGCAACAATTCTTCCAGCTTCACGCATTATTGCTATTTCACGCGGGGTTTTACAAATAATCATTTATTGATGCCCCCAAGCAAGTTGCGGATATCATCAAATACATTGTTGATATCTTGATCGCCATTAATATTGCGTAGGTAACCTCTGTCTTCATAGAATGAAAGAAGTGGCTGAGATTGCTTCACGTTAACTTCTAGGCGGTTTGCAACTGTTTCTTCATTGTCATCAGCACGCTGATACAATTCGCCACCACACTTGTCACATACTCCTTCTTTCGTTGGAGGATTGAATACAAGATGATACGTAGCACCACAGTCTTTACAAATGCGACGCCCAGTTAAACGATCCATCAAAATACTTTGATCTACATCAATATTAATCACGTAGTTAATGTTCTTATTAAGTTCTTCTAAGATTGCTTCAAGAGCTTCAGCTTGAGCTACCGTTCTTGGAAAGCCGTCAAGTAAGAAACCGTTTTGACAATCTTCTTTATTCAATCTTTCACGTACAATGCCAATTGTTACTTCATCAGGAACAAGTGCACCTTGATCCATGAAAGATTTTGCTTTTAAGCCCAGTTGTGTTCCTTCTTTAATTGCAGCTCGGAACATATCTCCTGTTGAGATATGAGGGATATCATAATTTTCAACGATTCGTTCTGCTTGTGTACCTTTCCCAGCACCAGGAAGGCCCATTAACACCAAATTCATTTCATTTCCCCCTCAGTCTCTTATGTGGTTAATACGGGAAAGCACATGCTTCCCGTTTTATTAACCAACTCTTTATTTAATAAATCCTTTATAGTGACGTTTCACTAACTGACTCTCAAGCTGTTTCATTGTTTCAAGAGCTACACCAACAACGATTAGAAGACTTGTTCCACCGATCTGAGCTGATGGCGGTAAGTCAGCGAATTTGATAAAGAAAACAGGAAGAACAGAGATAGCTGCTAGGAAGAGCGAACCAACTAAAGTAAGTCGGTATAGCACTTTAGTCAAGTACTCTTGAGTGTTCTTACCAGGACGTATACCAGGAATGTAACCACCTTGCTTCTTAAGGTTTTCTGCTACTTGCTCTGGGTTAACCTGAACAAACGTATAGAAATATGAGAAAGCAATGATTAAAGCTACATACACAACCATACCAATAGGTTGAGTATAGTCAAATGTCTTCTGAATCCAATCTGTTACATCATTCGAACCAAAGAATGATGCAATTGTTGGTGGGGTAATGATAAATGAAACGGCAAAGATAACAGGGATTACACCAGCTGCATTTACTTTTAGAGGTAAATGAGTTGATTGTCCTCCAACAGGATTACGACCAGCTAATCGTTTTGCATATTGGATTGGAATCTTCCTCAATGCTTGTTGAATGTAAATAACACCAACGATAATAGCTAAAACTGCAAGAGCAATTAAAGCAACTGTTACGATTCGGATAAATAATTGATCCCCAACATCTTCAAACTGTTGCGCATATATTTGATTTAATGTTGTTGGAATACCAGCAGCAATACCTGCAAAGATCAGGATGGAGATTCCATTACCAACACCTTTAGAAGTAATTTGCTCTCCTAACCACATTAGAAATGCTGTACCTGCAGTAAGCACCGTAGCAATTAGAAGATAAGTAGTAACTCCAGGATTTTGGATTAACTGTCCACCAGAAAGGTTGTTAAACCCTATAGACATACCCAAAGCTTGGATAAATCCAAGCACAATTGTCCCATAACGAGTAACTTGGGCTAATTTACGGCGCCCAACTTCTCCTTGCTTTGACCATTCTGTAAACTTAGGCACAACATCCATCTGCAATAATTGTACAATGATGGATGCTGTGATATAAGGCATAATGCCCATTGCAAGGATTGAGAAGTTTTGTAATGCACCGCCACCAAATGTGTTTAAGACACCAAATACGTTTAATTCATCTTGCAATCTTAGTACATCAGTGTTGACACTTGGTACAGGAATAAATGTTCCAATCCTGAAAACAATTAGCATTAATAACGTGAAAAGGATCTTGTTTCTTATATCACCTACGCGCATAAAATTGGAGATTGTCTGAAACATTAGATCACCTCAGTTGTACCGCCTGCAGCTTCGATCGCTTCTTTGGCAGCTGAGGAGAATTTAGAAGCTTTTACAGTTAGCTTTTTGTTTAATGTACCGTTGCCAAGGATCTTAATACCAGCTTTAGCTTTACTTACTAAGCCAGTTTCAATTAATAATTCTGGTGTTACTTCAGCACCATCTTCAAAACGGTTTAAAGCGTCAAGGTTTACAACAGCATACTCTTTACGATTGATGTTTGTAAAACCGCGCTTTGGAAGACGACGGAATAAAGGAGTTTGACCACCTTCAAAACCAGGTCTTACGCCACCGCCAGAACGAGCGTTTTGTCCTTTATGACCTTTACCTGAAGTTTTACCGTTACCAGAACCAGTACCACGACCAACACGGTTGCGTTCTTTACGAGAACCTTCAGTAGGTTTTAATTCATGAAGTTTCATTCGGAGCACCTCCTTAGAGTGACAATTTATTATTGCTCTTTTACTGTAACAAGGTGAGCTACTTTGTTAACCATACCGCGAATAGCAGGATTGTCGTCTTGAACGACAGTTTGGTTTAACTTACGTAAGCCAAGTGTACGTACAGTCACACGTTGGTCTTCTGGGCGACCAATTACACTGCGAGTGAGGGTAATTGCTAATTTCTTTGCCATTCTTGTTCCCTCCTTATCCTAACAGTTCTTCTACAGTCTTACCACGTAGCTTCGCAACATCTTCAGCACGCTTTAATTCGCTTAAGCCGTTGATTGTTGCACGTACCATATTAATTGGAGTATTTGAACCTAAAGATTTAGATAAGATATCACTTACACCAGCAAGTTCTAATACCGCACGCACCGGACCACCAGCGATAACTCCAGTACCTTCAGAAGCAGGTTTTAAGAAGATTTCGCCAGCACCAAATCGACCAAGAATTTCGTGTGGAATTGTAGTTCCAACCATTGGTACAGTAACTAAATTTTTCTTTGCATCTTCAATTGCTTTACGAATTGCATCAGGTACCTCTTGAGCTTTACCAGTACCAAATCCAACATGACCATTTTTGTCACCAACCACTACTAACGCAGCAAAACGGAAACGACGTCCACCTTTTACAACTTTAGCTACGCGGTTAACGGTAACAACACGCTCTTCAAGCTCTAATTTATTTGGATCAATACGACGCATGATTTTCCCTCCTTTTACAATTAGAATTGTAAGCCAGCTTCACGAGCAGCGTCAGCTAGAGCTTTTACACGACCATGATATAAATAACCGCCACGATCGAATACAACTTCTTTAACACCTTTTTCAACTGCACGTTTTGCAACTAATTCACCGATCTTTTGAGCTGATTCAACATTGCTAGTACCATCTAAAGATAATTCTTTATCTAAAGTTGAAGCACTTGCAATTGTTACTGAATTCGTATCATCGATAATTTGTGCATAAATGTGTTTATTTGAACGGAACACGTTTAAACGAGGACGAGTAGCTGTCCCGAATAATTTCGCACGTACACGAGCATGTCTCTTTTTACGAACTTTATTCTTGTCAAGCTTCGTAATCATCTAGGTCACTCCTTTCCTTTACCTATGCTATGCAGCATTACTTCTTAGCAGTTTTACCTTCTTTACGACGCACATATTCACCTTCGTAACGGATACCTTTACCTTTATAAGGCTCTGGCGGACGAACGTCACGAATGTTAGCTGCTAATGCACCAACACGTTCTTTGTCGATACCTTTAACAACTACTTTTGTTTGAGTAGGAACATCGATTTCGATTCCTTGTTCAGGTGTGATTTCTACAGGATGAGAGTAACCAACGCTTAATACAAGCTTGCTACCAGATTTTTGAGCACGGTAACCGACACCGATAAGCTCTAAACCTCTCTCATAACCTTTTGATACACCTTCAACCATATTACCTAAAAGACTACGAGTAGTTCCATGAAGAGCGCGGTGCTCCTTCGCATCACTTGGACGACTAACTGTAACTACGTTGTCTTCGATTTTGATTTCAATATCAGGGTGGAACGTACGAGTTAATTCACCCTTTGGGCCCTTTACAGTTACAACGTTGTTTTCGTTAGTAACTGTAACACCTGCTGGAATTTCTAAAGGCTTTTTACCAACACGTGACATAACTACACCTCCATTCACTTCAAAAAATTATTACCAAACGTAAGCTAATACTTCTCCACCAGCTTGTTTTTGACGAGCTTCTTTGTCCGTTAAAACACCTTGTGAAGTTGAAACGATCGCAATACCTAAACCGTTAAGTACACGTGGTACTTCATCAGTTTTAGCGTATACACGTAAACCAGGTTTACTGATACGTTTTAGACCAGTGATTACACGTTCGTTGTTAGCACCGTACTTTAAAAAGATACGGATGATACCTTGTTTGTTGTCTTCAATATATTCAACATCGCGTACGAAACCTTCACGCTTAAGAATTTCAGCAATTTGCTTCTTAATGTTTGAAGCAGGTACTTCAATTTTCTCATGGCGTACCATGTTTGCGTTACGGATGCGAGTAAGCAAATCTGCAATTGGATCAGTCATTACCATATGATTTTACCTCCTTCCCATTCTTGGGGTTTACCAACTAGCTTTTTTAACACCAGGAATTTGACCTTTATAAGCAAGTTCACGGAAACAAATACGGCAAAGCTTGAATTTACGTAGTACTGAGTGAGGACGTCCGCAACGTTCGCAACGTGTATACTCTTGTACTTGGAATTTCTGCTTGCGCTTTTGCTTCGCAATCATTGATTTTTTAGCCACATTTTCGCCTCCTCTGCTTAACGTTGGCAGTTATTACTTTTGGAACGGGAAACCGAATTGAGTTAATAACTCTCTAGCTTCTTCGTCAGTGTTAGCTGTAGTAACAATAACGATGTCCATACCACGAACTTTTGATACTTTATCATAATCGATCTCAGGGAAAATCAATTGTTCTTTAACACCTAATGTGTAGTTACCGCGTCCATCGAAAGATTTCTTAGACACACCACGGAAGTCACGTACACGTGGAAGTGAAACAGAAACTAACTTATCGAAGAACTCATACATACGCTCACCGCGTAAAGTTACTTTCGCACCAATTGGCATACCTTCACGAAGACGGAAACCTGCGATAGACTTTTTCGCGCGAGTTACGACTGGCTTTTGACCTGTAATAGCTGCTAATTCTTCAACAGCAGTATCTAGTGCTTTTGCGTTTTGAACAGCATCACCGATACCCATGTTAATAACGATTTTATCAAGCTTTGGAGCTTGCATTACAGATTTATAATTAAACTTGCTAGTTAAAGCAGGAGTAATTTCTTTTACGTATTTCTCTTTTAAGCGGTTCATGTGAATTATACCTCCCTTCACATCTCAATTATTATTTATCTAAAATTTCACCAGATTTTGTTGCTACACGTACCTTCTTGCCATCAACAGCTTTGTAACCAACACGAGTTGGTTCACCAGACTTAGGATCTAATGGCATTACGTTAGATACATGGATAGGTGCCTCTTGGCTGATAATTCCACCTTGTGGATTAACTTGAGAAGGTTTAGAGTGTTTTTTCACAATGTTAATACCTTCAACAAGTACACGATCCTTTTTAGGATAAGCAGCGATTACTTCACCTTGCTTACCTTTATCTTTACCAGAGATAACCATTACCTTGTCACCTTTTTTTACATGCATCCGAGTCGCACCTCCTTAAAAGGCCTTCTTTAGATTTATTAATACAAATTAGATAACTTCTGGAGCTAATGATACGATCTTCATGTAGTTGTTATCACGTAATTCACGAGCAACAGGTCCAAAGATACGAGTACCACGTGGACTCTTATCATCTTTGATGATTACGCAAGCATTTTCATCAAAGCGGATGTATGAACCATCGTTACGGCGAACGCCACGTTTTGTACGAACGATAACAGCTTTCACAACGTCACCTTTTTTAACAACGCCTCCTGGTGTTGCTTGTTTCACCGTACAAACGATAACATCACCAATGTTTGCTGTCTTACGACCAGATCCACCTAATACTTTGATTGTTAACACTTCACGAGCACCAGAGTTGTCTGCAACTTTCAAACGAGATTCTTGTTGAATCATGTACGAAACCTCCCTTCGGATGAATCATCTTTATCCGATCTTAACTCTTTAACTATTAGATAATAACAGCTTTTTCTACAACTTCTACTAGACGGAAACGCTTAGTAGCTGATAACGGACGAGTTTCCATGATTTTCACGATATCGCCCACTTTAGCTTCGTTCTGCTCATCGTGAGCTTTAAACTTTTTAGAGTATTTTACACGTTTACCATAAAGCGAATGCTTTTTGTAAGTTTCTACAAGAACAGTAACAGTCTTATCCATTTTGTCAGAAACTACGCGGCCAGTGTAAACTTTACGTTGGTTACGTTCACTCATTCTGAAAGCCTCCTCTCAGACTTAATTATTTATTAGCTGCAATTTCTCTTTCACGAACAACAGTTTTCATGCGAGCGATTGCTTTACGTACTTCACGAATGCGTGCAGTATTCTCTAATTGTCCAGTCGCTAATTGGAAACGAAGGTTAAATAACTCTTCTTTTAAAGCTTTTACTTTTTGTTCAATCTCAGCAGTGGTAAGATCACGAAGTTCATTAGCTTTCATTAGATTCACCACCAATTTCTTCACGTTTTACAAATTTACATTTTACAGGTAACTTGTGAGATGCTAAACGTAATGCTTCACGTGCGATTTCTTCAGATACACCTGAGATTTCGAACATAACTTTACCAGGTTTAACAACTGCTACCCAACCTTCAGGCGCACCTTTACCGGAACCCATGCGCACCTCTAACGGTTTAGCTGTATAAGGCTTAGAAGGGAAGATTTTAATCCATACTTTACCGCCACGTTTCATGTAACGAGTCATTGCGATACGAGCAGATTCGATTTGACGGTTTGTAATCCAAGAAGCTTCTGTAGCTTGTAAACCGAACTCACCGAAATGTACTTCAGTACCACCTTTAGCACGTCCACGCATTTTCCCGCGGTGTTCGCGACGATATTTAACGCGTTTTGGTAATAACATAATTATTTTCCTCCTTCCTCATTTTTCTTTTTAGTAGGAAGAACTTCTCCACGATAGATCCATACTTTTACACCAAGCTTACCATAAGTAGTATCTGCTTCAGCGTGAGCATAGTCAATATCAGCGCGAAGTGTGTGAAGTGGAACTGTACCTTCACTGTATTGTTCTGAACGAGCGATATCAGCTCCGCCTAAACGACCAGATACCATTGTTTTGATACCTTGTGCACCAGAACGGATTGTACGTTGGATCGCTTGTTTTTGAGCACGACGGAATGATACACGATTTTCAAGTTGACGAGCGATGTTTTCAGCAACTAGCTTAGCATCTAAGTCAGCTCTCTTAATTTCAAGAATGTTGATGTGTACACGTTTGCCTGTTAATTGATTTAAAGCTTTACGAAGTGCTTCTACTTCAGTACCACCTTTACCAATTACCATACCAGGCTTCGCAGTGTGGATCGTCACATTTAAACGGTTAGCAGCACGCTCGATCTCAACTTTAGATACAGCAGCATCGTTTAAACGTTTTGCAATGTATTCACGAACTTTTAAGTCTTCATGTAATAGATCTGCATAGTCTTTACCAGCGTACCATTTTGATTCCCAATCACGGATAACGCCGACACGCAAACCAATCGGATTAACTTTTTGACCCACGAATTATCCCTCCTTCTTTTCTGATACCACGATAGTGATGTGGCTTGTGCGCTTGTTAATTTGGCTAGCACGTCCCATAGCGCGTGGACGGAAACGTTTTAAAGTTGGACCTTCATCAACAAAAGCTTCTGTAATCACTAAGTTGTTAATGTCCATCTCATAGTTATGCTCTGCGTTTGCAACTGCAGATTTTAATACTTTCTCTACAACTGGAGAAGCAGCTTTTGGAGTAAGATTTAAAATCGCTACTGCTTCACCTACTTGCTTTCCTCGAATTAAATCAACAACTAAACGAACTTTACGAGGAGCAATACGTACTGTTCTTGCAACAGCTTTAGCTTGCATATAGAAAGCCTCCTCTCATATTAGCGTCTTGTTTTCTTATCGTCACTTGCGTGACCTTTGTAAGTACGAGTTGGTGCGAACTCACCAAGCTTGTGACCTACCATATCTTCAGTAACGTATACTGGTACATGTTTACGACCGTCATATACAGCGATAGTATGACCAATAAATTGAGGGAAGATAGTAGAACGACGAGACCAAGTTTTTACAACTTGCTTCTTATCCGTTTCATTTAACTTCTCAATCTTGTTGATTAAATGACCATCCACAAAAGGTCCTTTTTTTAAGCTGCGACCCATAGGTGAACCTCCCTTCGTGATTGTTCTACGGTTCGTTTGAACCGTAGCTCAATCCCGTTATTTTTTACGACGACGAACGATAAATTTATCGGATTTGTTTTTCTTCTTACGAGTTTTATAACCAAGAGTTGGTTTACCCCAAGGAGTCATAGGAGACTTACGTCCGATAGGAGCGCGTCCTTCACCACCACCGTGTGGGTGATCGTTAGGGTTCATTACAGAACCACGAACAGTTGGACGGATACCTAACCAACGAGAACGTCCAGCTTTACCAACGTTGATTAACTCATGTTGCTCGTTACCTACTTGACCAACAGAAGCGCGGCAAGTTGCTAGAATCATACGTACTTCACCAGAAGTTAAACGTACTAATACGTATTTACCTTCTTTACCAAGTACTTGAGCTGATGTACCAGCAGAACGAACTAATTGTCCACCTTTACCAGGCTTTAATTCGATGTTGTGGATAACTGTACCCACTGGAATGTTAGCTAATGGTAGAGCGTTACCTACTTTAATGTCAGCTTCTGGGCCAGACATAACTTCCATACCTACTTCTAGGTTTTTAGGAGCTAGAATGTAACGTTTTTCTCCATCTGCATAGTTTACTAACGCGATGTTAGCAGAACGGTTTGGATCGTACTCGATTGTAGCAACGCGTCCAGGTATTCCATCTTTGTCACGTTTAAAATCGATGATACGGTATTGACGCTTGTGTCCACCACCTTGGTGACGAACTGTCATTTTACCTTGGTTGTTACGTCCACCTTTTTTCTTTAAAGGTGCAAGTAATGATTTCTCAGGTTGGCTAGTTGTGATTTCAGCAAAATCAGATACTGACATACCACGACGACCATTTGAGGTTGGTTTATACTTTTTAATCGCCATCTCAATTTCCCTCCTTTTCTATTAAACTTAAGCTTCAAAGAATTCGATTTCTTTGCTGTCTTGAGTTAGTGTCACAACCGCTTTACGACGACGGTTTGTAAGACCACTATAGCGACCTACACGTTTGAATTTACCTTTGTAGTTCATGATGTTAACTTTTTCAACTTTTACGTCAAAGATTTGTTCGATAGCATCTTTAACTTCAGTTTTATTAGCTTTCACACTAACTTCAAACGTATATTTTTTATCGACCATTAAGTCTGTTGAACGTTCTGTAATTACGGGGCGCTTAATAATATCACGAGGATCTTTCATTATGCAAGCACCTCCTCTACTTTTTCAACTGCTTCTTTAGTAATTACAAGCTTATCATGGTTCATAACGTCTAATACGCTTAAACCGTTAGCTGCGACTACAGTTACACCTGGGATGTTACGAGCTGATAAAGCAACGTGTCCATCTAGGTCAGCAGTTACTACTAATGCTTTACGATCTACTGAAAGGTTTTTAAGAACTGCCACCATTTCCTTAGTCTTTGGTGCTTCAAAAGTTAAGCCTTCAACAACAACGATGCTGTTATCTAATACTTTTGAAGATAATGCAGATTTAATTGCTAAGCGACGAACTTTCTTAGGTAATTTGTAGCTGTAGCTTCGTGGAACTGGACCGAATACTACACCACCGCCACGCCATTGTGGTGAACGGATAGATCCTTGACGAGCACGTCCAGTACCTTTTTGACGCCATGGTTTGCGTCCTCCGCCCCTTACTTCAGAACGATTCTTTACTTTAGATGTACCTTGACGCATAGTTGCACGTTGCATTACTACTGCATCAAAAAGTACGCTTTCGTTTGGTTCGATACCGAAAACGGCAGCGTTTAGTTCGATTTCACCAACATTTTGGCCGTTTTGGTTAAACAATGCTACTTTTGGCATTGGTTGTTTCCTCCTTTCCTATAAGAGTTATTTAGATTTAACCGCACTCTTAACAGTTACTAAAGCTTTTCTAGCACCAGGTACGTTACCTTTTACTAATAGAAGATTACGCTCAGCGTCAACCTTAACGATTGCTAAGTTTTGAACAGTGATACGCTCTCCACCCATGCGACCAGCAAGAGCTTTACCTTTAAATACGCGGTTTGGAGCTACAGGTCCCATTGAACCTGGACGACGATGGTAACGAGAACCGTGAGACATAGGTCCACGAGATTGTCCGTGGCGTTTAATTACACCTTGGAAACCTTTACCTTTTGAAATTCCTGTTACATCGATTACATCGCCTTCCGCGAAAATATCAACTTTGACTTCTTGACCAACCTCATATCCCGAAACGCTCACGTCACGTAATTCGCGAATGAAGCGCTTAGGAGCAGTACTCGCTTTAGCAACGTGTCCTTTAGCTGGTTTGTTAGATAATTTCTCACGAATATCTTCAAAACCTAATTGGATTGCTTCATAACCGTCCGTTTCAACGTTTTTCACTTGAAGTACTACGTTTGGAGTAGCTTCAATAACTGTTACAGGGATTAATTCACCGTTTTCTGCGAATACTTGAGTCATACCGATCTTTCTTCCTAAGATTCCTTTGGTCATAAGTCACACCTCCTAAATATATCTTTGAATTTTTTATTTTAATTAAAGTTTAATTTCGATATCTACACCAGATGGTAAGTCTAAACGCATTAATGAATCAACTGTTTGTGGAGTTGGATTCACGATATCAATTAAGCGCTTATGAGTACGCATTTCAAACTGCTCACGAGAATCTTTGTACTTGTGTACCGCACGTAGAATTGTGTAAACTGACTTCTCAGTTGGTAATGGAATCGGACCTGAAACAGTCGCGCCAGAACGCTTTGCAGTATCTACGATTTTCTCAGCAGATTGATCAAGAATTCTGTGATCATACGCTTTTAAACGAATGCGAATTTTTTCTTTTGCCATTATTTTCCCTCCTTTTTCGCCTACTTTTATAAATAGACATTCTCCGCGGAAATTTTCCTCACACTCGCCATGGCAAAGCGGCCGTGTGTGTCGGTAACCTTCCGCTTCATCGCAGTCAAAGACCAACATTTTTATTATACTAAAAATGGGCTCTCAATGCAACAATAAAATTATTTTTTCTTTTACTGTTGCGCACTTTTTTCATTATATATAAAAAGATAGCCTTTTGCAAGAAGAAGCTTTAAAAAGATTTCTTTCCTTTTCTTTCTATTATATAGAAGAAAGACGCAAATAAAAAAAGCAAGGATCCTAGGATCCTTGCTTTTAAATAGGCTATTACTCAGTGATAGTAGCTACTACACCAGCGCCTACTGTACGTCCACCTTCACGGATTGAGAATTTAGTACCTTCTTCAATCGCGATTGGAGCGATAAGTTCAACAGTCATTTCGATGTTGTCTCCAGGCATAACCATTTCTACGCCTTCTGGAAGTTGGCAAATACCAGTTACATCAGTTGTACGGAAGTAGAACTGAGGACGGTAGTTTGTGAAGAATGGAGTATGACGTCCACCCTCTTCTTTAGAAAGAACGTAAACTTCAGCTTTGAACTTTGTGTGTGGAGTGATTGAGCCTGGCTTAGCTAATACTTGTCCACGTTGGATATCTTCACGAGCTACCCCACGAAGTAAAGCACCGATGTTGTCTCCAGCTTCAGCATAATCAAGAAGCTTACGGAACATTTCTACACCAGTTACAGTTGTAGATTTTGGCTCTTCAGTTAAACCGATGATTTCGATTACGTCACCAACTTTAACTTGTCCACGCTCTACACGACCTGTAGCAACTGTACCACGACCAGTGATTGAGAATACGTCCTCAACTGGCATCATGAATGGTTTTTCAGTGTCACGCTCTGGAGTTGGGATGTACTCGTCAACAGCGTTCATTAGCTCAACGATTTTCTCTTCCCAAGCAGCATCTCCTTCAAGAGCTTTAAGAGCAGAACCTTTGATTACTGGTACATCGTCACCAGGGAAATCGTACTCAGAAAGAAGGTCACGTACTTCCATTTCTACTAATTCAAGTAACTCTTCGTCGTCTACCATGTCACATTTGTTTAAGAATACAACTAGGTAAGGAACACCTACTTGACGAGAAAGAAGGATGTGCTCACGAGTTTGTGGCATTGGACCATCAGCAGCAGATACTACTAAGATACCACCATCCATTTGAGCAGCACCAGTGATCATGTTTTTAACATAGTCAGCATGTCCTGGGCAGTCAACGTGTGCATAGTGACGAGTGTCAGTTTCGTACTCAACGTGTGCAGTTGAGATTGTGATACCACGCTCGCGCTCTTCTGGAGCAGCGTCGATCATATCATAAGCCATAGCTGCACCTTTACCACTGCGCTTAGCAAGTACAGTTGTGATAGCAGCTGTTAAAGTAGTTTTACCATGGTCAACGTGACCGATTGTACCAATATTGGCATGTGTTTTCGAACGGTCGAATTTTTCTTTAGCCATTTGAAAATCCTCCTTGAAAGTTCAGTTAGTTTAAGTATGATAATGCCGTGAAAGGGTAGATAAATCTCCACTTTCACAGCCTACATAAGTAGTTATACTTGATTAAAGGATGAAAATCAATTATTCACCTTTATTTTTTTTGATAATCTCTTCTGAGATTGTTTTAGGAACTTCTTCATAGTGATCGAAGTGCATAGAATAAGTACCACGACCTTGAGTGTTTGAACGTAATGCAGTTGCATAACCAAACATCTCAGAAAGTGGAACGAATGCACGTACAACTTGAGCGTTACCGCGTGCTTCCATACCTTCTACACGTCCACGACGAGAAGTGATGTCACCCATGATATCCCCTAGATACTCATCAGGAATAACAACTTCTACCTTCATCATTGGTTCAAGGATAGCAGGGTTACATTTTGATACTGCGTTTTTAAGAGCCATAGAAGCGGCAATTTTAAACGCCATCTCACTTGAGTCAACATCATGGTATGATCCGTCAACTAAAGCAGCTTTGATATCGATTAATGGGTAACCAGCTAATACACCGTTTTGAAGAGCATCTTCAAGACCAGCTTGTACTGCAGGGATGTATTCACGTGGAACTACACCACCAACGATTTTGTTTTCAAACTCAAAGCCTTTACCTTCTTCGTTAGGTTCGAACTCAATCCAAACGTGACCGAATTGTCCACGACCACCAGATTGACGAGCGAACTTACCTTCAACTTTCGCACCAGCGCGGAAAGTTTCACGGTATGCTACTTGAGGAGCACCAACGTTAGCTTCTACTTTGAACTCGCGACGCATACGGTCAACGATGATATCAAGGTGAAGCTCACCCATACCAGAGATGATGATTTGTCCAGTCTCTGTATTAGTTTCCGCACGGAAAGTTGGATCTTCTTCTTGTAACTTTTGAAGAGCAGTTGTCATTTTATCTTGGTCAGCTTTTGACTTAGGCTCAACAGATAAAGAGATAACTGGCTCTGGGAATTCCATAGACTCAAGGATAACAAGGTTTTTGTCATCACAAAGAGTATCACCAGTTGTTGTATCTTTTAGACCTACAGCTGCTGCGATATCTCCAGCGTAAACTTCAGAGATTTCTTCACGGCTGTTAGCATGCATTTGTAGGATACGTCCTACACGCTCACGCTTGCCTTTTGTTGAGTTCTGTACATAAGAACCAGAAGATAATTTACCTGAATATACACGGAAGAACGTTAACTTACCAACGTAAGGATCCGTCATAACTTTGAATGCTAATGCCGAGAATGGCGCATCATCGCTAGACTCACGTGTAACTTCCTCATCAGTATCAGGAGTGATACCTTTGATAGCAGGTACATCTAATGGTGAAGGTAAGTAGTCGATAACAGCATCAATCATAAGCTGAACGCCTTTGTTTTTGAATGCTGAACCACATACAACTGGATAGAAGTTAACGTCGATTGTACCTTGACGAATAGCAGCTTTCAATTCTTCTTTTGTAAGCTCGCCTTCTTCAAGATATTTCATCATTAATTCTTCATCTAGTTCAGCTGCAGCTTCAACTAGCTTCGCATGGTACTCTTCAGCTAATTCCTTGTATTCTTCAGGAATTTCTCTAGCGTCAGTACGAGTACCTAAATCATCAGCATAGTAGTATGCAACCATGTCTACTAAGTCGATGATACCTTCGAATTCATCTTCAGCACCGATTGGTAACTGAATTGGGTGCGCGTTTGCACCTAAGCGATCATGCATTGTTTTAACTGAATATAAGAAGTCCGCACCGATTTTATCCATTTTATTAACGAATACAACACGTGGAACTCCGTATGTTGTCGCTTGACGCCATACAGTTTCAGTTTGAGGCTCAACACCAGATTGAGCATCAAGAACTGCCACCGCACCATCAAGTACACGAAGTGAACGTTCAACTTCTACAGTGAAGTCTACGTGTCCAGGAGTATCGATGATGTTAACACGGTGACCTTTCCATTGAGCAGTTGTTGCAGCAGATGTGATTGTAATACCACGCTCTTGCTCCTGCTCCATCCAGTCCATTTGTGAAGCTCCTTCATGAGTTTCACCAATTTTATGGATACGACCAGTGTAATAAAGTACACGCTCAGTCGTAGTTGTTTTACCAGCATCAATGTGAGCCATGATACCGATATTACGAGTGTTTTCTAAGGAGAACTCTCTTGCCATGTCGGGTATTTCTCCTTCCTAATTTAAGATTGTATAGTTTTTTAAAGAATTACCAACGATAATGAGCAAATGCTTTATTAGCTTCAGCCATTTTGTGAGTATCTTCACGCTTCTTAACAGCAGCACCAGTGTTGTTAGCTGCATCTAAGATTTCATTAGCTAAACGCTCTTCCATCGTTTTTTCTCCACGAAGGCGAGCATAGTTAACTAACCAACGAAGACCTAACGTTGTACGACGCTCTGGACGTACTTCCACAGGTACTTGGTAGTTAGAACCCCCTACACGGCGTGCTCTAACTTCTAATACAGGCATGATGTTTTTAAGAGCTTGGTCGAATACTTCCATAGCTTCTTTACCACTGCGCTCTTGTACTAGATCGAATGCTCTGTACAGAATAGCTTGTGATTTTCCACGCTTACCATCAAGCATCATCTTGTTGATAAGGCGGCTAACAAGCTTCGAATTATAAATTGGATCTGGTAATACATCTCTTTTTGCAACAGGTCCTTTACGTGGCATTCTGATTTCCTCCTTTCACTATCATTCATCTATTTTTTGAAATTATTTTTTAGCTGCTTTAGGTCTCTTAGTACCATACTTAGAACGACCTTGCATACGTCCATCAACACCAGCAGTGTCTAATGCACCACGTACGATGTGATAACGTACCCCTGGTAAGTCTTTTACACGTCCACCGCGGATTAATACCACGCTGTGTTCTTGTAGGTTGTGACCAATACCTGGGATATAAGCTGTTACCTCAATACCATTTGTTAAACGCACACGAGCGTATTTACGAAGCGCTGAGTTAGGCTTCTTTGGTGTCATTGTACCTACACGAGTACAAACACCACGCTTTTGTGGAGAAGATTGGTTTGTTTGAGCTTTTTTGAAGCTGTTGTAACCTTTGTTTAACGCAGGAGAGTCAGACTTTTGAATTTTGCTTACGCGACCCTTGCGTATTAGTTGGTTAATAGTAGGCATTTCATTTTCCTCCTTTCGAGCTTTTTTAAGACCACACATCCAGGTGGTTCATTTTTAAGCAAAAACAAAGTTTTTGAAACAAATAATTTCAAAAACATTTTAACGTATAATTGCAACAGATGAAGCTCCAACTTCTATTTTACAAGCTTTTCCAAGCTTTTTTGTAGAATCAACATATGTTAATGATATTTTTAACGCATTTGCTGTCTCAATGACTGCTTGAGTAACAAGAGAATCAGCATCTTCTGCTATAAAAACTTCTTTAACAATACCTTTTTTAAGAGCCTTTACTGTTTGCTTAGTTCCTACAACAATGTTGTTAGCCTGTGATACTTTTTCATAAGACACTTTCATATCCTCCAAAGCAACAGGTGTTTTATAGGAGCACCTTTGATATAGTATCATTCTCTAGAATGGATGTCAACTATGAAAAAGTATTTTTATAGCTATCCATTCTAGAGGAATGATTTTTAAAGTAATTAGTCTACTGTTACAACTTCTTCAGACTCTTTCGCAACAGGCTCTGTTAAACGATAGCGAGTCATACCTGTACCAGCAGGAACTAACTTACCAATGATAACATTTTCTTTAAGACCTAGTAATTCATCACGTTTCCCTTTGATAGCTGCATCTGTAAGAACGCGTGTTGTTTCTTGGAATGATGCTGCAGATAGGAATGAATCTGTTTCAAGAGATGCTTTTGTAATACCAAGTAGGATTGGACGACCTGTAGCAGGACGATTTCCTTCTAGTAATACTTTTTCGTTTGCATCTGTAAATTGGTGAACATCGAGAAGAGATCCAGGTAGTACATCTGTATCTCCAGCATCGATAACACGTACTTTACGAAGCATTTGACGCACCATTACCTCTACGTGCTTATCTCCAATTTCTACCCCTTGCATACGGTATACTTTTTGAACTTCACGTAATAAGTATTCTTGAACAGACGTGATATCTTTTACTTTTAATAATTCTTTCGGATCGATTGAACCTTCCGTTAACTCTTGACCACTTAATACTTGTTGGCCTTCAGCAACTTTTAGACGTGCACTGTAAGGAGCTGTGTACGAACGGCTTTCAATGTCACCTTGAACCGTAATCTCATGTTGACGGTCACGGCCTTCTGTAATAGCAGTAACAGTTCCAGAGATTTCTGTAATAACAGCTTGACCTTTTGGATTACGCGCTTCGAAAATCTCTTGAATACGCGGTAAACCTTGTGTGATATCGTCTCCGGCTACCCCACCTGTATGGAATGTACGCATCGTTAACTGTGTACCTGGCTCACCAATTGATTGAGCGGCAATGATACCAACTGCTTCACCCACTTCAACTTCTGAACCTGTTGCCAAGTTACGACCATAACATTTTTTACATACACCATGGCGTGTGTTACACGTAAACGCTGAGCGAATCCATACTTGTTCAATACCAGCTTCAACAATTGTTGTTGCGATATCTTCTGTAATCAGTTCGTTTTCACCAACAAGAACTTCATTTGTTTCAGGGTGAACAACAGCTTTACGAGCATAACGACCGATTAAACGCTCATCAAGTTTTTCAATCTCTTCTGTTCCTTCTTTGATTGCAACAGCAAGGATACCTCTGTCTGTTCCACAATCGTCATCACGTACGATAACATCTTGTGCAACATCAACAAGACGACGAGTAAGGTAACCTGAGTCAGCTGTTTTAAGAGCTGTATCGGCAAGACCTTTACGAGCACCATGCGTTGAGATGAAGTATTCTAATACTGTTAAACCTTCACGGAAACTAGATTTGATTGGTAATTCAATAATACGTCCAGATGGGTTAGCCATTAGTCCACGCATACCAGCAAGCTGAGTGAAGTTTGACGCGTTACCACGAGCACCTGAGTCACTCATCATAAAGATTGGGTTGCGCTTATTTAATGACGCCATTAACTTACCTTGAATTACGTCTTTTGCAGCACTCCAGATTGAGATAACACGATCATAACGCTCGTCTTCAGTAATTAAACCACGACGGAACTGTTTTAATACGTTATCTACTTTCGCTTGTGCTTCGTGTAAAATAACTTCTTTTTCACCTAAAACTACGATATCAGCTACACCAACTGTAATACCTGCTTTAGTTGAATATCTAAATCCAAGGTTTTTCATGCGATCAAGCATCTTAGACGTTTCTGTAATCTTGAAACGTTTGAATACTTCTGCAATGATGTTTCCAAGAATTTTCTTCTTAAATGGTGCAATGACTGGTTGTTCTTTAATGAACGCCTTCACATCTGCACCTTTATCTACGAAGTACTGAAGTGGTGTTTGTACTTCTAAATTTTGCTTTGTTGGCTCGTTAATATATGGGAAAGATTTTGGTAAAATCTCGTTAAATACTAACTTCCCTACTGTTGTTACAAGCAACTGCTTGTTTTGCTCGTCAGTGAACGTTTCGTTATTTAAAGAACCAGCGTATACAGCTACACGCGTATGAAGATGAACATATCCATTTTGATATGCTAGCAATGCTTCGTTTGTATCTTTAAATATCATACCTTCTCCAACTGCATCTTCACGCTCTAATGTTAGGTAATAGTTACCTAATACCATATCCTGTGAAGGAGTAACAACTGGTTTTCCATCTTTAGGGTTTAAGATGTTTTGTGCCGCAAGCATTAAAATACGCGCTTCAGCTTGTGCTTCAGCAGAAAGCGGTACGTGAACAGCCATTTGGTCACCGTCAAAATCGGCGTTGTATGCTGTACATACAAGTGGATGTAGACGGATTGCACGACCTTCTACAAGAGTTGGCTCAAATGCTTGAATTCCAAGTCTATGTAGCGTTGGTGCACGGTTAAGTAGTACTGGATGTTCTTTAATAACAGACTCCAATACATCCCATACCTCTGGTTGTACGCGTTCAATTTTACGCTTCGCACTCTTAATGTTATGAGCTAAACCACGTTCTACAAGCTCTTTCATAACGAAAGGCTTGAATAGTTCTAACGCCATTTCTTTTGGTAAACCACATTGATACATCTTTAAGTTCGGACCTACAACGATAACCGAACGACCAGAGTAATCTACACGTTTACCTAGTAAGTTTTGACGGAAGCGTCCTTGTTTACCTTTTAACATATGAGAAAGTGACTTTAATGGACGGTTACCTGGTCCTGTTACAGGACGACCACGACGACCGTTATCAATTAACGCATCAACTGCTTCTTGAAGCATACGCTTTTCGTTTTGAACGATAATGCTTGGAGCTCCAAGATCTAAAAGACGCTTTAAACGATTGTTACGGTTAATAACACGACGATATAAGTCATTCAAGTCAGAAGTAGCGAAACGGCCACCGTCAAGTTGTACCATTGGACGTAACTCAGGTGGGATAACTGGTAATACATCTAGAATCATCCAGAATGGTTCGTTACCAGAATTTCTAAATGCTTCAAGTACTTCTAAACGCTTGATAGCTCTTGTACGTCTTTGTCCTTGTGCAGTCTTTAACTCTTCTTTTAATGAGTCAACTTCTTTATCAAGATCAATATCTTGTAAGATTTTCTTAACAGCTTCTGCACCCATTGCTGCTTGGAACGTCTGACCATACTTTTCACGGTATGCACGATATTCTTTTTCTGATAAAAGTTGCTTCTTCTCTAGTGGTGTATCACCAGTGTCAGTCACAACATACGACGCAAAATAAATAATTTCCTCTAGCGCACGAGGGGACATGTCTAAGACAAGTCCCATGCGGCTAGGAATACCTTTAAAGTACCAGATGTGTGAAACCGGTGCGGCTAATTCAATATGTCCCATGCGCTCACGACGAACTTTCGCACGCGTAACTTCAACACCACAACGATCACATACAACGCCTTTATAACGAACACGTTTATATTTTCCACAATGACATTCCCAGTCTTTTTGTGGACCAAAAATACGCTCACAGAACAAACCATCTTTTTCAGGTTTTAATGTACGGTAGTTAATGGTTTCAGGTTTCTTGACCTCACCATACGACCAAGAGCGAATTTTATCCGGCGAAGCTAGACCAATTTTCATATACTCAAAGTTATTAACATCTAGCAAGGAGCCTACCTCCCTTTTAATCTACAGGTTTTTACCTCATTGCTTCTATCAAAGCTAAATTTATTCTTTCGTCACAGGGTCTTTTTCGCCCTCTACAACAGGTTCACTATCGTTATCTGCAATAATTGATTCAGTTGGTTGATCATGATCATCTTCTGAATCTACAATATCAATTTCCTGCTCATCAGCTGAAAGCATCTTAACATCCATACCTAAACTTTGTAACTCTTTAATCAATACCTTGAATGATTCAGGGATACCTGGTTCTGGAATGTTTTCACCTTTCACGATCGCTTCGTACGTTTTAACACGTCCAACAACGTCATCTGATTTCACAGTTAAGATTTCTTGTAATGTGTAAGCAGCACCGTATGCTTCAAGTGCCCATACCTCCATCTCACCAAAACGCTGACCTCCAAATTGTGCTTTACCACCAAGAGGCTGTTGCGTAACAAGTGAGTATGGTCCAGTTGAACGAGCATGAAGCTTGTCATCAACCATGTGAGCAAGTTTGATCATATACATGATCCCTACTGATACACGGTTATCAAACGGCTCACCCGTTCTTCCATCATATAAGACAGTTTTCGCATCACGAGACATGCCTGCTTCTTCAATTGTTGCCCATACATCTTCCTCACGTGCTCCATCAAATACTGGAGATGCAACATGAATGCCTAGCTGACGAGCAGCCATACCTAAGTGCAACTCTAGCACCTGACCGATATTCATACGTGAAGGTACCCCTAATGGGTTTAACATGATATCGATTGGCGTACCATCTGGTAAGTAAGGCATATCTTCTTCTGGTAAGATACGAGAGATAACACCCTTGTTACCATGTCGACCGGCCATCTTATCACCTTCAGAAATCTTACGCTTCTGAACAATATACACACGTACTAATTGGTTCACACCTGGTGGTAACTCGTCTCCATCTTCACGGTTGAAGACTTTAACATCAAGAATAATTCCGCCTCCACCATGTGGCACACGAAGAGATGTATCACGAACTTCACGTGCTTTCTCACCGAAGATTGCATGTAGTAGACGTTCTTCTGCTGTTAATTCTGTAACTCCTTTTGGGGTTACTTTACCAACTAGAAGGTCTCCGTCTTTTACTTCAGCACCAATTCGGATGATTCCGCGCTCATCTAGGTTGCGAAGAGCATCTTCACCAACGTTAGGAATGTCACGTGTAATTTCTTCTGGTCCAAGCTTCGTATCACGAGACTCAGATTCATATTCTTCAATATGAACAGAAGTGTATACATCATCTTTTACAAGGCGTTCACTCATGATGATGGCATCCTCGTAGTTATAACCATCCCACGTCATGAAACCAACCATTACGTTACGACCTAAAGCAAGTTCACCTTTTTCCATTGATGGACCATCTGCTAAAATTTCACCTTTTACTACTTGATCTCCTACTGAAACAATAGGACGTTGATTGTAGCAAGTACCTTGGTTTGAACGAATAAACTTCAATAAGCGGTACTTATCTAGGTTTCCTTTTACTTTTTGACCATCAACTTCTTCATAACGACGAACCCATACTTGCTTCGCTTCAACACGCTCTACAACACCTGGGTGTTTACAGATAACTGCTGCACCAGAGTCTTTACCAGATACGTATTCCATACCAGTTCCGACAATCGGCGCTTCCGGATTTAATAAAGGCACGGCT
Source organism: Priestia iocasae (assembly GCF_016909075.1). Lineage (GTDB taxonomy): Bacteria > Bacillota > Bacilli > Bacillales > Bacillaceae_H > Priestia > Priestia iocasae. The sequence continues at coordinate 24,131 of NZ_JAFBFC010000011.1, forward strand.
TGACGTTGCATGTTCGCACCCATTAATGCACGGTTGGAGTCATCATTTTCTAAGAACGGGATACAAGCAGTCGCAGCTGATACAACTTGCTTAGGAGATACATCCATATAGTCAAGTCGATCACGTCTTACAACTGTGTTCTCTCCACGGAAACGAGCTACGATGTTTTCATCTAAGAATGAACCATCATCGCCTAAGCGAGCATTTGCTTGGGCTACTACATAATTATCTTCTTCATCGGCTGTTAAGTAGTCAATACGGTCCGTCACTTTACCAGTTTCAGGATCAATACGACGATACGGCGTTTCGATGAAGCCAAATTTATTTACTTTTGCATATGAAGATAAAGAGTTGATTAATCCGATGTTTGGACCCTCTGGCGTTTCAATTGGACACATACGACCATAGTGAGAGTAGTGAACGTCACGCACTTCAAATCCAGCGCGCTCACGCGTTAAACCACCAGGACCTAAGGCAGATAATCTGCGTTTATGTGTTAATTCAGCTAATGGGTTCGTTTGATCCATGAACTGAGATAACTGAGAGCTACCAAAGAACTCTTTAATCGCTGCAATAACAGGACGAATGTTTATTAATTGCTGTGGTGTAATTGTATTTGTGTCTTGAATTGACATTCTTTCACGAACCACACGTTCCATACGAGATAGCCCGATACGGAATTGGTTCTGTAACAATTCACCTACAGAACGAAGGCGACGGTTTCCTAAGTGATCAATGTCATCTGTATCGCCTACATTGTGTAACAGGTTAAAGAAATAACTAATAGAAGATAAGATATCAGCAGGTGTGATATTTTTCACTTCTTCTGTTACATAAGCATTACCTAATACATTAATTACTTTTTCTCCATCTGGATCGTTTGGAGCATAAATTTTAATAGATTGAAGTGTTACATCATCTTCTACAACTCCACCAACAGGGTTGTAAGTTTTGAAGTTTACACCACTTTCAATCATTGGTAGAATACGATCAAGCGTACGACGATCAATCATCGAACCTTTTTCTGCAATAATCTCACCAGTCTCTGGATCAACTAACGTTTCTGCTAAACGTTGATTGAAAAGACGATGTTTGATATGCAGCTTTTTGTTAATTTTATAGCGACCTACATTCGCTAAATCATAGCGTTTAGGATCAAAGAATCGAGAAACTAGTAATGTTTTAGCATTCTCAACTGTAGGTGGCTCTCCAGGACGTAGACGCTCATAGATTTCTAATAGCGCTTTTTCTGTACTTTCCGTATTATCTTTTTCAAGCGTATTACGGATGTACTCATTGTCCCCTACTAATTCTAAAATCTCTTGATCAGAACCGAAACCTAAAGCACGTAATAATACTGTTACTGGTAGCTTTCGCGTACGATCAATACGTACATATACAACATCTTTGGCATCTGTTTCATACTCTAACCATGCACCACGGTTTGGAATAACAGTTGCTGTGTAACCTCTTTTACCATTTTTGTCTACTTTACCACTATAGTAAACGCTTGGTGAGCGTACCAACTGTGATACGATAACGCGCTCTGCACCATTAATTACAAATGTGCCAGTTTCCGTCATCAATGGGAAATCACCCATAAACACATCTTGGTCTTTTACTTCACCAGTTTCTTTATTAATTAAACGCACCTTAACACGTAGAGGTGCAGCGTAGGTTACATCGCGCTCTTTGGATTCCTCAACGGAATATTTCGGATCTCCTAAGCTGTAGTCAATAAATTCTAAAGATAAATTACCCGTAAAATCCTCAATTGGAGAAATATCTTGAAACATTTCTCTTAATCCTTCATCTAAGAACCATTGGTAAGAAGATGTTTGGATTTCAATCAGATTAGGTAATTCTAATACTTCACTAATGCGCGCATAACTTCTGCGTTGGCGGTGGCGTCCATACTGAACTAGTTGACCTGTCAACTGATTCACCCCTCAAATCAAGCGTTATTGTTCAAAAAAATAATAAATAAACATATAGTTTATTATTAAACAAAAGAAAAATGGTTTCTTTAAATAGAAAACCACAATTTCATGAAAAACGTACTATTGATTTTATTAGCTTTTCCATTAAGACTAGAATTATACCTACTATTTTATGTATAAAAAAGTCATGATGGAATAATGATATATTGGCATTTTATAATGCTAACATAATCAAAAAAGTTAGTCAACATTTTTGGCAAATATGATATAATATCCTTTTTTCTTTTCTACTACTTCCACTTCGTTAAACAAAGTTTCTAACTTATCGACCGCAGATGGTGCTCCTTGCTTCTTCTGAATAACCACCCATAACTCTCCACCTTTTACAAGATGACTAGCTGCTCCTTCGAGAATTTCATGTACAACCTTTTTACCAGCTCGAATAGGCGGATTGGTTAAAATTGATGCAAACTGTTTTTCTTCTACACTGTCAAAGCAAAAACTTTTATAGATTTTTACATTCTCTACCTTATTTTGAGAAGCATTTAATTTGGCTAGCTCAATTGCCCGTTCGTTTACATCTACCATATGAACACTTCTTGTTGGGTCACTTTTAGCAACAGATAAACCAATCGGTCCATATCCACAGCCAACATCTAGTATTGGTCCTTCAACTTCCGGCAATTTAAAAGCTTCTATTAATACACGAGAACCAAAATCTACTTCTTTCTTGGAAAAGACACCTTGATCACTAGTAAAAGAAAAAGATTGGTCTCTTAGTGAAAAAGAAAAAGTATGACGATCACTGTTTACAGAAGGTGTATTTGAATAATAATGCTCTGTCAATCTATAACCTCCTACCTCAATGTATTGATTTCTTCATTTACTATATAATAAAATTCAAGCACAAGCAAAAAAGCTCGCTTAAGCAAGCGAGCTTTTTTAAATAAAAACGTTAATTACTTAACTTCTACAGAAGCGCCAACTTCTTCAAGTTTAGCTTTCATTTCTTCAGCTTCTTCTTTAGAAACGCCTTCTTTAAGAGCTTTTGGAGTGTTGTCAACTAATTCTTTAGCTTCTTTTAAGCCAAGACCAGTGATTTCACGTACTACTTTGATAACCTTGATTTTTTGTCCGCCAGCACTTTCAAGTACTACGTCAAACTCAGTTTTCTCAGCAGCAGCTTCACCAGCAGCGCCACCCATAACAGCTACAGGAGCAGCAGCAGTTACACCAAATTCTTCTTCGATAGCTTTTACTAAATCGTTAAGTTCTAAAACAGTCATTTCTTTAACTGCTTCAATGATTTGTTCTTTAGTCATTGTAAATTTCCTCCTTATATCCTTTTAAAGTTTATAGATAACAAACTAGATTATGCGCCTTGTTCTTCTTTTTGATCTGCCACAGCTTTTGTAGCAAGAGCAAGGTTGCGAATTGGAGCTTGAAGAACGCTAAGCAACATAGAAAGTAAACCTTCGCGAGATGGTAGTTCTGCAAGAGCTTTAATTTCTTCAACAGTTGTTACGTTACCTTCGATTACACCAGCTTTAATCTCTAATGCTTCGTGCTTTTTAGCGAAATCATTTAAGATTTTCGCAGGAGCAACCACATCTTCGCCACCAAACGCGATTGCGTTCGGACCTGTTAACGCGTCGTTAAGACCTGTTAACTCAGCTTGCTCTGCAGCACGGCGAGTTAAAGAGTTTTTGTAAACTTTGAACTCAATACCCGCTTCACGTAATTGTTTACGAAGCTCAGTTACTTCTGAAACATTTAATCCACGGTAGTCAACTACGATAGTAGAGTTGCTAGCTTTGAACTTGTCAGCAATCTCTTCTACGACTTGTTTCTTTTGTTCAATTGCGCTGCTCATCTTTACACCTCCTGTAGATTTCCTTCCGTACACTCATACAAGGTGCCATAAAAAACCTCCATGTTTGCTTGTAACAGACATGGAGGTATCGTAAGCGAACTAAGTGTTCAACTAATTTATCGCATACACCTCGGTAGGAAATTAAGCCTAACGGCACCTACTGTCTACGGTACAAATATCATATTCTTTTTTAACAACAATATCTATTATAATCAGTCACTTATAAGAAGTCAATACTGATTTACTGTCAAAAATTAGTTTTTAGCTACAGCTGTTGCAGCATCAACTTTGATACCAGGGCCCATTGTAGAAGTAACAGCAACGTTCTTCATGTAAGTACCTTTAGCAGCAGCAGGCTTAGCTTTTAACATAGTTTCGAAGATTGTAGTGAAGTTTTCCACTAACTTGTTGTCTTCGAAAGAGATTTTACCGATTGGTACGTGGATGTTACCAGCTTTATCAACGCGGTATTCAACTTTACCAGCTTTGATTTCATTTACAGCTTTCTCAACATCGAATGTAACTGTACCAGTTTTAGGGTTTGGCATTAAACCTTTAGGACCTAATACACGACCTAATTTACCAACTTCACCCATCATATCTGGAGTAGCTACGATTACATCAAATTCAAACCAACCTTGTTGGATTTTGTTGATGTAATCAGAATCACCAACGTAATCAGCTCCAGCAGCTTCTGCTTCTTTCGCTTTCTCACCTTTAGCGAATACTAATACGCGTTGAGTTTTACCAGTACCGTTTGGTAATACTACTGCACCACGAATTTGTTGGTCAGCTTTCTTAGGGTCTACTCCTAAACGGAAAGCAACCTCAACTGTCGCGTCAAATTTCGCAGTGTTTGTTTTCTTTACTAATTCGATTGCTTGTTCTACTGAATAAGCTTTTGTACGATCTACAAGCTTCACAGCTTCGATGTACTTTTTACCTTTTTTAGCCATTTTAATTTCCTCCTTATGTGGTTTTAACGGAATAACCTCCCACTAATAAAGGTTGCGAATTGGATGTTTTCCACACTCGCAACCTTCTAGAACCCGTTGATGCGAATTAGTCTTCGATGACAATTCCCATGCTACGTGCTGTACCTTCTACCATGCGCATAGCAGCTTCTACGCTAGCAGCATTTAAATCAGGCATTTTAGTTTCAGCAATCTCACGTACTTTGTCACGCTTGACTGTTGCAACTTTATTACGATTTGGTTCACCAGAACCAGACTCAATTCCAGCCGCTTTTTTAAGTAAAACAGCAGCAGGTGGAGTTTTCGTAATAAATGTAAATGAACGGTCTTCAAATACCGTGATTTCAACAGGAATAATTAGACCAGCTTGATCAGCTGTACGAGCGTTAAACTCCTTACAGAAACCCATGATGTTAACACCTGCTTGACCTAATGCAGGACCTACTGGTGGTGCTGGGTTTGCTTTACCTGCAGGAATTTGTAATTTTACAAGTTTAATTACTTTTTTAGCCACGAGACACACCTCCTTAAGTCCGTGATGTGGTAATAGGGTTTAACCCCTCCCACTCGATGTTCTTTATATGATAAATAAAGAAATGGTCTTTTTAGTCTCTCATTTTGAGACGTACTGACTTATGAAATATTACCACCAAACTTGACAAAATGCAAGTTTTTCGGAATTATATTTTTTCAATTTGTGTAAAATCTAATTCTACAGGTGTTTCACGACCAAACATGTTAACAAGCACTTTCACTTTTTGCTTATCTGTGTCAATCTCTTCAATTTTTCCTTCAAAGTTTGCAAATGGTCCTTCTTTCACCATGACCGTTTCATTTAACTCGAAATCAAAATCTGCGTACTTTTCATCCATACCCATATTCTTCAGAATCATATCAATTTCTTCTGGTAATAGAGGTGTAGGCTTTGATCCTGAACCCGCTGATCCAACAAATCCTGTTACACCCGGTGTATTACGTACTACATACCAAGAATCGTCTGTCATCACGATCTCAACTAGTACGTAACCTGGGAATACTTTTTTCTTTGTAATTTTTTCTTTGTTGTTTTTGATTTCTCGTTCTTCCTCTTCCGGCACCACTACGCGAAAGATTTTGTCTTGCATGCCCATTGACTCGACACGCTTTTCTAAGTTTGTTTTTACTTTATTTTCATATCCAGAGTAAGTATGAACTACATACCAATTTTTCTCCATTTAAGAGGACGACTCGTCCTTCCCTCCCCGCTCATTTATAAATAATGTATGATCAAATCGAAACCCATAGTGAGCTGCAGATTTCACAGTTGATTCATAGATAACCATTATGAAGACAAATTAAAAAACCCGTCTCCGGGCTTTTTGATAGGCATAATTCAAATGTTATTATACCACGTTTAGAACACATTTATTCAAGGAATTAATCGAATTAATGCAGAGATCCCTGAATCAACAGCAGCAAAGAACAGTGTCATAAACGCAACTGTTGTGACAACAGTTACTGTATAACGTGTTAATTCTTTACGCTTTGGCCAACTTACCTTCTTCATTTCGCGTCCAACATCACGCAGAAACTTTACGATACGGTTCATGTTTACGTAACCTCCAATATACAATGGGTGCTCATTCTATGCAGAGAAAATGATTAACCTTATTTTGTCTCGCGATGAATGGTGTGTGCATTGCATGTCTTACAAAACTTTTTCACTTCTAATCTTTCATCATTTTGCTGAGCATTTTTCATTGTGGAGTAGTTACGGCTTCCACACCCAACACATGCAAGTACAACTTTTTTACGCATAATGCTAACCACCTATAAATAGTGATAACGTCTATAAAAAAGTATCACACACTTTCTTTTGATGTCAACATACGGTCGCAAGTGCTACATCGTTATTTCACGTAATTCTAAATAACGTTCTAGCTTTCTTTTTACCCTTTGTAATGCGTTGTCTATCGATTTTACATGGCGATTTAAGTCTTCAGAGATTTCTTGATAAGATCGACCATCTAAATAAAGCACAAGCACCTTACGTTCAAGGTCACTAAGTAATTCCGCCATCTTTAATTCAATGTCATCAAACTTTTCTTGGTTAATGATAAGCTCTTCAGGATCCATGACTTTTGCACCTGAAATTACATCCATTAATGTTCGATCGGACTCCTCATCATAGATAGGCTTGTCCAACGATACATACGAGTTTAACGGGATATGCTTTTGCCTTGTCGCTGTTTTAATAGCAGTAATGATTTGTCTTGTAATACAAAGTTCGGCAAACGCTTTAAAAGAAGTGAGTTTATCTTCTTTAAAGTCACGTATAGCCTTGTAAAGTCCTATCATACCTTCTTGTACAATATCTTCTCGATCTGCCCCTATTAAGAAGTATGATCTAGCTTTAGCACGTACAAAATTCTTGTACTTATGAATTAAATATTCTAGCGCATCTATATCGCCTTTGTGCACAAGCTCTACAATTTCCTCATCTTCTTGTTGTTCGAAATGAGCCCTATCTTTTCTCCCATAATTATCGCCCATATCGATCCCCCTGACCGCACAGTAGATAACAATATTATACAGTAGCTATTTCAATAGCGTCAACCTCTTCAACGCTCACCTCGGCGCCATTTTTCAAAAATTTCGGCAACTCCATCAGATAGTTTAATGCGTGAATGAGGTTTTTGCTCTTGAATCTCTTTAACATCTCGCTTAATATCCCTTTTTATTTCAAGCATCTCATTACGCAACTCACGAGCTGACTTTCTTAGCGCACCTTGTCCAAAAATGGCCCATTGTTCCGTAAAATCAGACGTTGCTACGTGGATTTGTGTTTTAATATTATTTAAATTTTTTGCCAGCTTTTCAATGTGTTCATCCGCTGTTTCATTTTCTCTTGTAAAAACTACTTCTACATTGTGACTCTTTGCTTTTTTTTCAATTCCTTTTACAAAGTGAGCATCAAACACGATAATCGTTCGATAGCCTGTGTATGCTTGATATTCAGCCATATTCTCAATGAGTAAATTTCGAGCAGTTGATAGATCTTTATCTTTCCACTCTCTTAGTTCAGGCCATGCTCCAATAATGTTATAGCCATCAACAAGTAGAATATCCATTTTATCCACCTAATGGATGTCGTTTTCGGTATACCTCATACATAAGTAAGCTTGCTGCTACAGAAGCATTTAAAGATGTCACGTTACCCACCATCGGAAGGTGAATTAAAAAGTCACATTTATCACGTATGAGGCGGCTCATTCCTTTACCTTCACTTCCAATAACTAATCCAAGGGACATCTGTCCATCTAAATTACGATAGTCATCTTTCCCTTTTGCATCTGTCCCCATAATCCATAAACCACGCTCTTTTAATTCTTCGATGGTGCGAGATAAATTTGTCACACGTACAACGGGAATATGTTCAATTGCTCCAGTAGATGCTTTAGCTACAGTAGCTGTTAATCCTACCGCTCGACGCTTAGGAATAATAATTCCATGTGCGCCCACTGCATCTGCTGTTCTCATGATGGATCCTAAGTTGTGTGGGTCTTCAATCTCATCTAGGATAAGGAAAAATGGTTGCTCATTTTGTTGCTCTGCCTTAGCAAACAAATCATCCAATTCTGCATATTGGTAAGCAGCTACTTGCGCAACGACTCCTTGATGGTTTCCTTCTACCATTTGTTCAATCTTCTTCTTAGGTACAAATTGAACCAATACACCATTTTCTTTTGCTAACTGTGTAATAGCATTCATTTGACCACGTTGAGAACCTTCAGAGATCCATATCTTATTAATATCTCTTTCAGCTCTTAATGCTTCTAACACAGGGTTTTTTCCGATAATATATTCATGTTGTTCCATGCTGACTTCCTCCCTCTATCTCTTCTACAAAAGCAATTGCCTTTTCAATGGTTTCCATTAGTCGATCTTCATTACTAAGTAAGTAAAGATAACCAATCACAGCTTCAAAGGCTGTGCTATAACGATAAGTTTGAACATCTGTATTCTTAGGGATCGTGCCAGATTTAGCATTACGACCCCTTCTTAATACAGCTAACTCTTCTTCTGAAAAATAATCCTGTTCTTTAAAAAAGTGAACAATCTTTGCTTGGGCTTTCGCTGATACATATCGCTTTGCTCGATTGTGCAATTGATTTGGACGAACATTTCCAAGTGTCAATAAATGAGTACGCACATGCAAATCAAACACAGCATCACCAACATAGGCTAGAGCTAAGCTATTTAATTGTTTCACTTCAGTAGCTTTTAAACTCATGAACACTTACCCTCTTTTCCATCTTATGCCTTGCGCTGTATCTTCAAGGATAATATTGCGATTCTTTAGTTCATCACGAATTTGGTCAGCTAATTGGAAGTCTCGGTTTTTTCTAGCTTCAACGCGTTTTTGGATTAATGCTTCAATTTCTTCGTCTAACAGTTCTTGTTTCTCTAACACCAAGCCTAATACACCACTTAAACTGCTTAACTGCTCAATAAATGCCTGAATCACAACTTCAGATGTATTCTTCTCTAATAAATACACGTTTGCTTGTTTTGCTAATTCAAACAGAATGGAGATACCATTTGCTGTATTGAAATCATCATCCATGTCACGAATGAATGTTTCACGTAATTCATTTATACGATCAATCCATTCTTGATTATGGTCTGTTAAGTTAGTTGAACTTCCTAATCGATGCTTTAGATTGACATAAGCTGTTTCTATACGCTCTAGGCCTCTTTTTGTCTTCTCTAACAGCTCTTCATTATAGTTAATTGGGTGGCGATAATGCACAGATAGAATAAAGAAACGTAACAAATTAGGATCATGCTTTTTAATAATGTCATGAACAAGCACAAAGTTTCCTAGTGATTTTGACATTTTTTCATTGTCAATGTTGATATAACCATTATGAAGCCAGTACTTTGCAAACGTTTTTCCTGTTAGAGCTTCAGATTGTGCAATTTCGTTTTCATGATGCGGAAATGCTAAATCTTGGCCACCTGCATGGATATCAATCGTTTCGCCTAAGTATTTCTTCGCCATAGCAGAGCACTCAATATGCCACCCTGGTCTTCCTTTACCCCAAGGGCTATCCCATGTAATCTCTTTCTCTTTCGCTGCTTTCCAAAGAACAAAGTCTAGCGGATCATCTTTCTTTTCTCCTACTTCAATGCGAGCCCCTGAACGTAGTTCATCGATTGGTTGATGAGATAATTTACCGTATCCTTCAAACTTACGCGTACGATAGTACACATCTCCATTTGATTCATATGCATATCCTTTTTCAATAAGTGATGCAATGAAATCAATAATGATGTCCATATTTTCAGTTACACGTGGATGCACAGTCGCTTTTTTGCACCCTAGTGCTGTTACATCTTCAAAGTACGCATTAATAAAACGCTCTGCAATCGTTGGCACATCTTCACCTAACTCGTTCGCTGCTTTAATAAGCTTATCGTCAACGTCCGTGAAGTTTGAAACGTAGTTTACCTCATATCCTCTAAACTCTAAGTAACGACGAACCGTATCAAATACAATTGCAGGTCTTGCATTTCCTATGTGAATATAATTATAAACAGTCGGACCACACACATACATCTTCACTTTACCTTCTTCTAAAGGTATAAATTCTTCTTTTTGACGTGTTAGTGTGTTGTATAACTTAATAGCCATTTTTAATCGTCCCTTCTTTTTTTTCTTCAAGTAGTTCCTTTAATTGTTCAATTTCTTTCTCTAATTCTTTTAAGCGATCGGCAACTGGATCTGGTAGATCACGATGATTTAAATCTTTTTTAATACGAATACCATTTTTAATCACAATTTTCCCTGGTATCCCCACGACTGTTGAATTGTGCGGCACATCGTGTAAAACTACCGAACCTGCGCCCACTTTTGAGTTTTGGCCTATTGTAATAGAACCTAATACTTTTGCACCCGTTGCAATCAATACATTGTCCTCAATTGTGGGATGCCGCTTGCCTTTTTCTTTTCCGGTTCCTCCAAGCGTAACACCTTGATAAACCGTTACATTATCTCCTATTTCACACGTTTCACCAATGACAACACCCATCCCATGATCGATAAAGAAGCGTCGACCTATTTTGGCACCTGGATGGATTTCAATGCCTGTAAAAAAGCGACTGATTTGCGAAACAACACGAGCTAAAAAGAACCATTTTTTTTGAAACAAGATATGCGCAAAGCGGTGTGCCCAAATTGCATGTAGTCCTGAATAAGTTAAAATGACTTCAAGATAGCTTCTAGCTGCTGGGTCCTGCTCAAAGATCACTTCTATATCTTCTTTTAACACCTTTATCATACTCTCACCCCACTTTTTCTTCACTAAACCCCTTTAGCATAAAAAAACGTCCCTGCGTCAAATGACACAGAGACGTATAAATACGCGGTTCCACTCTGTTTAGGTATTACATTTATACCTCAACTCAACTCTTATAACGGTAGAGAATCCGCTTTTGTTTACTCACAGCATGTAGCTTGCTTTTAACAAAAGACTCAAAGGTGCATTTCAACAATCATTATCATGAGCTACTTCCAGCCAACGATAGCTCTTCTCTAGAATGAAATGAATTGTTTACTTCTCCTTCTCAGCGCTTTACTTAGTATGATATTTAATATTATGACACAAATCTTTAATTGTTAACTAATAATACGTTCAATTCGTGCTAAAACTGTTTCCTTACCAAGTAGAGAAATCGCTTGTGGTAGCTCTGGTCCATGTGTTTGGCCTGTTGTTGCTACACGAATTGGCATAAATAATTTTTTACCTTTTTGACCCGTTTCTTTTTGAACAGCTTTAACAGCGGCTTTGACATCCGCAGCCGAGAATGCTTCTAATCCTTTTACTTGCTCTGCAAATGACTTTAATACTTCTGGTACTTGTTCTTCTTCTAAAACAGAACGAGCTTCACGGTTATAGTCAATTTCTGTTTTGAAGAACATTTCCGTTAATTCAACAATTTCAGCACCAAAGCTCATTTGTTCTTGATAAAGAGCAATCACATCACGTGTCCATTGTGCCTTCTCAGCGTCCATGTTCGCTTCTACTCGACCAGCTTTCACCAAATGCGGAAGAGATAATTCCACTACTTTATCAAGGTCTAACTCTTTCATATACTGATTATTCATCCAGCGTAGCTTACTTGTATCGAATACAGCAGGTGACTTTGAAAGTCTTGCCGTGTCAAACATTTCAATGAACTGTTCTTTTGAGAAGATTTCTTCTTCTCCAACTGGTGACCAACCAAGAAGAGCAATAAAGTTAAATAATGCTCCAGGCAAGTAGCCAAGCTCTTCATACTGTTCGATGAATTGAATGATTGATTCATCACGCTTACTTAATTTCTTACGATTTTCATTTACAATCAAAGTCATATGACCGAAAAGTGGCACTTCCCAACCAAATGCTTCATAAATCATTAATTGCTTTGGTGTATTAGAGATATGGTCATCTCCACGTAAAATGTGTGTCATTTTCATGAGATGGTCATCTACAGCTACTGCGTAGTTATACGTTGGTGTACCGTCTTTTTTGACAATAACAAAGTCACCAATTCCATCTGATTCAAACGAAACTTCACCTTTTACCATATCATCGAACTTGTACACTTTCCCGCTTGGCACACGGAAACGAATACTCGGTTGACGACCTTCAGCTTCTAATTCCGCTCTTTGCTCAGCTGTTAGGTTTCGACATTTACCAGAATAGCGAGGCATTTGTCCATTAGCTGATTGTTCTTCACGCTCTTTTTCTAGTTCTTCCTCTGTACAGTAGCAGTAATAAGCTAATCCTTTTTCTAAAAGCTCATCTGTGTGCTTTTTATAAATTTCTGTACGTTCTGACTGACGGTATGGACCATATTCTCCACCCTCATCAATGCTCTCATCCCACTCAATGCCAAGCCATTTTAAATATTTAAGCTGACTTTCTTCGCCACCTTCAATGTTTCGCTTTTGATCCGTGTCTTCTATACGAATGATAAATTTACCATTTTGATTTCGTGCAAATAAATAATTAAATAATGCTGTTCTTGCATTTCCAATATGAAGATGTCCAGTTGGACTTGGTGCATAACGAACACGTACTTCGTTTGACATAGTTACGGTACCTCCAATTTTATCAATGAATATGTATAATCAACTTAAATTGCATGCTTCATTTTATCACCAAATGGTTTTATATTAAAGATTACTGGCTTTATTTTTGATAGATTAAAACCGCTGCTTGTGCCGCAATCCCTTCCTCACGACCTGTAAATCCTAATTTCTCTGTCGTTGTTGCTTTTACGTTAATTTGTGAAACATCTGCTTCGAGTAGCTCAGCAATTCTTTCTCTCATGGCCCCAATATGTGGAGCCATCTTAGGCTTTTGGGCAATAATTGTGCAATCTACATTACTCAATTCATAGTTTTCCTCTTTTAATAGCTTCCATACATGCTTTAATAATTCTGCAGAGTCTGCATCTTTATAAGCTTCATCTGTATCAGGAAAGTGTTTTCCGATGTCTCCTTTTGCTGCTGCTCCTAATAACGCATCCGCTATAGTATGAAGCAGAACATCTGCATCAGAATGACCTAGTAGCCCTTTTTCGTAAGGGATCGTAATACCACCTAAAATAAGGGGACGATTTTCAGCAAATTGATGCACATCAAATCCTTGTCCAACTCGAATCTTCATTTTGTTCCCACCCTTTATGTCATGAATAGTTCATTAAAATGGCTTCCGCGTATAAGAGATCTTCTTTTGTTGTTAACTTGATATTATCGTAGCTTCCTTCTACAATTGCGACCTTTTCTCCCATACGCTCTACCAAGCTTGCATCATCTGTTCCTAAATAACCTGCTTCCATTGCTTTCTCATGCGCTTCTTTAATTAAAGGCAAAAGAAAAGCTTGTGGAGTCTGAATAGCCCACAAGCTGGAGCGTTCTACCGTTTCCATTACATGCTGATTCTCAACGCGCTTTATTGTATCTTTCACTCTCACGGCTAGGACTGCAGCACCTTCTGTTTTTGTATGCTGGACAAGTTCATGAATGAGCTCTTTCTTCACAAAAGGTCTCGCCCCATCATGAATGAGTACCACCTCTGTGTCACCCACCGCTTGTAAACCGTTATATACACTATGTTGACGCTCTTGACCTCCAACGACAATGGAGTGCACCTTTCGTATATCATGTTTGGACATAAGGTTTTCAAATAGCGCTACTTCATTTTGATTAACAACGAGTATAACGCTATCACACGCTGAATCGTTTTCAAAGATGCGTAGTGTGTGAATAATAAGCGGAGTACCTTGAAGATCAATAAATTGCTTATTCTTTCCTGCTCCCATTCTTTTGCCTTGACCAGCAGCTGGAATAACGACTTCGTATCTCATAAAACTAGCTCCTTATTCTCTCTATTACAGTGCTTTTTCTAACAATTTAGGTTTAGCAAAAATCATTCTACCTGCAGACGTTTGCAAAACACTCGTAACAACCACATCAATGTTTTTACCAATATAATTTCTGCCCTCTTCTACAACAATCATCGTTCCATCATCAAGATATGCAATGCCTTGGTTATGTTCTTTTCCATCTTTTATCACCAATACATTCATCTCTTCACCTGGTAATACAATTGGCTTAACAGCATTGGCTAAATCGTTAATGTTTAGAACACTTACTCCTTGCAATTCACATACTTTATTTAAATTAAAGTCATTTGTTACAACAACACCTGACGTTAATTTTGCAAGCTTCACAAGCTTACTGTCAACTTCTTGTATCTCTTCAAAGTCGCCTTCATAGATTTCCACTTTAATCGCTAATTCTTTTTGGATACGATTTAAAATATCTAGTCCTCTTCTTCCTCGATTTCTCTTTAATACATCGGATGAATCCGCAATATGTTGAAGTTCTTCTAATACAAACTGAGGAATAACAATCGTTCCTTCTAAAAACCCTGTTTGACAGATATCTGCAATTCGACCATCAATAATGACGCTCGTATCTAAAATTTTTAATGAGTGTGATAAAGGTTCTGCCTCATCTTCTTGTCCTTTTTTCTTTGCAATTCTAGCAGGCATTGAAAAGAGACTAACGAGCTCATCTCGTTTTTTAAATCCTACTTGAAACCCTAAATACCCTAATAGAATGGTTAAGAAAATAGGTAAAACCGTGTTAACGATTTGAATTTGGATTTTATTTAAAGGAATGACAACTAAATAGGCGACAATTAAACCTAAAATTAGACCGAAGCTTCCAAACAGCACATCTGTTACTGGTGCTTTCACTAATGATTCCTCTACCCAGTGTATGAAATCAACAATGTAATCAACGAGCCAAAATGTAAGAATAAAAAAGATAAGTGCACCTAGCAATGCTCGCATATACGATTTATCTAATATTGCAATATCCTGAAGACGTAATAAGTCTACAATCTCTGGAATAAACAGAATTCCTAAAGCTCCGCCGGTAATAATAAAGAATAGTTGAACAATACGTTTTAACACGCCTTCACCTCCCTTTTATCATTATAAACAGTTTACAATGATTGAAACCTGTAATTTAACTTAAAAAGCGTTTTGTAACGAAACTGTCATCATTTATGACTGTTTTCAAAACATCTTAATTGAAAAGAGCGATGAATGTCAATTTAAAACCTATAAGTGACGACTTAGTAAGTATTGCTGACGTAATCTTTTTAAGCCTTCTTTTATTTTACGTGCTCGAATTTCACCGATACCCTCTACTTCATCTAACTCCTCTACTGAAGCGGTTGAAATGTGCTTGAGATCTCCTAGCTCATCAATTAAGTTTTCAATAATGATAGATGGCAGTCTTGGTATTTTGTGAAGCATTCGATAGCCACGCGGGAATACGATATCCTCAAAGCTCGTGTATAATGGATAACCCATTAACTTTAACAACACTTGATCATCTAAAAGCGTTGTATGTGAAGGTTCTTGCATTTTCGCTACAATTTTATATGGATCTTGGTCAAGGTCATACATATAATCTTTAATGAGTAGCACCGCTTCTTCTTCTAAGTGCGAGAGTAGCTCATTCATTTGTAGCCTTATTAGTCTGCCTTCAATCCCTAGTTCGCTAATGTAACTTAAAATTTCATTTTTGATTCTCATTACCATCTCTACACGATGAAGAGATTGAATGACATCGGTATGTGTTACTTGTTCCTCAAACTCTAATGCACTTAAACTATTTATTGAATCATCTAATACGGATTTATACTTTTCTAATGTCTCTAAAGCTTGATTCGCTTTTGCTAAAATAACGCTAATATCTTTTAAAACGTACTGTAATTGACCTTTGTATAACGTGATGACGTTTCGACGCTGTGAAATTGCCACAACAAGAGAACCCGTCTGCTTTGCTACCCGCTCTGCTGTACGATGTCTCATACCCGTTTGTGACGAAGGGGTAGATGAATCAGGAATGAGCTGTGCATTAGCAAATAAAATTTTATTGCCTGTGTCATTTAAAATGATTGCTCCATCCATCTTTGCTAATTCGTAAAGATGAGCAGGGGTGAAATAACAATTGATAGAGAAGCCTCCATCTACCAGCTTCTTTACACTGTCATTATAACCTATCACAATAAGACCACCTGTTTTCGCTCTTAGTACATTATCAATTCCCTCACGAATAGGTGTTCCTGGTGCTACAAACTGAAGAATTTCTGATATTTGTTGTTGATTCGTTACTTTTTCTCCTTCCATCTCCTATCCTCCTAGCGTATACTGAAGAGCCTCAGCGACTGTTGAAACTCCTACTACTTCAATTCCTTCTGGAACGGTCCATCCTCCTAAGTTCTTTTCTGGAATGATGACGCGCTTAAATCCTAACTTTGCAGCTTCTTGAACTCGTTGCTCAATTCTTGAAACCCTTCTTACTTCACCCGTTAACCCGACTTCCCCTACGACGACATCTGTTGCATTAGATGAGACATCTCGAAAACTGGAGGCAATACTGACAGCTACTGCTAAATCAATGGCTGGTTCATCTAGCTTTACGCCACCAGCTACTTTTAGGTAAGCGTCTTGGTTTTGAAGTAATAGACCTACACGCTTTTCTAAAACAGCCATGATAAGGGATACACGATTATGATCAACACCCGTAGCCATCCGTCTTGGATTTCCAAAACTAGTTGGACTAATTAATGCTTGTAATTCTACTAAAACAGGCCGAGTTCCTTCCATAGAAGCGACAACAACCGATCCTGCTGCTCCTTGTGACCTTTCTTCAAGAAAGATTTCTGAGGGGTTTAACACTTCTTCTAAACCACTTTCTTTCATCTCAAATATACCCATTTCATTTGTTGAACCAAAACGGTTCTTTACAGCTCGTAAAATGCGGTATGTATGGTGCCTTTCACCTTCAAAGTATAACACTGTATCTACCATATGTTCTAACAATCGAGGTCCTGCAATCGCTCCCTCTTTTGTCACATGTCCTACAATAAAAATAGCAATACCATTTGTCTTTCCGATTCTCATTAGTTCTGCCGTACATTCACGTACCTGTGAAACGCTACCAGGTGCTGACGTAACATCTGAATGATAAATGGTCTGAATAGAATCAATTACTACAAGATCCGGTTTCACTGTAGAAATAGCATCTGAGATAAGCTCTAAATTCGTTTCAGCATGTACGTATAATTCTGCAGCTGTGATATCTAGACGATCAGCGCGAAGCTTTGTTTGTTTTGTTGATTCTTCCCCAGAGATATAGAGAACTTTTTGGCCATTCATCGCTAGCTGAGCAGATGTTTGAAGTAGTAAGGTTGATTTTCCGATACCAGGGTCTCCTCCGATTAATACAAGGGAGCCTCTCACAATTCCTCCACCTAGCACACGATTAAACTCTAGTGATTTTGTATAGATTCGCGGTTCAGTTGTTGATTTGATCTGAGTGATTGATTCAGGCTGTTGACGCTTTGTTGATGTCGCTCCTGAAAAAGCCCCCCTCCTTGAAGAACCTTTATCTTCAATTTCTTCTACCATAGAGTTCCAGCTTCCGCATCCTGGACATTTTCCCATCCACTTTGCTGACTCATATCCACAGTGCTGACAACTAAACTTTGTTTTCTTTTTACTCATTACTTATTTTACCTCTCTATCTACCGTTAAATAAAGGAGGCATACGTTTCATCTCGTATGCCTCACTCTTATGTCTTTAGCTAATACTGCTTGCTTCTGCAGATTTGACCGTAAATCCTTCTTCATTTACATCAAGCGTTACTTTTTGACCTTTTTGAACATTACCTTTGAGCAATTCTTCAGATAAGCGGTCTTCAATATGCTTTTGAATGGCACGACGTAGTGGACGCGCTCCGTATTCTGGATCAAATCCTTCTTCAGCAATCTTTTCAATCGCTTTTTCTGTTAAATACAAATCGATGTCTTGCTCTTTTAAGCGTTTTGTTAAGTGATCAGCCATTAGCTTCACAATCTCAGCTAAGTGCTTCTTCTCTAATGAATGGAACACAATGATTTCATCAATACGGTTCAAGAATTCAGGTCGGAAAGCTTTTTTCAATTCTGTCATTACTTTCCCTTTCATGTCTTTGTAATCTTGCCCCTCTTCTTGAACAGTAAATCCTAGATGCTTGCTTCGCTTCAATGTATCAGCACCTACGTTAGACGTCATAATTAAGATTGTATTTCGAAAATCAACCGTACGCCCTTTAGAATCTGTTAATCGCCCATCTTCCAATACTTGTAATAAAATATTGAAAACATCTGGATGAGCCTTTTCAATCTCGTCTAATAGTACAACAGAATATGGTTTACGTCTTACCTTCTCTGTTAATTGACCACCCTCATCATATCCAACATAACCTGGAGGAGATCCAACTAGACGTGATGTAGAATGCTTTTCCATATACTCTGACATGTCGATACGAATCATCGCATCTTCATCACCAAAGATAGATTCTGCTAACGCACGCGCTAATTCTGTTTTACCAACACCTGTAGGGCCTAAGAAAACAAATGAACCAATCGGTCTCTTAGGATCTTTTAGACCCGCTCTTGCGCGTCTTACAGCTTTCGCAACTGCCTTCACTGCTTCTTCTTGCCCAATAACACGAGAATGCAAGATTTCTTCCATATTTAAAAGTCTTTCCGTTTCTTCCTGTGCAAGCTTCGATACCGGTATACCAGTCCAGCTTGATACAACCATTGCAATATCTTCTACAGTTACTTCTGAATTCTCTTTTCCTTGCTTTTCTTTCCAAGCTTTCTTCGTATCTTCTAATTCCTCACGCAAGCGTTGTTCTGTGTCACGCAATGACGCTGCTTTTTCAAACTCTTGACTTTGTACAGATGCGTCTTTTTCTTTACGAACAGAATCAAGCTTTTGCTCTAGCTCTTTTAAGTTTGGAGGCGTTGTAAATGAACGCAAGCGTACTTTAGAGCCAGCTTCATCAATTAAATCAATGGCCTTATCTGGTAAGAAACGATCTGAGATATAACGATCTGACAATTTTACAGCTTGAACAATGGATTCATCTGAAATTGAAACACGATGATGCGCTTCATAACGATCACGCAATCCTTGTAAAATTTGAATCGATTCCTCTGTTGTTGGCTCATCAACTTGAATTGGTTGGAATCGGCGCTCTAAAGCTGCATCTTTTTCGATGTATTTACGATACTCATCTAACGTCGTCGCACCAATACACTGCAATTCTCCTCTTGCTAATGATGGTTTTAAGATGTTCGATGCATCAATTGCACCCTCTGCACCACCAGCACCAATTAACGTGTGTAATTCATCAATGAATAAAATAATATTACCAGCTTGACGAATTTCATCCATTACTTTCTTCAAGCGATCTTCAAATTCACCACGATACTTTGTACCCGCAACGACTGTTCCCATATCTAGCGTCATAACACGCTTATCTCGTAAGATTTCAGGAACTTCATTGTTCACAATTTGTTGAGCTAATCCCTCAGCAATAGCTGTTTTTCCGACCCCCGGCTCACCAATTAGCACAGGATTATTCTTTGTACGACGACTTAAAACTTCAATCACGCGTTGAATTTCCTTGCTTCGTCCAATTACTGGGTCTAGCGTTCCTTCTCTTGCAATAGCTGTTAAATCACGTGCTAAGCTGTCAAGCGTTGGTGTATTAGCATTAGAAGACCCACCACCTTGGTGACTTGAAGATGCTTCATTACTCCCTAACAACTGTAATACTTGCTGTCTCGCTTTGTTCAAACTCACACCTAAATTATTTAGGACACGCGCTGCTACTCCCTCACCTTCACGAATTAAACCTAAAAGGATATGCTCAGTTCCAACATAGGAGTGTCCTAATTTTCTAGCTTCATCCATTGATAACTCAATTACTTTTTTAGCACGAGGTGTATAATGGATGGTTTGCGTTAGCTCCTGACCGCGTCCAATCAGAGCTTCTACTTCTTTTTGAATCTTATCTGCTCCTAATCCTAGCGCTAATAACGCTTTTGCTGCAATGCCTTCACCTTCACGAACAATACCTAACAAGATATGTTCTGTACCAATATTGTTATGGCCTAATCTTAATGCTTCCTCTTGTGCTAATGCTAATACTTTTTGAGCACGCTCTGTAAATCTACCGAACATCATCTATTCATCACCCTCCATGTTCATTCTTCTCTTTTTTATCTTCTAAACGTTCCCTAATTAAAGAGGCTCTTCTTATGTCACGTTCATTAGGTTTGAGAGAACCTCCTGCATACTGTTGTAGGAACCCAGGCTGTATCATTATGATTAGTTCATTTAGTATATTCTTTGGTATGCTCTTTATATAACCTAAATCAATACCTAGACGAACATCTGATAAACATTTTGACGCTTCTTTCGATTCAATAATGCGACTGTTTGTTAAGGTCCCATAAGAACGGTACACTCGATCCTCTAGTTCAACATTCGACGTTTTGACTAGAGCCTCTCTAGCTGATCGTTCTTGAGCGATTAGTTGATGAACTACACTATTTAAATCTTCCACGATATCTGTTTCAGATTTTCCTAATGTAATCTGGTTAGAGACTTGAAAAATATTACCTAGCGCCTCACTCCCCTCACCATAGATACCACGTACAACTAAGCCTAATTGGTTAATAGCTGGGATAATACGATTAATTTGGCGAGTTAAAGATAATGCTGGCAAATGCATCATAACCGATGCTCTAAGTCCTGTACCTACATTAGTAGGGCAGCTAGTAAGATAACCTCTTTCTTCATCAAAAGCGTAATTCACATGCTTTTCAATCCAATTATCTAACTCATTCGCTTTGTCTAATGCTTGTGATAGCTGAAGTCCTGGAAATAAACATTGTATGCGCAGATGATCTTCCTCATTAACCATAATGCTAAACTCTTCTTTTTCCGATAGCAAACAAGCTGCATGAATTGATTGCTGAACTAAGTGTGGACTAATTAAATGCTTTTCAACCAAAACTCTCTTTTGAAGAGGCTGTAGTTCCGACATTTTAAGAAAATGAAACTCTTGATTCGACTCTTTTGTTGATATAAAAGACTCTTCGAAAAAGCGAATAATTTCAAGTGATTGCTCATTGGTTAAAAGCGTTGGAAATAAATAATCTTCTAAATTTCGTGCTAAGCGTATTCTACTACTTAACACAATATCCGAGTCGGGAGCATCTTGATTCATCCAAGAACTAACTGCCTGCTTAAAGAAAAGATCCTGAATCATTGTCTAACTATCTCCTTTCCTATTTGCAGTTAGCTTTTTTTCAAGAGACCTTATCTGATCTCTTAATTTAGCAGCTTCCTCAAACTCTTCTTTCTCGATATACTCTTTTAATTTCAATCTCATAGCTTCTAATTCCTTTTTTAAATGAAGATTACTACCAATTCTATTTGGAATTTTTCCATTATGTGAATAATTCCCTCCATGCAACCTTTTTAAAAAAGGAGTTAATGGTTGTTTAAATGTCGTATAACAGTCAGCGCAACCAAAGCGTCCAATCTCAGCAAACTGAGGATAAGTCATACCACATGTAGGACATTGCTTGATCTCATTATTAGTAAAAGACTTAGATGTTGTTTCTGTAAAAGGTTTATCTAAATTAAGCAATCCTGCTAATAAGTTGTTAATGGAGAAACCAGAGTTAGTATGAATACTAATCTCGCCATTTTCTTTTGCGCAATACTCACATATATGCATCTCTGATTTTTGACCGTTAATAACTTTCGTAAAGTGTAACGTAGCAGGTCTCTCTTGACATTGTTGACAAATCATCTCGGCATCTCTCCCGATTTCTAATCTCCTAAAAGTGTTAGCGGTACCTTAATGCATTTAACATCGCTTTTAATAATTGAGCCCTAAGCTCATCTCGATATGGCAAATCAACGTTAATGACCGAACGATCAATGACACTTAACATAATCTTTGCTTCTCTTTCTGTAATGACTTGTTTCTCTACCAAGCGAATAATTAAACTTCCTGCGTTAACTTGGGAAATCTTTTGATGGATAACACCTAACACTTGTTCAAACAGGTGAGAAGTGTTGTGTGATTTCACTTTTATAATACGAATGAAACCACCTCCACCTCTTTTACTTTCAACAATATATCCTCTCTCTAACGTAAAACGGGTATTTATTACATAGTTGATTTGTGAAGGTACACATTGAAAGCGATCTGCGATTTCACTTCTTTTAATCTCTACTGCATCTTCATTATTAAGCTCTAGTACTTCCTTTAAATATTGCTCAATGATGTCAGAGATATTTGGCACTGAGCCCCCTCCTTCTGACTTTGACTATATTTGACCTTACTTTTAATATAAAAGTAATACAAAAAATTTTCAACTATTATGTAATTTGCTTTTTAATGTTATCGTTACCATTAAAAAAGGTTTCGAAACATGTTTTTATAAGATTTTATAACTTTGTTTTTATTGTATTGTAAGAAACACAAGAAGGTGCCTGAACAATTAACAATAGCTAAATGAGTAATTAAAAATAAAATAGGGCGTAAGAGATTTTATGAAAACTCTTACGCCCTATTTTATATATAAATAAAAGACTAGCTATATAGCTAGTCTTTCTGAAATGCCCGGCAACGTCCTACTCTCACAGGGACAAAGTCCCAACTACCATCGGCGCTAGAGAGCTTAACTTCCGTGTTCGGCATGGGAACGGGTGTGACCTCTCTGCTATCGCCACCAGACATTATTCAATTGAGAGTTTGCTCTCTCAAAACTAGATAACAATTGCTGAGGAAAAGCGTGCGCTTTTCAAAAAATAATGTGGTTAAGTCCTCGACCGATTAGTATCAGTCAGCTACACATGTCACCATGCTTCCACCTCTGACCTATCAACCTGATCATCTTTCAGGGGTCTTA
>NZ_JAFBFC010000012.1 GCF_016909075.1 Priestia iocasae
TCACACCCGTTCCCATGCCGAACACGGAAGTTAAGCTCTCTAGCGCCGATGGTAGTTGGGACTTTGTCCCTGTGAGAGTAGGACGTTGCCGGGCACTATTATTATTCCACAGTAGCTCAGTGGTAGAGCAATCGGCTGTTAACCGATCGGTCGTAGGTTCGAGTCCTACCTGTGGAGCCAATGTGGCCCGTTGGTCAAGCGGTTAAGACACCGCCCTTTCACGGCGGTAACACGGGTTCGAATCCCGTACGGGTCACCATACATATTGGAGGATTAGCTCAGCTGGGAGAGCACCTGCCTTACAAGCAGGGGGTCGGCGGTTCGATCCCGTCATCCTCCACCATCTATAAAGCCGGTGTAGCTCAATTGGTAGAGCAACTGACTTGTAATCAGTAGGTTGGGGGTTCAAGTCCTCTCGCCGGCACCACGTTTTACTAGTTTTATATTGGAGGGGTAGCGAAGTGGCTAAACGCGGCGGACTGTAAATCCGCTCCCTCAGGGTTCGGCGGTTCGAATCCGTCCCCCTCCACCATTTTATTTGTATAAAACATATAGAAGTGGATAAGATAAACTCATCAGGGTTTATTTTTAAATTCATGAAACATTGGGCTATAGCCAAGCGGTAAGGCAACGGACTTTGACTCCGTCATGCGTTGGTTCGAATCCAGCTAGCCCAGCCATTTTAGAGCCATTAGCTCAGTTGGTAGAGCATCTGACTTTTAATCAGAGGGTCGAAGGTTCGAGTCCTTCATGGCTCATATTGCGGAAGTAGTTCAGTGGTAGAACACCACCTTGCCAAGGTGGGGGTCGCGGGTTCGAATCCCGTCTTCCGCTCCAGGACTTCTTCCGAACTATATATTGGGGCCTTAGCTCAGCTGGGAGAGCGCCTGCCTTGCACGCAGGAGGTCAGCGGTTCGATCCCGCTAGGCTCCACCATACATATAAGAATTTAAACCTTTAGACGACTATCGTTTAAAGGTTTTTTTGTATCTTTTTAAAAGATAAGAATTGTATATATATTCAAAAAAATGTCGAGTTGAGCCATCCATATAAAAGTAGGTACAATAGAGATATAGAAAACAAAGGGGGAATCAACATGAGAAATGAAATTTCTATTATTGGAGTACCGATGGATTTAGGACAAACAAGACGTGGTGTAGATATGGGCCCAAGTGCCATTCGATATGCAGGAGTTATTGAGAGAATAGAGGGCATTGGCTACACAATCTACGATGAAGGGGATATTGAGATTGGACCTGCTGAGAGAATACATAATGATCCAGAAACGAATTTAAAGAATCTGAAGGCTGTAGCTGAAGGTAATGAAAAATTAGCAGGAACAGTAGATAGAGTTATTGAAGAAGGTCGATTCCCTCTCGTATTAGGTGGTGACCATAGTATTGCAATGGGTACACTTGCTGGAGTAAGTAAGCATTATGATAATTTAGGAGTTATTTGGTATGATGCGCACGGAGACTTAAACACAGGTGAAACGTCACCCTCTGGTAACATCCATGGTATGCCACTTGCAGCAAGTTTAGGGATTGGTCATCCAACTTTGACAAATATCGGTGGTTATACACCTAAAGTAAAGCCTGAAAACATTGTGATTATTGGTGCTCGTTCTTTGGATGTTGGGGAAAGAGAATTAATTAAAGAAAGAGGTATCAAAGTATACACAATGCATGAGGTTGACCGTTTAGGAATGACCAAGGTAATGGAAGAAGCGATCACGTATTTGAAAGGACGTACAGATGGCGTTCACTTATCCTTAGACTTAGATGGACTAGACCCACACGATGCTCCAGGTGTAGGAACACCAGTTATTGGTGGAATTAGTTATCGTGAAAGCCATTTAGCAATGGAAATGCTTGCTGAGTCTGGCATTATTACGTCTGCTGAGTTTGTAGAAGTAAATCCTATTCTAGATGAGCGTAATAAAACAGCAACGGTAGCTGTCGCATTGATGGGTTCTTTATTAGGTGAGAAATTGCTATAAGATGAATGAAAGTAGAGGCTATTTCAAAAGCTTAAAACATGAACGCGTTTCTGTTTTATGCCAAGGTAGATAGCTATGTCATTTATTGTTACTAAATATACGATTTTATTTTGTGAAAGGGTGTCTATAAAGAGAAACTTCTCTTTATAGACACCCTCTTTTTAACAGCTTATTTATAGTAAAGTTTGTTTGTTTTTTCTTTGTTGTATTCATTTAATAAAAAATCTAACTTTGTGCTTAGTTCAACAACTTCTAAAGATGAGAGAGAAGTTTTATCTGCCAATGTAATCATGCTTTTTCTACATTCTTCAATTTCACTTAATAACAAATGACTGCTTACCATACCATTCACGCTCCCTCAAACCCTTTTATTAAAACATTAACCAAATTTTCAAATTTATAAACGTCATTATCCGTTTTTTGTTAAAATAGTATCACATATTATGAAACTTTGTACGATTTTAATCGTATATATGCTATCCCGCAATGGGCGGAGGTTAAAGGGATATGGATTTATTAATTAGTCGTAAAATAAAAAAAGTAAAAAAAGGTGATCAAAACGCATTTTCTGAAGTGGTGGAATACTATAAGGATAAAGTTTACCAGCTCTGCTATCGTATGTTAGGCAACCGAGAAGAAGCGGAGGATTCTGCACAAGAAACATTTATTCGAGCTTATGTAAACATTCAGAGCTACGATACGAATAGAAAGTTTTCTACATGGTTATACAGAATTGCAACCAACCTTTGCATTGACCGTATTCGTAAAAAAAAGCCCGATTATTATTTAGATGCAGAGGTACCGGGAACAGATGGATTAACTATGTATTCTCAAATTGCAGCTGACCAAGCACTACCTGAAGATGAATTAGAAAGCCTTGAATTACAAGAGCTTATTCAGTCGGAGATTTTAAAGTTACCTGAAAAATATCGTACAGTCATCGTGTTAAAGTATGTTGATGAACTTTCCTTAAAAGAAATTAGCGATATTTTAGATTTGCCCGTTGGTACTGTCAAAACAAGAATTCATCGAGGGCGAGAAGCTTTGCGAAACCGACTTCGCCACTTGTAAGGAGTGATAAAAATATGAACTGTTCTAATGAGTATGTTAATCTCATTCATGAATATTTGGATGGAGACATTAATAAAGAGAATGAAGAAAAGCTAAAAGCGCATTTATCAACATGTGTGAACTGTCAACAACGCTTAAAAGAGCTAAAGAAAACCATTGCATTCGTACAAAGCACATCTCACATTGAGCTACCTTTGAATTTTACAGAAACTGTCATGGGGGCATTACCAAAAGAAAAGAGTAGTGTAAGAATGAATCGATGGTTCAGGGGACATCCGTTCTTAACAGCTGCAGCTGTCTTTTTTATCTTAATGTTTGGTAGTGTGACGTCATCATGGACAAATAATGATGAGTTTTCTGTCTCTAAGCAATCCAATCTGGTTGTTAACGATGATGTAGTCATTATACCAGAAGGAGAAATTGTAAGAGGTGATGTGACTGTAAGAAATGGAGTCGTACGCGTAGAAGGGACGGTAGAGGGCGATTTAACGGTTATTAATGGTGAAAGATATATGGCCTCAGCCGGTGAAGTAACAGGGGATATTCAAGAGTTAGATCAACTATTTGAGTGGGTATGGTATAAAATTAAATCAAATGTGAAAGATGCATTAAATATTGTTGATACTAAGGAATAAGCCATCTTAAAAGGTGGCTCTTTTTTCATCTCATGGTATAGTCAGAACGATATCCTTTGCTATAACAGCAAAATTCTATTTTATGATATAATGGGAAAGTATGTTTAATGGTTTTTACTACATATAGAGGAAGTGAGACGATGCCTATTGGAGAGCTACCGATCCTCACATATCTAGGAAAAGCAATCGATGTTCTCCTTGTTTGGTTTGTTATATATAAACTCATCATGGTAATACGAGGTACAAAGGCAGTACAGCTTTTAAAGGGAATTACTGTAATTGTCGTTGTGCGATTCATTAGTAGCTTTCTTGGACTAAATACCTTGCAATGGCTAATGGACCAAGCTTTAACATGGGGATTCTTAGCAGTTATTATTATTTTCCAACCAGAGTTGCGAAGAGCACTTGAGCAGCTAGGAAGAGGAAGGCTATTTTCTAGAAGTGGAGTACCAGAAGAGGATGAAGGAATAACCACCATAGAAGCAATTGCGAAAGCAACAGACTATATGGCAAAACGTAGAATAGGAGCTTTAATATCGATTGAACGGGAAACAGGGATGAGTGACTATATTGAGACAGGAATCGGGTTACACGCCCATGTGTCTTCTGAACTTCTTATTAATCTCTTTATTCCCAACACCCCCCTTCATGATGGAGCGGTGATTATTCAAAAGAATCAAGTAGCAGCTGCAGCCTGTTATTTACCGTTATCAGAGAGTCCATTTATCTCAAAAGAGCTTGGAACTCGACATCGTGCTGCAGTAGGAATTAGTGAAGTAACTGATAGTATCACAGTTGTAGTATCAGAAGAAACGGGAAATATATCTGTTACAAAAAACGGTGAATTGTATCGGGAGTTAGATATTGAGACATTAAAACAGATGTTATTAAAGGAACTGACTAGTAGTTCAAAGACTACTTCTTCAACTCGTTGGCAATGGAGGTCGAAGAAGGATGGATAAATTTATGAATAACTCATGGTTTATGAAAATTATCGCCTTGTTGTTAGCATTAATGCTTTATATGTCAGTCAATTTTGATACACAAACAGCGAAAAGCAATTCAAGTAGTTTGACAAATGTTCGTTTTGAGACCGAGACACTTACAGATGTACCTGTATCCGTGTTATATGATAATCAAAACACAATCGTTACAGGAGTCCCAGAGTCGGTCACGCTTACTCTTGAGGGGCCGAAAAGTGCACTAACCCAAACTAAGCTTCAAAATGAATTTGAAGTGTATGCAGACTTAACAAACTATGACTTAGGTTCTCACGAAGTAAAGTTAAAGCATCGAAACATCTCCGATAAAGTAGATGTAAAGATAGAACCGAAAACTGTAACAGCTACAATTGAAGAAAAGGTATCAAAAAACTTTGAGGTTGAAGCAAATTTTGATAGTAACAAAATGAGAGATGGCTATCTTGCAGAACAAGCCATTGTAAAGCCTAATAATGTGAAGATTTCAGGCTCTAAAGATCAGATTGATCGAATTGCATATGTAAAAGCAATCGTTGAAGTCGACGATGTATACGAGACGATTGAGAAAGAAGCAAATGTAATTGCGCTGGATCGAAATTTAAATAAACTAAATGTAGATATTGACCCGTCAGTTGTAGATGTCACAATACCAGTGGTAAGCCCAAGTAAAAAAGTACCGTTTAAAATTGTCCGTGACGGAAGCCTTCCAAAGGGACTTAGTATTAAAAGCATCGATGTGGTACCAAATGATGTAACAGTATTTGGACCAGGAGATGTACTAGATCAAATTGAATTTATTGATGATGTGAAACTAGATTTAAGTAAAATTAAAGACTCTACACAGTTGCAAGTAGATGTTCCTGTTCCAGAAGGAGCCAAGAGGGTTTATCCAGAAAAGGTGACAGTCAATGTAGAGGTGGATAAAGAGTCAAAGAAAACATTTGAAAAGTTAAGTTTATCAACGGTTGGTCAATCAGAGAGCTTAATTTATGAGTTCGTTAATCCATCAAATGGGAAAGTAGATATTGATGTATTCGGCTCAGAAGAGGTTATTAATAATTTAAAGCCTCAGGATTTTCAGTTATATGTAAATGTAAGTACTTTTAGTAGTGGCGAACACGACGTTAATATTGAGGTAAATGGACCACAGAATGTAACGTGGTCCTTGTCTACAAAAAAAGCCAAAATAAACATTCGTGATGAGCAAACACCTAATAACGAAGATAATCGTGAAGAGAATGACGTTGGTCAAGATACTAGTGAAAAAAATCAAAATAAAGATGAAAATAAAGAGCAGACCACAACTAAACCGGATAATGATGACAACTCAAAAAATGAGGATAATCTAGAGGACGATGAAAAGATTCCAGAAAGTGATCCGCAAGTTGGAAACTGATACTGGTTATAGATGGTAACAAAGGAGCGAAATGAATAATGGGTAAGTATTTTGGAACAGATGGAGTTCGTGGAATCGCAAATAGTGAGTTAACACCAGAACTAGCTTTTAAGATTGGTCGTTTTGGAGGATATGTTTTAACAAAGGATGCAGAAAGACCTAAAGTGTTAATTGGACGTGATACACGTATTTCTGGGCACATGTTAGAAGGTGCATTAGTAGCAGGGCTATTATCAATTGGCGCAGAGGTTATGCGATTAGGTGTAATTTCTACACCGGGTGTATCTTATTTAACAAAAGCACTTGGAGCACAAGCGGGAGTGATGATTTCAGCGTCTCACAACCCTGTTCAAGATAACGGAATTAAATTCTTTGGTCCAGATGGATTTAAGCTTTCAGATGATCAAGAATTAGAAATTGAAGCGTTATTAGATGGACCAGTTGATGGGTTACCAAGACCAGTTGGAAAAGAGCTTGGGCAAGTAAATGACTACTTCGAAGGTGGCCAGAAGTACTTGCAATTCCTAAAGCAAACAGTAGATGAAGACTTTTCGGGTATTCATGTTGCATTAGACTGCGCTCATGGTGCTACTTCTTCACTAGCAGCTCATTTGTTTGCAGACTTAGAAGCGGATATCTCAACAATGGGTGCTTCTCCTAACGGTTTAAACATTAATGATGGAGTTGGCTCAACGCATCCAGAGGCTTTAGCTGCTTTCTTAAAAGAAAAAGGAGCGAATGTAGGGCTTGCATTTGATGGAGATGGTGACCGCTTAATTGCTGTTGACGAAAATGGAGAAATCGTCGATGGAGATCAGATCATGTTTATCTGTGCAAAGTATTTAAGTGAACAAGGACGCTTAAAGCATAACACCGTTGTGTCTACAGTTATGAGTAACTTAGGATTTTACAAAGGATTAGAAGCAAGTGAAATTAAGAGTGCACAAACAGCGGTTGGAGATCGTTATGTAGTAGAAGAGATGAAGGCAAAAGGCTATAATCTAGGTGGAGAACAATCCGGGCATATTATCTTCTTAGACTACAACACAACGGGTGATGGAATGCTTTCAGCAATTCAGCTTGTGAATATTATGAAGGCCACAAATAAACCACTATCTGAGCTGGCAAATGAAATGAAGAAATTCCCTCAATTGCTTGTTAACATTAAGGTAACAGATAAGAATAAAGTAGCAGAAAATGAAAAAGTAAAAGCTATAATTGAAGATGTTGAAGCACAAATGGCTGGAAACG
Source organism: Priestia iocasae (assembly GCF_016909075.1). Lineage (GTDB taxonomy): Bacteria > Bacillota > Bacilli > Bacillales > Bacillaceae_H > Priestia > Priestia iocasae. The sequence goes on from NZ_JAFBFC010000012.1 coordinate 7,333, forward strand.
GACGTGTATTAGTTCGTCCATCAGGAACAGAACCATTAGTTCGTGTCATGGTTGAAGCGCCGACAGATGAAGAGTGCAAAGAATACGTTTATAAAATTGCAGAAGTTGTAAAACAGGAAATGGGATTAGAATAAATGTGAAGATATGCATAAGCAGTGACCTTACCACTCGCTTATGCATATTTTTATATAATTACAACACTCTGTATAGTGTCATTATATGGTGTGTTTTTTTAGTAGAAAAAGGAGGGAAAATAAAAGAAGATTGACGATTTCTTATGTCTTATTGTAAGATAAAATCTGTTCGTCTCTAATTATCTAAAAGAAAGGTGGAAAGAAGAAAATTCGGTTTATAAGCGCCTGAACTAAGCAAGAGACGTGACAAGCTTAGTTGACGAGGAGGAGGTTTATCGAAAGCTCGGCGGATGCCTCCCGGTTGATTTGATCACAACCGAAACTTGCTGCGTAAAGCAAAGGGGTGACTCTTTGTACAAAGGTAGTAAGATGATCGTTATAAAAGAACGGGGCAAGGAGACGCCCCATTTTGCCTGTTCCGTTCTATTGAACTAAGGAGGAACTATATTTATGTGCGGAATTGTTGGTTACATCGGAAATCAAGACTCAAAAGAAATTTTATTACGTGGTTTAGAGAAATTAGAATATCGTGGTTATGATTCAGCTGGTATTGCAGTTGTAAATGAAGAAGGAGTACATCTTTTTAAAGAAAAAGGTCGTATTGCTGAACTTCGTGAGATTGTTGATTCAAGTGTAAAGGCACCAGCAGGGATTGGTCATACACGTTGGGCAACACACGGTGTACCAAGTAAAGAAAATGCTCATCCACACCAAAGTACGTCAGGTCGTTTTACGCTTGTTCATAATGGAGTTATTGAAAACTATGCGATTTTAAAGCGTGAACAGCTACAAGGTGTTGAGTTCAAAAGTGAAACAGATACAGAAGTAATTGTTCAACTTATTGAAAAGTTAGCAAACGAAGGATTAGAAGTAGAAGAAGCTTTTAGCAAAGCGGTAAGTTTACTTCATGGTTCATATGCACTTGCACTCATTGATGAGCAAGACAAAAACACAATTTATGTTGCGAAAAACAAAAGTCCTCTATTAGTTGGTCTTGGTTCAGACTTTAACGTAGTAGCAAGTGATGCGATGGCTATGTTACAAGTAACAGACCAATATGTAGAATTAATGGATAAAGAAATTGTAATTGTTACAAAAGAAAAAGTAACCATTAAAAAACTAAACGGAGAAGTAGTGGAACGCGCTCCTTACACGGCAGAATTAGATGCAAGCGACATTGAAAAAGGTACGTATCCACACTACATGCTAAAAGAAATTGATGAGCAACCGTTAGTGCTACGTAAAATTACACAACGATATCAAAATGAAGCAAATGAGCTTCACATTGACGATCATATTTTAGCAGCAATGAATGAGGCAGATCGTATCTACATCGTAGCTTGTGGAACAAGTTATCATGCTGGACTGGTTGGAAAACAGTTTATTGAGAAGTGGGCTAAGATTCCAGTAGAAGTTCATGTTGCAAGTGAATTCTCATACAACATGCCAATTCTATCTGAAAAGCCATTGTTTATCTTCATTTCTCAAAGTGGTGAAACAGCAGATAGCCGTGCAGTACTTGTTCAAGTAAAAGAGTTAGGGTACAAAGCATTAACGATTACAAACGTTCCAGGTTCAACACTTTCTCGTGAAGCGGACTATACGTTATTGTTACATGCAGGTCCTGAGATTGCAGTTGCTTCTACAAAAGCATATACAGCTCAATTAGCTGTACTATCGATTCTAGCTGCTGTAACAGCAACATCTAAGGGAATTAACTTAGAGTTTGATCTTGTTCAAGAGCTTGCAATTGTAGCAAATGCGATGGAAGTACTTTGCGATGATAAAGAAACGATGGAAGACATTGCACGTGAATATTTAGCAACAACACGTAACTGCTTCTTCATCGGGCGCTCTGTAGATTTCTATGTAGGTCTTGAAGGTGCATTGAAATTAAAAGAGATCTCTTATATCCAAGCGGAAGGATTCGCTGGAGGAGAACTTAAACATGGAACAATTGCGTTAATTGAAAACAATACACCAGTGATTGCGTTAGCAACTCAAGAGCACGTAAACTTAAGTATTCGTGGTAACGTAAAAGAAGTAGCAGCTCGTGGTGCTAATCCTTGTATCATCTCAATGAAGGGATTAGAAACAGAAGAAGATCGTTATGTACTTCCAGAAGTAAACGAAGCATTAGCTCCGTTAGTAGCGGTCATTCCATTACAGCTTATTTCTTATTATGCAGCGCTTCACCGCGATTGCGATGTAGATAAGCCACGTAACCTTGCGAAGTCGGTAACAGTTGAATAATTTAAAAAATGATGTTAAAAGCACATGTTATCAATTACAATAAATGTAATTGGTCATGTGCTTTTTTATATGGCGCATTAGTTATAAATTTGCAAACCATAAAAGTGGTGAATATGAGATGAAACACGCAGAATCGTCTAAGACGCTTTTTTCTTCAATTCAATGGTTGTTTTTTATTTTTGCTAACACAGTGGTTGTGCCTTTATCAGTTGGTACGGCCTTTGACGTTCAAGCTGATGTGATGAAAATGATGTTAAGTTATTCGTTTGTTTTTACTGGCATGGCTTGTATTTTGCAAGGTTGGATGGGGCACCGTTATCCGTTAATGGAGGGGCATTCTGGATTGCTTTGGGGTGTAATGCTTAACTTAGGGGTATCAGCTTCAGCATTAGGTATGAGCTATACAGAGATTGGTGGAGGAGTAGCAACAGGTATTTTATTATCTGGGGTAGTCGTACTCTTACTGGCTGCTTTTAATCTTATTTCAATTGTTCAAAAAATCTTTCCTCAAATGGTTATGACGGTGTATTTATTTTTACTTACCTTTCAACTCATCTTTGTCTTCTTTGAAGGCATGCTAGGCATTACAGAGCAAGGAACGATTGATGTACCTGTTAGTTTGCTATCCATTACGATTGTTATTCTTGTCAGTGTGTTGAAAGTAAAGGGGTCAACAGTCCTTAGTAACTTTTCTATTTTAATTGGGATTGTGGTGGGGTGGATTTTGTATGTCTTCTTCTTCCCTGATACGAGTACTGAGACTATATCTAGAGGAATGACGTTTTCTTTCTTTCCTTTAGGAGCGCCGAATCTTGAAATAGGTATTGTTGTTGTTGCATTCTTTGCTGGCTTAATGAATTTAAGTAATACAGTGGCTTCTATTCAGACTGCAGCCACATTATATAAGGAAGAATCTAATCAAGGGCAATATAGACGTTCCTTTTTGATTACAGGCTTGTTTTCCTTTGTAGCGGCAGCAGGAGGGCTTGTACCGTATACTCCGTTTACTTCCTCCATTGGTTTTTTACAAAGTACGCGTATATTGGAAAAAAAGCCGTTTTTTATTGGAGGAGGGCTTTTAACTTTAGCAGGTTTCATCCCACCAGTGGCGGCTTTTTTAGTCACAATGCCTATTACAATTGGAAATGCTGTTTTATTTGTGGCGTATTTACAGCTGTTTGGAACGGCTTATAACAGCTTGAAAGGAACGTTATTCAATTCAAACACTATTTTCAGATTGGCAATGCCAGTGTTAATTGGAGTTAGCTTAATGAATATATCTCCAGCGGTCTTTAGTGAGCTTCCAATCTTATTCCAACCTTTTCTTTCAAATGGCTTAATCATGGGAGTGTTCCTTTCGATTGTAATGGAAAAGGTCGTTGACTGGGAGCAATATCAATAGGTTTCTCTTTAATGATACATAGGATGATGTGAACGAGATAAGATATCTCATTCTCATCATCTTTTTTTGTTGCCAAAATAGATTGTACTTTTACTGAAATTATGTATAATGATATAGGTTGTTAGTAAACTTAAAGTTTACTTATAATGAACTTTATTGATTGTAAGTTTACTTATTCTAAACTTAATCGAGGTATAGCATGGAAATTGGAAAGAAGTTAAAAAAGCTAAGAATTCAAAAAGGGTTAACGCAAGAGGAATTAGGTGAACGTACAGACTTGAGTAAGGGATATATTTCACAGCTTGAGCGAGATTTAAGTTCTCCATCGATTGAAACGCTTTTCCATGTGTTAGAAGTGTTAGGGTCTACACCTAAAGAATTTTTTGATGATGAGGAAAAAGAACAGAAAGTGGTTTATACAGAGGAGGATCAAACTTCCTATATAAATGAAGAAAAAGGGTACAACATGAGGTGGCTTGTTCCTGAATCGAATGAAAAAGAGATGGAGCCTGTATGGTTGTGCTTGAAAATGGGAGGACAATTTAAACGATTTAATCCTTCATTGTCTGAAACATTTGCTTATGTTCTAACCGGTAAAGTCATGGTTCAAATTGGTGGAAGGACCTATTATGCAAAAGCAGGTGAATCCATTTATTTTCATGCGTCAGATGAGCATCAAATTGTAAATGATTATAATGGAACATCAGAACTTGTCCTTGTGGCAACTGAATCATATTTATAAGGCAGACAAATTAGAAGGAGGGCATCATGGCAGAGAATAGCATTATTCGTTTTGAAAACGTAACGAAAGAATATGACAGTAACACTATTGTATTAAATAATGTAAGCTTTGAAATCGAGAGAGGTAAGTTTTATACGTTACTTGGTCCTTCTGGTTGTGGGAAGACGACTATTTTACGTTTGATTGCAGGATTCGTTGAAGCATCCAAAGGAGATATTTTCTTTAATAATCAACGAATGAATGATGTACCAGCAAATAAGCGCCAAGTGAACACGGTTTTTCAGGACTATGCACTATTTCCACATTTAAATGTGTTTGAGAACGTGGCGTTTGGATTACGGATTAAAAAGATGAAAAATGATCAAGTGAAGGAAAAGGTAAAGGAAGCACTTCGATTTGTTAACTTAGAAGGATATGAAAATCGAGAAATTCGAGAAATGTCTGGTGGACAGCGCCAACGTGTCGCAATAGCACGCGCCATTGTGAATGAGCCAGAGGTTATTTTACTAGATGAACCTTTATCTGCTCTTGACTTAAAGCTTCGTACGGAAATGCAGTACGAGTTAAGGGAATTACAGCAACGCTTAGGAATTACATTTATCTTTGTGACGCATGATCAAGAAGAAGCGCTAGCAATGTCCGATGAAATCTTTGTATTAAATGAAGGCCAAATTCAGCAAAGTGGGACCCCAACAGACATTTATGACGAACCAATTAACCGTTTTGTTGCTGACTTTATCGGAGAGTCAAACATCCTATCTGGAAACATGATCAAGGATTTCCTTGTAGAGTTTGGCGGAAAGCAGTTTGAGTGCGTAGACCAAGGATTTGATTCCCATGAACAAGTTGAAGTAGTGATTCGTCCAGAAGACTTGGAAATTACAGATTCACACCAAGGCAAGTTTCAAGTAAAGGTAGATTCTCAATTATTTAGAGGTGTACACTATGAGATTTGCTGCTATGACACAGAAGGAAATGAGTGGCTTGTGCACTCAACCAAAAAAGCAGTTGTGGGTGCAGAGATTGGATTACATTTTACAAAAGAAGCGATACACGTTATGCGTTTAGGGGAAACAGAAGCAGAGTTTGATAAGCGATTAGAGTCATATGGTGACGTGAATCATGCAAAATAGAACACGTAATTTATATTTAATTCCTTATGTCGCGTGGATTGTGCTTTTTGTCATTGCTCCAGTTTTACTTGTGCTGTATTATTCCTTTTTTGATATTACGGGACAGGTAACAGTGGATAATTATAAAACGTTTTTTACACCTGTCTATTTAAAAATGACGTTTAGTTCGTTTTGGTATGCATTTTTAATTACATTGTTCTCGTTATTAGTGGCATACCCAACTGCTTACCTGTTAACAAAAACAAAGCATAAGCAGCTTTGGCTTTTGTTAATTATTGTGCCATCATGGATTAATTTATTGTTGAAAGTGTATGCGTTCTTGGGGATATTCGGTACGTTTGGTCCAGCGAATTCGTTACTAGATGCTGTAGGGATAGGTGCTAAACAAATTCTGTTTACTGACTTTAGTTTTGTGTTTGTCTCGGTTTATATTTTTATTCCGTTTATGATTTTGCCTATCTTTAACGCTCTTGAAGAGATGAATGCTTCTTTAGTAGATGCAGCTCGTGATTTAGGTGCGTCAGCATGGACAACGTTTTCACGTGTGATTTTTCCGCTAACATTAGATGGTGTGAAGGCGGGTTGTCAAGTAGTATTCATTCCTGCTTTATCTCTCTTTATGATTACTAGACTAATTGCTGGGAATCGTGTGATTACACTTGGTACAGCCATTGAACAAAACTTTCTAGTTATTCAAGATTGGGGGATGGGATCGACAATTGCTGTGTTCCTCATTCTTATTATGGTTATTATCATGGTAGCAACAGGAAGTCGGAAGCGAGGGTTTAGTCATGAAACGAAATAACAAATTATCGACGATTTACTTAGCTGTTGTGTTTTTCATTTTATATGCTCCGATTTTCTATTTAGTGTACTATTCTTTCAATAGTGGTGGTACGATGTATAACTTTGAAGGGTTTACGCTTGAGTGGTATAAGGAAGTGTTTCAAGATACACGTTTATTGATTATCGTTTTAAACACATTAATTATCGCTCTTCTTTCAGCCGCTATTTCAACTATTATTGGAGTAATGGGAGCTCTTGCGATTACGTATGTAAAGCGACATCAAGTGAAACATACATTGTTATCACTGAACAACGTATTAATTGTGAGTCCAGATGTTATTATTGGAGCATCATTCCTTATTTTGTTTACGATGATTGGTATTAAGTTAGGATTTACATCTGTGTTGTTATCTCATATTGCGTTTAGTGTGCCAATTGTAGTGATTATGGTATTACCGAAGTTACAAGAGATGAGCCCCACATTAATTGATGCAGCTCGCGACTTAGGCGCTAGTCGATGGGGTGTTTTATCAAAAGTAATCTTACCATTTATTTCACCAGGTATTTTTGCAGGGTTCTTTATGGCACTAACGTATTCATTGGATGACTTTGCAGTTACATTCTTTGTAACGGGTAATGGGTTTTCAACTTTGTCTGTTGAAATTTATTCACTAGCTCGACAAGGTATTTCTTTAACGATTAATGCATTATCGACACTTTTATTCTTCTTTACAATTTTACTTGTGATTGGTTACTACTTTATTAATCAGCGAAATAACCGCCCAAATAGAGTGGGGGTTGGAAAATGAAACAATTGACACGTGCATTTTTACTTATATTTATTGTAGCTTTTGCACTTATGTATGTGGTTTCCAAGCTGAACTCATCTCAAGGGTATACAGGTGACAACATATTGACTGTCTACAACTGGGGAGATTACATTGACCCCAGCTTGATTAAAGAGTTTGAACAAGAAACGGGCATGAAAGTCGTTTATCAAACATTTGACTCAAACGAAGCGATGATGACAAAAATCGCACAAGGTGGTACAACGTATGATGTTGCCGTACCATCTGAATATGCTATTAGTAAGATGAAGGAAGAAGATTTATTACTTCCAATTGATCATTCAAAGCTTCCGAATTTAAAGTATATAAACCCTCGTTTTTTAGATCTAGCTTTTGATAAAGGAAACGACTATTCCATTCCGTACTTCTGGGGCACAGTAGGAATTGTCTATAACCCAGAAATGTTAGGTGGCAAAGAGCTTCATAGTTGGAATGATCTTTGGGATTCAGATCTACGCAATCAAATTTTACTTGTAGATGGTGCGCGTGAAGTGATGGGAATGGGACTAAACAGTCTTGGTTACTCATTAAATGACAGAGATAAAGAGCACTTAATTCAGGCAAAAGAAAAGCTAGATACGTTAACGCCTAATATTAAAGCGATTGTTGGAGACGAAATTAAAATGCTCATTGCAAATGAAGAAGCAGCTGTTGGTGTTGTATGGTCTGGAGATGCTGCTGATATGATGTGGGAGAACGAAAAACTAGATTACGTTGTACCAGAAGAGGGATCAAACTTATGGTTTGATAACATGGTAATTCCGAGCACATCTAAAAACATAGACGGCGCTCATCAATTTATCAACTTTATGCTTGATCCGAAGCGAGCGGCGCAAAATGCTGAATATGTTGGTTATTCTACACCTAACCAAGAAGCAATTAAGTATTTACCTGAAGATGTTTCGACTGATGAGCGATTTTATCCTGATGTTGACTCCACAGAACGATTAGAAGTGTATGAAAACTTAGGGAAGAAAATGCTTGCTTATTATAATGAGCTATTTTTAGAATTTAAAATGCATAAAAAGTAACGACAATTACACAGAGGCACTTAGACAAGAATCATACAAAAGGTCTAAGTGCTTTTTTTCTTTATAAGTAGAAGGGTTTATAGTGAACCATCAATGTTAGCAGCATACAGAAATAGAAGAACTTACTAAGCTTAGAACATGAGGAAATAGGGTAACATAGGCTAAGGAAATAGAAAGAAAACGTTCCTTATTCGTTTAAACTTTATTTTACAATGGCAAGGAGAATGAAATTGAAACAGCAAATTGAGTCGATTTACTTCTTGCGACTTTTCGCGATGCTGATGGTTGTTCTAGTGCATGTAACGGGTGTTTATATACACGTCTTACCTTTTGAGACCGATGCTTATCAAAAGTATCATTTTATTAATCGAATTGTGCGAATTGAAGCAGGGATTTTCATTATGATTACGGGATTAGTGTTTTTCTATAACTATATTCGAAAGCCATTATCCTTCTCTGTTCTAAAAACTTACTACCAAAAACGAGTAACATACATATTGGTTCCCTACCTTATTTGGGCATTGATTTATGAGTTTTATTCAGCTTATACGGGTGTGACAAACTTAAATCCGTCAGAAGTCGTTAGCCGTATTCTACAAGGAAAGTCATACTATCAGCTTCATTTTATTTTCTTAATTGTTCAGTTCTATTTGTTCTTTCCTATCTTTATTTTTATTGCGCAAAAGCTGGCCTTTTTCCGAAAATATATGTGGGTGTTTGGAATTATCTTTGAAGTAGGATACTATTTATTAAATGTTAAGTATCAACTAATTCCTTTTAACTTCTTTTTAGATGCGTTTGGAACGTTCTTATTAGGCGGATGGATTGGGCTTTATTATCAAGAGCAAAAAGATAACATCTATAACAAGTCTACTAATATCCTGCTATTCATTCTGACGATTGTGGCAGGGGTTGTAACAGTTACGCTAAATTACTACACGTATACGACGGATCAATTTCAAATTCCGGACTTGCTATACAAACTGGTAAACTTAACGTATTTATTTATAGGAGGATATTTCTTATTTAGAATCACGGAAATATTTGCAGAAAAGCTACCTTCGAAAGCTGTTAGTATCGTGAAAAATATTGCGGTATATTCATTTGGCTTTTATTTACTTCATCCACTTGTGTTAAATTTTGTGTCACAAGTGATTCCAATAGAGAATAACTATTGGTTTCATGTTCAAATTTTGGCTCGCTATGTATTAACGGTCGTCTCTTGTTATCTCATTATTTGGGGAACGCATAAGTATTTTCCATTCCCTAGTCTAATCTTTGGGAAAATGCCTAGAGAAGCCGTGTTTTTATCTAAAAGAGACTAGCTTTTCGATTAAGAACGTCATCTAAATTCACTCATGAAGAGGGTTTAGCATGGCGTTTTATTTAATAGAGCTTGTGGAGGTGGAAACTTCACGAAAAAGGTCTCTTATCGATTGAGATAGAAGCTGATATGATGAATTCGTAATGCGGGTAAATTAGGACAGCGATTCGACTCACAAATGCCTATTTCGTTACATACTTAATAAAGAAAAGAATCTGTTTCCTAAATGAAGCAGGATGATGATAAAATAGGAAAAGTGAGTATAACCTGTAAAAGAAAAATGATTCAATAAAAGAAGAATTTAGATTATACGTTTTAGGAGGAATCCCTATGAAAATCAAGCTTGGGCTACTATACGGAGGCAAATCCGCTGAACATAAAGTATCGCTACAAACAGCATTAGCAGTAACGAAAGCATTAGATCATGATAAATATGATGTACATCCTATTTATATCACTGAAACGGGTGAATGGATTCGTGGAGAGCAACTAACAGGCCCTGTTGAGCATGTATCTCAGCTGCAAATTCAAGAAAGTGGTCAGGCAGTCTCGCCTGTTGCGCTTAGTCAAGCAATGTTTGCTGTGTCTGACACAGAATCTGAGAGCTTAGATGTGATTTTCCCTCTTTTACATGGACCAAACGGAGAAGACGGCACAGTTCAAGGATTGCTAGAATTGTTAAACCTTCCTTATGTAGGAAATGGCGTATTAAGCTCCGCTGCGGGTATGGATAAAGTCGTGATGAAGCATTTATTTGCTCAAGCTGGTTTGCCACAAGTTAAATATGTGTCATTCATTAGAAGCGAATGGGAAAATAATATGGAAAAAGCATATACAACGACAGAGGATGCACTAGGATATCCGTGCTTCGTCAAGCCAGCTAACCTTGGTTCAAGCGTTGGAATTAGTAAGTGTTCAAATCGTACAGAGCTTGAAGAAGCGTTCAAAGAGGCGTTTATGTTCGACCGTAAAATTATTATTGAAGAAGCGGTAGTAGGTCGTGAGGTAGAAGTAGGCGTGTTAGGAAACGACAATCCGTCTTGCTCTGTGATAGGTGAAATTGTTCCTAAAAAGGATTTTTATGATTACAAAGCAAAGTATGAAGATGGCGATACTGCTTTGATTATCCCAGCAGAAATCGATGAGAGAACAAGTGAGACAATGAAAGAAATGGCTATTCAAGCATTTAAAGCAATTGATGGATCGGGACTTGTGCGTGCAGACTTCTTCTTAACAAAGGAAGGTCAATTATATATTAATGAAGTAAATACAATGCCAGGATTTACACCATTTAGTATGTTCCCACTTTTATGGAAGCATGCAGGGGTTTCTTATTCACAGTTAATTGAAAAGCTTGTGGAACTTGCTATTGAGCGTCATGCAGAAAAACAAAAAATCAAGTATACAATGTAAGTGAGAATCCTCTCTCTTTACTTGAAAGAATAAACAAAAAGAGCTGACTTTCAAAGGTCTTCTTCTCTTTTCTTATCCTGTACATGTATGTTTAGCATATAGTAGAGAATGATGAAGGTAAGAGATGTGGAATTCCTTCGTTCTTGAGTCCGCTCTTTCTGCGTTTAAAAGGAAGGAGACGAACAGTCTATGATCGTCAAAACAGTAAAAGAAGTTTCAAATATGATACCTGGTAGTGAATTAATAAATAATGGTGACATAAAGATTGAGGGAGTATCGATTGATACAAGAACCATTAAAAAGAACAATTTATTTATCCCAATTAAAGGGGAACATTTTAATGGGCACCAATTTATTGACAAAGCAATTGAAAATGGAGCAGTTGCAACGTTGTGGAATAAAGATGAACCTAATCCTCCACAGCATCTACCAGTTGTACTAGTGGAAGATACCCTAAAGGCACTACAAACACTAGCGGAAACCTATCGTGATCAATTAAATGTAAAAGTAGTTGGGATTACAGGAAGCAATGGTAAAACCACAACAAAAGATATGGTTGAAGCCGTTTTATCTACAAAATATAACGTGTTAAAGACAGAGGGTAATTTTAATAATCATATTGGCCTTCCACTTACTTTATTAAGAATGGAAAAACATACCGAGATTGCCATTTTAGAAATGGGTATGAGTAGTAGAGGAGAAATTGAATTTTTATCTAACTTAGCCAAGCCTGATATAGCTGTTATTACAAATATAGGTGAATCTCACCTTCAAGATCTAGGGAGTAGAGAGGGCATTGCAGAAGCAAAGCTAGAGATTATTTGTGGACTTCAAGAGAACGGAGAGCTTATTTATACAGGAGACGAGCCTTTACTCGTGTCAAGGCTAAAAGATACAGCCATTAAGACTGTTACATTTGGTCAAAGTAAAGCATTAGACCTATATCCGGTTTTAGTTGAGCAACAAGAGAGTGGTACACGCTTTACAATCAATCAACACGAGAATGTGTCTTTCTTTGTACCCGTTCTAGGTCAGCATAACGTTCATAATGCGCTGGCTTCAATTGCTGTAGGTCGTTACTTTCACTTACCATTAGGAGAAATTGCTGAAGGTTTAAAGAACTTACGATTAACGAGTATGAGAATGGAAGTTCAAAAGGCGCCATCTGGACTGACGATTATTAACGATGCGTACAATGCCAGCCCTACCTCAATGAAAGCGGCCATTCAGCTATTAAAGGATATGGACGGATATGAGAAGAGAATTTTAGTGCTTGGAGATATGCTAGAGCTAGGTAATCAAGAAAAACAATTCCATTTCGAGATTGGTCAATTCATTAGTCCATCTTACGTTGATTATGTTTTTGCTTATGGCCCTTTAAGTGCTCATATCATCCAAGGGGCAAAATCTGCTTTTACAGCTGATCGTATTGCGCACTTTACTGATAAGCAAGAGTTAGCTAAAGAGCTTGAGACAATTGCTTCTCCACAAGATATTATTATTGTAAAAGGCTCTCGAGGCATGAAGCTAGAAGAAGTTATTCATCATTTGTTAGAAAAGCAAAGCTAATAAAAAGAAGCGACAAATGGAATGCTATGAGAGATAAAGGTACGAAGGAGCCGTCTACTTTTACTTAAAATTAAATATCATCAAGACAAAAAAATATTTTAACTAAAATATAACTTACTTTTATGTTATCTGAATAGCGTATGTTGTTTGAGGCAGAAGCGTTAAAACAAGTAAAGTCATGAAAAAAAGGAAGTGCTAATGGCAAAAGATTAGCTAAAAGACTATCCTTTTTGGAAGGTAAGTTGTATTGCAATTCATATTTGGTAGTGTTATGATATAGTCTAAGTGTCTTGAGACTCTTACTCTCTAAACGCCCGTCGACTTTATCGAAAAGATCGTTTAGAGCATTGTCTGCATTTGCGGAGAATGCTTTTTTTTGTAAAATATAGATATTATAGAAACACAGAAGGAGTTTGGAAAAATTGGCATTATTTCAAGATTTAGGACTTAGTCCACAGCTGAAAAACGCTGTAAGTAAGATGGGATTCGAAGAAGCGACTCCTATCCAAGCACAAACGATTCCATTAGCATTAGAAGGTCATGATTTAATTGGACAAGCGCAAACAGGAACGGGAAAAACAGCAGCATTTGGTATTCCTCTTATTGAAAAGGTAAATACATCAATTGATGCAATTCAAGGATTAGTTATTGCACCAACTCGTGAATTAGCTGTACAGGTATCAGAAGAGCTATATAAAGTTGGTTCAACAAAACGTGTTCGTGTTCTTCCAATCTACGGAGGACAAGATATTGGCCGCCAGATTCGTGCATTAAAAAAACACCCACATATCATTGTAGGTACACCAGGACGTATGTTAGATCATATTAACCGCAAAACACTTCGCTTACAAGATGTTCACACAGTTGTATTAGATGAAGCAGATGAAATGTTAAACATGGGCTTCATTGAAGATATTGAAAAGATTTTATCAAATGTACCAAAACAACATCAAACGCTACTATTCTCAGCTACAATGCCAGACCCAATTCGTCGCATTGCAGAAAAGTTTATGTCAGAGCCAAGAGTTGTAAAGGTGAAGGCGAAGGAAGTAACTGTTCCAAACATTCAACAGTACTACCTAGAAGTACAAGAAAAGCGCAAATTTGATGTGTTAACACGTTTATTAGACATTCAGTCTCCTGAACTTGCGATCATCTTTGGTCGTACAAAGCGTCGTGTAGATGAGCTTTCAGAAGCATTAAATCTACGTGGATATGCAGCAGAAGGAATCCATGGTGACTTAAGCCAAGCGAAGCGTCTATCTGTTTTACGTCAATTTAAAGAAGGTTCAATTGATGTATTAGTTGCAACAGACGTAGCAGCTCGTGGATTAGATATTTCAGGTGTTACACACGTTTATAACTTTGATGTACCACAAGATCCAGAAAGCTATGTTCACCGTATTGGACGTACTGGACGTGCTGGTAAAACAGGAGTGGCGATGACATTCATCACACCAAGAGAAACAGGTCAATTACACAACGTTGAAAAAACAACGAAGCGTAAAATGGACCGTATGGAAGTTCCAACTCTTGATGAAGCAATGGAAGGTCAACAACGTCTAGCAGCAGATAAGCTAATTGCAGCGGTAGAAAAAGATAACTTATCTTTCTACAAGCAAATGGCTGAAGAGCTATTAGAAGATCATGATTCCGTATCATTAGTGTCAGCAGCTCTTCGTTTATTTACAAAAGAGCCAAATATGACACCAGTTCAATTAACAGCTGAGCCGCCTGTAGTAGCGAAGCAACAACGTAACAATAATCGCTCAAGATCGAAAAACTTCTCTCAACAAGGTAGAAGAGGGAATGCAAAGCGTCATGGCGATAAGCGTCGCAGCAACAACAACGGTCGTAAAGAATCACGCAACAGTCATAAAGGATAATGACGTTAAGAACAAGGCATGCAGGTAATCCCTGCATGCCTTGTTTTATTTTCTACTCTCTCGGAAAGACTAAGGTCATTCTATGTAGATGAGGTGAACAGGTTGGATACGTTGGTAAGGTTAGGGTATGTAGCGATGAGTGTTCATTTACAAAACAGTTCGCCATCCCAAACAATGACGTTTGCTCAATTTAGTAAATTAAAAAACAGAGAGGCAGCCATTCAAAAACTAGAACGCATTGCTATTTCAAATTTAGAAAACTGTTTACGGTTACTGAAGCACAACGTATGGAGTGAGGTGGAATTTTTTCGATTTAGCTCTCGCTTAATTCCGTTAGCTAACCATGAGGAGCTTGAGGATTGGGACTATATGAAGCCCATTCGCTCCATATTAAGTGAAATCAAAGACTTTTTAAATCGTCATCCAATGAGAGTTGGTTTTCACCCTGACCACTTTGTTCTGCTTAACTCTCAAAAGCCAGAGATACTCAAACGATCCATTAAGACATTGAAAATGCATGCTCTTCTATTAAGAGGGATGGGAGTAGATTTGAATCATCGTTGTGTATTACATGTAGGAGGGGCGTATGAAGATAAGGAACAAGCGTTGGAGCAGTTTATTCATAACTGGGGGTTTGTGCCTGAAACCATACAAAAAATGATTATGCTCGAGAATGACGATACAACGTTTCACGTGGAACATGCTCTTTACTTGTGTGAGAAATTAAATATCCCGCTAGTTTTTGATCTTCATCACCATTTAGCTAATCATGAAGAGGCTCAGTGGGAGAAAAATTGGGAACGAATTGTTCAAACGTGGAAACATTCTCCATTACCAATTAAAATGCATATTTCAAGTCCAAGAGATGAAAAAGACTTTAGAGCCCATGCTAATTATATTAATGCGGAAATGTTTAAAGACTTCCTATTTAAAGTCAAAGGAAGTGTACCTCAAATAGATTGCATGATTGAAGCAAAACAAAAAGACGATGCATTATTTCAATTAATGGAAGACTTAAAAGGAACGAAAGGTATTGAGCTTGCTAGTAAGTCCACGTTTTATCTAAGGTAAAAGTCGTTCATCACTCTGTTATCTTAGAGTGATGAACGACTTTTTAATGAAAAGCACTACCGATAAGAAAATAGACCAATAATTACAAGGAGGGAAAGAATTAACCAAAAGTAAAATTGTTTGGTTTTAGGGCGGTGAGAATGAATAGGTGCTTTAAAGAAAATGAATGATAAAGTAAATCCTCCTAGCATTCCACCGACATGTGCAACCATATTTACCCGTGCGTTAAATAGACCCATTAATAGCCCAATAACTAAAAGAACAATAACAATTTGAGTATCGCTTGAAGAGAGAACGTGTTTTTGATATAAAATGAGGAAGATATACATACCTAACAATCCAAAGATGGCGCCTGACGAGCCGACATGACTGTAGGTAGGTGGATGTAGCCAAAACGTAATAATATTGGCGATAAGTCCACTCCCTATATAAGCAAAGATAAATTTTGATTTACCTAATAATCGCTCAAGTGCAGGAGCGAATAAAACAAGTGAGAATGTGTTAAATAACAAGTGGGAAAATCCACTGTGTAAAAAAATAGGTGTTACAAGTCTCCAATATTCTCCTTGTTCAATTAATCCATTAACCCCTACTAATTGTGAAATAAAAAGATTGCTATAGCTAAGAGGTAAAATTAAAATAATCCAAAACAAAAGGTGAATAGCAATTAAAATAGATGTAATAGGATAAAATCGGATAAATTCACGAAATGTTTCCGTACGTACGAACATTTAGGACAACTCCTTTGCATAGTTCCTATTTTTACATTCATCATATGCGATAAAATATTAAGTAGAAGAAAGGGAGTTACAATGATTATTGGAACTGGAATTGATCTTACAGAGATTGATCGTATAAAAAAAGTGATAGAACGCCAACCAGCTTTTGTTCATCGTATTTTAACTGCAAATGAAAAAGTGGATTATGAAAAGCTAACCGGTTATCGAAAGGTAGAATTTATAGCAGGACGATTTGCTGCCAAAGAAGCCTATTCAAAAGCAAGAGGAACTGGAATCGGAAAAGAGTTGAGCTTTCATGATATTGAAATCTTCTATGATGAACGTGGTAAACCAAACATAGAGAGTTCACTAAAAGAAAGAGTACATCTATCTATCTCTCATAGCAAGCAATATGCAGTTGCGCAAGTAATTATTGAAAGCTTGTCACGCTAGTCTGCATATTCGTAAAGCGTCGTTCATATATTCATATTGTGGATAGAAGAGACAAGGTGTGAGCAGCGCAAGTACACATCTGAGACATCAGCACGGTTTCTCTTCAATATATGTGAATTGATGCAAAGGGGTTGAGAGAATGCAGAAAAGGCTTGTTGGTTTCCTCGTCTGTTTGGTTTTTGTTTTCATGTTAGCTGCGTGCGGTGAAAAAAGTCAACAAGATGTAATGAACTCACTTGATGAGAAAGTAGAAGAGATGACGGGTTATAAAGCGAATGCTAAGATGACACTAAATACGGGAAAAGATTCTCAAGTGTATGATGTAGAAATCTGGCATAGTAAGCCAATGTATTATCGAGTGAATTTAAAGAATGCAACAAAAGAACAAAGTCAAATGATTTTGCGTAATGATGAAGGCGTATTTGTATTAACACCAGCATTAAATAAAAGTTTTCGCTTCCAAAGTGATTGGCCGCAAAACAGTAGCCAAGCGTACTTATATGAATCTCTTGTTCGAGACATTATGGAAGATCAAGAAGCGGAGTTCACTTCAAATGAAAAGTCATATGTATTCAAAACTAAAACAAATTACCAAAACAGCGCGATGTTACCCAAACAATCAATTACTCTAAATAAAAAAGATTTAACACCTCAAAACGTGAAGATTATGGATACAGACGAAAATGTCCTAATTGAAGTAGAATTCTCAGATGTTCAAATGAATGCAAAGTTTGATGAAGGTGCGTTTGATACGAAGCGTAATATGACAGGTGCTAAAATGGAAGTTCCAACAGTTGCGCCATCAAATGCTCAACCATTCGAAATTATGTATCCAGAAGAAATTCCTGATGGATCAGTCATTGCAGAAGAGAAAAAAATTAAGACAGAAAATGGTGAACGAATTGTCATTATGTATGAAGGTGAAAAGCCGTTTACGGTTGTGCAAGAAAAATCTCGTGTGGCACAAGCTTCTACATCTACAAGTGTAAGTGGTGAACTTGTTGACTTAGGCTTTACAATTGGAGCTCTCACAGATAAAACATTATCATGGTCATTTGATGGGGTAGACTTTATGGTATCCTCAAACGACTTAACTGAATCAGAATTTATGATGGTGGCACGTTCAATCCAAAGCCAGATGATAAAATAACACGTACATTCAACAGGCTCATACATCAAGGGCCTGTTCTTTTTTCTGCCGCACCATACATCCAAAAGAGTACATGAAGTTATATTTAAGTGAGTTATTAAAAAAGGTAAATATTAACATGTTCGATTGCGTCATGAAAGGTTTATGTAAGGGTTGAGAGAGAAGAGAGAAGGCTTGTCTTCTAAATATAATGGAATTGGTTATAAATGAATTGCATAAAATGATGTCGGTGTCATTACTTTTTTTCTAATAAATGCATAAAACGGTACAGAAAATGACGATAATAGTTGGGGAATTGACAGAATTAACTTTGCATTCATCGGAATCAATGGTATTATGGAGGAAGATGAGACTATTGGTGTGTGTATTGATGTTGGAGGTGTATGTTTGTGTCTGAAGCGAGCGCAACTACAGAGATCCTAGTTAGATTACCGCAAAACTTATTATCTGAATTAGATGTTATCATTAAACAGGAGAATGGTAATCGAAGTGAGTTTATTTACCAAGCAACAAAAATGTACCTTCGAGAAAGAAAAAAGCGCCATATTCGTGAATCTATGAGACGCGGATATATGGAGATGGCAAAAATAAACTTAAACATTGCCTCGGAAGCTTTCTTAGCTGAGTATGAAGCTGATCATACTGTTGAACGCTTAGTAAGCGGAGGATAATGATTTGGTAGTCAAACGCGGCGACGTTTATTTTGCTGACCTATCTCCGGTTGTTGGTTCAGAACAAGGAGGCGTTCGCCCTGTACTTGTCATTCAAAATGATATTGGAAATCGGTTTAGCCCTACCGTCATTGTTGCAGCAATTACTGCGCAAATCCAAAAAGCGAAATTACCTACTCATGTAGAGATTGATTCAAAGCGTTATGGGTTTGAGCGGGATTCTGTTATATTGTTGGAACAAATTCGCACGATCGATAAGCAAAGGTTAACCGATAAGATTACACATTTAGATGACGAGATGATGGACAGAGTGGATCAAGCCTTGCAAATAAGTTTAGGACTTATCGACTTTTAGCATTAAAATTCCATTTTTACAAAGTTGCTCCATAAAGAGCAACTTTTTTAATTTGACTAAAAATAACATGTATAGATATATTGAGATAAAGAATGTTATTAGCGTCTTAAAAGAATCGACTCATTGTTTATCTTTTAAGAAATCCTGAGGAGGACGTTATGAATAGCGAGTTAATGACTTATATAAAAAATAACAAGGCGGAAATATTTGAGCATTGGTTAGAATTGATGAAGAATACAGAAACAGAGAGGATTCAAAGTATCGTATCTGAGAGTGTTTATGTTAAAGTTAGTTCAGACTTTGTTGAAACTATTTTAGCCAACCCTGTTATAGATAAAGATAGCTTTATAGAGAGACTAGATGATGTTATCCAACGAGTTGTCAGACTTGGATGGCCGTTAACGTATTTGACTCAAGGTGTTCGTCAAATTGGACAGGTTGTATTTGAAGGATATATGGGCGCCCCTTCTAGTGTGGGGAAGGTAGAAACGAAATTACTTTATGAGTTTGATGAGTGGTTAGGACCTATTTATAACGAAATAGTTGAAAAGTATTCAAATTCATGGGAGCACACGATTATGCTTCAAAGAGTAGCGTTGCAGGAACTATCTGCGCCGCTTATTCCGGTCTTTGATAAGATTACTGTCATGCCTTTAGTTGGAACGATTGATACAGAACGTGCTAAGCAAATTATGGAGAACTTGCTACAAGGTGTGGTAAAGCATCGCTCTGAAGTAGTATTAATTGATATCACAGGTGTACCAGTTGTCGATACAATGGTAGCCCATCATATTATTCAAGCTGCTGAGGCGGTTCGATTAGTAGGAGCAAAATGCTTACTTGTAGGAATTCGACCAGAAATTGCACAAACAATTGTGAACTTAGGGATTGATCTCAATCAAATTATTACGAAAAACTCGTTAAAAAAAGGAATTGAGAAGGCACTTGAGATTACAAACCGTAAAATTGTACATGTAGAATCGGAGGAATCACTGTGAGGATACCAATTTTAAAATTATATGATTATTTACTAGTATCAATTCAGTGGGAATTAGATGATCAAACAGCTATTCAGTTTCAAGAAGACTTATTAAATAAGATTCATCAAACAGGAGCAAAAGGTGTTGTCATTGACTTAACATCAATTGATATGATTGATTCTTTTATTGCCAAAGTATTAGGTGATGTGGTAAGTATGTCCAACTTAATGGGAGCAAAAGTTGTCTTAACAGGTATACAACCAGCAGTTGCCATTACATTAGTTGAATTAGGTATTGGATTAAATGATGTTCTAACTGCACTGGACTTGGAAAAAGGGCTAGAAAAACTCCAATCGGAATTGGGGGAGTAGCAGATGGAATTCCAATCCTGTGTAAAGATTGTAACGGAATGGGACATTGTAGCGGCGCGACAGCTAGGTAGAAATGTCTCTAAGGAGCTTGGATTCGGTACGGTTGATCAGGCTCGTATTACAACCGCTATCTCTGAACTAGCACGAAACATTTATTTATACGCTGGTAAAGGAGAAATTTGTATTGAGAAATTACATCGTGTAGGAAAAAGAGGACTTATTGTAATTGCTTCTGATAAAGGGCCAGGGATTTCGGACATTCGTAAAGTCATGGAAGATGGCTATTCAACATCAGGTGGATTAGGTGCGGGTCTTCCAGGGGTTAAGCGTTTAATGGATGAGTTTGATATTGAATCTACTGTGGGAGAGGGTACTGAAATCAAAGCGATTAAATGGCTCCGCTAGGAGGAAGTAGACTATGGATTTTCAGAGAGAGATGAAAGAATTATACAAGGATATTTTGGCGAACTATATTCAAACACAAAATGAGCAAATTTTGTATCAAGGTCAAAAACTTAGTCGGAAATCTCTTGAAAATGAAATATCGCCAGAAGATATTGTAAGTATTCATAAAGAAGTCATTGAAGAAATCTATCCAACTATTCCAGAAAAGGTTCTTCATTCAATGGACTTTTTACTTGAGGTCATGATTAGCTATGGCTTAGCTTATCGAGAGCATCAGAATTTAAAAAACAGACAGCGCCAATTAAAATCAGAAATAGATGTAGCAGCAAATGTACAGCAGAATTTGTTAAATACACATATTCCAAATATCCCTTCTTTAGATATTGGGGCCATCAGTGTTCCAGCTAATCAAATGAATGGTGATTACCATCATTTTGTAAAAGATGAGAATGGAATGATTAGCATTGCTGTTGCAGATGTTATTGGAAAAGGAATTCCAGCTGCTATGTGTATGTCTATGATCAAGTATGCAATGGATAGCTTACCAGAATCTCGTAAAAATCCAAGCTATGTATTAGAGAACCTAAACACAATTGTTGAGCAAAACGTGGATCCAAGTATGTTTATTACGATGTTTTATGGAAGTTATAATCCAGTAGAGGATGCATTTATATATGCTTCGGCTGGTCATGAACCGGGATTTTACTATAGTGCATCGGAAGATCAATTTTATGATTTAGAAGCAAAAGGACTAGTATTAGGGGTAGATCGTTATACTAAGTATTCCCAATACGAAAAGCACTTACAAACAGGTGATATGATTGTCCTTTTAACAGATGGAGTGACGGAGTGTAGACGAGAAGGTGAGTTTATTGAAAGATTGGACATTATAAACTTAATTAGGTCATATATGCACTTATCTTCTCAACAAATGGTCGACTCTGTTTATAAAGAGTTAGAAAAACTCCAAGGTTTCCAATTAAGGGATGATTTTACACTTATTATTTTAAAGCGATTAGTTTAAATAGTAGTTGTAAGGGTATGTAGACAATAGTAAAAGAATATAGGGGGATCTAGATCAATGAATTTGACGATTGATGTAAAAGAGAATGGCCAAGAGTATCAAATTACATTGGCTGGTGAAATAGATGCATATACGGCTCCAAATTTGAAGGAGAAATTTATTGAAATAGCAGAAGTGAAAAATGCATACATTACAGTTGATTTAACAAATGTTTCATATATGGATAGTACAGGCCTTGGCGTATTTATTGCATTATTAAAAGCAATTAAGAAAACAGAAGGTACCCTAAAATTCGTTGGTGTATCTGAGCGCTTAAAACGTCTATTTGATATTACGGGATTAACAGACATTCTAAATGTAAATTCTCAAGTAGAGGGTGGCGTAAAATGAAACAACCTTATGACTTCGTTGAAATGAAAATTCCTGCTAAGCCAGATTATGTAGCAATCATAAGGCTTACATTGTCTGGTGTTGCTAACCGAATGGGCTTCTCTTATGATGAGATTGAAGATATGAAAATCGCAATTAGTGAAGCCTGTACGAATGCTGTACAACATGCTTATAAAGAAGAGGAAACGGGCGAAGTAACAGTAGGCTTTGGGTTATTCGATGATCGGTTAGAGGTTATGGTGGTAGATAAAGGTGAGAGTTTTGATCTTGAAAAGTTAAAACGAGAAATTGGCCCGTATGAGACATCAAAAGAAGTAGAATTTTTACCAGAAGGTGGCCTTGGCCTCTATTTAATTAGCACATTAATGGATGATGTGAAAATGGCTAATTCGCAAGGTGTAACAGTTATGATGACAAAGTATTTGCAAAGAGAGCAGGTGGAGAGTGATGAAAACCCAGTCTCAACCTATGAAGTTAACTAAAGAAGAGGTTGAGCAGCTCATAGCTCGTTATCAACAGTCTCAAGATGAGCATGCTCAGAGTCAACTTGTTATACACTATAAAAATCTTGTAGAATCAATTGCGCGTCGTTATTCAAAAGGACGAGACTTGCATGAAGATATCGCTCAAGTAGGAATGTTAGGTTTATTAGGGGCTATTAGAAGATATGATCCTTCTTTTGGACGTACATTTGAATCGTTTGCTGTTCCAACAATTATTGGAGAGATTAAACGATTTTTACGTGATAAGACTTGGAGTGTTCATGTTCCTCGTCGAATTAAGGAATTAGGTCCGAAAATTAAAGCTGCAGTAGAAGAATTAACGACTAGTTTACAACGTTCTCCTCAAGTAAAGGAGATTGCCGCTTATTTAGAAGTGACTGAAGAAGAAGTGTTAGAGACAATGGAAATGGGGCAAAGTTATCAAGCTCTTTCCGTTGATCACTCTATTGAAGCAGATTCAGATGGTGGTACAGTAACGATTCTTGACTTAGTTGGAGAAAAAGAACAAGGGTATGAAAAAACTGATCAACGACTGGTGCTTGAGAAAATTCTTCATGTGTTAAACGAACGTGAGAAAGAAATTATTCGTTGCACATTTATTGAGAACTTAAGCCAAAAGGATACGGGTGAAAAGTTAGGCATCTCTCAAATGCATGTATCTCGACTGCAAAGAAGAGCCTTAGAAAAACTGCGAAATGCTGCTAGAGCAGATTCTGATCATATGGAGTGCAAGGTTTGACTGCCCAGCATGAGAGCAACCTTGTAGAGGTTGAAGTATATCAAGTCGCAAAAAAGGGTAATCACCATTGTGGAGATAGTTACTTTGTGAAAGAAACAGATGAATACTTTTTATGTGTAATGGCAGATGGATTGGGAAGTGGAGAGCATGCAATGAAAGCATCATCTGCTATAACAGATGTAGTTTCTCTATATCCACATGAAGATGTAGAAGAGTTGATGGTGAAGTGTAATGAAGCTACAAAAAATACGCGTGGTGCAGCCGTCGCCATCCTGAAGTTTTATAAAAAGACATTTCAATTTGTTTATAGCAATATCGGTAACATTCGTTTCTATCTTTACTCTCCTGGTGGGAAATTGACATACCCTTTACCGATAAAAGGATTTTTATCTGGAAGAGCGCAGCGCTTTCGCACTCAAATGTTCTCCTTTGAACCCGAATCTCGCTTTTTAATTCATACAGATGGTTTGAATTTAAGAGAAATTAAATCAGTTTTTTCAAAAACAACAAAAATCCAACAAATGTCAACGGAACTTCAAAGTAAAATTGATTCAAACAGCGACGATATTACGTATGTAATTGGCCATATAACAGGATAACTTTTCTTTGCTAACTCACATGTGCTATCGCATGTGAGTTTTGTTACAATTAAGAGAAACGTTTCTTAATTGGGAGGAGGAGTTGAATTGACGACATTTATACAGACAGAAGACTCGATTATTAGAAAGGTGTCTTCTGAGCTAAATATTTCGTACAAGCAAGTGCAAAGCGTTATCTCATTAATAGAAGAAGGAAACACAGTCCCTTTTATTGCTAGATATCGAAAAGAAAAAACAGGTGCACTTGATGAAGTGCAGATACGCCATATCTTAGACTCCTGGACTTACTTAGTGAATCTACATACACGTAGAGAAGAAATCGTACGTTTAATTGATGAACAAGGAAAGTTAACCGAAGAACTAATTGTTCAAATAAAACAAGCAACAAAACTTCAAGAGCTTGAAGATGTTTATCGACCATTCAAGCAAAAACGTCGAACAAGAGCAACAATAGCCAAGGAAAAAGGATTAGAACCACTTGCTCAATGGATGATGACATTTCCGTTAGACTCTATACATAGTAAGGCTGAAGAATATCTTTCATCAGAGCATGAGATTGAAACTAAAGATGATGCAATAAGCGGTGCAATGGATATTATTGCAGAACAAGTATCTGATAACCCAACGTATCGTCAGTGGATTCGAACAAAGACATTTAAGCATGGTCTTATTCAATCATCTGTAAAAGATGAGCAGAAAGATGAAAAGAAAGTATATGAAATGTACTATGAATATAGTGAAGCTACTTCTCGTATTGTGCCACATAGAACTTTAGCGATGAATCGAGGAGAAAAAGACGGAATATTAAAAGTGACCATTCAAGCTCCTTTTGAACAAATTATAGAGTATTTATGTAAGCAAGTTATTGTGAAGCATAATTCAAGTGTTATAGATTATGTAAAAGAAGCTATTGAGGATGGATACAAGCGATTAATAGAGCCGTCTATTGAACGAGAAATTCGAAAAGAGCTAACAGAAAAAGCAGAAGAGAGAGCCATTCACATTTTTTCTGAAAATCTTCGTAAGCTTTTGTTGCAGCCTCCATTAAAAGGGAAGGTTGTACTAGGGGTAGATCCAGCTTATCGAACAGGCTGTAAACTCGTTGTAGTAGATGAAACAGGTAAAGTATTAAAAATTGATGTTATTTACCCACACCCGCCAGTTAACAAGAGGACGGAAGCTGAACAAAAGTTATTAAATATGCTTAATCAATTTGATGTTGAAATGATTGCGATAGGAAATGGGACTGCTTCTCGTGAAACAGAACAATTTATTGCGGACTTATTGAAAACGTTAGATCGTAATATCTATTATTTAATTGTTAATGAAGCGGGAGCTAGTGTTTATTCTGCCTCAGAGATTGCGCGCGAGGAATTTCCACATTTACAAGTAGAAGAACGAAGCGCGGTGTCTATTGCAAGACGCCTTCAAGATCCATTAGCAGAATTAGTCAAAATTGATCCGAAGTCAGTAGGAGTTGGACAATATCAGCATGATGTATCTCAAAGACAATTAAATGATTCATTATCTTTTGTTGTAGAGACTGTTGTAAACCAAGTAGGAGTAAATGTGAACACAGCATCGGCTTCATTGTTGCAATATGTGGCAGGGTTGAATAAAACAGTTGCTCAAAATATGGTGAGGTACCGAGAAGAAAACGGGAAATTCACAAATCGAAAAGAATTAAAGAAAATCCCTAGATTAGGGGCAAAAACATATGAGCAGTGTATTGGGTTTTTACGTATTGTAGAAGGAAATGAACCGCTTGATCAAACAAGTATTCACCCTGAAAACTACAAAAACGTAGAACAGATGCTCACACAACTTGGATTTTCTAGTAAAGATTTAGGATCAAATGAGCTAAAAGAAAAGCTTGATGATAGTAACCTTAAGCATATTTCTGAGGAGTTAGGTATGGGTGAACTCACACTTCGAGATATTATAGATGCTCTCGTTCGTCCAGGCCGTGACCCGAGGGATGAGTTACCAAAACCGTTACTACGAACCGATGTTTTAAAGCTTGAAGATTTATCAAAAGGCATGCAGTTAGAGGGAACAGTTCGAAATGTTGTAGACTTCGGCGCTTTTGTAGATATAGGTGTAAAGCAAGATGGGCTTGTTCACATCTCGAAGTTAAGTGAGAAATACGTTAGTCGTCCATTAGATATCGTATCTGTAGGAGATCTTGTAACGGTTTGGATTGAAGACGTTAATATAGAAAAGGGTAGAGTGTCATTAACAATGCTCCGACCAGTAAACTGATCGCACTGCTCTTAGGAGCAGTGCTTTTTTCGATAAAAAAACCAGCATTGATTTAAAAGTTTAATTTGAGATCGATCTTTTTTATAGTAAGCACGTTGCATTTGCTTTTGTAGCCAAGTGGGCATTAAGGGCACCATCCCTTCTGAAAATCATGAAATGATATTGATTTTGTTTGAACAGTCCATTGTTCTAATAAAAAATAAGTGACAGTTTAGTGTAAAACAGTTGTAGTATAGAATATATGCAGTACGCCTGTACGTAGTGCTTTTAGAAAAGTGGTCGTTAAATCATTGCTAAGCTCAAAGGAAGGTTAAAATGAACAACCAACAGTTGCAATTATTAGTAGAAGAAATTTCCTACTCTCTCTTCAAGAAGCCTTTCTCTCATCAGGCTTCTTTTAACAATCGTTTACGAACAACAGGAGGAAGGTACTTATTACACACTCATGATATTGAAATTAATCCTAAGTATTATGAAGAGCATGGACTTGAAGAGATTAAAGGTATTATTAAACATGAGCTTTGTCATTATCACCTTCATATAGAAGGAAAAGGATATAAGCATGGGGATAAAGATTTTAAGGCAGTAATGACAAAGGTTGGTGCACCAAGGTTTTGTAAGACTTTGTCATCAAGTAAAAGAACTTCGATAAAAAAAGAACATGTGTATGAATGTGTACAATGTCGTCAAAGATATTGTAGAAGTAGGAGAGTAAATACAAGCAAATATGTTTGTGGGCGGTGTAAAGGTAGATTAGAAAAAGTATCAAAATGATGTTGACTATGTCGTTTGGTGTATGCTATATTAATAAAGCCGTCGCAAAAGCGGTGGGATTAAAAAAAGAATATTGACAAGTTATTTGCAAAGTAGTATCATAAAAAAAGTCTTATATAGAATATTCCACAGTAGCTCAGTGGTAGAGCAATCGGCTGTTAACCGATCGGTCGTAGGTTCGAGTCCTACCTGTGGAGCCATTATCTGGAGAAGTACTCAAGTGGCTGAAGAGGCGCCCCTGCTAAGGGTGTAGGTCGTGTAAGCGGCGCGAGGGTTCAAATCCCTCCTTCTCCGCCATTCTATAATGGCCCGTTGGTCAAGCGGTTAAGACACCGCCCTTTCACGGCGGTAACACGGGTTCGAATCCCGTACGGGTCATACCTTTTATTCATGTTTATTGACATGGATAATTTTTTTCTCAGAGAAATGTGGAGGATTAGCTCAGCTGGGAGAGCACCTGCCTTACAAGCAGGGGGTCGGCGGTTCGATCCCGTCATCCTCCACCATATAAGGTGGTCCCGTGGTGTAGTGGTTAACATGCCTGCCTGTCACGCAGGAGATCGCGGGTTCGAGTCCCGTCGGGACCGCCATTCATTATATCTCTAATTTAACAATATTGGGCTATAGCCAAGCGGTAAGGCAACGGACTTTGACTCCGTCATGCGTTGGTTCGAATCCAGCTAGCCCAGCCATTTTTAGAGCCATTAGCTCAGTTGGTAGAGCATCTGACTTTTAATCAGAGGGTCGAAGGTTCGAGTCCTTCATGGCTCACCATTTTATTATTTCGCGGGTGTGGCGGAATTGGCAGACGCGCTAGACTTAGGATCTAGTGTCTTATGACGTGGGGGTTCAAGTCCCTTCACCCGCATTACATTTTCTCTAAGCGGTCGTGGCGGAATGGCAGACGCGCTAGGTTGAGGGCCTAGTGGGGGTTAACCCCGTGGAGGTTCAAGTCCTCTCGGCCGCATCGAAAAACTTTTTTAAAAAAAGTATTGACTCAACGAGAACGAATGTGATAAGATAATAAAGTCGCTGTTGAGGTGACGAAATAATATTAAGCGCCCGTAGCTCAATTGGATAGAGCGTTTGACTACGGATCAAAAGGTTAGGGGTTCGAGTCCTCTCGGGCGCGCCATACATACGGGGAGTAGCTCAGCTTGGTAGAGCACATGGTTTGGGACCATGGGGTCGCAGGTTCGAATCCTGTCTTCCCGACCAGTTATGTAATAGAATAAGCGGGTGTAGTTTAATGGTAAAACCTCAGCCTTCCAAGCTGATGTCGTGGGTTCGATTCCCATCACCCGCTCCATAAATTATATTGAACTTTGAAAACTGAACAAAGCGACAAACGTCAACGTTAATTTAAGTTTTAAAATTTATGAGCAAGTCAAACATTTCTTCGGAGAGTTTGATCCTGGCTCAGGACGAACGCTGGCGGCGTGCCTAATACATGCAAGTC
>NZ_JAFBFC010000013.1 GCF_016909075.1 Priestia iocasae
CACTAAAGATGAAAAAAAGTTTTAAAAAACCGATTCATCCCCCACCTACTTACTGTGTTCCTTGAGGTGGGGGTCTTCTCGGTAAGAATGATAAAGAAATCATCGAAAGGACGTGAGTGAATGATTGTGTTGTACACAGCCATTTTATTTCCTTTGCTTGTTGTGTGCCTTATCTTTATCACCTCGTACAAGTTATTTGTTAAAAAAGCCGTTCCAAACAACTACTATACACCACTTGATTACATAACTGGACAAACATCAGAAGAATGTCACAAGGAAAAAGAATAACATATGAAGAAAGACAAGCAAGACCGCTAATGAAAGGAACGAACGATGAAACGATTACCTCCATTTGAAGCAGCCACAAAGTTTGTGCAAACTAATTTCCCGACGTGTCAAGGCGCACTTTTAGCGGGAAGTGTAACAAGAGGAGAGGAAACTTCTACTTCAGATCTTGACATTGTCATCTTTGATTCACATGTTCCTTCTTCGTACCGACAATCGCTCATTGAATGTGAATGGCCGATTGAGGTGTTCGTTCACAACCTTCACTCCTATCAGCATTTCTTTCAAGAAGATTATAAGCGTGCAAGACCTTGTATGCAGAGAATGGTAGCAGAAGGCCTTGTTTTAAAAGACGAAGGGGTTCTTGCAGCCATTAAAAAAGAAGCGGTTGAGATGCTAGAGAAAGGACCCGAACGATGGTCACCGCAAACCATTATAATGAAGCGGTACTTTCTAACGGATGCTTTAGACGACTTCATTGGAAGTGAGAAGCGTGAAGAAGACATTTGTATTGCAAACACACTCGCCGAACTCATTCATGAATTTGTACTGAGAACGAATGGCCAATGGATTGGTGCATCAAAGTGGATCATTCGGTCTTTGCGTCAATTTAACCCTATATTTGCAACTCAATACATACAAGCGTTTGATGCTTTTTATCAACAAGGTGAAAAACAGTTGATTGTTGTGCTTGTCGATGAAATATTAGAGCCATATGGAGGGAAACTTTTTCAGGGCTTCTCCATTGGAAAGTAAGTAGAGGAATAAAATGCTCCTTCGTGATTAGGTTATAAAACAGAGGGAACCATAAAAAGAGAGCATCACAGGAACTTTATTTCGCATTTGTTTGAGATCACCGTATTAGGCAAGGAACTCTTTTAAATTGCTGGTAGAAGATCAATTGCTTACAAAAAAATCGTCAACCTCCTCATTCGTTAGGAGGTTTTTTTCTATAAAAAAATTTATAAATAAGTACATATTTTCTAATTTGTATTATCGTTATTAGAAGGGTACACTATACATTGTCATGCACACAAATATCACTTATTGGAGGAATGAATCAATGAGTAAACATATATTAATGGTTGTAACAACAGCTGATAAAATGAATGCAGAAGGTCATGAAACAGGCCTTTGGTTATCTGAATTTGCAGAGCCCTACGTAGAGTTTTCAAAGAAAGGGTATAAAATCACGGTGGCTAGTCCGCTTGGAGGAAAGTCACCAATCGATGAGAGTAGCCTTGAAGGCGGTGTTTCACAAGAGCTGTTAGACACAGCGAAACATCTTGAAAATACGGAGAAGCTTGATGACATTGAAAGTGCTGAAACGTTTGATGTCATCTTCATGCCTGGTGGCCACGGGACAATGTTTGACTTACCAGATAACGAAAAGATTCATGCGTTAGTTCGTGAATTTTATGAAAGTGATAAAATTGTGGCAGCAGTTTGTCACGGACCAGCTGGCTTAGTTGGTGTTAAAAAATCTGATGGTACGCCGCTTGTTTCAGGTAAAACCATTACAGCATTTACAGACGAAGAAGAAAGAGAAACAACGCTTGATAAATACATGCCATTTTTACTTGAAACTCGTTTGCGTGAACTAGGAGCCAATTTCGTTGGAAAAGAAAATTGGAGTGATCATGTACAAGTAGATGGCAACTTAATTACGGGACAAAACCCACAATCAACACTTTCTGTGACAAAAGAAGTCTTAAACAAACTAAACTAACTTACACAAAAAAAGCCTGTGAGTAACGGTATCCACAGGCTTTCTCTAATCGTAGCAAACAAAGGAGCAGATAGACATGAAAGCATTATTACTACATGAGAAAAATGAATGGTCACATATGAAAGTAGAAAACATTGAAACACCACAGCCACAAGCTGGGGAAGTGCTTGTTGACGTCCATGCGATTAGCTTAAACCCTGTTGATTACAAAACAGCTACAAACGGAAATCCAAGCTGGACGTATCCTCATATTTTAGGGTTAGACGTAGCCGGTACGATTGCAGAAGTTGGGGAAGGTGTCACTCAGTGGCAAAAAGGAGATCGTGTTGTTTACCACGGTGACTTCACGAAAAAGGGTGGATATGCAGAGTACGGAATAACAACCGCTCATACGGTATCACGAATTCCTGATTCTGTAACATTTGAAGAGGCTGCAGCTTTACCAACGGCTGGTTATACAGCGTATGAAGCGCTATTTCGTAAACTGCCGATGTCGGCCATTGATACGATTTTAGTTCATGGAGGCGCAGGTGGTGTGGGTGGCTTCGCTGTACAGCTAGCAAAATTAGCTGGCAAGACCGTCATTTCAACGGCTTCATCACATAACCATGACTACGTGAAATCATTAGGTGCTGACTACGTAGTCGATTACAAAACAGAAGATGTTGCTGCAAAAGTCATGGAATGGACAAACGGACGCGGTGTAGATGCTGTTCTTGATACGGTTAGTCGTGATAACGCGACACAATCTCTTGATTTTATTGCATACAGAGGTCACATTGCGCACATTGCTGGGGCACCGGATTACACGAAAATTAAGCCGTTCACAAAAGTCGTTTCGTATCACGAAGTAGCATTAAATGCTGCTCACCATGTAGATGATAAAGTGGCACAAGCTGATTTAGCAAAAATGGGTGACGAGCTTCTTGCATTAGTTGCAGATCAAAAGGTATCACCTATGATTGCTCGTACAATCTCGTTAGAAGAAGTGCCTGAAGCATTAGTTGAACTGTCACAACGACATGTAAAAGGAAAAATCGTTGCTAAACTAAAGTAAATGAAAGATGAGGGATGAATCGATGAGTGCAATAACAATTATGGCTGTACTTCAAGCAAAAGAAGGAAAAGAGCAAGAGCTGTTTGACGAGCTACAAAAAGTGATTTCACCGTCGCGGGCAGAAGAAGGATGCATTGAGTATACGCTTCATCAATCAATGGATGATAACGGTACATTTGCCTTTTATGAAACGTGGAAAGATGAAGCAGCGTTACAAGCTCACATTGAAAGTACACACTATCAAACGTATCGTCTAGCAGTCGAAGGATTAATTGAAAAGAGAGAGGTCCATCGGTTACACAAGGTTGCACAATAAAAAGGGGAACGCCGTGAAGGTTAGCGGTGTTCCTTTCTTTGTAAAGGAGAGAGAAATTTGATTGATTTTGAATGGTACCGCAGTTTTATTAGCATTTATAAGCATCAGTCGGTATCAGCGGCAGCAAGGGCACGATTTTTAACACAGCCTGCGATGAGCCAACACCTAGCAGCATTAGAAGCAGAAGTAGGGGAAGTGTTGTTTATTCGTGCACCGCGAAAGATGATTCCAACTGATAAAGGAAAGGAATTATACGCACGTATTGTTCCATTGATTGAAAACTTAGAAACGATGACACTTGAGATTACACATGCTGCATCACCAACCATCCTTGCTCCTATTATCCGACTAGGTTCTGCAGGTGAGTATTTTACAAAGCGCGCTCTATCACGCGTTCATGATTTAGAGGTTCGATTCTCTGTACAGTTTGGGATTACATCAGCGCTTATCGAATCGCTTCAAAATGATCAGCTTGATCTTGCCATTGCCACGCAAAAGCTTCATTTACCTGGGATTGAATACACAAAAATAGAAGAAGAAACATTTGTTATTGTCGTTCCGTTTGATGCTGAAGTGAATGTAGGTGAACATTCAGTAGAAGAATGGTTGAACGAACAAAGGTGGATAAGTTACGGGTTAGAGTTACCCATCATTCGTCGAATATGGAAAGAGCATTTTCAAAAGCGACCGAAAATCCGACCTTATCATGTTATGTCAGATTTACGTACAATTTTAGAAGCAATTGAGTATGGAATGGGTATGAGCATTTTACCTACTTATCTCATTCAAGAATCACTTCAACAACAGAAAGTAAAAGTGATTTTTCCAGACTTAACATTTACGAACGAATTGTATGCTGCATATAAAATTGAACAAAAACAAAATCCAATCTATCAACATATCATTAAAGGTTTAAAACAAACGTAAAGACCACATTCTGCATCCAGAATGTGGTCTATTTGCTTTTATTAGAATGTATCCCATGTTACTAATTCGTCTAGTGGAAGGCGGAACTTTTCAAATCCTTTTTTAACGCCTTTACCGACTGAAATTAACATGACTGTTTGAAGGTTTTCTGGTAAAGAAAATGCTTCTGCGAATTTTTCAGCATCATAACCACCCATTGGCACCGTATCAAGACCTTTTGCTTTAGCTGCAAGCATTAGCTGCATGGATACTAATCCACCGTCAATCATTGCTACGCGAGAAGCGGCTTCACGTGAAAGGTTCCCATAATGGTCATTAATTGTTTTTACATAGAAATCTTTGATTTCTTCTGTCATACTGCCGCGCTCTACCGCTGCTCCGTAAATTGTGTCTGCGTTCTTATAACCTTCTAAATCACCTAAAACGGCAATAACAGCAGATGCGTCAACAATTTGTTGTTGGTTATTAGCGATTGGTAATAGCTTCTCTTTTTGTTCTTGATCTTCAATTACAAGAAATCTCCAAGGCTGTAAGTTTGAAGAAGATGGTGCTTGAACAGCTACTGCTAATAATTCTTCAATTTCTTCTTTCGTCATTTTATAAGAAGGGTCGTAATGACGAACGGAGCGACGCTCTCTAGCCACTGTGAAGAAATCTGTATCTTCAAGTTCTTTTGGCTTTTCATCACTAAGCTTCATTTCATTAATTTTTGTTAAATATTCTTCTTTTGCAGATTTAGTTGACATGGATGATAACTCCTTTTTATAAACTGTCTTAATTACAAGAACAGTTTATAATTGAAACTACCACTCTGTCAAGAACAGTTTATCGATAAAAAGAAAAAAGAAAAATTAGGGAAAAAAGGAGGTAAATAGAACTGTTAATTTACAAACTCAACATTCAATTTACAAAATAATAAGAAAAGTACGTACTATTCACTCATTTCATGACAAAATGCAACAAATTATACTAGTATTGTCATCTTTTTGATAATTTTGTTACATGTCATGGAAGGAGAAAAAAATGAGTCTAAAAAAAGTATCACTAGCAGTAGCGAGCACAGCATGTTTACTTGTAGGAGGTTTTGCTCAACCATCTATTCAACAAGGTGAGGCAGCATCAAAAGAAGCGGTCATTAATGAAATTGCATGGATGGGAACAACGGCTTCTTATAATAATGAATGGATTGAGTTAAAAAATACCACTTCCTCTTCTTTATCACTTAATGGGTGGACGCTTGAAGCGCAGGATGGTACACCAAGCATTTCATTAAGTGGAACGATTGCACCGAACGAGTACTTTTTATTAGAACGCACAAGTGATTCAACGGTTCCAGGAGCAAATGCAGATCTTATTTACTCAGGTGCACTTGGAAATTCAAATGAAGCATTATTTTTAAAAGATGAGACAGGTGTCATTATTGATGAAGTAGACAACTGGCATGCAGGGGACAACACAACGAAGGCAACAATGGCTCGTATCGATTCAACGCAAAGTGGAACAGTAGCAAGCAGTTGGGAAACATCAACAAATACATATGATGGTGGTTACGGTACACCAAAAGCTGCGAATAAAGTATCAACATCTGTAGGCGCAACAGAATCAATAACAAATGTGAGTGAAGAGCTTGGTGCGATAAACGTATACTTTAACAAAAGTGCTTCTACTCAATATGCGACTGCAGGAAACGAAGCAAATTACAATGTAAACCTTGAAGATCGTTTAATCGAGCGTTTAAATCAAGCGACTACTTCTATCGATTTTGCGACTTATGAAATTAACTTACCAAGAGTAATTGATACATTACTAAATAAAGCTGCAGAAGGTGTTGATGTCCGCGTTCTTGCCGATGCAAAGGATGCAACAGATCCTCACTATGCAGAGCGTTATGAAACGATGCGTCTTTATTTAGAAAAACTTGTTCGTGGTAAGGATGGTGTTGTTGGAACGGCGGATGACGTTCATATTCTATCTGATTCACCAATGTTTGTCATTGAGGATGCAGCAAAACGATCAGCTTATGGTTTGCCTGCAAGCTTCACAGATTTCCCGCAACGTACAGTAACCGTTGGAAGCACAAGCACGACGGGACATCTTTTTGTTGAAGGTGAGTCAAAAGGAGAAAACAGCTATTACTCACCAGGTAATCAAATGCATAATAAATTTGCGATTGTTGATAACAAATGGGTGTTTACAGGGAGCTGGAACTTTACGGTGACAGGTCTTTATGGATCAGAAGAAAACATGAACCAAGGTATTTTAGATGGAAACCAACAGCACGTCGTAGAAACTCATTCTCCAGAGCTTGCGTCTATTTACGAAACAGAATTTGAAGAGATGTGGGGAAGTAACACGACAACACCAAACATCGAGGTATCAAACTTTAGTACGCGTAAAATCGATAATACCCCTCACAATGTGACAATTGGTGGCAAACAAGTAGAGGTGTATTTCTCAACAGGTGATAATGCAATTGGAAGAATGACAGAGCTTGTGAAAACAGAGGCAGATAAAAGCGCATACTTTACCATTTTTGCATGGAGTGATCAAGCATTAGTGGACGAATTAAAGTATAAATGGGAAGGTAGCTATGTAGATAACGAAGGCACGTTAACAGGATTTGATGTAAAAGGTGTATTCGAATCCAGCTACTGGAATCAATGGTGGTCGGCAAGCATTGAAATGACAGGAAGAACAGCTTCTCAAACAAGTGCAAGTAATCCAAACACTCGTTGGGCAAACCCAGCTCCGGTTTACATTGACAATGAAAACCGTAAGCTACATGCTAAAACGATGATTATCGATGCGGACACAAACAGTGATCCAACCGTTATTGTTGGCTCGACAAACTGGAGTGAAAATGGCAACAACGTAAATGATGAAAATATGCTAATTATCCATGACACAGACATTACCAATCAATTTGTACAAGAGTTTAACGCACGCTATGTTAATGCTGGTGGTATTCTTCAATAAGAAGTCAGCATAAATAAAAACGTTAGTAGAGTTTACTTGCTCGCTGCAAGTAACTCCGCTAACGTTTTTTTTGATAAGCCTTCAATGAGCCAGCCTTCCATTTCATCTCGCAATGAGACAAGGGCATCATGAGTTGAAGAAGTAAAGCATTCTTCATTTACATCTAGAAATCCTTTTGCATAAGGATCTGTTCGAACTGCGTGATACACATCAACCAATGTAATTTCTTCGGGTGGTTTACCTAACGAGTAGCCTCCGTTTCGTCCTTCCTTAGCCATTACTAAGCCCGATTTCACTAGATTTGTTAACACTTTTCGTAAAAAAGGAGATTTCGCATTTAGCTTTTCCGCTAATACTCCGCTTGGACAAATTTCATCATACCGTGCTAGTACTAATAATGATTGTACAGCTAGTCCAAACCATTTTGTACTTGATACTTTTCCGCTCATTCCGTTCACCTCTCTCTCTATTTTAAAACGATTTTAAAAAAATCACAAATACACCTTGCGTAATTGTTGACCATTAAACAAAAAAGAAGTATAGTATGTTCAAGAGATTAAATGTTTAAGAATTTAAACATTAAAACAAAGAAGCAAGGTCTTTATTAAATAAATAGTAGGTTACAAACATAAAGCTAATCTGATTGCAGCGATTAATCATTTATTTTTAGAAAGAAGGAATAGATATGAATCAGCAAGTAGCATTAATAACAGGAGCATCAGGTGGAATTGGAAAAGAATTGGCTTATGAGTTTGCCAAGGATGGTCACCACCTTGTGTTAGTTGCACGAAGCAGTGATAAGCTACAGTTGTTAAAGAAAGAACTAGAGAATGAATATAGTATTCGTGTGATGACTAGTTCAAGAGATTTGTCGGTTGCAGCATCCATTGAAGAGTTGTATGACGAATTAACGGAGCAAAACATTCAAGTTGATTATGTTGTAAATAACGCAGGTTTCGGTTTATATGGCGAGTTTTTAACAACAAACATGGACGAAGAATTAAATATGATTGACTTGAACATTCGTACACTTACGCATGTGACAAAAAAGTTTTTACCGGACATGGTGAAGCGCGGTAGAGGAGGCGTGTTAAACGTAGCATCAACAGCGGCCTTTCAGCCAGGTCCATTAATGGCTGTTTATTATGCAACAAAAGCATATGTATTGTCGTTTACTGAAGCATTAGAAAACGAATTGAAAGGAACTGGTGTGCACGTAACCGCACTTTGCCCGGGGCCAACGGAAACAGGATTTTCAAATCGTGCCAGTCTTGAGCAATCGAAATTGTTTAATAGTGGTGTGATGGACGCAAAAACGGTAGCAGAGATCGGATATAAAGGCTTTCAATCTCGTTCAACCATTGTGATTCCAGGTTTGCAAAATAAGCTGCTTTCACAAGTCGTTCGGTTCTTACCACGCAAAGTCATCACATCAATTGTACGAAAAGTGCAGGCGAGAAAGTCATGAAAAAGCGTACAGCTCTCGTATTAGGAGCTTCTGGGCTCATTGGCTCGGAATTAGTAAAGCAGTTGGCTAACTCACCCTATTATGAAAAGGTGACGCTACTTGTTCGAAAAACGTTATCCATTGAACACTCAACGATTGAACAAGTTGAAGTCGATTTTGACGCTTTAGACGAGCATACAGCACTGTTTAAGGTTGATGACGTATACAGTGTATTAGGAACAACGATAAAAAAGGCAAAATCAAAAGAGCAATTTAAAAAAGTTGATTATACTTACACACTAAAAGCAGCAAAGCTTGCCAAGCAAGAAGGCGCAACAACTTTTTTAACCGTTACATCCTTAGGTGCTAAATCAACGTCACTTTTCTTTTACAGTCGCGTAAAAGGAGAGGTGGAAAAAGCGTTACAAGAGCTGAAGCTGCCATCTGTTCACATCTTTCAACCTTCTCTTTTACTAGGACATCGAAAAGAATGGCGTCAAGGGGAAAGGCTAGCAGAATCCATTGCAAAACGAACGTCGTTTTTATTCAAAGGACCATTTGAAAAATACAAACCGATTGAAGCGAAAGTAGTGGCACAACGAATGTATGAAACAGCCTTGAAAGCAAGAAATGGGTATCACGTTTATCCATCTGATTTGATTCAAAAAGGAGAGAAGTCATCATGAACAAAGTAACAGCACTTGTAACAGGGGGAACAGGCTATGTTGCCTCCTGGATTATAAAAGAATTGTTAGAACAAGGCCACGACGTACGAATGACTGTGCGTAACAAAAATCAAACCGATAAATACGCGCATTTACGAGGAATTGAAAAAGAAGCACCAGGGCAGCTATTTGTATATGAAGCGGATTTATTAAAAAAAGGAAGCTTTGATGAGGCGGTTGATGGCAGTGAATATGTGTTTCATACCGCATCACCATTTTTTATTAGCGGTATTAAAGATGCCTATAGCGATTTAGTAAAGCCTGCAAAAGAAGGAACACGTAATGTGCTTGAGTCGGTGAACAAAGCTACTTCAGTCAAGCGTGTAATCTTAACGAGTAGTGCTGTTGCCATCTTTGGAGACAACGCTGATATGAAAGGGAAAGCCGCATTTACAGAAGCGGATTGGAATGAAACGAGCTCTGAAAAGCACCAGCCTTATAGTTACTCAAAAACGGTTGCGGAAAAAGAAGCGTGGGAAATGGTAAAAGAGCAAAACCGATGGGATCTTGTTACGATTAATCCAACCTTCATTTTAGGTCCGTCGCTTGCCAAACGAACAGATTCTACGAGTATTTCAACGATTCGAGACTTTTTAACAGGAACCTATAAAACAGGGGTGCCACATTTAGTAAACGGAACAGTTGATGTACGAGATATTGCAAAAGCACAAGTGCTTGCGGCATTTACACCAGAAGCATCAGGTCGTTACCTTACGTCCAATGAGGAAGCTACGTTATTACACATGGCCAACATTCTAGAGAGAAACTTCCCAGGTAAATATAAGCTACCGAAACGTGAAGTACCAAAGGCACTTATTTGGCTCATTGCTCCAACCATTGGCTTTACAAGAGAGTACGTTTCTAAAAATGTAGGGTATGCTGCTAAATTTGATAATAGTAAAAGCATTCGTGAACTTGGCATGACGTATCGTAGCCTAGAAGAGACGCTCGTGGATCAGACGAAGCAATTAGTGAAAGATGGGTCAATATAGCGATTATGAAGGTGAGCTTTATGCCCTTTATGTGCTAGAAGCTTATCAAGGAAAAGGAATTGGCAAAGAGCTTGTGCGAGCCGTTGCATCTTACTTATACACGCAGAACATTCGTTCAATGTTAGTGTGGGCATTAGAAGAAAATAACGCTTGTCAGTTTTACGAAGCGTTAGGTGCAAAAAAGATTGCAACAACAGACGTTGA
The DNA here is from genome assembly GCF_016909075.1 of Priestia iocasae. Classification (GTDB taxonomy): domain Bacteria; phylum Bacillota; class Bacilli; order Bacillales; family Bacillaceae_H; genus Priestia; species Priestia iocasae. The sequence continues at coordinate 10,659 of NZ_JAFBFC010000013.1, forward strand.
AATTGGTGGAAAGAAGCTAATTGAAGCGGCGTATGGATGGGAAGAACAAAAGTACGAATTGTCTTCATAACCTTAAGTCAGCACTGGCGACTAGCATTAAAGTTGAACGTTAACTCATGAACAAAAACCCGTCTACCCAATGAAGGTAGACGGGTTTTGTGCGTTGATTACGTTTATCTGAAACACATTATTTCTTGGTCGATTTCATTTTTATTTATTTAAAATGCTCTTTTCTAGCACATCGTATTTATTTTCGTAATTGCGCTCAATATGAACCTCACCCCATGCGCATAGTAAATCTAAAATCTCCTTTAATGTCCAGCCATATTCAGTTAATGAATATTCTACACGCGGTGGCACTTCGTTAAATACTTCGCGATGAATAAGGTTGTCTGCTTCTAATTCTTTCAGCTGTTGCGTTAGCATCTTTTGAGAAATTCCAGGCATCAGTCGTTTCAACTCACTCGTTCGACGTGTACCAAGAATTAAATGACACATAATTACGACTTTCCACTTTCCTCCGATTAACTCCAGTGCCGCTTCAACCGGTAAATGATACTTTTTCTTCATAGAATTCCTCCAACATGTATGGGTTTGAGCTAATTGTATCAAAAAAGAAACAAAAAAGTGAGTAGGTTACCAAAAGGTTACTAAGTCACTGATTGGTGATTATATCCCGGAAAAGTGCGTACTTCTCAATATGTAAAAGGTGTTGCATACTAATCTTAGCTAGCGAATAGGAGCTCTGATTTTAGCTATCGAGAAAAATGATTCACAAAAAAACTTTGAAAGTGAGATGTTTGAAATGGATTTAAATTTAAAAAATAAATTAGTATTAGTAACAGGTTCAACAGCAGGAATTGGAAAGGGCACTGCCATTAGCTTCTTAAAGGAAGGAGCTAAAGTGATTATTAACGGTCGCTCTCAAGAAAATGTAGAAGCAACAGTAAAGGAATTATCAGCGTATGGAACAGTGTACGGTATTCGTGCAGATGTGGCTAAACGTGACGAAAGCAACGAGCTTATTGAAAAAGTAAACGAAATCGGTGAATTAGATGTGTTAGTGAACAACACAGGTGTATTCACGGTTAAGCCATTTGTTGAAGTGACGGATGAAGAATGGTTAGAGTACTATGAGATTAATGTGATGAGTGCTGTGCGTTTATCACGTGCATTTCTGCCAAAAATGATGGAACGCAATGCAGGACGTATCATTAACATTGCAAGTGAAGCAGGAATTAAGCCGTATCCTGAATTAGTTCCTTACGGCGTATCAAAAACTGCTCTTATTACGTTATCAAGAGGATTAGCCGAAGTAGCAAAAGGAACAAATGTAACGGTTAACTCTGTCTTACCAGGACCAACTTGGACAGAAGGATTTGGTACCTTTATTAGCGACCTAGCAAAAGAAAATGGCCAAGATTTGGATACCTTTATTAAAGAATACTTTAAACATGATCAGCCAACATCTTTAATTCAACGTTACGCAACGGTTGAAGAAGTAGCAGACACGATTGTCTTCATTGCATCTGACAAAGCATCAGCAATTAACGGTGCTGCACAACGTGTAGAAGGCGGAATTATTCACTCCATCCTATAATGAAACAAAACCCGTCTACAGAAGAAAAGTAGACGGGTATTTCTATTTAAGTGGAGCGCTTACTAAAAATCCATCCAAAAACAGCCATAGCGAGCACGCCTTGCATGATCCATACTCCAACTGAAGCAGAAGAAAAGATCGAAACAATCGACATGAGTGAAAATCCCACTAAAAATCCTAACCTTGTTGCAAGGGTGTTGAGCCCAAATAGTCTTCCACGAATGCTCTCTTTGCTTCGCTGTAGTAATGTGTAATGACACACTTGCACGATGGCTTCTACTGCTCCGACAAGCACCAATAAAAACAGCATCATAAGCAGGTGTTTACTAATGAACGATAACGACACAACGAGCGCAAACAACAACAAGCTTTCTGCATACAGACGTCGATTCACCGCTTTTCTCTTCATTCGTAATGAACAAATAAATGACCCAAAGGCAACGGTTGACCACATCAACCCATTGTAAAAGTCACTTTTAGCGATAAGAGGTAGCGCATATTGATAAGACGAAGCAGCGAGTGGAAACAGAAAAGCCATCACTAGTAAAAAGAAGTAACCATCAGATTGAATGATTTTTTTAATCGGAACTTTTGGTTGTTCGCTATCATGGTGAACGCGCGGCTTCTGCATCCATTTTACGTTTATAAGCACGACCGCAGATCCAATATACATCGTCGCATCTAGTAATACTAAGTATTTGTATGAGAAGTAAGTAGAGACAAATCCACCCACAGCAAAGCCAACAATACTAATAATCGAGCCGACCCGAACAAGCAATGTATTGATCCATTCAAGTTGATGTTTACCAAACATATCAGGCACTGATGAACGAAAACTCACATCAAAAAACGTATAAGTCATCCCAAGGATAAACGCCACAATGACAATCAGTAGAGGTTCATCTACAAACAGCAAACTTCCAACCGAGATCCCACTAAGAAGTTCAGCCACAATCATGACTTCTTTTCGAGAAAAACGATCCGCAACAATCCCTGCCACATAACTTGTTAACAGCGCTCCAATTTGCCTACCAATAAAAAATAGCATCATCCATAACTCGGGGTTTTCACTAAGCAAAAGCGCACTCGTTAAGCCAATAAACTGCATGCGTGAACTAAAATCAGAACATGCCTTTAGATAGATATAATAAATAGGTTTCATGGTTTCTTAGCCTCCAAAAAGTTGGCGGCATCCGAAGTGTACGTCCCTTATTAAGGGCGTACACTGATGATTGTTGTCATAATGAAGACCTCCTTACAGAATCAAAGAAAAATAGAATGAGAGCAGAAGGGACGTTCCTCCGTCACTCGCCTTGTAGTCTCTTTTATTATACGTCGTGATGAATAGAGACGACCATAAAAAGTGAATGTTTAGAAGAAATTAAAAGTTAGAAAGGAAATAGCGAACGTTTGTATGGTATAATTAGGAAAAATAAAGGGGCGAAAAAGAATGAATGGATTACTGCTTCTATCTATTATTGGGGCAATGCTTGCAATGAGTGTGAAATGGACCTTTCAATCAGAGCGTGTCGCCAAACATTTTCTGTTCACAAGAGATAGACTACTAGATGACCAGTCATCCTACATAATTTGTCACCACTGCGGAACAAAAGTAAAAAGAGGGAAGAATCATCATCAGCAATGTTCACATTGCTATACTTCGTTATAAAGGAGTCTGTCTAAATGAGTGTATCACTTGCTTTTTATGATCCTAAGTATAAAGAATACTTCGAAACGTACGATTTACCTCATCATCAACTTCAATATACATCGTTGCCATTACATACCGTGTATACATGTAGAGAACTGCCAAACCGTTTTCCAGTTGTCATCCTTTTTGAAAATAAAGCTGTAGGGTTCTTGCTGTTAAATGGATGGGAGCGAGTGCGAGAATATAGTGACAATCAAGAAGCACTATTATTAACTTCCTATTCGGTGAATGCACGCTATCAAGGAAAAGGAATCGCAAAGCAGTCATTAAAGCTATTACCCTTATTTATCAATCAGCACTTTCCTGAAAAACGCGAGTTGATTTTAGCAGTCAATCATCGAAACAAAGCTGCGCAAATCGTGTATGAAAAAGCGGGATTTGTAGATAAAGGAATTCGTTTAGAAGGACCAAAAGGAGAACTATTTGTTTATCACATGAATCTTTAAACGAGAAAGGACACACACATGTCAGAACAAGAAATGCTCAAAATATTTGACAAGCATCATGTCGAACAAGGGATCGCCACACGTGAAGATGTACATAAGAAAGGATATTGGCATGAAGCATTTCACTGCTGGTTTGTTGGAGAGGTAAACGGTGAGCTCTCTATTTACTTACAGATTCGCAGTTCATTAAAAAAGGATTATCCAAACTTATTGGATATAACGGCAGCGGGACATTTACTCGCAGATGAAACGATAGAGGATGGTGTGAGAGAAGTACATGAAGAACTCGGCATTCAAGTGACGATGCAAGAGCTTGTTCCGCTTGGAATCATCAGCTATTCCGTTGCAAAAGGAGCGTTTCTTGATAATGAGTTTGCTCACGTTTATTTATATAAAAACGCACCAAACTTTGATTTGTTTCACTTGCAAGAAGAAGAAGTTTCTGGAATGGTTCGTATGTCGTTAAAAGACTTTACAGAAATGTGGCTTGGTGAACGAACCACGCTATATGGAGAAGGCTTTGAAGTGATGGAAGGAGACAAGCACGTCTTTTATAACCGAATCATTCATAAAAAAAAGTTCGTCCAACACGTTCCTGCCTATTATGAAACCGTGATTAAAAGGATAGAGATTGAACGCATGAAAGAGTTACTATTGAAAGGATGGTCACTTCAATCAAGCTCTAAATGGACAGCTGATAACCCTGCATGCGGTCAATGTAGTGTTACCTCACTTGTGATGCAAGATGTGTTCGGGGGAATCATCTTAAAAACAAGGTGCGAAGATGGCTGGCACTTTTACAATCAAATAGACGGTATGCGCTATGATTTTACGGCTTCACAATTTTCATCAACAATCAACTATGATGACATCGTTTCTAGTAGAGAAGAAGCTTTTCAAGATACAAATCATCAACAATACGAGTATTTATTAAAGAAACTTCGTTAATGTAAGGGTCTTGCTTTAGTAGATACTTGTAGTTAATTAGAACAAAAGGTGGGAGACTTCTCGAAAATACATGACCTATGTTATTCGTGCGGAGTTGATCCTAAGGTGCTTATCAACGTCCTGCGGAAGCAGTGGGCAGGTGAGGTTCCAAAGGAGCTTGGAGGCTCACCGCCCACCTCGTGAAAAGCGAGCAATCTGTAGCGGAAATCAATCACGCTATACGACCTATTCATCTTTTGCCTGTTTATTTTCAAAGTCACATACTTAAAAGACATAATAGGATGTGTAAAATGGAGCATGCTTGCTTTGTTTCACACACCTTTTTTCATTTCTTAAGAATTTCTTCATTTTTATCATAACTAAATGTTAAGAACGGGTGTTTATACTAAAATCATCGTTAAAAGAAAAGAGGAGAGAAAGATGAGTACATTAACGATTCTCGTCACAGATGACGACCAAGATATTCGAGATGGGATTGAAATTTATTTAAGAAACGAGGGGTATCACGTATTAAAAGCGGCGAACGGTGTAGAAGCACTGGAATTGTTAGAAAAACATGATGTTCATCTCCTAATTCTAGATATTATGATGCCTGAGATGGACGGAATTGCAGCAACCTTTAAAATCCGTATGAAGCGCAATATTCCCATTATTATGCTGAGTGCAAAAGTAGAAGAATCTGATAAAATTCACGGTTTATCAGTCGGAGCAGATGATTACGTCACAAAGCCATTTCATCCGATGGAGTTAATCGCACGTGTAAAGTCACAGCTTCGTCGCTACGTTCAGCTTGGTACCTATAATGAACAGCAAGCAAAAATAGAAGTTGGAAGCCTCGCCTTAGATCAAGAATCAAAACAGGTGACCCTGCATGACGAAGTGGTCAAGCTGACACCAATCGAGTATAAAATGACAGAGCTTTTTATGATGAATCCAGGGAGGGTGTTCTCCATTCGTGAAATGTATGAACGAGTATGGAATGAAGAAGCGTATAACGCCGAAAACATCGTCGCCGTTCATATCCGAAAAATTCGTGAAAAAATTGAAGCCGATCCAAAGAATCCTCAGTACATAAAAGTGGTATGGGGTCTAGGGTACAAGATGGAAAAGCAGTAGTGTAGAGGAGTGAGAGTATGAATCAAAATAGATGGAAAACGTTGGTATGGAGCTTGTTAATTGGGGTTGTACTCATCGCAGTGGCTTCTGTCATGAATCATGGAGATCGCCTATTTGTAAATAACTATTTTGAAAGTGATGATTTTCAAGGGGAATTTGATTACTTTGTCGAGGAACTAGGTAATACAACCTTATTACAACATGATGTCAAAGAGCTAAAGAAAAATCTTAACGTGACAGCTGCACAAATTGAAGAACACCGAACTCGTTATGGTACGCTGTCTGAACAGATTATGGATATCAATGCACAATATAACGATCGAATTGAGGAAGCAGAAGCGGAAGGAGATGCAACGTTAAAGCAAGCTCTTATAAAGGAGCGAGATGATAAATTAGCGGATATCCAAAAAAACTTTGAAAGTGATGAACACGTCAAAGCGAAGGTTTTAAAAGAGCAAGAGCAAGCAATTGAAGACTATATTCGTCAACTGAATGAACGAAAAAACGAATTAAGAGGGAATGTTAGCTACTTTGTTTATGACTTAACAAACATTCAAACAGGTGAAACATTTTCAAATGGAGATGTCTCACAAAAGGCAGTTTTTTCAAAGACGTACAGTGAAGAAAGAGGGTATTTAAAAGCCACTGACGTGTTTTATGGAGATGATGAGGTGCAACAAGAACTTTTATTAAAATCATCAGGCTTTTATGAAGGAACCATCATTATTCCTTCCTCCACGCAAAAGGAAGATACATTTGCTGTCTATCAAGACTTTAAACATCAACAAGTGGCCTTTTATTTTACATTAGCATTAGGTATCGCATCTTTACTGAGTCTACTCTTTTTATATAAGTTTCAACGGAACTGGTTTGATCATTCGTCTTTTCGTGCACGGTACGAGGCATGGCCACTTGATATTCGATTACTGATTTTGATGGTTAATGGATTCTTTCTCATTCTCTATACTGTCATGAGTACAGATGTATTTTGGTATAAGCTCCAACCACTTATAAAAGAGCTAGTACTTATGTTAGGGCTAGTAACGATTAGTCTTTGGTTAGGTATTCATCAACTGATGTGGCTACGCAAGGAATTTCAAGAGAAGGAACGTTTCTATTCAAAGTTCAAACAAGGAATTCTTGTACGTTTTCTTTTTCTACTAAAAGATGTCTTTTTAAGCATTCCAGTCGGTTTACAAGTCGTATGGGTATTACTTGTTCTTTTCTTCTGGGGTATCGGGACTGTACTTGTGATGATGTCACCCGAAATGATTGGTGTGTATTTATTATGTGTGTTATTCGTTGGTCTTCCGACTCTTATAATGGTTGTCATGCGAGTTGCCTACTTCAACCGTGTGATGGTCGCAACTCAACAAGTAAGCAGTGGTGTGTTACGTGAACCCATTCCCGTAAAAGGAAAATCGTTTATCGCTCAGCATGCGATTCATTTAAATAAGCTACGTGAAGGAATGAAAGCGTCTTTATCCGAGCAAGCAAAAAGCGAACGATTCAAAACAGAACTTATTACGAATGTGAGTCATGATTTACGAACGCCTCTTACATCGATTATTACGTATACAGATTTACTAAAGAACTCAAACCTAACAGAGGAAGAGCGTCAATCCTACGTCGATATTTTAGACCGTAAATCACAGCGTTTAAAAACGCTCATTGAAGATTTATTTGAAGTATCCAAAATGGCAAGCGGGAACTTAGAGTTAAACAGACAGCGATTAGACTTAACACAACTTCTTCAACAAGCGCTAGCAGAGCATGCTGAAGAGATCGAGAATGCGAAGGTAGATTTTCGAGTAACAACGGTTGAGGAGCCTATTTTCGCTTATGTAGATGGTCAAAAGTGGTGGCGTGTATTGGACAATTTAGTGATCAATGCGATTAAATACGCCTTACCTAACACAAGAGTCTATCTATCTTTAAAAAAAGAAGCAGATGAAGCCGTTTTTGTGATTAAAAACATTGCGCGCTACGAACTTGGTGACGATGCACAAGAGTTAGTCGAACGTTTTAAGCGTGCAGATACGTCTCGTCACACAGAAGGATCTGGGTTAGGCTTGGCAATTGCACAATCGATTGTTGATCTTCATGGAGGACGATTAGTTGTAGAAGTAGATGGAGACCTTTTTAAAGTAACGGTATCGATTAAAAAGTCAGGATAAGACATCCTGACTTTTTATTATATTGATATAGACTTTTTGATGAAAGATAGCTTATTTTAAAGAGTATTTTCTTAAACGAAAGCGATTGAAAGTTAAGAGAGATAGACGCCCAATCATCCGTATGATCATTATAGAAAGCGTTGTTTTCACAAAATGAAAAAAAAACTTAGAACTTTATGGAAAAAAATCTAAATATCTACCAAAATATGACGAAATATATATTGTGAAAAAACAATATGAAGGAGTCATACAATGAAATTAAAAGACAAAGTAAGTGTTATTACAGGTGGAGCAGACGGGATTGGAAGAGCAACTGCACAAAAATTTGCAAAAGAAGGTGCAAAAGTTGTTGTAGCCGATTTAAATGAAGATGCGGGACAAAACGTGGTAGCAGAAATCAATAACCAAGGTGGAGAAGCAGTCTTTTTCAAGCTAGATGTAACAAATTTTGATGAAGTAACCGCGCTTGTTGAATTTGCAGTTAACACGTTTGGTTCAATCGATGTGATGTTTAACAACGCTGGAATTGGAATAAACAAGCCTTTTCTAGATCATACGCCAGACGATTATCATAAAGTTGTAGCCGTCAATCAGCATGGTGTGTACTACGGAATGTTAGCCGCAGCTCGCAAAATGAAAGAATTAGGGGTCAAAGGAGCAATTATTAATAACGCTTCTGTATTTGGTTATGTAGCAACGTTAGGTGTAACGGGTTATCAGGCTGCAAAAGGAGCGGTTGTCATGCTAACAAAGCACGGGGCATTAGAACTAGCACCATATGGGATTCGTGTAGTTGGGGTTGCACCAGCAGCTGTTAATACAAACATTGTAGAAGGATACCGAGCTGCAGGATTACTAGACTATATGAAAAAACAACAGCTAACAAGAGAGTTAATTGAGCCAGAAGAAATCGCGGAAGTTGTCTCATTTTTAGCGACAGATGAAGCTCGTGTCATGAACGGTTCGGTTGTGATGGCAGATGATGGATTTGCGAGCTTTAAATCTGATTTAAGACCGTTTTGATAAAGGAGATACAATTTTGTGATGACTGTTCAAGAAATGATCGTACAAGATCGTAAAAAGAAAAACTTATTGATGTTTGCAGCGTTTTCAATTTCCCTTGTTTTAGCGTTAGTAAAGTCCATTACCTCGAAAGAAATGTCAACCATTTCATTGTTTTCAACCGAGATTGTGGTGTTTACAGCTATCTACTTAATCACAACAAAAGTAGTCAAAAAAGAGATGCTTTTTCCATACATAAGTGTTGTACTCGTAAACGGTTTTACGATGGTGGGTGTTTTCTTTGCAGGAGGAGGCTGGACAATTGTCATGGTCACGTTCTTCCTTGCTGCATTTGCCGTCGTTCATTTTCATAAAATCATCTTCTTGATTGGGTATGGTTTAGGATTTGTGACCATTTTATTGAATCTTATGTTAGGAACAAAAGAAGCAGCATCGATTCAGGGGAATGCGCCAACTATTTTCTTGACGTATGTGTTAACGGGCTTTATTTTAATCGTCCTTATACATTTAAATGAAAAGCAATCAGAGCAAGTCAGAAAGCTTTTTCAGCAAGCAGAAGAAAATGCAACCAATCAACAGCAACAAAAAGAGCGACTGCAAGCAAGCATGTTTGACCTTTTGCAAGGCGTATCTGATGTGAATGCTCAAATTCAACATCATTTAACCGCTCAAAGTGAAATGAAAGATAGTATTAATGAAGTAGCGGGAGGAAGCGCTGAGCAAAGTGAACAGATTAGTACGATTTCACACAATGCAACGACGTCGTATGATTTCATGACAAAATTAAGTAAGCGCATGAAAGAATTAAAAATGCAAGCAGAAAAAACACAACAGCTGACACTTCAAGGAGAAGAAAAGGTTCGATTGTTTAATCAAGATGTGAAAGAAATTCAAACATTTATCACAGACTTGAATCAAACGTTTTATGAGCTCAGTTTAAAAGTGAAAGAAACAAATTCCTTCTCAGATAGTATTAAGCAAATTTCGGAGCAAACGAATTTACTCGCATTAAATGCCTCGATTGAAGCAGCACGAGCAGGCGAAGCGGGCAGAGGATTTTCGGTAGTAGCAGAAGAAATACGAAAGCTTGCGGAGATGACAAACGTTACTGCAGAAAGCATTACGCGTAACCTAATACAAGTAAATCAAAACAATGTAGCGACCATGGAGAAAATGCAAACGAGTGAACAAAAGATTACGAGTATGCTTCATTCATCAACGGAAGTGGTGGACTACTTTGGTGAACTAAAAACAATGATTGAAAAAGTAAGTGTGAACTTTGAACAATCAGAGCAAGCATCTGATCAAGTCGTTCGCAATAGTCAACACGTTGAAAAATCAACAGCAGAACTAGCAGCAATCATTGAACAGTCAACCGCAGGGCTAGAAGAAATGAGTGCTACGGTTGAAACGTTAACTAGCGATAGTAAACGTATTGCAGAGATCATGGAGCAAACAGCTGAAAAGGCTAATGAAATTATGCGTACGTATGGGTAATAAAAAAGAAGCACCTGTAACAATACATGTTAAAAGGTGCTTCTTTTTTATCGTTGTAGAGGAACCACTTCACTTTAAGCGCTGTGCAGTATGAGTCGTTCAATTCGTCCTATCTGCATTTATGTAATAAATTAAGTTATCTGTCCACTCATCTTCTTCGTAAATGAATTTTTTTCTCGTGCACTCGTATGTCATCCCCACACTTTCTGCGAGATGAATAGAGGCATCATTATCAACGTTAATATGAGCTTCAATGCGATGGTAGTTCAGTTGTTCAATTCCTAATTGTAAGGCGAGCTTCACTGCTTCTTTTCCATACCCCTGTCCCCAAAAATGATTATGAATTTGATAACCAATGCGTGCCCATTGGAAATCGTCTCGTAATAACGTCGAAAAATCAATGGCTCCAATGTGTGTTCCTCTTTCTTTATGAAACACACCAAAAATATAGAGACGATCTTCGTTTGCCGAAGCTTGATTTTTCTCAACAAACTCTTGAAACCACTCACTTGTACAAATGCTCATGTCGAGCTTTCCTTCGTCATACTTGTGCTGAGGCGGAAGGCGCTTTTCATACTGCGCAAGCCATTGTGAATAATCACTTAAATAATAAGGACGAATAATTAGTCGTTCACTTTCAATGGAATGCATCACTTCTCTTTCCTTTCATGACGGTTTAGTTTATAAAGTAAAATCTTTTTATTCCATTTCTCAATCTCTTTTTCACACGTCATGCCAATCTTTTCAGCGACGCGGATGGAAGGGTTATTTGCAGGGGCAATGAGTGAAATGATTTCATCAACATGTAGGACGTGAAAGGCATAGTTTCGTACAGCAGTAGCGGCTTCTGTTGCGTATCCATGATTCCAAACTGAACGTAAAAATAAATACCCTAGCTCAAGCACAATTCTGCCTTCAATTTTTTGAGGAACGAGACCACACTGACCTAAAAATGCACCGGTTTGTTTGTCTTCTACAATCCACATGCCAACCTGATAAGCTCTGTAATTATCGAGCGTCCATTGAATCCAAGTAAGAGTCTCTTCTTTTGATTTCGTGCTCGGATAATGAACCATTGCCTTTGAATCTGAAAAGATACGTAGTAAGTTCTCAACATCTGAAGTCGTCATTAGACGAAATTGCAGCCGCTTTGTTTCAAACAAAAGAGAGGTCATAGAAGGTGCTCCTATCTGTTAAATATAGAGAATGATCTCATACATTGTACGCATAATTGTACAAGTATACGCATATGAAGTAAAGATTTCGGTTAGGGGAAGAATGGTTAAACAACAAAAGAAAAAGAGTGATGTGTGAACATATTAACGTATGAAAAAAATGGAGAAAAAAGTAGGAAGTGGAAATAGAATTTTGTAAAAGTTTGAAATATTTGCTATAGTATTAGTAACCGATTATGGTGACGATAAATCGTTACGATAATTGGTGCTCATATACATACATAAAAGGGGAGATGGACGAACGATGAAGATGAAAAAGAAAACAGGTATCTTTTTATCAATTGCATTAGCAGCAGGAGTATTGGCTGGATGTGGAGCAAAAGAACAAACGGCAGACGGAATGAAGCTAGTAGATAAAGAGAAGTTTACATTTGCTGCTTCAGGTGAATTCAAACCTTTTAGCTACATGGAAGGAAATGAGATGACCGGCTTTGACATCGAAGTAGGAGAAGCAGTCGCAAAAGAGCTAGGATTAGAGCCTGAAGCGAAAAAAATGAAGTTTGCTAGTATTATTGAAGGCGTTAAATCAGGTCGTGTAGATGCGGCCGTGGCAAGTCACACGATAAACGACGAGCGTAAAGAGCAAGTTGCCTTTTCAACACCGTACTACTACTCAGGTCCTCAAATTTTCACAAGATCTGATAGTGATATTCAAGTGGCCACAGACTTAGAAGGGAAAGAAGTAGCGGTTGCAAAAGGATCAACGTATGCAAGCTCTGCTGCAGAACATACCGATAACATTAAACAATATGATAGTGATATTACAGCGCTTCGTGCCCTTAGTGATGGTCGCCATGATGCTGTGATTACAGACTTCATTACAGGAAAAGAAGCGATTGGTGAAGGTTATAAAATTGAAGGCCGCGAACTACTAGGACGTAGTGAACAAGCCATTGCGGTTTCAAAAGAAAATGAAGCGCTTGTGAAACAAATTAATGAAGCGCTTGAAAAGCTACATGAAGATGGAACATTAAAAGAAATTAGTGAAAAGTACTTTGGGGAAGACATCACGGTTCTTCCAGAATAAACTCATCAGAGTTCAGTCAGATGCATGAATGGTTAAACGAAGCAGCGTGACTGGCGATCAGTTCGCTGCTTTTTTGAATGATACATAGATTATAAGAATAGAAGAGGTGATTAGATGCCGAGCTTTAGTCATTTTTTTGAAACGCTTTTGAGTAGTCGTGAGCTATTTTTTGAAGCAATGCAAGTGACGTTGAAGTTGACGGTTGTATCCATTTTATTTGGAATTATCATTGGTTTGTTTTTTGCGCTATTAAAAATATCGAACGTAAAAGTATTAGGTTACATATCAGATGTGTACGTTTATTTAGTTCGCGGAACACCCCTCATTGTGCAAATTTTCGTGTTGTATTTTGGGTTAAGCAGTTTGTTTTTACTGCCTGATTTTTGGGCAGCATCACTCGCACTTGCCTTTCATAACGGTGCGTACATTGCTGAAATTTTCCGTGGAGCCATTCAATCGATTGATAAAGGTCAAATGGAAGCAGGTCGTTCTCTTGGTATGACAGCAGGAATGGCTATGCGTCGTATTATTTTGCCACAAGCGTTTCGCCGAGCGCTACCACCACTTGGAAATCAATTCATCATTGGATTAAAAGATTCATCGTTAGCTGCATTTATTTCAATGAACGAGCTATTTAGTGTGGCCACGACGCTGGGCTCAAACAATTTTGATGAAATGACATACTTGTTAATCGTAGCGGTGTACTACCTCATTTTAGTCGCGTTACTCACAGTGATTGTACGTGGGATTGAGAAGAAATTAGCGGTAAGTGATTAAGGAGGGAGAACATGATGGAAAAAAGAGAAATGATTCGTGTTGATAAGCTTAACAAATCGTTCGGGGATTTACATGTCCTAAAAGACATCGATATGACGGTGCAAGAAAGTGATGTTGTTTGTTTAATAGGTGCAAGTGGATCAGGAAAGAGTACACTACTTCGTTGCTTAAATTTTTTAGAAGTAAAAGATAGTGGTTCCATTATCATTGAGGATGAAGAGACGGATTTGAAAACACACGACGTGAACAAAGTGCGTCAAAAGGTAGGGATGGTGTTTCAGCATTTTAACTTATTCTCACATAAGACGGTGTTAGAAAATGTGATTGAAGCCCCGATGTACGTTAAGAAAGTGCCGAAAGCTGAAGCAATTGAAAATGGAAAACAGTTATTAAATAAAGTGGGACTATCCGATAAAGCGGATGTGTATCCAAGCAAGCTGTCAGGTGGTCAAAAGCAGCGTGTAGCCATTGCGAGAGCACTCGCAATGAAGCCAGATATCATGCTATTTGATGAGCCAACCTCTGCACTTGATCCAGAGCTTGTTGGAGAAGTACTTGCCACAATGAAAGAGTTAGCAAAAGAAGGCATGACGATGATTGTTGTTACGCATGAAATGGGCTTTGCGCGTGAAGTGGCAGACTGGGTTGTCTATATGCATGATGGTCGTATTGTAGAAGTAGGCCATCCAACAGATTTATTTGAATCACCAACAGAAGAGCGAACGAAAGAGTTTTTAAAAACGACGCAGTTAAAATAAGCTAGAAGGGGCTAAGACAAAAGGGGCAAAGAACACTCCTGTTTGACTCAGCCTCTTTTCTTGCTCTAAGAAGGTAAAAGGTCTCATATACATTAACAATGTTCAATAGTAGGAAAGGTACAGAAGCTTTATTCAAATCGTATGAGTATGTAGCAGGAAAATGGGACTATTTGTAGCAGGTTTCCATAAATGCATTTACCAGATAATAGTATAAGTATTATAATGTAAATGTATTGTAAATAACTAGGAGGAATGTATGTTAAAAAAAGCAATGATTGCTCATCAGTTAAAGAGGTGGGAAAAAGAGTTTAACCGACACGAAGTCTATGTAAAGCACTTTATCCCTGGACGCATTCGTTTATTCTCACCATTGTGGAAAGATAATGAGTCACTAATTAAAGAAGTACGTCAATTAATTGAACGAGAACACACGGTTATGGCAGTGAAAGAGACGATTGAGACCGGTACAATCTTAATAGAGTTTAATTCACAAAGAGAAGTACAAAGAGATGAACTTGTAAGGTGGATGTCTATTCTCGCACAAAAGCATGCACCATTTATTACGCCATAAAGGAGCGAATGATTTTGCTTTCTACACTTGCAGGAATGGGAGCGTATTTACTAGCTCCAAAATTATTAGCAAAACTAAGAGACTTAAATATTCAAATTGTTCATGCAGTACCTGGAAGGTTACGACTGCAAAATCAAAAATGGAAGCAACCACAAATTGCTGCGTATCTCGAAAAGAACCTTGTGTTACATCCACTTATTTCAACATGTCGTGTTTCACCGATAACGGGTAGCATGCTTCTATATTTTTCAACCCCTTATTTACAGCAACAGCAGTTAGATGAACTGTTTGAATGCATTACGCATACAACCGTAAAAGCGATTAGTCAAACAGACGATCAACTAATGATTGCAATGCGTAAGAAAGTAAATGGTGTGAATGCAACAATGAAAAAAGCAACAGGTGGTTACACAAGTGTTGATAGCTTACTGATTGTATTTTTACTTTTTCAAGGTATGACGCGTTTCAAAGTAAATCCAGCATTTTCAAGCAGCTTACTTTATTGGGCATATACGCTTTTGAAAAATGAAAAGCATGAAGGAGGAGAGGGGCATAACCATCTCAATCATTCATCACATACCTGGACGGATACGTCTGAAATTAGCGGTTCCTCATCTACCTCAGACACGCTTTGAATGCTTCCTTCGTACAGTGAAAGGGGTAAGAGCTGCTACATATACGCCAATGACTAATACGGTTGTTCTTTACTATGACCAATCTTGTTTAGTAAAAGAACTGTTATCATCCATTTCATCGTTTTTACCTTTTCAAGAGCAACTACAAACATCGGTAAAAAAGCAATGGATTACGGTTTTCTTTTCTACTAGCTTACTAGTGTTTCATTGGTTACTTCGAAAAAAAGTATCATTATTATGGGCTTACCTCATTATGAATAAGTTGATGGCCGTTTTTGTGCTATTTTTATCACGAACAACGATTAAGTCAGGTATGATGCGTGCGTTCAAAGAAAAAAGGATGAATGTTGATACGCTTACAACCGCTTCTATTTTCGCTTCACTCTATTTAAAGCAACCTGCGTCCGCGCTCGTTATCTATATCATGTCTACGTTAAGTGAACTTTTAACAGAGCTGACGTCGCACAAAGCGACCACGCATTTAAAGTCGCTATTAGCACTTGAGTCCACATATGCTTGGAAGGTTGAAGGCGATGTGGAGCGAAAGGTACATGTAGAAGAAGTGATGGTTAGAGATAAGATTAAAGTGTTTCATGGAGAACGTATTCCGGTCGATGGAGTAGTGGTTAAAGGAGAAGGAATCATTGATGAATCATCGGTGACTGGTGAATATTTACCAAAAGTAAAGACATCCAAACATACCGTGTATGCAGGAAGTATTTTACAAGAGGGCGAATTAACCGTTGAAGTAAAAGGAGTAGGGAGTAGCACAGCGCTTGGCAGGATGATTACCTTGATGGAGCAAGCGTATGAAAAGAAAGCACCTATGCAGCAATACGCAGATAAAGTGGCAGAAAAGATGGTTCCGCTTTCGTTCGCGTTGACGATTGGAACCTTCATCTTCACAAGAAATTTCCATCGAGCGTTAAGCATGCTTGTCATTGATTTTGTTTGTGGTATTAAACTATCTACTGCGACGGCATTTTCAGCTGCGATTGGTCGGGCAGCTAAAAAAGGGATATTCATAAAAGGAAGCGAACACATTGAACAGCTAGCGAAATCTGAAACATTTTTGTTTGACAAAACGGGTACGGTCACGGAAGGAAAGCCTTACGTTGAACGTATTCATTGCTTCAACCATTACAGTGAAGAAGAGGTGCTTATGTATGCAGCCTCTATTGAACAAACGTCTTCTCATCCA
Organism: Priestia iocasae; assembly: GCF_016909075.1. GTDB lineage: Bacteria > Bacillota > Bacilli > Bacillales > Bacillaceae_H > Priestia > Priestia iocasae. The sequence continues at coordinate 27,381 of NZ_JAFBFC010000013.1, forward strand.
ATTGCGCATGCGATTGTCGATGAAGCGAAACGCCGCCATCTCACCATTGCACCTCGCGATGAAGGAGAGCCACTTAAAGTGGTAGTAGGTAAAGGAATTCAAGGAAAAACAAAGAATCGTGTAGTCACCATCGGCTCTAAACGATATTTACAAGAGCAAGGTGTCAACGTAGATGTAACAAGTATGCTAGTAGATACTCACTCTATTTTTATCGCAATCAATCAAAAATTAGTAGGAGCGCTTAAAATAGAGGATCGCATTCGCGCAGGTATGAAAAGGTCTCTTCAGCAGTTACGTCAGCTTGGCATGAAAAAAGCGGTTATGTTAACGGGAGACGAAGCGGTTGCTGCTCGTCGTGTATCAAGAAAAGTTCGCATGGATTCTTTTCAAGCAACGATGCTACCTGAAAACAAAGCGTCTTATGTGAGTCAAGAAAAGAAAAAAAGTCCAACCGTGATGATTGGAGATGGCATGAATGATGCACCTGCGCTTGCACGAGCATCGGTTGGAATTACCATGGGAGGAAAGCGAACCGACTTAGCAGTTGAAGCAGCTGATATTATTATTACGCAAGATAACCCGTATGCCATTCCCGAACTTTATCAGCTTTCAAAACGAACGGTACGCACCATTAAACAGAATGTGTACGCAACTCTTTTCATTAATGGAATGGCAATTGCATTAGGTGCATTCGGAGTGATTTCTCCACTAGCTGGTGCTGCCATTCATAACTTAGCGACGATTGGTGTCGTTGCCAATAGCATGAAACTTTTATTTAAAGGAGAGAAGCAAAATGGAAATCCCTTACTACATTTTGCATGATATTCCTGGTCGCATTCGTTTACGTATTCCGACGCTTAGTAACCGTAAGAAACATGAGGAAATTGAGCGGTTTTTTGCTGAGATGAAAGGAATTATCTCAGTGAAGATCGAACCTATTATACAAACAATGGTTGTTACTTATCAAAAAGTAGACATCACGAAACAGCGGCTGTTACGAAATCTGTCTCTTTTCTTTCATCATGAAAAGCTTGATCCATTAGACCCGATCATGCTAAACATTAAGCCGCAAATTCGTAAAGAGCTGTTACGTTCATTTATTACAGGTGCGCTCATTTTAATTGCGTATGCAAAGCGATTTTACACAAGCCGAGTGGATGCTTTTGATTATATAGTAGTCATTACCACCGCTCATACAGTTTTATCACATGGAAACGAACAGCGATTTCGTCATCCCGACATTCTAACAGGAATTATTAGCTTATTCTCCCTTGGCACGAGCAACTTACTGCACGTATGTATGGTGACGTGGGCAGTAAACGTATTAGAAATTTTACATGATATTAAGCGGACAACACATCGATCCGCCATTTAATAATAAAAAAGGAGTGTTACCATTATGGCATTAAATCAAGATTTTTTAATGGGATTTATTTCAGGAACAGTAGTAGGAGCAGTAGGGTATAAATTATATGAGCAAAATTCAGGTCAGCTACAGCGTTTACTTCAACCATCACCAGGCTACCCTCAAGCAGCAGCAGCTTCTCATGCACAGCCATCTATTGAGGAGCTTGTCGCACAAAAAGAGCGCTTAGAAGATTTAATCGCAGAATTAAAATTAGGTTAACATGAAGGACAGTGTCAAAAGGAGAAAAAGCGCCTTATTGACACTGTCCTCATTCAATTTGCTAGACGCAACTATGTTCTTACTTCAAAATGAAACTGAAACCAATAGTCATCACTGATGTTTTTCGCACGTTCTGCCACCATATGATCGCGACCTTCTTCGTCTGTGGCAATCCAATTGTGATTCACATCAATGTGAACAGGGTAAAGGTTCCCTGACTTAAATAATATGACAGGTGGATGAACTTCTACATAATCATTTAATTTTTTTACAACATCACGCTTACAGTATAGTAATTCCATCATGCTCTACTCCCTTTATTTCGAAAAACGAATCATATTCTTTGCATGTGCATTTGTCAGTCTACTACAATAAACAATGTAACCATATAATATCACAGAATGGTTCGTTGAAAGGAGCGAAACGCAATGAATGAGCAAATTCTATTAGCAGAACGACCAAAAGGAATGCCAACTGAACAAACATTTACTTTCGAAAAGGTGGACATGCCTTCTATTAACGAAGGTGAAGTACTTGTTAAAACACTATACTTATCGGTTGATCCGTATATGCGCGGTCGTATGAATGATACAAAGTCATACGTTCCACCGTTTCAGTTAAATGAAGTAATCTCAGGTGGGATTGTTGGGAAAGTAGTAGAATCAAAAGCAGATTCGTTCCAAGAAGGAGAAATTGTAACAGGTTATTTAGAATGGAAACGATACTCAAAAGCAAGCGCGAAACATCTTCAAAAAGTAGATCCAAATCTTGCGCCAATTTCAACGGCACTTGGTGTACTAGGAATGCCTGGATTGACGGCTTACTTTGGCTTACTTGATATCGGTCAACCAAAAGAAGGGGAAACCGTTGTCGTATCAGGGGCAGCAGGAGCGGTTGGAACAATTGTAGGTCAAATCGCTAAGATAAAAGGAGCTCGTGTTGTTGGTATTGCTGGGTCACAGGAAAAAATTGACTACTTAAAAAATGAGCTAGGCTTTGATGCAGTTATTAACTACAAAGAAGACGATGTGAAACAAGCTGTAAAAGATGCATGCCCAAATGGCGTAGATGTGTATTTTGATAACGTGGGAGGCGAAATTTCAGACGCTGTCACAAGTCAGTTAAATAAATTTGCGCGTATTCCGCTATGTGGTCAAATTGCACTTTACAACCTTGAAAAAGCAGACATTGGTCCACGCGTTCAACGTCAATTGTTAATTAATAGTGCGCTTATGAAAGGATTTATCGTAGGCGATTATGCAGAGCAATTCCCAGAAGGCATCAAACAGCTTGGTGAATGGGTACAGCAAGGAAGAATCAAATACAGTGAAAACATTGTAGAAGGCTTTGAGAATGTGCCAAGCGCATTTTTAGGGTTATTTAAAGGGGAAAACCTAGGAAAACAACTCGTAAAAGTAGCTGATCAGTAAACCAATTTAAACAAAAAAGCGGAAGCAGTTCAGCTATTGTGGAGAAAACGTAACCTAACAAGCGAAAACACAATTAGATTCATAAGGGAAATCACACAGTAAAAACTCGCAATAAAAGCTCAGAGTGATATCGCTCTGAGCTTTTATTTTTCAGACGAATCTCCGAAGGTAGCTAAGTGGGGAGTAGCTCACTAGAAGTCAATACGTTAAAATATCCAGCCGTTAAAAACCATACCTAAATTTATAATCAAATGAAAGGCTATGGCAGGGTATATGCTATTAGTCTTTAAAACTACAACTGCGTAGAAAAGCCCACCTAAAGAAAAAAGCAAACTCATTACCAAAGGAATTCCGATAGATATATGCAAGAGACCGAATCCAGTGCTAGTAGTGAAAACAGCGAAAAAAGTCGAAACATTGCTTTTTAAACTAGATAACATGATCCCTCTCCATAGAAACTCTTCGAGGAAAGCGTTTATGATGGAGAAAAAGATACCATACGTCACGAATGATTTTGTAAAGCTACTACCGTCAAGGAACAACAAAGGTATAAAAATTGTAGCGGAGCCAACTAGTCCGAAAAACAAAAAAGAAGACAGCTTAATTGAATGAAATGGAAATACAATGCGTTTCTTCCAATCTGGTAATGTTGTAAAAAGGAACACATGTTGCTTCGATAACAAAATTGAAAGCCATAGTCCACCTATAATAAGTAGGAGTGAACTTCTATTTAACATGATTTTCATCTTTTTGGATATGTCCCATTCAGCATAATAACCGGTTACCATTTGAAACAGCAAAGTCCCTACTAAAAAGAAGATAAACAAAGAAACAGTTGAACGATAGATAGGAGTTAAAATGTAGATAAAAAAAAGGAATACGATTGGTAACATTCCTAACATAAACAGCCTGTAAGACAAAAGGATAATGCCCAAGAACAATAAACTTGCCAAAGATATGAGTAATCCATTTATTCTAAAGTCCTGAATATAAACTCCCTCCATTTATCATTCTTACCGAGAAGACCCCCACCTCAAGGAAAACAGTGAGTAGGTGGGGGATGAATCGGTTTTTTAAACTTTTTTTCATTTTGAGTGTTTTTTCTTTTGTAACTTTTTCGAAGGTTGTTATAAAATA
>NZ_JAFBFC010000014.1 GCF_016909075.1 Priestia iocasae
TCCGAAGAAATGTTTGACTTGCTCATAAATTTTAAAACTTGAATTAACGTTGACGTTTGTCGCTTTGTTCAGTTTTCAAAGTTCAACCGTCGCTCGGAAGCGACTTTACTATCATATCAAGTTGTCTACTGTATGTCAACAACTTTTTTAATTTCTTTTTTATCACTCTTTCGAGTAATGCTTTTCACTTTACCACTTCAAATAGTGAAACAAGTAAAAGTTTGTGTTTTGTTTTCGTCGTTCACAACCGACTTTTAATAATTTACCACCTTATCCTTTAATCGTCAATGCTTTTTTAAAAAGTTTTTTAAAATATTGATCGCTATAATAACAGAAAGGGCTCTAAACTTAAGTTTAGAGCCCTTTCTACTATTCATATGGAACATACAAAGAAAAGAACAGCTTTCATTCAAATCTCTTATTCTTCTACTCTACTAAGAATACAAAATATAAAACAAAGATAACAAAGAGGCCATACATAATCGGATGAATTTCTTTTCTCTTACCTTTGAAGACCATTGTAATAGGATAAAAAATGAATCCAATCGCAATACCTGTTGCAATGCTATATGTTAAAGGCATCATGATGATCGTTAAGAATGCAGGAACAGCCACTTCAAAAGCATCCCATTTGATTTTACTTAAATTTGATACCATTAATGCACCAACGATGATAAGGGCCGGAGCCGTTACAGACGCTGTTACGACCGATAACAAAGGAGAAAAGAAAAGGGCAATTAAGAAAAACATCGCTGTTACAATAGAAGTAAACCCTGTTCTTCCTCCTGCAGCGACACCCGCTGTTGACTCTACATAAGAAGTTGTTGTTGATGTTCCTAAGATCGCACCAGCAACCGTTGCTGTAGAATCTGCTAAAAGAGCTTTACCGGCACGAGGTAACTTATTGTCTTTAATTAAACCAGCTTGGTTTGCTACCGCAACTAGTGTACCTGCTGTATCAAAGAAATCTACAAATAAAAATGTAAGAATAACAACAAGCATCTGAATCGTAAAGATATCTCCAAAATGTTGAATTGCCACTCCAAACGTAGGCTCTAAGCTAGGAATTGGAGCTACTACTGCTTTTGGAACATCAATTAAACCAACTACCATCCCTACAATTGCTGTGATTACCATTCCAATAAAAACACCGGCATTTACACGAAGAACCATTAAAATAACCGTAACGACAATACCAAAGATAGCTAGTAGCGTATTTCCATTAGTTAAATCACCTAATCCAACTAACACCGCTGGATCATCAACAATAATTCCAGCATTTTGAAGACCAATAAATGTGATAAACAACCCAATACCTGCGCCCACTGCTAATTTTAACTCTTGTGGAATGGCATTAATAATCTTTTCACGTACTCCACCTAATGTAAGAACAATGAAAATCAAACCAGAAGCCATTACACCAGACAACGCTGTTTGCCAAGGAATACCCATAGTTAAAACAACTGTAAATGCGAAAAATGCATTCAGACCCATTCCTGGTGCTAAAGCAATTGGATACCTACCTAACAATCCCATAATAAGTGAACCAATTGCAGCCGCTAAAGCTGTCGCCGTAAAGACAGCACCCTGGTCCATACGCATTTGATCAGGTAAGTCAGGAATTGTACTCAATGATAAAATAGATGGATTAACAAATAAAATATAAGCCATTGATAGAAATGTAGTAATACCTGCTACAGTTTCTTTTTTATAGCTTGTGCCTGCCTTTTCAAACTGAAAATAGTTTTTCACGCTTTCTCCCCCTAAATGTTCTTGTATTTTCTAAGTTGCTAAAATAAAAAACACCTTCACTCTACCAGGTGTGAAGGTGCTGACATAAAGGTTAACGAGAAAGGCAGAAATCTATTCCTATTTTCTACTTTCATCATTATACCTCGTAGTCAAGCCATTTACGGTAGCCTGGTAGAAACTTTTGGGCCATATTCCCAATATTATACGACGTATAAACAATTATTTTATTAACTTATAGTGCGATTCTACCACCAAACAGAAAGAGTAGTCAACAAAAAACGAACATTGATACATCAATGTTCGTTTTTTGTTCGTTTTATTCCCACTCAATTGTTGCTGGTGGCTTACTTGTGATGTCATATACTACTCGGTTAATGTCTTTAACCTCATTTACGATACGTACAGAGATTTTCTCTAATACATCCCATGGGATACGCGCCCAATCAGATGTCATTCCATCAATTGATGTAACTGCACGAATTCCAATTGTATAATCGTACGTACGAGCATCTCCCATTACACCTACGCTTCGAATATCAGGTAGAACCGTAAAGTATTGCCAAATATCACGATCTAATCCCGCTTTTTTGATTTCTTCGCGTAAAATAGCATCTGACTCACGTACAATTTCTAACTTCTCTTCTGAAATTGCACCAAGAACTCGGATTCCTAAACCAGGTCCTGGGAATGGTTGACGCCACACGATTTCGTCTGGAATACCAAGTTCACTTCCAAGCGCACGTACTTCGTCTTTAAATAATGTATTTAACGGTTCAATTAACTTAAACTGCATGTCTTCAGGTAATCCACCTACATTATGGTGAGATTTAATTGTTTGCGCAGTTGCTGTACCACTTTCAATAATGTCTGTATAAAGCGTACCTTGAGCAAGATATTCAATACCTTCTAACTTCGTTGCTTCATCATCAAAAACATAAATGAACTCATTGCCAATAATTTTACGCTTTTTCTCCGGATCAGAAACACCTTCTAATTTACTTAAGAAACGGTCTCTTGCATCTACTTTAATAACGTTCATATTAAATCCTTCACTGAACGTTTTCATTACGCTATCCGCTTCGCCTTTTCTTAATAAACCGTGATCAACAAAGATACATGTTAATTGATCACCGATTGCTTTATGGATAAGTACTGCTACAACTGAAGAGTCTACTCCACCGCTAAGTGCACATAATACCTTTTTATCTCCAACTGTTTGACGGATTTTATCCATTTCCATATCAATAAAGTTTTCAATTGACCAGTTTGCTTCTGCTTCACACACTTCAAATACGAAGTTTTTAAGAAGTTCATTACCATGTACGGAGTGACGAACTTCTGGATGGAATTGTACGCCATACATCTTCTTGTCTTTATTGCTCATTCCCGCAATTGGACAAGAGATACTTGTTGCATCTACTTCAAAGCCTTCTGGTGTTTGAACAACTAAGTCGCCATGACTCATCCACACCACTTGCTCTTTTGGTAGCTCATGATACATAAGTGAATCATTTTGTACGTTAATTGTCGCTTTTCCGTACTCACGATGACTTGCAGCTTCAACTTTTCCGCCAAAGTGATGTGTCATAAGTTGCATACCGTAGCAAATTCCTAATACAGGAATTCCTAATTCAAAGATGTTTTCATCACAGTGAAATGCATTTTCCCCATATACACTATTTGGTCCACCTGAGAAGATAATCCCTTTTGGATTTAATGCTTTTATTTCTTCAGCTGTAATTGTATGAGGGTGTAACTCACTATATACACCAAACTCACGAATACGGCGTGTAATCAACTGATTATATTGACTACCAAAATCTAATACAACAATCATGCCTTCCATCCTTTTCACCTCATTCAAATCTGTACATACTTAACAAGCAGTATGCCCGAAAAATGCAAAAAAACTAGAATTCTGCCCTAATAAATAAAGGCAGAATTCTAGTTGTACATCAAAAAGCGTATCAAATAGAACATTCTGCCTTCATAGTCAGGTCCTTTACGGCGACCCGGTAGAGACTCTCGAACCATATTATCGAGGATATACGAAGGTGTACGAAAAAATATTATTATAATCGTGAATATTCTATCAATCCATGAAAGAATGGTCAAGAACTCACTTTTTTAATTAAATTTTCCCACAATTCTATCGATTTTTCCCATTCTCTTATAGACTCTTCTTTTCTGTATAGCACTCTTTCATATGTTGTTGTTAATCTGGTCATATCATTCATTTGCAAATTCTTATCTACTTGCTTAGCGTATGCTCGTAGCGTTTGATTTTCTTTTCTTTTAATTCCTTTTCTCTCTAACTGTTTTAATAAAAGAAGGTAGGCCTTTTCAAATCTTTTTTCATCCTTTTTCTTTTTGTAATATTGAATTCTAAGGGGAAGAAGCCATTTGTTTCTTGTTAGATATAAACTAATAACAAACATGAAGAAAACAATGATTGGTAGAATCATCTGCTTCCATGTCCACTCACCGCTTGTAGACTTCTGTTCTATTGATTGCTCTTGCTTTGGTGCTTCCTCTTTCTTCTCCGGTGTCTCTCGTAACGACTCTTCTTCTATTTCCGGTGCCGTATTAGTATCTGCCGAAAGATCATAAGTAAAATCGTATGGATTTGTAAAGCTCTTTGTTGGCTCAAAAGGAACCCAACCTATTTCCGGGAAATAAACCTCTACCCAGGAATGAGCATTGTTTTGCGTTACCTCATATCGTTTTTCTCCTGAACTACTTAGAACCTCTTTTCCATCCGTATATCCCTTCACCCACCTAGCAGGGATATCTAAAGAACGTAACAATACAATCATGGAAGTAGAAAAGTTATCGCAATACCCACGTTTCGTCTCAAAAAGAAATTGATCAACATAATCCTGTCCCTCTTCTGGTACGGCTACATCTTGTGTATCATAAATAAACGAATTTAAACGAAAGTATTGTTCAATCGCTTTCACCTGATCATAGCGATTTTCTTTGTTTATAGTAATCTCTCTTGCTAGTTTCCTCACTCTCTCCGGTAGAGCTTCAGGAAGTTGAGTATATCGTTGTTTAAACTCTTGATTGCCTTCTAACTCATCTTCATTGTTAGCACTTTGCAACAATTCTACTTGAAACTCTGGATAGCGATACGTCACCTCATACCCATCTAATTCTGTAAATCGTTCTCCTTGATAGGGATATAGCTTCTCTGTTATTGGATTAAATCGAATAGATGCTAAGGCAAATGGCTCAATTGTTAGTAGTTGAGGTGGATACACCAAGTGCATAGAAGGTTGTTTCAAGCTTAATGTAGCTTGTAACTCTTGGCTCTTTACACTCTCTCCATAGGAGGATAAACGCGACTCGTTTCCTTCTAGTGGAACATTCCTTTGACCTTCAGTAGCTTCCCATCCTTGACCTGTATAGATGTCCTTTGATTCGATCTTCCAATAATGCTTCTCAGAAGCTTTTGCTGTAAAAACGACGGTGTCATCTCCTATGAAAGGCCCTCCAAGCTGCGAATCATCTACCCCATATCCTACTTTCTGAACCGATGATGAACCACCAGCTCCTTGTCCTCCATTCGTCGCATATCCTTTTAAAAAAGGAACAGGGTCTGGCCATTGTGGATCCGCTTTCGGTGTAAAGTAAGCAATGGTCATTGAGCCCACTAAAAATAAAACGAAAAAAGCAAAAAACCGATTTTTACTCGACACATTTGTTATATTAAATCCCTTACTCTTCAATCGCTCTGCATGTAGAAAGCCTAATAACAGAAAGCCAATCATGACAATCCTCACAATTGCATACGTTGCATCGTACGGAGAGAATGTATCAATTACAGATATATAAATAATGGTCAACATAAAGAAAAAGAACATTTTCTTTTGATAGAAAATCCAGAAATACACGAGATAGACCATTAACCAAAGTAAAACAAAAAACAGGACGCTTCGAAACTCATTTGAAAAGTCGTAAATTTGAAACGTAAAAAAGCGCTGCATATCTTCTTGCATAGAACGTAAAAATGAGTGAGTCCATTCTAAACTTAAAAAAGGGCCTTCTCGATACAAAGAATGAATCGAGTATAGAATAAAGATTCCTTTCACCGGGAACTGAATATAAAAGGGCACATGAAGCATGAGCAGTAAAAAGCTTAACGCGATAAACAGGACAAAATATTGAGTCTGAGCAGTGTCAGTCACAACCTTCATAGGCCTTAACCATTCCCATAGCAACAAAAATGAACCGATATACAATAATAGGTTAGTTAATGTGCTTATTTCTAATGAGTATCTCTTCATCTTCTACTCACCTCAATCAAAGCATCTGCGAAATTTTTTTCGTATATTGTTAAGATTCGATAACGATAACTAGTTAGTTTTCTCTCTACCATTTTCTCTTCCTCATTAAGAGTAACACCCGCTTCTTTAACAAGAAAAACGATAACATTTACATTAGGATTGAACTTTTGCTGAAGAGCTGTACATAATTCATTTGTTAATGTTGAGGTCACAACAATTGCGAGTCCCGCTCTTTCTAACTGAAAAAGCGGATCCATTAAAGCATAACTAAAATGTGCTTCATCATCCGGCTGAATTCTAGCTAATTGGTGCATGATTTCATAAAATGATTTTGAATCCCTTCGAAAATGTTTGATGGACTCAGTATCCACTGTGATAAATTCAATATCTACACCTATTTTTTGATAAGCCGAAAGCATCGACGCACCGAAAACAACTCGTTCTTCAAAAGCCTCGCTTGTCATCCCATCTACTAACACACATAACGAGCTTGTTTGTTTACTTTCAAACTCTTTCGAAATCAGAACATCCTTACGAGCAGTTGCTTTCCAATCCACCCATGAAAATTGATCACCAGGCTGATATTCACGAATTCCTGACATTAATGTGTTTTCTTGATGTACAGGAAACGGCGAGTTTAATTCACCACTTTCAAATGTAGAGGTTAGTCTACGGGGCTTTATCTCCACAATTTTAGGATAAACGAGATAGACGTCTTCTTGTTTATAAGAGTGTTCTCGATTGACAAACCCTAAAAAATCACTTGTTTGAATGCGAATTTCTTGAAAGACATGTTCTCCTCGAGGGAGATCATCCAATGTGTACTGAATTGATAGTTCTCTTCGAAACAGTGGGTATACCATGATTTTGCAGGCATTTTCTCCATAATAATGAGCTAAATGCGTCGGAAGAACATCTTCTATCATTAAAAATAACAGTGGAAATGGTAGCGTGCGCTTGATTGTAATGGAAACAATTAATGAATGTTCCTGTCTTTTATTTATGTTCCTTTCTACTTTCAAACGACTAAGCGGATAAATTAAAAGTAGAAACCCATATAAAGCAAAAGGTAGAAAGCTGTAGAATAAAAACCAGCTAACAAACCCACCTTGAAACATCGCATAGATGAATATGATAACTAGTAAACTCACGAAAAGAAGGACTTTTAGGCTTTTTTGAGCCATGTATCGTGTTCGATTCCTCATCATATCTCATTACCTTTTAATTGGCACATATACTTTTGCCAAAATATTTTTTATAATATCCTCGGCCTTTTTCCCCTCATATTTGGCCTCTGGTCGTAATGTCATTCTATGTGCCAAAACAGGTTGTGCTAAATATTGCACATCATCTGGAATACAATAGTCTCGACCTTGTAATAACGAGTATGCTTGAGCTGCTTTCATAAGAGCAACTGATCCACGAGGACTTACACCCAAATAAACATGATTATCTTTACGTGTACGATCTACAATTTCTACAATATATCGTTTAACCGTATCATCTACATACACTTCTTTTACTTTTTGCTGAATAATTTGTAATTCATTTATATCAATAACAGGACTTAGCTCTTCAATAGGTTCTCTATTAGCTAATCGATTTAGAATCTCAACTTCTTCTCCCATCGTTGGGTACCCCATATGCAAGCGAAATAAAAAGCGATCTAATTGCGCTTCAGGCAAATTGTAGGTTCCATCAAATTCAATTGGATTCTGTGTTGCCATGACAAAGAAAGGTTTTGGTAACGACCTTGTAATCCCATCGGTTGTTACATTCCCTTCTTCCATTGCTTCTAGCAGCGCAGACTGTGTTTTCGGAGACGTTCGATTAATTTCATCTGCTAAAACGAGATGACTCATAATGGGTCCTGGTCGATAATGAAACTCCATTTCTTTTGGGTTGTAAATGGATACGCCCGTTACATCAGAAGGCAACAGATCAGGTGTAAATTGAATACGCTTAAAATCTGTATGAATAGACTTAGCTAATGCTTTTACCATCATTGTTTTCCCTACACCCGGGACATCTTCTAGTAAAACGTGCCCTTCTGCTAAAAGAGCAACTAGACTTAACGTTGCCACTTCTCTCTTCCCAATGACAACACGCTCAATATTCGATAAAACAAGCTCGAGCTTGCTTTGCATTTCTTGTAGTTGTTCCAACATGTTCCCCCCTAATCGTCTTAATCCTCTTCTCTACTTTATACCAACCTTCGATGAATCGCTAACCTCTATGTTTTAGTTATATCTACACTCTTTATATCATTTTTTAATAATTAATATAAATCAAAAAGGCTTGTAATCTAGGAATTACAAGCCTTAAAAGTACTAATAGAACAAACTATACGATTGCTATGTTCACTTAAAAACTGAGTATGGTACCTTAAAATACGTTTCAGACCAAAATAGATTTTTCTCACTATGAGGTGATAACAGCTCAGTAACAAATAACATTCCTTTGGACATAAAAAAACCACTCCTCAATCTAATTGAGAAGTGGTTTTTCCTTCAGCTCATCATGAACGTAAGGAAGGTATTACATCATACCGCCCATGCCCATGCCGCCCATATCAGGCATTGCAGGACCGCCAGCGTTTTCTTCTGGCTTATCAGCTACAACAGCTTCAGTTGTTAAGAACATAGCTGCTACAGATGCTGCATTTTGAAGTGCAGAACGAGTTACTTTTGTTGGGTCAACGATACCAGCTTCAAGCATGTTTACCCACTCACCAGTTGCTGCGTTGAATCCAGTTCCCACTGCTTCACCTTTTAGACGCTCAACGATTACTGAACCTTCTAGGCCAGCATTATGAGCAATTTGACGTACTGGCTCTTCAATCGCACGTAGAACGATGTTGATACCAGTTGCTTCGTCACCTTCAGCATCAATTGTTGCTACTTTATTGTAGATATTAACTAATGCTGTACCACCACCAGCTACGATACCTTCTTCAACCGCAGCACGCGTAGAGTTAAGAGCATCTTCAATACGTAATTTACGTTCTTTAAGTTCTGTTTCAGTTGCAGCACCAACTTTGATAACTGCTACACCACCAGCTAATTTAGCTAGGCGCTCTTGTAATTTTTCACGGTCGAATTCAGAAGTTGTTTCTTCAAGTTGAGCTTTAATTTGGCCCACACGTGCAGAGATTTCTTCTGAGTTACCTTCACCGTTTACGATTGTTGTGTTTTCTTTTGTTACAACAATTTTAGAGGCACGGCCTAGTTGTGTGATGTTTGCTGATTTAAGGTCTAAACCAAGCTCTTCAGTGATTACTTCACCGCCTGTTAAGATAGCAATGTCTTGAAGCATTGCTTTACGACGGTCACCAAATCCAGGAGCTTTAACCGCTACTGCTGTGAATGTACCACGTAACTTATTCACTACTAATGTAGCTAGTGCTTCACCTTCTACATCTTCAGCAATTAATAATAGCGGCTTACCTTGTTGCACAACTTGCTCTAATACAGGTAAGATTTCTTGAATGTTGTTGATCTTCTTGTCTGTAATTAAGATGTAAGGGTTGTCTAACACAGCTTCCATCTTATCAGAATCTGTTACCATGTAAGGAGAAGCATATCCACGGTCGAACTGCATACCTTCTACAACTTCTAATTCAGTTGAGAAACCTTTAGATTCTTCTAATGTAATAACTCCGTCGTTACCTACGCGCTCCATTGCCTCAGCAATAAGCTCACCAACTTCGTTATCAGCAGCAGAAATAGCCGCTACTTGTGCAATAGAAGATTTACCTTCGATAGGCTTAGAGATTGATTTTAATTCTTCAATCGCTACCGTTACCGCTTTTTCAATACCTTTACGGATACCCATTGGGTTTGCACCAGCTGTTACGTTCTTTAAGCCTTCACGAATCATTGCTTGTGCTAAAACGGTCGCAGTCGTTGTACCGTCACCAGCAACATCATTTGTTTTGCTTGCAACTTCTGCTACTAATTTTGCACCCATGTTTTCAAATGCATCTTCTAATTCGATTTCTTTTGCAATAGTAACACCATCGTTTGTAATTAATGGAGAACCGAATTTTTTCTCTAATACAACGTTACGACCTTTTGGTCCTAATGTTACTTTTACAGCGTTTGCTAATGTATCTACACCACGTAGCATTGAACGACGTGCTTCTTCACTGAATTTAATATCTTTTGCCATCTTTCTAGACCTCCTCAAATTATCGATCTATATAAAAACGTTATGATATATCTTTCTAGAACATAAGATTATTCAAGACTATGAATAATTCAAATGACGCGTTAATTTGTTATAATTAGCTAATAACAGCTAAGATATCAGTTTCGCGTAAAATTAAGTATTCTGTACCTTCGTATTTTACTTCAGTACCTGCATATTTTGAGAAGATGATACGATCGCCTTCTGACACTTCTAGAGCTACGCGCTCACCATTGTCTAATACGCGACCTGTTCCAACAGCTACAATCTTACCTTCTTGAGGTTTTTCTTTTGCAGTGTCTGGTAATACGATACCGCTTGCAGTTTTTTCTTCTGATTTTACTAGTTCAATGACTACACGATCACCTAATGGCTTTAACAAGTGAAACAACCTCCTCAAATGATATAATTACATCTTTATTAGCACTCAACGTCTATGAGTGCTAACACAATTATTATATTAAATAAACTGACTTTTTTTTGCAAGTGTTAAATACAAAAAAATTTAAATTACTTTCACGGGAAAAGTCATAAAAAGAGAACCGTCCTTCTACATTATACCTAACCTACCTAAATCTACACCTCATTGATAAAAGGAATTTACTCTTTTAGACATCATTCTTTTCTCTGTTCGAATAGGACTATGTTACAATACGAAAAGATACTACTCATTATTGTTCTACATAAGGTAGGAAAAAACCTCTGTAAAGGAGTATGACAGATTGAAAAAGCACTATTGGTACATTATTTTAACGTACATTCTTATGCAACTTTCGGGCATCTTAGGGGTAAGACTTTTATTAGCGCTCGGCTTTTTTGAAGATAAGCCTATGCAAGAAGGATTGCAATATGCAACCATTTACTGGACGATTTTCAGCTTCACTGTCGCATTAATGATTACGCTCCTGTTACTGCGTAAAGAAAGGCACATGCGCACAGAAAAGATTCATATTCCTCAAGCCGTTTTTTGGTCTATAGGTGGTATCTTCTTAGCAATGATTGCACAGTCTATTGCAGGCGTAATTGAAATGAAAGTTTTTGGTATAGAGCCAGGCTCCGAGAATACAGAATTCATTGTGGAATTAGTTCGAATTACACCAATGCTCATCGTAGTCACTTCAGTCATTGGTCCAATTCTAGAGGAGATTATCTTCCGAAAAATTATTTTTGGTTCGTTACACAAACGATTTAATTTCTTTATTTCTGCTTTAATTAGTTCAGTCATTTTTGCAGCCGTTCATATGGATTTTATACACATTTTAATCTATACGGCAATGGGGTTTGTTTTTGCTTTTTTATATGCAAAAACCAAGACGATCATTGTACCGATTTTCGCTCATGTGGCGATGAATACGATTGTCGTGCTTATGCAAACCATCTTTGCTGATAAAATTGAGGAGCTACAAAAACAAGCAGAACAACTGCAGTTTATTTTTGGAGGCTTTTAATGATGAAAAGAACACCCCTGTTTATGGGATTTGTTTATATGTTTATGGGTGCATTGTTTACATACCTAGCGATTCAAAGCACCCGTACTAGTGAAACGATTTGGAGTTTCACTACCATTGTGTTAATGCTTGTCGCTACATTTGACTTTAGCGTAGCATTGCGCGTTTTTTTATTACATCAAAAGATAAAAAAGATACAAAACAACCAAAAAAAATAGAGCTGAGTCATACAGGTCATGTTTCACCCATTTCAAACTCAGCCCACAACATCCCTTGCCTCTAACGTCTAACAAATGAATAGACAGATGAGCAAGGGATTTTTCATAAAAATACTCTCTTCCTCTACCTACTGAACATGAACCTACATCTTTTGTTGATCTTTCAATGCCTCTTCCTCAGCCTTTAAAACTTTTCTATACGAGAATCGAGAAATAACAATACTGATTTCATATAAAAACAGGAGTGGAACTGTCACCATTAGATGAGAAAGTAATTCTGGAGGTGTAATAAATGCTGCAATGACAAGTAACACAAAATACGCATACTTTCGTACATGTCCGAGCAACATTGGTGTAACCATACCTAGGCGCGTTAAAAACATAATAACAACAGGTAGCTGAAATAAAAGGCCAAATGGAATGGTTAACTGTAATAAAAATTGGAAGTATTCGTTAATTCCGATAACTTGATTCACACCTAGACGTTCAGCAATGCGTGTCATGAAATCGACCACGAATGGAAATAAAATAAAATATGAAAATGCGATACCGCTCAAAAACAGAATAACGGAAAGCGGAATATAACTTAAGGTTACGTTACGCTCTTTGTCATACAATCCGGGACTCACAAATGCCCATAACTGATAAAGAGCAACAGGAGCAGTCAATATACAGCCAATGATAAATGCAAACTGCATATATATCTTCAATGGGTCTGTTAATCGAAACGCATTCATTGTAAGTTCTTTTGCTTCATCTGCATGCTGTAAGTAGACAATAATTGACTCTGCTAAAAAAAAGCCGCCAATGGTTGCCATCATAAATAGAAAAACAACGAGAATTAAACGTTTCCGTAGTTCACCTATATGTTCATAAACGGACATTTCTTGTTCTTTCATGTAAAATTCATCCTTACGTTATTTTACCTCTCGCTTTTTGCTGTCGTCATCATCGTCGTCAGCTAAGCCTTTCGTTGCATTCTTAAACTCTTTTAATGTATGTCCTGCCGCTTTGCCTAACTCAGGTAATTTTTTTGGACCGAAGATTAATAAAGCAACAAAAACAATTAAGATGATGCTCCCAATTCCTAGATTCATTGTCCAATCACCTCCTCATCTCATAATAGTGAAAAGAGTATATAATCGCAATACACTCTTTTATTCAGTTGGATAGTTTTTCAAAAAGTAAACCAATGATTGAAGTTCAACTGCTAAATCAATATGATGCAAACGAACCTTGTCAGGTACATTAATTCTTGCAGGCGTAAAGTTTAAAATTCCTTTAATACCTCTTTTAATTAAACGATCCGTAATTTGCTGTGCCGCTGTCGCCGGTACCGTCAAAATAGCCACCGTAATATCGCCCTTTAAAACTTCTTCTAATTGGTCCATATGATAGATTGGCACGTCGCCAACTTGTTTCCCTACTTTATCTTCATCTACATCAAAGCCCATCTCAATTTTTGTGTTATTGTTTTTAATGAAGTTATAATTTAAAAAGGCAGTTCCTAGATTACCTACACCAATTAGCGCTACTTTTGTGACTTCATCTTGATCAAGTGTTTTTCTAAAGAAAGATAACAAATAGTTGACATTATAACCGTATCCTTTCTTTCCAAGAGCACCAAAATAAGAGAAATCTCGGCGAATCGTTGCCGAGTCTACTTTAACTGCTTCACTTAACTCTGCAGATGATACTCTCTGCTTACCAGAAGAATGTAGGTTTTTCAAAAATCGATAATAAAGTGGTAAACGTTTAGCAGTAGCCTGTGGTATTTTAAGTTGTTCCATACTCACTTTATCCCCCTCATTTAAACATATATGGAAGCTATATCAATCAAATGTTTATAAGCCAATACGTCGATTATTCTATCTAGAATCTTTGAAAACGCTATCATATCAATCGTTTCTTCGTTCTTTTTTAGAATATTCTTTTCTCTCTTTATTTTAACACGAATATGAACATTTTTCTTCTCCCTCTATGACTATACACTATTTTGTAAAATCTGTCTCTTCATGTCATTAATAGTTGCTTCTGATAACTATGTTAAAATAGACTATGGATATACAAGTAGAGGTGAAAACATAAAATGATTATTTTGCAGTTGAATGGTGTAACGAAATATTATGGAGCTGAACCCATTTTACAGAATATAAAGTTAGAAGTACAAACAAAAGACCGCATCGCATTAGTAGGCAGAAACGGAGCAGGTAAATCTACTCTTTTAAAAATTATTTCTGGTGAAATCTCTTATGATCACGGAGAAATTATTAAACCAAAAGACGTGACAATTGATTATATGGGACAAGATACAGTACTAGAGTCTAATTTATCTATTTGGGATGAAATGCTTACTGTATTCCAACCTTTAAAAGAAATGGAAAACGACTTAAGAGAACTTGAACGTAAAATGGGCGATCCTACTTATTTTACGAATCAAACCCAATATGACAAGTTACTAAAAGAATATGATGAACTTCAAATCCGTTTTAAAGATCAAGGCGGTTATCAGTATGAAGCTGATATTCGATCTATTTTACATGGATTTCGCTTTAGCGATTTTGATTATGCCACTCTTATTTCCACACTAAGTGGTGGACAAAAAACAAGATTAGCGTTAGCAAAATTGCTCTTAACAAAACCAGACTTGTTAATTCTTGATGAGCCTACCAACCATTTAGATATTGAAACTCTTTCATGGCTTGAACAATATTTACAAGGCTATTCTGGTGCCATTGTCATTGTTTCACATGACCGTTATTTCCTTGATGAAGTTGTCAATCAAGTGTATGAGGTGTCGCAAAAGACCACAACAAAATATGTTGGTAACTACTCTCACTACTTAGAAGAAAAAGCAGAACGGTATGAGCGGGAATTAAAACAATTCGAAAAGCAGCAAGACGAAATTGCAAAGCTTAATGATTTTATTCAACGAAACATTGCTCGAGCTTCCACTACAAAACGAGCGCAAAGCCGAAGGAAACAATTAGATCGAATGGACGTAATGACAAGACCAAACGGGGATGAAAAATCAGCTTCCTTTTCATTTGAAATTGAACGTCAAAGTGGAAATGAAGTGATAAAGATAGAAGATGTAGCTATTGCGTATGAACCAAATAAACCAATTGTTCAGCACGTTGATATTCGCATTACTAGAGGCGACAGCATCGCACTAGTAGGTCCTAACGGAATTGGAAAATCAACATTACTGAAAGCATTAACGAACAAGATTCCATTACTGAAAGGTGATATCTCACTAGGGTCTAACGTGACAATTGGCTATTATGACCAAGAACAGGCTAATCTAACATCGAACAAAACGGTACTCCAAGAATTATGGGATGATTACCCTTCAAAGCCAGAAAAAGAAATTCGTACAACCCTTGGAAATTTTCTTTTCTCAGGAGATGATGTATTAAAGGCTGTATCTACCTTAAGTGGTGGAGAAAAAGCACGTGTTGCTCTGGCAAAATTAATGTTACAACAAGCTAATTTTCTTGTGTTGGATGAGCCTACCAATCATCTCGATTTAGATAGTAAACAAGTGTTAGAAAATGCACTAATTGATTACCCAGGAACCATTTTATTCGTATCCCATGACCGTTATTTTATTAATCGTTTAGCTAGTAAAATTGTGGAACTGAATAAATTAGGAACAGCAGAATTTTTAGGTGATTACGATTATTATTCAACAAAGAAAGCGGAATTAAAAGAACTTGAAGAAATTGAGCGCCGTGAACGTGTAGAGTCGTCTCCTTCTACACAACCAAAACAAGATAAATCTTCTTATCAACAAGATAAAGAAACAAAAAAAGTAATGAGACAACGTAAACGAAGAATTGAAGAAATTGAACTTGAAATTAGTCACATTGAAGACAAGATGCAAAAAAATGAAGAGCTTCTTTGTGACCCTACCATTTATCAGGATCATGAAAAGGTACAAGACATTAATCAAGAAAACGATGAATGTAATCACAAACTAGCATCCCTAATGGAAGAATGGGAATCTCTACAGTTGTTAATAGAGGAATAATTAAAAAGTGGCAAGTCTAAACAGACTTGCCACTTTTCCACATTATTATCCACAAATTATTCTAAAATGAATGAAAATTGTGGATACCAACACTTTTATCCACATTTATTGTTCTAAGTCTAATCCTGGATTCCCATTCAAATCCATCTCTGAGCGCTTTCCTTGGTCAAACATTACACTACCTATCGCACCAATCATTGCAGCATTATCTGTACATAAAGAAAGTGGAGGAATCACAAGTTCTACTTCTGGCACTTCTGCAAAAGCTTGTTCTAACGTGGAACGTAACCCTTTATTAGCTGCTACCCCACCAGCTAATAATAACTGTTGAACATTGTATTCCTTTGCAGCTTCTAGAGTTTTTGTAACTAATACGTCCACTACACTCTCTTGAAAGCTTGCTGCCATATTCTGTGGATTAATCTGTTCTCCTTTTTGAGTCGCATTGTGGATTGTGTTAATAACTGCAGATTTTAATCCACTGAAGCTGAAATCATACGTTCCTTCTAACCATGCTCTTGGAAGTTTATAGGTTGGCTCTCCTTCATGAGCAAGTCGGTCAATATGTGGCCCCCCTGGATATGGTAGATTTAACGTACGAGCCACCTTATCATAAGCTTCACCAGCTGCATCATCTCTTGTTTCGCCAATGACTTTAAACTCACCATGTTTCTCCATGTAGACAAGTTCGGTATGACCGCCAGACACAACTAAAGACAGAAGAGGGAATTTCATTTCTTTAATAAGGCGATTTGCATAAATATGTCCAGCAATATGATGAACGCCCACAAGTGGCTTGTTATGTGCAAATGCAATGGCTTTCGCGGCATTTACACCAATTAATAATGCACCTACTAATCCAGGTCCTTCTGTTACAGCAATTGCATCAATCTGTTCCATACTCATATTTGCTTGATTTAGTGCTTCTTCTAAAACAATGGTTACTTGTTCCACGTGATGTCTAGAGGCAATCTCAGGCACCACACCGCCAAATCTTTTATGACTTTCAATCTGTGATGCAACTACGTTCGATATAATTTCGGTTCCATCTTTAATGATGGCAACTGCTGTTTCGTCACAGCTTGTTTCAATTGCTAAAATATATTGTTCTTTTATCATTATAAATTCACCCACATTACTAATGCGTCCTCATTGTTATCAGAATAATAATTCTTTCGAATTCCACCAGGCTCAAAGCCTAATTTCCGATACAATGATTGAGCAGTATAATTTGAAATACGTACTTCTAATGTCATTGAAATAGCACCCATTTCTTTCACTAGATTGATCACATTATTTAATAATAATTCTCCCAGTCCTTTACCTCGATAAGCAGGAAGGAGGGCAATATTTGTAATGTGTGCTTCATCTACTACGATCCACGTTCCACAGTATCCTACTACCTTTTCATTTTCTTCCATAACAATATAAGTAGAAAATTGATTGTTCACTAATTCATTATAAAATGCTTCTCTGCTCCAAGGTGTAGCAAATGACTGATGCTCAATTTCTACCACATCATCAATATCTTCCATTTCCATAAGACGGAATTTAATTGTTAGCTTCATAATTCAACTCCTTAAGAGTCTTGATTTTGAGAAGCTAACCAATTGGCCTCTGCTTCTGCTAACCGGGCATAATTAGGAACAAATGTATGTACATCGTTTGGTTCCTTTTGCATACCGATAAAAGCAAGTTCACTTGGACGAGGATTGTTCTGAGTATATGGGGCAATAACAGCTAACTCTCCTAGCTCACTTTTAATTACTTCTTCATGCAGTTTAACATCATTACCTAAAAATAAGACCTTTTGATGATTGGCTTTAATCTTTTTCAACCAATCTTTATTAATGATAAGTTGATCTTCTACTTCTTCTACAAGTTTTCCATTTTCTGCGTAACGATATAAACCTGTGAAAATTTGTTGTCTTCTTGCATCAAAGAGAGGACAGATAACACCATCGAAATATCTTCCGTTAGCTGCTAATACTTCTAAGCTAGACACACCTACTAAAGGAATATTTAATGTCCAAGCCAGCGTTTTAGCGATGGTAACACCTATACGTACGCCTGTATAAGATCCTGGTCCTTGTGCTACTACGATACGATCGAGCTCTTTTGGTTTTATACTACATTCTTTTAATAATGTCTCAATTGCTGGCATTAAACGAACAGAATGATTCTTTTTTAAGTTTGTAACAACTTCTCCAATCACCTGATCATCCTCTACAACAGCAATTCCCATGACTAGATTAGATGTATCAATCGCTAATGTTTTCATATTTAAAAAGCTCCTCACAAATATCAATATACCGTTGGCCTAAAGCCTCTAACTCGATTCTTCTTCTATTCTCATCTTCATGGTACAGATTGATTTTTAAGTATGTAAGTGGTAACTGATCTTCAATTAAATGAGCCCACTCTACAACTGTTACACCACTTCCTTCAAAATACTCATCAAACCCTAGGTCTTCAAAGCTATCAGCTAGACGATAGACATCCATATGATATAAAGGTAAGCGTCCTCCCGTATACTCTTTAATGATAGTAAAGGTAGGGCTATTCACATTTCGTTTAATATTTAACCCTTTTGCAAGTCCTTTTGTAAAAGTTGTTTTACCAGCACCTAAATCACCCTCTAATAATAAAACAGATCCTTCTTCTAACTTTTCACTTAGCTTAGAAGCAAAATCCATGGTTTGCTCAGATGAGTTTGAAAAAAACGAAAAATTTCGAGATTGCTCCATTATTTAGAACCTCATTTCAATCAATATATATCTATTTTAAACGCACCTTAGATAACATATCCACCAATAAGTTGAAACTATGTTTTATATACGATAATTTTTCTGTAGATATAAAAAAGACCTTAGGATTTCTCCTAAGGACAGCAAATTGTAATGTAAAATAGTTCAACAAAGGGATAAATAAAAAAGACGAAACATCTGTTTCGTTATCTGATTACTATAATAGTAATGGCGGTCCCGACGGGAATCGAACCCGCGATCTCCTGCGTGACAGGCAGGCATGTTAACCGCTACACCACGGGACCATTTTGGTTGCGGGGACAGGATTTGAACCTGCGACCTTCGGGTTATGAGCCCGACGAGCTACCAGACTGCTCCACCCCGCGATAATATAAAAGAAATAATGCCCGGCAACGTCCTACTCTCACAGGGACAAAGTCCCAACTACCATCGGCGCTAGAGAGCTTAACTTCCGTGTTCGGCATGGGAACGGGTGT
>NZ_JAFBFC010000015.1 GCF_016909075.1 Priestia iocasae
GCCAGGATCAAACTCTCCGAAGAAATGTTTGACTTGCTCATAATTTTAAAACTTGAATTAACGTTGACGTTTGTCGCTTTGTTCAGTTTTCAAAGAACTCGTCCGCCTCTTTAGGCGACTTTATTATCTTAACATCTCTAATCTCTAATGTCAATAACTTTTTTATGTTATTTTCAAGTGATTCGATGTTGTCTTAACGACGAATATAAATATAACACCATTATTAAGTGTGGTCAATAGATTTTTCATTAAAAACGAAAAAAGTTTTCCAACAAGGAAAACTTCTTACAAAATGAAGTTATTAATAATGATTAAAGCTATTAAACCTGGTATTCCTAGTATACCAGAAATCGAAGTCGTTACTACATTAATCGGAACATGAATATCCATTTGAGCTCCAATCACATTTACGAAGAATAGAAAGAGAGCCCCTATAACAAGCTTTATAGATCCTTGTCCTATTAAACGAAGTATTTTATTCGTCGTTCCTCCTGCTAGCAGCAATAAAAGGATAAGCCCTCCTATTATAGGAATTACAATCACAGGTTCAAACAATTCATTACCTCCTTTTTCTTTCTTATATAATCATATGTATGTACAGGCTCTTGAAATCATAACTGTCTTAAAGATATAAAAAATCGGAGGGACGTTATGTCCTTCCGATTTTTATATCTCTGTATTTTGCTTCTCTTAATAAATAAAGATATTTCGCTTTTGCTATCTTTCCACTGACAATAACTTCATCTGATGGATCTACACCTCGATTAATCATATCTGTCTTTTTAGACCAATCTTCTTTTGCTTCTATAAATGTGTTAAGTAATTGCCCATCAAACTCTTTTCGTAGCCAACCTTTTCTTTTAAAAAACATATATTTACCTCATTCAATGTTTTTTATACTTCTCTTCTGCCTTCTAATGCTTTTGATAACGTTACTTCATCTGCGTATTCTAAATCTCCACCTACAGGCAAGCCATGAGCAATTCTTGTAATTTTAATTCCAGTCGGTTTAAGTAATCTAGAAATATACATAGCAGTCGCTTCTCCCTCAATGTTAGGATTAGTCGCTAAAATCACTTCTTGAATTTCATCGTCTTGTAATCTCTTTAACAACTCAGGAACTTTGATGTCTTCTGGTCCAATCCCTTCCATAGGAGAGATTGCGCCGTGTAACACATGATACAGTCCGTTATATTCTTTCATTTTTTCCATTGCGATAACATCTTTTGGATCTTGTACTACACAAACAATACTACGATCTCTGCGTTGGTCTTCGCAGATATAACAAGGGTCTTGATCTGTAATGTGCCCACACACTGAACAATACGTGAGATTTCTTTTCGCATTCACTAAGGCTTTGGCGAAATCTAGCACAGGTTCTTCTTTCATTGTTAGTACAAAAAAAGCCAGGCGAACCGCCGTTTTAGGACCGATTCCTGGCAATTTCATAAAGCTATCAATGAGCTTTGATATAGGTTCTGGATAACGCATATAATTAGATCCCGATTAGAATCCCGGGATGTTTAACCCTTTTGTAAATTGACCCATTGTATTGTTTGTTAATTCATCCATTTTCTTTAATGCATCATTCGTTGCTGCTAAAACCAGATCCTGCAACATCTCGATATCTTCTGGGTCTACGACTTCTTCTTTAATGTTAACCTCTAATACTTCTTTGTTACCGTTTATTAAAACTGTAACCATACCGCCGCCAGCAGTACCCTCTACTTTTTGATCTGCTAGCTCCTCTTGAGCTTTTTGCATATCTTTTTGCATTTTTTGCATTTGTTTCATCATCTTTTGCATATTTCCCATTCCACGCATCATAATTGTATGCCTCCTATAATTTAATCTTTAATCTCAATAAGGTCTGCACCAAACAACTTTTGAGCTTCCGTAATGAGAGGATCTTCTTCTTGTATAGACTCTTCTTCTTCCCCTCGTTGCCCACGAATAAACTCTTCTCTTACTTTATCCCATTCACTTTCAGGAATTGCAACCATATCTCGTTTGCTACCAATTAAAGTATATAAGATATTCTCTAAATTATCACGTACATTGTTATTATTTTCAGCAGCCATCTTGCAATGAATCTCATATTTAAATTTTAACACAAACGAGCTTTGAGAAGATGCTACTGGCTCACTGTTTGATAAAAGTGCAGCATGTGATGCTTTGTTTTGTTGTTTTAATGTCTCTAATACATTTCCCCAATTACGTTTTAAATCTTCTAAATCTTGGCGAGAAGCGTTTTTTAGAATCTCATTAATTTTTCCTGTCGGTGTTTTATACGTACTTCTCCCTTGCCTTGTTGGCTTACGTTCTTGGTTATTAGCTTCAGCGTTACTTGCTTGTACAGCTACTCCCTGCTCTCTCAGTTGGTTTATTTGCGCTTCCAACTGGCTAATCTTTTGCATTAACTCTTGTGGTGGAGCGCTGTTTTCAACATTAACTGGCGCATGAAGCTGACAAGCTTTTACAAGCCCCACTTCTAGTAATACTCTTGGATGATTCGTCCATTTCATTTCTTGTTGGGTCTCATTTAATTTATGAATAACATCATAAATGGAAGCAGCATGAATGTTTTGACTCAAAAATTCGAACTCTTCATTAACCATCGCTTTTTCTAATAAATGAACATTTTTTTCTGAAGTTTGATATAAAAGTAAGTCTCTATAATAAAAAATAATATCTTCTACAAACCTAGATGGATCTTTTCCGTTTCTTATCAGCTGTTCAACAGCATCTAATGCACTTACAACATCCTTTTCATAAATCGCTTTGACAATACGTAGTAAAAACTCTTGTGAGACAGCTCCAGTAATAGAGAGAACATCCTCTAGTGAAACAGAATCATCACTATATGAAATGGCTTGGTCTAGCAAACTTAAAGCATCACGCATCCCACCTTCTGATGCTTTCGCTATTTCGTATAATGCTTGCTCCTCAATTTTGACACTTTCAGATGATAATACTTCTTTCATTCGAAAAACAATATCGTCATTTGAAATTCGTTTAAAATCAAACCGTTGACACCTTGAAATAATCGTAAGTGGTATTTTATGCGGTTCGGTAGTGGCAAGTATAAAAATAACATGTGGAGGTGGTTCTTCTAACGTCTTTAATAAAGCATTAAATGCTCCAATTGAAAGCATATGAACTTCATCGATAATATACACTTTATACCTTACAGCGCTTGGTGCATATTTGACCTTATCTCTTATATCTCTTATTTCATCTACTCCATTGTTAGATGCTGCATCAATCTCAATGACATCTGAAACCGATCCATCCATAATACCGAGACAAGATGGACATTCATTACAAGGCTCAGCTGTTGGAGCTTTATCGCAGTTAACAGCTTTTGAAAGTATCTTAGCTGCCGTTGTTTTCCCAGTCCCTCTTGGACCAGAGAATAAGTAAGCATGAGAAAACTTCTCTTGTGTGAGAGCGTTTTGTAATGTTTTTATAATGTGCCTTTGTCCCACTACATCATTAAAACTCTGTGGACGATACACACGATATAATGCTTGATACGCCACTACATTCCCTCCATTTTTCTTTTCATCGTTCCTGTTAGATTAATCTTATTATATCGTACTATAAAGGCATTTTACAAAGGCATTAAAGGAAAAAAAGCCTACTCTTATAGAGTAGGCTTTTAATGACATATGTATAACTGCCGTGCACCTTCCGTCGATTAGCAACCCTAGGCGTTACTCAAGCAGTTAGCTCGGTTCAGGCTACCCTATGGCACATGAGAGATTCTGCTTACTGCTGCTTCCTTCCGGACCTGACAGGGTTCACAGATTCCCATTGCATAGGACCCAAACGTCAACACCACTTACTTGAGGCAGACCCTAAAGTCCACTAACCTCTAGAAGGGATTCGGCCTCGCTAGAGCGGATTGCGAGTACAGGGCACCGCTACCTCCCCGCTTAGCACGGCAAAATTGAAACCAATTTGTTAGGCGTCATGTCCGACGCATTTATAAGTATACGTGTTTTCTTTCAGAAATGCAACGTTTAACAACTGTAAGTTATTGTAAAATAATATTTCTCTATTTTTTCTTTTTTTTCATGCGCAATGTCCGAAAGAAAGTAGTAAGCAGTTCTCCACATTCTTCTTCTAACACTCCACCTTGTACCTCGGATTGGTGATTAAACTTTTCAAATGTCAGCAAGTTCATCAATGTCCCCGCACACCCACCTTTTGGATCGTATGCTCCAAATACTACTCGCTTAACACGAGAAAGCATAATTGCTCCTGCGCACATTGGACAAGGCTCTAGGGTGACATATAAAGTTGCCTCCTCTAATCGCCACGTACCTAGCTTTTTGCACGCTTCATCAATAGCTAATAATTCTGCATGCGCGATAGAGCGCTGTTCACTTTCTCTTAAATTATGTGCTTTTGCAATGACTTTATCTTCCCATACCAAGACAGCCCCTATTGGTACTTCCATTAGAGCCTCTGCTTGTTTTGCTTGTTCAATTGCTAATTGCATATACTTTTCATCTTGTATCAACTTTCATCCAACCTTACTTTTTATTTTCAAATATTCTTTTCTATAATGAGCCACAATAATTGAGACATTTCTCATTTTATAAAAGGAGGAAATCAAATGAACAATACTAAAACCGCACTTATTATTATAGACATGATCAATGACTTTCAGTTTAACCACGGCAACATGTTAGCTGAACAAGCTCAAGTAGTTGCCGCTAATATCCTCAAATTAAAACAATTTCTAACAACTAAAGGTGTACCAACGATTTATGTAAATGATCATTACCGCCTTTGGAAGGCTGACTTAGATAAGATTATTTCTTATTGTACAAATGAGACAAGCAGATCAATCCTTGAACAAATTCAACCAACCGAAAAGGATTACTTCCTTATTAAACCGAAACACTCCATCTTCTACGGTACAGCTCTTAACATGTTGCTAGCAGAGTTAGAGATTGAAACTCTTATCTTATGCGGTATAGCAGGAAACATTTGTGTGCTTTTCTCAGCTAATGATGCATACATGAGAGAATACAATTTAATTATTCCCTCTGATTGTATCGCATCTAACGTTGCTGAGGATAATGAATTTGCGTTAAAAATGATGAGAAACGTGCTTAAAGCAAACACACTTCCTCATAAAGAATACATGAAATAATTCATGCCCTTCCCCCTTTGGTCATAAGATGGTAAAAACAAGATTGGAGGGGTGACATTATGCAAATACATGTTGTAAAGCAGGGTGATAGTATTTATCAAATCGCTCAAGCCTATAACATTCCCCCTAATGAAATTAGTCAAATCAATCAATTACCTAACCCAAATCAATTAGTGGTCGGGCAAGCATTGCTCATTCCGATTGAAGGAAGGTTCTACACCGTTCAACAAGGAGATAACCTTTGGAAAATAGGTAGAAAACTAGGTGTCAGCTATCAAACCATTGCAAACGCAAATAACATTCCTGTTACACAACCATTAAGAGTAGGCACACGCCTATATATTCCACCTCGCCCAAAGAGAGAAGCAGAATTTTTAGGTTATGTAGAAACAAGTAACCGCACCATTACACCTGAAACAGAGAAATTAATTCGTAGTAACGCTAAATACCTTACCTACTTAGGACCTGCTAACTTTGAAGTACAAAGAGACGGTTCTATTAAAGAGCCTCCACTTAATGATTTAGGTGCAATAGCAAAAGATAACCGAGCTGTTTATATGATGGTTTTAGCTAATATTGAAGATGACGGATTTAGCGATGAGCTCGCGCGTGTCATCTTAAACAACCCTACCATTCAAAATAAATTAATTGACAATATTGTCAAAAAAGCAAAAGAAAAAAACTTTCGGGACGTTCATTTTGATTTTGAATTTCTACGCCCTGAAGATAAAGATGCTTATATCGCTTTCTTAAAAAAAGCAAAAGAACGATTATCCCAAGAAAACATTTTGATGTCTGTTGCCTTAGCTCCAAAAACAAGCCGTGATCAAAAAGGAAAATGGTATGAGGCACATGATTATAAAGCCATCGGAGAAATCGCAAATTTTGTTGTACCTATGACTTATGAATGGGGATATAGTGGAGGTCCCCCAATGGCTGTTTCACCTATCGATCAAGTTCGAAGGGTTTTAGATTATGCCATTTCTGAAATTCCTCCATCTAAAATTATCATGGGTCAAAATTTGTATGGCTATGATTGGACACTACCTTATAAACCTGGAGGAAAGTTTGCAAAAGCAATAAGTGCTCAACGTGCCATTGAAATTGCTTATAAATACAATGCAGCCATTCAATACGATGCAAAATCGCAGGCTCCTTATTTCCGCTACGTAGATGAGCAAGGTAAAACACACGAAGTATGGTTTGAGGATGCACGCTCTATTCAAGCAAAGTTCAATCTCCTAAAAGAGTTAGGATTACGCGGAATGGCTTACTGGAAGTTAGGGCTTCCTTTTCCGCAAAATTGGCTACTTATTGAAGACAACTTTACTGTCACAAAGAAAACTAGTACCTAATGGGCTAGTTTTCTTTTTTATAAACAAAAGGATTATAAATTCTCTGCTCCCTACTAAAGGTGTAAAACATAGTTTTATTTTCCAAGGATCAGGGTGTTCTTTTTTCTTCTTTTTCTCCCCCTACCTGTTTTGACTATGTTAAAATATATTTTGTCTGTTTTTTGATGCGAGCGTTTATATAAAAGGAGGAACTGAAAGTGGGAGAAACACCTTTTATTACGGTAGAAGGGCCGATTGGTGTTGGGAAGACCTCTCTAACCAAAGCGATTGCTGAATATTTTCAATATCACTTATTAAGAGAAATCGTGGATGAGAACCCTTTTTTAGGTAAATTCTATCAAGATATACATGAGTGGAGCTTTCAAACCGAAATGTTCTTTTTATGCAATCGGTTTAAGCAACTTGAAGATATTAATCAATTATACTTAGCACATAAAAAGCCTGTTGTAGCAGATTATCATGTTATGAAAAATATGATTTTTGCTGCTAGAACGTTAAAAGATGAGCAATATCAGAAATATGTTCAAATCTATCATATCTTAACATCTGATATGCCTAACCCTAACGTTGTCATTTATCTTAATGCGAGTTTAGATACACTATTAAAAAGAATTCAATTACGCGGTAGGGAAATTGAAAAAGACATGGACCCAGGTTACTTACTGCAATTAAAACAAGATTACGAGGCAGCAATGAATCAGTTTGAACAGGACTATTCTGATGTAACTGTGTTACGTTTT
Source organism: Priestia iocasae (assembly GCF_016909075.1). GTDB lineage: Bacteria > Bacillota > Bacilli > Bacillales > Bacillaceae_H > Priestia > Priestia iocasae. The sequence goes on from NZ_JAFBFC010000015.1 coordinate 7,263, forward strand.
AACGGAGATGAGTTAGATTTCGTTCACAATCCTGATCATTTGCAGTTGATTTTAGATAAAATTGAAGAAACTATTTTAAGAAGGAGTCAATCATAATGAACTTGCGCAAGAAGTATAACATCCCTAATGACGCTGTTTTGACGATTGCTGGAACAGTTGGTGTTGGGAAATCAACGATGACAAAAGCGCTAGCTGATGCTTTAGACTTTCGCACGTCATTTGAGAAAGTAGATACAAATCCTTATCTCGATAAATTTTATGCTGATTTTGAGAGATGGAGTTTTCATTTACAAGTCTACTTTTTAGCTGAGCGATTTAAAGAACAAAAGAAAATCTTTGAATATGGCGGAGGCTTTATTCAAGATCGATCTATTTATGAAGATACAGGTATTTTTGCAAAGATGCATTTTGAAAAAGGAACAATGTCAAAAACTGATTATGAGACATATACTAGTTTATTTGATGCCATGGTTATGACCCCTTACTTCCCTCATCCAGATTTAGTAATTTATTTAGAAGGAAGCTTTGAAGATATTGTTGACCGCATCCAAGAACGAGGACGTCCAATGGAACAACAAACACCTATTGAATATTGGAAAGAGATGCATGAGCGTTACGAGACATGGATTAATAACTTTAACGCCTGCCCTGTTCTACGCTTAAATATTAATGAATATGATATCATGCAAGATAAGAACTCAATCGAGCCAATCGTTGAGAAAATCTCTCGTTTTTTGCATCATAGTGAAAAACTTAAAAGAAGAAACATTTCGTCTATATAAAAACAAAATGGACCGCGATGAAAACTCAGTAACATGAAGAGCTTCATCGCGGTCCATTTTCATTAAATAGAAAAAGCATTATTTTTCAAGTCTTAAAAAAAGTTCTTTATAAAATAAAAAAAATCGTTACATGAATGTAACGATTTTTCAATCTCCAATTTATGCGCTAGGTCAATTAATTAAATTAATTATGGCGGAGGAAGAGGGATTCGAACCCCCGCGGGCTTTAACACCCCTGTCGGTTTTCAAGACCGATCCCTTCAGCCGGACTTGGGTATTCCTCCGTATCGACAAGATTAAATATATCATAGAAAAAATAGAGAGTCAACACTTTGAACAAACTTTTTTTATTTTTCTTCACGAGAAGCAAAATTGCTTCTCGTGAAGAAAATTCATTACTTCTTAATTACTTCTTTATTTCCCATATATGGGCGTAACACTTCTGGAATAACAATTGAACCATCTTCTTGTTGATAGTTCTCTAAAATGGCTGCTACTGTGCGTCCAATTGCTAACCCAGAACCATTTAATGTGTGTACATGTTCAGGTTTTGCTTTAGCTTCACGACGGAAACGAATGTTTGCACGTCGAGCTTGGAATGCTTCAAAGTTAGAACAAGATGAAATTTCACGATACGTACCATAGCTTGGAATCCATACTTCAATGTCATACTTCTTCGCTGCTGTGAACCCTAAATCAGCTGTGCACATGCTCATTACACGATAAGGTAAGCCTAGTAATTGAAGCACTTTTTCAGCATGACCTGTTAACTTTTCTAATTCATCATAAGAATCCTCAGGTTTAACAAAACGAACAAGTTCTACCTTATTGAATTGATGCTGACGAATTAAACCACGTGTATCTCTACCTGCTGATCCAGCCTCTGAGCGGAAACATGCACTGTATGCTGTATACGCAATTGGTAGTTGATCACCGCTTAAGATTTCATCACGGTGAAAGTTTGTAACAGGTACTTCTGCAGTTGGAACTAAGAAATAGTCTTCTTCTTTAATCTTAAATGCATCTTCTTCAAATTTCGGTAATTGTCCTGTACCTGTCATGCTCGTACGATTTACCATATAAGGAGGTAGTATTTCTTCATACCCATGCTCATCCATATGTAAATCCATCATAAAGTTAATCAATGCTCGTTCTAAGCGAGCACCTAGACCTTTATAAAATACAAAGCGGCTACCTGTTACTTTCGCAGCTCGTTCGAAATCAACGATGCTAAGGTCTGTTGCTAAATCCCAATGTGGCTTTGGTTCAAATGAAAACTCTCGAACATCTCCCCATTTTCTTGCTTCCACATTATCGTCTTCTGTTTCACCTACAGGTACACTTTCATGTGGAATGTTAGGAATAGATAGCAATAGCATCTCTAAAGACTCTTCCACTACACGTAGTTGATCATCTAACTCTTTTACACGATCTCCTACTTCTCTCATCTCTGTAATTAGATGATCTGCATCTTGTTTCTCACGCTTCATGATAGCAATTTGTTGTGATACTTCATTTCGCTTGCTCTTTAACTCTTCTGTTTGAGCAATAAGCTCGCGACGCTTTTCATCTAATTCTTCAAACTTGCTTAAATCTGTTAAGTCCTCACCACGACATTTAAGCTTCTCTTTCACTTCTTCAAAATTGGCACGTAGAAATTTTAAGTCTAACATGCGTAAAACCTCCTTTATTTTTCAATGAAATAATAAAAATAGGCAAAACAAAAAACTCTCATCCCTTATGAAAAGGGACGAGAGTTTACCCGCGTTGCCACCCTAATTGAAAGCATACTAAAGCTTATGCTTTCCACTTAATAAGATAACGGTTAAACCGAGATTACCTACTTGCTTATTTTTCAGTAATCTACTCAGGGATGGATTCATAAGCGCTTTACGTCGATTTTCACCAACCATCGACTCTCTAGAGAAAAGACTTCTTATTACTAGTTCCCTTCATCGTTTTATCGTATAAACATTTTATAATAACCATAATGTACTATAAGTTTTCACAAGATGCAATGCTCTTATACCGCTTTTGCTGTAGATTCTTCCACCATTTGCACAAAATATTTTGTTAATCTTGCGTCATTTGTCAATTCTGGATGGAATGAGCAGCCTAAAAACTGACCTTGTCTTGCTGCGACAATACGTTCATTATGCGTCGATAACACTTCAACATCTGAGCCAACGTCTACGATATGTGGCGCTCGAATAAAAACACCTACAAAGTCTTCAGCAACATCCTTAATGTGCAAAGAAGCTTCAAAACTCTCACGTTGACGTCCAAATGAATTACGTTCAACCGTAATATCCATGACACCTAGATGTGGCTCACTATAACCAGCAATGTTTTTCGCTAGTAAAATCAAACCCGCACACGTTCCAAACATCGGCTTACCATCTTTTGCAAATTGTAAAAGTGGTTCCATAAATTCATATTTGTCAATTAAGCGACGCATTGTTGTACTTTCGCCACCTGGTAAGATTAGACCGTCTAGGTCTGCTAATTGCTCTGTCTTTTTAACTACAATAGCTTCAGCACCTGACGCTTCTATTGCGCGGATATGTTCTCGCACAGCACCTTGCAGTCCTAATACTCCAACTTTCACCATAATTTCACATAACTCCCTTATTAATTACCAACCACGCTCTTGCATACGATTTTCTGGTAATAACGTTGAAATTTCAATTCCTTTCATTGGGTTCCCTAACCCTTTAGAAAGTTTTGCAATTAACTCATAATCTTCGTAATGAGTTGTTGCTTCTACAATCGCACGTGCAAATTTCTCTGGATTTTCAGATTTAAAGATACCAGAACCTACAAACACACCATCTGCACCTAATTGCATCATTAAGGCTGCATCTGCTGGCGAAGACACTCCACCTGCTGCAAAGTTTACAACTGGAAGACGACCTTCACGCTTGATTTGTAATAATAACTCATAAGGTGCACCTAGTAACTTCGCTTCTGTCATTAACTCATCTTCATTCATACCTACTACTTTACGTACTTGAGCATTCACTTTACGCATGTGTCTTACCGCTTCTACAATATTACCTGTACCTGGCTCTCCTTTTGTACGAAGCATAGAAGCTCCTTCGCCAATACGACGTGCTGCTTCGCCTAAATCACGACAACCACAAACGAATGGAACTGTGAACGTGTTTTTGTTTAAGTGAAACTCCTCATCAGCTGGTGTTAACACTTCACTCTCATCAATGTAATCTACACCCATTGCTTCTAGTATACGTGCTTCTACAATATGACCAATACGTGCTTTTGCCATAACAGGGATAGAAACAGCATTCATTACTTCTTCTACAATTGTTGGATCTGCCATACGTGACACTCCACCTGCTGCACGAATGTCAGCTGGGACACGCTCTAATGCCATAACTGCTACAGCACCTGCTGCTTCTGCGATTTTAGCTTGTTCTGCGTTGACAACGTCCATAATGACGCCACCCTTTTGCATTTCTGCCATTCCACGTTTAACTCGATCAGTACCTGTAATGTTATTCATGTTTGCACTCCTCCTGTATAAAGTCTTGCGCATTAAGCACAAGAATTATGTGTAAAAAGATTCAAAACTTAGTGTCTATTTTAACTCATTTTTCAAAAAAATCCTACTGAATAATACTTATTGGTTTACTTATATTTAAATATGGATTTATTTGGTATGAAGAATCTTTTTTCACTATCATTGTTTGTTCATTTATGATACCAAAAAAGCTCTCAAATTGAGAGCTTAAAACCAACTTTTCACTGTATCTGCTGCACTAGACCAAATATCTCCAAAGAAGCCACCTACACTACGCATTGAAAGAACAAACCAATTGGCCTTTTCAACAGATGTAGCTGTGACAACTGGAACTTTAGCCGCTTTTTCGCCTTCTTTTGTTAAGTATCCTAAATTTTGGCCTTCTTCATTTGTCGCACTGATATAACCGACTGTTTGACCAGCTTTAAAAGGTGCTGTTACTCTTTCTTTGTTATCTAATACCTTTTTATCTAGTTCAAAATTTGTCTTATAACTTTCTTTTTCTCCACGCTTCATTAGTACATTTAAAGGTTCTTTCGTTTGAATCTCTACTTCTTTTTCTTTACCCTTTGCAACTGGAAGAGATTCTTTCCCTTTTACTTGAGAGCCTTCAGGTACTAATTCTTCTAATTGATAATTACTAAACGCATAGTCTAATAACTTTTTGGTTTCTTGAAAGCGAGCTTCAAATGATTTTTTACCGTTATTTTGTGCATTCATAATAACCGTAATATAACGAACACCATCACGCTCTGCTGTACCTGTAAAACAATAACCAGCAAAGTCTGTATGACCTGTTTTTAATCCATCTACACCTTCGTATCCAAATACAAGGCCTGGTAACATCCAGTTCCAATTATCCATTTGAATTTGGTGATCCGTACCTTCTCTAAATACTTTTTTAGGAACTTTAGCCGTTTCTAATACTTCTGGATAGTCATTTACTAGATAGTAAGCAAGTTTAGCAGTCGCTTTTGCAGATAAAACATTCTCATCGTTCGCTTCTGTACCTTTTGGATGACTACCTTTTAATAAAGAGTTTGATAGACCTGTAGAGTTAACAAACTTATAATCCTCTAGTTCTAACTCCTTCGCTTTCGCATTCATCATTTTAACGAAATTTGACTCTGATCCCGCTAGTATTTCTGATAAAGCAATTGTTGCACCGTTCGCAGAGTAAATAGCCATTGCTTCATACAACTCTTGTACGTTGTATTTCCCATTTTTCAATAATGGTACATTTGATAATCCACGATCTTGAGAAATTTGATATGCATAGTCACTAATGGTTACTTCTTGCTCCCATGTAATTTTCTTTTCAGCAATTGCTTCTAATACTAAGTACTCTGTCATCATCTTAGTCATACTGGCAATTCCTAAAACGGTGTCTGCATTTTTCTCATAAATAATCTTACCTGTTTCCGCTTCTATTAGCATAGCTGCATCTGACTCAATGTTAAGATAATTCTCTTCGGCTTGAGCTGTCTTACCAAATGCTAGTATTGGAACTAACATAAATAAAGCAAGTAGGCTTTTTACTTTCCTATGTAATCGCTTCTTCAATTTACACCCTCCATAAATGAACTCACATAAAAATTATTCTATCATAAACAATTTTAAAAAAATAGGTGAAGATGTACCGTTCCTTATGTCCTTATGAAGGTTTTATTTTCCATCAAAAAAGCTGTGTAACAATTACTGGTCACACAGCTTTTTTGATGATTAGCTCATTGAGTAGTTTGGAGATTCTTTTGTAATTTGAACATCATGCGGATGACTTTCTCGTAAGCCTGCACCTGTCATTCGAACAAATTGTGCTTCTTCTCTTAGCTCTTGTAAGTTCTTTGTTCCACAGTATCCCATACCTGAACGCAAACCACCAACTAGCTGATAAAGAGTGTCTGCTAAAGGTCCTTTATAAGGTAAACGTCCTTCAATTCCTTCTGGAACGAATTTTTTATTATCTTCCTGGAAATAACGATCTTTACTTCCTTGTTCCATTGCACCTACAGAACCCATACCTCGATACACTTTAAAACGACGTCCTTGGAAGATTTCTGTGTCACCAGGGCTTTCAGATGTACCAGCTAATAAACTACCTAACATAACTGTATGTCCACCTGCAGCTAATGCTTTCACAATGTCACCTGAGTATTTAATTCCACCATCAGCAATGACTGGCACACCATGTTTTCTTCCTTCTGTTGCACAATCGTAAACGGCTGTAATTTGAGGAACACCTACACCTGCTACTACGCGTGTCGTACAAATGGACCCTGGCCCGATTCCTACTTTTACAACATTAGCCCCAGCTTCAATTAATGCTCTTGTTCCTTCTGCTGTTGCTACGTTTCCAGCAATAATATTTAGCGCTGGATACGTTTCACGAATTTGTCTTACTGTATTTAATACACCTTGAGAATGTCCATGGGCTGTATCGACAACGACTACATCCACTCCTGCTTTTACAAGCTTGTCTATACGAATCATTGTATCAGCTGTTACACCTACTGCTGCTCCTACTAGAAGTCGTCCAAGCTCATCTTTAGCAGAGTTAGGGAATTCAATGACTTTTTCAATATCTTTAATGGTAATTAACCCTTTTAGAACTCCACCATCATCTACCAAAGGTAATTTTTCGATTTTATATTTTTGTAAAATCTTCTCTGCTTCATCTAACGTTGTTCCCACTGGAGCAGTTACAAGATCTTCTTTTGTCATCACTTCTGCTATTTCAATCGAATAATCTTGAATAAAACGTAAGTCACGGTTTGTAAGGATTCCAACTAATTTTTGCTCTTCAGAGTTGTTAACAATTGGTACACCAGAAATGCGGTACTTGCCCATTAAGTGCTCTGCATCAAACACTTGATGTTCTGGTGTTAAAAAGAATGGATCCGTAATGACACCACTCTCAGAACGCTTTACTTTGTCCACTTGTTCAGCTTGTTGCTCAATTGACATGTTTTTATGAATAATACCTAATCCACCTTGTCTTGCCATCGCAATCGCCATATCTGCTTCTGTTACAGTATCCATACCAGCACTAATAAATGGAACTTTCAACTTTAATGTTTCTGTTAACTCGACGCTCATGTCCACATCTTTTGGTAACACCTCAGATTTCGCTGGAACTAATAAAACATCATCAAATGTTAACCCTTCTTTTGCAAATTTAGTTTCCCACATTATAGAATCCTCCCTTAAGCGACAAAATATTATTAGTAGATTAACAATTGGATATGTAACTGTCAACACACGAACGATATATCAGATAATTCTAAAAAAAGAAAGGAGCAAGATATGAACTCTTACGAACGGATTTGGGATGACTACATGTTGTTTTTTTCTTCAACTTATACCCAGAAATTTCTTCATAGGTGTTATGAAAGAGAAGAAATTGAAAAAGCAGAGCAGATTAGCTATGAAAACTGCTATCCCTTTATATATTATCTTGAGCATAGCAAAAATTATTACGACTTATCTCGTACAGCTCCATTGCCTGTTAAACCTGTATTGTTATTCTATGGAATGTCTCAGTTATTAAAGGCCTGCTTACTAACTACTACCCCTCACTACCCTGAAAATACATCAGTTTTAGCACATGGGGTTTCTGCCCGTAAGCGTAAAAAACAAGGCTATGATTTTTTAGACGATGAGGTAAAGGTGCAAAAATATGGGTTATTTACTCATGTGAGCGATAAAATGTTTCACATGAAACATTTTGAAGGAAAAAAGTATTGCATGCGCTCATTAATGAAAAATATCCCTGAATTAACATCATGTTTTCAATCTATTTGCAATCAAAAATACTCTGTCACAGTAGGAGATGTTACGAAGGGAATCATTAGAATTCCCGATGAACTAATTGTAAATTATCATATGGACAAAGAGCGCTTTTCTCACCATTTAACGAAGCAATCAAAGTTGAGAATAGAGTTACATCATGAGAATGAACAATTATATGGAAAAATAAAGAAGGAGCATATAGATTTTTATAATTGTCTTCCTTTTATGTATGATTTATACGAAAACACATTCTCTTTGCCTAAAAATCGCAGTTGGGATGAAGAATTACCGGAAGTGCTAACTCATTATTTACTTCTTTATAATTTAAGTATGATTTCTAGATATGAAACAGAATGGTGGTATGAGTTAATTCATACCTATACAGCAAAGGATTATCCCTTTATCACAAAATTTTTGTCCGTTACATTAGATAAAATTCCTTATCTGTTGTTTTCATTTTTAAAAATGAAAACAAAAAAACACTAGCGATATCGCTAGTGTTTTCTTATTGCCCGGCAACGTCCTACTCTCACAGGGACAAAGTCCCAACTACCATCGGCGCTAGAGAGC
>NZ_JAFBFC010000016.1 GCF_016909075.1 Priestia iocasae
CCAGGATCAAACTCTCCGAAGAAATGTTTGACTTGCTCATAAATTTTAAAACTTGAATTAACGTTGACGTTTGTCGCTTTGTTCAGTTTTCAAAGTTCAACCGTCGCTCAGAAGCGACTTTACTATCATATCAAGTTGTCTACTGTATGTCAACAACTTTTTTAATTTGTTTTTTTCGTTTGTTATCGCTCATCAGCGACAAGTAATAATTTATCACAGTTATTTACTATGAGTCAATACTTTTTTTAATGTTTTTTTGTTTTGAACGAATATACTTTAAACACTCTCTTGGACTTGCTACACGACTAAATAGTTTGAAAAGGATATCATATCTTTCTTCCATGCTTCGCTTTACTACATGATCAATACGATCATCTGTAAAATCAAATAGTAATTCTTCTAATTCTCTCTTTATTACGTACTCTAATTCCTTTACTTCTTTTTCATTAACTAATAAACCTCGCATAGCACACCAACCCTTAGATATAACGTTATTTTCCTAATTTAACCTTTTTCGGCAAATAAAATTCCTTTATTCTCATTTGTTTTGTTATTTATTTACTAAATAAGGCATAAAGATTAGACAAGAATAGCTTATCCAAGGGGGAGAAGTATGAATTTCTTTTATACTATTCGAGCTCAAAAATTTAAAAAATTATTAATCATTGTCATTGCCGCTTTTTTTACTAGCTTTTTTTTGTATGCACAAAGTCTTTTAAACTTCCCTGTTTTTTCAACTGATAGCGGTCCTAAAGCCATTTCTAAAGCTGAAGGTCAAAAAGATCAGCTGGCTCTTACCTTTAACATTAGTTGGGGAGATGAGAATGCCATCCCAATTTTAGATGAATTAAAGAATCAAGAAGTTAAAGGTGCTACATTTTTTCTTTCTGCTTCTTGGGCCGAGCGACACCCTGATATTGTAGAACGTATCACAAAGGATGGTCATGAAATTGGTACAATGGGATATGAATATAAGTCATATCCATCGATGGAAAGCGCTAAAATTAAACAGGACCTTGCTAAATCCAAAAAAGTATTTGACTCTTTAGGGCTTAAAAAAGTAAATCTAATACGCCCACCTAATGGCCATTTTAACAAAGAAGTGTTAAAAGTGTTAAAGTCCTCAGGTTATACAGTTGTTCATTGGAGTATAGATTCAAAAGATTGGACAAATCCTGGTGTAGACAAAATCATTGAAAATATAACAGGTGACATGGATGGAGGAGATATTATCTTACTTCATGCATCAGATTCTGCTCAACAAACTGTTAAAGCAATTCCAATCATTGCACAAGAGATGAAGAAAAAACAAATAAAGAATGTGAAAGTTTCAGAACTTGTAGCAAATACGAAGAGCAAAACAAAAGAAATAAACTAAAAGTGATTAACTCATTGATGTGCTAAGAGTACTTCATGATGACTTTAAGAGTCTTATCTCTAGTTTGAGCTAAGGTAACATGAAGTCACCATGAAGTCATTTCTAGCACATATGAATTCATCACTTTTTTCTTTGTGGATTTGTAATCAATTTAGGTAAAATCAACAATTGATATGTGTTACAAATTAAGAGAGGAAACAACATTAAGTATAGCCATCCCTCTTCGTTAATACGCAAAGCCGGAAACCACTCAAGTGTTGTTACCACTACAATAAAGAAAAGAGCAGGAACAAATGCTTCTCTATTTGTTTGCTTCATTTTTAGGTATGCAACAATCAACCCTACTACTAATACGTACATCGCTAACACTAGATACGGTGTTACGCTATCTCCTTCTGCGGCAAATGCTCGATAACGAAAATAAACTAAGTCGAAAACAACAAAGCCAATTAATACAATTTGAATCGCATTCCACAATGAAACCGATTTAAAAATTCCTAATCCAAAACGATGAATGGTTAAATACGCAAAAAAGCCCATTTGACTAATAATGCTAAAAATAAAGCCTACCCCAACTAACCAAAATAAAATCGACAAAATTTCTACAACATTAAACGTGGTAAAAAGTGATTGATACTCATCCCACTTAACAGCAAAACCAACAATTCCTGTACTTACTCCGCCAACTAACAGAGTTGAAAGGAATAAACGAACCCAATTACGACTATTCAATGCTAGATCCCCCAAATTTCGATAAAATCCATTGCTTCATAAATTGTACCAACGACACCTTGAAAAATCTAGGCTTCTCCTAAATCAATCGTGAATAAAATTCGAAAAATCTATCATATTAAAAATAAGTGTACGATTGAAAGGAGCTTAATTCATGAAAAAAAAGCCATTGTTGCTCCTACTTTACGCAACAACATGTGCTCTACTTTTAGGTGCTTGTGCCCCTCAAGATGAAGAAGGCGGGATGGACTACGACCAGACAAAAAAGATGGTTGTTGATATTTTAAAAACTGATGATGGTAAAAAAGCCATTCAAGAAGTTCTAAAGGATGAGGAAATAAAGAAAGAATTAGTGATGGACCAAGCGATGGTGAAAGAAACCATTACCACTACATTAACTTCAGAAAAAGGCGTTGATTTTTGGAAACAGACATTTAGTGATCCAAAGTTTGCTGAAACCTTCGCAAAAAGTGTTCAAAAAGAACAAGAAGCATTAATGAAAAAGTTAATAAAAGATCCAGAATATCAAGCTTCTCTAATGGAAGTGCTAAAAAATCCAGAAATGGAAAAGCAAGTTGTTGAAGTGTTAAAAGGTCAAGAATTTAGAGCTCATCTGCAAAAAGTGATGACAGAAACATTTGAAAGTCCTCTCTATAAAGCCAAAATCCAAGATTTACTGATGAAAGCTGCAGCTGAAACACAAGGTGAAGGTTCTTCAAAAGAAAAGAGCGAAGAAGGATCAGAAGAATCCGGAGGCAGTGAAGGCGGAGCATCAGAGCAAGAACAAGGGTAGGAATAAGGCAATAGGATATTTAAGAAAGCTCTCTGAATTCAATAAAAAAATCCCGCTTAATAAAATCACTTAGCGGGATTTTTTATATTTGATCTTTTAACTTAAAACTGATGCTTCACACTTTTTAGCAATCTTCTGTCCAATATCTAGATAAATCTTTCCTAACTGATGATTTTGGTCATAAATAGATGGGGCGAAATCATCGTCATTCCAATCAGGTTGTCTTAACGGAAGTTTTCCAAGGATTTCGGTTTGAAGCTCCTCAGCTAACTTCTCTCCACCACCTTTTCCGAATACATACTCTTTCTCACCGGTTAATTGACTTTCAAAGTAAGCCATATTTTCAACTACACCGATAACTTCATGATCTGTCTTAATAGCCATCGCTCCTGCGCGAGCAGCTACGAAAGCTGCAGTAGGATGCGGTGTCGTTACAATCACTTCTTTACAAGCTGGTAGCATAGAATGAACGTCTAAGGCTACATCACCCGTTCCTGGAGGCAGATCAAGTAAAAGATAATCTAAATCTCCCCACTCTACTTCTGTAAAAAAGCTCGTAAGCATTTTACCTAACATCGGTCCTCTCCAAATAATAGGAGAGTTATCTTCTACAAAGAATCCCATTGAAATCACTTTTACGCCAAGTCGTTCAACTGGTATAATTTTTTCCCCTCTTACAACAGGACGCTTCGCAATACCCATCATGTCTGGCACACTAAAACCATAAATATCAGCGTCAATTAGACCTACCTTTTTACCTAATCGAGCTAGCGCGACAGCTAAGTTCACAGAGACAGTAGACTTTCCTACTCCTCCTTTTCCGCTCGCAATTGCAATAAATTGAGTTGAAGATTGATTTGTTAACAAATTGCCTGAGTTTGCATTTGAAGTAGCTTGAAATGGAGCTAACTCTTCTGGAGAGAATTCAACAAAACGAAGACCTACTGTATTTGCCCCAGCTTCTTTTAATGCATCTACAATGACATTTTGCAGCTTTAGTTGTTCGCTTGAGCCTGTCTTAGCAACTGCTACCTTCACACTAACATGCTGCTTATCCTCTTTAATTTTAATTTCTTTAATTGCATTGGTTTCCCCTAACGTTTTATGTAAAAAAGGATCTTTCAACTCACTTAAGATTTGTTTTACTCTTTCTTCCGTTAACATATCTCCCACCACCATTATAAAATCGTTTTCATTATTATTATAACATACTTATAAATAGATGACTTTTCACAATATACAAAATATATAATCAACAGATTATTTAATGAAAATAAGGGTAAGGAGCGACATTCCCTTACCACTACATGATTACTTCATATCTTCTTCACTTGTAAAATAACGGTTGATACCTTTATAAATAGACTCTGCAACTTGTCGTTGATACTTCTTTTTTTCTAATAGCTCTCGCTCACCAGGATTAGATAAAAAACCAACTTCAACTAAAGCTCCAGGTACTTTCGCATGTTTTAATAAATAAATATTTTGAATCACTTTTGCTTCTCTCGACGTATTACTTAAGTTTTTGCGAAGCTCATCTTGTATAAATTTCGATACTCGTTTATTCTCCTCTAGTGAACCATGATAAAACGTTTGTGCACCTCTCCAGTTGGGCGACGGGATAGCATTTAAATGTAAACTTAAATATAAATCAGCATCTGATTCATTAATCATCTGTAGACGATTTTTTAAATCTTCTACTTTTCTTCTACTGTATCCTTTTGTTCCTTCTTCCGCTAAATCATAGTCACCTTCTCTTGTTAAAAGAACAAGAGCTCCCTGTTCCTGTAAATAATCTCGAAGTGATAATGTGATGTTAAGAGCGATATCTTTTTCTAATGTCTTTCCTCCAACCGCTCCACCATCTGGTCCACCGTGTCCAGGATCTAAAATAATAATTCTTCCGCTAAGTGGTAAATTCCATGACTTCCATGAGTTTTTATCCACAAATTGATATTGGATAATAAACAACAAACAAACTGCCGCGATAATGGCACAAATCCATTTAATTTTTGTCATCCAATCCCTCCAGCCAGTCCTACCTACTTACTCTATATGGGACAAAGCTGGAATTTATGAATGATTTTTAAATAGCTCTTTGCTTGTTTTGTTATTTTAAACGCAGCCGATACCTTTTCTCACCTTTTTGAAAACCATCTAACCAACAATCATGTACATATTGCTCACAGATATAATAAATGCTCTCTTGATAAAGGTCTTCTTCTCCCAAAGGTGACCAGAAGCTTAAATAATCGTATAAAGCATCAATAAGCATTTTCTCTTCTAATGCACATCTCACCTTAACATGATTTTCTGATTCACCGTAATAGCCAAATCGGCTAAACCTCGCTCCTAATAAGAAGGATTCAACTGCAATATCTAGGCATCCTTCTTCAATTGATGATGTAATATAGTCTTTTCGAATAAATAATGGTTCAAAGTAACGATTCATGCGATCACGAAGCGTATCAATTGATAGCTCTCGAAGCATTTTTCGCTCATATACCATTTCCTTCTCTAACCTTTTTTCTTTTAAGCTCATAATGACGTTCATAACAGTCTTTACGCCCCCTTTTTACATATTGTTTGCACATCAACTCTTCTCATGCGTAAAGAATATGAACGAGCATTACCAAATATTGAGTTACAATGACGATACTTCTACTCTATTCATTTCGTAGATACAATTATGAATGAAATGCCGATTCTAAAAAAACCCTCAACTAAATTGTTGAGAGTTTTTGAAACACACGACGTTCCCACACTGATTGTTAAAACGACAAGAAGAATAGTTTCATGTAATCAATGTGGCATATATAAATCATAGAAAATAACGTTTATCCAATTATTATCTATCCTTTTAACCCTTACTGAAAGCTTCTATAATTTGCTCTTATCACGGTCAGATTAATAAGTGTTAGGTCATGAACAGCACATATACAAAGAGCTTTTACACCCTACTATTTGTTATCAATGCAAAAAAAAGACTCCCAAGCAAAAGCTTGAGAGTCTTTGAAACGTAAAAATTAACGTTTTGAGAACTGAGGAGCACGACGAGCACCTTTAAGACCGTATTTTTTACGCTCTTTCATACGTGCGTCACGAGTTAATAAACCAGCGCGTTTTAATGTTACGCGGTATTCTGGATCTGCTTCTAATAAAGCACGAGAGATACCGTGACGGATAGCTCCAGCTTGACCAGCATAGCCTCCACCATCAACGTTTACTAATACATCGTAGTTACCTACAGTTTCAGTTAAAGCAAGTGGTTGTTTTACCACTTCACGTAATGCAGCGAATGGAATGTATTCTTCAATTGTACGACCGTTAATTGTAATGCTACCGTTACCTGGTACTAAACGTACACGAGCAACAGAGCTTTTACGACGGCCAGTTCCGTAATATTGTACCTGTGCCAAGATAATAACCTCCTTATTAATTATCCGCGAAGTTCGTAAACTTCTGGTTTTTGAGCTTCATGTGGATGTGTGTTACCAGCATACACATTTAATTTTTTGAACATTTGACGACCTAGGCTACCTTTTGGAAGCATACCTTTGATTGCTAGTTCAAGCATCTTTTCAGAGTAGTTTGTACGCATTTCTAATGCAGTACGTTGCTTTAAACCACCTGGATGCATAGTGTGACGGTAGTAAATCTTGTCAGTTAATTTTTTACCAGTTAATTCGATCTTAGATGCATTGATGATGATTACATGATCACCAGTGTCAACGTTTGGTGTATAAGTTGGTTTATGTTTACCGCGTAAAATTGAAGCAATTTCACTTGCTAGACGACCTAAAGTTTGACCTTCAGCATCGACAACGTACCATTTACGCTCTACTTCGTTTGCTTTCGCCATGAAAGTTGTACGCATGAGTTTCCCTCCTAATTATCAATCATTAAAAAATGAATTATTTCAACCTTCTATTTCAACACGATTAATTTCCGGGGCTAATCGCGGGGTTAAAATACATACCATAGGATATAATATCGCTTTGTAATCCTAATGTCAAGAAAATGTTACACCAGGTTTAGTTGTCATAGTTTACTTGCCATAAATATAACCCGTGAGCTGGTGCGGTTTTTCCAGCATAAATCCGAGATTTCTTTTCTAAAATTTCCTTTATTTGAGCTGGAAAAATTTTTTCTTGTCCTACTTCTATTAACGTCCCGACTAATATACGAACCATATTATATAAAAATCCATTCCCAACAAATCGCATGGTTAACTCATTATTATATTGAAATAATTCAATTTCATAAATGGTTCTTATCCGATCCTCTATTTCTGTTTTTGCAGAACAAAAGCTTGTAAAATCATGAGTTCCTAGTAAATATTGAGCAGCTTCTCTCATACGTTCTATATTTAACTCATAAGGAAAATGATACGCATAGTCACGGCTAAACACATCACGCTCTTGTTGACGTGAGATTTTGTAACGATACTCTTTAGATACTACACTAAATCGGGCATGAAAATCTTTATCTTCTTGTTGTACATGTGAAACTGCAATATCATCTGGTAAGAGAGAATTTAATGCTTTTATCCACTTTGTAGACGGGATTGCAAGAGATGTATCAAAATGAAGCACTTGGCCGTATGCATGAACGTTGGCATCTGTTCGACCTGATGCATGAACTTTTATCTCATTCCCACCATGCATTTTAACTAATACTCCCTCAAACTCACCTTGTACAGTTCGTTTGTTTGGCTGTATTTGATAACCTGAAAATCCACTACCGTCGTAAGAGATTACACACTTTATTCGTTTCATATCTTTCACCAAGCTCTTTTAAGATCTCATTATGATTAACACAGCTGCCATGACGACTAGTAACACTAGCATAAGAGTATCACTAGATTTCCAGATTAGCTGTCTATATTTTGTTCGTCCTTCTCCTCCACGATACCCTCTTGCTTCCATCGCAATAGCAAGCTCTTCGGCTCGCTTAAATGAATTAATAAATAAAGGCACTAAAAGAGGCACAATGGCCTTCAAACGGTCTTTTATTGGACCACTAGTAAAATCAACACCTCTAGCCGTTTGAGCCTTCATAATTTTATCTGTTTCATCCATTAAGGTCGGAATAAAGCGTAAAGAAATCGACATCATTAACGCTAATTCATGAACAGGAAACTTAAATCTTTTCAAAGGATGTAACAAACTCTCCATTCCATCTGTCACTTGAATAGGGGTGGTGGTTAATGTAAGAAGCGTCGTCATTAAAATTAAAAAGAAAAAACGCAGCGAAATAAAAATACCCTGGATCAGTCCACCTTTATAGATTGAGACCCAACCAAAATCAACTAAAATCTCTCCTTCTTTGGTCATTAAGATATGAAGGATAAACGTGAAGATTACAATGAATAAAACGGGTTTTAAGCCTCTTAAAATAAAAGAGAATGGAACACGACTCATCGTGACAATGAATGCTGTATAAGCGCCTAGAAGAGCGTATCCATATGCGTTATTTGCTAAAAACACAATAATGACGTAACAGAAAACGAGTAAAAGCTTTGCTCGAGGGTCCATTTTATGAACAAAAGAATCTCCAGGTACATATTTTCCAACAATCATTGAGTTCATCATGTACCATCACCTTCTAACATTAAAGCTTTCACTTGCGAAACAACTTCTTCAAAGGTTAAAGCAGGTTCAGACATTTTTAATCCAAACTGCTCTTGTACCTTTAACATAAAGGATAAGGATTCAGGTACATCTAATCCATAACCTTTTAGCTCTTCATATCGAGAGAAAATCTCTTTAGGACTTCCTTTCATAGCTATACTTCCTTTATTCATTACCACCACTTGATCAGCGTAATAAGCCGCATCCTCCATGCTATGTGTCACAAGAATCGTTGTTAAATTCTTTTGTTTATGAAGAGTATAAATCATCTCCATAATCTCTTTACGACCTCTAGGATCAAGCCCTGCTGTTGGTTCATCTAAAATTAATACCTCTGGATCCATGGCTAAGATTCCAGCGATTGCTACCCTTCTCATCTGTCCACCACTAAGATCAAAAGGTGATCGCTCTAATAAGTCTTCTGATAGGCCCACAAGCTTAATTAATTCTCGTGCTCTCTTTTTTGCTTCTTCTTCTTTTACACCGAAATTTAATGGCCCAAAACAAATATCTTTTTCAATCGTCTCTTCAAAAAGTTGATGTTCTGGAAACTGAAAAACAACACCTACTTTTTTACGAATAGGTTTTAATTCCTTTTCTTTACGATTGGCTTCAATCGTTCGGTCACCTATTGTAATTTGACCAGATGTCGGCTTTAAAAGTGCATTGAAATGCTGGATAATTGTTGACTTACCTGAACCAGTATGCCCAATAATAGCAAGAAATGTACTAGAAGGGATGTGTAAGTTTAAATCATATAAAGCTAAACGTTCAAACGGTGTGTTCGGTTGATAGCGATGTTCTACTTGTTTGAGTATAATTTCCATAGTTCGTCCACCAAATCCTCATTCGTTAGATGAATTTTTGACATAGCAATGCCCTTGTTCTTTAAAGTCTCACTTAGCTTTACAGCAAAAGGAAGGTCTAATCCAATGTCAGATAACTTTGGACCTAGTTGAAAAACTTCTTCGGGTGTTCCTTCAGCGAATACTCTTCCCCCATTCATAACGATAACTCGATCTGCCATTGCTACTTCATTTAAGTCATGGGTAATAGAGATAATGGTAATTTTTTTATCTTCTTGTAATTTTCGGACAGTTTGAAGCACTTCCATCCTTCCACTTGGGTCTAACATTGATGTGGCTTCATCTAATACAATGATAGATGGTTGTGCTGCAATAATGCCAGCAATAGCCACACGCTGCTTTTGACCACCTGATAAGTGGTGAGGCTCTTGCTCAATAAACTCTTCCATATTAACAAGTTTAATAGCTTCTGGAATGCGTTGACGCATCTCCTCAACGCTCACACCATTGTTTTCTAACCCAAATGCGACATCATCTTGAACAGTTGATCCTACAAACTGATTATCTGGGTTTTGAAAAACCATCCCAATCTCTTTACGAATGTCCCATATTGTTTCCTCTGACAAATGCTTACCTTGAATAGAAACTTCTCCGTGCGCTGGTAGAAGAAGGCCGTTTAAAATTTTTGCTAATGTAGACTTACCTGAACCGTTATGACCTGCAATGGCTAGCCACTCGCCCTTATAAACATCAAAAGAAACGCCATTCAGTACGTAAGGTGAATCTTCTTGATACCGAAAACTTAACTCTTTTACACTCAATGCTTTCTCACTCACAGCACCTAGCCTCCTCTCAACTCTTCTATTACATCATTTACATTACTATCCTAATTTGTCATGTGTACACTTCGATTTTATAGTAGAAAAGAAAACATGATTGTTTTCCAACAAGTTTTAGTGACACATTTGTTTATATACAAAAAAAAGGGCATCGACTAGTTCCACACTGTCACGCCCTTTTCTTCATGTATATAATATTAAACTAATTCAATGATAACGATTGGAGCACCGTCACCACGGCGAGGTCCAACTTTTAAGATACGAGTGTAACCACCTTGGCGGTCTTCGTAGCGAGTTGCGATATCGCTGAATAGTTTTTGTAATGCGTCTTGACCAGACTCTTCGTTAGCTACTTCGTTACGTACGTAAGCTGCAGCTTGACGACGAGCATGTAAGTCTCCACGTTTACCTAAAGTAATCATTTTCTCAACAGTTGAACGTAGTTCTTTCGCACGTGCTTCAGTTGTTTCGATGCGCTCGTTGATAATTAAATCAGTTGTTAAATCACGAAGAAGCGCTTTGCGTTGTGCGCTTGTGCGACCTAATTTACGGTATGACATGTGAGGTCCCCTCCTTTGTTGAATAATCAAACTAAACGTACTTAGTTATCTATCAATCGTCTTTACGTAATCCTAAACCTAACTCTTCTAGTTTGGCTTTTACCTCTTCTAGAGATTTACGACCTAGGTTACGAACTTTCATCATATCTTCTTCAGTCTTGTTAGCAAGCTCTTGTACGGTATTAATACCAGCACGTTTTAAGCAGTTATATGAACGAACAGATAAATCTAGTTCCTCGATCGTCATCTCTAGAACTTTCTCTTTCTGATCTTCTTCTTTTTCAACCATAATCTCTGCTTTTTGAGCTTCGTCTGTTAAGTTAACAAAGATGTTTAAGTGCTCAGTTAAAATCTTTGCACCTAAAGCTACTGCTTTCTCTGGCTCGATGCTTCCATCAGTCCAAACATCTAATGTTAACTTATCATAATTTGTCATTTGTCCTACACGTGTGTTTTCCACGAAGTATGCAACGCGTGTCACAGGAGTGTAAATCGAATCAATTGGTAACACACCAATTGGTTGATCTTCACGCTTATTTGCATCTGCAGGAGTATAGCCTCGACCTGTTTTAGCTGTTAATCTCATACGGAAGTGAGCATCCGATTCCAATGTAGCAATATGAAGATCTGGGTTTAAAATCTCAACATCACTATCAGCTTGAATATCCGCAGCTGTTACAGCACCTTGGCCCTGAACATCAATCTCTAAAGTTTTTTCTTCTTCAGAATAAATCTTTAGCGCTAATTTCTTAACATTTAAAATGATGTTTGTTACATCTTCAACAACACCAGGTATTGTTGAAAATTCATGTAGTACACCATCTATTTGAATAGATGTTACAGCGGCACCAGGGAGTGA
>NZ_JAFBFC010000017.1 GCF_016909075.1 Priestia iocasae
AGATCCTGAAACCGTGTGCCTACAAGTAGTCAGAGCCCGTTAACGGGTGATGGCGTGCCTTTTGTAGAATGAACCGGCGAGTTACGATCCCGTGCAAGGTTAAGTCGAAAAGACGGAGCCGCAGCGAAAGCGAGTCTGAATAGGGCGACATAGTACGTGGTTGTAGACCCGAAACCAGGTGATCTACCCATGTCCAGGGTGAAGTTCAGGTAACACTGAATGGAGGCCCGAACCCACGCACGTTGAAAAGTGCGGGGATGAGGTGTGGGTAGCGGAGAAATTCCAATCGAACCTGGAGATAGCTGGTTCTCTCCGAAATAGCTTTAGGGCTAGCCTCGAGATGAGAGTATTGGAGGTAGAGCACTGATTGGACTAGGGGCCCCCAACGGGTTACCGAATTCAGTCAAACTCCGAATGCCAAATACTTATTCTCGGGAGTCAGACTGCGAGTGATAAGATCCGTAGTCAAGAGGGAAACAGCCCAGACCACCAGCTAAGGTCCCAAAGTATACGTTAAGTGGAAAAGGATGTGGAGTTGCTTAGACAACCAGGATGTTGGCTTAGAAGCAGCCACCATTTAAAGAGTGCGTAATAGCTCACTGGTCGAGTGACTCTGCGCCGAAAATGTACCGGGGCTAAACGTATCACCGAAGCTGTGGATTGACATCTACGATGTCAGTGGTAGGAGAGCGTTCTAAGGGCGTTGAAGCTAGACCGTAAGGACTGGTGGAGCGCTTAGAAGTGAGAATGCCGGTATGAGTAGCGAAAGACAAGTGAGAATCTTGTCCACCGAATGCCTAAGGTTTCCTGAGGAAGGCTCGTCCGCTCAGGGTTAGTCGGGACCTAAGCCGAGGCCGAAAGGCGTAGGCGATGGCCAACAGGTTGATATTCCTGTACTACCTCCCCACCGTTTGAGCAATGGGGGGACGCAGGAGGATAGGGTAAGCGCGCTGCTGGATATGCGCGTCTAAGCAGTTAGGCTGATGAGTAGGCAAATCCGCTCATCGTGAAGGCTGAGCTGTGATGGCGAAGGGGCCAAGGCCCCGAAGTTCCTGATTCCACACTGCCAAGAAAAGCCTCTAGCGAGGTGGGAGGTACCCGTACCGCAAACCGACACAGGTAGGCGAGGAGAGAATCCTAAGGTGATCGAGAGAACTCTCGTTAAGGAACTCGGCAAAATGACCCCGTAACTTCGGGAGAAGGGGTGCTCTGTTAGGGTGTTAAAGCCCGAGAGAGCCGCAGTGAATAGGCCCAGGCGACTGTTTAGCAAAAACACAGGTCTCTGCGAAGCCGTAAGGCGAAGTATAGGGGCTGACGCCTGCCCGGTGCTGGAAGGTTAAGAGGAGGGGTTATCCTTTGGGAGAAGCTCTGAATCGAAGCCCCAGTAAACGGCGGCCGTAACTATAACGGTCCTAAGGTAGCGAAATTCCTTGTCGGGTAAGTTCCGACCCGCACGAAAGGCGTAACGATCTGGGCACTGTCTCAACGAGAGACTCGGTGAAATTATATTACCTGTGAAGATGCAGGTTACCCGCGACAGGACGGAAAGACCCCGTGGAGCTTTACTGTAGCCTGATATTGAATTTTGGTACAGCTTGTACAGGATAGGTAGGAGCCTGAGAAGCCGGAGCGCTAGCTTCGGTGGAGGCGTCGGTGGGATACTACCCTGGCTGTATTGAAATTCTAACCCGCAGCCCTTATCGGGCTGGGAGACAGTGTCAGGTGGGCAGTTTGACTGGGGCGGTCGCCTCCTAAAATGTAACGGAGGCGCCCAAAGGTTCCCTCAGAATGGTTGGAAATCATTCGTAGAGTGTAAAGGCACAAGGGAGCTTGACTGCGAGACCTACAAGTCGAGCAGGGACGAAAGTCGGGCTTAGTGATCCGGTGGTTCCGCATGGAAGGGCCATCGCTCAACGGATAAAAGCTACCCCGGGGATAACAGGCTTATCTCCCCCAAGAGTCCACATCGACGGGGAGGTTTGGCACCTCGATGTCGGCTCATCGCATCCTGGGGCTGTAGTCGGTCCCAAGGGTTGGGCTGTTCGCCCATTAAAGCGGTACGCGAGCTGGGTTCAGAACGTCGTGAGACAGTTCGGTCCCTATCCGTCGTGGGCGCAGGAAATTTGAGAGGAGCTGTCCTTAGTACGAGAGGACCGGGATGGACGCACCGCTGGTGTACCAGTTGTCTTGCCAAAGGCATCGCTGGGTAGCTATGTGCGGACGGGATAAATGCTGAAAGCATCTAAGCATGAAGCCCCCCTCAAGATGAGATTTCCCATAGCGCAAGCTAGTAAGACCCCTGAAAGATGATCAGGTTGATAGGTCAGAGGTGGAAGCATGGTGACATGTGTAGCTGACTGATACTAATCGGTCGAGGACTTAACCA
>NZ_JAFBFC010000019.1 GCF_016909075.1 Priestia iocasae
AAAAGCATATAAATTCAGACTCTATCCAAATCAAAAACAGATGGAATTAATTCATAAAACCATTGGTTGTTCTCGTTTTGTGTACAATTATTTTGTTGGCAAGCAAAAAAACAAAGATGCTTATTGGTATGTTGTTAACAAAATGGTACAGAACGGTCAACTTGTGTCGAATAATTGGAAAGGTGAATTTTTCAATAAAAACCAATCTATCAAGGCTGTTCGAGAATTAAAGAAGCACTATCCATTTTTAAAAGAAGTAGATAGTATCGCTCTCCAAAAATCAGTTGAAATTGTGAATGATTCCTATACTCGCTATTACAAAAAACAAAATGGGGAACCGCGTTTTAAATCGAAAAAGAACCCTGTTCAATCGTACACAACGAAATGTGTAAACGGAAATATCCAAGTATTAGAGAAACATATCAAGCTGCCAAAATTGGGTACGGTACTTTTTGCAAAAAGCCGAGAGGTTGAAGGTCGCATTATCAATGCAACCATTAGATGTAACCCTTCGGGCAAATACTTCGTTTCCATTTTAGTTGAAACAGAAGTTGTACCTTTTAAAAAAGTAGGTTCGGCGGTAGGAATTGATGTTGGTCTAAAAGATTTCGCGACATTATCAGATGGAACAGTTTACGAAAATCCAAAGTTTTTCCGAACGTTAGAAGAAAAGTTGGCAAAGGCCCAACGCATTCTGTCAAGACGACAAATAGGTTCTTCTAACTGGCACAAACAAAAACTAAAAGTGGCTCGTATCCACGAAAAAATTGCTAATGCAAGAAAAGATCTGTTAGATAAAATTTCAACCAAGATTGTCAAAAACCACGACATCATTGGTATTGAAGATTTGTCTATTAAGAATATGTTGAAGAATCATAATCTTGCAAAAGCAATTAGCGAAGTATCGTGGTTTGAATTTAGAAGAATGCTTGAATATAAAGCAAACTGGTATGGAAAGCAAATTGTTGCGGTTGCTAAAAACTTTCCTTCTAGTCAGCTTTGTTCAACGTGTGGTCACAAACATCAAGCCGTTAAAAGTCTCACTTTGCGTGAATGG